>CAVUHQ010000001.1:0-119877 GCA_963741215.1 uncultured beta proteobacterium
TGTCGTCATAGAGCCGGAAATCAGGCGTTAAGCAGTCAGCCCCAGCGCGCCTCTGGATGGGTCTCGCCGGCACCGCGCAGGGCCAGCTGCACTACCACCGGCGCGGTCAGCTCCAGGATCAGCACGGCGGACAGCACCACTGCGGCCAGCCGCTCGCCGAATGCGGGATAGTAGTGCGCAGTCGTCTCCACCATCACGACTGCCATCGCCGACATCGGCATCAGCGTCAGCCCGAGCAGCCCGGCTTTTCGCACCCGCAGTCCGGACAGCCGCGAGAAGCAGCACCACGCCCAGCAGCTTGCCGGACACCCGCGCGAGCACGTAAGCCAGGCCGACCCAAGCGGCCGGCAGTGAGGTCGCCCAGCGTAACCGCCGCGCCGGTGATCACGAACAGCAACACGAACAGGGCTTGCGCGGCGGGCCGAACTCCACCGGCAGCAGGTCGCGGTTGCGTGTCGCGATTGCGCGCCATCACACCCAGAGCGCAGCAGCGACATCAGCATCGACAGCTGCAGCGCCTTGGCGACGCCGACCGTGAGCAGCACCATCGCCACCAGCAGAATGAACTGCAGGTCCTCGCGCTTGCCGAGCCAGCGCGCCAGGAGGACCAGGGCGACGGCTCGCGAGATAGCCGAGCAGCGCGAGCCCAGCAGCAGATACAGCGGATGCAGCAGCAGCTCGGTAACTCCCGGGCCGGTACTCCAGATGCAGGAGGGCGAGCAGCATCGTGACCGCTACTACCGAGAAGACATTGTTGAGCGCGGTAAGGTTCACGGCGCGATCGGTCAACCGGTCCGTCCGCGCGCTGATCGTGGATCACCAGCAGCAGCACAGGCGCGCCCGTCGCCACACCGATGGCGCGCCGCATCGCGGCCTGCAGGCGGGGCAGGCCGCAGCAGCGCGAGCACCAGATAGATGAAGCCGAAGGACAGCGCGATCTCGGCCACGCTGCTCGCAAGCAGCCAGCGGTTGCGCCGAAACCACTGCCAGTCGAGGCGCGACCCCAGCTCGAACAGGATCAGCCCGAGCGCGATGTCGAGCATCAGACGCGCGTCTTCCAGCATCGTCGCGGTCGAGCAGCCCGAAGGTGCCCGGCCCGAGCAGCAGCCCCGCCAGCACGTAGCCGCTGATCCGCGGCAGCAGCAAGCACGCGCCGGAACAACTCGCCGCAGGCCAGGCCAGCGAGCAGGATCAGGCGATCACCACCAGGTTGCCGAAGTGCAGCGGAAAATCGGGGAAGAAGGTGAGGTCCATGGCGGTTATGCGGGAGGAGTCGGAACATCGGCGCGTCTGTACCCGAAGTCTGTCGGGGCATGCGACACCATTTGAGGTGCACCCGCCCCGTCGCGCTGGGGTGAGACGGGGTACTGTCAGTGAGGGCACTGGGGACCGCGCCGTGCGCGCACTGCGATGAGGCGCCATGTTGACCTATCGCGCGGCTGCCCGCAACCCTCGGCCAAGGTCGGATCCGCGGGTGCCGGCGGGCCCAGCTGCGAAGCCGCGCGCTACGCAGCGACGAGGATGATGTGGACCCGATAGGGTCCGTGTATGCCCAGCACCAGCGTCATCTCGATGTCGGCGGTGCGCGACGGTCCGGAGACGAAGGCCACCTGACGCGGCAGTTCGCCGCGCTCCTTGCGCAGCAAGTCCCAGGCATCTTCCATCGAGCGCAGAATGCGCGCTGCCGGCACCAGGGCGATGTGGGTCTCGGGCAGCAGGCTGGTCCCGGGGTGGGTGTCGGGGCCGGACAGCAGCATCAACGTGCCGGTCTCGGCGATGGCGCAATAGGTTCCGGTAATGCCGATCTTGTCGTCGCCATCGGCCGGCCGCGCTTCGATGGCGAGCCCGGCGCCGCGCCAGTCGAGCTGTGAGTACTCGGGCCAGCACACGCCCGCGCGCGGCAGACCGTTGCCGGCCAGATAGCGCGCGACCGCGGCCGGCACGCGATCGAGGCCGGCAACTTCGTCCACGGTGCTGGACAAGGACAGGCAGCGCTCGCGGAAGCGCGCAACCGGCTCCCAGTTCATGGCGGGCAGCGGCCCGCGCGCGTGGTTGCGCAGCTTCGCACGCATGCGCGCCACGGCTTCCACCTCGGTCATCGGCCGGCTGCGTCCCAGCGCGGCGCGGATCCTTCCCAGTATGTTGTCGCGCGCACTCATCACAGACCGTCAAGTGCGGCGCTGCATGCGCGCGGCATAGAGCTCGCGGAAGCGTTCTGCCCTCGGGTGCGGGCAGGTCGCGGTCGCGCGTCCAGCTGGCACCGGCCGGCAGATTGTGGATAAGCCCGGTTCGGCCACCCGCCCAGTGGCCCAGCCGTGCGGCGATGCGCGTCAGCGCGGCATAGATTCGGGACGGGCGGCTGCCCACGCCCAGACCTTGAGACCCAGCCGCTCGCTCCAGGGACGCAGCCCCCGCTCGACCTGCTGTTCCCGCAGCTTACGCATCAGATCGGGGAGCGGGATCTTCACGGGGCACACGACACCGCATTGATTGCATAGCGTGGCGGCGTTGGGCAGGTCGACTGCATTCTCCAGCCCGACGAAGGCTGGCGTCAGCACCGAGCCGATCGGTCCGGGGTAGACCCAGCCGTAAGGGTGACCCCCGATATTCTGGTACACGGGGCAGTGGTTCATGCAGGCGCCGCAACGGATGCAGCGCAGCGCCTCGCGCAGGTCCGAGTCGAATACCTTGGTGCGCCCGGCGTCCACGATGATGATGTGAAATTCCTCGGGGCCGTCCCGATCGCCGGGTTGTTTCGGCCCGGTAGTGAAGGTGAGATAGTTGCTGATCGACTGTCCGGTAGCCGAGCGTGTCAGCAGCCGCAGAATGAACGACACGTCCTCCAGGGTGGGCAACACCTTCTCGATGCCGGCGATGGCGACATGCACGCGCGGCAGCGTGGTGGTCATGCGACCGTTGCCTTCGTTGGTGACGATCATGGTGGTGCCGGTCTCGGCGACCAGGAAATTGGCGCCGGAGATGCCCATGTCGGCGGTCAGGAAATGCGGCCGCATGATCATGCGCGCCTCGCGCGTCATCTCGCCGATGTCGGTCTTGCGCGGGAGCTTGTGCTTGGCGTGGAACAGATCCGAGATCTCATCCTTGGTGCGATGGATGGCCGGCGCGATGATGTGCGAAGGCGTCTCGCCCGCCTCCTGGATGATGTACTCGCCGAGGTCGGTCTCCCGCACCTCGATGCCGCCGGCTTCGAGAAACTGGTTCAGCCCGGTCTCCTCACCCAGCATGGACTTGGACTTGATGATCTTGCGCACGTTGTTGCCGCGCGCGATGTCCAGCACGAGCTGGTTCACGTCCTGACCTGTTTCCACCCAGTGCACTTTGGCGCCGCGGGCGGTGGCGTTGCGCTCGAACTCTTCCAGCAGATAGTCGAGGTGGGCGAGCGCGAAGTCGCGCGTCTGCTTCGCGGCTTCGCGGATATCCTCGAAGTTGTCCAGCTCCAGGATCGATTTGGCACGGCCGGTTACCATCCGGCTGCGCAGGTTGGCCATCGCTTTGAGCAACTGCGGGTTGTTCAGCTTCTCAGCAGCGCTGGCTTTGAAATTGGCGGACTGGACTTGCATGGCTTCCTTCGGAAACGGGCCCTAGGTCTTCAGCGATGCGGCGCTTAAGGCACCGCGTCTTGAGCTTATTGCCCATCGCCCGGCTTACCGCCTGCCAGGACTTCGGCGAAATGGAGCACCTTCGTTCTGGTATCCCCGCGCCGTCGCAACCGCCCTTCGATGTTGAGCATACAACCCAAGTCGCCGAGCACCACGGCGTCCGCACCGGTGCTGGCGATGTCGGTGCATTTCTGGTCGGCAATCCGGGACGAGATATCGCCGAATTTGACGGCGAAGGTGCCACCGAACCCGCAACACTGGTCCGGCGCAGCCATTTCCTTGAGGGTAAGCCCGGGTACCTTGGACAAGAGCTGGCGCGGCTGCGCTCTCACACCCAGCTCGCGCAACCCGGAACAGGAGTCGTGATAGGTGACGCTGCCCTGGAAACGGCCGGGCACCTGACTCACAGCCAGGACATTGACCAGGAAATCGGCCAGCTCCCAGGTGCGCGCAACCAGGCGGTCGACTTCGGGCTTCAGCTCGGGGAACTCGGACAACAGCTCGGGATAGTGGGCCTTGATCATGCCGCCGCAGGAGCCCGATGGGACCACCACGTACTCGCAACTGGCGAACTCCTGCAGCACTTTTCTGGCCAGCGCCTGCGCGGCCTTGCGATCGCCCGAGTTGTAGCCAGGCTGGCCGCAACAGGTCTGGGTCGCCGGCACCACCACCTCGCAGCCAGCCCCTTCGAGCAGATCGACGGCGCACAAGCCGATGCGCGGCCGCACCAGATCCACCAGGCATGTTACGAACAAGCCAACGCGCATGCGGAGAATCGGAACTTCTCAGGCGAGGATGGAACGGCAGATCCAGTGGCGCGACCGGCGGACGCAGCACTGCTCGGCACGACGGCTGGGATGATACCACCGTCGTCGCGGCCGGCTCCACGAAAAACAACCGCCGCTCGAGGCGGCGGCTGTCGCGGCTTTTCCGGAGTCGGGCGCTAGCCCAGTCGCGGCTTGCGCACGCGGACGGCAGGGGCAGCGGACTCCAGGCCCTCCACCCAGTGCTTGATGCGGTTGGCATCGGCAATCCGCGACAGCTTGCCCCACGAGTCGAGCAGCACGATGATCACCGGCTTGGCCGCGATCGTGGCCTGCATCACCAGGCAACGACCGGCTTCGCTGATGTAACCGGTCTTGGACAAACCGATCTCCCAATGACCGCTGCGCACCAGGCCGTTGGAGTTGCGGAAAGCGACCACGCGGTGGCGCCGGTCGGTCAGCGCTATCCGGTGCGAGTCGCTGGTGGTGAACTCGCGGATCAGCGCATACTGGTAGCCCGCGTTGACCATCATGGCCAGATCCTGCGCGGTGGAAACATTGCCCGGGTTCAGGCCGGTTGCGTCCAGGAAGCGCGTGTCGCGCATGCCCAAGTCCTGCGCCTTCTGGTTCATGGCCGGTATGAACACCTGCATCCCGCCCGGATAGCTGCGCGCCAGCGCGGCCGCAGCACGGTTCTCGGACGCCATGAGCGCCAGCTTGAGCAGCTCGCGCCGGGTGAGGGTCATGCCCACCTTCAAGCGCGAGCGCGTTCCCTTCAGGGTATCCACGTCGGCCGCCTCGATGGTGATCGGCTCTTCCAGCGGCAAGCCGGAGTCGAGCACCACCATGGCCGTCATCAGCTTGGTGATGGAGGCGATCGGCATGACCGCGTCGGTGTTCTTGGCGTAGAGCAGCTGTCCTTCGCCCAGTTCGATGACGAGTGCGGCGGCGGAGCGCAGCTTCAGGCCGCGCTGGCGCGCGGCGATGTCCAGATCGGGCTCGGTGAACTGCAGTCGGGTCGCAACCGGTGCCTTCGGCTGTGCGGGGGACTCGGTGGGCTCGTCGGCCTGCGGCAGCGGCTCGCTCTGCGGCAGATTGGTGATGAACACGGGTTCGATCGTTTCCGCCCACGCCAAGGCGGGAGCGATGAGTGCAAAAACCAGAACTGTTCGCTTGAGCATTGCCAATCCGTATTCTTTTTTTCTATCGATCGCGTTCCGGCGTACTGGATACGCCGCCGGAGGCTCCCTTAACTAAACCGCTCCTGTTAACGGCAAACACAGCGGAGCACTAAAGCAGAAGGTGTGCCATCGGCCCGGTGTTCATGCCCGAAAACTAGCCAGAATCAGAGGGTAACACAACAAACCTGATATCCCGAAGGGCCTCGGGTGGATCCCGCAGCCAGCCTTTCCCCTGGGGGAACCGCCCCTTCGCCCGCGCCTGCAGGCAGGCCCGGCACATTCCTTCGAAACGTGTCGGCGCGCGTGCGCCTCGCGCGTTTAACAGATCGCGTGCAAAAAAAAGGCCGACGAGGGGGCGCCGGCCTGTCGGAGAGGGGAACTCCGATGAGGAAAAATGTTAGCGGCACGTACTTACGCCAGCCTTACCCGACTCAATGGAGGACACCCATGCGCATCCTGGTGGTAGAAGACGACCCCGTGCTGGGCGACGGCTTGAGCCGTTCGCTCCGCCATGCCGGCTATGCGGTGGACACCGCGCAGGACGGCAAGCTCGCCGACGACTTGCTGTCGGTTCACGCGTTCGACTTGGTGGTGCTGGACCTGGGCCTGCCCGGACTGGACGGCCTGGAGGTGCTGCGGCGGATGCGCCGGCGCCCGTCGGCGGCCCCGGTGCTGATCCTCACCGCCCGCGACGCGGTCGAAGACCGCGTCGCCGGGCTCGACCTTGGCGCCGACGACTACATGGTCAAACCCTTCAACCTGGCGGAGCTCGAGGCGCGCGTGCGTGCGCTGGTGCGCAGAGCGCAGTCCGCGACCACCGCTCGCATCACGCATGGGGCGTTGACGCTGGATACTGCCGCGCGCCGTGCCTTCGTCGGCGACGATGCGCTCGAGTTGTCGGCACGCGAGGTGGCGCTGCTCGAGGCCCTGCTGTTGAGCAGCGGCCGTGTGGTGAGCAAGGACCAGTTGGCCGATCGCCTCTACGGCGTCAGTGACGAAGTCGGGCCCAACGCCATCGAGGTGTTCGTGCACCGGCTGCGGCGCAAGATCGAGCCTGCGGGCGTGGTCATCCGCACCATTCGGGGTCTAGGGCTACCTGGTCGAAAAGCCGGGCCATGCCTGAGTGCCGGCGCTGCGCCGGAACGCTATCCGGCTCGGCGCCGTGACGCAGCCCCGCGGGGCCTGGTCGCTGCGCCAGCGGCTGCTCGCCTGGCTGCTCGCCCCGCTGGTGCTCTGGTCGCTGGGCAGCTCTGGGCTGGCGTATCTGCTCGCCCTGCACTTCACTACCCAGGCCTACGACCGCTCGCTGCACGCCTCCATTCTCGATATCGAGCGGCAGCTGACCGTGGTGGACAGTCGGCCCGCCATCGACCTGCCGCCGGCCGCGATCCAGATCCTCGAGTGGAACGACGAGGATCGCGTCTATTACCGGGTCGCTACGGCCTCCGGGCGGCATATCGCGGGCGAACCCGAAGCTGCCCGCGCCTCCGCTCGCTGGCAACTGGCCACACTCGCTACTTCGACGCTCAGTTCGCCAACGGGACGGTGCGCGTCGCGGCCGCCGTAGTGCCTCTGCCCGGCGCGACGGAACCGGTCCTGCTGGAAGTGGCCGAGACCACCGACGCACGCCGATCGATCACCGGACAAATCCTGTTCGCCACGCTGCTGCCCGAGGGCGTGCTGATCGCGCTCGCGGCGGTGGGAATGTGGTACGGGGTGGGGCGCGGCCTGGACCCGCTCGAACGCCTGCGCGAAGAAGTTGGCCGCCGCTCCGACCAGGACCTGAGCCCGGTCGCGGCGCAGCAGCACGCCACGGGAAGTGCGGCCGCTGGTCAATGCCATCAACGGTTTGTTGTCGCGCCTGGACAGCGCGCTGTCCGCGCATCGCCGCTTCGTGGCCAATGCGGCCCACCAGCTGCGCACGCCGCTCGCTGGGCTGCACACCCAGGCCGAGCTCGCCCTGCGCGCAAGCGAGCCGGAGGCCGTCCGCCGCTCGCTCGAGCAACTCCACCAGGCGGCCGGGCGCGCCGCCCACCTGGTGAGTCAACTGATGTCGCTGGCACGCCTGGAGCCGCGCAGCGCCCGGCCGCTGCAAGCCGAGCCGCTTGACCTCAAGGAGCTGGCGCGCGCCACGGCCGCGCGCTGGGTACCGCAAGCTCTGGCCCGCGGCATCGACCTGGGCTTCGATAGCTGTAGCGCGTCTGCGAGCGTAGTGGGCGACCGGTTGCTGCTGGAGGAGCTGCTCGGCAATCTGATCGACAATGCGATTCGCTACACGCAACCGGGCGGCGAGGCCACCGTGCGCGTGGTTCGCACATCCGGGACAGCGCTGGTCGAGGTCGAAGATAACGGCCCCGGCATTCCGGAGCACGAGCGCGCGCAGGTGATGGAGCGCTTCCAGCGCGGCAGCAACACGGCGCACACGCCGGGCAGCGGACTCGGGCTTGCCATCGTGCGCGAGATCGCCGCGACCCACGGCGCGCAAGTCCTGGTGCAAGCGGGCCACGACGGCCATGGCACGCGCGTATCCGTCACCATCCCATGCCCGGATTGAAAGGCACCGCACTAGGCCGTGCGCGTGGTGGATCTCCGCGCTATCGAGCGCGCCGGTCGGACTCGATCGGCGGCAAGGCGGAAGCCGGCTCCGCGGGCAGCGCAACGGGGGCAGGCCGCGCATCCGAGTGCCCCAGTCGAGCAGCTCCATGCGGCCGTCGTAGTGCTCCACGATGGCAGTGCAGCTGTCCACCCAGTCGCCGCAGTTCATGTAGGTCACGCCCCCGATCTGTTTGATGGCGGCGCTGTGAATGTGGCCGCAGATCACGCCGTCGAGACCCATTTGCTTGACGTTGTGCACCACCGCCTCTTCGAAGTTGTAGATGAAGCTCACCGCCGACTTTACCTTGCGCTTCGCGTAGCCGGCCAGCGACCAATAGCCGGGGACCCCGAGGGTGCGGCGTAGCAGAGACAACAGCAGATTGAGGCGTACCAGCGCGTTATAGGCCAGGTCTCCCAGTACCGCCACCCAGCGATGGTAGCGCGTGACCTGATCGAACTCGTCGCCGTGCAGCACCACGTAGCGCCTGCCATCGGCAGCGGTGTGAATGCATTCGCGCACCAGGTGAATATCGCCGAAGGAGGTGTCCACGTATTCGCGCAGCGCCTCGTCGTGATTGCCGGGCACGAGCACCACTCGCGCGCCGTGCCGCGCGCGCTTCAGCACCTTCTGCACCACGGTGTTCTGCGCCGCCGACCAGTAAACGCCGCGGCTCATCGCCCACAGGTCGACGATATCTCCCACCAGGAACAGGTAGTCGGACTCGTACTCGCGCAGAAAGTCGAGCAGCCGCTGGGCCTGGCAAGCGCGCGTCCCGAGATGAATGTCGGACAGGAAGATGGAGCGGACGTGCGGCATGGTCGCTCTTACCGACTCTGGCTAGAAGCCTCGGGCTGTTGCGCATGCTCGCGCCCGCGCGCGAACCCGCAGCGTCTCTTGAGCTCCGGCTTCATGGTGCAGCCAAACACCCGCGATCTTCCGCGGCCCGCGTCGGCACGGGAGCGCTCGCTGCTGGTTCCTGACTCCTCACCCGACCGACGAAGACGTAGTAGGGAATGCGCACAGTGGGCAGATACGGGACGGTTCCGAAGTGCTCCTCCAGATGCATGCACTCGCACCGCGCCATCAGATAGGGCAGCTGATCGGGGCTCAGGAACACACCGTCGTGTGCCAGCCACAGTGGCCAGAAGACGCGCCGGAGCGTCCCGTGGCGCACCAGGCCGGGTGCAGGTGCGTGGCGAGACACATAGAAATCCACTACGCACAACCGCCCGCCCGGCCCGCAACATGCTCAACGCGTTGTCCACCGCGCGGAACCAGTCCGGGATCATGGTGAGCGCATACGAGAAGAGCACGGCATCGACCGGCGCGGCCGGCTTCCAGGTGCAGGCATCGCCTTGCATCACGCTCACGTTCGCGCAGCCCCTGTGCCCGCTTGCGGGCATGCTCCAGCAGCGACGGACACAGATCCACGATCTGCATCGATTCGAGCTGCGCGAGGCGGTCGCCGAAAAATTCCAGGTTGCGGCCGGTGCCGCCGCCCAGCTCGACCACCCGGCTGCGTGACGGCAGATCGAGCAGGTCGATCAGTTCCTTGCGGCCGTGGAGCAGCCGCTCACGGAAAGCGTCGTAGCGATCAGCCTGGGGGGCATAGAAGCGCTCGAGCCGTTCCTCCAGCGTACCGGCGCGACGTTGCCCGCGCAGCGAGATGCCATAGAACGCGAGCGTCCGGCCAGAGCGCGCTCATGCGGCGATGTCCGCGATGTGGAAGCCGGCGTAAGTGTGCACGCGGTCCAAACGGGTCAGCTCCCGCGCACGCTCGGGGTGGAAGCGCAGCACCTGGCCCAGCGGGCAGACGCCGCGGCCTGCGTCCACGCGTACCGCGCGTAGATAGGCTGGTGCCCGGTGCGCGCTGCGGAAGATGATGCGCGCGCCGCGCGTCGCCCGCGCCAGGATGGCGCCCCACTCCTCGGCCAGCGCTTCGGGATAGTACGAGCTCATCCAGTCCATGTGATCGAGCAGCACGAAACGTGAGATCTCTTCGGTGCCGCTGTGCAGAAATTCGGTCACGGTGGCGGTCCGCGGCTCGATGCGTCCGGACAAGCCTGCCTTGAGGGCCGCGAAGTTGTCGGGTTTCAGATACTCCGGACAGCACTCGCGGCGTGTAGTAACCGCGCAGGTAGACCGCCCAGAAGTAGTTGTTCCACACCGGAAGATGACGGAACACGTACTCGATAGCCTCGCGCACGAAACCCGGCACACCCTGCGGATGCTGCGCGCGCACTTCCTTGCGCTGAGGATGAGGCACGCCCAGCATGCTCAGCGTGATCTGGCGCGACAGCGTCCAGTTCAACCCCGGGGTCCATAGCAGCCGGGGCGACCCGGGCGTCATAAATCGCCCGCTGCTCATCCAGATCGCGCATCTCGAACAGGGCGTCGACCGCGGACTTCAGTTGCGGACGCAGCCGGAAGTAGGCACGAAAAGCCGCGCGCCACGAAGCCGGACAGCCCATGGAAGTAGAAGGTATCGCGCGGATCGGGACGGCAGAACCAGTGTGCATGGTTGTTCCACCACACGCGCGCAAAGGGCGACAACTCGGCGGCCAGCACGTCGTTGTACAGTTCACGGAATGCGGGATGGTGCCCCGCGCCGAACAGCGCGAAGAAGTCGGCGAAATCCAGCCTCCGAATGGCGGCGAGCTTGAGCTCCAGGAGTGCGGTCTGACGCGGGTTGGCATCCACCGCGAAGATGCGGCGCGGCGCGGCCAGCGCGTAGTCCAGCACGTTGCAGCCGGCGCTGGTGATGACCAGCATGCGATCATCGGCGCTGAGGTCGAGGGCCTGGCGGTCAACCGCCGGATCTTCCCAGCAGGTGTTGTAGACGAGCGATCGGGCGTAGATCGCGTCGAACAGTTTCTGGTCGAGCTTGTCGGCTAGAGTCTGCGTCCGCTTCACGGGGCTCCCCGCCCGGCGTCCCGGGCTGGATATGGCTTAAAGCGCCGAGCAGCTTAATCGGTCAGTGTGACGTCGCCGTGACACTCTCGCCCACAGGGAGGCGCACGCCTAGGCTAGCGCAGATCTGAAGCCTGCCCTCGCCAGCGGAAACCGAATGCGGACGTGAGTGGTGCTCGCGTCTGGCGATTCGGGCGCGGCTATTGAAACATGAGGCGGCGTGCGCCGCGCTCCAGCAGCGGCACGGCGAGTTTGTGCACGGTCCGGTTGAGGTCGAGCGGCTGCAGCAGCATCTGCATCGCCATGCGGTAAGGGTAATGTGGCGCCACCACCTGCCGCACCTGCCCGATGAACTCGGCAAAGTACTCGCTGCGGAACGGCTGACCGGGAAAGCGCATGAGCCAGGCGTGCTTGAACCCGATGTAAGCGTCTTCCTGCTCCGCCTCGGTGAAGCGCTTGCGCAGAGCACGCAGCACGCCGAGCCGGCCCACGCGCTCCTCGGCCTGGTAGGCCTGGTAGAAGCTGCGAAAATAGTTGTAGTGGCGCACCTCGTCGCGGCGGATGAATCCTGTGAGCCGTTTGAGCACCGGTTCCTGCGCGCAAGCATGCAGGGCGGTGTAGAACGTCGCGGTCCCGGTTTCGACCACGCAGCGCGCCGCCATCTCCAGCGCCCGGCTGGGCTCGAGCTCGTCCATCGTGCACAGCGCGGAATAGGCGTCGAAGAATGCGCTGTAACCCTTGTCCCAATCGAACTCCGGCCACACCGCCTCGACGTAGCTGCGCAGCGCCCGGCCATGCTGCAGCTCCTCCTGCCGCCAGCGGTTGGCCAGCCATGCGCGCGCCCTGGGATCCGGGAAGTGGAACACCAGGTTGCCGGTGTACAGATCGGCTGCCGTTTCCACGAAGGAGGCGGCCGTCACCAGATAGTAGGTCAGCCAGTCGTCGTGGACCTTAACGTGGTCGATGCGATGGAGCTCCAGATCGGCCACGCTCCAGTGAGTCGGGTCCGGCTCCGCCGGCACGGACGAGATTGGCTGCCATGCTTCCACCTCCCCAGGTGTAACACTGCGTAAAGCTGCTCCAAAAAGAACTGCAAGCCTCGGCGTCAACCGCCGGCTGGTACGACCTCGACCGGCACAACGTCGGCCGCGCGCACGGTGACCTCGGCCACCTCGAGGCGCTGCTCTTCTTCACGCTGCTGCAGCGCCCACATCTGAGCGTAGGCGCCGTCGTCTTCCAGCAACGCGCGATGCGTGCCGCGCTCCACGATGCGCCCGTGGTCCATCACGAGGATCTCATCAGCGTCGACGATGGTCGACAGGCGGTGCGCGATGACCAGCGTCGTGCGGTCTTTCGCGATGCGTTCGAGCTCGGCCTGAATCGCCTGCTCGGAGCGCGAGTCCAGCGCCGAGGTGGCCTCGTCGAATACGAAGATCCGCGGGTTCTTGAGAATGGCGCGGGCGATGGCTACGCGCTGCTTTTCACCGCCCGAGAGCTTGAGGCCTCTCTCTCCGACCATGGCGTCGTAGCCGTCCGGCAGGCTTTCGATCAACTCGTGAATGTGCGCCGAGCGCGCCGCCTCGATCACCTCGTCGCGCGAAGCGTCCGGGTTGCCATAGGCGATGTTGTAGAACACGGTGTCGTTGAACAGAACCGTATCCTGGGGAACAATGCCCAGGCTCGCCCGCAGGCTGGTCTGCGTCACGTCGCGGATGTCCTGGCCGTTGACTGTGATCCGCCCGCCGGTCACGTCGTAGAAGCGGAACAGCAGCCGCGACAGCGTCGACTTGCCCGAGCCGCTGTGGCCCACCACGGCCACGGTCTTTCCGGCGGGAATCTCGAAGCTCACGTCGAACAGGATCTGGCGCCGCGGCTCATAGCCGAAGTTCACGTGCTCGAAGCGCACCGGGGCATCGGCTGGGGCCAGCGCCCGTGCGTCCGGCTTATCCTCCACCTCCCGGTTCTCCCGCAGCAGACGGAACATCTTGTCCATATCGGCCAGCGACTGCTTGATCTCGCGATAGACCATGCCGAGAAAATTGAGCGGGATATAGAGCTGGATCAGCAGTCCGTTGACCAGCACCAGGTCGCCCAGCGTGAGATTCTTGTTCACCACGCCCTGCGCCGCCAGGATCATCAGCAGCGTGACGGCGAGCGCGATGATCGCGCTCTGACCGATGTTGAGCAAGCCGAGCGAGGCTTCGTTCTTCACCTCCGCCGACTCGAACTTGCGCAGGTTCTCGTCGTAGCGTCGCGCCTCGAACTCCTCGTTGTTGAAATACTTGACCGTCTCGTAGTTGAGCAGGCTGTCGATGGCGCGGCTGTTGGCCTTGGAGTCCAGTTCGTTGGCGCGACGCCGGATCTCCATGCGCCACTCGGTGACGCTGAACGTGAAGCCCAGATAGACCACAACGGCGGCGAAGGTGATGGCGGCAAAGCGCCAGTCGAACTTGGTCAGCAGGACCGCGGCGACCAGGCTGAACTCCAGGATCACCGGGATGATGGAGAAGAGCATGTAGGACAGCAGCGTCGAAATGCCGCGTGTGCCGCGCTCGATGTCGCGCGACACCCCGCCAGTCTGCCGCTCGAGGTGGAAGCGCAGCGACAGCGAGTGCAGGTGCCGGAACACCTGCAGCGCCACGCGGCGTATGGCGCGCTTGGTCACACGCACGAACACGATATCGCGCAACTCGGCGAACAAGGTGTTGGATGCGCGCAGCGCGCCGTACAGGAGGAGCAGTGCGAGCGGCAGCACCAGCACCGCAGTCTTGGCGTCGAGCGCGTCGACGATCTGCTTCATCACCAGCGGGACGCCGACGTTGGCGAGCTTGGCCGCGACCAGAAAGGACAGCGCAAGGATGACCCGGCCCTTGAACTCCCACAGGTAGGGGAGCAGCGTGCGAATGGTCTTCCAGCCCTCGCGGGGAGCGGGTGGCTGCAGATTTGAAGTCAGAGCGGGGCGCATTGAGGGTCTGTACCGGCGACTCCCGGGGGGTTAGCGCCGTCACAATAGGTTAACACCACCAGGTATGTGGCTGAAAGACAAGGCAGGGCCAAAGGAGGAAATTGGGGCGGCGGCGCGCAATCCAAAGCCCTCCGCGAGCAGACTCCCACCACCTGCGCCTGCTGCGCACCCGGGCAAGGGGCGCCTCACGCGCAAGTCCGGCGGCGAGAGCACCTTCTCCCCGATCGGGATCTACGGTGATGCCACGCTCGCCACCTGGGCCAAGGGCCACGCGGTGATCGAGGCGATGCTGGCCGGGATCGTCGCCGACGTCGAGCGCCAACGGACCGAGCCGCTGCCAGCCTCCGACTGAACCTTGGCTTCTGCTCGGCTCCTGCATCAGGCCCGTATAATCCCGCCCACGCGCCCTTTTCGCGCGCCGACAAGTACGGGGGCAAGCTCTATGACATCCACAAGACACCGCCAGCGCGGCCTCGGCATCATCGGTTGGCTGGTTCTGATCCTGGTGCTGGGCGCGCTGCTGTTCGCGGGCTATATCTGGCTCATGCTGCACTGGGCCTACGCCAGCGGGGAACGCGCGGGCTGGGTGCAGAAGCTGTCGAAGAAGGGCTACCTGTGCAAGACCTGGGAGGGTGAGATGGCCATGGTGTCGCTGCCGGGCTCCGTTGCCGAGAAGTTCATCTTCACTATCTGGGACGAGAACGCCGCGCAGCAGGTCAACTCCGACATTGGCAAGCGTGTCTCGTTGTCCTACGAACAGCACATCGGGTTGCCCAGCTCGTGCTTCGGCGAGACCGATTATTTCGTGACCGGCGTCAAAGTGATCGACGAGACCCCCGCGCCCTTGATCGTCCCGGGCAATGTCCCGGCCCGCAGCCCGCTCCGCAACAGCCGGCACCTAAGCAATAAGGACGGGCGGCGGTGAATCGTTTGGCACCGTTCTCACGGTCGCGCCGGCGCCGCCCCGGGTCTCGGTAGCGGCTGCTGTAGACTTGTCGCATGGCTGCCCCCGCCCTGCCGGCGACGGTCCGCGTCGTCGTCCGCGACTGGCTCAACGCCAACAACATCGTGCTGTTGCAGCCGGATCGCAACGTAGTGATAGACACGGGGTACGTATCGCACGCCCACGACACCCTGGCGTTGCTGCGGCAGCCGGAGCATCTCGGCGACGCGCCGCTGCACCTCGTCGTCAATACCCATTGCCACAGCGACCACATGGGTGGCAACGCCCTGCTGGCTCGCACCTACGGTTGTCCCGTGGCTGTGCCCGAAGGCGAGGCCCCTTTGATCCGGCGATGGGACACGCGCGCCTTGTGGCTGGACTACGCCGACCAGCGCGGGGAACGTTTCACGGTAGGGGAGGAGCTCGTTGCCGGCCGCGAGTACCAGTGGGGAGGCCTGTCGTGGCTCGCGCTATCCGCGCCCGGGCACGACATGGGCGCGCTGGTGTTCTATTGTCAGGAGGCGCGCTTGCTGATCTCGGGGGACGCGCTGTGGGAGAACGGCTTCGGTGTGGTGTTGCCGGACCAGCCCGGGACGCTGGCGGCCACGCGCACCACGCTGGAACGGTTGGCCGAGTTGGACGTGGCTGTGGTCATCCCGGGCCATGGCCAGCCATTCACGGATGTGGCTGCGGCCCTGGAACGCAGTTTCCGGCGTGTGGAGGCGTTCGCAGCCGACCCGGTGCGCATGGCGCGCCACGTGCTGAAGGCAATGCTGGTGTTCACGCTGCTCGAGCGCAATCGCCTGCCGCTGTCGAAGCTGGCGGCCTTGCTGGATGACGTGCCGGTCTACCGGGAGTACAACGACGCCTATTTCAAGCTGACGCCAGAGGCGCTGGGGGCACTGCTGATCGGGGAGCTGGAGCACGCGGGAGCGGTCGCGCGCAGCGGTGCGTTTCTGGTTCCGGCCGGGCTTTAGGTAGGGGGACTCGCTCAGCGCTCGCGGGCCGCCTCGTGAAACGCCTTGCGCACCGGTGACAAGATGTACTCCAGCACCGTGCGGTCGCCCAGCGCGATCTCGGCATCCACCTGCATGCCAGGAGTGAGCCCGAGGCGCACCCCGTCGGCTTCCAGGTTCTGCGCTTTGAGCTCCACGATGCTGCGGAACCTGTACGCCGCCGCGCTCGCCGCCTTGGCCTCGCCCTCGGCTGCTCGGTGGCATCCGCGCTCACGTGCTGGACGACACCTTCGACCATCCCGTATTTCTGGAACGGGTAGGGACGGATCTTCAGTCTGACCGTCTGCCCCTCGCGCACGAAGCCGCGATCCTCGTTGCTGATCCACACCTCGGCACGCAGCGGTTCTTCGGCCGGTACGATCGTCATCAGCACGGTGCCGGGCGACAGCACGGCACCCTCGGTGTGCGTGGCGAGATCCTTGACTACTCCGTCCTGCGGCGCCTTCAGCTCGAGCGCATCCTGCCGGATGGATTGCTTCTGCCAGTCCTGCTCGGATTTCTGCGCCTGCGCGGTCGCGTCCACGCGCTCGTTGTAGAGCACCTGGCGGTAGTTCGACTCGAGCTGCGCGATGTGCTTGCGCGACTGCTGCATGGCCGCGCGCAAGCCGGCAATGGCGTGGGTCTGGGTTTTGAGCTCCTGCTCGGCCTCGATGCGCACGCGCTTGCGATCCTCGACCAGCAGGCGCCCGGCGAATCCTTCCTTGTGCAACTGGGTCCAGGAGCGCTCCTGGTCCTGGTAGATGGGCAGCGTCTGCTCCAGCTTCGATGCCGTCTCGAGCGCGCCGCTCAGGTCCTGCTGGGCCTTGGCCAATACTGCTTTCTCGGCTTCCACCGCATCCAGGTGTGCCTGGCGGCGGGCTTGATACTGTGACAGCATCTGCGCAAACAGCTCGGGAGGATCGTCGGCGTTGCCGCTGCGGCTCGACCCCGGCCAGCTCGGCATCGATCCGCCGCACCGCCAGGGCGGCAAGCTGCCGCTGCGAAAGCAACTGCTTGCCGTCGGCGTTGGACATCCCGGGGTCCATGCGCACCATCACCTGGCCCGCCTTGACCACGTCGCCCTCGCGCACCAGGATTTCCTTGATGATCCCCGCGTCGGCCGGCTGCACCACTTTGACGTAGCTCACCGGCACCAGCCGCCCAGGCGCCACCGCGATGATGTCCAGCCGTCCGATCACCGACCAGAGCGCCATCCCGGCCAGCAACGCCGCCCAGGGCATACAGGACGAACCGCGGCAGGGGCGACGGCGGCTCGCGCTGCAACCGCAGTATGGACGGGGAGAAGTCCAGCGCATCCGCGCCGAGGACCTCCGCCGAAGAGCTCATCGGTGGGCTGACTCCTTAATCGTTCAGGACAGCTTCACCAGCCCGTCCTTCAACTCGGTCTGGCTATGCAAGGCCTGCGCCTGCTTGCCGAACTGGCTGGAACCCGCCGTATCCTGCGCAACATTGGCCGCGATGCCGACGAGGGTGCCGTTGGTGCCGTACTGGTAGGCAAGGTCGCCGCCCAGCGCTGCGGTGTCGCTGCCGCCCAGATGGAACTGCGCCAAGGCGTTGGTCAGGGTCCACTTGGACAGGCCGGGGCTGTGGCTGCGCGCGGTGTCGAACGCTTTCACCAGGCCCTTGAAGTCGAAGGTTTCGATCTTGTCGTCGCGCAGCGGATCGCTGCCGGCCTCATTGAACCCGGGCATGGCCTCGGCCACGACCTGGAGCTTGGACACAGCCTGGTATTTGCGCCCGTCGTACCACTTCTCGAAGGTGATGCGATCGCTGCTGCCGATGTTGAGGATCAGGTCGCTGCCCGAACGGCTCAGGGTCAGGTCCTGGTAGCTGATGCCCCCGCCGAGGGACAAGGTGCTCTTACCGCTCTTGCCGCTGCTGACCACGTCGCGCCCATCGCCCCGGTTGAAGGCGATGACGTCGTAGCCGCCGCCCAGGTAGAGATGGTCGTTGCCCTTGCCGCCGATCAGCATGGAATTGCCGGACCCATCGGTCAGCGAGTCATTGTCGCTGCCGCCGTCGAGCACGCCGTTGCCGGAAGTGTCCTTCAGCGTGTCTTTGCCGCTGCCACCCTGGAGAACATCGACGCCGCTGCCGCCGTTGAGCTTGTCATTGCCGCTGCCGCCGTCGAGATAGTCGTTGCCGGCACCGCCGTCCATGTTGTCGTTGCCCGAACCGCCGCGCAGCACGTCCTTGCCGGACGAGGACCACAGCACATCGTTGCCGCTGCCGCCGTCGATCGTCACGTCGCCGTAGCTGTAGCGCTTGCTGGTGAGGTCGACCACGTCGTCGCCGGCACCGGCATTGATCTGTTCGACCCCGATGATGCGCGGCCCGCTCTGCGCTGCCGAGCTCTTGCTGTCGTCCAGCAGAATGGCGTCGCCGCTGCTGGTACCGACCAGCGTGTCGGAGCCGGTGCCGCCGTCGAACACGTCGTAGCTGCGAACCTTGCCCGAAATGCTCACTTTTTCGCCGGTGCTCGCGTTGGTGCGGCTGCTGCCCGAGCCCCATTTCGCATCTGCCGAGACATGCAGGGTGTCATCCCCGCCCGCGCCCGAAAGCAGGTCCTTGCCCTTGCCGCCGGTGATGTCGTCGTTGCCAGCGGTCCCATACAGCTTGTCGTTGCCGGAGGTGCCGTTGATGATCTTGCCGGTGCTGGTAGCCGGGGGCGCGTCCACGTTCAGAGTGAACGCGTCGGACACGCTGGTTCCCGCAAGATCGGTCGCCACCACCGCGATGTTCCACTGCCCGGGAGCGCCTGCCGTACCGCTCAGCGTGCGGCTCAGGGGATCGAAGTGAAGCCACGACGGCAGCGGGTCGCCGTTGGCCAGCCGCGCGCTCAGCGTGAGCGTGTCAGCCGCATCCACATCTTGGAAGGTGTTGGTCGGCACCACCATGCTGTAGGGCGTGCCGGCAATCGCGGTCTGGTCCGCCACCGCGTGCGCCACGGTCGGCACATCGTTGGTGTTGGCCACGCTGATGCTGACGGTCTTCGACGCGCTGGCATGGGCTTGGTCCGTCGCCGTCACGACCACAGACAAATTGCCGACAGCGTCGTTGGTCGGCGTGCCGTGCAAAGTCCCGCTGGCGGCGTCGACCTGCAACCAGCTCGGCAACGCCGAGCCGTCCGCCATCTTGGCGCCGTAGGTCAACACGTCACCGCCGTCGACATCCGTGAAGGTGCCTGCCGGCAGCGTATAGGTGAAGCTCGTATCCTCCTTGGCCGTGGCCAGGGCAACGCCAGCGGTCGCGGTCGGGGCGTCGTTCGTGTTGGCCACGCTGATGCTGACGGTCTTGGTCGCGCTGGTCTGGGCCTTGTCGGTCGCAGTTACCACGACAGACAAACTGCCGACGTCGTCGTTGGTCGGCGTGCCGTGCAGAGTGCCGCTGGCAGGATCGATCTGCAGCCAGCTTGGCAGCGCCGTAGCCGTCCGCCATCTTGGCGCCGTAGGTCAGCACATCACCGCCGTCGACGTCCGTGAAGGTGCCTGCCGGCAGGGGGTAGGTGAAGCTCGCGTCCTCAGTGGCCGTTGCCACGGCAACGCCAGCGCTCGCGGTCGGAGCGTCGTTGGTGTTGGCGATGTCGATGCTCAGGCTCTTCGACGCGCTGGTTCCGGAGGGGTCGGTCGCCGTTACCTTGACCGCCAGGTTGCCGACATCGTCGTTGGTCGGTGTGCCGGCCAGACTGCGATCGGTCGGGTTGAACTGGAGCCAGCTCGGCAGCGCGTCGCCATTCTCCAATGTCGCGGTGTAGGTCAGAGCGTCCCCGTCCACATCGTTGAAGGTGTCGTTCGGGAGCGTGTAGCCCAACGACTGATCCTCGGTAAAGTCGACGTGGATCACGCCCGCGGTAGCCGTAGGCGCATCGTTTACGTTCTCGACGTTGAGGTCGAAGGTCTGCGAAGCCGACAGACCGCCTGGATCGGTCGCGGTCACCTTGATCGCGACGCTGACCTACATCGTCATTGGTGGGAGTGCCGGTGAAGGTGCCGTGCACAGGGTCGAAATTGAGCCAGCTCGGCAGCGCCTGGCCGTTTGCCGTGGTCGCGCTCAGGGTCAGCGCAGCGCCTTCGGGATCCGAGAAGGTTCCAGCCGGCAGCGTATACGTGAAGTGCGGGTCGTCCTGGAGCACGGTCTGATTAGGCACGGCAGCCGCGGTCGGCGCCTGGTTGCCGCTGCTCTCGAGCAAGGAGCCAGTCAGAGCGTAACGGATCGCAGCCGCGCCCCCCGCGGCTTCCTCTGGAAGCTCGACGGCATCGGCGCCGACCAGCTGCACGCTGTCGGATGGATTGGCTGCGCTCGGGTTCGGGAAGGCCGCCTGGACCAGGCTCGCAAGGTCGTACACGTGCGCGGTGCCGTCGGCGTCGATGAACTGCACGCGGTCGATGACCTCGTCAGCGCGCGGTGTCATGGTACCAACGTCGAACCAGGAGGTAATGGTGAGATGGTCCGTAGTGCCGCTGACGCTCAGCGTCAGGTTGCCAGTCGAGGGATCGACGGACGCGACGAGGTCGGCACGGGACACGTCCTTGCCGAACGAGATCGTATCGATCCCGCTGCCATCGCCATCGGCGTTGTCGATCGTCACCCCGCGCTCGCCACCGTCGCCGCGGTTGAAGGCGTAAACGTCGTTGCCCGAGCCGCCGGATAGAAAGTCGTGAGACGTCCCTGCCAGCGGGTCACCGCCCTTGCCGGCAGCCATGATGTCGTTGCCAGCCTCGCCGTAAACGTTGTCGTAGCCGGAACCGCCGCTGATCACGTCATCGCCGTTGCCGCCGAACAGATAATCATCGCCGGCGCCACCGTCGATCACGTCGTTCCCGCCGTTGCCGAAAATCGTGTCGCTGCCCAGGCTGCCGGGGATCAACTCGCTGTCGTCGCTGCCGTTCTGCATTCCCATGACACCTGGGTTGGGACGGGCCAGCAGGTCCGCCAGGGTCGCGCTGGTGCCGTCGGCGAACTGAAACGTGAGGTCTATCACCGGTGGCGACGAGCTATCCCCGGCCACCGACGGCGGCCCGTTCAGATTGAACACGACGCCCTGCTCGCTGCCGACCGCCACCGCAAACTGGGTAGGGGTGCTCTGCGGCGAGCCCAGGTCGGCCATTGCCCCGAGCTGCAAGTTGAGGTTGTTCAGCGTGATGCCGGGTCCGAACTGGACCACGTTGCTGGTCGACGTGTTGATCCAATTGATCAACGAATTGAACGCGGCCTGCGCCGCGGCCGGATCGAGCGAGCCCTGCACCCATCCGCCGGCCTCGGGAGAATAGACGCTCTGGAATCCCGCGATGCTGTCCGCTAGATCAGCGGGCAGCAGGCCGATCAGGCTCGAATCGGCCGAGGCGAAATAGCTGTTGCTGTACTGGCTTGCGCCGCCCAAGCTCCCGAGCTCCGTCAGGCCGTTCTGGGCGGCGGTCAGAAAGTCCGCGAACTGATAGGTGCGGGGCAGCGCGAACTTGACCGTGTCGACGCCGTCGCCGGCGTTGTAGTGGATGGTGTTCACCCCGGTCGAGCCGTCGATCGTGTCGTTCCCGCCCATGCCAAGGTAATCGTTCATCCCGTCGGTGGGAGCCAGAACGTCGTCACCGCTGGTGCCGACCACATAGTTGATATCCGCCATGATGAGCCTCCGATTGATCTAATTCGAATGTCGAGCGCCGACTTGCGCCGGCAACGTGATGCTGCTGTGCGTCCGGACGCGAGAGAGTTCCGGTACGCTGAAATTTTCGACCCCAGCTTGTCGCGGGCATACGCGCGAAGCGGTCGCGGAACGTGCCACCGTGATACCGGTGTCGGCTCGGAAGAGCGGCCCCGTCGCCGTGGCGCGGAGCGAGCTGAGCGGTGTATGCATTTCGTGCGCGTTCATGTGTGGTCGTGTGTGCCGAGGTCCGCCGCGAATCGTCAAACGTCAAACAAAACCCTGGTCGGATTTCGCGGAGGGTGATGTGTCTCCGTCGGCAGACAATGCACCGCAAGCGCTATGCCATTCGTTGGCCGGCGCTGTGAAAGATTGTCAAGCGTGGGAACTACTTAGCTGCGCTCGGGACGCGCAATCGAAGGCTATGATTCGATGGTCCGCCGCAACTCAAATCAAGATCTCGGAACCCTCGACAAGAACTGCGGCGCACTCGCGCGAACGCATTTCTGGCTGGATTCGAAGGCGTGCCAAGTGCCTTGGCGGGCGGGAGACGTTGCCGGTCGCGTCGTTGCCGCGCCGGGGCAGAGGCGGCGGTTGCGGCAAGCTCTGTGCCAGTAACTTATTGATTCGTTAAATGTTATACGACCGTCAATGGGTTGCCGGAGCGTGCTGGTCGATGGCCGTCTCCGCGTGACGCGGAGCCCGCGAGAGCGGGCGTACAACGCCGCCGGCACTTGCATCCGCAACCGCAGCCGGCTTCTCGCCCAGCCGTATCACCGCGTCGAAGGCCAGTCCCCGCGGGGCCTGGTGGGTAATGAACAGAATCGTGGTGGTGCCCTTGAGCTGGTTGATCGTGCGTGCGAAGTGCTCGCTCGTCTCCACGTCGAGGTTACTGGTGGCTTCGTCGAAGACCAGCACTGCAGGCTGCTTGAGCAGCGCCCGCGCGATGGCGACGCGCTGCTTCTGACCGCCGGACAAGCCGACGCCATGCTCGCCCAGCGGGGTCTGGTAGCCCTGCGGCAAGCGCTCGATCACATCGTGGATCTCGGCCTTGCGGCAGGCCTCCATGATCTGCTCGAAGGTGGCGTGGGGATTGGCCATGGCCAGATTGTCGTAGATCGTGCCCGCGAACAGCATCGTCTCCTGCGGCACGATGCCAAAAGACTGGCGCAGCTCGTTGGCGGAGAGGTTGCGGATGTCGCGTCCGTCCACCAGGATCTGGCCTTCGGTGGGCGGGTAGAAGCCCATCAGCAGCTTGGTCAGCGTGCTCTTGCCCGAGCCTGACGCTCCCATCAGCACGGTAAGCTGGCCGGGCTTGAGGCTGATATTGAGATTGCGATAGACGAACGGGTGCTGCTCGCTATAGCGAAAGCCGAGTTCCAGCACGTCGATCTGGCCGGCATTGCGCTGGCCGCGCGCGGGCACCACTGTGTAGGGCTCGGTGGGCAGATCCATCACGTCGCCGAGGCGTTTCACCGCCACCGAGGCTTGCTGGAACTCCTGCCACAACCCGACCAGGCGCAACATCGGCTGCGACATGCGGCTGGCGAACATCTGGAATGCGACCAGCATGCCGATGGTGAAGCCGTTGCTGTGCATCACCAGCAAAGCTCCCACTATTAATATAGTGAGCGTCATCGCCTGCTCCAGCGCATTGGCGATGACGTTGAATGTGTTGGCGAGCTGGCGCGTGGAGAATCCCGCCGCCAGATACGCCGCGAGGTACTCGCCGTAGCGTCGCTCCAGCAAGGGTTCGGTCTGCAGGCTCTTGACCGTCGCCATGCCCGCGACGTACTCGGTGACGAAGGCTTGATTGCGAGCCCCCAGCAGGAATTGCCGGTTGAGGCGCGCGCGAAAGATGGGCGTCACGCCCACGCTCAAGACGCTGATGGTGCCGAGGCAGGCCAGCGCGATCAGCGACAGCTGCCAGCTGTAAAAGAACATCACGCCCAGGAAGATGAGCAGGAACGGCAGGTCCAGGATCAGCGACACCGCCGCACCGGATAGGAAGTCGCGGATCGTGTCTACGCCGTGCAGGCGGGACACAATCACGCCGGTAGGCCGCTGCTCGAAGTAGCGCAGCGGCAGGCGCAGCATGTGGCCGAACACCTGACTGCCCAGCACGGCGTCGATGCGGTTGCCGGTATGGATGACCAGATACTGGCGCAGCCAGGTCATCACGGTGGAGAAGAGCATGAACATCATCAGCGCGAAGCCCACCACGGCCAAGGTGCTGTGGGTCTGGTGCACGATCACCTTGTCGATGATCGCCTGGGTGAACAACGGCGTGGCCATCGCCATGAGCTGAATGGCAAGCGAGGCCAGCAGGACGTCGCGGAATATGCGTTTGTGCTTGACCAGCTCGGGGATGAACCAGCCGAACCCGAAATCCTTGCGCGCCGCTGAATCGGACGGCCCGCTGTCATCGGCGCGCTGTCCTTGCTTCTCCGGGCGCTCCAGTGCGAACAGCGTAGCCTGAAATTGACTCTGAAACTCCTCCGCCGTCATGGTCTGGCCAGTGTCAGAGCCGGGGCGGAACAGCAGCACGCGCTCGCCATCCGTCTTCAGGACCAACGCCGGCCCATGCTCCGCTTCGCGGCTGAGCGCCACCGCCGGCAGGCTATAGCTGCGTACACCGCCGCGCGCCGGGCTCTGCTCGCGCAGGCGGAAGCCGAGCGCCTGGGCCGCCTCCCACAGGCTGCTCAGGGTGTAGGGCGGCGGAAAGTGCTGCAGGATCAGGCGGGCGTCGAACGGCACCCGGAACAGCTGACACGCGCTGCCCAGCATCCACAGGAGCTGGTCCCGTGTCAGCGGAGTGGTCAGGTCGAAGGATTGCGACTGGGGTTTTCGCTTACGCAGGCCGAGCACGACGGGTTCTCCCCTCACTTGGGATGCGGACGATACGTGAGCAACGGACGTGCCACGCGGCACCGCAAGCGGGTCTTGCACGACTGGAACCTGGGATGTGGCCGCTTTGGCGACAGGTCCAAGGACGCGTCCGCAGCGATTCAGGGTCGGATTGGGGCACCTAATGCCCTGGCCGCCGGCGATCGATGACAGGTGAGAGGACCGGACCGGGCTCGGTCGACAACGCCCGCGCATCTAGTTCCTGACTGCGAGCGCCGTGTGCGGCGCACGCGATCGGGGCTAGAGAAGGATGGCTGGACGTGGCGTCTTCGGGCGCGCCGGCCGTTGGATGCTGTCGGGATCGCGCGTGAGCAGTGCCGACAACGCCGCATGGTCGGAGAAGCGCGCCCAGTTCAGACCACGATGGACATGGGCCAGCTTCACTTTGAAGCCGCGCACGTAGATCCGGTCCAGGTGCAGCACCGGCAGCAACGGCCGGAAAGCTGCGCGCGGGGCCCCGCCCATAGGTCTCGAACACTTCGGACACATCCAGTGCGCGCATCAGGTATTCGCTCGCGCGCCGGGTCCAGTCGTTGAAGTCGCCGGCAATGATCAGCGGAGCGTCATGCGGGACCAGCCGCTCGATCCGGCTCGCCAGCGCTTCCAGCTGCTTCTCGCGCCAGATGCGCAACAGGCCGAGGTGGACGTTGATTGCGTGCAGCTTCTCGGTCCAGCCCCGCACCTGGATCTCACAATGCAGCAGCCCGCGCCGCTCGAACCGGTGCATGGACACATCCTCGTTGTCCCAGCGCTGGATCGGGAACTTCGACAGGATCGCGTTGCCGTGATGGGCATCGTCCACCACCGCGTTGCGGCCGTAGGCAAAGTCCTCCCACACGGAATCGGCCAGGAACTCGTACTGTGGCGCAACCGGCCAATTCAGATGGCGCCGCGCGAAACGGGCATGAAACCCCACCACCTCCTGCAGGAACACCAGGTCGGGGTCGACTGACTGGAGCCGCTCCCTCAGCTCGTGCAGGCTGACGCGGCGCTTGAACTGCGGGAAATCCCTTGTGGATGTTGAAAGTCAGGACGTGCAGGCTGGGCATCCGCTCGCTCTCTTTTGCTTGATCGACAGGCTGCGCCATGCTTATCAGGCAGCCATTTCGGGCAGTCTACGGATAGCTGCCGCGTTGCTCCAGGAGAAGCAGCGTTGCGCCGCCTCCTGCCAGGGCAGCCAGAAGAGAGCTTAGATGCTCGCGCGGCGCCATGCGCACCTCGCTCGGCGCGGGCAGCATGAGACCGAACACATGTTCCGTGTTGTGCGTCACGCCGGGCGCGTAACGCCAGCGCCACTCCGGAAAGATCTCGTACTGGTTCTGCAGCCGCCAGTCGGTGAGCACATGGCGGCGGGCGTCGAGCCCGGTTTCTTCCGCTACTTCGCGCACCGCTGTCTGCTCCAATGTCTCGCCCTCGTCCTGGCTCCCGGTCACCGACTGCCAATAGCCGGGATGGTCGGCACGCTCCAGCAGCAGGACCTTCAGGTCCGGCGTGTGTATCACCACCAATACTGAGATCGGGATCTTGAATTTCAGTTTGATCTTGCACCGCCGCGGCGCCAAATGAACACCATATCAATTGCGTCTGGTCGCACGGCGTGCCTCCCGTCGATCCGGGTTCGGCTCTCCGCTGTCCCGGTCGGTCGAATCAAGTTCTTGCCGGCTCGGGCGTGCGCAGACGAATGTGCAGCTCGCGCAACTGACGCTCGTCGACCTCGCTCGGCGCATGCGTGAGCAAGTCTTGAGCGCGCTGGGTCTTCGGAAAGGCGATCACGTCGCGTATCGACTCGGCACCTGCCATGAGCGTTACGATGCGGTCCAGTCCGAAGGCCAGGCCGCCGTGCGGCGGTGCGCCGTACTGCAGCGCATCCAGCAGGAATCCGAACTTGGCGCGTGCCTCCTCCGGCCCGATGTTGAGGGCGGAAAACACTTTGGACTGCACCTCCTGACGGTGAATACGCACCGAGCCGCCGCCGATCTCCCAGCCGTTGAGCACCATGTCATAGGCCTTGGACAACGCCTTGCCCGGATCGCCGTCGAGATACTCTTCGTGACCGTCCATGGGCGCGGTGAACGGGTGATGCAGCGCGTCCCAGCGCTTGTCTTCCTCGTTCCACTCGAACATCGGGAAATCCAGCACCCACAGCGGTTTCCAGCCGGACTGGGCAAAGCCCTTCTCGTGGCCGATCTTGCCGCGCAGTGCGCCCAGAGCCTCGTTCACCACCTTGGCCTTGTCGGCGCCGAAGAACATGAGGTCGCCATCTCTCGCGCCGCTGCGCTCTACGATGGCGTTGAGCGCCGCGTCCGGCAGGTTCTTCACGATCGGCGACTGCAGACCGTCGCGTCCCTTCTCGATTTGGTTGAACTTGATGTACGCCAGCCCCCTCGCGCCGTAGATGGCTGCGAACTGAGCATAGGCGTCGAGCTCGCCGCGTGTGAGCTGACCGCCGCCGGGCACCAGCAGCCCGGCCACGCGGCCGCCCACCTGGTTGGCCGCTCCCGCGAACACCTTGAACTCCACCTCCTGCATCACGTCGGTCAACTCGGTCAACGTCAGCGGTACGCGCAGGTCGGGCTTGTCCGAGCCGTACTTGGACATGGCCTCGGCGAAGGTCATGCGCGGAAACGGTTCCGGCAGGCTCACGTCGAGCACTTCCTGGAACACGGAGCGGATCATCCGCTCCATCAAGCGCCGTGATCTCGGCCACGCCCAGGAACGAGGTCTCGACGTCGATCTGGGTAAACTCGGGCTGGCGGTCGGCGCGCAGGTCCTCGTCGCGGAAGCACTTCGTGATCTGGTAGTAGCGGTCGAAGCCGGCGACCATCAGCAGTTGCTTGAACAGCTGCGGCGACTGCGGCAGCGCGAAGAAATGCCCCGGATTCACGCGGCTGGGAACCAGATAGTCACGCGCGCCCTCCGGCGTGGACTTGGTCAGCATCGGCGTCTCGATGTCGATGAAGCCGTGGCTGTCCAGAAAGCGACGCACGGTCATCGCCACCCGGTAGCGCAGGCGCAGGTTGCGCTGCATGACCGGCCGGCGCAGATCGATCACCCGATGCTCCAGGCGCACGTTCTCGTTCAGGTTCTCGTCGTCGAGCTGGAACGGCGGCGTGAGCGAGGGGTTCAGGATCTCGATGGTCCGCGCCAGCACCTCGATCTCGCCGGTCTCAAGATTCGGGTTCACCGTTCCCGCCGGGCGCGGGCGTACCTTGCCTTCCACCCGGATTACGAATTCGTTGCGCATCCGGTCGGCGATGGCGAAGGTTGCGGGCGTGTCGGGGTCGCAGACCACCTGCACCAGACCTTCGCGGTCGCGCAGGTCGATGAAGATGACGCCGCCATGGTCGCGACGGCGGTGCACCCAGCCGAACAACGTCACGGTCTGGCCGAGGTACTTCGCGTCGATCAGTCCACAATAGTCGGTACGCATGATTCGAGAAACGCGGCATATCTAGATAAAGTCGATCAGGGCGCGCCGGCTTGCGCGCGCTCAGGCGTCGGACGCGGGATTGTCCGCCGCGGCGCCGCGCGGCGGGGCAGGCGCCGCAACGCCCATGGAGATCACGTACTTGAGGGCCTCGTCGACGTTCATGTCCAGCTCGATCACGTCGGCACGGGACACGATCAGAAAATAGCCCGACGTCGGGTTGGGCGTGGTCGGCACATACACGCTGATATGCTCGCCGCTGAGCCGGACTCGCCACTTCTCCGCTGGGCGTGCCAGTGAGGAAGGCTACAGTCCAGGCGTCGCTGTGCGGGAAGCGCACCAGCACCGCCTTGCGAAACGCCTGGCCGCTGCTGGAGAACAAGGTGTCGGAGACCTGCTTGACGCTGTTGTAGATGGTCTTCACCACCGGGATGCGGGCGAGCAGCCCTTGTCCCAGGTTCACCAGCCGCTGGCCGATGATGTTGGCCGCGAACACGCCGGTCAGGAACAGCACCACCAGCGTCAGCACCACGCCCAGCCCCGGGACGTGGAAGCCGAGCCAGGTCTGCGGCTGCAGCGCTTCCGGGCAGCAGCAGCAATGTGCTGTCCATGGTGCTGACGATCAGATTCAGGACCCAGATGGTGATGACCAGCGGGATCCAGATCAGCAGTCCGGTGATGAAGTATTTCTTCACCCGAGCCGGGTCGCTCGTTCAACAACAGTGCGCGTCATGGCACTCGCCGTGCCACCAACTTCGCTCGTCACGGCGCGGGCGGAGAACCCGAGCCAGCGCCAGAATCCGCCGCAGCTTTGGTATCGCCAGAAGTCTTCGCGTCGCCCGAACTCTTCGACTCAGCGGACGTTCTTGGCATCACTGGACGGTTTGATGTCGCTCGCAGGCTTACCCTCGGTCGCATTCTCGCCCTTAGCGGCATCGGTATTCGATCCGCCTTCGGCCTTCGACTCGGGCTTGTCTTTCTTGGCGCCGTTGTTCTTGAAATCGGTGACGTACCAGCCGCTGCCTTTGAGCTGAAACCCGGCGGCGGAGACCAGCTTGGTCATGCTGGGCTTGCCGCACCTCTCGCACTCGGCGATCGGCGCATCGGAGAGTTTCTGGAGATACTCCTTCTCGAAGCCGCAGGCGGCGCAGCGATACTCGTAGATTGGCATGTTAACCTCGGACAGGCACGTACGAATGCTCGAAAAAACAAGATTATAACGGACAAGCTCCCACCTCCCTAATATGGCCGACGCAGACCGAATGCAAGACCGCGCTCGATGATCAGTCCCGCTCCACGTGCGCTCTGGCCCTTCCCGCGGGTATTGGGCCATCGAGGTGGGGGTACGTTGGCCCCTGAGAACACGCTCGCCGGGCTGCGCACCGCTTCCCGTTACGGCTTCCAAGGTGTCGAATTCGACGCCAAGCTGACCCGCGATGGTGTCGCAATCCTGCTGCATGACGACACCCTCGACCGCACCACCAACGGTAGCGGCCCCGTCGCCCAGGCCGATTGGGCAGCTCTGCAGCGTCTCGACGCGGGCAGCTGGCGCGACGCGCGCTTCGCTGGAGAGCCGATCCCCACCTTGGAGGCGGCCCTGCGCCTGTGCCACGACCTCGGTCTCTGGCCGAACGTCGAGATCAAGCCTTGTCCAGGTCGCGACGAGGAGACCGGCACGCTGGTCGCGCGCCAAGTGCTGCACCACTGGCAGGGCGTGACTGCCCCGTTGCTCTCGTCGTTTTCGGCCGTATCGCTGGCGGCGGCTCGTGACGAGGCGCCGGAGTTGCCGCGCGCCCTGCTGGTCGGTGACGTGCCCGGCGACTGGCGCGAGCAGGTCGACCGCCTCGATTGCTTCTCCCTGCACTGTCACTACCGGGCTGCCACCCCAGCGTTCCTGGCACAGGCAGCGGCCCTCGCGCGGCCAGTGCTGTGCTACACCGTCAATCGCGCAGCGCTGGCGCGCAAGCTGCAATCCCTCGGCGTAAGCGCTCTGGTCACAGACCGATTGGATCTGATCCCTCCCGCAGCAGACGCTCTGACGCTTGGGCCCGAGGCAGTCGTCGACGCTCAAGAAACCCCCTGGATAGCCGTTACTGCGCCCACGCAGTGCCACGGAAGCCGACCGTCCATGAAAGGCATCGTATTCACCGAATTCCTCGAGATGGTCGAGGAGCGCTACTCGGCGGAGGTGATGGACCAGATCCTGCTGGGCGCCAAGCTGCCCTCCGGCGGCGCCTACACCGCCGTGGGCACCTACGATCACGGCGAGATGTGGAGCCTCGTCATCGAGTTGAGCAAGGTGCTCGAAGTCGCCGGTGCCGGAACTGTTCCGCTCTTACGGCGAGCACTTGTTCGCGCGCTTCGCGGCTGCTCATCCGCATTGCCTCGCCGGCGCAAAATCTTCGTTCGACCTGCTGCAGGGACTCGACAACGTCATTCACCGGGAAGTGCGCAAGCTCTATCCCGACGCTGAGCTGCCGCGCTTCGAGGTGGCCGAGCGAAGCGCGCTCCAGATGATCTTGATCTATGAATCGGCGCGGCACTTCGCCGATCTGGCCGAAGGCCTGATCCGGGCCTGCGGCCATCACTTCGGGCAACACATCGCACTCACGCGAGAGAGCCTGCCGGCCGCCGACGGCAGCCGCGTACGCTTCACCCTCGCTCTGCAATGAGCACGGCGCCCGAACAGCATCCGGCCGCGCCGACCACGGCCACCGCGGAGATGGAGATCCTGCTGCGGCGGGTGGAACGCGAGCGCCGTGCACGCAAGCAGGCTGAGCAACTGCTCGAGAACAAGAGCAGCGAGCTGTACGAAGCCAATCAGCAGCTGCAAGCGCACGCAGCCGAGCTCGAGCGCACCGTGCTCGAGCGCACCCGCAAACTGGAGCAGGCGCTGGCCCTGGCGGACGAAGCGCTGCGCGCCAAGGGCGAGTTCCTGGCGGTAATCAGCCACGAGATCCGCACGCCCATGAACGGCGTGCTCGGCATGGCGCAGCTGCTGCTGATGACCGAGCTCACCGAGGAGCAGCGGCGTTACGCGGAGACCATCCGCAGCAGCGGTGAGATGCTGCTCGCCCTGATCAACGATATCCTCGACCTGTCCAAGATGGAAGCGGGCAAGGTGGCGCTCGACTCGCGTCCGGTGGAATGTCCGCGCGGTGGTGAACGAGGTGATGCAGCTGATGAGCGGTCACGCGCAGCAGAAGAAACTGACGCTGCGTACCGATGTCGCGCGCGAGGTAGTACCCTGGCTCCGCGGCGACGCTATGCGCCTGAAGCAGATCTTTTTCAACCTGGTGGGCAACGCCATCAAGTTTACGCACCGGGGCAGCGTGCGCGTCGAGGTAGCGACCGCCGACAACGGCGCTTGGCTGGAGTGCCGGGTCAAGGATACCGGCATCGGCATCCCGCCGGACCGGGTGGGTCACCTGTTCGAGAAGTTCTCCCAGGTCGACAGCTCCATCACCCGGCGCTACGGCGGCACCGGGTTAGGCCTCGCCATCTGCAAGCGCCTGGTCGAGGGTATGGGCGGCACCATCGCGGTAGAGAGCAAACACTATCAGGGCTCGACCTTTACTTTTCGCATCCCGGCCATCCCTTCGGATGCGCCGCGCGAAGCGGGGCCGCAGCCGCTGGCGGGACCCCGCGCGACGGCGCAACTGCGAATACTTCTGGTGGAAGACAATCCGGTCAACCAGATGCTGACCATGAGCATGCTGCAGAAGCTGGGGGCAATGGCCGACCTCGCCAGGGACGGTGAGGAAGCGGTCGAGAAAGTCCGCGCCGGCGGCTATGACCTCGTACTGATGGACCTCCAGATGCCGCGCATGGACGGCTTAAGCGCGACACGCGCTATCCGTGGCATGACGGGAATCCGCCAGCCGCGCATCGTGGCGCTTACTGCCAACGCCATGGAGAGCGACCGCCAGGCGTGCGTGGACGCGGGCATGGATGACTTCCTCAGCAAGCCGTTCCAGGCTGCGGAGCTGCAGGACAAGCTCGACGCCGTGGCAGCGGGCGCTTGAGCCAGCCATTCTCCGCACTTCAGTCTTTCTTCTTATCTTCCTTTTTATCGTCGGGCTTCAGGGCGTCGGACATCGCCAGCAGGAACCCGCTGGCAGCGTGAGCGAAGCGCTCGCCGAACACGCGCGCGGCTTCCATGCCGGCGACGGTGCTGTCGGCCATGGTCGCAGCCACTCTGCTCCCGACCTCGCGCAGGGTCTGCGACACCACTGCTCCGGTGTCAGTGCCTGCGCGCTGGGCGTGGGACAGCAATGCCTGCCATTCGTCGCGGACCGCGCCACCGGTGGATTGCGACATCTGCCGCACCGTGTCGAGAAAGTCCTGCTCCATCCGCTTCATCTGCTCCAGCGCCTGCTGCAGCTCCCGCTCGTTCCACTGCTTGCCCTTCGCAGTCAACTCCTGGATTGCCAGGCTACCGGCCTGTGCCGCCTTGGTCAGCGCCTGGTCCATGCCGGCGAAGGCCTCGGACAGCGCCGCCTTTACGTCCTTGCCGTGGCGCTCGGCGCCGAGGCTGATGCCGTGGGTCATCGACTGCAAGACATCGCGAAAGCCCGCGTAGTCGAACTTGCGCTGTTGGAGAGCCTGCAACGTCAGCTCGCGCACGCGCGCACGAATGTGCTCACCGGAGGCGACTGAGTCCGCTGCCGCCTGCTTCAAGGATTCACCGGACAGTTCCTTCTCCATCGCAGCCTCCATCGTTTGGCCTGTCGGGAGCCTCATTATGAGCCGCATCCCAGCGACACGCGCAGTTCGTCTGCGCCGCGGCACGACGATCTGGCGCTCCGGTGTCAGAAGTGTGAGCTATAACTTCGGAGCAATTCGCAGGCATGGAGATTGCGTTGCACCATGACAACAGTTGAACTCTTGCTCTCGGGAATCCGTTCCCATCTGCAAGGTGCAACAAAAAAGCCTGAGTAATCAGGCGCTCGAATTCCAAGGCCGCGTTGGTAGAACGCACCTTGGAGGGGCGCCAGGCAACGAATCAGTGCATGGCTCGGTGTAATAACCGGCCGATTGGAGCGGGTTGGACACCCCGCTGATGCGCTGTTGGGGGGGATATTCTCGACCTTTGAGGAGAGTATCCATGACACGCAAGTATATCGGCGCAGCAGCGCTTCTCGCTCTCGCCTCGATGCCCGCCGCGGCAGCCGAGGACAGCGATGTCTTTTTGCAGGTGCGGCCCAGCCTCGTGCAACTGGTCGGGGCCGGCGGCGACGGACGCTATTCCCTCGGTTCGGGCGTCGCCCTTCCTGACGGCAGCATCGTCACCAGCTGCCACGTTACCCTGCGGGCAAAACGCGTCGACCCCTTCTGGGGCGGCTCATCGGCGCGGGCTCAAGCGCAACGCGCCGACGTGCTCCACGATTTGTGCACGCTTCACATCCCCGGGATCAACCTGCGCCCGGTGGAGATCGGCAAATCGCGCGACCTTCGGATCGGAGACAAGGTCTACGCCGTCGGCTTCAACCGTGGGCGCAGCCTGACTTACGAGTCAGGTGAAGTGGCGGAATTGTCCGAGTTCGACGGCGGCCTGGTCATTCGCACGACGGCGGCATTCAGCCAGGGCGCTTCCGGCGGCGGCCTGTTCGACGAGCAGGGCCGGCTGGTTGGGATCCTTACCTTCTTTCGCGTCGGCGGGGAGACTGCCTACTTTGCTGTTCCAGTGGAATGGCTGCAGTCGGTCGCGCAGCTCCCGAGCGGAGACATTCAGCCCCTCGATGGTGTACCGTTCTGGGCCGACAGCCTGGAGCGCCAGCCCGCTTTCCTGCAGGCTGGTGCATTGGAAGCAGGAGGACGCTGGGAAGAACTGGTCGCCTTGGCCCGCAACTGGACTGACGCGCGTCCGGATGACGGACAAGCCTGGCTGATGCTCGGCAAAGCCGCACTCAACACCGGGGACCCCGCCACGGCGTCGGCAGCGTTCGAGCGTGCCGCCCAGCGCGGGATGATCTACGCCGCAGAACCGCTTCCGTCCGCGTTTTCCTCGACCCATTGATCGCCAAGCGTTTGGCATAAAGGTTTCGTGATCCAGCCGCAGGTCCGTTAGCCAGCGGACCTGCGCAGCCGGTGGCGGTGAGCGCCGCAAATCCCTGCCTTCAAAAGGCGCGCGAGATTGCCAGCACCACCCCGGGTGCGCACGCGCCATAAGCTCCCGGACAGCGGCTGCGCGGCACGTTTGTGCCAACCACGCTCAGCGCCAGGTTCAGTCCTGCCAGTTCCGTAACCAAGCCAATCCTCGCGTCCCATTGCGTGCTCGGCGCCGAGCCCGGCCGTGCAGAGCCCTGGTCGAGCCGGTCCAGGCAGCCGATATGCGCGACCAGCCCGAAAGTGTCGCTGAGGTCGAGCGAACCGTTGATCTCCGCGTATAGAGTCCGCACGTCCCGCCCGAAGTAATCGTCGCTGTAGTGGAGGCGCGCGTACACACGGTCGAGGGCCCCGCCGACGTAAACTTCCCCGTAGTTGTAGGACCCGAAGCTGGTGGAGTCGGGATAGAAGTAGCCCGCCGCACCGAAGTCAAACGAAACGCGCTGGCTGAGTGCGTGCACGAAGCCGGCGTAGGCCTCCGCGCTGAGACTGGAGTCCGCCCCCTCGATCCGGACGGTGGAGGCCACGGCGCCAGCGTACAGGCCGCTCGCGTGATCGTACGCAATCTCGCCCTGCAACGCGGGGCGCCGGTCGCTCAAGGAGATGCCGCGAAATCTATTGTCCGACATCAGCGTGACGCTGCCGGAAACTTGCGCCGCCGCCTCGACCGCCGTCAGCACGAGCCCGAGAAACAGTGCCAGGCGGCGCAAGGCGCCGCCTCAGGAGGAGGCAGGGATGATACAGCCGCCACGGATACGGCGAGTCGCCTCGGGCATGCAGCAAGCGTGCGCGCGCGGATCGGGCTCCAGTTCCCGCGCCCCTCTGCGGCGAATGGCAAGGGTCGTCGTGACCGGCGATGCGAAACAGGTGCTGCGGGCATGGAACATCCGGGACAGGTCGGGGTTCATGAACTGGTCTATGAGCTATAGATACATTGCCGCTGCGGTTGATCCCCAAAGCACGGCCAAAGGTTCAAATCATCTCCGATCTGAACCATCGCCGCAGCAAGCGGCACTTACCGCAGGACAAAGGTTACGAGGCTGACCGCCGATAACAGCAGGGCCCAGTGGTCGGGAGGGGAGCGCAGTCCACCACCCGTTTCGCGTTCACCGGCACCGCACCCGCTTTCTTCGCGCTGCTCGCGTCGCAACCGCACCGGGCATCCTCAATCGCCCACGGTAGCGGCGACAGGTCAGCGCGACACCCCCGGCCGGGTCAGGTCAGCAGTCTTCGATCCTGACCCGGCTGCTTTTTTTCTTCGCCGCTTTGACCGTTTGCACTTATCACGGCAGCCGCCGCGGGCCGCATTGCGCGCCGAACTGAATGTCCATTGCGCCGCGGCGCCTGACCGACGGCACGTGACCGGCGCCACCTAATGAGAGCGGCCAGCCGGTACCGGCTGGCCGCTTTCTACCTGCTGGCGCGTTGCGATCAGGCCGCTTGCCGCGCTTCCCTCGGAGTCCGAAACTCGGCCAGCAATTTCGCCTCCTTCTGTCGGGCGGCATTCAGATTCCGCGTCTTGATGTGGCCGTATCCGCGAATTTCCTCTGGTATCGAAGCGATCTGCACAGCCAGCGCGTGATTCTCGGGCGTGAGTTGTGTCAGGAGCTCACTCACTACCCGCTCGTAGGTGAGAATCAGCTGGCGCTCCGTCCGGCGCTCTTCGGTGTAGCCGAACACATCCAGGGCGGTCCCACGCAGGCCGCGTAACTTGGCTAGCAGCCTGAAGGCACCGAACATCCAGGGGCCGTACTCCGCCTTGGTGAGCTCGCCGTTTTCGTTGCGCTTGGCGAGCAGCGGCGGCGCCAGGTGGAAGTGCAGTTTGTAGTCGCCCTCGAACTGCGCCTTGACCTTGTCCTGGAACCCGCTCTCGGTATACAGCCGCGCGACCTCGTACTCGTCCTTGTAGGCCATGAGCTTGAAGTAGTAGCGAGCCACGGCTTCGCTCAAGCCCGCGAGTCCCTTTGCCTTGGCCGCTTCCGCCTGGCGCACCCGATCCACCAGCGCGCGATACTTGTCGGCGTAGGCGGCGTTTTGATAGTCGGTGAGAAACTCCACGCGTCGCCGCACGATCTCGTCGAGCGAGTGCGACAGCCCGGTGCTCGCCTTAAGCTCTTCCTTGGGTGCGATCAGACGCTCGACCGCATTCACGTCGACCGCGGTGCGCCGGCCCCACAGGAACGCAGCCTGATTCATCTTCACGGCGGCGCCGTTGAGTTCGATGGCCTTGTTGATGGCCTCGGCCGAAAGCGGCACGAGGCCTTTCTGAAAGGCGTAGCCGAGCATGAACATGTTGGTGGCGATGCTGTCGCCCAGGAGCGCGGTGGCAATGCGCGTAGCGTCGACGAACTCAGCCTGTCCTTCGCCCACGCCCTTGGCGATGGTGCGCCGGAGCGATTGGCCAGGAAACTGGAAGTCCACGTTGCGGGTGAAGTCGCCGGTCATTTGCTGATGCGTGTTGACCACCATGCGCGTCTCACCTTGGCGCGTGGTGTCCATGGTCTTCTGGCTCGCGCTCACGACCAGGTCGCACCCCAGCACCGCCTTCGCACCCGCGGAGCCCAGCCGCACGGTCTTGATGTCCTCGGGGTTGGCGGCGATCTGCAAGTGGCTCCATACTGCCCCGCCCTTCTGCGCCAGACCGGCCATGTCGAGGCCGCCAAAGCCCTTCCCCTCCAGGTGGGCGGCCATGCCGACGATAGCCCCGATGGTCACGACACCGGTGCCGCCTACGCCTGTGACCATGATGCCGTACGGTTTCTCGAGCGACGGTAGCTGCGGTTCTGGCGTCGCCGGGAACAGCGTGTCGGTCTTCTCCCCCGCGGGCGCGGCTCTCCCCTTGCGCAAGGCGCCGCCATGGACGGTGACGAAGCTCGGGCAGAAGCCCTTGACGCAGGAGTAGTCCTTGTTGCACGACGACTGGTCGATGGTGCGCTTGCGCCCGAACTCCGTTTCCAGGGGGAGCACCGACACGCAGTTCGACTTCACGCCGCAGTCGCCGCAGCCTTCGCACACCAGATCGTTGATGACGACGCGCTTGGGCGGGTCGGGGTAGAGGTTGCGCTTGCGGCGGCGGCGCTTCTCGGCGGCACAGGTCTGATCGTAGATGATGACGCTGCAGCCTGGGATCTCGCGCATCTCGCGCTGCACGCGGTCGTAGTCGTCGCGATGGTAGATCTGCACGTCGGGCGGGAAGCCGGCATTGGAACCGTATTTCTCCGGCTCGTCGGTCACGACCACGCACTTCTTGACACCCTCGGCGAGCACCTGCGCGGCGATCTGCGGCACCGTGAGATTGCCATCCACGTGCTGACCGCCGGTCATCGCCACCGCATCGTTGTACAGGATCTTGTAGGTGACGTTCACTCCCGATGCCACCACCGCGCGCAGTGCGAGCAGGCCGGAATGGAAGTAGGTGCCGTCGCCGATGTTCTGGAACACATGCCGGGTCGTGACGAACGGCGCCTCGCCGATCCAGCTGGCACCCTCGCCGCCCATCTGGGTGAAGCCGGCGGTGCTGCGATCCATCCACTGGGCCATGAAATGGCAGCCGATGCCGGACAGCGCGCGGCTGCCCTCCGGCACGCGCGTGCCGGTGCTGTGCGGACAGCCCGAGCAGAAGTAAGGTGTGCGGTCCATTGCCGGCTGCTCCGGCACGCGCGCCTCGAGCTGTTCCTGCTCGGCCACACGCGCAGCGAGCTGCGCGTCCTGAACGTATTCCAGGATGCGGCGTCCGATCGCCACGGCGATGTGATTGGGATCGAGCGCGGCGTTGCTCTGGAACAACTGCTGCCCCTGCTCGTCGCGCTTGCCGACGATCTGCGGCATCTCCGCTCTGCCGTAGCAGATCTCCTTGAGCTGACTCTCGATCAAGGCACGCTTTTCTTCGACCACGATCACCTTCTTCAAACCGCGGGCGAAGCGCAGCGCGCCCTCCGGCTCGAGCGGCCAGGTCATGCCGACCTTGTAGATACGCAGCCCCAGGCGCCGGGCTTCGTCCTCGTCGACCCCGAGATATTGCAGAGCCTGGCGCACGTCCATGTAGGACTTGCCACAGGTCATCAGTCCCAGGCGCGCGTCGGGCGTGTCGACGACGATCTTGTCCAGCGCGTTGGCACGTGCGAATGCTTTCACGGCCTCGATCTTGTGGTTGTGAAGACGCGCCTCTTGTTCGAGCGGGACGTCCGGCCAGCGGATGTTCAAGCCACCCGGCGGCGGCGTGTAGTCGGCGGGGAGCCTGATCTGTACGCGCTCGGCGCTCACGTCAACCGCAGCCGAGGCATCGATGGTGTCTTTCATCGACTTGAGCCCCACCCAGCAGCCGGAGAAGCGCGACAGCGCCCAGCCATAGATCCCGTAGTCGAGCAACTCCTGCACGCCGGCGGGGTTGAGGATGGGGATCATCGCGTCCACCAGCGCAAACTCGCTCTGATGCGCGGTGGTCGACGACTCACAGGTGTGGTCATCGCCCATCAGCACCAGCACGCCACCGCGCGGGTGCGTGCCGGCCAGATTACCGTGACGGAAGGCGTCGCCGGTCCGGTCCACGCCTGGACCCTTGCCGTACCAGATGGCGAACACGCCCTCGTGCTTGTTCTCGCCGTGGAAGTGCGCCTGCTGCGTACCCCAGATAGCGGTCGCGGCGAGGTCCTCGTTCACGCCCGGCTGGAACACGATCTGATGCCGGTCCAGGAACTTCTTGGCGCTCCACAGCTGCTGGTCGTATCCGCCGAGCGGACTGCCGCGGTAGCCGGAGATGTAGCCGGCGGTATCGAACCCCGCGGCCTTGTCGCGCAGATGCTGCATCATCGGCAAGCGCACCAGCGCTTGCGTGCCGGTGATGAAGATGCGGCCGGTTTCGAGGGTGTACTTGTCGTCGAGTGCAACGTTGCGCAGCGTCATGGGGAGGTTATCCAGCTTCGATTACAGCCTGATCCGGTACGAGCTATTTGGCCCGCCGGTCAAGCGGTTGACTCAAAGATACTGCCACAAATCACAGGCCCCATAAACCGCTGCGCCGGGCAAGGAAGTTCCGGACGGCGAGCGGTTGGGGCTCAAGCGCGGATAGTGACCTTGCCGGTATGCGCGCTGCTGGCCAGATAGTCGTAAGCCGCGCGCGCTTCATCGAAGCCAAAGCTCTTGCCGATCCACGGACGCAGGCCGTGTTGCGCGATAGCCCGGTTCATCTCTTCGAACATCTCGCGCGAGCCCACGTAGATCCCTTGCACGCGCACATGGCGCCGCAGGATGGCAGCCGTGTTCACTGCCCCGGCCACGCCCGTCAACACGCCGATGAGGCACACGGTGCCGCCTGCACGCACTGCGGCCAGGGACTTGTCCAGAGTGCCGGCGCCACCGACCTCCACCACGACGTCGGCGCCACGGCCGCCAGTGAGCTCCGCCACCGCCTGGTCCCATTCCGGCCGCATCTTGTAGTTGACGATTTCGTCCGCGCCGAGCCGGCGCGCGATCTCGAGCTTTTCGTCACTGCTCGACGTGAGGATCACGCGCGCCCCGTGCAGCTTGGCGAACTGCAGCGCGAACAGAGACACTCCGCCGGTGCCGAGCAGCACCACCGTATCGCCGGCCTTGATCCGCGCCTCGCGCACCAGCGCGTTCCACGCGGTAACGGCGGCGCAAGGCAACGTTGCAGCTTCCTCGTCGGTGAGATGCGCGGGAACCGAGACGACGCCGTGCTCGCTCAAGACCACGTACTCCGCCAGCATGCCGTCGATGGCGCCGCCCAACGCCGTGCGCAGTGCTTCCGCCGTAATGCCGCCGGCGATGAAGCCTTGCATGAAGATGCCCGCCACGCGATCGCCGGGCTTGACTCGCGTCACGCCAGCCCCGACCTCCACTACTTCGCCCACGCCATCGGACAGCGGAATGAGGCCCTTGGTGGGCGGGCCGCCATAGGCCCCGCGGGCGACGGAGAGATCGCGGAAATTGAGCGACCAGGCGCGCACGCGGATCAGCACCTGCCCGGGGCCTGGGCGCGGGTCGGCGCGCTCCACGCAGCGTCAAGCTGTCGAGCCCGGGCTTGTGCTGGAGCTCGTAGGCCTTCACCGCGTCGCCCTCCGCATCGCTGGCCCCTCGTCAGTCCGGCGTCGTCGACGGCGTATGAGCAAGCGCGGCCGACGGCGGGTCCAAAGGCGGCTCGCCGCGGGAACGGTCAGCGCTTCGCGCATCGAACACCAACTGACGACGCGCACCGAGCGAGACACGCATCCTCAGAACGGAATCTCGTCGTCCAGGTCGTCGAAGCTCCCCGGCTTCTTAGCTACAGCGGGCTTGGCCCCGGCACCAGACGGCGCGGGCTCGCGCGCCATCGGCTCACGGTCGGGAAACTCGCGCCCTGGCGGCTCGCCACTGCCGGCCCCGCCACGGCCGCCCAGCATCTGCATGCGGTCGCCGCGAATCTCGGTGCTGTAGCGCTCCACGCCGTCCTTGTCGGTCCATTTGCGCGTTTGCAGGCGTCCTTCGATGTAGACCGAACTGCCCTTCTTCAAATATTCGCCGCAGATCTCCGCCTGGCGCCCGAAGAAGGCAACCCGGTGCCACTCGGTCTGCTCTTGCTGCTCGCCATTCTTGTCCTTCCATTTTTCCGTGGTGGCCAGGTTCAAGTTGGCCACCGCATCCCCGCTCGGCAAGTAGCGCACTTCGGGGTCGCGCCCCAGGTTGCCGATCAGGATCACTTTGTTGACCGATGCCATATCAGGTCTCCCCTGCAATGAGTTCGAGTACGCTCTGTTCGTCGAAACGCGCGCTGTCCACCTGGAGATAGGCTACGCCCTCTCCCGCCATCACCATAGCCTCGCGCACGCCGGGCACGTCCGCCAGCTTGCGCGACAGCCCGTCGGCGCGTCTGGCGTCCAACCGCGGGACCGGATAAGCGCGGGTCCCGCCGCTACGCGGGGCCTGCATGCCGATCGCCACCGCGAACCACACTAGTGTAACAGCGGCGCACACGCCGAATACCCACGGGGCCCCAAGTTGCTTCGAGATCAATCCACCAGCGCTGGCTCCGACGAATGCTCCCAGGAATTGCACGCTGCTGTAGATGCCGATGGCTGTGCCTTTGACCGCTGGCGGCGCCGTGCGCGAGACGAGCGATGGCAGGCTCGCCTCGAGCAGGTTGAATCCGGCGAAAAACAGGAGAAGCGAGCAGGCCACGCCAACCACGCTCTGGCCGACCAAGACCAGGCCGATCTGCCCGGCCAACAACACGCCGATGGCGCCGAGGAACACTGCTTTCTGGCGGCCCCTTCGCTCCGCCAGGAAAATAGGCGGGAGCATGAGCGCGAACGACCCCAGCATCACCGGTAGATAGACCTGCCAGTGGCTCCCCGCGGGCAATCCTGCGCTGCGCAACTCGAACGGCACGACCACGAACAATGCCATCAGGACCGCATGCAGCACGAAGATCCCGAGGTTGAGCCGCGTGAGCTCAGAGTTGCGGAACACGCCGGCGACTCCGGCAGCGTTCTGGACCCGGGCGGCGACAGCGCGAGTTGGATCGGGGATCGCCCAACGCACCACTGCCATCGCCGACAGAGCCAGCACGCCAGTGAGCGCGAAGATGCCCGGCACACCGATACTGCGTCCGAGCACCGGACCGGCGACCATGGACAATGCGAACGTCGCGCCGATGGTGACACCGATGATCGCCATCGCCTTGGTGCGCTGGTCGTCGCGCGTGAGGTCGGCGGTGAGCGCAATCACCGCAGAAGAGATGGCGCCCGCCCCCTGGATTATCCGGCCGACGATCACCATATGAATGTCCTGCGCCACAGCGGCCAGGAAGCTCCCGGCCGCGAATACCAGCAGGCCGAGGTAGATGGTGCGCTTGCGGCCCCAGCGGTCGGACAGCCATCCGAATGGGACCTGGAGAATCGCCTGCGTCAGTCCATAGGCACCGAGCGCAATCCCGATCAGGGTGTGGTCGCTACCGCCCGGAAGGTGTTCGGCATACAGCGAGAACACCGGAAGAATGATGAACATCCCGAGCATGCGCAGGCCAAAAATGCCGGCCAGTCCGAGGCTTGCGCGCAACTCGGCGGCGGTCATCGAGCTTGCCTTGAGCATCCTGCAGCAGCGAGGGAACGGGTGGGTTGGGAAAAGTCGGTTTGCTCCAGTATATTAGCAGGTTGCCTCTAGCCCGAGGCCGACCACCGAACTGTTACGGGTAGCATGGATTTCATCCGAGTGCGCGGTGCGCGCACGCACAATCTCAAGAACATCAATCTGGATCTGCCGCGCCAGCGGCTGATCGTTATCACCGGCTTGTCCGGCTCGGGCAAGTCCTCGCTCGCCTTCGACACGCTCTACGCGGAGGGCCAGCGCCGCTACGTCGAGTCGCTCTCGGCCTATGCGCGCCAGTTCCTGCAGTTGATGGAAAAGCCCGACGTGGATCTCATCGAGGGCCTGTCGCCGGCTATTTCGATCGAGCAGAAGGCGACCAGCCACAATCCGCGCTCCACCGTCGGCACGGTGACCGAGATCCACGACTACCTGCGCTTGTTGTTCGCGCGCGTCGGCGATCCGTACTGTCCCGACCACAACATCCGCCTGCAAGCGCAGAGCGTGTCGCAGATGGTCGATCACGTGCTGCAGCTGCCCGAGGACACACGCTTGATGATCCTCGCGCCCTTGATCGTCGGGCGCAAAGGCGAGCAGCACGACCTGTTCGAGGACTTGCGCGCGCAAGGCTTCGTGCGGCTTCGCATCGATGGCGAGGTGCACGACATCGACAGCCTGCCCAAGCTCGCCAAGACCAAGAAGCACACCATCGAAGTGGTGATAGACCGCATCAAGGTGCGTCCGGAGATCAAACAGCGGCTGGCCGAATCGTTCGAGACCGCGCTGCGCCACTCGGACGGCCGCGCCCTGGCGGTGGAGATCGACGGCGGGCGCGAGCATCTGTTCTCGGCGCGCTTCGCCTGCCCGATCTGCAGTTATTCGCTGCCCGAGCTGGAGCCGCGTCTGTTCTCGTTCAACAACCCGATGGGCGCCTGCCCGCGCTGCGACGGCCTCGGGAGCATCAGCTTCTTCGATCCCAAGCGCATCGTTGCATTTCCTCATCTGAGCCTCGCCTCGGGTGCCATCAAAGGCTGGGACCGGCGCAACCAGTTCTACTTCCAGATGCTGCAAGGCCTGCGCGCGCATTTCGGCTTCGATCTGGAAGCGCCGTTCGACAGCCTGCCCGGCCCAGTGCAGGACGTGGTGCTGAACGGCTCCGGGCGCGACAAGATCCGCTTCACCTATGCCAGTGAGCGCGGTCGCGCCCAGACCCGCGAGCACACCTTCGAGGGCATCATCCCCAACCTCGAACGGCGCTACAAGGAGACCGATTCGCTGGCGGTGCGCGAGGAGCTGGCCAAGTACCTCAACACCGCGCCCTGCCCGGAGTGCAATGGCACGCGCTTGCGCCGCGAGGCGCGCTACGTTTTCATCGGGGAGCAGACCATCTATGGCATCAGCGCGATGCCGCTCAAGGCCGCACAGGCGTTCTTCACGCACCTCGAATTGTCCGGCGCCAGGCTCGCCATCGCCGAACGGATCGTGGCGGAGATCGTCAATCGTTTGCAGTTTCTGAACAACGTCGGCCTGGAATACCTCTCGCTCGACCGCTCCGCAGAGACGCTCTCCGGCGGCGAAGCACAGCGCATCCGGCTGGCGAGCCAGATCGGCTCCGGACTCACCGGTGTGATGTACGTGCTGGACGAGCCCTCCATCGGGCTGCACCAGCGCGACAACGACCGGTTGCTGTCCACGCTCAGAACTCTGCGCGACATCGGCAACACGGTGATCGTGGTGGAACACGACCAGGAAGCGATCGAGTCTGCCGACTTCGTGGTGGACATGGGTCCAGGAGCTGGCGAGCACGGCGGCCAGGTAGTCGCTACCGGTACGCCAGGTGAGATAGCGCGCAGCGCCGGCGTCCCTCACCGGGCAGTACCTTTCTGGCAAGCGCAGCATCCCCATGCCGCTGCTGCGCAGCACGCCGCAAGAGGATCGCTGGCTGCGGCTGCATCGGCGCGCGCGGCAACAACCTCAAAACCGTCACGCTCGAACTTCCGATGGGTCTGTTCGTGTGTGTCACCGGGGTGTCCGGCTCGGGCAAGTCCACGCTCATCAACGACACCCTGTACCAGGCGGTGGCGCGCCACCTCTACGGCAGCACCGGCGAACCCGCACCCTACGACGAGATCCAGGGGCTCGAGTACCTCGACAAAGTGGTGAGCGTCGACCAGAGTCCGATCGGGCGCACGCCGCGCTCCAACCCCGCCACTTATACCGGCCTGTTCACACCCATCCGCGAACTGTTCGCCGGCGTGCCGCTGGCGCGCGAGCGCGGCTACGGCCCGGGGCGCTTCTCCTTCAACGTCAAGGGCGGCCGCTGCGAAGCCTGCCAGGGTGACGGCGTGCTGAAGGTGGAGATGCATTTTCTGCCGGATATCTACGTGCCCTGCGATGTGTGCCATGGTCGACGCTACAACCGGGAAACGCTGGAGATCCAGTACAAGGGGCGCAACATCCACGAAGTGCTGGAGATGACGGTCGGGCAAGCCCACCAGTTCTTCAGCGCAGTGCCGGCCATCGAACGCAAGCTGCGCACGTTGCTCGACGTGGGGCTGGGCTACATCAAGCTCGGACAATCCGCCACCACGCTCTCGGGCGGTGAAGCCCAGCGCGTGAAGCTGTCGCTGGAATTGTCGAAGCGCGACACCGGACGCACGCTGTACATCCTGGATGAGCCCACCACCGGCCTTCACTTCCACGATATCGAGCTGCTGCTGGGCGTGTTGCACCGGCTGCGCGACCACGGCAACAGCGTAGTGGTGATCGAGCACAACCTCGACGTGGTAAAGACCGCGGACTGGATCGTCGATCTCGGACCGGAAGGCGGCGATGGTGGCGGCCAGATCATCGCCCACGGCACCCCGGAGCAGCTTGCCGCGCACCCGACCAGCTACACGGGACGCTATCTCAAGGACGCCCTCGGGCGATCTCGGAAGCACTCTTCGCGCGCCGCTGCCGCAGCCTGACGGCGCACCCTCGCCGAGCGGGGGTGAATCCCGAAGGCACTGAGGGGCAGGGCTTACCCGGCTCAATTTTTGCCCGCGTCTGCCGATAAAGCGGCATCGGCGCCGTTCCCGGCAACAGGCCAGGAACCAGGCGACGTGCCGAGCCGCATTGACGCAGGGTGACGAGATGGCAATTGATCGCAAGGCGTTGGACACCATCCGAGCCCTGGCGAGCGACACCGCGCCCGACCTGCTGCAGCAAGTGGTGCGGCTCTATTTCGAGTCGGCCCTGGAACTGCTCGGCAGGCTGCGCGCCGGCATGGCTGCGAACGACCAGGACGCGGTGCGAGGCGCGGCGCATTCGCTCAAATCCAGCAGTGCGAACCTGGGCGCGAACCGTCTCGCCGATCTGTGCAAGCAGTTGGAGTTCGCGGCGCGGGCGGGAGAGCTTGGCCCGGATCTGCCCGGCATAGAGGAGGTCGAGGCGGAATACGAACTGGTGCGGACCGCGCTCGAGAAAGAGCTGGAAGCAACCGTATGAGCCCGGCACGAATCGACGGGCGCATTCCGGTGGCGCTGGTGGTTGATGACGACGCCATGATGCGGCTGCTCATCCGTCAGGCGTTGGAACCCGCCGGCTTTGCCTGCCATGAGGCGCCGCACGGCGCCGCCGCCATGGAGTGCTTCGATGTCGTGCGGCCCGACATCGTGCTGCTGGACGTGATGATGCCGGAGATGGACGGCTATGAGCTGTGCGCCCGGCTGCGCGCGCTCCCCTCCGGAGCGACGGTGCCGGTGCTCATGCTCACCGGTCTCGACGACCTCGAGTCCATCAACCGCGCCTACGAGGTGGGCGCGACCGATTTCATCAGCAAGCCCATCAGCTGGGGCGTGCTGGGGCACCGGGTGCGCTATATCCTGCGTGCGAGCCAGGCGTTCGGCGATCTCGCCAAGCATCAGGCGACGCTCGAGACGGCGCAGCGCATCGCTCATCTGGGCAGCTGGGACTGGAACCTGCAGCGCAACGAGATCTCCTGGTCGGCCGAGACCTTCCGCATCCTCGGGCTCGAGCCGGACAGCATTTCCCCGGGGTTCGATCCGTTCCTCGCGCGGGTACACGCCGAGGATCGCTCCGAAACCCACGCGGCTCTTCGGCACGCGCTCGAGACCGGAGAGCTGTCCGGCAAAGTCGTGCGCATCGTGCGGCCCGACGGCAGCGTGAGACACGTGCAACTCCAGGCCATCGGCACCTGCGACGCGGCCGGAACCATCAGCCAGATTGCCGGCACCATCCAGGATGTAACCGAGCTGAAAGAGGCGGAACAGCGCATCCGCCATCTCGCCTATTACGACGGCATCACCGGGCTGCCCAACCGGCAGTTCTTCCTCGAGCGCCTGCAGCACGCGTTGGCCCATTGCCGGCGTCACCGGCGCCAGCTGGCAGTGCTGTCAATCGACCTCGATCAGTTCAAGCGCATCAACGACACGCTGGGGCACTCGGCCGGCAATGAATTGCTCGTCGCGGTCGCCCAGCGGCTGTCGGAAGCCGTGCGCGACGAGGACATGCTGGCGCGCCCCGCTGACGACCATGTCGACGCGGTCGCGCGCCTGGACGGCGACGAGTTCAGCCTGCTGGTTACGGAGCTGAACCACTATCACGACGCGGCCAAGGTTGCGCGCCGCCTGATGGAAGAGCTGCGCAAGCCGTTCCGCGCGGCCAGCCAGGAGGTCTTCGTGTCCGCCAGCCTGGGCCTGGCGCTGTTCCCGCTGGACGGTGAGGATGCCGAGACGCTGATCAAGAACGCGGGCGCAGCGATGCATTTTGCCAAGGACCAGGGACGCGACAACTACCAGTTCTACAGCCGGGCGATGAACGCCACGGCGCTGGAGAAGCTGGCGATGGAGTCGCAGCTGCGACGGGCGCTGGAGCGCGACGAGCTGGTCTTGCACTACCAGCCCAAGATCCGCCCATCCACCGGCAGATCGTAGGGCTCGAAGCCCTCATCCGCTGGCAGCATCCCGAGCTGGGACTGGTACCGCCCGGTCCAGTTCATCCGGCTGGCCGAGGAGACCGGGCTCATCGTGCCGATCGGCGAATGGGTCCTGCGCGAAGCGTGCCTGCAGAACCAGCGCGTGGCAGCAGCGAGGGACTGCCGCCCGTGCACACGTTGCGGTCAACATCGCGAGCTCCCACTTTCGTCAAGGGTGGCTTGATGCAATCGGTCGCCACGGCGCTGAAGGAAACCGGCCTGGCGCCGCGATACCTCGAGCTCGAGGTGACCGAGAGCATGCTGATGCAAGACGCTGGACGCCGCGCTCAAGACGCTGTTTCAGCTCAAGGACACCGGTGTGCGTCTGGCCATCGACGACTTCGGCACCGGGTACTCGTCGCTCGCCTATCTCAAGCGCTTCCCGCTCGATACGCTCAAGATCGACCGCTCGTTCATCAAGGATCTTCCGCGCGAAGCGGAAGACGCCGCCATCGTCAAGGCCGATCATCGCCATGGCGCACAGCCTCAGACTGGCCGTGGTCGCGGAGGGCGTGGAAACCACCGAGCAGCTCGCCTTCCTGCAGCAGCATGGCTGCGACCTCGTGCAGGGCTTCCTGTTCAGCCGCGCGGTGCCCGGTGCGGAGATCCCGGCGTTGCTGACCAGCGGGGGCCTCAAGGCCGTCTCCGGCGGCTGAGAGGGTCGCCGAACAAGGAAAAAGCCGGGCGCTGCCCGGCTTTTTTGTTCGCTGCGTTGCGGTTCACTGCCTATTTCGCCGCCTTGCCGTCTTCCTTCACCTCGGGCTTGTCCAGCAGCTCGACCAGCGCCATCGGCGCGTTGTCGCCAGGGCGGAACCCGAACTTGAGGATGCGCAGGTAGCCGCCGTTGCGATTGGCATAGCGCGGGCCCAGCTCGGTCGAACAGCTTGATCACCATCTCGCGGTCGCGCAGCCGGTTGAAGGCGAGACGGCGGTTGGCCAGGCTCGGCTTCTTGCCCAGCGTGATGATCGGCTCGGCCACGCGCCGCAGCTCCTTGGCCTTGGGCAGCGTGGTCGTGATCGCCTCGTGCCGCAGCAGCGAGTTGGTCATGTTCCGCAGCATGGCCAGACGATGGCTGCTGGTGCGGTTGAGCTTTCTGAGTCCCAGACGGTGACGCATGTTGCACCTCGGTTATGGTTGGGGCATCGGCGCGGCAGGCCGCCTCAGACTCGTGTCCTTCTCCAGACCTGCGGGCGGCCAGTTCTCCAGCTTCATGCCCGAGCGTGAGCCCGCGCGAGGCAAGCACTTCCTTGATCTCGTTGAGCGACTTGCGCCCCAGGTTCGGCGTCTTCAGCAACTCGGTCTCGGTGCGCTGGATCAGGTCGCCGATGTAGTAGATGTTCTCGGCCTTCAAGACAGTTGGCCGAGCGCACCGTCAGCTCGAGATCGTCCACCGGACGCAGCAGGATCGGATCGACCTGCGGGGTCTTCGGCTGCTCGACCAGCTGCGGCGTGCCCTTGAGGTCCGCGAAGGTCGACAGCTGATCCATCAACACGCGCGCGGAGTAGCGGATCGCTTCCTCGGGCTCGATCACGCCGTTGGTCTCGATGTCCATGATCAGCTTGTCGAGGTCGGTGCGCTGCTCGACGCGCGCCGATTCGACCGCGTAGCTCACGCGCTTGACCGGGCTGAAGGAGGCATCGAGCAGAATGCTGCCGATGGTCGCGCCCTTCCTTGTTGACGCCAGCACGCGCGGTGGCCGGAATGTAGCCGCGGCCCTGCTCGACCTTGATCTGCATGTCGAGCTTGCCGCCCGGCGCGAGATGGGCGATGACGTGCGACGGATTGACGATCTCGACGTCGTGCGTGCCTTCGATGTCGCCCGCCGTCACCACGCCCTCGCCCTGCTTGCGCAGGTTGAGCAGCGCCTCTTCGCGGTTGTGCAGCTTGAGCACGATGCCTTTCAGGTTGAGCAGCAGGTCGACCACGTCTTCCTGCACGCCGTCGATGGTCGAGTACTCGTGCAGCACGCCGCTGATCTTGACCTCGGTCGGCGCGAAGCCGGGCATCGAGGACAGCAGGATGCGGCGCAGAGCGTTGCCCAGCGTGTGGCCATAGCCGCGCTCGAACGGCTCCATCGTCACCTTGGCATGGAACAGCCCGAGGCTTTGTACATCGATGATGCGCGGCTTCAATAGAGTGCTGCTTTGCATAGAGGTGTGCCTCTACAGGGGACAAATGGTTCTGCACGGCCGACTGCCAGTCGATAGACTCCCGCGAGCCAGCGGCCCGCGCGGGAGCGGACAAATGCGCGATCCGAGTGCTACTTCGAATACAGTTCCACCACCAGCGATTCGTTGATCGTCGCCGGCAGGTCGGAGCGCTGCGGTACGGCCTTGAACACGCCCTTCATGCCCTTGGCGTCGACCTCCAGCCATTCCGGGAAGCCGCGCTGCTCGGCGGCCTCGACGGCGCCTTTGATGCGCAGTTGCGCCCTGGCCTTCTCGGCCACTTCCACGACGTCGCCCTGCCGCAGCTGGTAGGACGGGATGTTGACGCGCTTGCCGTTCACCAGGATGCCGTTGTGGCGCACGATCTGGCGCGCTTCCGAGCGCGAAGCACCGAAGCCCATGCGGTAGACCACGGTGTCCAGCCGACTCTCGAGCAGCTGCAGCAGGTTCTCGCCGGTGATGCCTTTGCGCCTGATCGGCCTCCGCGTAGGTCTTGCGGAACTGCCGCTCGAGCACGCCATAGATGCGGCGCACCTTCTGCTTTTCGCGCAGCTGAGTGGCGTAGCCGGACAGCCGCGATCTGTTTCTGCCCGTGCTGGCCGGGTGGATAGCTGCGCCGCTCCACCGGACACTTGTCGGTGAAGCACTTCTCGCCCTTGAGAAACAGTTTCTCGCCTTCGCGCCGGCACTGGCGGCATTTTGCGTCGAGATTTCTTGCCATGAGTCTTAATCCCTCTGATCAGATGCGCCGCTTCTTCGGCGGCCGGCAACCGTTGTGCGGCACCGGTGTCACGTCCGAAATGCTGGTGATCTTGAACCCCACGTTGTTGAGCGCCCGGACCGCGGACTCGCGCCCGGGTCCCGGACCCTTGATGCGCACCTCCAGGTTCTTGACGCCGCATTCCTGCGCCTGGCGGCCGGCCTGCTCCGCAGCCACCTGCGCCGCGAACGGCGTGCTCTTGCGCGAGCCCTTGAAGCCCGAGCTGCCCGACGTGGCCCACGCCAGTGCGTTGCCCTGCCGGTCGGTGATGGTCACGATGGTGTTGTTGAAGGAAGCGTGAACGTGGGCGATGCCTTCGGCCACGTTCTTCTTGACCTTCTTGCGGACCCTGGTGGTTGCCTTTGCCATGTGTCTTGGTTCCTTCACGCGAATCGCGTCGTTACTTCGTCGGGACGCCGCCGCCGGCCTTGATCGCCTGCTTGCGCGGTCCCTTGCGCGTGCGCGCGTTGGTGCGGGTGCGCTGACCGCGCACCGGCAGGCCGCGGCGGTGACGCACGCCGCGGTAGCAGCCGAGGTCCATCAGCCGCTTGATGTTCATCGAGACCTCGCGCCGCAGGTCACCCTCGACCGTGAGCTGGCCACGTGCTCGCGCAGCTTGTCCATTTCCGCGTCCGACAGATCCTTGATCTTGGTCGTACGCGCGATTCCGCAGCCGCGCAGAGCCTGCGTCGCCGTGCTGCGTCCGATGCCGTAGATGGCGGTGAGCGCGATCTCGGCGTGCTGATGGTTCGGGATGTTTACCCCGGCGATACGAGCCATGACTGTCCTTAGCCTCTCGGGTCCTGGAGACGCGACACTAACCCTGACGCTGCTTGTGGCGCGGTTCGGAGCAGATCACGCGCACCACGCGGTTGCGGCGGATGATCTTGCAGTTGCGGCACAGCTTCTTGACCGATGCCTGTACTCTCATTTTCGTTTGCTCCTCGATGCATCTCACTTCGCGCGGAACACGATGCGCCCGCGCGTCAGATCGTAGGGCGTCAGCTCCACCGTCACCTTGTCGCCCGGCAGGATGCGGATGTAGTGCATGCGCATCTTGCCGGAAATATGTCCCAATACCACGTGTCCGTTTTCCAGCTTCACTCGGAAGGTCGCGTTCGGCAGGGTCTCTAGAATCTCCCCCTGCATCTGTATCGTGTCTTCCTTCGCCATGCGCGCTTTAACTTACCTCGTCGGAAACACGCCGCCCTTGAAGTTGGCCTTCTTGAGCAGGCTTTCGTACTGGTGCGACATCACGTAGGCCTTCACCTGGGCCATGAAGTCCATGGTCACCACCACGATGATCATCAGCGAGGTACCGCCAAAGTAGAACGGCACGTTCCATTTCACGATCAGAAACTCCGGCAGCAGGCACACCAGGGTCACGTACACGGCGCCCGCCAGCGTCAACCGCAGGATGATCCGCTCCACGTACTTCGCAGTCTGTTCGCCTGGTCGGATCCCCGGCACGAAAGCGCCTGATTTCTTCAGGTTCTCCGCCGTCTCCTTCGGGTTGAATACCAGCGCCGTGTAGAAGTAGCAGAAGAACACGATCGCCGAAGCGTAGAGCACCACGTACAGCAACTGGCCCGGATGCAGCAGGGCGCTGATGTCGCGCAACCAGTAGGCCCGCTCACTGGTGCCGAACCAGCCCGCCAGCGTGGCCGGAAACAGGATCAGGCTGGACGCGAAGATCGGGGGAATCACCCCCGACATGTTCAGCTTGAGCGGCAGGAACGAGCTCTGTCCGCCATATACTTTCCGTCCCACCTGGCGCTTGGCATAGTGCACCGGGATGCGCCGCTGACCGCTCTCCACGAAAACCACCAGCGCCGTCACCAGCACCGCGCCGGCAAACAACAGCAGTACCAGCGGAATCGAGAACGCACCGGTGCGCACCAGTTCCAGCGTGCCGCCGATTGCCCGCGGCAATCCGGCCGCGATACCGGCGAAGATGATCAGCGAAATGCCGTTGCCGATGCCGCGCTCGGTAATCTGCTCGCCCAGCCACATCAGGAACATCGTCCCGGTCACCAGCGTCACGACCGTCGTGAACCGGAACAGCAGTCCCGGATCGATCACCAGGCCCCTCTGCCCTTCCAGCGCGATGGCGATACCGAACGCCTGCACGGTTGCCAACGCCAGCGTCCCATAGCGCGTGTACTGAGTGATCTTGCGCCGTCCCGATTCGCCTTCCTTCTTCAGCGCTTCCAGCTTCGGCGACACCACCGACATCAACTGCATGATGATGGAAGACGAGATGTAGGGCATGATGCCCAGCGCAAAAATCGTGAAGCGCGACAGCGCGCCACCCGAGAACATGTTGAACATGTCCAGGATGCCGCCGCGCTGAGCCTTGAACAGCTCCGCCAGCTGCGCGGGATCGATGCCCGGGACCGGGATGTGCGCGCCGACCCGGTAGACGATCAAGGCCCCAAGCAGAAACAAGAGCCTGCGCTTGAGGTCCGCGAAGCGTCCGGCCCCGCCGCTGAGTAGTCCTTCGTTGGCCAAGGCCAGTTATCCCTTCTTGGTCCCGGCGGCGCCTGCCGGCTTCGCGCCAGCCCCGCCTGCCGCTTTGGTCTTGGCACCACCGGCGGGCTTGGGTTCGGCACCAGCGGGCGCCTTCGCCTGAGCGCGCGCTGCCGCTTTGGCCTTGCCACTACCGGCCGCTTCTTTCGCGGCCTTTCCGGCAGCCTTCGCGGCGGCGGCAGCGACTTTCTCGGCTGCACGCGTCTGTTTCTTGGCTACGGCAGCAGCCCTCCGGGCGTCTTTCTTGCCGCCGCCAGCTTTGGTCCCAGCGTCGGGAGCCGCTTCCGCTACGGTGCCGCCGGCCGCCTCGATTGCGGCGCGTGCTCCCTTGGTGGCGAGGATGCCCTCCAGTTTCACGGCACGCTCGATCGCGCCGGCGAGGATGACCTTCGCCTGTAGAGCGTAGCGGGGCACAATCCCAGCCTGCTTCAGGCTGGCGAGATCGATGGTGCCGGCGTCGATTCCGTTGAGCTGGGCCAGGCGCACCTCTGCAGTCAGCTTCCTGTCCAGGGAAAAGAATCCGCGTTTGGGCAAGCGCCGCTGCAACGGCATCTGGCCGCCTTCGAAGCCGACCTTGTGATAGCCGCCGGAGCGCGCCCTCTGGCCCTTATGACCCAGCCCGGCGGTCTTCCCGTGTCCGCTGCCGATGCCGCGGCCGACGCGCTTGCGCGCGTGTGTCGCCCCGGCCGGCGGTTTCAGTGTGTTGAGCCGCATCTAGTCCTCGAGCCTCAGCAGATAGCCGACCTTGTTGATCATCCCGCGCACTGCCGGGGTGTCCTCCACCTCGACGGTGTGGTTGATGCGGCGCAGCCCGAGGCCGCGCACGGTCGAGCGATGGCTGGCGCGCGTGTTGATCACGCTGCGCACCAGCGTGACCTTGATGGTCTTGGCATTGGTCTTGTTATCCTGCGCCATATGTCACTGCCCCATGATCTCTTCGACGCTCTTGCCGCGCTTGGCAGCGATCTCGGCCGGCGTATTCATCGAGGTGAGCGCGTCGAGCGTCGCACGCACCACGTTGTAGGGGTTGGTCGACCCAAAGCACTTCGCCAGCACGTTCTGTACGCCCATCACTTCGAACACCGCGCGCATGGGCCCGCCGGCGATGATGCCAGTGCCGTCCGAGGCCGGCTGGATCAGCACCTTGGCGGCTCCATGCTCGCCGATCACCGCATGATGCAGCGTGCCGTTCTTCAGACTGACCTTGACCAGTCGGCGTCGCGCCTCCTCCATCGCCTTCTGGACCGCGACCGGAACTTCACGCGCCTTGCCCTTGCCCATGCCGATGCCGCCATCGCCGTCACCCACCACGGTCAGGGCGGCGAAGCCGAGAATGCGCCCCCCCTTCACCACCTTGGTGACACGGTTCACGGAGATCATCTTCTCGCGCAGGCCATCGCCGCGCTCTTCGTTCTGCGGTGCTCTCGACTGCGGTGCTCTCGCCATGATCCTGGGCTCCTAGAACTTGAGGCCGGCTTCGCGCGCCGCCTCGGCCAGCGCTTTCACGCGGCCGTGATATTTGTATCCGGAGCGGTCGAAGGCGACTTTCTCGACGCCCTTCTCGCGCGCTTTCTCGGCGATGCGCTTACCCACCAGAGCCGCTGCCTTGACGTTGCCGCCATTGGCCACCTGTCCGCGCATGTCCTTGTCCAGGCTGGACGCGCTGCGATCACATTCGCGCCCGAGGCATCGATCACCTGGGCATAGATGTGCAGATTGGACCGGCGCACGGTAAGGCGCACCGCTCTTTGCTCCAGGATTCTGAGGCGCGTCTGCCGCGCCCTGCGCATCCGAGACTGTTTCTTGTCGATCATGGCTTCACCGCAACGATTGTCCGCTCGTATTATTTCTTCTTGGTCTCTTTCAGGATCACGACCTCGTCCGCGTAGCGCACGCCTTTGCCCTTGTAAGGTTCCGGCGGGCGATAGGCGCGGACTTCGGCGGCCACCTGGCCGACCTGCTGCTTGTCGATCCCCTTGATCAGGATTTCGGTCTGAGTCGGGGTCTCGACTTTGACGCCCTTCGGCATCTGATGCACGACGGGGTGCGAAAAGCCGAGCGACAAGTTGAGTTTGTCACCCTGGGCCTGAGCGCGGTAGCCAACTCCGACCAGCGTGAGCTTCCGCTCGAAACCTTTGCTTACGCCCTGAACCATGTTGGCCAGCAGCGCTCGCAACGTTCCGCTCATGGCGTCGGCCTGGATCGACTCGTCCCCCGCTTCGACCAGGACCTGGTTCGCCTCGCGCTTCACCCTGAGATGGGGGCTCAACGGCTGCTTCAAAGTGCCGAGCGGTCCTTTGACCGACACCTCGGCCGCGCTCACCGCCACCTCCACTCCGGAGGGCACCGCCACAGGCATTTTTCCGATTCTGGACATTTTGACCTCGCTAAGCCCTAGGTTCCCCGCTTGGCCGGTCAGGCCACGATGCAGAGGACTTCGCCGCCGACGCCGCTGGCGCGCGCTTTGCGGTCGGTCATCACGCCGCGTGAGGTGGACACGATGGCGATCCCCAGTCCGTTCATGACCTCCGGGATGTCCCGGCTGGCCTTGTATATGCGCAGTCCTGGCCGGCTTACGCGCTCGATCTTCTCGATCACCGGACGCCCGGCGTAGTACCTCAAGCCAAGCTCGAGGAAGGTCTTGGCGCCATCCTGGCTGATCTTGAAGTCTTCGATATACCCTTCGTCCTTCAGCACCTTGGCGATGGCCGCTTTGATCTTGCTGGACGGCATCACGACAGATGTCTTCTCCGAAGCCTGCGCATTGCGAATGCGCGTCAGCATGTCGGCGATCGGATCACTCATGCTCATGCATAACCTCCTGCTACCAGCTCGCCTTGATGACGCCGGGAATCTCGCCACGCATGGCGATGTCGCGCAGCTTGCTGCGTCCCAGGCCGAACTTGCGGAATACCCCCCGCGGCCGTCCGGTCAACGCGCAGCGATTGCGCAGCCGAACCGGGCTGGCGTTGCGCGGAAGCTGCTGGAGCTTGAGCCGGGCTTCGTAGCGCTCCTCTTCGGACAGCTTGAGGTTCTGGACAGCAGCGATCAGTTCGCTCCGTTTCGCGGCATACTTCTTCACGGCTGCGCGCCGTTTCTGCTCGCGGTTCACAAGTGCAAGCTTGGCCATACCGATCCTTCAGTTTCTGAACGGGAAGTTGAAGGCCGCGAGCAGCGCCTTGGCTTCGTCGTCGGACTTCGCGGTGGTGGCGATGCTGATATTCAGCCCCCGGATAGCATCGATCTTGTCGTACTCGATCTCGGGGAAGATGATCTGCTCCTTCACCCCAAGGTTGAAGTTGCCGCGCCCGTCGAAGGAGCGGCCGGAAATGCCGCGGAAGTCGCGTATACGGGGAATCGCAACCGCGACCAGCCGATCGAGAAACTCGTACATGCGCGTCCCGCGTAGCGTCACCGTGCACCCGACGGGATAACCCTTGCGGATCTTGAACGTCGCGATTGACGTGCGCGCCAGGGTGACGATCGGCTTCTGGCCGGCGATCTTGGTCAAGTCACCCACCGCGTTATCCATGATCTTCTTGTCGCCCACCGCCTCGCCGACGCCCATGTTGAGGACGATCTTCTGGATGCGCGGCACCTGCATCACGGACTTGTAGCCGAACTTCTTCATCAGGTCCTGAACCACGACCTTTTTGTAGTGTTCCTGTAGACGCGCCATCAGTCATGTTCTCCGGATCAGCGCCAGCTATTCTCAAGCGTCTATCATTTCGCCGTTGGATCTGAACACCCGCACGCGGCGCCCATCGCTCAGCAGCTTGATCCCGACGCGGTCGCCCTTTTTGCGAGGCCGGGTTGTAGATGGCCACGTTGGACATGTGCAGCGGCATTTCCTTGTCGACGATTCCGCCAGCGGTTCCCTTCATCGGGTTAGGACGCTGGTGCTTCTTCACCAGGTTGATGCCCTCGACCAGCACGTGCTCGGCGTCGACGACGCGCAGCACCGAACCGCGTTTGCCCTTGTCTTTGCCGGCGATGACGATCACGTCGTCGCCTTTCTTGATCTTGCGCATGCGCTGCAGTCCTCTACGCCGTTCGTAATCAAACCGGGCCCTGTTACAGCACTTCGGGCGCCAGAGAGACGATTTTCATGAACCGCTCGGTGCGCAGCTCTCTGGTCACCGGCCCGAAGATGCGCGTGCCGATGGGCTCGAGCTTGTTGTTGAGCAACACCGCGGCATTGGTGTCGAACTTGAGCAATGAGCCGTCCTGACGCCGCACGCCGTGCCGTGTGCGCACCACCACCGCGTTGTAGATCTCGCCCTTCTTGACGCGCCCGCGCGGAGCGGCATCCTTCACGCTCACCTTGATCACGTCGCCGATCCCCGCGTAGCGCCGTTTCGATCCGCCCAGCACCTTGATGCACATCACCGAGCGCGCGCCGGTGTTGTCGGCCACGTCGAGCATCGTCTCCATCTGAATCATTTGCTCTTCTCCAACTTTCTCCGCCGGCCTTGCAGGAAGGACGCTTGGCGGCCAGTCTTGGACCCCGTCGGGGGTTTAGGTACCCGCCTCATGGCGCGGGCGGGTCGAAAGCCGCTCAAGCATCCCCGCTCCAGCGGGGCCTCAGCAGCCGTCATTCCAGGTGCGAAAAACCGCGCATTATAGGTCGCATTCGGGACGCCGCGCAAGGCTGGCACTCAGTCCTCGCGCGCCTTCTCCACCAGTTTCACGACGCGCCAGGCTTTGGTCTTCGCAATCGGCCGGCACTCCTCGATCAGGACCAGGTCGCCCGTGTGGTACTCGTTCTGCTCGTCGTGGGCGTGGTACTTCTTCGACCGCCCGACGAACTTGTTGTACAAGGGGTGCTGTACCCGCCGCTCCACCAGAACGGTGACGGTCTTGTCCATCTTGTCGCTGACGACTCGGCCGGTCAGCCGCCGGCGCATGCCCGCCTGCTCGGTCGTCCCGGCGTCGCTCATCGCTGCCTCGCTCATGCCTGCCTCGCTTTCTCGGCCAGAATGGTGCGCACGCGCGCAATCGCGCGGCGTGTCTTGGTCAACTCACTGGTATTGGTGAGCTGCTGCGTCGCCTGCTGCATGCGCAGGCCAAAATGCGCTTTGAGCAGCGCGTTGAGCTCTTGCTTGAGCTCCGCCGGGCCCTTGGCCCGCAGTTCCTTCGAGTCCATGGCTTACCCCAGCTGTCGGGACACAAAAGTGGTGGAGATGGGCAGCTTGGCCGCGGCCAGGCGGAACGCCTCGCGCGCGAGTGTCTCGTCCACCCCGTCCATCTCGTACAGGACTTTGCCGGGCTGGATCTCGGCCACGAAGTACTCTGGATTGCCCTTGCCGTTGCCCATGCGCACTTCGGCCGGCTTACGCGATATCGGCTTGTCCGGAAAAATACGGATCCAGATGCGGCCGCCGCGCTTGATGTGACGCGTCATGGCCCGGCGCGCGGCCTCGATCTGGCGTGCGGTCAGGCGGCCACGCCCGGTCGCCTTCAGGCCCCACTCCCCGAAGCTCACCTTGGCCCCGCGCGTAGCCACACCCTTGTTGCGGCCCTTCTGATACTTGCGGAACTTGCTCCTAGCTGGCTGCAACATGCTTGGCTCCTGCTCGTCTGGGCTTGCGCTCGGGTTCGGCCGCGGGTGCCACGGCCGGCTGCTCGCCCTTGCCCAGCACCTCGCCCTTGAACACCCACACCTTGATGCCGATCACGCCGTAAGTGGTCTTGGCCTCGGCAAAACCGTAGTCGATATCGGCACGCAGGGTATGCAGCGGCACACGGCCCTCGCGATACCACTCGGTACGCGCGATCTCGATGCCGTTCAGGCGTCCGGCGCTCATGATCTTGATGCCTTGCGCGCCCAGACGCATGGCGTTGGTCATGGCGCGCTTCATCGCGCGGCGGAACATGATGCGCTTCTCCAGCTGCGCCGCGATGTTGTCGGCGATCAGCTGCGCGTCGAGCTCGGGCTTGCGCACCTCTTCGATGTTGACGTGCACCGGCACGCCCATCAGCCGCTGCAGCTGTCCGCGCAACGACTCGATGTCCTCGCCCTTCTTGCCGATGACCACACCGGGACGCGCGCTGTGGATGGTGATGCGGGCGTTCTTGGCCGGCCGCTCGATCACCACGCTTGCTGACCGCGGCGTGCGACAGCTTCTTCTTGAGGAAATCGCGTACCTTGATGTCCTCGTTCAGCATGACCGGGAAGTTCTTGGTGTTGGCGTACCAGCGCGAAGCTCCAGTTGCGCAGCACCGAGAGGCGAAAGCCGATCGGGTTTATCTTCTGGCCCATATAAAGCTCCTCTAGTCCCCGACCGTCACGAAGATGTGGCACGTGGGCTTCATGATCTTCGATGCCCGGCCCTTGGCGCTGGCGCGGAAGCGGCGCAGAAACGTGCCGCGCTCCACGAAGATGTACTTGACCTTCAACTCGTCTACATCGGCACCGTCGTTGTGCTCGGCATTGGCGATGGCCGATTCCAGTACCTTGCGGATGATCCCCGCCGCCTTTTGCGGGCTGAAAGAGAGGACGTTGAGTGCCTTGTCCACGGGTAGCCCGCGGATCTGGTCTGCGACCAGCCGGCCTTTCTGGGCCGACAGCCGCACGCCGCGCAATTTGGCCGAAGTCTGCATGTCTGTTCCCTTCATTTCTTCGGCTGCGACGACACCGCCGCCTTCTTGTCGGCCGGGTGGCCTTTGAAGGTGCGGGTCATCGCGAACTCGCCGAGCTTGTGTCCCACCATGTTCTCGGTGATGTACACCGGGATGTGCTGCTTGCCGTTGTGCACGGCGATGGTCAGCCCCACGAAGTCCGGCATGACGGTGGAGCGCCGCGACCAGGTCTTGATCGGGCGCTTGTCGCTGGTCGCCTTGGCCTTCTCCACCTTCGCCACCAGATGATGGTCGGCGAACGGGCCTTTCTTGACTGAACGTGCCATATTCGTGGTCCCTATGCTCTATGCCGGCTGCGCACGATCATGCTCTGGGTGCGCTTGTTCTTGCGCGTCTTGTACCCCTTGGTGTACTGCCCCCAGGGCGTGACCGGGTCGCGCTTGGTGCCGGTCTTGCCTTCGCCGCCGCCGTGCGGGTGATCGACCGGGTTCATCGCCACACCGCGCACCGTTGGGCGAATGCCACGCCAGCGTTGCCGGCCGGCCTTGCCGATGGACTCCAGATTGTGCTCTTCGTTGCCGACCTCGCCGATGGTGGCGCGGCAATCCACGTGCACCCGGCGGATCTCGCCGGAGCGCAGGCGCAACTGCGCGTAGGTTCCTTCCCGCGCCAGCAGCTGCACCGATGTGCCGGCGGCACGGGCCATCTGAGCACCTTTGCCCGGCAGCATCTCGATGCAGTGAATGGTGGTACCGACCGGTATGTTGCGCAGGGGCAAAGTGTTGCCTGCCTTGATCGGCGCGTCGGCTCCGCTCACCACCTGCTGGCCGGCGACCAGGCCTTTCGCGGCGATGATGTAGCGGCGCTCGCCGTCGGCGTAGCACAGCAGCGCCAGATGTGCGCTGCGGTTCGGGTCGTATTCGAGCCGCTCGACTTTGGCCGGGATCCCATCCTTGTCACGCACGAAGTCGACGATGCGGTAGTGCTGCTTGTGGCCCCCGCCCTGGTGGCGAGTGGTGACATGCCCCATGTTATTGCGGCCGGCCTTGCTCGACTTCTTCTCCAGCAGTCCGGCGACGGGTTTGCCTTTGTGCAACTCGGGCGTAACCACCTTCACCAGCGCGCGGCGGCCCGGAGATGTAGGTTTGACTTTGATCAGTGGCATGACGGGCTCCTAGGTCACTTGGTCTCGCCGGCGGCGAGGTTGATCTCCTGGCCCGGCTTCAAGCTGACGAAAGCCTTCTTCCAGTTGCGGCGGCGGCCGACGAAGCGCCCGAAGCGCTTCTCCTTGCCTTTCACGTTGGAGGTCTGCACGCCCACCACGTCGACCTTGAACATCAACTCCACCGCCGCCTTGATCTCCGGCTTGGTGGCGTCGGGCATGACGCGAAAGATGACCTGGTTATTCTTCTCGCCGACGAACGTGCTCTTCTCGGACACCTGCGGGGCGATGAGCACCTGCATCAGGCGCTCCGGGTTGAAGGTTCTCGCATTCACGCCAGCATCTCCTCGATCTTGGCCACCGCGCCCGGGTCAGCAGCGTTCGCTCGAACTTGAGCAGGCTCACCGGGTCCGCGTTCTTGGGCTCGATCACCAGCACGTTGGGCAGGTTGCGCGAGGACAGGTACAGGTTCTCGTCGACGCTGTCGGTGATGACCAGGACGCTATCGAGCCCCATGCCCTTGAGCTTCTGCGCCAGCAGCTTGGTCTTCGGCTGATCCAGGGCGAAGCTATCCACCACCGACAAGCGGCCCTCACGCGCCAGCTGCGAGAGGATCGCGCTGATCCCGGCACGATACGCCTTGCGATTGACCTTCTGGCTGAAGTTCTCGTCCGGGCTGTTGGGGAAGATCTTGCCCCCGCCGCGCCACAGCGGGCTGGACGCCTTCCCGGCGCGTGCCCGGCCGGTGCCCTTCTGCTTCCACGGCTTCTTCTTCGACTTGTTGATGTCGCTGCGCCCCTTCTGGGCGCGCGTTCCGAGGCGCGCGTTGGCCAGATAGGCGGTGACCAGCTGGTGCACCAGCGCTTCGTTGTACTCGCGACCGAAGAAGGCGTCGGACGCGGCCAGCTTCGCCTGCGGATGGCCCTTGTCGTCGATAACCGGCAGTTCCATTTACGCCCTCACCCTGACCGTTGGAGACACGACCACGTTGCCACCCTTGGAGCCAGGCAGCGAACCCCTGATCATGAGGAGCTGGCGTTCGGCGTCGATACGCACGATCTCCAGGTTCTGCGCCGTCGAGCGCACGTCTCCCATGTGGCCTGCCATGCGCTTGCCCGGGAAGACTTTGCTGGGACTCTGGTTTTGGCCGGTAGAGCCGGGCTTGTTGTGAGAGACAGAGTTGCCGTGGCTGGCGCGGTTGGACGAAAAGTTGTGCCGCTTGATGACGCCGGCAAAGCCCTTGCCGAGCGTGTCCCCGCTGACATCGACCTTCTGGCCGACCTTGAAGATGTCGGCGCCAATGGTGGAACCAGCCTTCAGCCCGGCGGCCTCCTCGACGCTGACGGGAAACTCCCGCAGCACCGAGCCTGCCTCGGTTCCGGCCTTGGCAAAGTGGCCAGCCATGGGCCGGGTGACGCGGCTCGCGCGACGCTTGCCGTAGGTCACCTGGACGGCAGTGTAGCCATCGTTCTCCGGTGTCTTGATCTGTGTCACGCGATTGTTGGACACGTCCACGACAGTCACCGGGACGGCGTCGCCCTCATCGGTGAACAGCCGCGTCATGCCAACCTTGCGGCCGACGAGTCCTAATGTCATTGTTCTTCCCTCTTCAGAGGTGCCGGCTGCAGTTGGCCGGCCAGGGCATTCATGCGCCCTTAAGGCGCGGGTTTAAAAAAACAAGAATCGAAAAACGACCGGCGTTACAGCTTGATTTCTACGTCCACGCCGGCCGGCAGATCGAGCTTCATCAGCGCGTCCACCGTCTTGTCGGTCGGATCGATGATGTCCATCAGGCGCAGGTGAGTGCGGATCTCGAACTGATCGCGCGAGGTCTTGTTCACGTGCGGTGAGCGCAGCACGTCGAAGCGCTCGATGCGCGTCGGCAGAGGGACAGGCCCCTTGACCACGGCACCGGTGCGCTTCGCGGTCTCCACGATCTCCAGAGCCGACTGGTCGATCAAGCGGTAGTCGAACGCCTTCAGCCGGATCCGGATCTTCTGATTCTGCACAGCCATGTTTGTCGCTCCGCTTATGAATCGTGAGGGACTAGAGACCAGTCCCTTGCTCCAGCATCCCGCTACTCCAGAATCCCGTTACTCCAGAATCTTGGCCACCACGCCGGCGCCCACGGTGCGCCCGCCCTCGCGGATGGCAAAGCGCAACCCCTCTTCCATCGCGATGGGCACGATCAGCGTCACCACGATCGCTATGTTGTCCCCCGGCATCACCATCTCGGTGCCCTGCGGCAGTTCCACCGCCCCGGTCACGTCCGTGGTCCGGAAATAAAACTGCGGCCGGTAACCGTTGAAAAACGGCGTGTGCCGCCCGCCTTCCTCTTTGCTCAGCACGTACACCTCGGCGGTGAACTTGGTGTGCGGGGTGATCGACCCGGGCTTGGCCAGCACTTGCCCGCGCTCGACTTCCTCGCGCTTGGTGCCCCTCAGCAGCACCCCGATGTTGTCCCCCGCCTGCCCCTGATCGAGCAGCTTGCGAAACATCTCCACCCCGGTGCACACGGTCTTGATGGTGGGCTTCAAGCCCACGATCTCGATCTCATCGCCCACCTTCACGATCCCGCGCTCCACCCGCCCAGTCACCACCGTGCCGCGTCCCGAGATCGAGAACACGTCTTCCACCGGCATCAGAAACGGCCCGTCCAGCGCCCGCTTGGGCTGCGGAATGTAGCTGTCCAGCGCATCGGCCAGCTTGAAGATCGAACCTTCCCCCAGATCGCCTTTGTCGCCTTCCAGCGCCTTCAACGCCGAGCCGATGATGATCGGGGTCTTGTCCCCCGGAAACTCGTACTTGGTCAGCAGCTCGCGCACTTCCAGCTCGACCAACTCCAGCAGCTCCGCATCATCGACCATGTCCGCCTTGTTCAGGTACACGATGATGTAGGGCACCCCCACCTGGCGCGCCAGCAAAATGTGCTCGCGCGTCTGCGGCATCGGCCCATCGGCCGCCGAGCACACCAGAATCGCCCCGTCCATCTGCGCCGCACCGGTGATCATGTTCTTCACGTAATCGGCATGCCCCGGACAGTCCACGTGCGCATAGTGCCGCTTGGCCGTCTCGTATTCCACGTGCGCCGTGTTGATCGTGATCCCGCGCGCCTTCTCCTCCGGCGCATTGTCGATCTGGTCGTAGGCCTTCGCCTCACCGCCAAACTTCTTCGACAGCACCAGCGTCAGCGCCGCCGTCAGCGTCGTCTTCCCATGGTCCACGTGACCTATCGTCCCCACGTTCACGTGCGGCTTCGTCCGCTCGAACTTTCCTTTCGCCATGATGGTTCCTTACCTCACTACTTGTTGTCTTTGTCAGGATTGCGGTTGATGATCGCCTCCGCCACGCTCTTGGGCGCTTCGGAATAGTGCTTGAACTCCATCGTGTAAGTGGCGCGCCCCTGGCTCAACGAGCGCAGCGTGGTCGAGTAGCCGAACATCTCGGCCAGCGGCACCTCCGCCTTCACCACCTTGATCCCGCCGACCTGATCTTCCATGCCCTGGATCATGCCGCGGCGGGAGGACAGGTCTCCCACCACGTTGCCCATGAAGTCCTCAGGCGTTTCCACTTCCACCGCCATCATCGGTTCCAGCAGCACCGGGCTCGCCTTGCGCATGCCGTCCTTGAAGGCGATCGAGCCCGCCATCTTGAAGGCCTGCTCGGATGAATCCACCTCATGGTAGGAACCGTCCGTCAGAGTCACCTTGACGTCAACCACGGGGTAGCCTGCCAGCACGCCGTTGGTCAGAGAATCCGCCACACCCTTTTGCACCGCAGGGATGTACTCGCGCGGGACCGTGCCGCCCTTGATGGCATCGACGAACTCGTAGCCCTTGCCTGCGGGGTTGGGCTCCAGTTTCAGCCAGACATGGCCGTACTGCCCTTTGCCGCCGGACTGCTTGATGAACTTGCCCTCGACTTCGACCGGCTTCTTGATCGCTTCGCGGTAGGCTACCTGCGGCTTGCCGACGTTGGCCTCGACGCTGAACTCGCGCCGCATGCGGTCGACGATGATCTCGAGATGCAGCTCGCCCATGCCGGAGATGATGGTCTGGCCCGACTCTTCGTCGGTGCGGACGCGGAAGGACGGATCTTCCTGCGCCAGACGGCCGAGCGCGACACCCATTTTCTCCTGGTCCGCCTTGGTCTTCGGTTCGACCGCCTGGGAGATCACCGGCTCCGGAAATTCCATCTTCTCCAGGATGATGATCTTGTCCGGATCGCACAGCGTGTCACCGGTAGTGGCTTGCTTCAGGCCGACGGCCGCGGCGATATCGCCCGCGCGCACTTCCTTGATTTCCTCACGCTGGTTGGCGTGCATCTGCAGCAGCCGACCCAGACGCTCTTTCTTGCCCTTGATCGGGTTGTAGAGGCTGTCGCCCGAATTCACCACACCGGAATAGACGCGGAAGAAGATCAACTGCCCCACGTAGGGGTCGGTCATGATCTTGAAGGCAAGCCCGGCGAAGGGCTCGTCGTCACTGGCCTTGCGCTCCCCGACCTGGCCGTTCTCGAGCAACCCTTTCACGGGCGGGATGTCGTTCGGGGCCGGCATGTAGTCGATCACCGCATCGAGCATGGCCTGAACGCCCTTGTTCTTGAACGCCGAACCGCACAACATCGGCACGATCTCGCTGGCGATCGTGCGCGTCCGCAGCCCCTTCTTGATATCGTCGGCCGACAGATCGCCCTCTTCGAGGTACTTGTCCATCAGCTCTTCGTTGGCCTCGGCCGCAGCCTCGACCATCTTTTCGCGCCACTCCCGGGCCAGGTCTTTCAAGTCGGCGGGAATGTCGCGGAACTCGAACTTGGTCCCCTGGGTGCTGTCGTCCCAGACGATCCCCTGCATGCGCACCAGGTCGACCACGCCTTCGAACTTGTCTTCGGCGCCGATCGGAATCTGGATCGGGATCGGATTGGCCATCAAGCGCTCGCGCATCTGCCGGTACACCTTGAAGAAGTCTGCGCCGACGCGATCCATCTTGTTGACGAATGCGAGGCGTGGCACCTTGTACTTGGTGGCCTGGCGCCAAACCGTCTCCGACTGCGGCTGCACCCCGCCTACCGAGTCGTACACCATGCATGCACCATCGAGCACACGCATGGAGCGCTCGACCTCGATCGTGAAGTCGACATGGCCGGGCGTGTCGATGATGTTGATGTGGTGCTCGGGGTACTTGCCGTCCATGCCCTTCCAGAAGCAAGTGGTAGCGGCGGACGTGATCGTGATGCCGCGCTCGCGCTCCTGCTCCATCCAGTCCATGACGGTGGCACCGTCATGCACCTCGCCCATCTTGTGCGACACCCCGGTGTAGAACAGGATGCGCTCGGTGGTCGTGGTCTTGCCGGCATCGATGTGCGCACTGATGCCGATGTTGCGGTAGCGCTCGATGGGTGTAACACGTGCCACTTGGGTATTCCTGCTGCTGGTCAGAACCGGTAATGGGAGAAGGCTTTGTTGGCTTCCGCCATGCGGTGCACTTCCTCGCGCTTCTTCATCGCCCCGCCACGGCCTTCGGCCGCCTCCTGCAGCTCGTTCGCCAGCCGCGCGGCCATGGACTTCTCGGAGCGCTTGCGTGCCGCGTCTCGCAGCCAGCGCATGGCCAGCGCGGTACGGCGTACCGAGCGCACTTCCACCGGCACCTGGTAGTTGGCCCCGCCCACGCGGCGGCTCTTTACCTCGACCATGGGCCGGATGTTCGACAGGGCAGTAGAGAATATCTCCAGCGGGTCCTTGTTGGCTTTCTTGGCAATCTGCTCGAACGCGCCGTAGACCATGCGCTCGGCTACCGACTTCTTGCCGCGGGTCATGACGACATTGATGAACTTCGCCACGTCCTGGCTGATGTACTTCGGATCGGGCAGGACCTCCCGCTTGGCTATCTCTCTGCGTCTTGGCATGGGCTTCCTCGAATCTCCTTAAGCTGCCGGCTTCAAGCCGCCTTCGGGCGCTTCGCGCCGTACTTGGAACGGCTCTGCTTGCGGTCTTTCACGCCCTGGGTGTCCAGGCTGCCGCGCACCACGTGATAGCGCACACCAGGCAGATCCTTGACGCGCCCACCGCGAATCAGCACCACCGAGTGCTCCTGCAGGTTGTGGCCCTCGCCGCCGATGTAGCCGATCACCTCGTAGCCATTGGTGAGTCGCACCTTGGCGACTTTGCGCAGAGCTGAGTTGGGCTTCTTGGGCGTCGTGGTGTACACACGAGTGCACACGCCCCGCTTCTGAGGGCAGTTCTCCAGGGCCGGAACTTTGCTCTTCGGGCGCCTGGCTACGCGCGGCTTGCGCACGAGCTGATTGACTGTCGGCATCTACGGCCTCTTAACTTTTTGATTAATTGCGCTGTTTCGCCTGAATCTGCGGGCGCAGACGCGTTTGCATCGCGTCCCGTTCCCACCGCCCGTCGGTTGCGGGGCTAAGAACCAGCCGGACAAAACCTGGCCAGCACCAAATCCACACTTCAGAAAAAATCGGGGACGGCCAGATGCCGTCCCGATCGGTCCAACCGCCTCGCCCCGCTCCCCGGGGATGCTCGCCGGAAAGTCGGGTAAAAAGACGCGAGATTTTATGGCCCTACGACAGGGGTGTCAAGCAGAAGAGGCCGGGGCGGCCAGCCGCCCCGCCTCTCAAACACTGTCCCGATCCCTGCCCTCTGAGCGCAACGCAGTATGGCTCAGGCGACCTGCTCGTCCGGGGCCGAAAGTCCGGCATCGGCTTCCACCAGATCCGGGCGTCGCCGCCACATCCTCCCCGGCCTGCTGCTTGCGCCGGGTGTTGTGGTAAGCCAGCCCGGTGCCCGCGGGAATCAGCCTGCCAACGATCACGTTTTCCTTCAGTCCGCGCAGGTCATCGCGCTTGCCCATGATCGCCGCCTCGGTAAGCACGCGGGTCGTCTCCTGGAACGAAGCCGCCGAGATGAACGAATCGGTGGACAGTGACGCCTTGGTGATCCCGAGCAGCATGTAGTCGAAAGTCGCGGGATGCTTCCCTTCCTTCTCCAAGCCCTCGTTTTCCTCCAGCACTTCGGCCCGCTCTACCTGCTCGCCGGGGATGAACTTGCTGTCGCCGGCATCGGCGATCTGCACGCGACGCAGCATCTGACGCACGATCACTTCGATGTGCTTGTCGTTGATCTTCACGCCCTGCAAGCGGTACACATCCTGAACCTCGTCCGTGATGTAGCGTGCGAGCGCCTCCACCCCGAGCAACCGGAGAATGTCGTGCGGATCGGCCGGGCCGTCCACGATCATCTCGCCCTTGTTCACCACCTGGCCGTCATGGGCCATCACGTGCTTGTCCTTCGGGATCAGGTACTCGTGCGGAACGCCGTCCAGGTCGGTGATGACCAGGCGCTGCTTGCCCTTGGTGTCCTTGCCGAAAGACACCGTGCCGGTGACCTCCGCCAGCATGCCGGCATCCTTGGGGGAGCGGGCCTCGAACAGCTCGGCCACACGCGGCAGACCGCCGGTGATGTCGCGGGTCTTGGAGGTTTCCTGCGGAATGCGCGCCAGCACCTCTCCTACCTGGACCTGCTGCCCATCTTTCACCGTGATGATGGAGTGGTTCTGGAACGTGATGTTCACCGGCAGCTCGGTACCGGGGATCTTCACCTCCTTGCCCTTGTCGTCGATCAGCTTCACGCTCGGACGCAGCCCCTTGACCGTGGCGGTGCCGCGGCGCTTCGGGTCGATGACCACCAGGGTCGATAAGCCGGTGACCTCGTCGATCTGCTTGGCGACGGTCACACCCTCCTCTACGTTCTCGAACTTGATGCGACCGGCATACTCGGTGATGATCGGCCGGGTATGCGGATCCCACGACGCCAGGATCTTGCCGGCCTTCACCTGCGCGCCGTCGGTCACCGCCAAGGTCGCGCCGTAGGGCACCTTGTGGCGTTCGCGCTCGCGGCCGTTGTCGTCCACGATGGTGAGCTCGCCGCTGCGAGAGATCGCCAGCGGCTCGCCGCGCGGGTTGGTGACGTAGCGCATCTGGGCCGAGAACCGCACCGTGCCATTGGACTTGCTCTCCAGCTGGCTTACCACGGCGGTCCGGGAGGCGGCACCGCCAATATGGAACGTACGCATGGTGAGCTGGGTACCTGGCTCGCCGATGGACTGGGCAGCGATCACGCCCACGGCCTCGCCCACGTTCACAAGTTGTCCACGTCCCAGATCGCGCCCATAGCACCTGGCGCACAAGCCGTAGCGGGTGTCGCAGCTGAGCGGCGTGCGCACCCGCACTTCGTCGATACCGAGGGCTTCGATGCGCTCCACCTCGTCCTCATTGAGCAGGGTGCCGGCGGTAAACACTGGCTGTCCGCTCTCCGGATGGTTGATGTCCGTGGCGCAAACGCGGCCAAGCATGCGCTCGCGCAACGCTTCCACCACCTCGCCGCCCTCGATCAAGGCTTTCATCGGGACGCCGTTGGTGGTGCCGCAGTCGTCTTCGATCACAACCAGGTCCTGCGTAACGTCCACCAGACGGCGCGTCAGATAACCCGAATTGGCGGTCTTCAACGCCGTATCGGCCAGACCTTTGCGCGCGCCGTGCGTCGAGATGAAGTACTGCAGCACGTTCAGCCCCTCGCGGAAGTTGGCCGTGATCGGCGTCTCGATGATGGAGCCGTCGGGCTTCGCCATCAGCCCGCGCATGCCGGCCAGCTGCCGGATCTGTGCCGCTGAGCCGCGCGCCCCGGAGTCGGCCATCATGTAGATCGCGTTGAACGATTCCTGGAACACGGGCGCACCCTTCTTGTCCTTCATCGGCTGCCACTGCTCCTTCTTGCCGTCCCATTCCTGCACCGGCTCTGTGCCCAGCTGGTCCATCATGGCCTTGGCGACCATGTCGCCGGCGCGGCCCCAGATGTCCACCACCTTGTTGTAGCGCTCGCCCTGGGTGACCAGTCCCGAGGTGTACTGCGACTCGATCTCCTGTACCTCTTTCTCCGCGGTAGCGATGATGTCGTGCTTCTGCGGCGGCACCTGCATGTCGTCCACCGCGATGGAAATGCCGGCGCGGGTGGCGTAGCTGAAACCGGTGTACATGAGCTTGTCGGCGAAGATCACCGTCTCGCGCAAGCCGCACCGGCGGAAGCTGGCGTTGATCAGCCGCGAGATCTCCTTCTTCTTGAGCGGCTTGTTGATCAGCGGGAACGGCAGGCCCACCGGCAGAATCTCGGACAACAGCGCGCGGCCGACAGTGGTCTCATAACGATTCCACTTTTCCACTATCGCGCCGTCGGCGCCTCGCTCCAGCTCCTTGATGCGCACCTTGACGCGCGCCTGGATCTCGACCTGTCGGCTGTCGTAGGCGCGCAGCACCTCGGACACGTCGATGAAGGCCATGCCCTCGCCCACCGCACCGAGCTTCTCGCGCGTGACGTAGTACAAGCCCAGCACGATGTCCTGGGACGGCACGATGATCGGATCGCCGTTGGCCGGGGACAGCACGTTGTTCGACGACAGCATCAGCGTGCGTGCCTCCATCTGCGCTTCCAGCGACAGCGGCACGTGCACGGCCATCTGGTCGCCGTCGAAGTCGGCGTTGAAGGCAGCGCAAACCAGCGGATGCAGCTGGATCGCCTTGCCCTCGATCAGCACCGGCTCGAAGGCCTGTATGCCCAGGCGATGCAGCGTCGGCGCACGGTTGAGCATTACCGGGTGTTCGCGGATCACCTCTTCGAGAATATCCCAGACTTCGGGCACCTCCTGCTCGACCAGGCGCTTGGCCGCCTTGATGGTGGTGGCGAGCCCCATCACCTCCAGCTTGTGGAAGATGAAGGGCTTGAACAGTTCCAGCGCCATCTTCTTGGGCAAGCCGCACTGATGCAGCTTGAGCTGGGGACCCACCACGATCACGGAGCGGCCGGAGTAGTCGACGCGCTTGCCCAGCAGGTTCTGGCGGAAGCGGCCGCCCTTACCCTTGATCATATCGGCCAAGGATTTGAGCGGACGCTTGTTGGCGCCGGTCATGGCCTTGCCGCGACGGCCGTTGTCCAGCAGCGAGTCCACCGCTTCCTGCAGCATGCGCTTCTCGTTGCGCACGATGATTTCCGGCGCTTTGAGCTCGAGCAGGCGCTTCAGCCGGTTGTTGCGGTTGATGACGCGCCGGTACAGGTCGTTCAGATCCGAGGTGGCGAAGCGCCCGCCATCCAGCGGCACCAGCGGGCGCAGTTCCGGCGGCAGCACCGGCAGCACTTCCATGATCATCCACTCCGGCTTGATGCCGGACTTGTGGAACGCCTCCAGCACCTTCAGCCGCTTGGCGATCTTCTTGATCTTGGTCTCGGAGTCGGTACCGTCGAGGTCCTTGCGCAACTGATCGATGTCGCGGTTCAGATCGAGCTGACGCAGCAGCTCGCGGATACCTTCGGCGCCCATCGATGCAACGAAGTCGTCGCCGAACTCTTCGACTTTCGACAAATAATCGTCTTCCGACAGCAGCTGCCCGCGGTGCAGCGGAGTCAGGCCCGGGTTGACCACCACATAGGCCTCGAAATACAGGACCCGCTCGATGTCACGCAGAGTCATGTCCAATACCAGACCCAGCCGGGAAGGCAGGCTCTTCAGGAACCAGATGTGCGCGACTGGACTGGCAAGCTCGATGTGGCCCATCCGCTCGCGCCGCACCTTCGACAGCGTCACTTCGACGCCGCACTTCTCGCAGATCACGCCACGGTGCTTGAGACGCTTGTACTTGCCGCACAAGCACTCGTAGTCCTTGACCGGACCGAAGATCTTGGCGCAGAACAGGCCGTCACGCTCCGGTTTGAAGGTCCGATAGTTGATCGTCTCCGGCTTCTTCACTTCGCCGTACGACCACGAGCGGATCTTCTCCGGCGAGGCAAGCCCGATACGGATGGCATCGAACTCCTCTTCCTGCGTGACCTGCTTGAATAGATCGAGTAGTGCTTTCATTCAAACCTCCGGTTTGAGCATTCAGCTACCAGCCTTGCGCTGCTTTCGGCTGCGATGGACCGCCGGGTGGCTGAGCGCCGGCGGCCGATCGCTGACTGCATTTAGTACCTTTCCAGATCGATATCGATCGCGAGAGAGCGGATCTCTTTCACCAGCACGTTGAACGACTCCGGCATGCCGGCATCGATCTTGTGCTCGCCCTTGACGATGTTCTCGTACACCTTGGTGCGGCCGCTCACGTCGTCCGATTTCACCGTAAGCATCTCCTGCAACGTGTAAGCGGCGCCGTACGCTTCCAGGGCCCACACCTCCATCTCACCGAACCGCTGACCGCCAAACTGCGCCTTGCCGCCGAGCGGCTGCTGCGTGACCAGGCTGTACGGGCCGGTGGAGCGAGCGTGCATCTTGTCGTCCACCAGGTGGTGCAGCTTCAGCATGTGCATGTAGCCGACCGTAACATGGCGATCGAAGGATTCACCGGTGCGCCCGTCGTACAGCGCGACCTGCCCGCTGCGCGGCAGCCCCGCGAGTTCGAGCATGGTCTTGATCTCGTCCTCTGTGGCTCCATCGAACACGGGTGTCGCGAATGGAACGCCGGCACGCAGGTTCTTGGCGAGATCGAGAATCTCATCGTCGTTCAGCGCTTCGACATCCGCCGGCGCGCCGCTGGAGTTGTAGACCACCGTTAGCGCTTTGCGTAGGTCCGCAGCCCTCGCGCTGGCGCTGCCCACCGCCTGCAGCAGGTCCCCGATGCGCTTGCCCAGACCCTTGGCGGCCCAGCCCAGGTGCGTTTCCAGGATCTGCCCCACGTTCATGCGCGAGGGCACGCCCAGCGGGTTCAACACGATGTCCATCGGCGTGCCGTCGGCCATGTGCGGCATGTCCTCGACCGGCACGATCTTGGAGATCACGCCCTTGTTGCCGTGGCGGCCCGCCATCTTGTCGCCGGGCTGCAGGCGCCGCTTGACGGCCAGGTACACCTTCACCATCTTCTGCACGCCGGGCGGCAGTTCGTCGCCGCTGGTGAGCTTCTTCTTCTTGGCTTCGAAGGCGAGATCGAACTCGACCCGCGTCTGGTCCAGGCTGGCCTTGAGCTGCTCGAGCTGGCTGGCGGACTCCTCGGCTGCCAGGCGAATGTCGAACCAGTGGAAGCGCTCCAGATCCTCCAGATAAGCCTTGGTGATCTTGGCGCCCTTGACCAGCTTTTTCGGCCCACCGTTCGCGATCTTGCCGATCAGCAGCCGCTCGATGCGACCGAAGGTGTCGTCCTCCACGATGCGCAACTGGTCATTCAGGTCCTGGCGGTAGCGCGCCAGCTCGTCGTCGATGATCTGCTGGGCGCGTTTGTCGCGCTCGATACCCTCGCGCGTGAAGACCTGCACGTCGATCACCGTGCCCGACATGCCCGAGGGCACGCGCAGCGAAGTGTCCTTCACGTCCGAGGCCTTCTCGCCGAAGATGGCGCGCAGCAGCTTTTCTTCCGGCGTGAGCTGCGTCTCGCCCTTGGGCGTGACCTTGCCCACCAGCACGTCGCCCGCTTCCACCTCGGCACCGATGTAGACGATGCCCGACTCGTCCAGCCGCGCCAACTGCGCTTCGGACAAGTTCGAGATGTCGCGCGTGATTTCTTCCGGCCCCAGCTTGGTGTCACGTGCCACCACCGACAACTCCTCGATGTGGATGGAAGTGAAGCGGTCGTCGGCCACCACCCGCTCGGAGATCAAGATCGAGTCTTCGAAGTTGTAGCCGTTCCACGGCATGAAGGCGACCAGCAGGTTCTGGCCCAGGGCCAGCTCGCCCATGTCGGTAGAGGCGCCATCAGCCACCACGTCACCGCGCGCGATATGGTCGCCGACTTTCAAGATCGGGCGCTGATTGATGTTGGTGTTCTGGTTGGAGCGCGTGTACTTCACCAGATTGTAGATATCCACGCCCACTTCGCCGGGCACGGTCTCCTCGTCGTTCACCCGCACCACGATACGGCTGGCATCCACATAGTCCACCAGACCGCCACGCAGGGCCTGCACCGCCGTGCCGGAGTCCACCGCCACCGTGCGCTCGATACCGGTGCCCACCAGCGGCTTTTCGGGCCGCAGGCACGGCACGGCTTGGCGCTGCATGTTGGAACCCATCAGCGCGCGGTTGGCATCGTCGTGCTCCAGGAACGGGATGAGCGATGCCGCGACCGAAACGATCTGCGACGGCGCTACGTCCATGTGCTCGATGCGATCGGGCGTGGACATGGTGAACTCGTTGTGGTGCCGGCAAGAGACCAGCTCGTCGGTGAACTTGCTCTTCTTGTCCAGCGCCGCATTGGCCTGGGCGATCACGTACTGCCCCTCGTCGATCGCCGAAAGGAAGACGATCTCGTCGGTTACCCGACCGCCCGCTACCTTGCGGTAGGGCGTTTCCAGGAAACCATATTCGTTGGTCCGCGCGTACAGCGCCAGCGAATTGATCAGGCCGATATTGGGACCTTCCGGCGTTTCGATCGGACACACACGACCATAGTGAGTCGGGTGCACGTCGCGCACCTCGAAGCCGGCGCGCTCGCGCGTGAGCCCGCCTGGCCCCAGGGCCGACACACGCCGCTTGTGCGTGATCTCCGACAGCGGATTGGTCTGGTCCATGAACTGCGACAGCTGGGACGAGCCGAAGAACTCCCGCACCGCCGCCGATACCGGCTTGGCATTGATCAAATCGTGCGGCATCAGGTTCTCGGACTCGGCCTGGGACAGGCGCTCCTTCACCGCGCGCTCCACGCGCACCAGGCCGGCGCGGAACTGGTTCTCGGCCAGCTCGCCCACCGAGCGCACGCGACGGTTGCCCAGGTGGTCGATGTCGTCGATCTCGCCGCGGCCGTTGCGCAGCTCCACCAGGATCTTGATCACCGCCACGATGTCTTCGTTCGACATGGTGGCCGGACCGGTCAGCTCGGCGCGACCCACGCGGCGGTTGAACTTCATGCGGCCGACAGCCGACAGGTCGTAGCGCTCTTCGGAGAAGAACAGCCCGTTGAACAGCGTGCGCACGGCGTCCTCGGTGGGCGGCTCGCCCGGGCGCATCATGCGGTAGATCGCTACTTGCGCCGCCATCTGGTCCTGGGTTTCGTCGATCCGCAGGGTCTGCGAGATGTACGGGCCCTGATCGAGGTCGTTGGTATAGATGGTCTGGATCTTTTCGACCCCGGCTTCCATCAACTTTTTGATCAAGTCTTCGGTGAGCTCGTCGTTCGCCAGCGCCAGGATCTCACCGGTCTCCTTGTCCACGACGTTGTGGGCCAGCACCTTGCCGATGAGAAAATCCTCGGTCACCGGATGCTTGTGCAGCCCGGCGGCCTCCATCTCGCGCACGTGCTTGACGGTGATGCGCTTGTCCTTGGGCACGATCAGCTTGCCGGCCTTGGTCATGATGTCGAAGCGGGCAATCTCACCGCGCAGCCGCTCGGGCACCAGGTCGAACTGGATACCGTTCTTCTTGCTCAGATTGAACGTATCGAACTCGTAGAAGGCGCGCAGGATCTGCTCCGGCGTCATGCCGATGGCCTTGAGCAGAATCGTGACCGGCATCTTGCGGCGGCGGTCGACGCGGAAATACACGTAGTCCTTGGGATCGAACTCGAAGTCGAGCCAGGACCCGCGATAAGGAATGATGCGCGCGGAAAACAGCAGCTTGCCCGAGCTGTGCGTCTTGCCGCGGTCGTGCTCGAAGAACACGCCGGGCGAGCGGTGCAACTGCGAAACGATTACGCGCTCGGTACCGTTGATGATGAACGAGCCGGTGGTGGTCATGAGCGGGATCTCGCCCATGTACACTTCCTGCTCTTTGACCTCCTTGACGGTGGGCTTGGATGCCTCTCGGTCCATGATGGTCAGGCGCACCTTGGCACGCAGCGGAGAGGCGAAGGTGAGTCCGCGCTGCTGGCACTCCTTTACGTCGAACGGCGGAATGCCGAGCTGGAAGCTCACGAATTCCAGGCGCGCGTTGCCCGAATGGCTGACGATCGGGAAGATGGACGTGAACGCCGCCTGCAGCCCCTGGTTCTTCCGCTGTTCGGGAGCGGTCTCCGACTGGAGGAACGCGGCGTAGGAGTCGATCTGCGTTGCCAGCAGGAAAGGCACCTGAAGCACGCTCGCTCGTTTCGCGAAACTCTTGCGGATACGCTTCTTTTCGGTGAAGGAATAAGCCATGGTCACCTCGACAATGAAATGCGGCGGCGCGAGCCGCGGAAAGAAAAGAGATCAGCGGGCGCGCGAACGGTCCCGGCCAGCCCTAAAGGGCCAGCCAGGCAACCCTCCGCGCACGTTCTGATCGCTTCTCTCTGAATGGTAAAGGCTGGCGGTTTCCCGCCAGCCTGATTCCCAGGTACAAGCGGTGCTTACTTGATCTCAGCCTTGCCGCCGGCTTCGGTAAGCTGCTTGGCAATATCTTCGGCATCCTTCTTGGAAATGCCTTCCTTGACTGCCTTCGGCGCGCCGTCCACCAGGTCCTTGGCCTCTTTGAGGCCGAGCCCGGTGACCGCACGCACCACCTTGATGACGTTCACCTTGTTGTCGCCGATAGCGGTCAGCGTGACGGTAAACTCGGTCTGCTCTTCCGCCACCGGGGCGGCCGCTCCGCCGGCCGGCGCTGCCACGGCAACCGACGCCGCCGCCGCCGACACGCCGAACTTCTCTTCCATGTCCTTGATGAGCTGCGACAGCTCGAGGACGGTCATGTTGGAAATCGCGTCCAGGACTTCCGCTCTTGCCAATGCCATTTGTTGCCTCTCCTGATCTTTAAAGAATCGTTGACCGTAGCGCTCAGTGCTCGGCTACGCAGCCTGCTTCTCTTTGTCATCCCGGACCGCGGCCAGGGTGCGCACGAACTTGCCCGGAACTTCGTTGAGCGTTCGTGCCAACTTGGCGACTGGTGCCTGCATGGTCCCCATGAGCTTGGACATCAGCTCCAACCGGCTCGGCAGATTCGCCAGGGTGGCGACTTCCTTCGGGCTCATCACCTGGTTGGGCATGGCGCCCGCCCGGATCACGAGCTTGTCGTTGCCCTTGGCAAAGTCGTTGAGGACCTTGGCTACCGCCACCGGGTCCGGCGAAATGCCGTACACCAGCGGCCCTGTCATGTGCTGGGCGAGACCCGCAAACGGGGTATCGGCCACGGCACGACGCGCCAGGGTGTTCTTGAGAACGCGGAAGTAGATGCCCGCGCCACGCGCCTTCGCGCGCAACAGGGTGATCTCTCCCACTTTCAGGCTGCGATACTCGGCCACCACGATCGTCTGGGCCTGCGCGACCTTCGCGCTGACTTCGGCGATGAGCGCCTTCTTCTCTTCCAGATTGAGACCCAAGGTCTACCTCCTTGATTACTGGAAAGCGCCTCGCGCGCGGTTCCCCGCCCGCTCGATGCTCCCGATTCAGATGCAGCGACCTTTGATCAGGAGAACACCCAACAGCACATCCTCGCGGATGGCATTGGCAACACGTCTTTTCCTGTCTTGGGGTACGCCATCTGCGTTGGACGTCAGGAGTCAGGTATCAGGAACATCGAACTGCCGAACCAGATCACTGCCTCTGGACGATTAAGCCTCTCGGCTCCAACGGTCTTTGACAACCCGCGGCCCCGTAACAGCCGGCCGCGGCCCAAAGATTCGATACTACGGCGATGCGTTAGTGCTGCTGCGTGGACAGACTCGCCTGATCCACGCGAACTCCGACACCCATGGTGCTGGAGAGCGATATCTTCTTCACGTAAACACCTTTCTGACCCGATGGCCTGGCCTTGTTCAGCGCATCGACCAACGCCACCAGATTTTCCTGCAACGCGTCCGGGGTGAAAGACGCCCGGCCGATAGTGCACTGGACGATGCCGCCCTTGTCGGTGCGGAACTGGACCTGGCCTGCCTTGGCATTCTTTACCGCGGTGGCGACGTCCTGCGTCACCGTACCCACCTTCGGATTGGGCATCAGACCGCGCGGACCGAGGATCTGGCCGAGCTGCCCCACCACGCGCATGGCATCAGGCGAAGCGATAGCCACATCGAACTCGATCTTGCCTTCCTTCACCTGCGCCGCCAGGTCGTCCAGACCGACGATGTCGGCCCCCGCCGCTATAGCGGCCTTGGCTGCCTCGCCTTGAGTGAATACGGCCACACGCACCGTCTTTCCAGTGCCCTGGGGCAGCACCAGCGAGCCGCGCACTGCCTGATCGGACTTCTTCGCGTCCACGCCCAGATTGACCGCGACGTCGATCGCCTCGTTGAACTTGGCAGTAGCGTTCTCCTTGACCAGGTTGATAGCCTCATTTACCGGGTAGGCTTTGGTCCGCTCGATTTTGCTACGCAGGCCTTTGATGCGTTTGGAGATATGTCCCATTTCTACAGGCCCTCCACTTCCACGCCCATGCTGCGCGCACTGCCGGCAACCGTGCGGACCGCAGCCTCGAGATCGGCGGCCGTCAGGTCGGGCATCTTGGTCTTGGCGATCTGCTCGGCCTGGGCACGAGTCAGCTTGCCGACCTTGTCTACGTGCGGCTTGGGGCTGCCCTTCGTGATCCCGATGGCCTTCATGATCAGCACCGCGGTAGGCGGGGTCTTGATGATGAAGGTGAAGCTCTTGTCCTGGAACGCCGTGATCACCACCGGCAACGGCAGGCCCGGCTCGAAGCTCTGGGTCTGAGCGTTGAACGCCTTGCAGAACTCCATGATGTTGAGGCCGCGCTGACCGAGCGCGGGCCCGATGGGCGGGCTGGGGTTCGCCTTGCCCGCCGGCACCTGCAGCTTGATGAAGCCGACTATTTTCTTTGCCAACCTCGTCTCCTTCCGGGTTCAAGCGGATGCCTGGTTAGCACCCTCCCCGTGTTTACCCGCAGCGTCTCCGCTGCCGTGGGACCGTTGGCTGAGCGATTGCCGCACGCCGCCAGCGGATGTGGAACGCCCCTATGTGGGGGCGCTCCGAATATTCTCAATCTAGGCTTTCTCCACCTGACTGAAATCCAGTTCCACCGGCGTCGCGCGACCGAAGATAGACACCGAAACGCGGATCTTGTTCTTGTCGTAGTTGACTTCCTCCACCGAGCCGTGGAAGTCGGTAAACGGGCCTTCCTTCACGCGCACCGCTTCGCCTACCTCGAACAGCACCTTGGGTTTGGGCTTCTCTACCCCTTCTTGGATCTGATGCAGGATGCCCTGGACCTCTTTTTCGCTGATCGGCGTGGGCTTCATGGCGGTGCCCCCCACGAAGCCGGTCACCTTGGCCGTATTCTTCACCAGGTGCCAGGTGTCGTCGGTCATCTCCATCTCGACCAGCACGTAGCCTGGGAAAAACTTGCGCTCGCTGATGCTCTTCTGGCCGCTCTTCATCTCGACCACTTCCTCCACCGGCACCATGATCTGGCCGAACTGCTCCTGCATCCCGGTGCGCTCGATGCGCTCCTTGAGCGCCCGTGCCACGCTCTTCTCGAAGCCCGAGTAGGCATGCACTACGTACCACCTCTTCGACATCAGCCTTCCCGTCCTACAAGAGCCTTCACCAACCAGACCAGGGAGGCGTCTACCACCCACAGGAACAAGGCCATTACGATCACAAAGGCCACTACCACCCCGGTGGTCTGCACCGTTTCCTTCCGGGACGGCCAGACGACCTTCTTGGTCTCGGCGATAGCATCCTGGGTATAGGCGAAGAAACGCTTACCGGGCTCACTGGTCCAGCCCACCGCCCCGCCGAGCACCACGCCGGCTAGCAGGACCAGAAGCCGAATAACCAGTGGGCTGGTAGAAAGGTAGTAGTAGCCAACCATGCCCGCAAGAACGATGAGCCCGGTCAGCCCGAGCTTGATCTTGTCTGCCGTTGGATTGGTCTGCACTGCCAGCGCCAAAGTCTTTGCTCCCCGGGGATGTTATCTATCGGATCGTATTTGTGGCAGGCCAGGAGGGTCTCGAACCCCCAACCTTCGGTTTTGGAGACCGACGCTCTACCAATTGAGCTACTGGCCTGTGTTGAGACACTAGCGACTGGGATCGGAGGGAGAGAACACTGCCCTGCTTCCCTGCCCCCAGTTCCTATTCCAGAATCTTGGCCACCACGCCGGCGCCCACGGTGCGCCCACCCTCGCGGATGGCAAAGCGCAACCCCTCTTCCATCGCGATGGGCACGATCAGCGTCACCACGATCGCTATGTTGTCCCCCGGCATCACCATCTCGGTGCCCTGCGGCAGTTCCACCGACCCGGTCACGTCCGTGGTCCGGAAATAAAACTGCGGCCGGTAACCGTTGAAAAACGGCGTGTGCCGCCCGCCTTCCTCTTTGCTCAGCACGTACACCTCGGCGGTGAACTTGGTGTGCGGGGTGATCGACCCGGGCTTGGCCAGCACTTGCCCGCGCTCGACTTCCTCGCGCTTGGTGCCCCTCAGCAGCACCCCGATGTTGTCCCCCGCCTGCCCCTGGTCGAGCAGCTTGCGAAACATCTCCACCCCGGTGCACACGGTCTTGATGGTGGGCTTCAAGCCCACGATCTCGATTTCATCGCCCACCTTCACGATCCCGCGCTCCACCCGCCCAGTCACCACGGTGCCGCGTCCCGAGATCGAGAACACGTCTTCCACCGGCATCAGAAACGGCCCGTCCAGCGCCCGCTTGGGCTGCGGAATGTAGCTGTCCAGCGCATCGGCCAGCTTGAAGATCGAACCTTCCCCCAGATCGCCTTTGTCGCCTTCCAGCGCCTTCAACGCCGAGCCGATGATGATCGGGGTCTTGTCCCCCGGAAACTCGTACTTGGTCAGCAACTCGCGCACTTCCAGCTCGACCAACTCCAGCAGCTCCGCATCATCGACCATGTCGGCCTTGTTCAGGTACACGATGATGTAGGGCACCCCCACCTGGCGCGCCAGCAAAATGTGCTCGCGCGTCTGCGGCATCGGCCCATCGGCCGCCGAGCACACCAGAATCGCCCCGTCCATCTGCGCCGCACCGGTGATCATGTTCTTCACGTAATCGGCATGCCCCGGACAGTCCACGTGCGCATAGTGCCGCTTGGCCGTCTCGTATTCCACGTGTGCCGTGTTGATCGTGATCCCGCGCGCCTTCTCCTCCGGCGCATTGTCGATCTGGTCGTAGGCCTTCGCCTCACCGCCAAACTTCTTCGACAGCACCAGCGTCAGCGCCGCCGTCAGCGTCGTCTTCCCATGGTCCACGTGACCTATCGTCCCCACGTTCACGTGCGGCTTCGTCCGCTCGAACTTTCCTTTCGCCATGACCGATTCCTCTTGCCAGTGTCCGTGAAGTAGTCGTCGTCAACGTAAAACAATCGGGATGGTGCCCATGGAGCGGATTGAACGCTCGACCTCTCCCTTACCAAGGGAGTGCTCTACCACTGAGCTACATGGGCGCCGAAACTGTGACCTCAAGACAAACCATGACCTCAAGAGATGCCGAAGAGCAAATGGCGGTTGCGGTTCGATCGCCGATACCCTGTTGGAGCGGGTGAAGGGAATCGAACCCTCGTCGTAAGCTTGGAAGGCTTCTGCTCTACCATTGAGCTACACCCGCGCTGCTTCTCAAGCGAGGCCCGCATGCGGCCTCATCCGCCTTCTCTAGCCCGCCAAGCACGGCATCCGCTCTTAGTAGGCCACCACCTTGCCCCATCACTTGAAGGATCTGAACGATGTAAGCCCTGCTTCCTTCCATACCCCTCTGGATGAGACCGGTGGAGGGGGAAGGATTCGAACCTTCGAAGGCATGGCCGGCAGATTTACAGTCTGCTCCCTTTGACCGCTCGGGAACCCCTCCGAACGAAACCCGGGATTTTGGCGAAAAAGCCTCGGGGTGTCAAACGGTTCAGGCACGATTCTTTCTACTGGCTCAATTGGCTGCGCGCTATTGCCCGCGCGGTGGCCGCCGCGATCGAGCCATGCGGATAACGCCGCCTGGCTGCAATACCGCTGATGAATCTCATCAATGGCATCCCAGCATCCCCCGGCCCGAATCGATGTGTTCCGTAATCTCCGTCTTTGGGTCGCGCACGCAGTACAGACTGACAGGCGAGGCGGGTGAGCGGTTACTGACTGACAGCAGCGACGATCTCAATCTCTACTGGGACGCCGCGCGGCAATTCGGCAACACCTATCGCGCTGCGGGCGTGACGCCCCGCCTCCCCGAAGGCCTGAATCAGAAGGGTGGACGCAGCATCTACCACCTGAGGCTGCTGATTGAACCCGGCTGCGGAGGCGACGAAACCGGTAACTTTGAGAATGCGGACGACACGCCCGAGGTCACCCAGCTCCGCCTTGAGCTGAGCCAGGGCCTGGAGCATGCAGGCCTCGGCAGCCCGCTGCGCCTGCTCGAGGCTCACGTCCGCCCCGGCTTTCCCGGTCATCATGACCTGCCCGCCCGTCCGGGGAATCTGGCCGCTGACGTACGCTACGCCACCGTGGACGACCACCGCAACATATTGGAATGCCGGAGCCAACGGCTCCGGCAACCGGTGCCCCTGCTTCGCCAGCCGCGCTTCGATCTCAGTGCCCGTCATCGGCTCTTCCTCCATTCATGATGGGTCCCGTCAAGGTAGCGATCCTCTGGACCGGTGGCGCAGAAGTTGCTGCAAAGAGCCTCGAGGGGTCAGGCTGCGCATGGGCCCTTGAAAACCCTTGCGGCCTGCACAACGTAATTCATCGCATGCGAGCTGCCACTGCCCAGCGGCGGGTGGCCTGCGTGTCAGGAGACACCGCGGAATGAACATCGTTTACAACAGCAATCACTATCACGTCGTCGAGTACCCCGGCGTAGGCGGCTATGAGTTGATCGACAAGCACCTGGGCGTAGGCGGATATTTGGACGGCCAGGTGGCTCAAGTATTCGGTGATTCGCTGGCTCAAGCGATTGCGGACGACCCCACCGATGACTCGGTAGACGAGTTCCTCGGCAACTTCGACTTCCTCATGACTCAGCCGGTTCGGTTCCACTGACCCCGCTGCCCGTCGTACGCACGCCAGCCCCATCCGCAAAAGCGCCCCCCAGATGCGTACCCCGGGGGCGGCGTGCTTGTGCTACTTCACCACCATTGCCGTGAACGGGTAAACGTAGGCCTGCAGCATCACGAACAAGCCGATCAACGCCGCCAGCGACACGCTGTGCCAGAACACGTAGCGCAGGATCACGCCCTCCTTGCCGATATAGCCGGTCGCCACCGACGCCACGACGATGCTCTGAGCGTCGATCATCTTGCCCATCACCCCGCCTGAGCTGTTGGCAGCCGCCATCAGTGTCGGATCCAGACCGAGCTTGTTGGCGGTGATCACCTGCTGACTGCCGAACAGCGCGTTGGACGCCGCATCCGTCCCGGTCAGTGCCGTACCGATCCACCCGATCATGGTGCCGAAGAACGGGTACAGCCAGCCTGTATTCGCGAACGCCAGCCCCAGCGTGCCGTCCATGCCCGCATAGCGCGTGGTATAGCCCAGCGCCAGCATGGCTACGATGGTCAGCAGCGAGAACTTCATGATCCCGAAGGTTTCGGCCCAGGTCTTGATCATCTCCTTGAACTTGAACCCCATCACCAGGCCCGAGATGATGGCCGCGATGAGAATTCCGGTGCCGGTAGCGGACAGGATGCCCCACTTCCAGACGGCCCCCTCGGTGAAGGGCGTGGCGACGGCCGGCGCGACCCGCTGCACGACCTTGTGCAAGCCCGGGATAGCCCATTCCCAGTACACGACGTCCTTGACGTTGAGCAAGGCTTTCACCTGCGGCAGCCCCCACAGGAACAGGATCACGGTCAGGATCACCCAGGGCGTCCAGGCCTTGACCACGAGCTCACGGCTGTGCCCATGGTGCTCCCGATTCTGCTGCGCCTGATCGTAGCTCACCGTGGCGCCCTTTCCAGCCGCATCCAGCATCACGTTCTTGGGCTTCCAAACCTTCAGGAACGCGGCGAGCACGATCATGGAGATCATCGCCGAGAGCATGTCGACCAGCCACGGGCCGTGGTAGTTCGAGATGATGAACTGCGGAATGGCAAAGGCCAGCCCCGCCACCAGGATCGCCGGCCAGACCTGCCAGGTGCCGCGAAATCCGCAAAAGGTGACGACGACCCAGAATGGAACGATGACCGAGAACAGAGGCAGCTGACGCCCAACCATGGCCGAGAGGCTCAGCAGGTCGAAGCCGGTCACGCCCTGCAGCACGATGATGGGTGTGCCGAGTCCGCCATAGGCCACAGGCGCCGTATTGGCGATGAGCGACAGCCCCGACGCTGCCAGAGGGTGAAAGCCCAGGCCGATCAGAATAGCGCCGGTCACCGCTACCGGGGTGCCGCCGCCGGCCGCACCCTCGAAGAAGGCGCCGAAACAAAACGCGATCAGCACCAGTTGCAAGCGGCGGTCGTTGGTGATCCCGCCGATGCTGTCCTGCAGGATCGAGAACAGTCCCGCCTTGACCGTCATGCGATACAGGAAGATCAAATTGAAGATGATCCAGCAGACGGTGGTAGTCGCGAACAGCGCACCGAAGAACGCTGCCCGGGCGGCGATGGGCGCCGGCATGCCGAGGATGAACAGTGCGATCAGCACCGCCGCAGCCAGACCCGCAATGGCGGCATAGTGCGCGCGCACCTGGAATATCCCGAGACCGCCGAGCAGCACAACGACGGGGATCGCGCAGACCAGCGTAGACAGGATCGTATTGCCCAGCGGGTCGTACACCTGGGACCAGATTTCCATCTGCCTCCTCCCGTTTGCAGTTATTGAGTTGTTTTGTTTGACGCCAGCGCGGAGATGGACGGTGCGCGCGACCGACCGGGCGAAGTATATCCAAAACCGCGTCCCGCGCCTTTCCTTACCCAGAATTGTCAGCGCGGGCGAAACCGGGGGAAGGGTCTAGCCCAGCGCAGTGGATTGGAAGCTCGGGTTGATGGCCGCCCTGCTATTCGCCGACGTGCTCGGCAAGGCGCGACCGGGGTTGGAAGCTTTCTTACTGGACGTTTAGCGGGAAGCACCAGCCTGGGCAGACTGGCAGGCATCCAGGTGCTGGCGGCCTGGATTCGCCTGCGCGACCACGTCACCCTGACGTAGGCGGCCGCACCGGCGTAGCGCGTGGGCGGGATCGTGTGAGGCGCGACGGGCGCAGGAGGAGGCTATGCTGGTACATAGCCACGCCCGATCACAGGTCGCTTATTTGCACATCTCGGGCTGCTCTTCGCAGGAGACGAAACGCCCCAACGGCCGCTTGAAGGTGAACACGGTGGGCGCCCTGACCAGCGCTCTGTTGGCGGAATCCGCACTGCCACTGGGTAGCGTAAAGGGCAGGGAAACCACGAACGTGGCGACGCCCAGCACCATCGCGAGCAGGCCGAGAGGCCGCGCCGCCACAGTATCGGCAAACATTTCGGCACCAGTTGGATCGCGCCCCGCTTGCTCCTGGTCATAGGTCATCGTTTGTGCCAGGTCGTATGCCAGAACCGGCCCAGCCGACAATGTCAGAGTCAGCAGGCCGATCAGCAGGGTTTTCCAAAACGTGATCATTCTCGCCTCCTTACAGTGGATCGCCGCATTCTAATCCCCTAAAATAAGCTGGGACAAGGGGTTATGAGCGCATTTTTACAGTTTACGGCAGCATCCCAACCGACCGCGCCAAACCGCCGTGACTAGCGAGGTGTATGCTTTCCAGCATGTTATATCGGTATAGGGCCTGGGAGATTGAGGAGACATAGGGGCTATGCGGGTCGAGCTGAACTACGGGAAGGGTAGCCTGCCTCTGGAGTTGCCGGAGCGTCTCCAGGTGACGGTGATCCGGAAGCCTGGCATGCCGGTCCTGCCGAATGCAGCCGCGAGTGTGCAAGCCGCGCTGAACGAGCCGGTCGGCGCGCGGCCCTTAGCGCAGGAGGCGCGCGGCCAACGGTCGGCCTGCATCCTGATCTGCGACATCACCCGACCGGTGCCGAACGGGCTGCTGCTGCCCCCGATCCTGCGCGAACTGCTCCAAGGGGGGATGCGCCCCGAGCAGATCCGCGTGCTGGTGGCGACTGGCCTGCACCGTCCCAACGAGGGCAGCGAACTCGAGGAGCTGGTGGGCGATCCCTGGGTGCTGCGGACAGTCCGGGTGGAGAACCACTTCGCCCGCAACGACGCGGACCATGTACTGGTAGGCACGACCCGCGCCGGCACCGTGGTCAAGCTCGACCGCCGCTTCGTGGAGGCCGATCTCAAGATCGTGACTGGCCTGGTGGAACCCCATTTCATGGCCGGGTACTCCGGCGGCCGCAAGGTGATCGCTCCGGGAGTGGCCCACGCCGAGACCATCACGACCTTCCACAACGCGCGCTTCATGTCCGACCCCAACGCGGAAAACTGCGTGCTGGACGGCAACCCCTTGCACCGCGAGCAACTCGAGATCGTGCACATGTTAGGCCGCGTGCTGGCGGTCAACACGGTAATCGACGAGCACCGGAACGTTTCGTTCGTGAACTATGGCGAGGTGGTCGACAGTCATCTGCAGACCGTGGAGTTCATCCGCCGCTTCGCCCAGGTACCGGTCGCTCGACGCTTCAAGACCGTGGTGACCAGCGCCGCCGGATACCCGCTGGATACCACCTACTACCAGACGGTAAAGGGGATGGTGTCCCCGATCGACATCCTGGAGCCGGGCGGCAACCTTATCGTCGTGTCGGAGTGCTCGGAAGGCATGGGCTCCAGCGAGTACGTGGATGCCCAGCGGCGGCTGCTCGATCTGGGCATGGACGGATTCTTTCGCGACATCAGCCGGAAGACCCACGCCGACATCGACGAGTGGCAGACCCAGATGCAGCTCAAGCCCATGCGCCTGGGCGGCATCCATCTCTACAGCACTGGACTGCGTGGCGCCGACCGCGCTCTGACGGGGGTGCGCATGGTCGAGTCGGTGCCAGATGCGGTCGCGCAGTGCGTGGAAGCCAGTGGCGACCACCACATCGCGGTAATCCCAGAAGGCCCGTACGTAGTTCCCGTGTACCAGCCCGCCTGACCTCCGGCGTTACCGGACCGCAAGTGGGCGCGTGGTATCACGCCAGCGCCCATCGTCGGCACCGTAACCAAACCAGTGCACGTCATCGGGTGCGGCGAAATAGACGACACAACTGCGCCCGCCCATCTGCTTCGAGTAGCGTCGGCAGACGGTTCCACCGTTTCGCGTCTGCACCAGCCAACTGCCTGTATCGGCCCCACCCTTGTCGTCCAGATAGTTCAGGGTCCCATCGGGATGCAGCTCCAGATGGATCACCTGGCCCTTGTCGGTGATCAACACGCGAGCACCGCCGTAGCGCTCTCCGAGCTCGGTCGCGTCTACGCGCTTTAGCCCGGCCGCCGCGGCCTCCGTGGCGGTCGCTGGCGCTATCGGGACCTCCTCCGCTCTCCCGGTGCACAGCTGCAGCATCAGCAGCGCTGCGGCAAACGGGATCGTGCCGTTCTTCATCTCTTCCTCCGGGGTGGCACTCGGTAGGCGCACGATAACCGGCCCCGAAGGCTGGCACAACGGAGGGGGTAGGAACTGGAGCTCGTGGACGAATGACGGCCTCGCTCCTCCGCGTGAGCAAAAAAAAGGGCGGCGGGTTCCGTGCCCACCGCCCTGCAGGACCCTCAGTGGGTCAGGGGAGGAAGAGACTGCGGCGCCCGGGAACAAGGGAGCACCAGACACCGCAGCCGCGCACGGTCCCGACCCGAAAGGGGGACGGGCGAGGACCGTACGCTCAGCAGTTTACGATCGGAAAAGCGCAGGGATCTTGAACGCTCTTGTGCGGTTTTAGAACATTCTTGCCCGGCACGACGGCTGCGTCAGGGCCGAAACTGCTTTGGTGTGACACCAGTGATGCGCTTGAAGTGCCGGGTGAGATGGCTCTGGTCCGCGAAGCCGACCGCGCTGGCGACTTCGGCGAGCGAACGCTCCCCCGATCCGGCGGACAACAGTGAGCGTGCGCTGTTTACCCGGACCTGAATCAGATACTGGTGTGGCGATACGCCGAGCGCTTGCTTGAACAGCCGAGCCACATGGAACGGGCTCAGATGAACGGCCTCGGCCATATCGTTCAGCGAAAGATCGTGCGCGTAGTTCTCGTGGATGAAACGCAGCGCTTCCGCCACCGCGCGCGGGGGCGAAGCAGTCCGCGCGGCAGCTTCGCCGTCTGCGCCCTCCGGAAGCGCGTCGCCTGACAGGGAACAGGCCTCGAGCGTGCGTCCGTCAGCACACTGCGCATAGTGGCGCAGCAGGTGCACGGAAAGCATGTTCGCCAGCGATTCCGCGTAGAGCCGGCCTCCGGGTTCGCCGCGCATGACTTCGCGCGACAGCACCCCGGCGATATTGGTGATTACGGTGTCGTTCGCACGCTCGGTGAGCATCAGTTTGTAATGCGCCGGCTCCAGACCGAAACACGTCCTGTGCTACCCGATCGAGGAAGGCCGGGTCGAGCATCAAGACTGAAAAGCTGATCCGCCCTGGCCAACTCCAACCTACCGACGTGTGGGCGGGAACCAGCGCCACAGAACCTGGGGCCAGTTCGCATTCCACTTGCTCGCCCGCGCTTTCGCGCACGACGCGACCGGAACCCAGGCCGACGAAGATCAGGTGCTGGCTGCTCCCGTGCGGCAGCGTGCGCGATCCGGGCGGGTTCTCGCGCCGCTCGAAGTTGAGCGGACCCCAGCCCAGCCCGCGGCTCGATACGCGCACGTTCTCTCGCCTGAGACTGGAATAATCCACCGGTACGCCCTCCGCGGGTCCGGCCCGCAGCGCGGCGTTAGAGGCTAACGAACTCATGGTTGTGCTCCTTGCGAGAACGGCTCGAGCGTGCTGCTGTGCGCACGCGCCTCAGTCACGACCAGCGGGAAAGAGACGATTGCGAGGAGCGTGGTCGCACCGCGGCGACAGCCGTGCTCGCCCCGTTCTATTAAGTATTTTCTGAACAAGAATTAGAACGCGTCTGCCGCGATGCGAAAAGCCAGGTCGGGGCATAACATGTATTCCCCGATGGAATAGTCCGCATCTGTCGTCAACTTGCCAGAGCGAGAACACGCTCGGCTTCGGCGAAATCCGCAGGATCGACCAGGGCACCCGATGCCGCTGCGTTTTCGCTCACTTGCTCGGGCCGGGTCGCGCCGACGATGGCCGCGGCTACGTTGCCCTCGCGCAGCACCCAGGCCAGGGCGAACTGCGCCGGTGTGAGGCGGTTCCGCTTCGCCAGGCCGGCAACCTCCTGGACCGCCTGCAGCGTCCGCGTGGACAGCCAACTCTGGCGCAGGAATGCCCCCATGCTGGAACTGGTGGCGCGCGTCTCCGGCGGCAACGCGCGGCCGGGGAGGTATTTGCCGCTCAGCACCCCTTGCGCGAGCGGCGACCACACGATCTGGGAGATGGCGTGCCGACGGCAAAAAGGGATGACCTCCTGCTCCGGCGTCCGCCAGAGCAGGGAGTACTGCGGCTGGCTCGAGACGAACTGCTCCACGCCGTGGATTTCGGTCGCAGCGCGAACCTTGTCCACCGGCCACTCGCTGAAGCCGATGTAGCGCACCTTGCCCTGCCGGACTACATCGGTCAGCGCCCGCATCGTCTCCTCCAGCGGCGTGCCCGGGTCGTAGCGATGGCACTGGTACAGGTCCACGTAGTCGGTACGCAAACGCTGGAGGGAAGCGTCCAGCTGCTTGAGAATTTGCGCACGCGACAGCCCCGATCCTGAGAGGACATCGGGAAGAACAACTTGGTCGCGAGCACGTACGACTCGCGCGGCATGCCCGCCAGCGCATCGCCCAGCAAGTCTCGGCCGCGCCGCGTCCGTAGACATTGGCTGTGTCGATGAAGTTGATGCCAGACGCGAAGGCCTCGCGTACGCAAGCCAGCGCCCGTGCCCTCTCGACGCCACCGCCGTAGGTGAGCCACGATCCAAGCGCAATCTCGGAAACACGCAAGTCGCTGCTGCCTAGCTGCCGATACTGCATGGGAAGATCCCCCTCAGACGGTAATGTCAGGTCGCCGCGTCCAACGTCGAGAACGTCCGCTGCGAACTTCAGGATGGCCCGCGCCGTCGAAGCAAGGCTCACAGCGGCCGCGCTTGCGGCACTCGCCGATACAGCCTGGCGTACCAAGTTACTAACCGGTCAGTAATATCGCTCGGCTTCTGACTTCCGTCAATCGGCCATCCGGATCCCGTCGCCGCTGCCAGCGCCACCATCGCGGATCGCAAACGCAACCTTCCAAAGAGCAGGAATATTGCGACGCAGAAGAAGTGCGCAAGCACCGACGGCAGGCAGCGCACGGCAATGTAGAAGCTTATAATAATCCGCCAACTAAACCATGGTGTCAGGGTAGAAGAGACGGCATTTTCGCCTCTCTTCGGCTGTCGTCATAGACTAAAGTTGTGCGTTGCAGAAAGATGACACACAAGACCGCAGCAAGGACCAGCCAGCGCATCACCCTCAGCCGACCGGACCAGGATAGGTCATGGACAAGCTGAGGCTGATGGAGATTTTCGTGCGCATCGTCGAGACCGGCAGCTTCTCGGCCGTCGCGCGCGAGATCGGGATGACGCCAGCCCACGGTGAGCAAGCAGATGACGGCGCTCGAGCGCAGTCTCAAGACCCGCCTGCTCAACCGCAGCACCCGCAGCCTGAGCCTGACCGAGGCCGGGCGCTGCCTACTACGAGCGCTGCCGCAAGATCATCGACCAGGTGCAGCGCCGCCGAGATCAGCCTGGGCGCGCTGCAGGGCACGCTGGGCGGCACGTTGAGCGTCAATTCATCGGTCGCGCTTCGGTCAGATGTTCCTGACCCGCCTCGTGCTCGAGTTCCAGAGCGCCTGCATCCGGATGTATCGGTGGTGCTCACGCTCAACGATCGCTACATCGACCTGGTGGAGGAAGGCATCGACGTGGCGATCCGCTTCGGCCGGCTGGTCGACTCCAGCCTGGTCGCGCGCCGCGTCGCCGGCTTCACCGGTCGCGCTGGTGGCGTCGCCCGCGTACCTCGAGCAAGCGCGGCGTACCCGCAGCATCCGAGCGAGCTGACCCGGCACAGTTGCCTGCACTACACCTACCTGTCGACCGGCAACGAGTGGGTGTTCCCCGTCCCCGCGCGGCGACATCCGCGTGCGCATCTCGGCGCGCTTCCGCTCCAACAACGGCTACGCGCTGCGCGATGCCATGCTCTCCGGTCACGGCATCGCGATCATGCCGCTGGTGTTCGTCCAGCAGGAGCTGAGACGGGGCGCGGCGGTCCCGGTACTGCAGGAGTTCACCAACACGCCGCTGCCGGTGAACGCGGTTTATCCCTCGGGCCGCTTCGTCTCCGCCAAGGTGCGCACCTTCGTCGATTTCTGCAGGAGCGTCTGCCGCGTATTCCGGGGCTGCTGGCACCCGTAGTCCACGCCAGTGCCGCGCGCGCCTGGGAACGGGTAGACTTGGCGCTGACTGCGCAACGCCACTCCCCCTTCGCCTCTCAGGCAGACACCAAATGATCGAGCTCCCGCATCGACGTCAACATCGCCGGCGGACTGGATGTCCCGCTGCCGAGAATGGTCAACGTGCGCCAGAAGTTCGAGGCCACGCGGCTGACCGACATCCCTGCCGCGCATCGCGCGCGAGTTTCAACGCCCTGAGGTGCGCAGCCGCATCAAGCCCGGTCAGGTGGTAGCGGTCGGCTGCGGCAGCCGCGGCATCGCCAACATCGCCGAGATCGCGCAGTGCGTGATCCGCGAGCTGCAGGCCGCTGGGCGCGAAGCCGTTCGTGTTCCCTGCATGGGCAGCCACGGCGCGGCAACCGCCGAGGGACAGAAAAAGGTGCTGGAGAGCTACGGCATCACCGAGGCCACCACCGGCGTGCCGATCAAGGCCAGCATGGAGACGCAGATCGTCGGCCAGTCTGCCCGACGGCACGCCGGTGCATGTGGACAAGCATGCGGCCGAGGCCGACGCGATCGTCGTGATCAATCGCATCAAGCCGCACACCGGGTTTCGCGGCGCAACCGAGAGCGGGCTCACCAAGATGCTGTCGATCGGCATCGGCAAGATCGTCGGCGCGGCGACTTATCACACTGCACGGCATGGATCGCTTCCCGGAGCTGCTGCCGCAGATCCGCGACATCGATCATCGCCAACTGCAATGTGCTGTTCGGCGTGGGCATCGTCGAGAACGCCTACGACGAGACTGCGCTGGTCGAGATCGTGCCGGCCGGAGCAGCTCGCCACCCGCGAGCCGCGAGCTGCAGGCGTTCGCCAAGCAGCTCATGCCGCAGCTCTACTTCGACGAGATCGACGTGCTGATCATCGACGAGATGGGCAAGAACATCAGCGGCGCCGGCTTCGATCCCAACATCACCGGCCGCAATCGCCGCGCGGTCCAGTGGGTGCTCAAACCGCTGATCAAGAAGATCGTCGTGCTCGGGCTCACGCGCGAGACCATGGGCAATGCGACCGGCATCGGCTCGGCCGACGTCATCACCATGCGCTCTGGCGCGAGTTCGACGTGGCGTCGACCTACGCCAACATCATCACCTCGGCCAACCTGGACGGCGCCGCCATCCCGATGATCATGAACACCGACCGCGAGGCGATCTCGTCTGGCCGTGAAGACCGTGGTGCGGGTCAAGCCGCAGGATTGCCGCATCGTGCGCATCAGGAACACGCTGCACCTGTCGGAGATCCAGGTGTCGGAGCCGTTGCTCGAGCTGGTCCGCCGCCAGCCGGAGCGCTTCGAGCCAGCATCCGATCCCGCGCCCTTTGCGTTCGATGCCAACGGCACGCTGCCGCCGTTCGTGCGCACACCTCACGCGGAAGCGGCGTAAGTCAACCCGAGCGGGGACGACGCCTTCCTAGCGCCTATCCTGCTGCCGAAACGCTCCGCCGAAGCGCGGGGCGTTTTCGTTTCCACCAGCGCGTGAAAATCCTCGCGCCTCCCGCCTTGACCTAAACTGGAAGTCCGCGCCGTGTTTCGCCAGCGTACGTTTTGAGGAAAGGAGGGTCGTTTCGGTGTCAAATCCCGCAGCACTCGGAGATAAGCGGCTTCGAATCTGCTCCGCCGGAGCAGGCGCGATCAGCCTGTTCCATTGCGCCGGCTGGAAGCAGATCGACAACGTGGAGGTAGTGGCGATCTGCGACCCGGTGCGCGAGCGGGCCGAGGCGCGCGCGAAGGAATTCGGCATCGCGCATGTCTACACCGACTTCGTCGCGATGCTGGAGCAGGAGAAACCGGATGCCGTGGACATCGCCACTCCGGTCGCAACCCACGCACCGCTCGCCTTGCTGGCCGCGGAGCGCGGGGTGCACGTGATGCTGCAGAAACCCATGACCCCTACGGTAGCGGAAGCCGATGCGCTGATCCGCGGCGTGGGAGACAGGGTGCGCTTCATGGTGCACGAGAACTACCGCTTCCGCCCGCACTACGTGCAGATGCGGCAGTGGCTCGAGGTCGGCCGCGTCGGCGACATCCAGCACGCCCGCATGCAAGTGCGCAGCGCGAGCATGATATCCCTGGACGGAAGCACGCCTCCGCTGCTCAAACGGCAGCCCTATCTGCAGCAGTTCAAGCGCCTGATCGTCTTCGAGGTGCTGATCCACCAGCTGAACGTCCTGCGCCTGTTCTGCGGTCCGCTGCAGGTGGTTTCCTGCCAGTTGAGCAAGGTGAACCCGGATCTGGCGGGCGAGGACGTGGCAGTGATCGTAATGCGTGGGCGCGACGGCCGGACCGTTGTGCTGGACGGAAACATCTCCGCCGCCGGCTATGCCCCGCTGCCGGTGGACCGGCTTGAAATCACCGGATCGCGGGGCACGATCGTATACGACGCGGACCGCCTCTACCAGCTCGGCAGCGCCGAGCCACCGCTCACCTATGATCTCGCGAAGAACTACCAGATCTGCTTCACCAGCGGGATACAGGACTTCGTGCGCGGGCTCCGTACCGGTCAGCCGTTCGAGACCGACCGCCTGGACAACCGCGAGACGCTGGCGCTGATGGAATCTTGCTACGTCGCCGCTGGAGTGACCGTTTAGCTCGTGCACGCCGGCAGCGAGCGTGATTCCCGCAGGGCGAAGCGACGTGAGACTCGAACCGCGGCCACGCGGACCTCCGTGGTGAGACCAAAGAAAAAGGGCGCGCAGCCGAAGCTCCGCGCCCTTCCACTGAGCTCGAGAATTAGCCGACTGTCACGGGAACGTACAATCGCGCATCACCGCGCTGGATCAGCAGCGCCAGGGGCTTGCCATCCGGCGCCTTGTCCACCAGGGTCTTGAACTGCCTGGTGGATTCGATCTGCTCGCCGTTGACGGCAATCACCACGTCGCCCTCCTGTATACCGGCACGCGCCGCAGCACCGTCTACGCCGCCCACCAGCACGCCACCCTTCAGGTCCAACTGCTTGCGCTGCTGCGGCGTCAAGTCCTGCACCGCCAAGCCGAGCTTGCCGCCGTCGCCCTGCGTATCGCCGGCGGCGGCAATCTTCTCGGGCTGGAGCTCGCCGATCGTCACGTGCAGCGTCTGTTCCTTGCCCTCGCGCCACATCTTGGCGGTCGCGTCGCTGCCAGGCTTCACGGCGCCCACGATCTGCGGGAGCTCACGCGAATCGGACACCGCCTTGCCGTTGAACTCCAGAATCACATCACCGGTCTTGAAGCCGGCCTTGTCCGCCGGTCCATCCTTCTCCACCGAGGATACCAGCGCGCCCTTGGGCTGCTCGAGGCCGAAGGACTTGGCCAGGTCGGCCGACATTTGTTGGATCTGTACACCGATCCGGCCGCGCGTGACCTTACCCTGAGCCTGCAACTGGTTCGCCACGTCCATCGCGATGTCGATCGGGATGGCGAAGGACAGGCCCATGTATCCGCCGGTGCGGCTGTAGATTTGCGAATTGATCCCGACCACCTGGCCGCTCAGATCGAATAGCGGGCCGCCCGAGTTGCCTGGATTCACCGCCACATCGGTCTGGATGAACGGCACGTAGGTCGCGTCGGGCAGAGCGCGTCCCTTGGCGCTCACGATGCCGGCCGAGATGCTGTTCTCGAAGCCAAATGGCGACCCGATGGCGGCGACCCACTGACCCACCTTGACCCTGCTCGGGTCGCCCAGATGCACAGTGGGCAAGTCCTTGGCGTCGACCTTGAGCAGCGCGACATCGGTGCGCGGATCAGCGCCGACCACCTTGGCTGCGAACTCGCGCTTGTCGGTCAGCTTGACCGTCACCTCTTCCGCGCCGTTCACGACGTGAGCATTGGTGAGAATGTAACCGTCGGCCTTGATGATGAAGCCCGAGCCCTGTGCTGCCTGCGGCATCGGTTGCGGCATATTTGGAGAGGGTCCGAAGAAGAAAGGCATCGGCGCCCGCCGCCCCGGTCCCTGCCGGCGTGTCGGCATCGGGCGTCTTGCGGCTGACGGTGACGTTCACGACCGCCGGGCCCTCCCGCTCCACCAGCGCGGAGAAATCGGGCATGGCGACAGCGGACGGCGTCGAAACGGCAACGGGCATAGGATCGGCATGGGCGCTCGACGGGAAGTCGACACGCGAGCAGCCGGCAAAGACCGAAGCCATCGCCGCGGCCAGTACTGCAAGCTTGAATTTCCGACTCATCTCAACCCCCTCTGGAGTGAATTGGGTATGTCTACGACTAGCCCAATATGGAGTTGAAGACTTAAGTCGGACTTAAGACTTGCCTGTCGGGAGGCGAACGGTTACGCGCAGACCAGCGCCGGCGGCTCCGCTGTCCAATGAGATGCGGCCGCGGTGGCGATCGACCACTCGTTTGACGATGGCCAGGCCCAATCCGCTGCCCTCTTCGCTGGCGTCCTGCGTCGGGACACGGTAGAAGCGATCGAATACGCGCTCCCGCTGGTCGGGGTGGATGCCGGGACCGCTGTCCTCGACCTCCAGCACCGCATCGGCGCCGTCGGCTCGCGTGCGCACGATGACGGTTCCACCTCGTGGCGTGTAACGGATGGCGTTATCGACCAGGTTACCGAGCATGACGCGCAGACTGTTCTCGTCGCCCAGGATCTGCGGAATCGCTTGGCTCTCCAGTTCCAGGCTCAGGCCGGCACCTTGCGCCAACGGTTCCAAGTCGGCCACCACTTCGCGCGCGAGGCGATTCAGCTCGACCGGAGCGTCCGCCCCTTCGGGCTCCTGCGGGTCCTGGCGCGCCAGCGTCAGCAGCTGTTGCACCAGGCGGGTAGACCGTTGCACGCCGCGCTCCAGGCGCGCCAGCGCCGCGCCGCGCTCGTCCGCGCTCTCGGCACGCTTCAACAGCTGCAATTGGAGCTGCACCGCAGTGAGCGGCGAGCGCAGCTCGTGCGCCGCGTCGGCAACGAACTGGCGCTGAACCTCGAGGGCGCGATTCAGGCGCGCCAGCAGATCGTTCAGAGATCCCACCAGCGGTACCAGCTCGTCCGGGAGGTCGCGCTCCGGCAGCGGCTGCAAGGCCGCGGGCGTGCGCGTACGCACGGCAGCGGAGATGCTGGACAGGGGACGCAGAGCACGGCCGACGATGATCCAGATCCCCAGCGCCAGCAACGGCAGCAAGGCGGCCAACGGCAGCACTGCCCGGCGTGTCAGGTCCGCCGCCATCTCCTGGCGCAGGCTGAGCGGATGCGCCACCTGGAGGATGCGAACCCCGTCCAGCTGGGTAAAGACGCGCCAGGACTGACCATTCCAGTCGACGTTGCTGAACCCCGGCCTGGGCCGCATCGGGATGGCGAGGTTCGGCCGCGAATAGAACATCAGCACGCCATCCTTGTCCCACACCTGGGTGATGAAGTCGGGCTCGGGCAGCATTCCCGGCGCTTCGGGCGCCCAGCCGACGCTTTGACGCGACAGCGAGAAAGCGAGCTGCTTGAGCTGATAGTCGAGCAGGTCGTTCAAGTCTTCCTGCGAGCGATGATAGGCGCTGTAGCCGATCAGCAGACCGGCTACGACCAGAGCGCCGAGGAGCCAGACGAGCAGCCGCTCGCGGATGGAGTAGCGCACGGTTCCGCTCATCCGGTCCTCTAGGAAGCGGTCTTGGACAGGGTGTAACCCAGCCCGCGCACATTGCGTATGAAATCAGTCCCCAGCTTCTTGCGCAGGTTGTGGATGTGGACCTCGACCGCGTTGCTTTCCACCTCCTCGCCCCAGCCGTACAGGCGCTGCTCGAGCTGGGCCCGGGATAGGATGCCGCCGGGCCGTTCCAGCAGCGCCCCCAGCACAGCAAACTCGCGCGCTGACAGATTGATGGGCTCGCCGTTCAGCGTGGCCGCGCGGGTAGCCGGGTCGAGCGTCAGGTTCCCATGTCGCAGCAGGGGCTCGGCGCGCCCCGCCTGCCGGCGCAGGAGCGCTCGCACGCGAGCGGACAGCTCGTCCAGGTCGAAGGGCTTGACCAGGTAGTCGTCCGCGCCGCCATCCAGGCCCGCCACCCGATCGGCTACCGCATCACGCGCGGTCAGGATCAGCACCGGGATGCGGTTGCCGCGCTGGCGCAAGCCGCGCAACCAGTCCAGGCCGCTCTTGCGCGGGAGCCCGAGGTCCAGCAGGAGCAAAGCGTAGTCCTCCACCTTGAGCGCCGTATCGCCGGCCTCCGCATCGCGGGCCCAGTCGACTGTGAAACCGTCCTGCCGCAGGCCAGTGCGAACGGCTTCGCCGATCATGGTGTCGTCTTCTACCAACAGGAGTCGCATAAGGATTTCGAGTCTAGCCAATATGAGCCAGGCTAGCCGCCGGGTCTTAAGATGAGCTTAATGCAAAGCGCGGAAACTCCGGCCTGCTTTTGGCTGTCATGGTCTCGTCATGTTTGGCGCGTATCAGGACTGCGGGACAGGCGGCTGCAGGTTGACGCGTCCCGCAGATGCTGGATAGAGTGCAGCGCCGGCCGACGGGTCAGCTCCTAACGCGCGGAGGAACGGATGGGAAGGAAAGTCGATAAAAAGCTCGACGCGGACACCAAGACCAAGAAGCGCGGCAAGAAGAAGCGTGTCGGCGGACCGAAGGGCATCATCGATGTCCTCAACTGCCCGCCGCTCTCCCGCTTCTACTGCGAGCTGGTGGTGGGCAACGGCCTCGGCGACGATGCCGTCGAGGACGCGTTGGCGGCTTTCGAGCGCGCCTGGGAAGTGCGGCGCCAGAAATCGTACGAAGCCGCGACTCAGGACGGCGAAAAACCCGGCAAAGATTGCGTCGGCGCCGAGCATCTGATCCTGGGTCCGTTCAGCAGCAAGCAGGACTGGAAGATCGACTGGGAGGCCGAGCCGATGACGGCCATGACCTGGTGCTGGGTGGGGTACGAGTCCATACGGTTCTGCAAGCCTAGTTGACCGGCCTGCCGGCGTGGGCTGGAACGACCAGATCGATGCCTATTGCGAGCGCCTTGCGCCGGGCCTGTGGGGCGAGCCGGCCGATGCGCTCAGTAACGTTGCATTCCTGCTTGCCGCTATCGCGCTGTGGCGGCTGCACGCCAGGGTCCGTGCCGATGGCAGGACGGTGCCAGGCGACATCCGGTTGCTGGCACCGCTGGTGTTTCTGGTCGGGATCGGAAGCTTCCTGTTCCACACGTTGGCCACACGTTGGGCCGGGCTGGTCGACACGCTGTTCATCCTGATCTTCTGCTGCGTTTTTCTGTTCGCCTTCCTGCGGCAGGCGGCGGGCACGCCCGCCTGGGTTGCGTTCGCCACGTCGGTCGGGTTTGCCGTTGTCAGCTACGGCTTCCCGAGACTGTTCCCGCCAGAAACGCTGAACGGATCGATCGGTTATCTGCCTTATGTGTTCGTGCTTCTCACCATGACCGGGTATCTCGCCTCGCGCGGTGCGCCGGCGGCCCGTGCGTTCGGCCTGGGGGTCGCAGTGTTCTGCGTCTCGCTGACCCTGCGCACCATCGATCTCGAGCTGTGCGCACGCTTTCCGCTGGGAACGCACTTCCTCTGGCATCTGCTGAATGGATACCTGCTGTGGCTGATCAGCAGGGAAATGATCCTGCACCGCTACGCCTCGCAAGACGGGTAAGCGGATACCTCAAAGGCGGGCGAGCAACTCACCGCCGGCCGCGGCCAGCGCCACGACCGCTATCGGCGGCGTCTTCCAGAACATCAGCAAGCCGAAGGCCGCCAGCGCCAGCGCGAAGTCGCCGCGCGCGTGGATCGCGGCGACCCAGATCGGATCGTACAAGGCGGCCAGCAGGATCCCCACGACGGCGGCGTTCACCCCGCTCAGGGCAGCGCGTGCGCCGGGACGATGGCGCAAAGTCTCCCAGTAGGGCAGCGCAGCCACGACCAGCAGGAATGCCGGGAGAAAGATGGCGACCAGGCACAGCAGTCCGCCCAGGATCCCGCTCGGTGCCGGTTGCATCGCCGTTCCGAGATAGGCCGCGAAGGTGAACAGCGGCCCTGGCACAGCCTGCGCTGCACCATACCCAGCCAGAAAATCGCTGTCGCTGATCCAGCCGGGCGGTACCACTGCGGCGCGCAGCAGTGGAAGCACCACGTGGCCGCCCCCGAACACGAGTGAACCGGTACGGTAGAAGCTGTCGACCAGGGCCAGCGCATGGCTGTCGGACAGGCGCGCAGCAACGGGAAGGATCGCCAGCAGCGCGAAAAACACTATCCACGCCCAGCGCGCTAGTCGTGAGCTCACCCGTACGCCCGTGTCCCCGGCACCACCTCGCGGGGCGTCCCCCCGAAGCAGCCTCCAGCCGATCAGGCCGCCGGCGGCAATCGCTGCCAATTGGGCCACCGCGCTCTGCCAGGCGAGCAGGACCAGCGCGATCGAGATCGCGAGCGTGATGCGAGTCCGATCCGGGCAGAGAGTCACCGCCATCCCCCAGACCGCCTGCGCCACCACCGCCACGGCCGCGATCTTGAGCCCGTGCAGCCAGCCTGCCTGCCCCGGGTCCCCCAGCCAGGAGATTCCGTAGCCGAAGGCGATCATGAGCAGCGCGGAGGGCAAAGTGAAGCCTGCCCACGCCGCCAGCCCGCCTCGCAATCCGGCTTGGCCGATACCGATGCCGATGCCGACCTGGCTGCTTGCCGGGCCCGGCAGGAACTGGCATAGCGCAACCAGATCGGCGTAGGCCGACTCCTCCAGCCAGCGGCGACGCTGCACGAACTCGACCCGGAAGTAACCCAGGTGCGCGATAGGGCCGCCGAACGAGGTGAGCCCCAGCTTGAGAAAAACCAGAAACACGCCCCAGGCGGACCCGCGCGTAGTCGGAAGCGATCGCGTGTCGACTGCCGGCATTGGTGTCAGCGCGGCTGCGCCAGCCGGTCGAGCATTGCCTGCACCGCGCGCACCTGGGCGCCGTTGCGTGTGTGGTAGTCGGCGCCGGTGTAGCCCCACCAATCCCAGCAGCCGTTCGGGTTGTACACGAAGGTGAGCGGCCAGCCGCCGAATCCGTAGCGGGTAATGGTCTGCGGATAGAGCATGATGATCGCGTTGCTGTCGGCCCAGCGGTTGTAGCCGGCATGGCGGACGAACTTGTCGCCGACCGCCTCAGCGCTCTGCTTGCAGCCGTGAAAGGCGACGTGCACCCGGCAGCGGGCAGTCTTGCAGGTGCGCGGAACGTACGCATATCCGGTGTCGGCGAGACTCGCCGCGTAGGGAGCTGGACCGGCAAACTCGGTTTGGTCGAACACGAGCAGTTGACCGGTTTCCTGCACCGCCGCCGGCTGCAGCTGCCCGTAAATGTGTTCCAGCAGTTTGCCCGCAGCATCGAAGTGGCAGTCGTTGATGAAAGGCGCGGCGGTGGCCGCGCAGCTTCCGCCGTAGTCGGTTGTGACCATCGCGTGGCCGGCGTCGACATCGCTCACATAGGCTATTGCCGCGGGCGGGACATATTTCGCGTAATAGCGCTCCAGAGCCTGCACCACCGTTGCATCCACCGTCTGGTCGCGCTTGCCCGTGAACAGCCACACTCGCGCGCGCTTGAGGTTAGCGGTCGGATCGATCAGCCCGGAGCGAGCGAGAATGTCGGTGTCGAGCGCCAGCAGCGAAACCGCTGGCAGCGACGCCCAGGCAGTGGGCTCCATGCAGTTGTAGAGCGCGGTCCACACACTGCCCTGCGCACAGTAGTAGGGCCCGCCGGCCAGCACTCCAGCACCGATGACCGTGGCGGAGTGAGCGATGTGAAACTGCACCGCCATGTAGCCGCCCGAGGAGATGCCCGACACCGAGGTCGCGGACAGGTCGGCGTCCAGTCCTGGCAGCCGGTCTGCCGCGCGTGGCGCCCCACAGACGAGCAGTGCGAGCAGCAGCGGAAACTGCCACCGGGATAAGTGTGATCGACCCCTGACCATGCCGCAATTCTATCCGCTGTGGGGTGAGATTCTTGAGAAACCGTGGCAAGCGTACTAGGCTTTGCTTACGCAACCAGACCAAGGGCTCCCGTGAACAACAACGACACCCTCTATCCGTGCAGCTTCGTAATCTTCGGCGCCACCGGACATCTCGCGGCGACCAAGCTGCTGCCAGCCCTGTACAGCCTGGAGGCACAAGGGCGGCTGCCAGACGTGACCAACTTCATCGCCTTCGCGCGCCGGGCCTGGGATGACGCGAGCCTGGTGCACCCACATGGACGAAGCGCTGCGACTGAAGCTGGGGGAGCGTTTCGACGCCGTGCTGTTCCGCAAGTTCGCCGCCCGCTTCAGCTACGTCGCCGGTGATCTGCAGGACGCCGAAGCTTACAAGCGCTTGCTGGAAGAATTGGGCAAGCCCAAGACCGGAGTGTGCTCCAACATCGTCTACTATCTCGCCATCAAGCCATCCGACTTCGTGGCGGTAGCCAACAACCTCGCCGCGGTCGGCCTCAATCGCCCACGCGGGTTGCACCGGGTCGTGGTGGAGAAGCCATTCGGCGAAGACCTGGAGAGTGCCCAGGTGCTCAACCAGGTGCTGCACAAGCACTTCGACGAGCAGCAGATCTTCCGTATCGACCATTATCTGGGCAAGGAGACGGTGCAGAACCTGCTCGTGTTTCGCTTCGCCAACCTGATGATCGAGCCGCTGTGGAACCGCAACTATATCGACCACGTGCAGATCACGGTCGGCGAAGCGGCCGGCATCGAGACCCGCGCCGACTACTACGACAAGACCGGGGCGCTGCGCGACATGCTGCAGAATCACCTGATGCAGCTGGTGACCCTGGTGGCCATGGAGCCGCCGCCCGCGCTGGAAGCCGACGCCCTGCGCGACGAGAAGGTGAAGGTCCTGCGCTCGATCCGCCCGATCGACCGTCGCGCACTGCACGCCCACGCCTTGCGTGCGCAGTATCGCGCCGGTGCGGTGGACGGCAAGCAGGTGCCGGGCTATCAGGACGAACCGGGTGTGGAACCCGGCTCCATCACCGAGACCTTCGTCGCGGCGAAGCTGCTGATCGACAACTGGCGCTGGCGCGGTGTGCCGTTTTACCTGCGCACCGGCAAGCGGCTGCACAACCAGATGAGCTTGATCGCCATTCGCTTCCGGCATGTGCCCCAGCAGTTGTTCCGCGAGACGCCGCTGGAGAACATGGATCCCAACTGGATCGTGCTGAGCATCCAACCGGCGGAGAACATGCATCTGGAAATCCACGCCAAGCAACCGGGCCTCGGCATGCACACGCACGTGATCCAGATGAACGCGGGCTACCGCGGCGATGGCGAGCGGGCGATCGATGCCTACGAGGCGCTGCTGCTGGATATCGTGCGCGGCGATGCCACCAACTTCATCCGCTTCGACGAAGTGGAGTGGGCCTGGCGTGTCGTGGACCCGATCCTCAAAGCCTGGGCGCAGGAGCGCGAGTACATCGCCAGCTACCCGGCCGGGAGCTGGGGGCCGGAGGAAGCCAACCGGCTGTTCGAGTGGGACTACCAGACGTGGCGCAACAGCGTGTGAGTGCGATCACGCCACCGACTGACTCCCGTTAGTTCGCCCGCACCGGCTCCACGTAGATCTCGACGCGGCGGTTGGCCTGCCGCCCCGAATCGGAGTCGTTGCTGGCAATCGGCGAGCCTTCCCCCTTGCCCAGCGTGGCCAGCCGCACGGGATTCACGTCTTTCGATTCCAGATAGTGCGCGACTGACAGAGCACGGTCTTGCGAAAGCTTCTGATTGTGTTCGGGGCTGCCTCTGTTGTCCGTATGTCCAACCACCGTCAACGTCGTCTTGCCATAGCGGATCACGACGTCGGAAACCTTGTCCATCGTGCTGTAGAAGCCGGGCTTGACCGCGGTCGAGTCGGTGTCGAACGCCGTCTGGTTGGTCATGGTGATCCGCACCACGTTGCTGGGCATTTTATCGACGCGCGCGGAACCGGACTGGATTTCCTTGCGCAGGTTCTTGTCCAGATCCTTCTTCTGGCTGTCCATGTAAGCGCCGATGGCCCCGCCCGCCAGACCGCCACCGACAGCGCCGACGATCGCACCCGCCGTGCGATTCTTCTTGTACGCCACCGCGCCGATGACGGCACCGCCTGCCGCGCCGATGACGGCGCCGGTCTCCATGTTGGTCATACCGCGCTTGCCACTGGTGCTGCTATCGCTCGTGCATCCCGAAAGCACCAGCGACAAGACTGCGACCGTTGCTGCATACCGCTTCATGCTGCCTCCACCAGGATCGGTTGATGTGAGTCGGATGGGCTGGAAACGCCACGCAGGAAGAGGAAGCAAACTGGATGCCGATGGCCGCGCGGGCAAGCAGGGACCACGATAGTGACGCCGCGCGTCACCAATGTCTCCGTGCGGCTACACGGACTCCGTGCTCCCGCTGGTGCACGGTGGAGCAGAGCTTTGGTGGGAGCCTCGGCTTGTCTGAACGCCGACCTACGAGGCGCTGCGGAATCGCGCCTGCAGATCGGAACGGCGCACGTCGAGATCCAGAAACAGGAACTGGTCGTCCGCGTCGTGAACGGGGCTGTGCGTGCTCTCGTAAATGTGGTCTTCGGCGGCCAGGCCTTCGCGCACCAGGCCGTGCTTGCGGCGCGGATCGAGCAGCACGATCTCACCGACTTCGTGGCGGACCGCTCGGCTCTCGCCATCCACCAGACCCAGCCGCCCGCAGTGGGCGATGACCATCACGAAGTAGTAATGCGGGTAGCGAAACGAGTCGTCGTGCAGGCCGACCGGCCCGCAACCATGGATGGAGAACCGATCCAGGCTGAAGATGTCGCGCGGGAGCTGCAGCTTCTCCGCGATCTCCTTGCGCAACCCGTCGACGAAGCCGATGGGCACATGGTCATACACTGCATCGAAGGTCCGGGTCTCCTCCGCGACGAACAGATCGGGGCACAGCTCACGTGCGCGCCGATAGATCTCCGGTAAACGCTCCAACCCGCGCTCGATGCGCTGGCCGGTTCGGATGAAGCTCACGGAGGGCCTTCGGCTCATGCTGCGCGCTGCGCCTCATGCGGGGCCATCCGCGCAGCCTACTTCGCACCCACGTAGGCGATCGCGTCGATCTCGACCAGGATGCCTGGCAACTGGCTGCCGACGGTCGTGCGAGTCGGTTTGGGATCCGGGAAATAGCTCGCGTACACGCGGTTGTAGCGCTCGAACAACGAGAGGTCGGTCAAGTGCGCCGAGACTTTCACTACATCGGCCATGCTCGCGCCGCCGGCCTCGAGGATGGCCTTGATGTTCTCCAGGACGCGCGTGGTCTGCTCCTCGATCGTCGCGCCGACGACCTTGCCGGTTTGCGGATCGAGCGGCCCTTGCCCGGACACGAACACGAAGTCGCCCGCGCGCAAACCCTGCGAATAGGCACCCACGGGGGAGGCGCCGGCCTTGGTGGTAATCTGCTTCTTCGCCATAGCTTGATCTCCTGGCTTGACGTTGCTCAATCGCTGACCGGACCGCGACTGCTCAGCCGCAGCCGGGAATCTCGGCGAAATTGAAGTAGACCTGTTTGCCGAGTGAACGCGACAGCGCGACCATTTCGTCGGCGCCTTGAGAAGCACCACCGATGCGCAGGCAGGCGTCGCACTTGGCCACCAGCATCCGCGAGATGGGATGAAAGATCTGATTGAAGAGCTCATCGCCGATCTTTCGGGATCCGGCCAGCTCGATCAGCGGAAGCGCAAACCACTCGCCGAGGACCGGCAGATGTCCGGCGCGGAACAGACGCAGCGCCGTCTCGGTCATGGCGTGGACGTTTGCCGCGATCAATTTCGGATCGTCGTTGGTGCCGGAGCGGTACGGCCCGGCGACGAGGATCATCAGCGGCTGCACGGGCGTCGTCACACGCGCTCTTCCTTAGCCGTCCGCACGACCGGTGCCGGAGACTACTTCTTCGGCTTCCAATCGCGCGCGAGCTGCTGCGCCTTGCTGAGCTGCGCAGGTTTCAGCTTGGTGGCGATGTAGTCGCGCTGCTTCTCGGCGGCGCTGCGTTCCTCGCCCGAGAGCTGGGCTGCCGCGAGATTGCTCCACATGTATGCGAGCATGGGATCCGCGCTGACGCCCTTGCCCTCGAAGTAGAGCCAGCCGAGGTGCAACTGCGAGCGCGCATCGCCCTTCTCGGCGGCCATGGCGTACCACTTGGCTGCCTGTGCGGGATCGGCCGGGAGACCGTTCCTGCCCGACTCGTACATGTAGCCGAGCAGGTATTGAGCGGCGGTGTTGCCGTTCTCGGCCGGCTTCTGGTACCACTTGGCGGCTTGGGCGTAGTCGGCCGGGATGCCCTCACCCGCGAAGTACAGGCGCCCCAGCGCCTCCATCGCGTCGACGTTGCCCGCTTCCGCCGCCTTGCCGTACCACTTCACGGCCTCGGTCGGATTCTTCGCCCCGCCGCTGCCCAACTCATTGAGGTAGCCGACCATGAACTGGGCCTGGACGTCGCCGTTGTCTCCAGCGCGCGAAAACCACTTGATCGCTTCCGTGCCGTTAGCGGGCGTTCCGCTGCCCTGGTAGTAGGCCCAGCCCAAGGGGCTGTACACCGAGGTCTCGCCCTTGTCGGCAGCCTGGAGGTACCACTTCAGCGCCTGCGCTTCATCCTTGGGAACGCCGATACCCTGCGTGCACATGTAGCCGAGCGCGCTCATGGCGCGGCCATCGCCCTGGTCGGCGGCCTTGCGATACCAGGCCGCGGCCTCGGTCGGATTTTGTGGCGACACCCTTGCCGTAGTCGTAGGCATAGGCAAGTAGAAACTGGGAGAACGAACGTCCCTCCTCGGCCACCTTGCGGTTCCACTTCGCGGCTTCCTCGTAATCCTGAGTTACGCCCTGACCGAAGAAGTACATGCGGCCGAGCGCTTCCTGAGCGTCGGTATTGCCGCCCTCGGCCGCGACTTTGTAGAGGGCGGCAGCCTGGGCGAGGTCCACATTGACGCCTTTGCCGAACTCGTACAGGTAGCCGCCGAGATACGCCGGATAGACTCTGCCCTGCTTGCCCGCGCCGGCGCACATCTTCGCCCCCTCGGCGTAGTCCTGCGGGACGATGCCTTGGCCGAAGAAGTACATGCTGCACAGGGTCTCCTGCGCGTCGGCGTTGTTCTGCTCGGCGGCCTTGCGGTACCAGGTCAGCGCATCGGCATAGTCCTGCAGCACACCGCGGCCCCTGTTGTAGGCTTCTCCCAGATAGAACTGGGCGCGCGCGTCTCCCTGCTCGGCAGCCTGCTTGAATTCCTCGAACGCGGTCTTGTAGTCCCCGCCGTTCCACGCGTCGAGCCCTTTCTGGAACTCCGCCCGGGCAGTGCCTGCCAACGCCAGGAAAATGACGAGCGTCGCAAAACGTCTCATTGCTCCTCCCAAAATCGCCTCTGTGTGTGCTGATTGACGCGCGCGCTGTGGGTTCCCAGGCGCTTTTATCGATTGACTTTCAGCCGCGCCGGCGGCCAAGAGGTTGAAATGATAAACCGAATGCCCATCTCGCGGGGTCGAAGCAGGCGCCAGACCCGAGCGGCGGGGCTTGCCCCGGCGTCGCGCACCTTCGAAAAAAGCAGCTTTGCGCCGTCGCTACGCCAGCCACCTGGCTCCACCGGTGACTCACGGGGTCGTGGGTGCGGCCTGCGCGCAGATGCCGTAGCGCGCAGCCCAGCCCAACCCCTCGGCAGTCTTGCCCAGCGGGCGGTATTCGCAACCGACCCAGCCGGCGTAGCCCAGCTCGTCCAACAGGTTAAACAGATACGCGTAGTTGATCTCGCCGAGACTCGGCTCGTGACGCCCCGGCACGCCGGCGATCTGAACATGCTGCAGGATCCCGATGTTGTTCCGGATGGTGTCGGCCAGGTGCCCCTCCAGCAGTTGCATGTGGTAGACGTCCAGGTGCAGGAACAGGTTGTCGCTACCCACCATCTCGATGACGCGGCGCGCATGATCGGTATGGTTGAGGAAGTAGCCGTGCATGCCTTGGGTGGTATAGCTCGGGCCACCGGTGACCACGCCGAGCTGGCGGTTGATGGGCTCGATAACGGCCCGCACACCGTAGCGCTTGAACAAGTCGGCGGCATGGCGCAGGTTGGCCACATACACGCGCTCTGCTTCCTGGTAGTCGATGCCAGCGCCAACCACGCCGGCCATTACGTGCACCAGCTCGCAGCCCAGCGCCTGGGCGTACTCCACCGCCTTCGGCAGGCCGCCGCGGAATTCGGCTTCGCGTCCAGGCACCGCGGCGAGCCCCCTGTCACCCGCATTCCAGTCGCCCATGGGCGCGTCGAACAGCACCATCTTCAAGCGGTGTGCATCGAGCCGCGCTCTCAGCTCCGCGCCTGGATAGTCGTAAGGCACCTGGAACTCGACGCCCTTGAAGCCGGCCTCGGCTGCTGCCGCGAAGCGGTCCAGAAAAGGTACTTCGGTAAACAGGTAATGCAGGTTCGCGGCAAACTTTGGCATGGTCTCGATTGCGGCACAGAGCGTCCGGCGCCCTCCTTTTGCATCGACCAGCGCGGCGTCGGGTAGGTTCCTAGTCTAGCTAGACGAGGTCGAGGCCGACCCGGGGAGGCTCCTCCGGCGCCGACTTCCTGGCGTAGCCGCGAAAAGCACGCAGCCAGAACGCGCCCAGCCCCAGCAGGAGGACCACGAACGCGACCACGCCGCCAGCATACGGAATCTTGCAGGCCAGCAGCAGCACGAGCAGCGCGACCGCCAGCGCAACATAGCGCCACGCCGGCTTCACGATCACTCCGCGCCGCGTGGCCAGCCAGCCGGCCACCCGGTCCGCGAGGAACAGCGCGCCGGTGAGATACCCCAACAGCAGCATGACGGGGTAGAAGAACAGCAGCAGCATTCCGAGCGGGATGCCTACGATCGTGACCATGAACAGAATGGCGCCCACCGGTATGCACAGGAGCAACGCGAACCCCAGCGCGAGGGATCTCCAAGGGTCCGAGCGCACCGTGAGCGCCGCACTCGCGGAGAAATCGGGAAACGCAAGAATCATGATGGCGCCGACCACCAGCAGGCTCAGCATCAGCAAGATCACCGAAACCCATGTAGCGATCCGAGCGAGCGAGTCGACCTCTTCCCGGGGCCAGGCCAGCTCGACGTGCGTCACCCCGCCGGCGATCACAGCCGCTGGATCGATCTTCGCCGGGTGCGGGCTGCGGTAGATCAGTTTGCCGTTGATCTTCGCGTCCGGACCAATCTCCACCGAGCGCGCCGCGATGCGCAGGTCGCCCCCGATTTCGCCGTCGATGCGCACCGATTCCGCGTACACCACGAGATAGCGCCCGACGCGACCCGACAGGCGGAAGCTGGCGGCGCCGACGGTGGCTTTGCCGACGATGCCACCCCGTTGCGATAGGGTGACTTGGCCGCCAGCGATGCGCGCATTGCCGGCCACTTGACTGCTGATGACGATGCTCGCGCCGGCTGCGTATAAGTTCTGACCTACCGTGTCGGAAAGGTTGATGTCCCCGCCGGCCAACACCGCGTCGCCTTTCACCGGCCCGCGCACGGCCACCCGCCCACCGGCGAGAAAGGCGTCTCCCTCGACTCGCTTGTCCAGCTCGGCGCTGCCGCCGGCGCTGAAGTAGTCCTCGTCGATCATTACTGCGTGTGCTATCTCCGATGCGCGCACGCTCTCATCGGCGTCTGCGCGAGAAGTCCCGACGACGGGAAGGATGAGTGTGAGGGCAACAACGCGAAGGAACCGCCAAGCGCGATTTGTCATGCGCCGAAGTCTACCATCGGGCGTTCGACGGTCGCGGCAGCTATGCCCGGACGGATTCCGGCATCAGGGATCGGTCGCGTCGTCAGGCTTCCCGCTGGCTGCGTCCTTGCACATCTGATAGAACACAGCCGGAAACGCTGCCCAATCGGGCTCGGGGCGGTCGGGCGCAGCGCTGAGCCAGCGATCCATCTGCTGCCACCCGAAGACGGCCACCTCCTCGTATGCGCGGCGTTCGGGCAGATCCAGATCCTCTGCGACATATATCCCATCATGCGGGGCGTTGTCGGTCATGAAGTACTCGTACACCGTGTCCCGCGCAGCGTACTTGAATGCAGAAGGAGCGCCTTTGAATCTCGCCTGGGCACCCCAGGCCGCACGCACCGAAAAGATCTGACACGAGCGCATGGTGCTCAAGCTCGGGGCCTCGATCGGCCTGGGTGGCGGGATGGGTAAATCGGCTTGAACGTCGATCCACGCTGCGGCGACGATGGCGAAAGCGAACCGTTTCATGGTTTGCTCCTTCCAAAGTTCCTGGTCGACCGGAACATCGGGTGCGACCGGCCTCGCGAACCAGAAATCCGACAGGTCCAGCATACATGGGCCGCCGGGACTCGAACCCTAGTAAGTCGCTATTTCAACCAGTTTACAAGTGATTTGGCCAACGCGAGGCATGACGAGGCACAACCGAGCGCGTCAATTCTGAGTATTGGAAGGGGGGCTAGGAGAATTCGTCCCGCCGCTGCTTCAAGCGCTAACGCATAGGAGCTGGCGCCGCCGTAGGACACCGGTCTGGTCGGGAATCCAGCCCGCTCGATCCTTTCAACCTGCGCCTTTCCATGGGCAACGTGTCAGCAAAATAGATCGTGAGGGATGGTTAGGGGTCGTGGACCTATCATGGCATCCCGGTAATGTGAGAGGAATCTGACACCTTATTCAGTGCCCGTCCGATGGCGCACGCAAGCGGCCCAGGCTAGGCTCAAACCATCGTGATAGAGAGATCCGTGATAGAGAGGTGAAAGCATGCGAAGCCAAGCGACTCATAAGGCGCAGGTAATAGACGTGAGCAAATCGTGGCAGCGAGCGTGGTGGGCGACCGTGCTCGGTGTGTCCGAGGACACATTGTTGGACGCCGTCACTCTCGTCGGCAATGAGTCTGACGCGGTTGAGGAGTACCTCGGCATCCGTAGGGGGCTCGAACAGCACCATTGCCCGGATGAGAAACGGACCCCCGATGTTTAGACAAACCCCCGGCCTTCAGAATTTCAGTCGCCGCTCCGTCGTTTTCCCATGACGTGAGCAATTGTCCGACGCTGCATTGAGCGCTTCGCCGACAGCGCTATCGCGCGAACCTGGCTACGCTTGAACTAGCGTCGCCAATCGCAGTGGGAGATTTATGTGCAAGTCACTCACCATCGTCGCCTTTCTTTTCCCGGCTGCTGCACTTGCCGCTCAGTCGGCCGTTGTACTCGAGAAGCATCCAAGTAACGCAGCTCACGCACCGATTCGGCTGAGCATGGGGCCCGATCCGGGCGGCAAGACTGGCGCGACGGTCAACCCGGAGACATCGAAGACTGGGTTGCCGAGCGGGGATAGCGCGACGCCTCGCAACTCTGGAACGAGTGGCGCCATCGGAGACCGTGGGCAGGGCGCCACTCAGAGCAACGACCCTGCCAACGGCGGAGAGCGATCACCCAAGCGCGCTGGCACTGATAACTCGGCGGGCGATTCCGCGAAGGCGCCTGCGAATCCCACTCGCTTGGACACTAGCCGCTGACGCGCCGGGCGCCAAGACCATTGGCGCGCAAGCGCTTCCCGACGGCCTTCTTACAACCTGCGGTCGGTAGCATTGCCCTCATAGAGCAGCAGACCAGGCCATGCCGCGCCGGACTTGCTCGGCGTTCGCATCAACCCATCGCAGCACATTCGCGCTAGCGTTCGCCTAGACAATTCCATGGCTCCCGTAGCGGCCAGTGCGTAGATCACCAGCTGCTACTTTCTACAGGCGATTCCCCACAACTTTTCGACCACGGTGCCAGTCGCGACTGGCTTCCACTCTTCAGGATCGGAGTCTGTCGGAACCACTTCGCCCCCGCCCATATTTTCAGAGTAGCGAAGAAAATGCACTATTCGCGCTCGTTGTTCCTTGCAGTCGTATTCATGTTGCGTCTTCTGCGACATGTACGGCGTGGCATAGGGACGTGCTTGGGGTGCCTTGAAGTCGAGCAGAGTCCACATTTTCACCACGTCGCCTGCCCTGCCAATGGTGGCGGGATCGGCGTACATGGCACTGGTTTCGTCGTGGCCCACCTCAACCCACTCTGCCACCGCACTGCTGCTCGCAATGGCCAGCAGCAGCGTCAGAATAGCTTCACGCATCCTGGCCACGGAAAATGGACGACGGAGTGCGGGCATCCGCTCCCCTACCCGATCTTCACCCATTTCCCATCCCGCGCCGACCGCTCGATGGCATCGAGCACACGCTGGTTCTTGTAGCCGTCCTCGAAGCTGGGCGAGGGCAGCTTCTGCTCTGCTTGGCGCAGGTCCAGCGTGTTGGCGACCGGATCGAGCATCGCGTCGGCCGGGATATCGCTCTCGGTCGGGTGCAGTGCGGCAGACAGCTCGATGTTGTCGGAGCCCACGTCGCGTGCGAATTGCAGCCACTCTTCGATGGCGCGATCGGGATCCTTGTCGCGAATCTCGCGCGGCGTCAGCTCCTGCAGGGCCGCAGTGAGGACGCTGATCTTCATGAACTTGGGTTCGAATTGTTTCGCTGCCATGGGCTTGCTCCTTGCGACACTTCGGCGGGATTGCCAGCCACGCGCGTCGCGAATTGGCTCGATGCGGATGGAACGACTACTTTCCTCGACCGGGCCCGTGCCGTCAAGGGGACGCAGAGCGCAGGGTGCGAGCCGCTGGCAATCTACCCCCGCTTGCGCAGCCAGCACGCCAGCTCCAGCGCCTCGCGCGGCGAAAGTGCATCGAGATCGATATTGCGCAGTCCCGCGAGCATGGGATGTGGCTCGGAGTAATATGCAGTTCGGAAGCTAGACGGAGTGGATCCGTTCGTATAACAGTTAGCCCGCAGTCTTCGCACCTTCGTCGAGGAGCAATGTATGGCAACCGTCCCAATGAAGCCCGTTATCCAGTTGGCACCTGGAACCAAGATCTCGGCAAAGTTCCTCATTGACATGGACAGAGTGCGGCATTGGAAGTACGCAAAGGAGTGCCCAGGGAACTTTCCGCCGATGCAGGCCGGCAGCGTGCTGGAGATATTCCAACTGAGTAAGCATGACCCGGTATGGATCAAGGCTTACCTTCCCCACACGCATGACACTATGTTTCTGAAGATCTCAGGTGAGGAGTTGGGCCTGAACTTCCTTCTCGTCCAGTGACAGTCCGAGCCTTGCGAGGTATGCCCAAAATAAAACCGAGAAACACGCGCAACAGAACAGCGCAAGCAAGTCAGCGAATTGGGCCGTGAGTGGTGTTCTAGCGTGTCGCCGTTTCGCCCCGCTGGGTATTGTCCGGGGTCTGCTCTTACCACTTATAGCAGGGTGCTGACTTATCCCTTGCGCAATCCTCCTGACGAGCTTTACGACGTACAAACTCGCGGCCTAGCTTCGCGGAACGAGAAGCCTCTGCGTCGGGAACAGGGTTAAACAGACTTCGCCGTCGCCCAAGGAGAGTGGGCTAGGAAGATTGCTTTGACTTCGGCTGGACCGCAGACCTCTTAAAAGTCTGCGCCTTCACTCTTGTCGGACTCGTTGCCCCTTTCGACTGTCTCGTGCCCGTGCTCACATCGGACTGCACTTGCCAATGGCGACGGTGGGAGTGTCGCTTGTTTCGTTGCCAGGGGGCGCATCCCAGTACCCGCTAAGGTAAGCCCACAGGAAGCGAAGCGAGTTCTTATTCATCCTGAACTCTTCTATAGGGCCATGACAGACCAGATCTCCGTTTGCCTTGAAGTCGTCGGGGCACACCGCGACCAGGGCCAGTCCGAGCGGCTGCACCACCCACTTGTTGTTTGTGGCGTTTCGCTCGCCGCGCACTGCCGAAAGCGTCCGCTCGCTTTCGGTTGCGGGGCGGACGATGAACTTCTGGTCAGGTAGGAAGCGCCCTTGCCTCCAGATGCCGTTTCTTTCGTGCGCAAAGCCGGTCACTATGTCCTGAGTACAGATGTACCCCTCGCTCTGCGCAAGCATGGGCAGCAGCGTGAAGATGGCCAATGTGAGCAAGCGAGTTATGGTGTCCATCCGTCAGAGCGCTGGCTCGTAGATATTGCCCCTCCGTCCTTCTCGGGGCAATATACATTTATCACGCGCCCCCCGCGTCGCTCACGTTCCTCCCAGAACTGCGGTCCGGATTTCAACTTTGCCACAGCGAAATGCTCGGGACGATAGCCGTGGGGCAAGCGCTCCAGGCTGTAGCGCCCCCCAGGCAAGCCGTGGGAACGATTAACAGGACCAAAGACGGTGAAAGGGTAAGGCGACGGTTTCGAAGAACGCCAGAGGAAAGGACAGTGCAACTCGCTTCGACTTGCTCTAGATCAATACGGGTCGTTCAAGAATGTGGTCTTCTTACGACAACGCCGTATAGATGTCGGGGAGGGGAAAACAGTCATGTTGACCATCGAAGACTGCATTGGCCTTTCGGAGCTGACCGAGGAGGAAATCATCGCCATCGCGCAACATGAGCACATTCCAGAGATAGCAGCGCTGGAGATGGGCAACTACCTCATCCAGACCGCGTCGGGAGAAAGGCGGATCAAAGCCATGATAGTGGACGACATTGAGCAGGCGCGCGGGGAAGGGGACGCTAATCGCGTCCTCACGCTCAAGCTATGCCTAAAGCACTTCCTCCAGCACCACGCGGGTCACGGCTGAAGAGTCTCTCGTATTCCTAGAACGCAAGTCCCCATAGATGTATAACGTGCGGGAAACGGATCCAGTGCAGCAGTCGGATCGACCTCACTGATTAGGAGAGATGTTCTAGACGCCTCCAGCGCACTGATAATGCGGACCGTCGAGGTGCCGCCGCTTTCGAACTCGGACGAGCGGGTCCCGGCGGCGCCGATATCGAAGCCCAGTTGGAGCTGACCGTCGATCGCATCACCGAGGAGCTCTGCAAGCTGGCTTTCGTCGACCCGACCAGTTGCTAAGCACGCGGCCTTGAGTCCCACGCCGGAACGCCTGATACGATTGGACTTCTTATCCGTTAGACGATTTGGGCAAACGCCCGTCCACTCTTGTCGCTCGAAGATGACGCCGCGTCCGCGATATCTCAGTCTCTTGCGCTGTCATCCGATTTTCTCTTGCGCGATGCCTGCGCTGTGCTATGGTTCAATGGTGCGCCGCGATCTACTGGAGGATCTTCAGATGAAGTGGGCATTGGTATTTTTGCTCGCGTGGCTGTCCAGTCCCGCGTTTGCTGCAACTCTCGCGCAGTGGAACTTCAACAGCGACGATGGGAATGTCACCACAGGCACACTCACCCCCGTGATCGGGTCCGGCTCGCTCGGTCTGATCGGCGGCGCGACGGCGTTGTTTACGTCGGGCTCGGCGAACGATGCTGGCGGCTTCCCCTTGAACAGCGCGTGGTCGGTCGGCAACTATCCCGCGCAGGGCACGGCCTCGGGCACCGCCGGGTTCAGCGGCTTTGTCTCCACGCTCGGCCAACAGGACATCTCGATCTCCTTCGACTTCAAGAACCAGCCGAGCGCCAACAAATGGTTCCTCGTACAGGCCAGCACCGATAACGGAAGCACGTGGGGCGATGTCGCCACCTTCGATGTGACCGCTGCCAACACGGAGTTCAATCAAAGCTTCGACATCTCCGCCGCACTGCCGGGCGTCAGCAACAATGCCCAGTTTGGTTTTCGCATCGTCGGAATTTTTGCGCCGCTGTCGACCGAGTACGCGGGGACCGATGCGGGCTACAACGGCGCGTTCGGTCTCGAATACGATCTATTGACGGTGAACGCCAGCCCGGTGCCGGAGCCCACGACGATCGCGTTTCTGCTCGCGGGTTTGCTCGGCGTCAGCAGTCTCCTCAGGCGGAGGTAGCGGCGACAGGGAGTGCCAGGTCGTTGAAACGCGGCCAGGCTGCCACTGGTGCGGTCACGCTCATCCAGCGCTTCGGCTCCGCCGCCAATCTCAACATTCGTCTGCATTGCCTGGTGCTCGGTGGCATCTATCGCAGCCACTTCCACTGCTGCGTGATTGGGCGAGGACGCGCAGGTCCACTTCACCTAGGCGGCCGCGCTGACCCATCGCGCTCCAAATTGAAAGCACGGGCGTTGAGTTGGCCAATGGCGAAGTAGTTCACCCAGCCGCGCAGAATCGGGTTGATGATCTCCACTACCCCGTGCACAGGTTGGGATTGGTAGCGCCGGAAGACCGCTCGCAGCTTCTGCAGTAACGCCGTTCGCTTCTTCAGCTTGGGCGTGTACTGCGCCCGCCATTTGCCTTGAAGGCTACGCACACGGCGGAAGTCGAAACCCAGAAACCCGAAGCTTTCGCCCCGCGCCAGGTCGACCGTTCGGCTCTTCTCTTCGTTGATCTGGACATGCAGCTTGGCCAGTTCCTCCCGTAATCGCTTGTCGACCGCCTTGAGCAGCCAGCGGTTGCGCGGATGGGCGTTGATCAAGATCACCGCATCGTCAGCAAACCTCGCATACTCGATGTGGATGTACTTGCCGCTGCGCGTGTTTTTCTTCGCCCGCTCCAGCATCCGGTCCACCTCGTTGAGGTAGAGGTTACTGAGCACGGGCGAGATCACACCGCCTTGCGGGACGCCCTGTTTCCCGTTCGCCTTCAGCATGATCTTCAGCAGGTGCAACACCTCGTCATCGTTGATCCGCTGGGCTACCTTGGCGAGGAGCAAATCGTGCCGCACCCCGTCGAAATAGGCCTTCAGATCAATGTCGATAACGCGTGTCTTCCCCTGCGCGATTGCATCAGCGACCCGCACCAGCGCTTGATGCGCCGAGCGCTTCGGACGATAGCCAAACGACCCCGGTTGGAAGTCCGCCTCGAAGATCGGTTCCACCATCAGCTTCAGCGCCCCCTGTACTACCCGGTCACGGATGCAGGGAATCGAAAGGGTTCGGGTCTTGTTGCTCCCTTCTTTCGGTATCTCTTTCTTCCGCGCCCGCAGCGGCACGTAGGTGCGCTCGATCAGTTCGTCTCGGATCTGCTCAAGGAAACTTTCCACGCCCTGCTCCTCGATGGCCTCGAAGCTGACTCCGTCACTGCCCGGAACTCCATCATTGGCTTTGGCCATCGCGTACGCAGCGCGCAGCGTCTCCATCTTGCAGATGTGAACGTACAGACCCCAGAATCGCCAGTGCGGTTCAGCCTTCGCCTTGGCGTATATCTTCCGTCTCAGGTCCTGCAAACTAATGGGCGTCGTTGTCATTTCGCCCTCGCCTCCCGTATTGCCGGAAGAGTTACAAACAGCAGGGCCCCTTGGCTCCACGGGCGTTACCCCGCTTCATCGCTACTTCGGACCCGTCCGACACCCTCTCGCCTTCGGCCGCTTTCCCAGTCTCCCGGTTATGCGGCCTACCTTGCTCCGACGTGTTTCTCGCCGGGACGAGGAGGGCTTCTCCAGTTGCTTAGCACGTCCTTGTCACCATGCCGTCGATAACCACCCCGCCGGAGTGGCCCATCGCATCAGTCTGTTCGCGATGAGCCATACTGCCTTCGCCAAGTCATTGCCGGCTCGGCCTCCGGGGCTGAAAGTTTCGAGGCCACCTCTCGTTCGCTTGCGCTACGGCCTGGTGACTCGCCGCCATCCTTACGATGGCTCGTCGGTAGGCTTCAGAGTCCTGGTTTCCCAACTGCAACCCCGTCCCGATCCGCGGCTGGTCTGGTGTACGCCACGACACCAAACCTCAAGCCTCGCCGAAACGGGGCAGCTTGCAACCGTTCACGCACCGCGTCGGTCTCGCAGCTTGCTGCTGTAAGGACTCGCCAACAGTTCTCGTTGACATGCGCCACCGCAACAGACACCGTTTGGTTTTGCAACTATATTTTTTCGTGGACATCGATCCAGCCAGGTTGGGGTACCGACGCGCAATAACAGCTTGATTCATTGCAGATGCTCCGAGGACGTCTGTCCCCATGTGTTAATGAAAGTGCGAATCGATTGACTGCTATCGAGGAAATTTTGCCCGGCATCTGAACATCTCCTCGTGGCGGTCATTCTGCAATGTCAGCCGCGGATCTGTCGGGATATGGCGACCGCACTCTGCGTTCGCGACGCTAACGCTCGTCGCCGACGACACTGCTGGCTATAATTGACGCAGACCACGCTGCAGTCCCCTGTATATAGCGTGCAATTGGTTACCCAAATCCGGCCGCCGAAAGCGTAGATGATCGGCCCGATCCCAGGCCAAGTCTGCTCAACCGCCCGGACATGGCGTTGGCCCTTACCATGAACCCCGCATCTGAATTCCAGGCACGATATCAGCACCTATCCAATTTTGAGCTGCAATCCATCGCCCTCAAACAGAGTGCGACCCTGCCCCACGAAGCGCTTATGGCCTTGCGCAGGGAGATGGATCGGAGAGGCCTCCCTCCGTCACTTAGACGAGGCATTGAGGCACAGGTGAGCCAGTGGACCAAAGACGACCTCGCCACCTTCATTGAGCAGTATCGACACCGACCATGTCCGCGATGCGGAGTCCAAGGAAAAACGCTCAACGGCGTGGTAGCGGCTGTCGCGCGCAGCTTTATCGTGACTTCCACCGTTCGAACCAAGCTCGTAATTGGTTGCTCAAGCTGCATAAAGACGGAGCTCGAGCGCCTCTCCAAGCAATCACTCTTGTTCGGATGGTGGGGGATTCCTTGGGGTCCGATGTACACAGTGCGCGCGCTGGCTATGAACTCGAAGGCCAAAACAGCGGCTGCGAACGCAGGACCAACGCCTGAACTGTGGAACTACATCGCAAGTAACATCAGCGAGATCGCCGCAGACACCCGTTCAACTTACCGTACCGCTCAGTAGTGTCCCAACGTTGAATGCTCTCTCGTTTCTAACCCTTTGAGCATGCGTAAAAAAAGTGGGTTTCGGCTTGGTCTCGATTTGAATCGCAATCTGCGGTTCTGCGATCCTGCGACGAACGTCGTCGCGGGGACCATCGATGAACCAAGGCAAGCTCGTGTTCGCACAGTTGATGGAGCATCTGCCGCTGACGACCTTTAGGCGCTGCGTCGCGCGTTACGGCGGCGAGCACAAGGTCAAGCGCTTCTCCTGCTTGGATCAGTTTCTGTGCATGGCCTTCGCGCAACTGACCTACCGCGAGAGCTTGCGCGACATCGAAGCTTGTCTGCGCGCGCAAGTACGCCAAGCTCTATCATCTGGGTCTGCGCAGCAACGTCGCCCGCAACACTCTGGCCAATGCCAACGAAACGCGCGACTGGCGCATCTACTGCGACTTCGCCCAGAGCTCTGATTGGCGATCGCGCGGCGGCTCTACGCCGACGAGCCGCTCGGCATCGAACTCAAGGACACGGTCTACGCCCTGGACTCCACCACCATCGATTTGTGCCTGTCGTTGTTTCCCTGGGCGCCGTTCCGATCGCACCAAGGCCGCGGTCAAGCTGCACACGCTGCTCGATCTGCGTGGCAGCATTCCGTCATTTCATCTTCATCAGCGACGGCAAGCTGCACGATGTCAACATCCTCGATCAATCTCGTCCCCGAGCCGGGCGCCTTCTACGTGATGGATCGAGGCTACATCGACTTCGAGCGCTTGGCCCGGCTTCCACGACGCCGGCAGCTTCTTCGTCATCCGCGCCAAGTCCAACCTCAAGGCACAACGCCGCTACTCGCACCCGGTGGACGCAGCCACCGGGTCTCGATCTGCGACCAGACCATTGTGCTCACCGGGCTTCTACTCGCAGCAAGGGCTTCGAAACGCTCCGCTGCGGCGCATCCGCTTCTACGACCCCGAAACGGGCAAGCGGCTGGTGTTTCTTGACCAACAACTTCGCACTGCCCGCGCTGACGATCGCGCAGCTTTACCGGCTGCGCTGGCAGGTCGAATTGTTCTTCAAATGGATCAAGCAGCATCTGCGCATCAAAGCCTTCTACGGCACCAACCGAGAATGCCGTGAAGACGCAAATCTGGATCGCCGTGTCGGTCTACGTGCTGGTGGCCATCGTCAAGAAGCGGCTCAGACCGTCTCCGCCAGCCTCTACGAATGCTACAGATCTTGAGCCTCACAATGTTCGAGCGAATGCCGATAAATCAGCTACTTTCCCAGCACCACAGGCGCTCGGCGAGCGAGTTTCGCTCAACCAGTTGAAGCTTGTTCGAATAACGTTGGGACACTACTGCGTACCGCTCAATGATTTAAGTCAACGCCGTGGTTGGTCGCCGACCGTCATGCGACAGCTCGATGCTGAACGAGTAAATGGCCTGCGCGAGTCGCATAACAATTAAGGAGGCGTAAACGTCGCTCTCAGAACGCAACGGATATAGCGCTACGGTGGCTGACCTTCCTGACCAATCGCGGAAACGAATGATGATCATGTAGCCGGCCTCCTCGCCGCGGTTAAGCGGTGGGGTTAAAGTCAATGTGCGAAATGTACTTTGACCCGAAGGAGACCGGCATGAAATATTGTGGCATAGACCTGCACTCGAACAATTGTGTGGTAATCATCAGCGACGAGGAAGATCGGATTGTGTTCAGCAAGCGGTTGCCGAACGATCTGGGGCAGATTCGAGCGGCACTGGAGCCGCATCGGGAAGAGTTGACGGGGCTAGTGATCGAGAGCACGTACAACTGGTATTGGCTGGTGGACGGACTGATGGACACGGGCTATCGGGTGCATCTGGCTCACCCGAGCGCGATCAAGAAGTACGAGGGACTGAAGCACAGCGGGGATTTTGCTGATGCGGCGTATCTAGCGCAGCTGCTCAGACTGGGACTGCTGGCTGAGGGCTATATCTATCCGCGCGAGGAGCGTGGGGTGCGCGACCTGGCGCGCAAGCGCATGCAACTGGTGCGCTACCGCACCGCGCAGATCCTATCGATTGAGAACATCGTGACACGGCAGACGGGGGCCCGGCTGAAGGGCGAGGCGGTCAAGCGGCTGACCGCTGAGCAGGTCGATGAGTTTGCGTTTGCGCCTGATGTAACGCTGGCCGTGGAGGCCAACCGCGCGGTCAGCCAGGCGCTGGGACAACAAATCGAAGCGCTAGAGAGGCGGCTCAAGGAACGGGTGAGCTTGCGGCCAGAGTATCGCCTGCTCAAGACGGTGCCGGGCATTGGCGAAACGCTGGCGACCACGATCATGCTCGAGACGGGCTGCATCGGTCGATTTGCCCAAGTGGGGCATTTCAGTTCCTACTGCCGCTGCGTGGACAGTTTGCGGGAAAGCAACGGCAAGAAGAAGGGTGAAGGTAACAGCAAGAACGGGAACAAGTATCTGGCCTGGGCGTTTGTGGAGGCGGCGAACTTCGCCCTACGCCACTGTCCGCAAGCCAAGCGCTTTTATGATCGCAAAAAGAGCCAGACCAATCGCGTCTTGGCGATCAAGGCTTTAGCGCACAAGCTGGCACGGGCCTGTTACCACATGCTGCGCGACCAGAAGCCTG
>CAVUHQ010000002.1:0-93193 GCA_963741215.1 uncultured beta proteobacterium
GAGTACGAATTTGTCGAGCTCGGCGCTGACTGCCGCCCGCAAGGCGTCGGATGCACTTCGTAGCGTCACCGTCACCTCGAGTCCGCGCTTTCCTCCCGGTTCGACCTTCACTCCGAGGAGTGTGTCGACTGCGATAGTCTTGAGCACAGGCTCGAGTACTCTCAGCGCAGCATCGGCGCGCAGCGCGGGCCGGTAAACCTTGCCCACCGCGGTGATCGGTATCGCATCGACAACATAAACATTCTTGGGCCATGCAGGACGCTCGACGATGTGGTCTCGCGCGGCGGCTGTGATGTCGTCGACACTCGCAGAGCACCCGGGTGCAAGAGTAATGTAACAGGCCGGGACTTCGCCAGCGTAAGCATCAGGTTGACTCACTGCGACGGCCGACGCCACCGCGGGTTGGCGTTCGAACGCCGCCTCGATCATCGCCGGGTCGATGTTGTGGCCGCCGCGAATGATCAAGTCCTTCGCACGGCCGGCTATGAACAGCTTGCCTTGTGGATCGAAGTAGGCAAGGTCGCCGCTGTCGAGCCCGCCGTCGTAGAAAACATTGACGTTTTGCGCCACGTCGAGGTATCCGGGCGAGACGTTTGGTCCAGAAACAAAGAGCGTACCGATCTCCTCGGCCTCGCAATCCTCTCCAAGCCGGCCGTCGCGCCCGCGGCGGCGTACGCGCAGTTGCGTGTACGGCAAGCGCAGGCCCGCCGACCCAATCGTCGGAGTACCGCCGATCGGGTCGACCGCCGTCACGCCTCCGCTCTCGGTCATGCCGAGTATCTCGTGCAAGGGTTTTCCGGTAACGCGGACGAATTTCTCGGCTACACCACGCGGTGTTGACGCGGCCCCGACAATGCCTGCGCGCACTGATGGCAACGACCCTATGAGTGGGACGCCGAGGACCGCAGCGAGCGCAGTCGGAACGCCGCCGATCAGCGTTGCGCGCTCTCGCTCGACGATGTGCCAATAGCGGCTCACCATGACGCGATTTCGGAATCCGGAGGGCGACAGCATGGTCACTGCCGCGCCCCTCAGGAAAAAAGCTAGTCCGCAGGGAATCGCGCCACCGACGTGAAAAAGTGGAAGGCCATTCGTAAGGTTGTCATTCTCGTCTAGCGCGAACATCGTCGCGAATCCGAGAGCCGCGGTGAGTTGATTGCGACTGGTGTGGGCGACCAGCTTGGGCGTCCCGGTAGTGCCTCCGGTGTGGAAGTACGCCACCACGGCATCCAAGTCATCGCGCAGCGTGAAGGGAAGTCGGTCGCCAGGTTGTCTCGCCAGCGCGCGGCCGAAATCGATCGCCGCTGGGTCCGCAGGTGCTCCCAAGCACAACAGCTTCATTTGGGGCATCTGCTGCTGGACCGCTCGACCCTTATCCCATAGAGGGGGCGCGATGTCAGGACCCACGGTCACCAGGATGCGGGCGCCGGACACGCGTACCAGTTCGACAATCTGTTCTGTCGTCAGCAGCGGGTTGATTGGCACGGCTTGGCCAACAGCCTCCGCGGCCCAAAGAACGTAATGAGTCTCAAATAGCGAGGGCAACAGGTACGCAATCGCTGCGCCGCCACCCGCCAGTTCGGCGAATAGGTTCGCGGTGCGCGTGATGCCTTCAAGCAGTGCGCGGTAGCTGAGGCGTGCCGGCAACTCATCATCGTCACCCGTCATCACCAGGGTCAGTGCCGTGCGCTCCGGATACGCCACCGCGGCGGCGCGGATTGCTCCGTAGACGGTGCGTGCCGGTAGCCGTTCCTCGAGCGGGCGCTCGCGCTCATATGCTTTGATTTCGCGCAGGCTGCTCAACCCCTGCGCGGGGCGGTTCGCTTCCATGGCGGCCTCCAATTCGCGACGAGCACTCTAGCTTACCCGGGTTGCAGTCCGGCCTCAGGGTCGGCCCGTTGCCGTTGCCTACCCGAAGACTTCAATATTCGGCCGCAGGCATCAAGCGTCCCGGAGCCATCCACGTCTGCGCTGATGGCAGTGCCCTGGGGTACGTCTTCTTCGTACGAAGGCAGCAGTCGGTACGATAAATCAAGCATGTCGGGATCGCTGTACGCAGGAACGGTCGGCTCCGCGGTTCAGGTCGAACCGTTTAACGGACTCGTTTTGTGAAGTCAACTGCAGCAACACAGCCCACATGAACTCGAATGTCTGCTAAGCGGCAAATTGGAGGGTATCCACGAACGGCGTCTCTTGGCCGGCATCCTGCCGATGCCGATCCCTGTCAGCAGACATTGTGCGTCCAGCGAAGGCTGGCGCGTTCTGTGGGAGACAGTCCCACCGGGGTAAAAGTCGGAGCCCCGTAGCTTGGGTAGCAGGGTTGCAGTTGGGAAACCGGGGACTCTGAAGCCTACCGACGAGCCATCGTATGCTCGTCGAAGCGGCTACCTTGACCGGACGCGTGGTCGGCGTAGCTGATGGAGACACGATCACCGTCCTCGATTCCACCAACGACCAGCACAAGGTTCGCTGGCCGGCATTCGACGTGCCCGAGAAGGCGCAGCCTGCCCGCCATCGGTCCCACCAGGACGCGCCGCGGCGCAGCGCCGAGAATAGCGCGCTCGAGAACCGGGCGCAGCATTCTCTTCAGCTCTTCTTCCCCTTTGAGGCGAGCACCTGTTCGGGGAAACTGACCTGATACACGAGGCCGTCTCGAGCAATGTTGAATTTGTGCATGGCGCCCACGCATTCATAGTCAACCACGGCTTTGGGCAGTCGGGTGCGTAGGTGCGCCAGGATTTCGCAGGTCTTGAACCCGATCGTGGTGCTCATTTCGAATGGCTTCGGAAATCTCGATCGGTTTTCTATCGGGCACGCGAGACTAGAGGAGGCTCGCGGCGCCGCAGTTGGTCTCCCCGCTGCTGATATTCCAGTTCGAACCCGTGGTGCAGGTGGTGGGATCAGGTGCGGTGGATCCCGGTGCATAGGCTGAGAACTGGAAGGTGCCGGTGTAAGGATTGCCGTCGTCGATCTTGCGGTCGATCTCGGCCGTGAGTTCCACCGGCAACAGGCTGCCGGTCTTGATGTTGTGCTTGTTGATGCGTGTTACCGCTCGGCCCCCAGTTGGCGTCGTACGACGAGCTGCATGTACATGATGTAGGGGTTCTTCGGGGTGTTGCTGTCGTCGGGCACGGCAATCGAGGCGTTCGCCATGGCGTAGCTGCCGTTCAGGAACCCGGCCGCGGTCAGATGGTTCCAAGCCAGGATCTCTTCGTGGGCGACGCTACCGGTGGCGGCAGCCTCGATCAGGCCGTTGCCGTTGCCATTCAAGCAGGGGGTTGCACCGCAATTGATACTGGTATCGGCCGCGGCGTAGTCGCCGGGCAGCGCCCGGTAACGGTCCTGGAATCCGAAGAAGGCGGCCTTTACACCTGTCCTGCTGGGAGATCATATTGCGCACGCGGGCGCTGCTGATCAGTTCTTGACCCTTGACTACGCCACCGAGTAGCAGGCCAACGATGACCAGCACGATAGCAATCTCGATCAGCGTAAAGCCTCTTTGACAGTACTTCACCTTTCAACCTCAGTGTTGTGGCGGTCCCGGAGCATGGCGGTCTGGCGTCGCTGCCCTTCTCGCCACCTCGTGAATCGTTTCGCGAGAATCATGCCAGCTCATTTGTTCCGACCTGTCAGACCTCTACCGAGGTATGTCAAAGCAATGCACAGTTTTGAGACGCTCATAACCGCCGATTCATCGGCTCCGGTGTCGAGCATTCCGCACCTACCAGGGGCGAGTGAACGACTGCGTAGCCAATATGCGCCCGACGTTGGCTGTTCAGCTTGCACACTCTCTTGACGTTGATGGACGAGGTCCAGCACCCATCCTAAGCTGAGGCCCTCATTGCGGGAGCCGCAAAAAGGGCAGCAGATGGATCTAACCGGGTACGGATACCGCCGCAGCGCACTGCGTCAAGACCTACCTGAAGTCACTACCGGTACGACGCAGAAACCACCGTCGCGTTCGCCTGAGTTGACCGGCGAAGCTTTGCGCTTGCTCATCAAGGTCGACAAGAAAGTGGGGCTCCAAGAGCTCTCGCTGCGATTCCCCGATGTGCTGAACAGAATCGCGAATGTGTGGGGCAGTTCGGGACGGGCTGAGCGCTGCTTTGATGACTTGCTGCTCGACAGTCGCGGAACGCGTCAGGGCTTCCCGCAATCCGTCATCAGCGAGATCGCGTCGCTGCGTCACTACTATCTAACCCATGTGTTTCCCAAGCGCATCGATCCCTGGGAGCAGGGTCTGTTGCGCTGACCGTTCTACCCCTCACTTGACGAGGACCACTGTATAGACCGTACAGTGGGGCGATGCGATGTGGTAATCCGGATGTATCTCGATGGCCAACGGTTACGGTTGCCAGACAAGGACTTGCTGTCGGCCGTCGGTGTCGTCGCGGATGTATGCCTGCAGGCGGTCTGTGGGGCAGTCGTGCAATCGCGACGGCGGTGATGGACGCATGCCCGAATCCTATCCACGCTTGGTCGAGCCCACGCCTGGCGGATATTGCAGGCCGAGGAACTCCTGCGAGGCGCTACGGTAGTGCGAGCGTCCGGCGCGGTCCGCCGCATCGACGATGTCGTACAGTCTGCCAAGGCCTATCCCGCGCGCCATCTTTAGGCCATCAAGCAGTTCAGACAGTCGTTGCAACGCAGACAGACTGTCGATACAGGACAGCTGTGCAAAGAGCTCCTTTGCGTCCTGTTCATCCGCCAAGGGATGAGTGGATTTCCTCGCTTTTGGCCAAATCAGCATGACGACTCGTGAGCTTCTGCCAGCCGCGTCTTGGATCGGGCGCTAGATCAGCCGATGCACGATGCCGATGAGGTCGGCAGGGGGGCGTGCAATCGATACCTCTGGAGCGGGGACCTTTCTCCGCTCCGCTCTTTTGGTCGGCGGGACCGCCCGTTGCCGACGAAATCTTCTCCAGAATCTAGGCTCGATGAGCGTAGCCAGGCCTTTGGAATACTGGGTCAACAGTTCCAGTCCCCCTTCCACCGGCCGACATTGAAAGAAGTCAAATGCGCCTCCCTCAAACAGGCGAAGGAGCAATGTCGCCCCCGCTCGTGAGACGCGAGGGCTGCCGCGCTCGCTGTCCAGGAACAACTCTTCGAGCTCTAGCAGCGTGACCGGTACTCCATGGACAGAGCCGGTGCGGTCTGGCGAAAGAGAGGCTTGGTGCTTGGCCTTGCCCAACCGGTGGCGTTCGCAAACCGGTCGGATATTGGGCAATAAGCGAAGCGCTTCGACCAGCGAGGGATACGGACGCGACCGCTCGGGGTCCATGTGAGAGGCTCCAAGGATTTGTAGTCTGCAAACGACGGAGCAAGCGGCAGGCCAATCCAGTCGAAAGGCAGAGTTCTCTGCTGAGATTTGACCAAGCTTGAACGGTGCTGACCGTCCTCGGTGCGGCTTCAACCGACGCACGCCCAGCGGCTATCTGCGTTAACAGCGTGGCCTGCTACAACATTAAAAACCAGCAACTGCTGGCAGAGGTCGACTTATCGTTGATAGCGGGCCGCCCGCGAGGTTCTGTTTTGCCGCCCGTGATTTAGCGGCGGGTGAGCAACCAGTGGGCTTCGGGGTAGGGACGGGTCGTCGACATTGTCAAAGAATTGACCGTTGTTGAGCAGACTCGGGAGTTGTACTTACACTCGTTCAAACGTATGGGTTCACAGGACGGCACGCCCTGCAATGGAATCTCGGATGGCTGCTGGTTACTGGCTGCGGCGCTTTATACGGCAGAAATATCCATGGTGGTGGCTGTCGTCGTGTACGTGCTTCCGAGCGATGTAAATCGGTGGGCGCGATGACAGACCTTGCAGCAGATTTGTTTGCGATGACGGGGCTCAAGGTCAGTATGGCGCTGGTCATTTTGTGCGCCACACTGGGCCCTGCGCTACTGATATTGGCAGTGGTCCTGGCAATGAGTCGTCGTATCGATCGGTTGGAAGAGTGGCTGATGGATCTACGTCGACTGCATGTCGCCTTCCAAGACACCCAAACCCAGCATGCGAGCGTCGTCAGCAGGCTGGAATCCATTGCGGGGACTCTGCCGGACTTAGACGGGGTCAAGGAATATCTAAGAGGCGCGAATAGCACGCAATCCGAACTGATCAGCGCCGTTTCGAAAGTTTCGGTTGATCTCGCAGCTATGCGCGATACGGTAGAAGCAAGGCTCGCCGCCTTGCAGAGCAACCAATCCAAGATGTACAAAGTTCTAAAGGCGTGGGATTCCAGACTCAAAGACCTTGAGCAGACGGTGGCTGCTGTCCCTGGTATTCAGGCAGAGCAGGTCGGAATCAAGAACGAGCTCGCAGAGTGGTACTCGCGACTTGACGTCGCGGCTGAAAAGTTCGCTGAGTGTCTGCAGTCAGAGGATCAGCCGAGCGATCGCATGCTCACATCCGATGCGCCGACTAGTCCGTAGGATAAGTTGAGTGACTGTCGCCGGACGAAAGCGAAAGAGGGGAGAGGTGGTAGTGTTACTTCACTCTATGTTCTTGGTGGGTGGTAGCCCTACATCACCTCTTGTTGTTGGTCTCCCCGCCGGAAGCATAGGATCTACCGCCAAGTCTGTACCAGCGTTGTTCGCAAGTCATAGACAATATTTTGACAATGTCACGTCGCACTGAAGAATGAACCACTCTGGCTTACGGGCGGACCACGGGTGGCGACTCAAGCGAAACTACGCTCTGCTGGGCGTGCTGTAGACCCCGCCCCCTAGACCATTCCTGCGACCAGCGTGGGCGCAAGCGCGTGGGTCAAGGTCGAAGACGGATCGCCGTCTGCTTTGAGCTTTGCTTCCAGATCCGCGACCTGATTAGTGATTTCTGTAATCTCTTCCCGAAGTTTGAGGATCTGATTCGTTACGGTATTGGAGTTGACCCGTTTTCGTGGACGGTTTAGGACTTGGTTTGGACTTCCCACGGAATCGTAGACATCTCTGGGGCTAGTATTGAGCTTAGGAGGTGTGCCATGAGCAAGCAGAGATTTACTCCGGAATTTAAGGAAGAGGCAGTCCGCCAGGTCGTCGACCGCGGCTACCCGGTGAGGGAAGTTGCCGAGCGAGTTGGCGTGTCAGCGCATAGTTTGTACAAGTGGGTCAAAGGCGTCCAGCCAGATCGCAGCGAGCAGCGTACGCAAGAACTGATCGAGGCGAAGAGCGAGATCCTGAAGCTGCGCGCTGAGCTGCGCCGCGCGCAGGAGGAGCGCGACATCCTAAAAAAGGCCGCCGCGTACTTTGCGCGGGAGCCCGAGTAAAGTACGCGTTCGTCAATGACCATCGGCGCCGGTGGCCCATCATGATCATGTGCCGAGTGCTGGGTGTGACCAGGAGCGGCTTCTACGCCTGGCTGCATACGCCGCTGTCGGAGCGCGCGATCGAAGACCAGCGACTGCTTGGACTCATTCGAGCCTCGTATGCAGCCAGTTACGGGGTGTACGGCTCGCCGCGCGTGTTTCTCGATCTGCGCGAGGCGGGCGAGGGCTGCGGCAAGCATCGCATAGCACGCCTCATGAGAGCCAACAGCATCAAGGCGCTGCGTGGCTACAAGGCGCCCAGGAGGACTGCTGGCCGCCCTTCGATCATTGCGCCGAACAAGTTGCAGCGGGAGTTCAGCGTCGAGCAGCCGAACCGAGTATGGGTGACCGATGTGACCTACATTCGCACCTGGCAGGGCTGGCTGTATCTGGCAGCGGTGATGGATCTGTATGCGCGTAACATCGTTGGCTGGTCGATGAAACCCACCCTTGCGCGCGAACTCGTGCTCGATGCGCTGCTGATGGCCGTGTGTCGTCGTCGGCCGCAGCACAGTGTGCTTGTGCACTCGGATCAAGGCTGCCAATACGGGAGCGACGACTGGCTGCGATTCTGTCGCACCAACAACCTCGAGCCGAGCATGAGTCGACGTGGCAATTGCTGGGATAACGCCGTCGCCGAATCGTTCTTTAGCAGCCTGAAAAAAGAGCGCATCAGAAAACGCATCTACAAAACGCGAGACCTCGCCAAAGCCGACGTCTTCGACTACATCGAGGTGTTCTACAATCGAACCCGACGCCACAGCCATCTGGGTGGCGTCAGCCCCGAGGCGTTTGAACGCGCCTCGTTGTGAGGCCTCCGAGTGTCCACAAGACCGTGGGAAGTCCACAATACTGATTTGAGGAGGTCGGCTCATGAGCAAGTTCGTCACCCTGCTAATCAGCTTGTGCGCGACTCTCGCGCTGGTGGGCTGTAGTACCAAACCGACAACACCACGCGTCTGCGGCACCATCCAGGGATTAACTTGCCCTGAGCGCCAGTACTGTGATTTCGGTGTCGGGCAATGCAAGGTTGCCGATGCGCAAGGCATTTGCAAGACCAAGCCTTCAAGTTGCACCATGGAATTCAACCCGGTCTGTGGTTGCGACGGTAAAACCTATAGCAACGCCTGCGCGGCAGCGGCAGCGGGCGTTTCCATCGACCAAACCGGCGAATGCACGCCGCCGAAGCCTCAAGCATGTGGTGGAATCGCGGCAATCAAGTGCCCAAACGACCAGGTTTGCGTTGACGATCCGGGTGACAGTTGCGATCCCACCAGCGGTGGCGCGGATTGCCCGGGAACATGCCAAGCCAAGTAGAGACATAGCACGGGTATTGGCGTGCCACACGGCACCACTCCGAGCGCGCAACCGCAGAGGTTTGTGGACGTGCTCGGCAGTCGTCGCTTGCCCTACATTAGTTGGTGTACTTAGGTCGCCCTGTAGTCTGCGCCATCACCCGGCAGCGGATTGTCGAGGCAGGACTGCGACGTTGAGATCGTCACCCGCACGCCGGCGAATAACAAGAACTACCAGGTTCCATTCCGCTTTACGGGGACCATCGACAAGGTAACCTTTAAACTCGGTACAGCGCAGCTCGCCGAAAAGGACGGAAGAAGGGACTCCACGGGGTTCACACGTAACTCCGGCGCATTCTGGTTGCCTCGTGTGGCCCATTGCGGCGGCGGGCGCCACGCAGCACACCCGGGCGACCCACATGAGGACGGAGATACGCGAGCCGGTCCGAGGTCAGATCGGGCCCTCACACATGCGAGCTTGCCAATCGGGCGAAGGGGCGGTGGTCCTTCCTAGGCTTGACAGGTGACCCCAGCAGGCGTCATGTCAGGCCTGGACCGCGGAGGCGATGACCACCCAGCCGAGGGCCTGCACGTTCACGAGCTGGCCGAACCACCGCTTGCCGGATGGGATGGAGATCGCTGACGCGATGCCGGTCGAGCGCACGTACGACGCATCCAGCGTCAGCGTGCGCCGGCCGGCGGCGGCCAGCGCCTCGACGAGGACCCGTTGCCCGTCGGCACCGTTGGTGGGTACGGCGAGCGTCCGGCTGCCGAGGAGGCGGACCCGGAAGTAGTCGCCGCGCGAGGCGTCGATGCTGACCGTGGCCGCGTCGGTCAGGGTGACCGGGGCGAACCGGGTGAGCGGCTGCGCGTGGGTGTGTGTCGCCGTCGCACCACGGTGTGCGTGATCCTCGCGCGCAAAGAACCGCGACGAGCCCGTGGTGTTCGCCGTACCCACCGACTTGGGGAGGTGCCCCGTGCCGCCCGGAGACGGCCGGTCGTAGGCGAGCAGTGCGGGGTTCGCCGCGGCGATGCCGTCGATGGCGGGCTCCCACAGGGCTGGTGTGTCGCGCACGGTCCGGTTGTGCTCGACGTGCACCCAGACCCAGCCGTTGGTGTTGGCCGCGATGCCCTGCTCGTTGCCGGTCGCGCGCAGGTCGAAATCTGCGGTGTCGTCCCAGTTTCGCGTCGTGACCAGCCCGGTCGCCTGTATCTCGTCGGCAGATCCGTACGGCGGCCGGGGTGACCGGGCCGCTGCCGGTTGAGACGACGACCTGCTCGGGCGCGGTGGCGTCCGCGAAGCCGTGGACTTGGACCTGCGGCACGCCACGCGGGCCGATCACGTCGGTCCACAGGTGGTGGAACACCGACTCGGTGTTCTGCGAGTGGTCGGCCGTGCCCCCGGCGGCGTCCCGATGGACCGCGGCCATGGCCAGCATCGCCCCCGGTGTCGCGCGCCACAGCCGCAGCGCGAGCTGCTCGCACAGCGCATCCGACTTCGGGTGCGGCACCGCGACGCACAACCCGAGCGGCCGGGTCAGGTCGACGAGGTAAAGCCCCCACGCCCGCGGGGTCTGCGTCTCCGAGACGGCGAGGGCGTACCGCCGGCCGGTGGCCGGGTCGACGTCCGTCGTGACAGTGAAGCCCAGCGGACCGAGCAGCTCGGCCGCACCGTCCAGGTCGCCGATGGCCAGCCTGGCCAGCCCGATGCCGGCGTCGAGGCGCTCGGCGTCGGTCGGTGCGACGTACGCCTGGTCCTTGGAGACGCCGGCCGCCACGGACGTCACCGTCACGGCCGGGTCGGGATCGGCGACGAGCACCCTGGAGGTCCGCTTCTTGCTCATACGCGGTCAGAGCCCTCGGTCTCCCGGACGGATACAGCCATCACGTCGGCTTGCGGCCCCAGGCGGAGAACATCGGCGCGAACAACGCCGCGCGGATCTCGCCCTGCCACGGTGCCACGTATCGCCGCACCGCAAATGCGATTACTGATCAATCTGTCGCTTGCTCGGGGTCGCGACAGAGTCATAGATCGGCAGATGAACTTTTTCTCTGATGCCGCCGCCAGAAACGGCAAGCAGCTCGCAGGCGTGAAGCTCCCGGACGGTATCGGTCCGGCCGTTCGCGGCATTCGTGCAACGGATGTTCGTTCTGTGCGAGAAGATCATGTGCGTGCTCCTTGTTTGACTTACGCGAACTAACAGTCGCACGTTGGGGAGAGGTAGCACTCTCCATAGACTCCCGGACCTGTCCCAACGCCGCCGGGATCGTAAATCCCCCACGCGTTGCTGATAGCCGCGCCGGCGCTACCGGGTGGGAGCACGGGCGGCGCAGGGACGATTTCTTCCTTCCAACGGGCGCCACTCACGGCTATGGCTTGGTCTTCGGTCAACGCGACCAGGAACATGTCGGTGTCTTTTACTACTGCTCGAACGAATTTGCGCATATATCACCTATTCAAAGAGGGCATTTCTGTACTTCTTGCAACTACGGTCGATCAATTAGGCCGTTGCTTTGAGGCAAGCTCTCTCCTACCCGATAATCGACGCGCTCTTCCTACTGTTGTTTCGCTCGCGCGATCTCCGGCCGCTCGGCGTCTCGCTTCTCGGAACGCGCTCAAATCGCACGAATTCGCCTTTCCTCTTGTTTTGCCCTGCGCCAGCCCGTTCCTCAATACGCCGAACGCCATAGCGCTTTCGACTTAGGCCGAGGGTTGCAAGCGGATTCGGCCTGTCGGTTGAATCCGCAGCCGACCAAAGCCGTTCGTAGATCTTAGGAGCGGCCCCTCCCCGCTGACCGCTCGACCGCTTGGCGCAGAGCACGACTACCACCCCACGCTGAGGCGGTGGCTCAGACTTGTCGGCGGTGGCAGCGGCCGCTGAGACTGGGTGTGTTCGTCGAACGATGCGGTTCCCAGGCCAGAGGGGCAGAGATGCCCCCCAGGGATGCGAGCTTAACTCCGGTAATATCGTAGTCGCTTCCTGGGGCACATCGGCGGGGTCCCGCCATTGGCACCTACTGTAGGCAAGAGGGGAGGCCTATACGAGAACCAATGCAGAAACCGACGGATAGGTCCAGCCGACGGCGTCACCACGGGGATCATATCCCACCGGCCTGGGCTTGGACTTTCAGATCAGTCACCGCTTTGCGGCGTGCAAGACACAAGGTATGATCTTGCGCGCGTCTGCTTCCACACGATAGCTCGAGTTGACGGTACTGATGCGGCGGCATTCTCGACGCGGCCGGTTGAGAGTCGGGCCCATGCAGAACATGCGGAAGGTGGAATTGCCTATGGAGCATAGCCCCGCCATGTCGACCGGACTGCTCGCCGAGTCCTGCATGCTCATGAGCCGACCCGACTTCCGGCCGTTCGTTCCTGCTCCGGGGCAATCGCGGATCAGCGGATCCACCCCTCGCGCGCATGCCGAAGCTCGACTGCAAAGCCCGCGCGCGCAGGAACTGTTCGGTGGCTGGGCGGAGCTGGCGAAGGCGCCGTTCACTGGCATCACGACCGATGGCCACGTCACGCCAGGCCTGTTTTCGCTGCAACCCAGCGACGCACCGACGTCCGCGATGATCGCGGCCGTGACTGCCTTGCTCGGTTCCGTGTCGCCAGCGCAGCGTGCCGCGATGAGCTTTCCCGTCGACTCCGAGCAGTGGCGCCGTTGGCAGAACACCGAGCTCTATGTCGAAGACTACGGGCTGCGCCTCGATGAAGGGCCGGATTCCGCGCGCGAAGCGGTCATGGAGGTGTTGCGCGCGAGCCTGAGTGTCAAGGGCTACGAGACCTCTCGAGCTGTGATGCGGCTGAACCGGTTTCTGGGCGATCTCGTCGGCTGCCCGGCAGTGCTGGGCGAATGGAGCTACACGTTCTGTCTATTCGGCGCGCCGTCGGAGACACAGCCTTGGGGTTGGCAGCTTTTCGGGCATCATCTCACCCTCACCTGCTTCGTGGTCGGCCGGCAGATGGTGCTGACGCCGGCATTCCTGGGCGCCGAGCCGGCGTACGCCGATACCGGGCGCTTCGCGGGCATCAGCCTGTTCGAGGACGAAGAACGCGGCGGGCTCGCGCTCATGCGCTCGCTGTCGCCGCCGCAGCAGCGCCAGGCCATCGTCGCCCATTCGATGGTCGGTGGAGATCTGCCACCGGGCCGCCGGCATTTCGCGGACAATCTGCACTTGGGGGGTGCCCATCAGGACAACCGCATCATTCCCTATGAAGGGGTGCAGGGCTCCGCGCTCTCCGCCGCGCAGAGGCGCCAGCTGCTCGATCTGATCGCTGTCTATGTAGCACCGCTGCCGGCCGGTCCGCACACGGCGAGGATGGAAGAGATCGAGCGGCATTTCGGTGACACGCGTTTCTGCTGGATCGGCGGCCTGGAGGAGACCAGTGCGTTCTACTATCGGATCCAGAGCCCGGTCGTGCTCGTCGAGTTCGACCACCACGCCGGCGTGTTCCTCACCAATGCGGAGCCCGCGAAGTTCCACATCCACACGATCGTCAGAACGCCCAACGGCAACGACTACGGGATCGACCTGCTGCGGTTGCACTACGCGCAGGCGCATCACGACCGGCAGGTATAAGCTACTGATCAGGCCGCGAAATAGTGCGCAGAGATATGCGGAAGTCGTTCCTCCCCCTTCAAGGGGGAGGCTAGGAGGGGGGCGGGAACGACAATTCAGGACTTGGATCAGAGTCTCCCTAGTTTCCGATCACCTCGCCAAAGCGGACCCAGCGCTTCCCGTCAAAGCGCATGAGCTGCATCTGCTCCAGGGGGAAGTAGTCGGTGGGACTGGTGTTGATCCTGATGCCGGGAAGCAGCATGGGCAGCTCCAGATTCTCGATGCTGGTCGCCTGTTTCATCACATTTTCCCGCGTGAGATCGTTGCCGCAGCGCTTCAGAACGTAGGCCATCGTTTGCGCGGAGGTATAACCGTAGACATTGAGCATGTCGGCGGGATTGCCATCCGGGTAGTATTTGTGCATGAAGGCAAACCACTCCTTCATCTCCGGCGCATCCGCCCATTGGGGATCGCTGGGGTCCTTGAAGTAGGCGACCGAGACGACCCCGATGGATTTCTCGAGACCGGCGGCTGTGAGCACCGATGCCACCGACGAAGACACGGAAGGAAGGAACTGTAGCGGCTTCCAGCCGATGTCATAGGCCTTGCGGATCGCCTGCGCGGCGAATCTGGGCGTGGTGATGTTGAAGAACGTGTCGGCGCCCGACGCCTTCAGGCTGACAATCTGCTGATCCACCGTGGGATCGGTGACCTCGTAGCTCTGCTCCGCGACGATCATCTTTGCTGCCTGGCTGCCCAGGCCTTCCTTCAAACCATTCAGATAGTCCCTTCCGGCGTCATCGTTCTGATACAGGATGCCGATCTTCGCGCCGGGATGCTCCTTGAGCAGATACTTTGCGAGCACTCTGGCCTGATGCAGCCAAGGCAGATCGAACGCCGTAGTCCAGGGATAGTTCTTCGGATCGCCCCACTTCGAGGCGCCGGCCGCGATGAACAGGTGCGGTACTTTCCTGGCATTCACGTACTTGTGGATCGCGGTGTTGGTCGGGGTGCCGTTGGTGGAAAAGAGCAGCAGCACTTCTTCTTGCTCGACCAGCTTGCGCACCTGCTCGACGGTCTTGGCCGGGTTGTAGCCGTCGTCCAGGCTGATGAGCTTGACCTTGCGGCCGTTGATGCCGCCTTCGGCGTTGACCTTCTCGAAATAGGCGAGCTGCGTCTTGCCCATCGTTCCCAGGGCGGACACGGGGCCGCTGTAGGGATGGGTCTGGCCGATTTTGATTTCCGTGTCGGTCACGCCAGGGCCGTACTGCTTCTCGCCAAGGGCCACGCCCGAGCCCAACAGGAGGAAAGTCGCCAGGCCGAGAAGGAAGCGCGCAATGGCAGACATCGTCTTCTCCTTGCTGCTCACTGGAACTTGTAGAACTGCTTGTTCAGGTAGTCGACGATCTTCTTCTGCTCTTCGGCGGTCAAAGTGATTTGGCCGGCGTGCGAGCAGTCGTCGAGTTGTTCCTTGAGCGCAGCGAGCGACTTCACTTGCCGATCCTTGCGTGCGTAGACGCTGGTGTCGTGGCAGCCCATGCACCTGAGGTCGTGCAGCTTCTTGCCTTCAGGGCTGTCGCCCGCAAACGCGCCCGGCATCTGCAACACGCTAGCCAAAAGCACCGCGACCGACATTGAGATTCTCACTTCCGCCTCCATGCGAACTGGATTCGACAAACCGCCTGACTCGCTCGACGGCTCCCGCCGGCCGCGATAGATCTCCTGCGGGCCCAGCGTCGGCGTCACTACGGGGCTGCGTCCTGGGGCACACCGAGAGGCGCGCGCTAGCAACGAGATGTTCATCTTAGTCCGAGTTTGGCGCCTTGCGTATACATCCGCTGCAAGCTTGAGGCATGGTTGCTCCATTCCGGACGCAACCAGGGTTGGAGCCGTGACCAAGTAACCATGCCCCGGCAGAGCCGGGGGCTTTCAGTTGCGAGCCGCTCAAAGCGGCTCACTCGCCGCCGCGAATGCGGCGCTGTCTTGTTACATCATCGCCTGCGCTCGAACCCTTGCCGGTGGCTCTGGCATCGCACCCCCTCCCTTGCGTCCGCAGGACGCGGGGGAGCGCCGGAGCGTGGAGCAGGGGCCGCCGAAGCGCGGAAGAGGGGCCCCAACTTGTTGGGGATCTGACCGCGAAGGCGGCCGTAGCGGTCGGCGGCCCCATGCGTCCGTCTCGGGTCGCATCCCCATCGCAAGCGACGGGGCCCCTGCTCCACCTCGTCGGCCGCCCCGTTTCCCGGGGATGCGACCGCGCAGGCGCGCGGGCCCGCGACACCGCCACCTCTGCAGGACCCGGATCTTTCGGAGCGGGCCGGGGAGGGGGAAGTGCCTTGCCACTGCTCCCCCCATCCCAACCTTCCCCCGCAAGCGGGGGAAGGAGCAGCACACTCCAGCAAATGTAGAACTTCTACTGCCTCCCCGGCAGAGCCGGGGGGTCTCCCTGTAGGACTAGATGCCTGCAAGACGGAGCGAGGGAGCTCTCTCTCTTGCCCAATCAGCGGTACCCCGGATCCCCCGGCAGCGGCGCCCGGCGCGGTCGAAACTCGGGCTTGAGCTCGAGTTCCCAGCTCATACTGGCCGATGCATCCTGCGTCAACTCCTTGGTCTTCACCGTCGCGTCTTCGCTGCCTTCCATGCGCGGGTGCCATACCCGCACACGATAGCGCCCGGCGGGCAGGTCCGCCAGCACCGCCCGTCCGTCCGCACCGGTCTTGGCGAAGTATGGGGTCTCTGCGACATAGATGTAGCCGATCATCCAGTCGTGGATGTTGCAGCCGAGCTTGACCACTCCCGGCGTGTCGAACAGCACTGGCTTGGCGGGCGTGCCCACATACAGGGGAAGTTCGAACGGCTTGGGCGGGGAGAAGGAGTAGACGTGGTGGCGGATGTGGTCCCGGTTGGGAAACCGCACCAACGAGCCCACGCGAATCGGCATGACGTAGGGGACGAACTCCTTGTCGATCTGATCGACCACTTCCAACGGCGGCTTGTCCGCGGCGGGCATCCCCCCTTCGGGGACGGCCACCACGACGGCGTCGGGCACCGGGTGTGCCTTGGCGGCCACCGTCGCAGTGATCTGCGCAGCGCCCACTCCCCACGCGCACGCCAGGTTCGCAACGATCGCGCCGGCGCATACCCGCAACAGCGTTCTCATCAGTATCGGAAGCCGATGTTGACGCCCACGAAATTGGAATAGTACTCGCCCAGGTCCTCGTCGCCCACGCTGACCTGGTAGCGGTACGTCAGATTCAGCGAGGTCCGCGGGCCAAAGGCGTGACTCCACACCAGGCTGATGGTGTCGGTCTTCGCCTTCAGTCGATAGGCTATGCGAGGTGGGTCGCCGAATACGGGGTCGCGCGCCACTGCATCGGAATACGCGAGGATCTCGCGATCGGGCGCCGTCACCGACGTGACGGTGCCGTTGCGCCAGGCATAGGAGGCGACCAACAGATCCGAGGGAGTCGCCAGAAACGACACCTGCCCCGCGAAGGTCCAGCCGGCGGTATCGTAGGCGGCGGTCGACAGCCTGGGCAGGATCCGAGGCTGGAGCTGATCGGCAGTATAGTTGTCGTAGCGGACACTTCCCTGCAGAGTCCAGCGCTCGCCCAGCTGCTTCCCGGCGGTAATGCCGGCCTCGAGGTCCCATCCGCTCTGATAGCCATAGTTGTAGTCATCATGCACGGCACGCGCAGCGGCGGCAACCCAGGGCGCCTGCGCACCGAGTCCGAACTTGTGGCGCACCTGCAACCGTCCGCCGAGCCCCAGGTGATTGAGGCCGGAGTACTGATCGAACACGGCGGACTCCGCAACTACGCCCAGGCTCAGCCCGGTGGCGGAACCCAGTTGCTGGTAGAGGCTGGCGCCCAGATCCAGAGTGACATCGGCGCCGCCCTTGCGATCCGCGCTGGCAAAGCCGTTGGACAGGTTGTCGTCGTAACCGGCACCGGCGGCGACATCGAAAGCCCAGTCTGCCGCTGCGGCCAGGTTGCAGCAGCAGTGACAAAGCCCGAACAGGCAGGCAAGCAGAAGGTGGCGCATCGAGCTCGCTCGCCTCACATCACGCAACGCGCAAGCCTGCGCCTGCCGGGGCTGTCCGGCTGAACCGACGGGCCAGCCAGTGGCAGCTCGCCATCCACGTCTCCAGCTGTTCCCAGGGCAGCGGGCGCGACACCCCGTAACCTTGTGCCAGATCGCAGCCGAACTCGCGCAGCAGGCTGATGACCTCGACGTCCTCCACGCCCTCGGCGACGACGACCAGACCGAGGTTGTGTCCCAGTTCGACGGTCGACCGCACGATTGCCGCATCCTTCTCCTCGGTGGCCATGTGCGTGACGAACGCTCGATCCACCTTGAGCTCGTCGAACTGCAGCCGCTGGATGTTGGCGAGCGAGGAGTACCCGGTGCCATAATCGTCGATCGAAAGTCGCACGCCACGCTGCTTGAGGCGCGCGATGGTTTGCTGCGCGCGCTGCGGGTCTTCCACCAGCGCGCTCTCGGTGACTTCGACCGTCAGCAACTCCGCCGGCACCCGATGCTTGCGGATCGTGTCGTCCACGAACTGCGGCAGCTCCCGATCCAGAAGATCACGGGTGGAGACGTTCACCGACACGCTCATGGCCAGGCCACTCGCATACCAGACGCCGCACTGGCGCAGCGCCTCCTCCATCACCCAGCGCGTGACCTGCTTGATCGCGCCGGTCTGCTCCGCGAACGGGACGAACTCACCGGGGGGAACGATGCCGCGCTGCGCGTGCTCCCAGCGCACCAGCGCTTCCACGCCGATCAGCTGTCCGCCGCGCAGATCGACCTTGGGCTGATAGTGCAGCAGCAGCTCGTTGCCGGCGATGGCTCGGCGCAGATCGCCCAGCAGCGACAGATGCTCGGCGCGATGCAGGTCGAAGTCCGCGTCGTAGACGGTGTAGCCGGACTTCTCGTGCTTGGCGGCATACATGGCGACGTCGGCGCAGCGCAACAGCACGCTCGGCTCGTCTCCGTGGGCCGGGCAGTGGGCGATGCCGATGCTGCAGCCAACATCCACTGCCTGGCCGTCGATGACGATGGGCTGTTCGAGCACCGCCTGAATCCTGCGCGCCACAGCCTGAGCCCGCTCGGCGCCAGCTGCGACGAGAATGGCGAACTCGTCTCCCCCCAGGCGCGCGACGGTGTCGCTGTCGCGAACCACGCCACGCAGACGGCTGGCCACCTCGGTCAGCACCAGGTCGCCTGCACCGTGTCCGAGCGTGTCGTTGATGTACTTGAAGCGGTCGAGGTCCATCACCAGGACCGCGAGGCCACCTCCGCTGCGGCGGTGCGCTGCGACAGCCTCGCCGAGACGCACATTGAACAGCGCCCGATTCGGCAGCCCCGACAGCCCGTCCTCGTAGGCCAAGCGCAGAATCTCGGCTTCCCGCGCCGCAATGCCTTCGAGCATGTGCTCGAAGCTCGCTGCGAGGGTTCCAATCTCTTCGCCTCCGCGAGCGATCACTCGCCCCGAGTAGTCTCCGTCGCGCACCCTTCGGGCGAAGGCCGCCAGGGCCAGCAGCGGCTGGGTAATCCGGCGTGCCAGGACCACGCTGCCGACGATCGAGGCCACGATGCTGGCCAGTGTCAGAAGCACGAGCAGCGATTTCAGCTCGTCGAGCGGCTCGAGGCCTTCGGTTACGGAGCGTTGCAGAGCGACCCGGACCGCGTCCCCGCCTTCCTGTTCAATGGCCGCCAGCGCGGTGTCGTAACCTTCGAGCTGAAACGCGCCCGCGGGTCCGTCAGCCGTCGCGGGCATGCGCGACAGAGTATGGATTGCATCCTCGGTCGGGTGCGTGCTGGCAAGGAATCTCCACTGGCCGTCGAGTTGCGGTGCGAAGAAGGTGATGTGCAAAGCCGTGAGCGCATGCAGGTCCACCAGAAAGCTCTGGTCGATCAGGAAACCCATGGCGACCCAGGCGATGGGGTCGGGAGCCAGCACGGGCACGACCACCACTTGGTAAGGCTGGGCGTTGATCTGCATGATCGCCGAGGCCCGGCCTTCTCGCTGGGCGACTCGGATCAGCTGCGGGTGCGAAAACAGACGGCTGCCGTCGCTCGCTTGCGGGGACTCGGCGACAACACGACCGTCGGGCGACACCAGCATCATGATATCGGCCTTGACGCGTGCGCCGTGGTTGTTCAGGACGGACGCGATCGTCGGCGAATCACCGGTCGCGACGGCCTTGCGAAACGCGAAATCCTTGGAAACCACCTCGGCAGCCTGCAGCAGACGCTGGCGATTCTGGTCCATCAGACGCATGAAGACCCGGGTGCCGACCTGCAGCTCCTGGGCATTGCGCTCGTGCGCGATGCGAGCGCTGACGCGCTCGACCAGGATGAGAACGGACGTCTGCACGACCGTGAACAGGAGCGCGAAAACGACGACCATGCGGCTGCGCAAGCTGCTGAGCTTCAATGCCGCAAAGTTCGCCATGGATGGTCGGTGTGTTGTGAACGCGCGCGGACGTACCGCGAGTGCGCCCGCACGGCGTTACACGAGCGTACGGACTGCGCTCCGCGTCACTCTTCCCAAAGCAAACCCGGGGCCAATGGCGGCAAGCGGGCCACACGATGGATTGCAAGACGTGGGTCCGGTCTGAGGACGTGCAGTGATACGCCGATGCACTCCAGGCTGAGTGGTTCCCGGAGCGGTTCTGCGATCACCGTCACAACTTTGTTAACTAGATCAGCGGATGCTGGGCACGCATCTCTCGATGGATAAGGTTGCGAAAGTCGCCGACGCGCAGTGCCGCTTCAAGGGCTTCTACGCTCGCGGTACGGAGCGGATCCAACCGTTTGTCTCCGATGTAGCGAAGGTCCAGCAGACGGTCGGCTTGGGACGGATCGAGGGCGAGCCGGCCTAGCAGCTCGAGGAGCATGTCATGGAGCAGGTCCGGCTCGTCAATGTCCTCCTCCGCCAGTCGGATGCATACGCCTCGTCGATCCCGCGAGAGAACCGGGACCGGGATATCGAACAGCGCCGCCATGCGGGCCTGCGCCTGTGGCGATAACTTGGCGCAGGCTCGGAACTCACCCTGCTTGGCACGCAAGATCGGCAGATAGCAAAACGTACCCTTCACCGCACTACCCCCACCTCACTTCCGGGAACAGACGCCGGACTTGCCGATTTCCTACGAGTCGGCTGAAGGCATGACCTGCTTTTTCGCGCCGCAGCCGGCCCGCGACGACCGCTGGACTGATGTGCAGTTTGTCGGCGAGCGCCCGGATCGTTTCCGGTGATGGACGCAGGAATGCTTCGCTGCGCTTCCAGAGCGCCCTTGAAATAAACGTCTCCCTGGCGATCCGGTTGGCCTCGGCTTCCTTGGGGTCGTCGTCCCGTTCGTCCTCGACCTCTTCGTCTGTGATGACCAGGCTCGGCTCTTCGAGATGCTTCCAGGCATGTGCGAGCCACCATGTGTCGCTCGCCGTCGAGAGGCGTACCGCCGAGCAGCATGACGCGGGAAGGAGTGCGGGGCTGCACCTCTAAGCGCGCCAGCGCATCAAAGAAACCGCAGCGTCCCCGGAATGAACCTCTCGTCGCCGATCTCGAACTCACCTTCGCAGCACCTCCCGGTGCGCAGCCACGATCCGCTCGGCCACCGTCAGGTAGTGCTCGTGCTTTGCGAGGTTGTAGGGTGTGAGGTTCACGGCGCGGATCATGCGCCGGACAATCTCGCCCTCCACGACGTCCGCGTCGATGATGTTGACGCAGCCCGCATCCTGCTCGAACGCCGACAGGCCGGCCAGGCCGCCGCGGGTGACCCAGGCGAGGATTACCGCGTTGGTTCCGCCATGTCCCGCCACCAGCGCAGTGGTCCAGTCCGCACGCAGCAGCAGCGCCTCGAAGGCCGGAACGACGCGGTCCTGGAACGCCGCGAAGCTCTCGCCGCCCGGGAAGGCGGCACCGGGTTCGGCCGCACGCTCCAAGCCGTAGGTGAACTCCGCGTCGATTCGCTCGTCGCTGAGTTGCTCGATGGAGCCGGCCTGGATCTCGCGCAGCGCCGCGATCTCTTCGAGACGCACAGCGCGTCCCTCGAGCACAAGCTCGGCGGTCTGACGCGTGCGCGTAAGGCCCGTGTGTGCACCCAGGTCGAAGGCAACCTCCGCGAGAAGCTCTCGCATCACCAGCGCCTGCTCCACGCCTTCTTCGGTCAGCGGCACCTCCGTGGAGAACACGGTCCGTCCGTCGGGACGCCGATAAGTCACCTCGCCGTGCCGCATCAAGTAGACTCGCTTGCGGCCGCGAGTGCCTGGAAGTCCTGAATTCGCCATGGGTAGCCCCTGTTCGAAGGTTGCCGCGATCTTAGCCGACCTCGCGTGGCCCGAGCCGGGCACCGAGCCCGCCAGCGAATGCGTTGACCTGTATCAAAGCCAGTGTAGGACAGTCGGGGCAGACTTATTGATGGACCCGATGAGTGACGAACCTCAGCTCGTCATTCCGGGCCGCGTAGCGGAACCCGGAATCCAGAAATGGAGATCGAAAGAAATCTGGATGGCCGTTCCTCGAAACGCTTCTGCGCCGCGTTTTCCGGGTTCTGCCCTCGCGGGCAGCCCCGAATGACGGCGTTTGGCGATCGCGCGGTCCCTGGCTGAGCTTGCGTCACCAATCAGGTCGATCGATAACACTGCAGGAATGACCCTCGGGCGTTGACCGGGCATGGCCCGGATCGCCCGATCGACCGAACGGGAACAGCGACAGCAGGAGAGCCATGCACCACACCCCACCTCCGAGACTCATTCCTCTCGATCGGATCGACACCGAGCCGGTCGGCGGCAAGGCCGCCCAGCTGGCGCAGCTCGTCCGTTTGGGGCTGCGCGTGCCGGAGGGCTTCGTCATCGTCGGCGCCGCCCCCGGACGCCTGCCGCCGGAGCTGGACGAGTACAGCCGCACGGCTCGGGGGTGCGGTGGCGGTGCGCTCGTCGGCGCTGGGGGAGGACAGCGCGGAGGCGTCGTTCGCCGGGCAGTTCGAGACGGTGCTCGGGGTCGAGGGCGCGCCCGCGATCCGCGAGGCGGTGGAACGCTGTCTTGCATCCACGGCAGACGCGCGCGTCGAGGCGTATCGCAACGAGATGCACGCGCAGGGCGAGGTGAGCATGGCGGTGGTGGTCCAGCGCATGGTGGACGCCACCGCAGCGGGTGTGATCTTCACCGCCGATCCGGTCACCGGCCAGCGCGATCGCATCGTCATCAATGCCGTCCCGGGACTGGGCGAGGCGCTGGTGGGTGGCTACCGCACGCCAGATCACTTCGTTCTCTCCCGCGAGGGCACCATTCTCGAGCGCACGTTGCAGGGCGAGCGCGCCGCCGTGGACGAGGCGAAGCTCGGGCACTTGGTGCGCGACGCGCTGAAGGCCGAGGCGGGACTGGGCTATCCGCTGGACCTCGAATGGGCCATCGGACGGCGACGATCAAGTCTACTGGCTGCAGGCACGACCCATCACGACGCTCGAGCTGCCTGGGCCGGACGAGCTCGACGATGTGGTGGATCCCGACCTGGCAGCTCACCAGCCACAACGTCGCCGAGTGGATGCCCGGGGCGATGCCGCCGCTGAGCTGGTCCGTGGTCGGGCCGTCCTACATCCGGGCGATGAACGAGCTGTACGTGCGCGCCGGGGTGCCGAGGGATCTGGTGGAGAGCGTGCCGATGCCTCGCGAACGTCCAGGGGCACGCGTTCATCAACATGTCGAACTTCTACCTGCTCGGCGCGCAGATGTTCGGCATGGACAAAGACAGCTCCGATCTCACGCTCACCGGCCAGGTACTGCCGCGAGGCGAAGCTCCCGCCCAACGCACCGTTCCTGCAGCGGCTGGTGCATACCGCTACGCTACTTCCGGCTGGTGCCCGCCGGCCGAAAGCGGCTCGATGCCTTCGTCGCGCGCTACGCCACGTTCCGCGTGGAGCCCGACCGAGGACCTGGTCGAGTACTACCGGCGCCTGGAGCAGGCGGTCGAGATCTTCAACGAGTCCGGCGCTGTCCACGTCCATACCTCGATGATGGCGATTGCGTTGCTGGACGTGTTCCAGCGATTGCTCAGCAAGGGCGGGCCGCCGACCCCGAAGTCCCATGCCGCGGTCGCGGCGCTGCTGGCCGGGGCGAAGGCCGACGGCTCGGACGCGGCTGCGAGCTCCATCGGCGTGACGGACGCACTGGACAGTCTCGGGGCGCTGATAGCGGCGCGAGCCGGGAGCGGCAGAGCGCTTCGCGCGCATGCCGGCGGACCAGGCGCTGGAATGGCTGCGAGACCCATCCTCCGGCACGGCGGGCAAGGCGTTCGCGTCCTTCCTGGTCGCGCACGGACACCGCTGCATCCGCGAGCTGGATTTCCGCGAGCGCGACTGGGAGGAGGATCCTCTGCCGCTGATCCGCTCCCTGCAGCTCATCGTGACTGCGCCGCGCACGAACGCAGACCGACTGGAAGCGCGAGGCGCAGGAGGCGCTGGCCGGGCTGTCCTGGGGCGCGCGCCGGTTGATTCAGTGGCTGCTGCCGAAGGCGCACGCGGCGGTGGTGGTAGCGTGAGCGCTCCAAGTCCTTCAGCGTGTGGATCGCCCGCCAGCTCAAGCGCGGCTACGTGGGATTCGCCGAGCGGCTCGTGGCCGCCGGGCGGCTGCCCGATGTCGACCTCGTGTTCTTCTTCACCCACGAGGAGCTGGGACGGCTGGCCCAGGGCCCGGATCGCGCCCTGGTCCGGCGTGTGGAACACCGCCGGCGGCTGCACCCGCGGAAGATGGCGGTGGAGTTCCCGCGCGTGTGCAAAGGCAAGCCGGTTCCGCTGGCCGTGGTCGAGGGCGAGGTGCAGGGTCGCGACGCCATGCAGGGCACGCCGCTGAGCCGCGGCGTCGCCGTAGGACCGGCGCGCGTGGCACGCAACCTGGCAGGAGGCCGCAGCCATGCAGCCGGGAGAGATCCTCGTCACACCATTCACCGACGTGGGCTGGACGCCCTTCTTCAGCCGCGCGGCAGGGTTGGCCACCGAGGTCGGCAGCGTGCTCTCGCATGGAGCGGTCGTGGCGCGCGAGTACGGATTGCCGGCCATCGCGGGTCTTCCGGGCGTGACGCGACGGTTCAAGACCGGCGACATGCTCCGGCTCGACGGCAACACGGGCGAACTGCGCCGGGTGCGGTGACGTTCCCCAGGCGTTGAGTTCGCGCTCTAGCGGCGCTCGCCGGCCGCGTGCCAGAAGCATTACCGGCACCAGCAGCAGCGCCTGCACCAGGAAAAAGGGAGCGGCAAAGGCGAGGAAGTCCGCCCGCCCGAGCACGTTGATCGAAATCAGCGCTGGCGATGCTCAGGCTGCGCGAAGGAAACGCCGCGAGCACTGTAATCGGTGTCGGCTCTGGGCCAGGAGAATGCCCTGGCGATGCCGAATCCCAGCGCTGCTGCGGCCACGGTGAAGGCGACCGACGAGCAAGGAGCGATGGATGCGAGGTTGCGCTCGATGGTCGCAGCCTGATCCATCAGAATGGCCGCCAGCATCGCCACTATCGCAGCCAGGCTTAGACGTTGCAGGCGCTGATGGTTGCGCTCGACGAACGCCGGAAGCGTAGTGTCGCACCAGCATGCCGGCCCCGACCGGCAGCAGCAAGCCCGGTCAGCACCTGCTGCATGACCTTGTCCACCGGCAGGGAGAATCCCGCCTGCTCACCGAGCAGCAGACCGAATCCCAGCTTCGCAACGCAGCGGCGTCGAGGCCAGCGCCAACACGCTGGAGGCCGCCGTCAACGTCACCGACAGCGCGAGATTGGCGCGACCGAGCAGGCAGAAGTAGTTGGAGCTCATCGCCTGCGGCGCGGCGGCCGCAAGGATCAGACCACCGGTGACCGCGGGCTCTGGGCGCAGCAGAACGACCAGCGCCGCGGCAATCAGCGGCAGCAGCAACACCTGGCCGACGAGGCTGGCCGCCACCTCCACCGGGTAGTGCAGGACGCGGTTCAGGTCCGCCGGGGTCAACTCCAGGCCGACGATGGTCATCGCCAGGATGATCAGAACCGGCAGCCCCACTTCGATGACGACACCCATGCCACCGGATTCTACGCTGCCGTGGCCCGCGCACTATTCCAGTTCGCGCGGCCTCTCAAGAAGCAACTTCCCCCCTCTCCCCAGCCCACTCCCGCCAGGGGAGAGGGAGTTTTCTTTCACGCCACCGGCCGGAACACCGGCGAGTTTGCTCTGCGTCTGATCCAGGGTTATTGACTCTTCAGGCCCGGTGCTACGCTCACTGCAGGATCGGCGTCAGCGCGGTGACGATGCGCTGCATCTGCTCGGCGCTGGTGAGGCTTTGCAGCGTTGCCGCGAAACGCGGCTCCTGCACGCCGGAGACAATGTACTGCCAGCGATAGGCCTTGAGCACGCCGTCGCGCACCTGCTGCTTTTCGGAGTCGCCCAGGCCGTGGCCGGAGATCTTGAAGAAGTAGTCGACGTCGGCGGCCGACTGGGCCTGCAGGATGCCATCGACCGCCCCGACCAGTGCGATGAGGTCGTCCACCGCCGCGTCGCGCTGTGCGTCGCTGAGCTTGGCGTCCTCGCGCACCCACTCCAGCTCGTCCAGGATGGCGTGCTGCGACTCTTCGCGCCAGTGGAACAGGAACACGTCCTTCCATAGCTCGGACAGGTCGGGGTCGGGGACGATGCTGCTGCGGTAGTGCAGCTGGGTGAACAGCTCGATGTCAAGGGTGAGCGCGAGCACCGCCCAGGTCGACTTCGACAGCACCGCGGCCGCCACGTCGTTGGGCTGCGCCGCGGTCAGGTAGCCCTCCGGCATGCCCGCGCCAATCATCTGCTCGATGCGCCGGAACATCTCCTGATGCTTGAGCTCCTCGTCGCTGAAGCGGATCAGTGCCTCCAGCGCGGTCTGGTCGCCGAACCAGTGCTCGCGGCTCACCTCCAGCACCTTGGCGTTGATGAAGCGCTCCACCAGCCCGAAGATGTAGGCATAGGTGCGTCCCTGGATCTGGCTCAGGACGCGCTTCTGATCATCGCTCAAGAACTCGAGCCGGTCGACCTGGGACAGGCCGTCGGGCAGAAACTTCTTGGAGAAGTCGAACTGGCGGCCGCGGAAGACGTCCTTGTCGATGTCCCAGCGGATGCGCTTGGACACCTCCACGCATTTGGCATAGCGGGCAGCCGGGCTTGCGTTGCTGGCAGTAACACTCATGTCCATGGTCGAAGCTCCTGTAGACGGGTCGCAAAGCCGAACCGATTTCGGCTGGCCGCCGCCACTGCGAGCGGCGTGCCAGCGCAATGGCGACTGGCAGAGCTAGCCGGATCAGCACGTTAGCCGGCCGTGCGGCCCAACAGGTCTTGCGAAACCTGGCGATTTGCGAGATCTCGCAACGAAAGCTAGCGGTTGTTCACGCGCAGATCGTCGCGCAGCAGCAGATTGGTCGCATCCCGCCGGTCCACCGGCAGCGTGGCGCCACGCCAGCCAAAGTGATAGCGGGCGCCGGTCACGGGTCCGGTCAGGCTCAACGCTTTCTGCCCCATGTAAGTCACCTCGATCCAGGTGCTCGCGGCAGCCGGACCTTTGGATCGTATGAACCAGCTGGCCGCCGACTCGCGCTGCGCCGCCCGCTTTCCACCACAACAAGCCATATCAGTCTCCTCTTGCGTCAGCCCACGCTCGCATAGTCGTGCCAGCCGGAACCGCCGCTCACGATGGTGCGATCCGACACGTCCATGCGGATGACGTAACCGCAAGGGTCCACGATGTTGGGCACCGCCGGGAACGGGCTGAGCTTGAGGTTCCCGAAGTCGTTCGGATTGGACACGATGAGCGCGCGGAACTGCCTGCGCTCCATCGGCACACGCTTGATGCCGTTCTGCACAGCGGCCACTGCGTTTGCCGCCGCCGCTTTGAGATCGTTGTTGTCGTTGACCATTGCTTCCTCCTGGGAAGGTGGCGCAACAGACTACGACCGCCGTGCAATGCGCACGGCTGGCTGCACGCGCCGCGGGAGAGAAGAGTAGTCAGGTGTGTCCTGCCGGCCCACTATCCGAAGGTGATAGATCTACGCGCTTCTGAATCTCCGCCTGCGCGCTGCCTCAGCGGGGATGACAGTTCAGGTGTGGCAGCGGTGAAGCGGGAGGGTGGAAGCCCCCCTCTCCCTTGACGGGAGAGGGTTGGGGTGAGGGTGAGAACAGATACGCCTAGCCCCCTCACCCCTGCCCTCTCCCGCGAGGGGAGAGGGAGCTGTACCGCTTCGCGTCTCACGCCTCGCACCTCGTGCGTCTTCCGTCGCACTTCGTGTCTCTCGATCCCACTTCCCGCCTCACACCTCACGCGCCTCCACGCTATAGTTGCGCCTCCTCGCTCCTGCACCTGCATGTCTCACACCCACGCCATCCGCCAGCCCGTCGATGCCACTGCCGCGTCGCTCATGCTGCTGCTGTGCTTCTGCTGGGGCTTTACGCACGTTGTGGCGAAGCTGACCGCGCCAGGCGTGTCGCTGGTCATGCAGAGCGGATTGCGTTCGATGATCGCGGCCGTCCTGCTGATGGCGTGGGCACGCCGCCGCGGAATCCCGCTGTTCGCACGCGACGGGACGCTGTGGCCGGGCTTGCTGGCGGGTGCGCTCTTCGCCGGGGAGTTCCTATTCATCTATTCCGGCCTCGCCTGGACCGGCGCCTCGCGGATGGTGGTGTTTGTCTACCTGGCGCCCTGCCTCACGGCGCTCGGATTGCACTGGTTCCTGCCCAGCGAACGTTTGAGCTCCTTGCAATGGGCCGGCATACTGCTCGCTTTTTGCGGGGTGGCGATCGCCTTCGCCGACGGGTTCGCCGCAGACCGGGCCTCGCTGCTGGGCGATGCCTTTGGCGTGATCGCGGCCGCCCTCTGGGCAGCCACCACGGTGGTCATCCGCACCACCGGCCTGAGCGCCATCGCGGCGTCCAAGACCCTGTTCTATCAGCTCGCCGTGTCCGCGGCCGCGCTGCCAGTGGCCTCGGTGCTGCTGGGCGAACCGGGCATCGTGGCCGTCACCCCGCTGGTCGCGGCCAGTCTGCTGTACCAGGGCGGGATCGTGGCGTTTGCCAGCTACCTCACCTGGTTCTGGCTCCTCACCCGCTACCTCGCCGCACGGCTGTCCGTGTTTACCTTCCTGACCCCGCTCTTCGGGGTGGCAGCCGGTGTGGCGGTATTGGGCGAGTCCCTCCGGGCCGTGTTCCTGGGGGGAGTCGTGCTGGTGGGTGCCGGCATCTACCTGGTAAACCGGCCCTCGACGGGCCGCGGGAGCCAGTAAAGAACGGAGCCGGACGGCCGTAATGAGGGTCGACGCCGCCTCGTGTGTGGTGGCGCGTTTCCTGCTCCCGTGCAGGCGATTCCCTCTTGGTTAGGAGGCCGCCCATGAACCGAACCCCGCTGTTTCTTCTCGCCCTCCTGCTGGCCGGCCCGGCCCAGGCTTACGTCATCCTGGAGAGCAAGTATCGTGTCGAGGTCTCGCCCGGCGTGTTCGAGGATCAATTGGTCCTCAAATGCGATAGCGGTCGCAAGATCACGGTCCCCTGGGACGCCAGGCTGTCCGAAGTGTGCGGGGAAGTGAACATCCCCAAGTCGGGCCGCCGCTGCGGCGCCCGAGAACGAGTCGCAAGAGCGCCAGAAAGAGATCGTGATGTCGCGCGTGCGCGAGCAATACGGCAACGTCGATGAGCGCCACGTCAAGGTCGATCCTGGGCTGGGCAACGCCGAGGCGCATTTCTCGCCGCCGATGCGCGAGATCCTGAAGCGCTACGAGCTGTGCCGGAAGAACACCAAGGGCAGCCCGAGCTGCGCTGCCGAGCGCAACCAGGCGATGGCAGCACTGTCTGGGCCGCCCGCCGCCGCTGAGCCCGCAGCCGAGCAAGGGGCCGTCGAAGCGCAGCCGGCAGTCAAAGCCAAGCCGGCGGCCAAGCACAAGCAGGCGGCAGCCAAACCGGCAGGCAAGCCCGATCCCGCGCCCGCTGAACACGTCGATGCCGAAGCGATGCCCGTGAAGGCCGAAGCCGCGGCGATGCAGACGGAAGTACAGCCGGCACCGCCGGCAACGAAACCCGAGGCGGCAGCGCCGGTGACCGCACCAGACCGTGCCGCCCGCGAACAGAAGATCGCCGGGGATTTCGCGGCATGCATGCGCGCGAAGCCCAAGTTCGAGTGTGAGAGCGCGCGCGCCGCGGCGCTCAAAGCACTGGACGAGCCGACGAAGCCGAAGGCGAAAAGCAAGTCCGCCAACGCCGTCAAGTCCCCCGACGTCGCCACGAACTGACCTTTGCTGTCGCCGGCCTGAGACCAGGCCGGCCATCTCGCTGCCACGCACGAGCAGGACGTGGCCAAGTCGGCGCGCTTCGCACCAAGAGAACGTGACAAACTGCGCGCCGATGCGCGCGGTTTCGCAGCGCTCGAGCACCCCTCGAGCGCCGACGGCTTCGCCCCTCTGACCGAAACAGCGCTGCGCGGCCCGAGTCGCGTGTCGTATGCTCGCTGAGCCGGATTGACCTGGAGCGGGCCGCCTTCTATTCTCCCGGGCCCGGCGTTAGGAGTCCTGTTGTGGGTCAGATCCCGGAAGTCGCCATCGATCACCTCATCGACCGCTACGATGCGCTGCTATTCGACGCCTACGGCGTTCTGGTCAGCGTGGCCGGCGCGCTGCCCGGTGCGCCCGAGCTGATCGATCGGCTCAACGCGACAGCGAAGCCTTACTGCGTGGTTACCAACGACGCCTCCAAGCTGCCCGAGACCGCGTCCGCGCGCTACCGCCGCTTCGGCGTCGACGTGGAGCCGGCACGCATCGTCACCTCCGGCGGGCTGGTCGAGGGCTACTTCCGCGAGCACGGCTTGAAGGGCGCGCGTTGCGCAGTGCTCGGTACGGTCGACAGCGTACGCTACGTGGAGCACGCCGGCGGCGAAGTTGCCCGGCCCGAGGACGATTTCGACGTGCTGGTGGTGGCCGACGAGACCGGCTACCCCTTCCTCGAGCATGTGGACACCGCGCTCACCACCTTGTTCCGCCGCATCGACGCGGGTGCGACAGTGCACCTGGTGCTGCCCAACCCGGATCTGATCTATCCACGCGACGAGGCGAGCTTCGGCATCGCCGCCGGCAGTATCGCGCTCATGTTCGAAGCAGCGCTGCAACGCCGCTATCCAGGCCCGGTGCAGCTCACATTCGCGCGCCTGGGCAAGCCCGCTCCTTATCTTTACCAGGAAGCCATGCATCGCTGCGGTACGCGCGACGCGGTAATGATCGGCGATCAGCTCGAAACCGACATCCGCGGTGCCAATGTCTGCGGCATCGACTCCGCGCTGGTGACCACCGGCGTGAGCGTGGCGGACCTGCTCAGCGTGCCCGACGGATTGCGCCCAACTTGGCGCATGCGTTCGATCGCACCATCCGGCATCGTGGTCAACGCGCGCAGTGTCCTGCCGGCCCCCGCCGGCGCGATCGACAAATGAGCGGGGCGATCGCTGCGCGCGAACCTCAGGCACAATCGACAACCGCAGGGGACGCAAGCCTGCGGCGTGGGCAAGGCCGGCAATTGACGTCGCCTTTCAGCGCCAGCGAGACCTGTCCTGCGAAGCGGAGAATGGGCAGTCACGCTGCTGCCTTCCTACTGCTGCTAGCCGTCGCGCCTGCTGCGGCTACGGAGCTTGTGCTTCCGGCCGGAGACGACGTCGTCGGTGAGATCGGTGTGGTCGTCGCCCGGGCGGAGGACACGCTGCTCGACATCGCGCGCCAGCACGGGCTGGGCTATAGCGAGATCACCGCAGCCAATCCCGACGCCGACCCATGGCTGCCGGCAGCAGGCACCCGGGTCGTCCTTCCCACCGAGCACGTGCTGCCGCCGGGCCCTCGCGAGGGCATGGTCATCAACCTCGCGCAGATGCGATTGTTCTACTTTCCGCCATCCCAGCCCGGCGAACCGGTACGAGTGATCACGCATCCGATCGGTATCGGTGACGACGTCGCACCTACTCCCATGGGTGTCACGCGTGTCGTACGCAAGGCCGTCGATCCCACCTGGTACCCGCCCGACTCGATCCGCCGGCGGCGCGCCGAGGAAGGCGAGGTGCTGGCCGCAGTCGTTCCGCCGGGACCGGACAATCCGCTGGGCAGTCATGCCCTGTATCTGGGCCTGCCTGGGTACCTCATCCATGGGACCAACCGGCCTTGGGGCATCGGTATGCGGGTGAGCAACGGCTGCATCCGGCTCTATCCCGAGGACATCGAAGCCTTGTACGCGCAGGTGCCCGTGGGCACGCCCGTGCGCATCCTACGGGAGCCCTACCTCGTAGGAGAGCGGAACGGGGTGCCGGTGCTGCAGGCGTTTCGCCCACCCGACGGCACAGCGGTCGAGCAAAGCTTCACGCCGCTCATGGAAGAGCTGGTGCGCCGTTACCCGCGCGGCGCGATCGACCTGGCGAAGGTGCTGCAGGTGGCGAAGGAGAAGCGCGGCGTCCCCACGCCGATCGCGCCGGGCGCTGCTAAACCGTAAAGCTGGAACGCAAAGGACGCAAAGGGAAAAAGAAAGAACGCAAAGAAAACCCGAAAGAAAACGAAGCAGCGGATCCTGGGCGTGCGCGGACCGACTGGCAGTAAATCTGATTGGCGACGGCACACGCCGGCACTCCAGCCCAGCGAACTCGGGTTTCCTTCACGGATTTTCCTTCGCCGTACCTTTGCGTCCTTGGCGGTGAGAGGTTTGGGGGAGGCCTAGCGCCTGGGGCCTGGGGCCTCGTGCCTATTTCTTCATCGACTTCTCGAACATGCGGTCGGTCTTGCGATCCAGGCGCGAAGCGGCATCCTGCGCCTCCATCGCCATCGCCCTGGCTTCTTCGGCCGAGCGCTGCGCAGCGCGCGCCGCATCGAGCACCTGCTGCGTCATCTCGTTGGACATCGGTGCGCCGCGGCTCTGGACCGCCAGCTGGTCCAGCTTCGCGTTCGCGGCCCGGGCCTCGGCCAGCGCGGCTTCCGCCGCCATGCGTGCGGCCTTGGCCTCTGACAGCGCGCTCTGCGCCGTGTTCAATGCCTGGGTTGTCCTGTCGGGAACATCGGGCTTGGACGCAGAGCTGCTTGCGCAGCCGTAGACGAACACAAGCGATGCAGCGGCGCAGAGGGCCCTGATGCTAGTCGATGCCGTTGTCACGGTCGGGTTCTCCTGTTGGCGGTCAGCAGCCACGCACCCGGAACAGGTCGCGCAGCCGTCGGCAGGCTGCGGCGAGCCCGGTCCACGGGTCGCGGCAGCCGTCGGTTGCAAGGACGAAACGGGGAGCCAAGCCGCGGCGCCTACCCGCAAGGCAGTGCCGGGTGACTACCCGAAAGCGATCAGTCCAGTGGACGACACCGGACGGGAGGGATTATAGGCCGTTTAGCGGCCGCGGATCATGACAGCCGCTAAAGCTCAGCTCGTCATCCCGGGGCCGCGCAGCGGAACCCGGGATCCAGAAGTGGAGCTCCAAAAAACGCTGGATTCCGGGTTCTGCCCTCGCGGGCAGCCCCGGAATGACGGCGTTTGGTCATCGCCGGGTCGCTGGCCGAGTTTCGTCACGAATACTTATCCGGACCTTATTTGCCAGGGCTGCACGCCGCCCCAGTCCGGTGAACTCGGGTTCCGTCGCGGCTTTTCCTGCGCGTACCTTGGCGTCCTTCGCGGTGAAGGCTCAAGTCCTGACTACGGCCGCCATTCGTCGGTGCGCTCGACGCGCCCGTCGGGGGTAACCGATTCCAGGCGTACGCTGAAGCCCCAAAGGCGACCGAGATGGCGCAGCACTTCATCGGTTTCCTCTTCCTGCAACGGGCGTCCGCGATGGATCAGGTGCCGCAGCGTGAGCGAGCGGTCGCCATCGCGCTCGTAGCGCACCACCTGGATGTCGGGCAGCCGGTTCTCGCGCTCGTAGTGGTCGGCCAACACGCGTCGCACACGCCGATAACCGTGCTCGTCATGGATGTTGGCAACTTCCAGCTCGGGCTCGCCGGCGCGGTCGGCCACGACGAACAGGCGCAGCTCCCGGATCAGGCGGGGTGACAGGTACTGGGCGATGAACGACTCGTCCTTGAAGTTGCGCATGGCGAAATCCAGCACCTTCACCCAGTCGCCACCCGCCAGGTCGGGGAACCAGGTGCGATCTTCCTCGGTAGGGTGCTCGCAGATGCGGCGCAGGTCCTGCATCATGGCGAAGCCCAACGCATACGGGTTGATGCCGTGATAGCCCTTCTCGTCGAAGCCGCGCTGCCCGACGACGTTGGTGTGGTGGTGCAGAAACTCGAACATGAAAGCGTCGTCCACCATCCGCTTGTCGTACAGGCGGTTGAGCAGCGTGTAGTGCCAGAAGGTGGCCCAGCCCTCGTTCATCACCTTGGTCTGGGTCTGCGGGTAGAAGTACTGTGCCAGCTTGCGCACGATGCGCGCGAGCTCCCGTTGCCAGGGTGCGAGCCGTGGGGAGTGCTTCTCCACGAAGTACAGGATGTTCTCCTGCGGCTCCGTCGGAAACGCGCTGGCGCGGCTCTCGGTCGCCGAAGGAGCGCCCGTGGGCACGGTGCGCCACAGGTCGTTATAGAGCTTGCGCTGCGCTTCTTCGCGCTCGGTGCGACGCGTCTCGCGCTCCCGCGCCGAGATCGGCGCCGGGCGCTTGTAGCGGTCCACCCCATAGTCCATCATGGCATGGCAGGAATCCAGCGTTTCCTCGACCTCTGCCGTACCGTAGCGTTCCTCGCACTCCATCACGTAGTTGCGCGCGAACACCAGGTAGTCGAGCATCGCATCGGCCTGGGTGAACTGGCGGAACAGGTAGTTGCCCTTGAAGAAGGAGTTGTGGCCGTAGGAGGCGTGCGCGATCACCAGCGCCTGCATGGTGAGACTGTTCTCCTCCATCAGGTAGGCGATGCACGGGCTGGAGTTGATGACGATCTCGTAGGCGAGGCCCTGATAGCCCTTGCGGTAAGCCTGCTCGTTGCGGATGAAAGCCTTGCCGAACGACCAGTGCGGGTAGCCGATCGGCAATCCGCTGGCAGCGTAGGCGTCCAGCATCTGCTCGGAGTTGATGATCTCGATCTGGTTCGGGTAGGTGTCGAGCCGGTACTCGGCCGCCGTCTCGGCGATGGCCGCGTGATAGCGCTCGATCAGCTCGAAGTCCCACTCCGGCCCGTGCGGCATTGGGCCGGGTCGCATCTCAGCATCTAGCAGTGCATTCATGCCTTCGCCCGCTCCTTGCTGAACAGCTCACGGAACACGGGATAGATCTCCGTGGGCCGTGACACTCGCCGCATGGCGAAGTTGGGTGCGGCGCCCTCCAGCTCCTGATACTCGACCCACAGGGGGCTCTTGCGCGCGTCCTCGTCCTCGGGCGTTTCGATGTAGGCGAAGTAGCGCGTCAGCGGCAGCAGCTCCTCGCGCACGAAGCGCGCGCTCTTGCCCGCGTCCGCACCGAAGGCGTCGCCGTCGGAGGCCTGGGCGGCATAGATGTTCCATTCCGAGCGCGGGAAGCGCGCGGCTACGATGTTCTTCATCAGCTCCAGGGCCGACAGCACGACCGTGCCGCCGCTGCGCTGATCGTAGAAGAAGGTGTCCTCGTCGACCTCCTCCGCCTCGTCGGTGTGGCGGATGAACACGAGCTCGACCTTGTCGTACTTGCGGGTGAGAAACAGGTACAGCAGCGTGAAGAAGCGCTTCGCGAGATCCTTCTTGCGCTCGTCCATAGACGCCGAGACGTCCATGAGGCAGAACATCACCGCCCGCGCGGTGGGCGCAGGCTGCACCACGCGGTGCCGGTAGCGCAGATCAACGTCGTCTAAAAAGGGCAGCCGCTTGAGGCGGCCCTCCAGCTCCAGGACCCTCACCTCGAGTGCCTCGATCTCGTCGGTGGGCAAATGCTCCCGCAGGGCCCGCGCCAGCTCGGCGCGCGCCTCTTCCAGCTCGTTGCGAACCGGACCGCCCAGAGCGATGCGGCGCGCGAGCGCAGTTTTCATGGTGCGCGGCACGCTCAGGTTGCTGGGCGTGCCCTCTTTGACGTACCCGGCGCGCACGAGCTTCTTGTTCTCGGCCTCCGCCATGGCCGTGCGCATCAGGTTCGGCAGCTCGAGATCGTCGAAGAAGATGTTCAGGAACTCGTCCCGCGAAAGGGTGAAGACGAACTCGTCTACGCTCTCGCCCTCGCCCGGCTGGCTGCCGCCGGCGCCACGCCCGCCGCTCGGCCGCGGGATGCGGTCGCCGCTGACGAACTCGCGGTTGCCGGGGTAGACGCCGTCCCAGTCCCCGCCCGAGCCGTAACGGAAGCCCGGCTCCGACACGTCCTTGGCCGGGACCTTGACCTCGCCGCCCTGGACCATGTCCTTGATGGAGCGGTCGGCCACCATGTCCTTGACTGCGCGCTTGATGTGCTCCTTGTACCGTCGGATGAAGCGCTCGCGATTGACTGCGCTCTTGTTGCGCGTGTTCAGCCGGCGGTCGATGAGGCGGATCATGGAAGCGGCGTGCTGAGTACTGAGTACCGAGTGCTGAGTCCCGGCTGCCGGGCCACAGGCCCAGCCAACGCCCGCCGCCTTGCGCTCTTGGTGGTCATGACGATTTCTGCACCCGCAAATACCACTCCGACAGCAGCCGCACCTGCTTCTCCGTATAGCCTTTGGCCACCATGCGCTCCACGAAGTTCTGGTGCTTCTTCTGGTCGTCGGCCGACGACTTGGCGCTGAAGGAGATCACCGGCAGCAGATCCTCGGTGCTCGAGAACATCTTCTTCTCGATGACCTCGCGCAGCTTCTCGTAGGTGTTCCAGGCCGGGTTGCGGCCGGCGTTGTTGGCGCGCGCCCGCAGCACGAAGTTGACCACCTCGTTGCGGAAGTCTTTCGGGTTGGCGATGCCGGCGGGCTTCTCGATCTTCTCGAGCTCGGTGTTGAGCGCCGCCCGGTCGAAGATCTCGCCGGTGTCGGGGTCGCGGTACTCCTCGTCCTGCAACCAGCAGTCCGCATAGATCACGTAGCGGTCGAAGAGATTCTGCCCGTATTCGGAATAGGACTCCAGGTACGCGGTCTGGATCTCCTTGCCGATGAACTCGGCGTAGCGCGGCGCGAGCCACCCCTTGATGTATTCCAGGTACTTCCGCTTGGTCTCGTCCGGATAGTCCTCGCGCCCGATGCGCTGCTCCAGCACATACATGAGGTGCACCGGGTTGGCTGCCACCTCGGTCTGGTCGTAGTTGAACACCGAGGACAGCACCTTGAAGGCAAAGCGGGTGGACGCCCCGGTCATGCCCTCGTCTTGGCCGGCGTAGTCACGGTATTCCTGGTAGGACTTGGCACGCGGGTCGGTGTCCTTGAGGCTCTCGCCGTCGTAGACGCGCATCTTGGAGTAGATGCTCGAATTTTCCGGCTCCTTCAAACGCGACAGTACCGAGAACTGCGCCATCATGTCCAGCGTGCTGGGCGCGCACGGCGAGTTGGACAGCGCACTGTGGCGAAGCAGCTTCTGGTAGATCTTGACCTCTTCGGACACCTGCAGGCAGTAGGGCACCTTGACTATATAGATACGGTCGAGGAACGCCTCGTTGTTGCGGTTGTTACGGAAGGTCTGCCACTCCGATTCATTGGAATGGGCCAGGATGATGCCACCGAAGGGGATGGCGGAGAAGCCTTCGGTGCCCTTGTAGTTGCCCTCCTGCGTGGCGGTCAGCAGGGGGTGGAGCATCTTGATCGGCGCCTTGAACATCTCCACGAACTCGAGCATGCCCTGGTTCGCCAAGCACAGCCCGCCGGAGTAGGAGTACGCGTCGGGATCGTCCTGCGCGTAGCGATCGAGCTTGCGGATGTCCACCTTGCCCACCAGCGAGGAGATATCCTGGTTGTTCTCGTCGCCCGGTTCGGTCTTGGCGATGGCCACCTGCTTGAGGACGGAGGGCTGGATGCGCACGACGCGGAACTGCGAGATGTCGCCGCCGAACTCCTTCAGCCGCTTGATCGCCCATGGCGACATGATCCCGGTGAGATAGCGGCGCGGGATCCCGTACTCGGACTCCAGCACGTCGCCGTACTGCTCCGGGGTGAACAGCCCGAGCGGCGACTCGTTCACCGGCGAGCCCTTGAGGGCATAGACCGGCTTGTGCTCCATCAGTTGTTTCAAACGCTCGGCGATGGAGCTTTTGCCTCCGCCGACCGGACCCAGCAAATAGAGGATCTGCTTGCGCTCCTCGAGGCCTTGTGCAGCGTGTTTGAAGAAGGCGACGATCTGCGAGATCGCGTCCTCCAGGCCGTAGAACTCGGCGAAGGCCGGGTAGCGCTTGATGATCCGGTTGGAAAAAAGGCGCGACAGCCGCTGATCATGCCGAGTATCGATCAGTTCGGGCTCGCCGATGGCCGCCAGGATGCGTTCGGCGGAGGTCGAGTAGGCGACGGGATCTTTGCGGCACAGATCCAGGTATTCGTCGAGGGACAGCTCCTCGTCCTGCGAGGCGGAGTACCTGGCCTTGTACCCCTCGATGAGCGTGCTCATGTGGACTTCTCCTTGCGAAATCTCTCGCGTCAAACTTCCATCGCCGTCACGTTCCCCTTTGTCTTGTTGTTTGGTCGCATGGCTAGCTAAGTGTAATCGACACATCCCCTCGGAAGGAAAGCAGCCGCCGCATGAGAGTGCCAGCTGCAGCCGCCTTGATCCGACCATTCCTATGGCTGGCGCGTTTCACCTGCTTGGTCAACAACCGCACGCAACAAGTGGCTCGCCATGAATCCCGCTCTGCACGGCTCTGTGGTGTCGCGCGGGCCAGTTTCGCCGATCGACTCGCGGGCAACACACTCAGTTCTACTGAATGCACAACGCCGTGCACATCGCATCTCGTTCCTCCGGCAGCGGTTGCCGCCAGCGTCTCTGCCCACCCCCTCAAGCAGCTTTCTTGCCAGTGCTGCTAAGCAGCGCTGGCGACAGGAAAAACTGCGGCGGCGCACAGGCAGTCGCGCCGGACCGCCCCTCGATCGCTCCGCGGGTGCCCCGCAACTGGGCAGTGCATCCGCGCCACCTCGCGCTGCGCACGATTGCGGGCGATCCGGACCCGCAGGAAGCAACATCGACCGGCGCAGCGACAACTTGCGTCCAATCCCAATCCCGCAGCGGACACGATGCTGCGGTTTCCCACGATCGGCAAGCTGACCAAGTGGATATCGCCTTAGATCAGGGGACCGAGACAACCGCGCGGGGGACTTCGGTTCCCCGCTACCGGCGCGCATGCGCAGCCAGGACCTGCGCGACGCAGGCCGTGAGCTTCTGCGCGTAGGCGATGTGTAGAAACTCGTTGGGGCCGTGCGCATTCGACTTCGGCCCCAACACACCGGTGATGAGGAACTGCGCGGCGGGGAACTGCTTGCCCAGCATGGCCATGAAGGGAATGGTGCCGCCCTCCCCCATCATCGCCGCCGGTCTGCCGAAGTGAGCCTGCGAAGCCTGCTCGAGGGCTGTCTTCAGCCACGCCGCGATGGGCGGAGCGCCCCATCCGCTGGCACCCTGGTCGGGCTCGAAGGTCACGCCGGCGCCGTGCGGCGGGTCGGCTTCCAGAATACGTTTCAGATCGCGTGTAGCTTGCTGACCGTCCACGAGAGGCGGCAAGCGCAGCGACAGCTTCAGGGCCGTTTTCGGCCTCAGCACGTTGCCGGCATCTTTGATCGCCGGCAGGCCGTCGGCTCCGACCACTGCAAGAAACGGCCGCCAGGTGCGGTTGAGGACTGCCTCGCCGAAGTCGGTCACCATCGCCTTGGTGTCCCCGGCAAAGGGGAACTTGCGGTACACGCTTTCCCCGAGGATCGCCCCGGCAGCCTGCGCCTGTTCCGCGCGCTCGGACGGGATGTCGCAGTGGAACTCGGCTGGCCGGATGTTTCCCGTGGACGGATCCTCCAGCCGGTCGAGCAGCAGGCGCGCAATGCGCATCGACGAGGGCACCAGACCGCTCGCATCGCCCGAGTGAACACCCTCGGTCAACACCTGCACGGTGAGCGTCCCAGCCGCCAGCCCGCGCAAAGAGGTGGTCACCCACAGCTGCTCATAGTTGCCGCAGCCCGAATCGAGCCCGATGACCAGGTCGACCTTACCCAGACGCGAGCGGAGTTGCTCGAGGTAGGCCGGCAGATCGTAGCTGCCACTCTCCTCGCAGCACTCGATCAGTCCCACGCAGCGCGCGTGCGCCACGCCCTGCGCCTGCAGCGCCAGGATGGCGGCGAGCGCGGCGAACACCGCGTAGCCGTCGTCGGCGCCGCCGCGGCCATAGAGCTTGCCTGCCTCGATCACCGGTTCCCAGGGTCCAAGATCGCTGCGCCAGCCCACCATCTCCGGCTGCTTGTCCAGGTGCCCATACAGCAACACCGTCCCGGGCAGACTGCCGGGAATGTCGAAGAACAGGACCGGCGTGCGCCCGGGTAAGCGCAGCACCTCCAGCTGCATGCCGGGCAGCGGCTGCGTCCGACACCAGGTTTGCGCCAGCGCGACAGCGGCATCGATATGACCGTTGGCCTGCCAGTCGGGATCGAAATGGGGCGACTTGCAGGGAATACGGATGTACTCGACCAGTCGGGGGACGATCTCGCGTCCCATTTGTGCGCGACGAACTCGCGCGCGGTGGAGATGTCGAGCGTGGTCATGTTGGTTCAGTCTACCGCGCAAAGCGGGGAACGCCAAGGACGCCAAGGAAAAACCCAAGGACGCCAAGGGACCCTCTGGATCAAACGCAGGATCGGTTAGTGGACAACGCGTGAGAGCCGAACCGCGAGCGCCAACCTATGGCTCTCTTGAATGCCTGTCTGTTTGTCCTTGGCGTCCTTGGCGTCCTTGGCGGTCCAAGCTCTTCGGGGTACCCGCCTACCCGGCGCGGATCGGCAAACCGCGCGATCTCGAAATCCTCTCCGTGGTCGGTGATGCGGCGGCGGTGCAGTACATAGGCCTTGTCGTGGACGCGCATCTCGCAGGATTCGAGCTGTGCGGTGCGCCCGCGCGGGAGCACGATGGCTACCTCTCCGCCCTGCAAGCTCGTCTGCTCCTCCACCGGCAGAAGGATCCCCTCGACCGGCAGCTCGAAGCGCTGCGCCGGTTGGGCAACAAGGCGGACGGCGACGCCACCCCGTGCCAGCACCTGCACACCTACCGAGCGGTGCAGCGGATTGCGCGCGGACACGCGCCGGATCACCCCCACGCTCCAGGAAGACGGCCAGGTGGGCTTGGCCGCGACCAGCGTGCCCACCGCCAACCAGTCCTGCGCGCGGATCGGCAGCACAGCGCCGAACCCACCATTGCTCTCGTTCTCCACGGTCCAGGCCTCGGTGAGCTCGTCCACCAGGGGGTCGCCGGCCTCGGTCGCGATGGCATCCAGTACCCGTTCGAAGCCGTGCGCCACGTGCATGGTGGTGAGCACGCGGTGGCGCGCCTCCGCGCGGGCCGGCGGCTTCTCTCCCCACTGCCTCGCGAGATGGCGCAGCACCGCCGCCACTTCGACGGGCGCGGTGTCCCGAGCGAGCCTGACCTCGGCCGGCACCACTCCCGACTGGGTCTGCCCGATGAATCCATGCACCATCACATCCGCGTCGCCGGGCCCGAAAAAACGCCGGCCACGCGTGGGCTCCAGACCCTCGGTGACGCGATAAGGCGCGCGCGCCGCGCGCAGGTCTACCGCGAAGTAGCAACCGCCGGCGGGCTTGCGATGCAACAGAAAAAACTCCGCGACGCTCGCCACCACCCGCTCGGCGATCAGTTGGGCGGGGGGCAGCAGATTGCCCATCCCCGACACCGACAGGATCAGCGCGCGCAGGTACTCCCGCCGCACGGTCGAGTCACCGCTCATGGCCGGGTACACTTTGAGTCGCAAGGTGGCGAAGTCGCCGCGATCGGCGAGCGCATAGAGCACGCCCATGCGGCTCCACACCAGCGCGTCCAGCGCCGAATAGCGCAGCAACGCCCAGCGCAGCTCCAGGGTATGAGCTCGCATTGCGCGCGCCGCAATGACCGGCACGCGGGTCATGAGGGCATCCGCGCCCGGGACCTTCGCCTGGAACATGCGCAGACACGACTCGTAGCCATCGGCCAGCTCGCGCGCAAAGCGCACCAGGGCATTCCAGATCCGGTGCTCGCGGTAGGTCTGCATGCGGCCGCCCGATTCCAGGTACTCCCGCGTCAACGACAGGCGGTGGCCCTGGACCAGCTCGTCGATCTGATCCACCACCTCGAACACACGCACCGCGTCATTCGGAAGGCTCTGCCGGTAGGCCTCGAGCCAGAAACCCGCCTCCTCCATCCGGCCAAGCGGGTCGCGCGCGGACAGCGCGAAGCCGAGCAGGCGCAGATCCTGACGTTTGTCGACGGTCGAGTTGAGCACGGATGCCACGATGCTGCAACCTTCTGGCTGCAATCGCTGGAGGGAATCTCGGGAGCCGTGCAAGCTCCACGCCAGGCGGGCTAGCCGCGGGGGATTCTCGCCAGATCGTCGGCCGAGGAAGCGTCGTCGAACAGCCAGAAGCACACGCAGTCATCCAGCCCGGCCTGCGAGGCCCAAGTGGGCAGCTCGATGTCGGTGAGGTCGTTCCAGGGATGCGCGTTGCGTGCATGCTCGCGCGCGAACGCCAGCAGCTCGTCGCTGACCTCGCAAGCCCGCAGGTGGAAGCGCCGATCGTACCAGGCGCCCTGCTGCGCCAGCGGATGCCAGATGACCAGATACGGTTTGGAGAAACGGCCCTGAGCCAGGTAGCTGACGGTCATGACGCCTCCTTGCGCGCCGCCGGGCATGGCTGTTGCCTCGCCAGGGACGCTCCCCGACCATGCCACGCACCGGAGCGAGCGCCAATCGCGCCGAAAACCAGGCGGCCGGGGCGACGGGCCCGACGCTCAGGAACGCGCCCAGCCGCCTCGCCTGCCCGCGGGCGTCACTTGCACTGCGCGAGCGCCGGAAGCACCGCGAACAGCAATCCGATCCGGCGCTGTGGAGCGCCCGCCTGCGTGACCACAGCGTCCGGCAAGACTGCGTAGACGTGCTTGCCGGCCTGGCGCAAATACAGCAGCGGGCCCTCCGCCCGCACCACCAGCGAACGCCCCTCCGGCTGCGCCAGCAGCTCGGGAGCCTGCCGGCCGCTGCCGACAAGATAGCGATAGAGGGCGTTCGCCTGATCGAGCGCACCGTTGCCGATGTCCGCGACGAGCGCCTCGGCCGCGCGTTTCTCTTCATCGTTCTCAGAGGACACGTGCTGCGTCTGGACCAGCGTGACCTCACCGGCGCGCTGGACCTGCAGCGCGAAGTACTCGGCCGCACGCACCCTGCCGTCGTCCTCTATCAGATAGGCGTGGCCGACGGTGAGGCCCTCGCCTTGCGGGAAGCAAGGGGCGGCGGAGTCTGCGAAAGCTTTCAGCTCGCTGCACAGGGCTGGGTCGCCACCACACACAGCCGGCTGCAAGTCGGCGATCTGGCGCTCCAACGCCTCCTCGCCCGCGACCGGGGTCGGCTGGTCCGCCGCCTGTGTCTGCGCGCACCCCGCTGCCGGAGCCGACCCGATTGCGGCCGCAATGAGCAGCGTGGCGATCTCGCGTTTCGTCTTCATGGTTTCCAGACCGAGGGATGACAACGTTGATAGTTGGGCGCATAGGCCGTCTGCGCCCCCAGGTCCCGAGCAGCATGCCAGGCCCAGCGCGGGTCGTCCATCGCAGCACGAGCCAACGCCACCAGATCGGCCTGGCCCGACGCGACGATCTCCTCGGCCTGGCGGGCGCGGGTGATCATGCCCACTGCGATGACCGCGATGCCCGCCTCTTTCTTCACCTTCGCGGCCAAGGGCACGTTGTAACCGGGCGCAAGAGGGATCTGCTGGCGCGGGTCGAGCTGACCCGAGGTGACATCGAGAAAATCGCACCCCAGCGCCTTCAGCTCGCGCGCGAACAGCACGGTTTCCTCCGGCGTCCACCCGCCCTCCAGCCAGTCCGTGGCGGAGACGCGCACGCCCATCGGCCGGTCGGCCGGCCAGACCGCGCGCACCGCCTCGAATACCTCGAGCGGAAAGCGGATCCGATTCGCCGTGCTGCCGCCGTACTCGTCGTCGCGGTGATTGGAGATCGGTGACAGAAACTCGTGCAGCAGATAGCCGTGCCCGACGTGGAGCTCGACCAGGTCGAAGCCGATGCGCGCCGAGCGGTGGGCCGCATCGACAAACTGCTGCTTGACCTCGCGCAGGCCGGCGCGAGTCAGCGCCGCTGGCGTGTGCCAGCCCGGGCCGAACGGGAGGGCCGAGGGCGCCAGCGTGGTCCAGGCGAGCTCGTCTGGAGCCAGCGGCTTGCCTCCTTCCGCCGGCGTGTGCACCGAGCCCTTGCGGCCCGAGTGAGCGAGCTGGATCCCCAGCTTGACCACTCCGTAGCGGCGGCAGAAGTCCACCACCCGCTTGAGCGTCGCCTCGTTGTCGTCGCTGTACAAGCCCAGGCAGCGATGAGAGATGCGCCCCACGGGCGAGACGTGCGTGGCCTCGGTGATCACCAGCCCCGCAGCCCCCATGGCGAACTGACCCAGGTGCATCAGATGCCAGTCGTTGGCACTTCCGTGCTCGGAGCTGTACTGGCACATCGGTGAGACGACGATACGGTTGGGTAAGGCGAGGCCGCGAAGCTGAAAGGGGGTGAACAAAGCGCTGGTCATCGGTGGGAAGGCAGATAGGAAAGTGGTTGGGTAGGCCGGATTGTAACGATCCTCTGGCAAGGCCGGGCGCCTGCCAAGAAGTCAGCGACCTCGAAGGAAGGGGAAACATCTAGGCGCTGGTCACTTGGGTGAGCCCCTTCAAAGACGCACGCCGGCAGCCCGCGCCACCCTTTGGCTGCGTCAGCGCCCTGCCGCATGCGAGAATGCGGGCTGCGTCATCCCTTTGCAACTCATGCCCCGGTCCAACCCGACTGCCCGCCCTGGTGTAGAGCGGCTGCGCCCCTCGCGCATCCGCGAGGTGGCCAATGCCGCCATGGGCCGCGAGGATGTCGTCGCCTTCTGGTTCGGCGAGCCCGACGAGGTCACGCCCGACTTCATCCGCCAGGCGGCCATCGATTCTTTGCAGGCCGGCGAAACCTTCTACAGCCAGAACCTCGGCCTTCCCGAGCTGCGCGAGGCCATTGCCGCGTACGTCACTGCGCTGCACCAGCCCACGCCGGCGGATCGCATTGCCGTAACCAGCTCCGGACTGTCCGCGCTGATGATCGCCACCCAGGCGGTGGTCGGCCCGGGCGATCGCGTCGTGGAAGTCACACCGTTGTGGCCCAACCTCGTGGAGATCCCCAAAATCCTGGGCGCCGACGTGACCACGGTGGCGCTGCATTTCTCGCCCCGGGGATGGACGCTGGATCTCGACGAGCTGCTCGCGGCGCTCAGCCCCGGCACCGTAGCGCTGTACATCAACTCACCCAACAACCCCACGGGCTGGACCATCGAACCCGCGGCCCAGCGCGCGATCCTCGAGCATTGCCGCCGGCTACGGTATCTGGATCTTCGCCGACGATGCCTACGAGCGCCTGTACTACCGAAGCGGCACACCCGATGCCCCGGCGGTCGCGCCCTCCTTCCTCGACATCGGCGACCCGCAGGACCGCATCATCAGCACCAACACCTTCTCGAAGTCGTGGCTGATGACCGGGTTCCGGCTGGGCTGGATCGCCGCGCCGCAAGCGATCGTCGCCCAGCTTCCCAAGCTGATCGAGTACAACACCTCCTGTGTGCCGCAGTTCGTCCAACGCGCCGGAGTGGTCGCCGTCACCCAGGGCGAAGACGTCGTCGTACACACGGTCCAGCGTTTGCGGAGGGCGCGCGACTTCCTGGTGCGCCAGTTGGGCACGCTGCCCGGCGTCGAGGTCGCCATACCGGCCGGCGCGATGTATGCCTTCTTCCGCGTCGACGGCATGGGCGACAGCCTCGACTTCTGCAAGCGCCTGGTTGCCGATCAGGGGCTGGGGTTGGCGCCGGGCATTGCTTTCGGGCCGGAGGGCGAGGGCTTCATCCGTTGGTGCTTCGCAGCGGGCGAGGCCCGGCTGGCGGACGGAGTGCGGCGGCTGGAGCGGGCGCTGCACCGGTGAGCCAAAGGCCCGAGTGCCTCCAAGTACGACGTCGCGGCGTGGATCCTCGCCGGGGTCACGCTCGTACTGGTTCTGAAGCTGCGGCTGCTGCCCGGCGTTGCTGGCGGGCCTGCTGGTCTACGAACTGGTCCACATCCTCGCTCCGCGGCTGCACATCGTGCGCATCGGCGAGCAGTGGCGCAAGGCGCTGGCCGTGACGCTGCTGTCGGCCATCATCGTCCTGCTCATCACACTGGGCATCGCCGGCGTGCTCGCCTTCCTGCGCAGCGACACCGGGAGCCTGCCTGCGCTGCTCGCCAAGATGGCGGACATTCTGGACAGCTCGCGCGCCAGGCTCCCGGCCTGGGTCGCGGAGAGGTTGCCGGCCAACCCGGCGGCTCTGCGGGCAACGGCGGCGGACTGGCTGCGCCTCCACGCAGACGAGTTGCGCAGCGTCGGTCAGGGGTTCGGCCTGGCACTGGCGCACGTGCTGATCGGCCTCATCATCGGCGCGATGATCTCGCTGCGCGAGGCTCGGCAAGACGGCGTGCACAGGCCGCTGGCCGCCGCGCTCAGCGAGCGCGCGCGGCGGCTGGGCGAGGCCTTCCGCCGCATCGTCTTCGCCCAGGTGCGCATCTCGGCACTGAACACACTGCTGACCGGGATCTATCTGGGCATCGTGCTGCCGCTGCTCGGGATCCACCTGCCGCTGGTGAAAACCATGATCCTGGTCACCTTCATCGCCGGGCTGCTGCCGGTGATCGGCAATCTGATTTCCAACACCGTGATCGTGATCGTCAGCCTCAGCTACTCGGCGGGCGTGGCCATCGGCTCGCTGGCGTTCCTGGTGTTCATCCACAAGCTCGAGTATTTCGTCAATGCGCGCATCGTCGGCAGCGCAGATCCGCGCACGGGCGTGGGAGCTGCTGCTCGCCATGCTGGTGATGGAGGCCGCCTTCGGCATCCCCGGGCTGATCGCCGGGCCGATCTACTATGCCTATCTGAAGGACGAGCTGGCCAGCCGGGGGCTGATCTAAATGCAGGCACGTGGCACGAGGCTCGAGGCACGAGACACTAGAGCTTTAGTCCTCGAACCTCGTGCCTCGCACCTCCTACCTCGCGCTGGCGGACGCGATAGAATCCCGCCCTACCGCAACGCTTCCGGCTGGACCTGGCCCAGCCCCACATGGAGATCACACGATGCGCGTTTCCTGCGCCACACTGCTCGCGGCCCTGGCCGCGCCGCTGTCCGCCTTCGCGGCCGACCAAGGTGAAGTCGTCTGGGTCGACCCGGGCTGCAACCACTTCATCGCCAAGGTGGGCGAGGAGTTCGGGACCTACAACTGGCGTTCCGGCAAGGCGCCGCAGGTTGGCGATCACCTGGAAGGGGACCTGCTCAGCCTGGAGGGCGGCGCGCGAGAGCTGAGCAACACCACAGCGCAAGGGGCGAACACCGTCTACATCGTCGCACTCGGCCCGAAGCTTTACGTCATGATCCACACCGCGCCGGTGCAATGCAAAGAGCGATTCCGCGGTTCGGTCAAGTAGCATCCTCGCCGCTGCGCTGCACGCGTCCGCGCGCGAACGCTGGGCCGCCGCCTGCCGGAGATGCGCAACAAAAGCTTCGTCCACAGGGAGGAGACAGACGCCATGAAAAAACTGATCGTTTCGGCCGCGCTTGCCCTGCCGGGTGCGTTCTGCGGACCGGCTGCCGCGGAGGAAGGCACGGTCGTGTGGTACGACGCCACCTGTCGCTACTTCGTGCTGCAGCTGCCTGCCGGCAGCGAAGGGTTCGGCTTGTACGAATTGAAGAGCGGCCCCGAGCCGAAAGAAGGCGCGGTGATCAGCGGCGACCTCCAGGCCGGGCCGGAGCTCAACGTCACCGAAACGGGCGGCGGGCAGCCGATGGCCGTGGTTCACTGGGGTGACGCCAAGAAGCAAGATGTGCTGGTGCGCCATTCGCCCGACTGGTGCAAGAGCAAGCGCAAACGCAAGTAAGCGCTCAACAGGAGGAGGAGAAATGACTGACGCCGATCTGCGGCGGCGCAAAGCGCACGCGCGCCGTGTGTTTCTCGGTTCGCTGCTGTGGTTGCCCTTCTGCGCCGCGCTCGCCCAGACCGGCGAGCCCGTAACGCTCGGCGCCGTCCTGTCCCTCACCGGGCCCGGCGCCGGGCTCGGCCAGGCCGAGCGCAACGGTATCCAGCTCGCCGAGCGGGCCATCAATCAGGGCGGCGGCATCAACGGCCGCCCCTTGCGCATCCTCGTCGAGGACGACGGGTCGAAGGCCGACATCGCCAAGAGCAAGGCCGAGGAGCTGATCTTCGGCCGCAAGGTGCTGGCGATCATCGGGCCGTCGCTGACCGCCAGTACCGGCGCGGTCGCGGCGATCACCAACGCGCAAAAGATGGCGCAGATCGCCATCACCGGCCTCGGCCCGAGCATCGAGCTGCGCTACCCGTCGCTCTATCACGCCATGCCGCCGCAGACCCTGAACGCGCAGGCTATGCTCGAGTACACGGCAAAGGCGCTGAAAGGCAAGAAGGTCGGGGTGCTGCACGACTCCGGCTACGGCCAGCTGGTGATGAACGCGCTGCAGTCGCAGGCTGCCAACTACACCATCGAGTTCGTCGCGGTGGAGAAGTTCGAGGTCGGGGCGACCGACGTATCCACCCAGGCCGCCAAGGTGCGGGCCGCCAACCCGGAGGTGGTGTTCGTGATCGCCACCAACCCGGTCCCCTTCCGCAACGCCCGGCAAATGCGGATCGAGCAGCCGATCGTCTCCGCGATCGGATCGTCGGCTTACCAGTACGTCAACGGCATGGGCGAGTTCGGCCACGACATCGTCTTTCCGGAGTTCGTGATCGGCGAGGATCCGCTGCCCCATCAAGCCGCGTTCGTCACCCTCTACAAGCAGGCGTACGCCGCCCTGCCCAAGAACTACGAGGCGGCCGGATGGGACGCCGTGCACATGATCGCGCGGGCACTCCAGAAGGTCGGACCGGATGCTGGCCCCGAAGCCATTGCCAGCGCATTGCGTGAGCCCTACCAAGGGGTGCTGGCGACTTACAACTTTGCGGCCGCCGACATGACGGGGATCGACCTGTCGAGCTACGTGTACTCGAAGCTGGTGAACGGTAAGTTCACCCGGTTGCCGTTCAAGGCAGGGGCTAGGAACTAGCCCCTAGATCCACAACGGAGGAGAGCATGAAACGGAACGTCGAATTCAACAGCAAGGGATCCAAGGTGCGCGGCGTGCTGGTCACGCCCGAGTCGGGCCGCGGCCCGCATCCCGTCGCCGTGATGGGCGGGGGCTGGTGCTACGTGAAGGAGATCGTGCTGCCGCACTACGCGGAGGCGATCGTGAAGGCCGGGGTGGCGGTACTGATGTTCGACTACCGGGGTCTGGGCGAGAGCGAAGGCGAGCCGCGCCAGCAGATCGACCCCTGGGCGCAGGTCGAGGACTACAAGAACGCCATCAGCTTCGTGATGAAGCAGCCCGAGATCGATCCCAACCGCGTGGGCATCTGGGGCATCTCGTACGCCGGCGGACACGTCATCATCGTGGGGGCGACCGACCCGCGCGTGAAGTGCATCGTCTCCACGGTGCCCGTCGTGGAAGGTTGGGAGACCATGCGTCGCTGCCACGGCGAGCGCAAATTCGCCAAGCTGCTCAACCTGGTCATGGAGGACCGCGTGCGCCGCTCCGACGGCCAGGCGAGCGCGATGATGCCGATGTCGCACCCGGACCCGGACAACAACCTGTCGAGCTGGCCGTTCCCGCACGTCCATGAAATCTTCATGCGCATCAAGGAAGCCGAGGCGCCCCGGCACGAGCACCGCAACACGGTGGAGTCGGTGGAATTGCTGCTGCAGTACGACGTGTTCGCCTACGCCAAGCGCATCCTGAACACCCCTACCTTGGTCGTGGTCGCGGAGCAGGACAACATCACCCAGTGGGATCTGGAGATCGCGATGGCCAACACCATCCCGGCTCCGAACAAGGAGTGCGTGGTGCTGGAGAAGGTGAACCATATGAGCCTGTACTCCACCCGCAAGCACCTGGAAATGGCCTCGTCGCACCACGCCCGCTTCCTGAAGAAGCACCTGATCGACGAGTTCACCGCCTCCGCGTGAGCCGCGCGCGCGGCTCGATGTTGTAGAGGGCGCCTCAACCCCGCACGGCCCCGGGGTGACCAAGGCGGGCCAGGGAGGCAACGCGAGTGACCGGGACGCTGCTGCTGCAGTCGGCGCTGGCCGGCCTGACCAACGGCTTCGTGTACGCGCTGGTCGGTCTGGGCCTGGCGGTGATCTTCCGCGGCACCCGCATCATCAATGCCATGCAGGGCGAGTTCGCCCTGGTTGGCGGTGTGGCCGCCTTCCTGCTCATCGACCGGCTGGGCTTCGGCCTGCCGCTGGCGCTGGCTGCCGGCGTGCTCGCCGGCGGAGCGCTCGGATTGTTGCTCGACGTGACGCTGGTGCGCGCGCTGCGCTGGCGCGGCGGAACCGATGAGGGGTACCTGCTCCTCACGCTGGGCACGGCCTTCTTCATCTCGGCGGCCGTGCTGTACTTTTTCGGGCGCGATACGCGTCTGTTGCCCGGCATCGGCGGCGAAGCCAGCGTGCTGATCCTCGATGCGGCAATCCGGGTCCATGCGTTGTGGCTCATGGGCATCTCGGCCGCCGTCATGGCGCTGTTGTGGCTGTTCTACCACCGCACGCACATCGGCCTCTCCATGCTCGCCGCCTCGATCGACGCCGGAGGGTGCGGCCACCATCGGGATCCACGTCCCGCGCATGCGCACGCTCACGTTCCTCCTGGGAGGCCTGGTGGGCGGCCTGGCCGGCGTGCTGGTGGCGCCGCTGATCACGTTGCACTACGAAATGGGGCTGATGCTCACGCTGAAGGGGTTCGCGGCCGCCATCCTCGGCGGGTTGTTCAACCCCTTCGGTGCGGTGGTCGGCGGCGTGGTGCTGGGACTGGTCGAGTCGCTCGCGGTGCTGGCGGTGTCCTCGGGCTACAAGGATGTGATCGCGATGGCCATCCTGATCGGCATCATGATCGTGATGCCCAACGGCATCCTCGGCCGCGCCGGCCGGCGCGGCGGCTGAACACGGAAATGCACGGCATGCCGCGTAGCAGGCGCTGGATCGGCTGGACCGGCGGCGGGCTGCTGCTGCTGGCCTGGGCGGCGCTGCCGGCGATCGCCACGCGCGCTGTCGTGGACATGCTGGTGTTCGCAGGGCTATATGCGATCGCAGGGCTGGGCGTGGCGTTCCTGCTCGGCCAGTGCGGGATCGTGTCGCTCGCGCAGAGCGTGTTCTACGGCATCGGCGCCTATGCCACCGCTTACTGCACCGCGTTCCTGGCGTGGCCGGCGGCGGCCGGGTTTGCCTCCGGGGCAGCCGTCAGCGCGCTGATCGCGCTGGCAGTCGGCTGGCCGGTGCTGCGTCTGTCGGGGTACTTCCTCGCGCTGGCCACGCTGGCCCTGGCAGTGATCGGGCACGTGCTGTTCCTGGAATGGGACTGGTTGACCGGCGGAACGCTGGGCATCGGCGGCATTCCGGCCTTGAATCTGTTGGGATTCGAGCTCAACTCCCCGCAGCGGTTCTACTACCTGGTGTGGCCGCTCGCCTTCGCGGCGGTGCTCATGCATGCGAGTCTGCTGCATACGCGCGCGGGCCTGGCCATGCGCGCCATGCGAGACGCACCGGCGGCGGCGGCGGTGCTGGGTGTGGACGTGCACATTCTCAAGGTCAAGATCTTCGTTCTGAGCGCCGTGCTCGGCGCCTTCTCGGGCAGCCTGTTCGCCCATTACGTCTCCTTCGTCAGCGTCGACAGCTTCGGAGTGGATCGCGCCATCAACTTCCTGCTGCTGGCCGTGCTCGGCGGTGCGCAAACGGTCTGGGGCGCCGTGCTCGGTGCCCTGTTCATCACCGTCACCCCGCGCTTGCTGAGCGGGTTCGGCGACGTGCATGCCATGCTGTTCGCCGCGTTCCTCGTCGCCGCCGTCATCTTTCTGCCCGAGGGTTTCGGCGGCGCCTTGCAGCGGGCGCTGCGGCCGCGCTCCGCGCCCGGCGACGCCTCGAGGTAACGGGATGGACGCGTTGCTGGAGGTGAAAGACGTCCGCCGCAGCTTCCGCGGCCTGCAGGTGCTCAAGGGCGTGACCTTCCGGGTCGGCGAGGGCGAGCTGGTGGGGCTGATCGGCCCCAACGGCGCCGGCAAGAGCACGCTCTTCAACATCATCTCCGGTTTTCTCGCGCCCGATGCGGGCACGTTGCGCTACGCCGGGCGCGACATCAACCGCGAGTCCGTTCCACAACGCAGTCGCCAGGGCCTGATGCGCACCTTCCAGACCCCTCAGGTGTTTGCGCACCTGAGCGTGCGCGAGAACCTGATGGCCGGCCTGTACAAGCACACCCGCAGCGGCGTGCTGGCGGGCCTGTTCGCCACGCCCGGGGCACGCCGGGACGTCGCGCGCATGCGCGAGGCCGCGGATGCCGCCTGCGAGCGTTTCGCACTCGGCGCGGTGCGCGACCGGCCGGCGGGCAAGCTCCCCGGCGGACAGCAGCGTCTCGTGGAGCTGGCGCGCGCGGCGATGTCGCAGCCGCGCCTGCTGTGCCTGGACGAGCCTTCCTCGGGGTTGAATACCGAGGAGGTGGGCCAGCTCATGAGCCTCCTGCGCGAGCTCAACCGGACCGGCACCAGCCTGCTGCTGGTCTCGCACGACATGGACCTGGTCACGGTCGCAACCCAGATTCACGTGCTGTGCTTCGGCGAGATCATCGCCAGCGGCCCGCTCAGTCGAATCCAGTCCGACGCGCGGGTGCGTGAAGCCTACCTGGGGGTATGACGAGGTGCTGCAGGTCGAGAACGTGGAAGCGGGCTACGGCGGGTTGCCGGTGCTGCACGGGGTCTCCCTCGGTGTCGAGCGCAACGAGACGGTCGCCATTATCGGCGCCAACGGCGCCGGCAAGTCCACCCTGGTGCGCGCCATCTGCGGCCTGCTGCCGGTGATGGCCGGACGCGTCCTGCACGATGGGGTCCCGATCACCGACCTGCCGGCGCACGGACGCACCCAGCACGGCATCGCCGTGGTGCTGGAGAGCCGGCATCTGTTCGGCGAGCTGACCGTGCGCAACAACCTCGAGCTGGCGGCCGTGCACGGCAAGCGCCGGCTCCCCATCCCGCTCGCCGGATCGAATCAGCGCTTCAGCCTCGACCAGGTGCTGGACCTGTTTGCGTTCATGCGCGAGCGGCTGGATGCGCCCGTGGCACTGCTCTCCGGCGGCGAGCAGCAGATGGTGGCGATTGCACGTGCCCTGCTGCTGCACCCCGAGCTGCTGATCATGGACGAGCCTTCCACCGGTCTCTCGCCCAAGGTCGTGCGCGACATCGTGGGGGTCATGGCGCGCCTGCGCGAAGGTGGCATGAGCCTGCTCCTGGTGGAGCAGAACGTGGCGCTGGCTGCGGAAGTTTCGGATCGCGCGTACGTCATGGCGCTGGGCCGGGTCGTGCATGAGATCCGGCCCGGCGAGTGGGACGATTTCCGCAGCAACGAGGCGCTCCTGCGCGCCTACCTGGGCGGCGAGCGCCAGGACGCGCATCTCAGCTGACAGCGGAGAGGCGAGGCACGCATGCGCAGGGACGTGAGCGGCTGGACTACCCGACTGAGACAGCAGGACATCGCGCGCTATACGCAAGCCGGCGCCTGGCGCAACGTCACACTGGCCGATTGCGCGCAGCGTCGGGCGCAGGTTGGGCCCGAGCGGGTCGCGGTAGTCGAGGGCTCGCGCGTGAGCACGTTCGGCGAGGTGCTCGTCGAGGCGCAACGGCTGGCGAACGCCTTCGTTGCCCTCGGCTTGAAGCCCGGAGAAGTCGTCAGCCTGAAGCGGTGGACCTGATCGGCCGGCATGGCGTCAGCTTCAGCGTCGGTGCAACGCCCTTCTTGAAGGAGCTGGTGGCCGAGGCCGAGGCCCGCAGGACGAGTCTGCCCAGCCTGCGCCGTTTCATGAGCGGTGGCGCGCCGGTACCCCCGGAGGTCGTGCGCCGCGCCGGCCGCGTGCTGCCGGACTGCCTGACGTTTCGCGTCTACGGCAGCACCGAGGCGCCCACCATCACGCTGGGGATACGCGATGGCTCGGAAGCCGAGCTCGGGGCCGTCACCGACGGGCGCATCGTCAATCACGAGGTGCACATCGTCGATGCGCCGAGCGGCGCATCCGTCCCCGACGGTGTGGACGGCGAGATCTGCACGCGCGGGCCGGAGGTGATGCTGGGTTATACCGAGCAACGCCACACGGAAGAAGCCTTCGATGCCGACGGCTACTTCCACACCGGCGACCTCGGCTACCGCTCGCACGGGGAGTTCCTGACCGTGAGCGGGCGCAAGAAAGATCTCATCATCCGCGGCGGCGAGAACCTGAGCCCCAAGGAGATCGAGGACGCGCTGCACCGGCACCCCGCGATCCAGGAGGTGGCCTGCGTCGCGATGCCGCACGAGCGCATGGGCGAGACGGTGTGCGCCTTCGTGGTCCCGCAGCCGGGCTGCAGAGTCGACGTGGCTATGCTTGCGGCGCACCTGCAGCAGGCGGGACTGGCGCGGCAAAAGTTTCCCGAGCGTGTCGAGCTGGTAGACGATCTTCCGCGCACGGCCTCCGGCAAGGTGCAGAAGAATGTGCTGAGAGACCGGATCGCGCAGATCCTCACGCGCGAGACACAGGGCACCGGGCATTAGAGACTTCGAACCACGGTGTACACGGAGGAAGACGGAGCCGAAACACGGAAGCCAACAATGGCTTGTGCACAGAGACGCGGTCGAGACTGCTCGCCAGGGTGTCCTCCGTGCTTCAGTCTTTGGGTCGGGCTTGTTGCGCCGCAAGAAGGCGCACGCGACACGGGAGAGTTGCCGATGCTGCCCTTCGGGAGTAGTGTTCGCAGCAAATAGACGCCACCGGGGCGCCGGGCAACCAAGACCCCGGCCCGGCGGCGAGCATCTGTCCTGGGGAGGAAGATGTGTACCCGGCTTGTGGATACGCGGTGGGCGCCGCGTCCAGGAGCAGTAGCCAGCCGTGCATGCCGTACCGGCGATCGTCGGCGGCGCCTCCCGCTTTGCCTTCTGCCCGCTGCCCGGTGCAACGGGACCCGGTTCGTACGCCATGGGGACGCGGCTTCCGCTGCCCGATGGAATGCGATATGTAAGGACGTCAAGTCAACCGTTCTGGAGGAGGCGTTTCATGAAGAACCATAGCTACAAATTAACGGGACTGGTGGCGGCGCTCGCGCTTGCGGGTATGGGCGGCATCGCCAACGCGGCTCCCATCACCGATGCAATGCTGCTGTCCGATGCCGGCGCGTCTTGGCTGCACACCAACGGCAATCTAGCCGGCTGGCGGTACAGCACCCTGAATCAGATCAACAACACCAACGCCAAGCGACTGAAGGTCGCCTGGATGATGTCCCCGGGCGGGAAGACCGACGCACAGGGCACGCCGAGCGTGCACGACGGCGTCGTCTACTTCCCGCAGGACAACAAGGTCTTCGCTATCGACGGAGCCACTGGCAAGGTGGTCTGGAAGTACGAGCACAAGCTGCCCGACGACTGGGGCGGCTACAACGTGCCGTTCTTCACCGGCAAGCACCGCGGCCTCGCGCTGTCCGGCGGGAACGTGTACTTCCTGTCCAACGACGCCAAGCTCCACTCCATCGACATGAAGACCGGCAAGGCGAACTGGGTCAAAGCCTACGACGGCTTCCCCTACCCGAAGGACTTCGCCAAGGCCAAGGACTCCAACGGCTATTGCACGACCGTGGGCCCGACGGCGATCCCCGGCGGCACCATCCTCGTGCCGATGAACGCCACGGACACCGGCGGGCTGCCCGGCTACGTCCTGGGCGTCAATGCCAGCGACGGCGCCCTCAAGTGGAAGGCCAACATGATCCCGGGCCCGGGCGAGAAGGGCGCCGACACCTGGCCCGCCGGCAGTGCTGAGTACGGCGGCGCGGGCCCCTGGATCAGCGGGTCCTGGGATCCCGAGCTGCAGATGTACTACACCGGGACGGCCAACGCCTACGAGTGGAACCCGAAGAACCGCGGCGGCGGTGCCATGGACAATCTGGGCGCGGCCAGCGTGGTGGCGGTCAACACCAACGACGGCAAGGTGGCGTGGCGCTACACCGCGGTACCCGGCGATCCCTGGGATTTCGACACGCCGCAAACGCCCATGGTGATCAAGGTCGATGGCAAGAAGACCATCGTGCAACCGAACAAGACCGGCTACATCCACTATCTCGACGCCAAGACCGGCGCGTTCATCAAGGCCACCCCGTTCGCCGATACGATCGACTGGATCAAGGGGTATGACAAGGAAGGGCGTCCGATCGGCCAGATTCCGGTGCCCAAGGAAGGCGGCGATCCGGTGACGATGTGGCCGAGCTTGCTCGGCGGGGTGAACATGTACCCGAACGCGTACAACCCGCAAACCGGCAATCTGTATCTGGCCGCCACCAACGCCGGAATGAAGTACGGCCTCGAGGACATCAAGGTCATCAGCAACGTGCGTCACTTCGGCGCCTACCAGGAGTTCATCTGGGGCAACGAGGTCGACAAGGCCGTCAATGTCAGCACCGGTGCGGAGGTCTGGCGCAATGAGCTGGCCAAGCCCGGCTACGCGGGCGGCATGTTGACCACGGCGGGTGGCCTGACGGTCTGGACCACGCAGGGCGGTGGGTTCACGGTGGCCAGTGCCAGGACCGGAGAGATCCTCTACTCGATGAACCTGGGTACGGCTGCCAAGGCGGGCCCGGCCACCTACATGGCCAACGGCAAGCAGTACATCGTGCAGGCCTTGGGCGGCACGCCGGGCTTCGGCCGCGACGAAGCGTGGGCTGCGGAGTTCGGCAGCGTGGTCGTCGCGTTCACGCTCGAGTGATGCGGTCGATCCGGAGTCTCTGTCGAAGATAAGCAGTGCGTTTGATAAGGCGCGCATGGCGACCCTGTGCGCGCCTTTCTTTGTCTGTGCAGAGACCGAAACAGCAGCAAAGGAAAGGCAGGAAAATGAACAAATCGACTGTGCTTTCGGGGGTGCTGGCCGCCGGCTGCGCGAGCTTCGTTCTCACGTTCGCCACCGTCTCGCGGGCCGACGAGGTTCCCGAAGTCAACCCGCTGTCGGGCGACGCCAAGGCCATCGCTGCGGGCAAATCCTGGTACCGCGGCGTGTGTTCTCTGTGTCACGGCGGGCGCGCCGATGGCCAGGGAGAGCGCGGCACGGGTGCAGACCTGCGCAAGTTCGAGCTCGGCTTCAGGCGCTTCGTAGAGACCGTGAAAAACGGCCGCCAAGTCCCGGGGCGCACTCAGGGCATGCCGGCGTGGGGTGGCGTTCTCGACGACAAGACCATCTACGAGATCGGCGCCTATCTCGAAACCCTGGCCATGGAAGGCGCCAACTGGAAGGAAGGCGTGGTTCGCAAGTAGTCATGCCCGACCTGCTTCCGACCCTCGCCCGGCTCGAATCCGCGGCCGCCGTCGTCTACGAGGGGCTGGCGCCCACGCCCCAGTACGCCTGGCCGCTGCTGTGCGAGGCACTGGGGACAGAGTTGTGGGTCAAGCACGAGAACCATGCCCCCACCGGCGCGTTCAAGGTCCGCGGCGGACTTGCCTACTTCCATGAACTGGCGCAGCGCCGGGACCCGCCGCGCGGCGTGATCAGCGCCACGCGCGGTAACCACGGCCAGTCGGTCGGCTTCGCGGCGCGCCGCCATGGTATTCCCGCCACGATCGTCGCGCCCATCGGCAACAGTCGCGAGAAGAATGCCGCCATGCGGGCGCTCGGCGTCGAGTTGGTCGAGCACGGCGAGGATTTCCAGGCGGCGCGTGAGCACGCGGTGCGCCTGGCCCAGGAGCGCGGCTTGCTGATGGTACCGTCGTTCCATCCGCTGCTGGTGCAGGGCGTCGCGAGCTACTCCCTGGAGCTGCTGCGCGCCGTTCCGGATCTCGACGTGGTCTACGTGCCGATCGGTCTGGGCTCGGGGATCTGCGGGATGATCGCCGCGCGCGAGGCGTTGCACCGGCGCGCCGAAGTCGTGGGCGTGGTTTCCGCGCAAGCCCCGGCGTATGCTCTGTCTTTCGCGCAGCGACTGCCGGTGGATCACGCGGTCACCACGCGCATCGCCGACGGCATGGCCTGCCGCACTCCCGAGCGCGAAGCGCTGGAGATTCTTTGGCGCCACCTGGCGCGTGTGGTTCAGGTAACCGACGACGAGGTCGAGTCCGCGATGCGGCTCATGTTCAGCGCCACGCACAACACTGCGGAAGGCGCAGGCGCGGCAGGCCTGGCCGCGGCCCTGCAGGAGCGCGGCCGGCTCGCGGGAAAGAAACTGGCGATGGTCCTGTCCGGTGCGAATGTCGACCGGGATGTGTTCGCGGACGTGCTGCGCGCCAGAGCCTAGAGCGGGGAACGCAAAGGACGCAAGGTGAAGTTTTGCCGCTTTTTTCAAGGCCAGACCGGAATCTCCGGCCCGGTGCGCGCGGGCGGCGCACGCCGGGAATGGGCGGCCAGCAGTTGCTGGAGCTCGGCAAAGGGCAGCGGTTTGCTGAAGTAGTAGCCCTGGATCTCGTCGCAGCCCAGCCGCTCCAGGAAAGCGAGCTGCTCGGCGGTCTCCACGCCCTCGGCGATGGTGCGCAGGCGCAGGCTGTGCGCCATAGCGATCACCGCCTGCGTGATGGTGGCGTCTTCCTCGTCGCCGGGCAGGCCCTGGATGAAGGAGCGGTCGATCTTGATCGCGTCCAGCGGGAATCGCTTGAGATACGCGAGCGACGAATAGCCGGTGCCAAAGTCGTCCATGGCCAGCTGCACGCCCATCTCCTTGAGTTGCGCGAGCAGGCGTGCGGCCTGCTCGGGGTTCTGCATCACCAGGCTCTCGGTGATTTCGAGCTCGAGGCAGGCGGGCTCCAGCCCGGTCTCGGACAGCGCGCTGACCACCAGTCCAACCAACGACTGGTCCGCGAACTGGCGCGCTGACAGGTTCACCGCGATGCGCGGATGCTCGATTCCGACGCTGCGGCGCAGCGCTGCCGCGTGAGCACAAGCGGTGCGCAGCACCCATTCGCCGATCGGCACGATCAGCCCGGTCTCCTCCGCGATCGGGATGAAGCGCGCCGGCGCTACCATGCCCAGCTCCGCGTGCCGCCAGCGCAGCAGCGCCTCCGTGCCCGTGATCCTTCGGCCCACGATCGCCTGCTTGGGCTGATAGTGCAGATCCAGCTCGCCCCGTCCGAGCGCGCGCCGCAGATGCGCCTCCAGCGTCAGGCGCTCGCGGGAGTGGACGTCGCCCTGTGGTGAGTAGTGGCAGAAGCTGTTGCGGCCCTGATCCTTGGCGCGATGCAGGGCGGTGTCGGCATGCTTCTGCAGCGTCTGCGCGTCGCGTCCGTCCTGCGGGCAGGTCGCCACGCCGATACTGGCGGTGACGTGGCACTCCTGGTCGCCCAGCCGCAACGGATCGGTGAGCGCGGCCAGCAACCGTGCGGCCACGCCCGCGGCGTAACCCTCGTAGGGCAGCTCCGGGAGCAGCGCGACAAACTCGTCGCCGCCGAAACGCGCCAGCAGATCGCTCCCGCGCAGCGAGCGCCGCAGCCGCGCCGCCACCTCCTTCAACAAGCGGTCGCCCATGTCGTGACCGAGCGTGTCGTTCACGTTCTTGAAGCGGTCCACGTCCACGAACAGCAGGGCGAGCGGCTGCGCCGTCCGCGCGGTCTCGCGCAGCGCATCCTCCAGCGCTTGGTTGAACAGGAGGCGATTGGGCAGCCCCGTCAACTCGTCGTAGTGGGCGAGCTGCTGGATGCGCCGCTCGGCACGGCTGCGCTCGATGGCAATGCGCGCGATGTCGGTCGCGCGCGCGATCAGCGCGGTTTCCTCCACAGCCGGAAGCCGCGACGCGCGCGCATACACGGCGAAGGTGCCCAGCACGGCGCCCTCGCTGCCCGGCACCGGTGTGGACCAGCAGGCGCGCAGGCCGTGCTCGAGTGCCAGCGCGCGGTGGTCCGCCCAGAGCTCGTCACGGGCGATGTCTTCGACTCTCACGTCCCGGTTGAAGTACGCTGCCGTGCCGCACGAGCCTACCCGAGGGCCGATCCGGACTCCATCGATAGCACTGCAATAAGCCGGGGGCAGAGAGGGCGCCGCACCATGCCGCAGGTGCTCGCCGTCGGCATCGAGCAGCAGCACGGAGCATAGCGTCTGGGGATACTGCTGCTCCACCAGACGGCAGAGCTCCTCGAGAGCGCGCTCCAGCGGCGCGCCGGCGGCGATGACCTGCAGCACGCGGCGCTCGCCTTCGAGCTGCTGCTCCTGACGCTTGCGCGCGCTGATATCCAGCACCGTGCCGCGCAGCAGCCCCACGCGACCGTCGGCGTCGCGTTCGGGCTCTCCGTGGGCCTGCACCCAGCGCACCTCGCCCGCCGGTGTGACCACGCGCAGCTCGGTGTCGTAAGCCTCGCCGGACTCCAACGCACGTTTGAGCAGCGCGTAGACGCGGCGACGGTCCTCCTTGTGCAGGTGCGACAGCAGCTGCCAGCAGGACGGCGCCGGGCTGCCTGGCTCTACGCCGTAGATGCGGGAGGTTTCCACCGACCACTGCGTGCGGTGGGTGACCAAATCATAGGTCCAGCTGCCTAGCTGGGCCATGCGCTGGGCCTCCGCGAGCGTGCGCTGGCTCGCGCGCAGTGCGCTTTCGGTGTCGCGGCGCTCACCGATCTCGTCGTGCAGCTCGCGGTTGAGCTCCTCTGCATGTGCGTTGGCCGCGGTGAGGACCTCGACCAGCTCGCCGTTGCGTTGGCTGAGCGCGAGGCTCTCGCGGATCGTGAGATTGACGTGGCGCGCGACCGCGGCCATGGCCAGACCGTACAGCACCGCCATGAAGCTCATCGGGAAGCTCAGCTCCCCGGCATGCAGCAGGAACTGGAGCACGATGGGCAGCATTGCGGGTACCGCGAACAGGACAAACGCCCAGCTCACCGGCGACAAGGTTCCCACCGCGCCGGCGATCATGCCGGCGATCACGAACGAGACGAAGACCTGGTGTGGGAGCGAGTGCTCCGGAAACAGAAACAGTCCTGCACCGCCCCACAGCAGCCCCGAAGCCGCAGCACCCGCCAGAAAACGGTTGCGCCAGCGGCGCACCTGGTCTGGGACCGGCATCACGCGCGCGAACGCGCGTGACTGTCCCAGACGCACCACGCACATGGCAACCATGCACGCGAGCCAGCCGAGCAGGCGCCCCCGCTCCACCACCGTCCACAGGATATAGACCAGGATCCCCGCGTTGAGCAGGGCGACGAGTTGCGACAGCAGGGCGTGGTCGTAGAGCAGCCGCACCTGCTCGCGCAAGATGTGATCGTCGCACGTCGCGCCGGTGGCGCGCTCGTTGAGCGCCAGCCCCAGCGTCGGGTGTTCCTGCGTTGTTTCGCCTGAAGGCATTGGAGTGTTGGCCGCTTCGCGAAGGGTCCCCGGCCAGTGTCAAGCAAACGCTGCGCCGAGGTCGCGACCGGTTGCCGGAATCGCCGGCTCGCCGCCCTCCGGAAGGTCAAGCGACTGTCAACCCACCCAGCAACACCTAGCCACAGAGGGCGCAGAGAACACTGAGAAAGAGCAGCCTCTCCTTGCGGCCTCGCCTTCGTCGCGAGGGACGCGCCCGCCAACACGCCGGCCCGCAAGGTCTCTCGGTGTGCTCTGTGCTCTCTGTGGCCGAGTCTTTGGAATCGGCTAGCGGACCTCAGCGCGGGCGCGCTGCGTAAGGGCGGCGCGAGGCGGTGCGCGTGCTGCGGCGCGCCTGCTCGACAATGCAATCGGCGAGCAGATCGAAGTCGCGCCGGTGGGCGGTAGTCGGCCTTGTGACCAGCGCGATGGTGCGCACGGGCACCTGCGTGGAGAAAGGCCGCGCAACCAGTGCCGTGCCGTTCAGGATGCCGGCCTTGAGCGTCATCTCGGGAAGCAGCGTCGCCCCGAGGCCGCCTTCGACCATCTGCAGCAGCGTGTGCAAGCTGGTCGCCTCGACCATCGACTCGGGATTGGCGGTCCGAGCACCACAGGCGGCGATGGCATGGTCCCGCAGACAGTGCCCCTCTTCCAGCAGGACGAGATGGCCCGCGCGCAGGTCACGCACTGCCACCTCTTTCGCTCTCGCGAGCGGATCATCGGCGCGCGCGACGAACCAGAACTCGTCCTTGAACAGCGTCCGCACAGTCAGCTCGCCCGTGTCGTAAGGCAGCGCGATCAGCGCCAGATCCAGTTCGGCCGCGCGCAGGCGCTCCAGCAAGCGCTCGGTGAGGTCCTCGCGCAGGTACAGCTGCAGCCGCGGGTACTGCGCGCGCAGCGGTGGCAGGATCGCGGGCAGCAGGAACGGCGCGATGGTGGGAATCACACCCAGACGCATGGGCCCCGACAGGGGCTGCCCGGCCCCTCTGGCAATCTCCACCACGTCATGGGCCTGCGCGAGCAACCCGCGGGCGCGCGCCACGACCTCTGAACCCACCGGAGTCATGCGCACTGTACGAGTGTCGCGCTCCACCAGTTCCACCTCGAGCAGGCTTTCCAGCTCCTTGATGCCGGCTGACAGCGTGGACTGGGTAACGTGGCAGTCGGCGGCGGCCTGGTGAAAGTTCAGCCGCTCCGACACTGCAACCAGGTAGCGCAGCTGACGCAAGGAAGGGAGGGCGCTGGCGGCCATGGGTTTAGGCACTATCCCTCAAGCAGGAACGCAAAGGACGCAAAGGGGGAAAAGATAAGGACGCAGAGGAAAACGACACAGCGTATCGTGGCGGTGAGCTGAGCGTCAGTCCGATAGCCTTTGAGGGCCTGTAAGCCGGCACTTAGCTAGTCCAGTGTGTTCGGGCTACCTTCGCGGATTCTCCTTCGCGTGCCTGTGCGTCCTTCGCGGTGAAAGGATTTTGTGGGGGGCATCCGCCTAGGGGGCCGGGCCTGATTCTAATCGACTGACTCGATCGCTGCCAAACCGCCGATCGTGCTTGACGCGGCCCCCCGCGGGCCAGACAATGCATACCCTTCGGGTGCGGATGGTCGAAAAGGCCGGCCCGCAAACCGGACGAGCGCTTCGGGGGAGGCAACGCCGCCCGCCCCTCCGTCGCGCCATACCAAATTCCTTAAGGGCGGCTGCTCAATTCGGGGGAGTTCGCTCATGCGATCCTTGCAACGCAATGGCCGCGTCTTGCTCGCGGCGGCAGTATCCGCGTTGTTCGTCTCCACTGTTGCCTACGCAGACGTAGATGGCCAGCGTCTGCTGAACAGCGACAAGGAGCCGGGCAACTGGATGACCTACCACGGCGGCTACAAGGCCTGGCACTACAGCGCGCTGGATCAGATCACTACCGGCAACGTGGGCAAGCTGCAGGAGGCCTGGTCGCACGCTGGCATCCCGCGCCAACCGCGGCCTGCAAGGCTTCCCGCTGGCCATCGACGGCGTTCTCTACTATTCCAGCCCGTACAACCAGGTGTACGCGCTCGATGGCGCCACCGGCCAGGTGCTGTGGACCTACAAGCAGAAGCTCAACGAAGACCTGGTCGCCCGGCAGACCCACTCCCCGTACAACCGCGGCATCGCCGCCGGCTACGGCAACATCTACATGGGGACGCTGGACGGCAAACTGGCCGCCATCGACATGAAGACCGGCAAGCTCAACTGGGAGACCAAGCTGGTCGACTCGGAGAAGCTGACCGTCGGATTCACCGGTGCGCCGCTGCTGGTCAAGGACAAGGTGATCATCGGCGCGCAGGGCGGTGAGTGGCCGTACCGCGGCCCGATCTTCGGCGTGAATGCGAAGACCGGCGAGAAGATGTGGCAGTTCTTCACCGTGGGCGGGAACGACGGCACCGCCTCGGACAAGCGCAACACCTGGGGCAACGATTCCTGGAAAACGGGCGGCGGCGGCGGCTGGATGGCCGGCAGCTACGATCCGGAGACCGACACCGTGTGGTGGGGCACCGGCAACCCGGCACCGCTGTACGACTGGGCGGGCGACAAGTGGAAGACCGAAGGTCCGCGGCCGGGCGACAACCTCTACACGACCTCGGTGATCTTGCTCGAACCCCGACACCGGCGAGTTGAAGGGCTACCATCAACTGTACCCGCACGACGCCTGGGATTTCGACGCGTCTTCGGGTGAGCTGATGATGATCGAACAGGGCGGCAAGAAGTACGTCGTGCATCCGACCAAGGGCGGCTTCGTGTTCGTCTTCGACCGCAAGGGCAAGTCCGGTCAACGTCTACAAGGGCGTGGACAACATCAACTTCGTCAAGGACATCAAGCCCGACGGCACGGTGGTGGGCCGGCGCGACCTGGCCGAAGGCAAGCACAAGAACCTGTGCCCGGCGATCGCCGGCGGCTACAGCTGGAACGCGGGCACCTACAGCCCGAAGACCGGCCTGATGTACAAGGTCGGCTACGAGTGGTGTATCGACCTGGAGGTGGTCAAGACCGAACCCATCACCGAACCGGTGGTTCAGCTCAACATCGGCGCGAACTTCACGTTCGTGGCGCCGGAAGGCGACAAGCTGCGCGGCCACATCCGCGCGCGCGACCCGATCACGGGCAAGGTGAAGTTCGAGATTGCCTATCCGGGCGCGATTCCGCACGCCAGCTTGCTGACGACCGGCGGCAACCTGCTGTTCGTCCCGGAAGCCGATGGCACACTGGTGGCCTACGACTCCGGCACGGGCAAGAAGCTGTGGTCCATAACGACGGCCAGGGCCACAACGGCGGCATCATCAGCTATATGGCCAAGGGCAAGCAGTACGTGGCGGTGATGACCGGCTGGGGCAGCCTGGTCGGCGACGGCTACGGCGACCTGTGGGGCGAGCCGTGGAAGAGCATGCCGAAGGACTCCGGCGTGCTGAAGGTGTTCGCGCTGCCCTGATCGGAACGCGCGGGCCGTAGCACGGTCTGAAGGGAAAGGGCGGGGGAGTCGTCCCCGCCCTTTTTTCTTGTAACCGACATTGCGGCCGCAGCGAGCTCCCGGAGCGAGCGCCTGCCCACCCGATCTGCAACGCAATCAGGAAGGAACCTGCCGTGAGAACCGCAACGACGCGACATCGCCTGTGCCGGCTGCTCGCCGGCGTCCTGTGCGCCGGCGCTATTGCGCTGCCCGTGCGGGCCGACGAAGGCCCTGCGCCGAAGCCGGCCAAGCCCATCGACGTGAAGAACACCTTCCGCAACATCTGCGGCTTCTGTCACGAAGACTACGGCCGGCATACCGGCAAGGGACCGCAGCTCATGGATAACCCGAACACCGACGAGTTCCTGTTCAAGCGCATCAAGGACGGCAAGCCGGGCCGAATGGCGGCCTTCGGCAGCATCTACAGCGACGATCAGATCCGTTTGATCGTCGTGTTCATCCGCAGTCTCAAGCCCGGCGTGGAGCCCCAGAACCCATGACACAAACGATCAGCCGCGCACTGCGGCGACTCCTGGCAATCGGCGGCTGTGCGGCGCTCGCGCTGATGGCCGCCGGCGCGCACGCCCGTACCCTGGCCGAGGTGAAGGCCCTGGGTGCGATCTCGGTGTGCGTCAACCCGGACGCACTGCCCTATTCGAGCAACAAGCCGGACGCTCCGGGGTTCCAGCTCGATCTCGCGCGCGAGATCGCCAAGCGCCTCGGCGTGGCCCTGAACGTGGAATGGATCCTGCCGCGCCGTCGCGCGACCGTGGTGAACTGCGACATGCTGCTCGACAGCGTCAACAATCCCGAGATCCAGGAAGGGCGCGTGCTGCTGTCGCGGCCGTACCAGACCTCCGGCGTAGCGCTGGGGCTTTCCAGAGGTGCCGCGCCGATCACCGACTACCACCAGCTCCAGCCCGGGCAGAAGGTCGGGGTCATGGTGGGCTCGGTAGCGAGCGTAGTCCTGGGCAAGGCCGGCAAGACGACTTCACCCTACGCGTTCCAGGCGGACATGGTCGCAGACCTCGAGAAGGGCGAACTGTATGCAATCGCGGTATCCGCAGCGACGATGAGCTACTACATCCGCCAGCACCCGGATGCGGGTCTCGGGCTGGCGTATGCTTTCGACGGCGAACCGGATCTGCGCTGGCAGGTGAGCGTGGGCCTGCGCAAGTCGGATCAAGCCATGGTCGATGCGGTCAACGGCGTGCTGGACCAGCTCATCGCCGAGGGCAAGCTCACTGCCGTTTACGAGCACTACGGGGTGGAACACCGCGTGCCCTGACAGGCCCTACCCACTTCAGCGCAGCGCACCCTCCCTTGCGTCCGCAGGACGCGGGGGAGGCGCGCCGGAGCGTGGAGCAGGGGCCGCCGAAGCGCGGAAGAGGGGCCCCAACTTGTTGGGGATCTGACCGCGAAGGCGGCCGTAGCGGTCGGCGGCCCCATGCGTCCGTCTCGGGTCGCATCCCCATCGCACGCGACGGGGCCCCTGCTCCACCTCGTCGGCCGCCCCGTTTCACGGGGATGCAACCGCGCAGGCGCGCGGGCCCGCGACACCGCGACCTCTGCAGGACCCGGATCTTTCGGAGCGGGCCGGGGAGGGGGGCCTTGCATACTGCTTCCCCCCATCCCAGCCTTCCCCCGCAAGCGGGGGAAGGAGCACAACACTCCCCTTAAATCTCGACCTTCGACTGCCTCCGGCTCGCAACCCGCATGAGAGCGCAGGCTCCTCAGCATCTCGTAGAAGATTACGCCCAGGCTGTACAGATCGCTGCGCTGGTCCACTTTGCCCCCGGTGGCCTGCTCCGGGCTCAGGTAGTAGGGCGTGCCCAGCCCCTCGCCCTTTCGCGTGCTGCTCATGGTGCGCGACAGGTCCTTGGCGATGCCGAAATCGGCCAGCACCAGCGTGCCGTCCTCGCGCAACATCAGGTTGTCGGGCTTCAAGTCCCGGTGCACGATGCCGCGCGCGTGGACCGCCACCAGCGCCTCGGCGATCTGGCGCAGGTAGCCAAGCGCCTCCTGGGGCTGCAGTGGGTGCTCCAGCCTCAGCATCTCGGCCAGTCCGGAAAAGTTGCGGATGTCGGCGAACAGCACGGTCCCATTGCGCGACTCCTGCGAAGCCAGCGTCGTTGCTCCGCGGCCAGCGGCGTAGTCGGTAGTCAGGCTCGCCCCCGCGGGCGCACGGCTGGGCGGCGGGAGCGTATCCATCAAGCGGGCGCGCTCGCCGGCACCGACCGTAGAAGTGAAATCCGCGCGCTGCTGCATGAAGTCAGGACTCTTGCCATCGGCAGGCGCGATCGCGCCGCGGCGAGAGTGTCAGGCTCCGTCGCCGCGGGGAGGACGGCCGGCAGGCACCAGGGGGATTACGCGACGCCCGGACGGCGCCGTATCCGTCAACGCGGCAAAGCTCGGGCAGTCGTACAGCTCGATCTCGTACGCATCCACCGGATACGCGCCACAGGTCAGCCGCTTCCACAGGCCGCTGCCGTGGATGCGGCAGCTCGAGCGGCCCGCTGCGTCGAATTCCAGGAACACGCAGCTGCGATACAGGCAGCAGTTGCCGCAGTGAGTGCACGACCCCACGATGCGCTGAGGCCGCTGCAGGTCGGGCTCGAGCCTGCGCAGCAGTATCCGCGACAGAACGCGCCCGCGCCAAGTGGCGCGGATGTGGCGTGTCACCTGCATCAGGGTCGCCGGATAGCGGCGCGCGTACTGTGGGTCGCGCGTGATCGCAGTAGCCAGCAGCGGCAGAACGGGCAGCATCAACCAACCGGTGATCACGATCGCCAGTTCCACAGCGCGCGCAAGCCAACCGATGGATTTGCCTGTCGCGACCCGCACTCCGCCGATCGCCTGCGGCCGCAACCGCGCCAGGCGGTGCCGAAGGCCGCGCTCCTCCAGCGTCAGTGTGGTGATCTCGCGCATGCTCGTCGCTCGTAGTGGTGCGCCGCGGCGCTCCCCCACCTCCCTATTTCGACTCGTAAGCACCGAACTGCAGCGCCGCAAGGCGGGCATAGAGTGGATCGGAGAGGAGCAGCTCCTCGTGTGGTCCAACACCGACCAGCCGTCCCTGATCGATCACCGCAATGCGGTCCACGCTCTTCACCGTTGCCAGGCGGTGGGCAATGATGAGCGTAGTCCGGTCCCGCATCAATCGCTCCAGCGCCGCCTGCACGATGCCCTCCGACTCGGAATCGAGTGAGCTGGTGGCCTCGTCCAGCAGCAGGACCGGCCGATTCGAGAGGATGGCGCGCGCGATCGCCAGCCGCTGCCTCTGGCCTCCCGATAGACGCACACCGCGTTCGCCCAGAAACGCATCGAACTCTCCCGGCAGCGCACGGACGAATTCCGTTGCGAAAGCCGCATCGCAAGCCCGGCGCACCGCCTCGTCGCTGGCGTCCGGCCGCCCGTACCGCACGTTTTCGCGCACGCTGGTAGCGAAGATCGCCGGCTCCTGGGGCACGAGCGCGATGCGGCTACGCACCGTCGCGGGGCTCGCCAGGCGGATGTCGACGCCATCCAGCCGGATCGATCCCCGATCCGGATCGTAGAAGCGTAGCAGAAGCTGGAAAAGTGTGGATTTTCCGGCCCCGGACGGGCCGACCACCGCGAGCTTTTCTCCCGGTTCCACTGCCAGCGACAGGCGATCGACCGCCGGCTGGTTCGGGCGTGAAGGATAGCAGAAGGTCACCGCGTCGAACTCGATGCGGCCGAGCGGAGGAGCGGGGAGCGGGAGAGGCTGCGCCGGTGCGGTCACCTCGGGCTCGGTGCGCAGGATCTCGCCCAGACGCTCCGCGGCGCCTGCCCCGCGTTGGAGGTCTCCGATCACCTCGCTGATAGCGCCGGCTGCGGCCGCAACCATCGCGGCATAGAACACGAAGGCGGACAATTCCCCTCCCGTCAGCCGTCCCGCCAGCACGTCGTGCCCGCCGATCCAGAGGATCAGCCCGATGCCGCCGAACACCAGGAGGATCACCAGCGACACCAGGGTAGCGCGCTGAAGGATGCGGCTGCGTGCAGTGGCGAATGCCGCCTCCACCCGCTCGCCGAACAGGAGATGATCGGCGGCCTCGTGGCCATACGCCTGCACGGTGCGGATCTCGTGCAGCGTCTCGTCCAGGTAGGTGCCCAGGTCGGCAATCCGGTCCTGGCTGGCGCGCGAGAGCTTGCGCACGCGCCGGCCGAACAGCGCGATGGGGGCGATCACCACCGGCACCATGAGGAGCACGAGCACCGTCAGCTTGAGGCTGGTAAGCGCGAGCATGATCAGGCTGCCCAGCCCTAGCAAGGCGTTGCGCACGGCCATCGAGACGCTCGTGCCTACCACCTGTTCGAGCAGCGCGCTGTCCGTGGTCAGCCGTGAGATCACCTCGCCGGTGCGCGCCTGCTCGAAGAATGCCGGCGACAGCCTCAGCAGATGCGCGAACACGTCGCGCCGCAGATCCGCCACCACGCGCTCGCCCAGCCAGGAGACCAGGTAGAAACGGGCATACACCGAAGCAGCCATCACCAGGATGACCGCCAGCAGGAGAAAAAGTGCCTGGTTGAGCGCCGCCGGGTCACCCTGCGCAAACCCGGCATCGACCACCCGCTTCAAGCCCTGCCCGATCACCAGAAAGCAGGCGGCTGCGACCAGAAGAGCCACCAGCGCCGCTGCGATGCGTGCGCGGTATGGTCGCAAATAGCGCCATAGCAGAGCGAACTGGCGCAGCTGGCGGGCGCTGCGGATCGGGGTGGGCGCCTCTGGGATCACGGGAGCGAGCACGATTGTGCGCTAGAGCCTACACCTCGAGTTGTAACGCAAAGGACGCAAAAGAAGAACCGAAAGGACGCAAGAGAGAACTCGATTGTCAGCGAAGCTTGGCCGCACTTGCACCTTCCCCCGCTTGCGGGGGAAGGCTGGGATGGAGGGGTGCCTCGCTTGGCGCGCCCCCTCCCCGGCCCTCCCCCGCGTCCTGCGGCCGCAAGGGAGGGAGCCTTTCACTCCACCGTGAACCCGGCGGCGCCATAGCGCTCCGCAGCAAGCGTAGGGCGCAATAGCGAAGCGTATTGCGCCGGATGATATCTAGCTTTGGCCCGCCATCTAGGGAGACGTCTGATCAATTTCCACATTGTCGTTCCCGCCGGAGCGGGAACCCAGGCTACTCAAGCACTTCTGGATCCCCGCCTGCGCGGGGATGACAATTGATCAGATGTTCCCTAGCTTTGCGTCCTTCGCGTTTCCTTTGCGTCCTTTGCGTTCCCGCTTCAGGCAGTAAGTTCGAACGATGTGGGCTCTTGACAGCAATCCGGTTTGTTCGGATAATTCTGTTGTGACTGAAACAACAGAATAGACAAGCGATATGGAACTCACTCCCGTCATGCAGCGCTATGTCCTGCACTGGGGCGAGATGGGGGCGCGCTGGGGTGTGAACCGCTCTGTGTCCCAGATTCACGCCCTGCTCTACCTCTGCCCGCAACCGCTCACCGCGGAGGAGATCGCCGACACGCTGTCCATCGCGCGCTCCAACGTCAGCACCTCGCTCAAGGAGCTGCAGGCCTGGGGGTTGGTGCAGATCGTCCATCTGATGGGGGACCGGCGCGACCACTTCGAGGCTCGCAGAGATCTCTGGGAGATGGTCACCGTCATCGTCGAGGAGCGCAAGAAGCGCGAGATCGACCCCACTCTGACCTTGCTGCGGCAGTGCGTCGAAGAAGCCGCGCAGGACCGCAAGACCGACCCCGAAACCAAGGCACGCATCCAGAACATGCTCGAGTTCCTCGAGCTGGTCAGCAACTGGCACGCGGAGCTGAAGCAGCTCCCCCGCCCCACCCTGGTCAAGCTCATGAAGCTGGGCGCCAAAGTGGCAAAGTTCCTGGGCGGAGGCAGTGGAGCCTAAGACGCTTTGACAGCGTAGGCGCCACACTGGATCGAATCATGAAAGCCGCACTCGCACTCCTCACGCTGCAAGGGCTGCTCGGCGCTGTCGACAGCCTGTGGAATCACGAGCTCAAGGTGAAGCTGCCGGGGCGGCCCACAGCACGGCGTGAGCTGGCGCTGCACGCCCTGCGAGGCACACTCTACGCTCCGGTATTCCTGGTGTTCGGCTGGCTCGAGCCGCGCGGCTGGCTGGCGCTCGCCCTCGCCGCAGTCGTGCTGATCGAGATCATCGTCACGCTGCTCGACTTCGTGGAGGAAGACCGCACGCGCGTGCTGCCCGCCAACGAACGCGTGCTGCACACGCTTCTGGCCGTGAACTTCGGTGCGTTCCTTGCGCTGGCGGCGCCGGCGTTGTTCCACTGGGAGCAGCAGCCCACCGAGGCGGTCATTGTCGACCGCGGTGCCTGGTCGTGGGTGATGAGCTTGTATGCGCTCGGCGCACTCGCGTTTGGATTGCGCGACGCGCTCGCCGCTCGACGCCTGTCACGCCCCGGGCTCGGCGCCTGGCAGCGCCGGCAGCTGCGCATCGTGCGCCACGGACGGCCGCGCACAGTGCTCGTGACGGGCGCCACGGGCTTCATCGGCCGGCACCTGTGCTGGCGGTTGATCGAGCAGGGGGACCACGTGCTCGCGCTCGTCCGCGACCGGCGCAAGGCCGCAGACCTCTTCGGTCCCTACGCGGAAACGCTCACCTCGCTCGAGCACATCCACCGCACCCGCCGGATCGACGCGGTGATCAATCTGGCCGGTGCACCGATCGCAGCCCGGCGGTGGACACCCCGGCGCAAGGCCGAGCTGGTGGAAAGCCGCGTCGGCACGACGCGCATGCTGGTGGAATGGATGACGCACTTGTCGCGCCGGCCCGCGGTGCTGATCAGCGCCTCTGCGGTCGGCTACTACGGGACGCCCGGCGACGCGGTGCTCGCAGAAAGCTCCCCCAGCGGCACGGACTTCCCGGCCGCGCTGTGCCGCGCCTGGGAACGCGAAGCGCTCCGCGTCCAATTCCTGGGCGTGCGCCCGGTGGTGTTGCGGCTGGGGCTGGTGCTCGGCGGCGGCGGGCTGCTGCAGCAGTTGCGGCACGTGTTCCGGCTCGGCCTCGGTGCAGTGTTCGGCAGCGGACGGCAATGGATGGCGTGGATCCATCTCGACGACGCTGTCGAGCTGATGGCACTGTCGATCGACGAGCCCGGTATGCACGGGACACTCAACGCGGTCGCGCCGCAGCCGGCAACCAGCCGCGAGTTCGCGCGGGCCCTCGCGCAGGCCCTGCGCAGGCCGCTGTGGCTGCGCGTCCCAGCCTGGTGCCTGAGGCTGGCGCTCGGCGAGCTGTCAACGCTGCTGGTCGACGGCCAGCACGTGGTGCCCGAGAAGCTGCTGCAAGCCGGATACCGTTTCCGCTTTGCGACGCTGGCGACGGCACTCGCGGACCTCACAGGAGAGGAGCAGCAGGTGCCGAACGCGCAGGAGCTGCTCCATGCCTGAGCATCTGTACGCCGCGACGCTTCCGCTGTTCGGGCGTGCCTTGGGGCCCGCCTTGGCAAGGTACCAAGCGCCGGTGCGCGCGTTGCACACGGTGAGCGACGCTACCGTGGTGTTCGGCCACAGCGATATCCGGCGCGGCAGCGGGCTCGTCGCACGACTGGTGGGATGGTTGTTCGGCTTCCCGCCGGCAGGGCGGCGCATGCCCACGACGATCACCGTGGTCGCCACCGGGCTCACGGAGATCTGGTACCGCCGCTTCGCCGGCTATCCGATCCTCACCCATCTGCAGCCGGCCCCGGCCAGCGGCCGCCCGACCGTCACCGAGCGCTTCCGCTTCGGGGTCGCCTTCGATCTCGCGTTGCTCGAGCGGGAGGGCCGGCTGCGCTTCGAGTTGACGGGAATGCGGGTCGGCGGCCTGCCCATGCCTCGGATCCTGTGGCCCGTGCTCAGGGCGGAGGAACGAGCCGAGCGCGGTGCCTTCTACTTCGACATCGACATCGGACTGCACGGCTTCGGCCGCCTGATCCACTACCGCGGCTGGGTGAGGCCGCCGCGGCCGCCGTCCCGGGGGTAGCAGAAGCAGACCCCCGCCTGGCAAGGTCGGGTGGGCTGTCTCGATCGCTCGCGAGGGCTCAGCAGGCCGGCGGCGTTTCTTGATACTCTTGCATCCTCACGATGCAATCACATGAGTACGACAATGGCTGAACGACCAGACGACCGCATGCCCGAGCCCAAGATGGATCCCGCCTCGCTGTACCGCGAGGAACTGTTCACCGACCGCAAAGTTGGCATGATCCGCGTGCTGACCCCGGTCAAGACCGACGGTTCGCCGGATGCCAGCCGCCCGGCGGTGTACGTGGGCGAAGCCCAGATCTACACCAACATGGGGGCGTTGCCGTTGAGCTTCGAGCTGGACGCGGGCTCCCTGCAGGAGGCCGTGCAGGCATACGCAGACGCCGCCAAGCAGGCCTTGGAGCAGGCGGTCAAGGAGATCCAGGAGTTGCGGCGCCAGGCCGCCTCCTCCATCGTGATCCCGCAGGGGGGTGCGAGCGGCCTGGGTGGCGGCGGTGCCGGCGGCGGCCTGATCGGCCCTGCCGGCGGACGAATCCAGCGCTGACGCCCATGCTAGTGCGTTCCTCCTCGCGCGCCTGAGGGTTTTCGGGAAGGGGAAGCTAGTCACTTCTCGCCTGCCGCGCCACCGTGCCCCGTCAGAGGCGGGGAGAAAGACACACTCCCCTCCTGCCCGAGGAGGGGTGGCACGCGAAGCGTGACGGGGTGGTGGGAGCCTGCCGAGGAGGGGTGGCACGCGAAGCGTGACGGGGTGGTGGGAGCCTGCCCGAGGAGGGCTGGCACGCGAAGCGTGACGGGACGGGTGGGAGCCCGCCCGAGGAGACTGGCCCGGGCCCTGCCATACACCACACGACACTGCCCCGTCGCCGGAGCCTGCCCCGGGCAACCACCCGGGGGCGCCACCCCGCCTCGTGACCAGCAGTAGCCCGCAGGAGGGGCAGGCGAGTGCAAAGAAACCCCCTCTCCCCTCGCGGGAGAGGGCGGGGGTGAGGGGGCTCTGAGCAGCCTCGTGTACTCAAGCACATACACGGGCTTTCTTGAGGTGTAACGGCGCTACGCAGCTGAAACAGCGGCCGCGCGAGCCGAGAACATTCCTTCCATCTCCCGCCTCACCCGGACTGCGAGGAGCGAGTTGTCCGCTGCGACGTCGCTCCAGAGGACCGGTTGGCCGGCAACTACAGATTTCAGGACCTTCACGCCATGCGCCAGGCCCAGCGGCAGCCCGCCGATGCGCAGCGACTCCTCGGCCGGCATCAGCCTCCCGACCACGGTATAGCCGCCTTCGCCATCGAGAATTTCGCCGGCTTTGAGATCACGCTTGGCGTTCGCCACCACGTCGGCGCGAAAGCCGGTGGCGCAGCCGGTCGGCTCGTTGCGCACGCCCACGGAGGCCACCGAGATGCCTACTTCCAGGCCGATCAGATGCCAGCGCTTGTACAGGCACGCATACCGCCCCGAGGGGTCGGTACGCACGCCGTACTCGGTAAAGCAGCGGCGGATGTATTCGGTGTCGCCCTCGAACACCACCCACACGCCGAACCGGATGTCGTAGGCGATCGGCTTGCCGTCGGGCTCCAGCGAGGACACCACCTCCACCTGGCCCTTGTGGTGCAGTTGGCCGCCCTCTTCCTTCGGCCGCATCACCGACGGAATCTCGTCCACACTCGCAGGTGGGTACAGCAGGCCGTACGGCGCGGGGGTGAGCCCGGTCGCGTTGCACACCGCCGTGCTTTCGATGGCCGGCTTGGAACCGTCCAAGAAGGAGTTGAACATCTTGGGGTTCAGGCCGCCCGCCTCGGCCTGCTCGGGCGTGAGCCCGTAGTAGCCCCACACGGTCTCCGGCGTGGACTGTGCGAAATGCGGCAGCCACTTGTGGCCGCGCCCTGCCGCGACGACGTTGAAGCCCGCCGCGCGCGCCCAATCCACCAGGTCGCAGATCAGTGCGGGCTGGTCGCCGTAGGCCAGGCTGTAGATCACGCCCGCCTCCTGCGCACGCCGCGCGAGTAGCGGGCCGCAGAACGCGTCGGCCTCCACCGTCACCATCACCACGTGCTTGCGATGCCGGAATGCGGCGAGCGCATGCTCGACCGCAGCAACCGGATTGCCGGTGGCCTCGACCACGATGTCGATCCCGGGATGGGCCAGCAACGCGTGCCAGTCGTCACCCACGTGCGTCGCGCCCGACTTCAGTGCCGCGTCGAGGGAAGGCGCCGCATAGCGTTGCGCATTCCATCCCACCCGCTCGAGGTTCACGCGCGCGTTGGCGGGAGACAGATCGGCGATCCCGACCAGGTGGACGCCCGGGGTTTTGGGCACCTGCGCAAGGTACATCGCGCCGAACTTGCCCGCGCCGATGAGGCCGATGCGCAGCGGCTTGCCGGCGGCCGCGCGTTGCTGAAGTTTGCTATGGAGATTCATGGTTGTCGTTCCCGCGCAAGCGGGAATCCGGACAGGTGCTTACGCCGCCAACGCCGGCTTCAGCGCGGCCTCCGGCGTCCCGTCCTTCCAGGGCAGCGGCACATCGTAGTCCTTCAGAAGACAGTCGTCGGGCAGACACGCGATCGGCGTGAAGTCGCGATGCGCGATGTACTCGGGCCGCTTGAAACGGCGGATGTGGTTCGACACCGCGCACAGACTCAGATAGACGTTGATCCGGTTCCAGGGCGACAGGTTGCTCGTGGAGGCGTGCACCAGGCAGGAGTGGAACAAGATCATCGAGCCCGCCGGCCCCTTCGGTGCGACCATGCCGCCACGCTCCACCAGCTTGCGGATGGTGTCGTGATCGATAGTCCACAGCGGATAGCTGGTGGTGGTCACGTCGTGCTGCGCGTCCACCACGCCGAGCTTGTGGCTGCCGGGGATGAACATCAACGGTCCGTTGAACTCGGTGACCTCGTCCAGGAAGATCGCCACATTCATTGCCCGCGGCTCAGGCATCTGATCGTCGTTCAGCCACGTGCCGAAATCCTGATGCCATTGCCACACGTCGCCGTCGAAGGCCATTTTGCCGTTGATCTTGAACTGATGCATGTACACGGCCTCGCCGAACAGCTGGACGATCGGCTCGACCATGCGCGGATGGCGCGCGAGCTTGGCGAACGGGTAGCTGTACATGTGGGCGGCGAAGTTGGTGCGCACCGCGTCACCGGTCTTCTCGCGCACGTTCTCGGGGCGGCGCTGAGCATAGAGACGCGGCACCTCGTCGGTGAGCACCTTCATCTCCTGCGAAGAAAACAGGCTCGGGAAGAACAGGTAGCCCTCGCGCTCGAACTGCTCGAGTTGTTCCTGGATCAGCTTCATTCGGATTTCTCCTTCACACGCTGTGGGTCCCTGTGCTTTCGCGCACGTAAGCATTGAGCTGTGCTGCCAGGTTGTGCCCGGCGCTCGCGCCATGATCGCAGGCGAGGCGCTCGGCGAGCGCTGCATCGCCCCGGTTGATTGCCCGCAGGATCGCCTCGTGCTCGTCCCATACCGTCGAGCGCACGCCGGCTGACTGCAGTACCGCCCCCATGGCGCGGCGGATGTGCCGCCAGTGCAGGCCGGCGGCCTCCCCGATGCGGGGATTGCCCGAAGCCGCATAGATGAGACTGTGGAACCCGACATCGGCGTCGATCATCGGCCCGATGCGCGGTCCCGAGGCCGCCTTTCGCCCCTCCTCGATCACCTTCGGGTCGAGCCTCGCACCGGCCAGGGCCGCCCGGCGTGCCGCCAGCCCGTCCAGCGCTGCGCGCACCTCGTACACGTCGGCGATCATCCGAGCATCGAGCGGCGAGACCATGAGCCCGCGGCGCCCGGCGTCGATCACGAATCCGTCCTTCTTCAACAGCCGCAGCGCCTGCAGCACCGGCTGCCGCGACACGTCCAGGGACGCCGCGAGCTCCTCTTGGGTGAGGCGCGCCCCGGGGGGCAAATCGCCTGCGCAAATAGCATCCAGCAGGCGCTGATGCACCTGTTCGGTCAGGTCGGGGGCGAACTCGATCCGGCTGATGGAAGACATGTCTCGCGCGTTGGGCGGGCAGTGCAGACTGTATACAGAATACAGAGTTTCCGGAGCCGCATCAACCCGGGGCTGGCAATAGACCCTCAATTCCAGAACGACCCGATGACACCGCCCGGGTCGAGTTCCAGCCACAGATACCATGCGATGTACGCCAGGACGTACACAATGGCCCCCGACCAGGACTGGCGATCCCGGGGGCCAAGCGCCACCGCCAGCCCACCCACGACCAGATAGACGAGCGGGGTGAACATGCTGAAGAGCAGCACGACCGCGGCGAGGACCTCGAGATAGGGGAGGCTGGTGCCCAACGGATCGCCCGCGCTCACGGGTAACCGTTCCCCGTGCGAGAGCCTGATCATGAGCGCCAGCACATAGAACAACGCCAGTGACACAGCCAAGGTAGCCGTCAAGAGCCAAGGCAGCCAGTTCTGCACCTTTGCAGCTATCGTCCCAACCGGGTAAGACCGCGAACTCACGTTGTCCCCCAACGCGGAGCCGATCCGCCGCCGGCAGTCTATCCGAGGGTGTTACGGGACTTCTTGATCGAATTGGTTGATGGGTGCAGGGTATAGTGCCCTCAGGGATCTTGAGCAATCCCCGAGGGCTGTCCCCCCAATCGACCAAGATCAATGGAGACCTGAGCAGTGTGCCACATTCTCTTGCACGACCCCAAGCTCTATACCTTGCTGTTGCAGGCTGACGAGGAACGTGCGGCGCAGGTCCGCGCTGCCGGATGCTCTTGTGGGGGCGTGCTGCACAGCGCCCCATACCCGCGCAAACCACGGGGCTTGCCGGTGCAATTGCGGCAGCTCGATCACCAGCGCCGCAGCTTCTGTTGCAACCGCAGTGGTTGCCGTTCTCGGTACACCCCGCAATCGGTGTTCTATCTGGGGCGGCGCGTGTACGTGGGTACGGTGGTGCTGCTCGCCAGCGCCATGCGTTGTGCCGTATCCGGGCAAGCTCTGCGCGAGTTGTGCGCCACCCTTGGTGTTCCTCGCGGCACTTTGGATCGCTGGCGTGCGTGGTGGAATCACGACTTGTTGGCAACGCCGTTCTGGAAGGCGGCCTCTGCGCGCTTCATGCCGCCGGTTTGCGAAGACTTGCCCGGCGCACTGCTGGCGCGCTTCACGGCCACCGACCCATTGGCTCAGCTGTTGCAGGCCCTGCGTTTCGTGGCACCGCTGAGCACGCTGAGCGAAGGCCGCTAGATTCCGCGGACCACCCGCACAACTTCGTGATCGCCCTGGACCCCGGCGCTTTGTAAGCTGCTTGCCCATCGGTGGCGAAGGTCTCGCCGCCTCACTGGGAGCCTACATGGCAATTCGACACGATCCTCTGGATCGTGATCGCTGGGCGCGGCTGCGCTTCTCGATCATCGGTCATCTGCTGGCGGCGCCACCGGAAGCGGGGGAGCTGCACGCGAGCCTGCTGGAACTGTCCGCTAAGACCTGGCAACACCCGAGCACCGGATTGCCGGTCACCTTCGGCCTGTCGACCCTCGAGCGATGGTTCTATGCGGCACGGCGTGCCAGCCTCGATCCGGTGGCGGCACTCAAGACCCGGGTACGCTGCGATCTGGGTCAGCAGCGCGTGCTGGCGCCCGCCGTCGTCGAGGTGTTGACGGCGCAGTATCGCGATCACCCAGGTTGGAGCTGTCAGCTCCTATACGACAACCTCGGCGCGGCGTTGGCCGACGATGTCCCGCTGCCGTCCTACACCACAGTGCGCCGCTATCTCAAGGCGCAGGGTCTGTTGCGCCAAGCCGTACCCCGCGGCCAGTTGCGCCCCGGGCAACTGGCCGCCGAAGTCCACCGCCAGTCGCGCGAGACGCGCAGCTTCGAAGTCGACCATGTCGGAGGCCTTCTGCATCTGGACTTCCACCATGGCTCGCGCAAGGTCCTGACCCGCGCCGGCGCCTGGGTCAAGCCCATGGCACTGGCGATCCTGGATGACCGCTCCCGCCTGGCCTGTCATGTCCAGTGGTACCTGGACGAGACCACCGAGAGCCTGGTGCACGGATTCAGTCAGGCCCTGCAGCGCCGCGGTCTGCCCAGAGCGCTGATGAGCGATAACGGTGCCGCGATGATGGCCGAAGAGTTTACCTGCGGCTTGCATACCTTGGGCATCGTGCACCAGAGGACCCTGCCGTATTCCCCGCAGCAAAACGGGAAGCAGGAGGTGTTCTGGGCTCGCCTAGAGGGACGGCTGATGGCCATGCTCGAAGGGGTAAGCGAACTCACGTTGGAACTGCTCAACAGCGCCACCCAAGCCTGGGTCGAGCACGAGTATCAGCGCACCCAGCATTGCGAACTCGATGCCACACCGCTCGCGCGCTTCCTCGAAGGCCCCACGGTGATGCGCGAGTGCCCGCAGAGCCAGGTATTGCGCGGGGCCTTCCGCATGGAACTCACCCGCACCCAACGACGCAGTGACGGCACCGTCAGCCTGGAGGGCCGGCGCTTCGAGATTCCCTCGCGCTACCGCCACCTGCAGCGTGTCCACCTGCGCTATGCGCGCTGGGACCTGGCCGCAGTCGAGCTCATCGACGCCCGTCGCGGCACCGTACTGTGCGCGCTCTACCCGATCGACAAGTCCGCCAACGCCAGCGGCCGGCGCCGCGCGCTCGCCCCCCTCAGCCTCACCGATGCCCCGCCGCTAGAGTCCGGTATCGCGCCGCTGCTGCGCCGGCTCATGGCCGAGTACGCCGCCACCGGCCTGCCGCCGGCCTACATCCCCACCGAACAGGATCCAAGCTCATGAGCTCCTCGCTGATCGCCCTGTACGGGCTGAAGTTCAATCCCTTCTCGCAGGAACTGCCCACCGAGGCACTGCGACTGACCCGTGCGGCCGAGGACTTCCTCTGGCGCATCGAGCACAACCACGTGCGCGAGGGCGGCTTCGCACTCGTCCACGGCGATCCTGGCACCGGCAAAAGCGTGGTGCTGCGCCTGCTGGCCGAGCGCCTGGGGCGCCTGCCCGACGTGAGCGTCGCGGTTCTCAACCACCCGCAGAGCAACCTCGCCGACTTCTATCGAGAACTGGGCGATCTGTTCGAGGTCGGGCTCAAACCGCATAACCGTTGGGGCGGATTCAAGAACCTGCGGGAACGATGGATTGCCCATCTGGAGGGTACCCGACTACGCCCCGTGCTGCTGATCGACGAGGCGCAGGAGATGAACCCCGCCACGCTCTCGGAACTGCGCCTGCTGTCCAGCGCTCGCTTCGATTCCCGGCCGCTGCTGAGCATCGTGCTCGTGGGCGACAGCCGGCTCACCGAGATGCTCAAGCGCGAAGATCTGCTGCCCCTGGGCAGCCGCATCCGGGTCAGGCTGACGATGGAATACGCCAGCCGCGACGAGCTCATGTCGTGTCTCGAACACCTGCTGAGCACCGCCGGCAACGCCACCATGATGAGCTCACAATTGCGCGCCATGCTCTGTGACCACGCCGCCGGCAACTACCGCATCCTGACCACGATGTGCGCACAGTTGCTCAGTGCCGCCGCCCAACGCCAGGCCCCCTTACTCGACGAGAAGCTCTACTTCGAGGTCTTCGCCGATGCCAAGAGCACCAGCACAACCAAGCCACGCCCACGTGCGGTACGGTGAACCCATGACCAACGACTACATCCCCCAACCCCGCCCCGAACTCTCCGACCAGGCCGCCACCCTGGTACTGGACTTCCTCTACCACCTCGTCACCGACTTCGAGTCCGCCTACGCACACCAGATCCGCCGGCACCACCAGGCCGAGGCTGCGGATCATCCCGTGCACCCGCCGCTCCCCGTGTTCACCGACCCACGACGCCGACCCATTCTGAAACCGCGAGAACCCGCCGCCTCATGGCGGCGGCATCACGTCGGTCAACCCTCAACAACGCTGATCAGAGGGCCATCAAACAGCGTGCTCACACTCAGTCACACTCACCGCACCACACCACTGGCGCGCAAGAGGATCGTGTCGGGAACCCTCACACCCAATGCCTTCGCGGTCTTTAGATTCACTTCCAGCCTTTGGTTCGACTGCTCGATCGGAAGATCGCCCGCCTTGGCCCCTCCGAGAATCTTGTCGACGTACTCGGCGGCGCGTCTGTACATGGCGCGAAGATCTGCTCCATAAGCCATCAGCCCGCCATCAGTTACATAGTCCAACATCAGGTAGATTGTGGGAAGGTGGTACTGGGCAGCGAGTGCGGTGACCTCGCGTCTGTTGGTGTACGTAATAGGCTCAGGTAGAACGATTGCCGCCTGCGTTTGTTGCTCGGCCTGTTGAAAGGCGGATTGCAGGGTCTTTGGAGCGCGCACGTCAATGAGCAGGAGCTGAATGCCAAGGACTCGTGCCCCCGCTTGAAGTTCGGTTAGCTGAATCCGGTTCAACGGCATATCTGGATTCCAGAATACTGCAACGGTAGATACGGGTGGAACCAGTTCTCGGAGTAGCTCCAAGCACTTGCTTGGAATTCCTTCGGTGTCTTGCAATGCTAGGCCCGTCAGATTGCCTCCGGGTCGCGCCAAGCTCGCGGCGATCCCCGCAGTTACCGGGTCCCCGAGTGCTACAGCGATGATCGGAGTCGTCTGAGTCGCTCTCTTCGCGGCGAGCGCGCCAGCCTCCGTCCCGGTCACAATTACGTCGACCTTGTGCGCCAACACATCAGCCATTAGCGTGGGCATTCGGTCGGGCTTTCCTTCGGCCCAGCGTTCCTCAACAAGCAGATTCTTACCTTTGATCCAACCCAATTCGCGCAAGCGATCATAAAAATCGAATGTGTAGCCAGGCGTGATACTGGATGGGGAGACGATAGCGACAAAGCCGAGTCGCGCTATTTTGTCAGCGGGTGCGTCAGCGTTCGAAGGTTGCGGCCAACCCCAAGCGATAAGGGCGCCAAGTGCAGCAGAGATCAGACTTCTACCTATTCTCATGCCCTCACTTCCCCGGGTACTCGATGCTCCCCTACCTTGCTTCCTAGTGACGTCCAACGCCGGCCATCAGCGGCCGGGCAACAGCGGCGCGAAGCGGCGCTGTTGAACGGTCCGCTGGATGGCCTGGTTCGGCACGCCCCCTCGGTCACTCGCGGATACGAACACGTCCTGGCTCCACGATCCAGAGCCGGTTGACCGTTGGCTCGTCGCGGATCAATGCCAAAGCGCCTTTCAAAACCGAAAGCGTGTTCTCGATGCTCTGCGTTTCCGGCCGAAGAACCCATATGCCCCGGTGACTCGCGGGTGGGTACTGTCTGATATCGGAGAAGTCGAGATCCAGAGTAATCAGGACTCGATCTTCGTTCAGACAAACGTCAAAGATCGTTGCATCCGGGTGACCAGCGAGGCGTTCTTCGTGGACGGTTTGGGCGTCGTGGCCGGCGTTCAGAAGTAACGCCTGCGCCTCACGCGGTAGATTCTCGTCAACTTTGAACCGCGTGGCCATCCACGGCTAGGTTGTGGGGACAGGGACTACGCGCTCACGAGCCAAGTCCGCAGCGTACGCGATGGCCGCAGGAATGTGCTCTGCCTTGAGAGAAGGATACTGATCGAGGATGCGTTCCGGCGTCTCCCCGTCGGCCAGATTGTCGAGAACGACAGACACCGGGATCCGTGTCCCTTTGAAGCAGGCCACGCCATGCATGATCTTCGGATCAGAGGTTATGTGTGCCTTCCAGTCCATGTTCATCTCCAGCCGCGACGGCCAATATAGCACCGCCTTTCCAGGCGTGCCGAACGACCGCGATCAGCGGGCGGCAACAGGCGGCGAAGCCCGCCGGAGCGGGTCCGGTCGATCGTGCGGTTAGACGGCCTCGAGATCCTTGAGCGTCTTGCCATCCTTGTCCTTCCAGGCGAGGAGGCCGTTAGCTGAACCTCCGTGGATGACCGTCGCGGCTGCGCTGGGACTACTGAACTCCGCGTCGCGCGTGAACCTGAGGTGATCGCCGTCTTGGACTAAGGTGCCGTCCTCGATCAGCTTGTTGCGTGTCGCGAGCGTATAGGGCCACTGATGCGCCGAGGCCCGTTCTTTAAGGACGGCCTGCGATCCCGTGAGCACAACTAGGCCGTTCGGTGTGAGGTGCCCCGTTGCCTTGAGGCCCTTGATTTCGCAGAAGAGAAGGCGCTTCTCGGCTCGACCTTCTGGCGCTTGGCCGATTGGTAATAGAGCGTCCGCTCCAAGGATCGGCATTAGCTGGTGAATCCGCTCAAGGAAAATCTCCATGTCCTCGCGGTCCGACTCGGGTAGCTTCGCGCCACTCGACTGACCGTTCATCACCATGGCTCGTCCCACTGATCTCGCCTGTTCGATCAGGCGACCCTCAAGGTATCGGATATGCGCCTTCGTCAGGTTCTCGTCCTTGCTTACGAAGAACACGACATGGTTCCAGAAGTCTTTGTCGAGGTGACCCCGTAGACGATCGCGGATGCTTTCTGCCTCGCCGACGTACACCGCAGGCTTCCCTGATTCTGAATCGACACCGCTGAGGAAGTACACGCCGGGCTTTGCGGCCTCCTCTCGTGTAGGTAGGCCGTCCAATTCACTGCGCGGGCCCGCAATGGCTTTGCCCGTCCAGTTCGAGAGTTCGGCGGTTCGCAAGCGCTTCGGATCACCGTGGACTAGGAAGAGTTTGATCGTCGCACTTGACATTGGCGACAGCGGTCTAGGTGCCTTGGTCAGGAACGTTCGACTGAACGGTAAGGGCTCGTTTCACTACGTCAGCGACTGTGTCTTTTGTGATTCCGCGCTTCCTGCAGTAGTCGGACTCGAGCCAATCGGAAGGCTCCTTGGTGCCCTTGCTCGAATTGCACGCCAAGCAACATCTGGCGATGTTTTCGCGAGTGACGATTCTCGCGTCGTTTACGATGTGTTCCCATGTCGCGACCGACCGTCTGCCATCATTTGCTGACCCGAAGTCAACCCGACAATACACGCAGTGCGTGTCGCGATCCTTGACCTCTCGTTCCAGCCAGTCAGGGCACCGCGAAGATCAGAAACGCGACAATTGCGGCGCAATAGGCTTCGAGGACGCTCAGCGGGCTTACTCCGGCAACCCACATCATAGTCGTTGTGGTATCGCCAACCACGCTTCCGGAACCGCCCGCATTCGACGCAGCAACGATTGCGGCGAGGTAACCTATATGGACCTTGCCGCGAAATACATGGCGCGCCACCGTGCCGCCAATAATCGCTGCGGCAATGTTGTCCAGAAAACTCGATAGGACGAAAACAATGCCAAGCAGCATCACGCCGCCTTTCCAGTCGTCCGGCAGCATCGCTGGCATCTTGTCAGGGATGGCGCTTTCCTCAAAATGACGGGATAACAGCGCGAACCCCGTCAAAAGCAGGAATAGATTAGCGAGTAGTGAGAACTCGTGGCTCAAATGAATTAAGAGGCCAGCTAGACCCACGCCGTCCTTGAAACCGGTGATGCTCAGCTTGTACGCAGTAATTGCGACAAGACCGCCAAGCGCAATCAGCAGTGTATGCCGGTGAAAGAGCGCGATGCCGAGCAATGTCGCTGCGAACAAGACGAAGTCGAATGGAATTCCGAAAAGGAGAGTTGGTTCGGTCAATGTGGCCTCAAGTACTCCTACAGGAACCCCGATTTTCGTCGGAACTCATACAACAAATCAAACGATTGCTTCAGAGGCAAATGGCCGCGTTCTGAGCAATGTCCGCTTTGGTCAAAAGCGGACATTGGAGGCCGCTCGTGATCTTGCCTCTAAAGTGCGGCGTTTCGCCGATACCATCGGCCTTTTTATTATTTTGAGCCTAGGCGCAATGTAGGCTGTCAGTACGCGGTTCCTATTGTTCAGCCGACATCACGAGCGCGGTCCCAGCCAAGGCAATCGCCACGGCGGAAGAAGCCTTGGCGAACCGCAAAGCCAGCTCCTCGAGACTATTTAGCGCCCAGCGGCGGCCAGCCTTCCCCGCGGGCTGCTCCCCCGGCGCCAAAGCGCGCCAAGCCTCAGTGCGGACGACATGCTCTTCATCCAGATGAGATTTCCACGCGATCAGGCCGACCGAGAACAGCAGGGCGACATTGGCACCGATGAGGAAAGCTGCCGCGAGATCGAAGCTGCGCGTGACCATCAGCACGACCGCCATGAGCGCAGCCAGAATGGCCCGAAATACCAGCAGATAGAATGCTTTTTCGCTAAATGGATGCACGCCCCATCTCCAGATCACTACTAATACTAAAGTATTATGCGTCTAGATTAAATACGAAAAAAACACCCTGTGGGCAAATCCAGCTGCCGGGCAGCGCGGGGCTTCGTTTGGTTGTCGGGTTAGAGCCCGATGAGGGAGAAAAACAACGCTATGACCAACATCACGATGGAAATGATCGCCGTCCAGCGGGCGAACAGGAAATAAGTCTCCCGCATGACCGTCGAAATCGCCCACTGCGCTTGATCTTTCGGCGGTCGACGCTCCTCTGAAAGATAGAGCCACATCTCGGTGCGACGATGATCCTTCGTGCTCGCCCCGTACGCCTTCACGATCAGGATGATCGTCATCACGAAGGTAAGGAAGCCACCCGCCTGAAAAGCAGCGCGCGGTTCGAAAGACATCCCGATCATGACGCAGAAAATTGCGAGCGAACCGAAACCGCAGGCGCGCAGTACCGTCTCGTAAGCGATCCGGCGCATTTCTTCCATGGTCGACCGCCTGTCGATGCGCGCTGGGCCCAAAGCCGGCGCATGAAATGAAATATCGCGCGCTGAGCGACCTGCGACTTTAAATCCGCGTGCAAACCCCCTCAAGCCGGGCAGGCCGCAGATGACAAAAAGCGAATAAGAGTTCTGCTCACAGCCCGAAGCTGAGAAAAGCGCCCATCGACGACAAGGTGAGAAACCCAGTCCCCGCCAGCCATATCCAAAGCGAAACAGCGGTCGAATCGTCCTTGGCGCCGATGATCTGTTCGTAGATTGCGGCTGGAATGCCGGCGAGAATGATCGTCGCGGTTGAGACCATCAGCGAGGAAAACATCAAGGTGAGCGACGTGCTGCCGAACAGGAGCGCCGGCGCCAGCACCTGCACATGGATCAGAGCGAACAGCAGCGCTACCTGGTTAAACAGGCCATTGACCATCCCGAAGAAGGCGATCCCCATAAAGTAGAAATTCCGTTCCATGCCGTGCTTAGTTCCCCTGCGGGACTGCTCCCATCAACAAAAAAAGATAAAGCAGCGCCACGCGCAGCCAGAACAGCCAGACAAAGCCGAATAGCCAAAGCACGACCGGCGCCACAGCTTTCGGCGTTACCACGGAAACGGCGGCAACGACCGGGTCCGTGAATCGGCAAAAAAATCGCCAGATGTAATTTGGTGAGTCCGCATCTACGAACAGCCCGAGCATTGCACGACCGAGCAGCGTGTACATCAGCGCAGCTAGGACGAAGTTCGGTAGATGGAAATACCAAAAGCTGAGGAGTGAACCAGCGGTCACAATATTTAAATCCTCATGTAGTTTGACGATGGGCGTGCCTCACTGCTCCGGCAACCGAAAAAAGCGGGGCCCGAAGGCCCCGCTCTGTGGTCTGTTGAAACTTCATAGTGGTCAGGAAGTTTTTTCCTCGAGCACCGTTCTGCCCCGCGGCTTGCGGATCTCGTCCACATAAGCTTGCATTTCCCTCGACGGTTCCTTGCCGAGTAGGCTGACAACATAGATCACCAGGAACCCGAACGGCATTCCCAGCAAACCGCATGCGATGTTGTTGAGGTTGAACCAGCCAACCTTATTCGCGAGCGGGTGGGCAAGCGTCGGGAAGCTCTCCATGGCATTTGGCAACGCCATCGTCTTGGCAATGTCGACTAGAGGTGCACCCGTCGCCGGATTCAGCAGTGAGGTCATGCCGAAATACTTGACGCCGGCACCGGGGAAGTACCTGGTGGTGACGAGGTAGAACAGGCAGAGGCCAAAGCCTGCGATCATGCCGCAGACAGCGCCCGTCGCCGTCGTTCGCTTCCACCAGACGCCCATGATGAGCGCCGGGAAGTTGCCGGCCATGGCGAGCGAGAACGCCCAGCCGACCATGGCCAGGATATCTGCCGGTTTGGTCGCGGCGGTCGCAGCCGCTGCCACCGCGACGAAGAACAAGAGAACTCGCGCCACTGTGAGCCGACGAATGGTTGGCGCGTTCGGGTCGAGCATCTTGTAGTAGACGTCGTGTGACAGCGCATTGGCGATGGCGAGCAGTAGACCATCAGCGGTGGAAAGCGCCGCCGCGAGGCCCCCAGCGGCGACCAGACCCGAAATCACGTACGGCAGGCCTGCAACCTCCGGGGTGGAGAGCACGATCACGTCCGTATTGATCACGAAGTCCTGCAGCCGCACCACGCCGGGATGACCGGCGATCGCCTTGCAGGCCGCGACGATGGCGTCGATGCTGGCGGCGTTCTTGCCGCAGATCTGGATCAGGCCGAGTTCGCCCCAAGTGAACATCCAGGGGCGGACCTGCGTCAGGTCTCTACCAATGATGTTGGTATAGACCTCCAGCTTCGAAAACGCCGCATAGGCCGGCGCCGAGAAGTAGAGCAGGAAGATGAAGAACAGCGACCAGCCCACCGATTGACGCGCCTCACGCACGCTCGGCGTGGTAAAATAGCGCATCAGAATGTGCGGCAACGACGCCGTTCCAACCATCATGCAGAAGATGATCGCGAAGAAATTCAGCGGGCTGTAGTTGATGAACGGCTGGATGTGCGGCTTAAGAGTCGCCGCCGTCGCCAAACCGGTGGCCAGCATCTGTTGCTCGCGCGCTGTGATTTCCGCGATCGCGTTTCCGTAGGTCAGCTCCGGGATCGGGATACCATAGTGCTTGGTGGACAGAATCACGATCGGCGTCAGGTAGGCGACGATCAGCACGATGTACTGGGCGATCTGCGTCCAGGTTACCGCCCGCATGCCGCCCAGCATCGCGCAGAGCAGGATGCCGACGAAGTCCTGCGAACACAGCGATCTCGAACTGCATACCGAGGAAGCGCGAGGCGATGAGGCCGGTGCCGTAGATTTGCGCTGTTACGTAAGTGAAGGAACAGCACACCAGCACGACCACGGCGATGAAGCGGGCGAAGTTACCGCCGAACCGGAACGCCATGAAGTCGGGCACGGTGTAGGCGCCGAACTTGCGCAGGTAAGGGCCGATCAGGATCGACACCAACACGAAGCCGCCGGTCCAGCCCAGCACCCAAGCGAGGCCGTCATAGCCGAGCAAGAATAGTGTGCCGGCCATGCCGACGAAGGAAGCCGCTGACATCCAGTCGGCCCCCGTCGCCATACCGTTATAGAAGGCCGGAACGCGACGGCCGGCGACATAATATTCGGAAAGCTGCGCGGTGCGCGTCATCACGCCGATGACGGCGTAGACCGCCAGCGTGAAGAACACGAACAGATAGCCGAGAACCCTGTTCGGAACGCCGACCTGCTCGAGGATGGCGAGCAGAATGATGAACGCGAGGAAGCCACCCGTATAGGTGCCGTACATCCGTCCAAGCTGTTTAATGAAGTCCGAACCGCCTGCGGTTTGCGTTGTCATGATTGTGTCCCCCCTCAGTCGTCTTCGGCCATGCCGAACTCGCGATCGATCTTGTCCTGCTGTTTCGCAAACACGAACAGCTGGACGACGAATACGATCAGCGAGCCCTGCGCGGCCATGTAGAAGCCGAGCGGGAAATGGAGCACTGGAATGATGATCGTGTTGAGCGGTTTGACGAACATCTGGACGATGTAACCGAAGAAGAACCACACGCCGAGATGCATGAGCATCAGCCTGGTCGTCTTCCTCCAGTGTTCATCTGTGTTGGATTGACTGGGCGCTGGAGCCATGGTCGCAAAGCCTCCCTCAAAGCACCGTTCCGTCTGCGCGGAGCGGATGTGAACGTGTGAGGGGGGACCGACGACCGGCCACTGCGGCATCCCCCCGATGCCGCTGCTTCGGTCCGTTTCTTGGCGACGGTCCAAAGCAAATATAAAAGTAAACTAAAGGACCTGGATCTCATTATAATACTTTAGTCTAGAGCGCATGATTTATCGTTCTGATTTACATTGATTTTTTTTGGCAGGGTTCTTTCGCAACTGCGAAGACGTTCCGAAACGGGACAATGAGGCAGGAAGCACAATGGCTCTGTTCGATATCTTCCGCCGTCGGGATCCGATCCGCGATACCCGTGAGCTCGCGGATTTCATCGACGAGAATTCGGCGTTCCTGGTTCAGAAAGCGATCTACGAATATTCCCGCGCTCGCGCCGGGCATTATTCCAAGGTGTTGTTCGCCGAGCCTGAATTCCACGAAGCCGTCGAGCGATCGCGCTGGCGCGCCTATCCGCTCGGGCTAGCTATGGTGGCGGAAGTTGCCGAAGGCGTGCTGCGCTCGCATTCCGGCGCCGACCGGCGCCGTAAATTCGATGCGCTGGTGGCAATCGTTCTCTCGGTCTTCGATCGCTACCCTGTTCCCGCCTCGTTGGGAGAGCCGCTCTGGCGCGAGTTGCGCATCGATCTGGAGCGCCGCCTCCAGCTTGTCGGCCTGCATCCGCCCAAGCGAGCTATGGACATTCCTGAGCCGTTTGCCAAACTCTATTTCGACCTGTTGCCAATTCATGAAAAGTTGCGCGGGCGGGACTATCCCACCACACACAATTATCTCAAGGTGACGCTGTGCAACATCCATGATGAATTGACCAGGCGCATGGACGCAAACGCCGTGTTGTCGTTGTTGGGCACAAGGGCAAATTCCGAACAAGCTGGCGTCGAGTGATCGCCAGTTGCGACGGATCAATAGATGGCGGGAAAGCGCAGCGTCACCCCTCTGATCGCACTTGACGCGGTCGTGATCGATACCGAGACCACTGGTCTCGACCCGCGCAAGGCCTGGATCGTGGAGATCGCGGCGGTGCGGCTCGTCACCGGTCGCCTGCAGCCGAAGCCTGAATTTCGACAGCTGCTTCGTCCTGGCGAACCGATTCCGGAAACGGCCGCCGGTATCCACGGCATCAACGACGCGGCGGTCGCGGATGCTCCGGCCTTCGCTGAGGTCTGGCCCGAGCTTTCCAGCTACATCGGTGGTGCCGTGGTGATCGGGCACGCCCTCGGCTTCGATCTCGCCATGCTCAAGCGTGAATGCGAGCGCGCCGGTATCGACTGGGTGCGCCCGCGCACGCTCGACACGCGGCTTCTTGCCGAAGTGGCAGAGCCTGATCTCGCCGGCTACTCGCTCGACAACCTGGCCGCCTGGCTCGGTGTCGAGATCACCGATCGCCATTCCGCGCTTGGCGACGCACTTGCTTGTGCACGGATATTCCTGGCACTGCTGCCGAAGCTGCGCGAAGGCGGAATCCGAACGCTGGCAGAAGCCGAGCGAGCCTGTCGCGCTCTGACCGATGTGCTTGACCAGCAGCATCGCGCCGGTTGGGTGGAGGCAGTCGAAGCGTCGAGCCGTGCCGATAACGAACGCACGTTACGGCGGATCGATAGCTATCCTTATCGTCACCGCATTCGCGAAATTATGCGCTCGCCGGTTCAATTCATTGCAGCCAATCAATCGATTCGAGAAGCGCTGGCACGGATGACGAATAAACGAATTTCTTCACTGTATGTCCGCTCATCGCTGGCGGACGCGAGCGGAATTCTCGCGCGCGATGCCGGTATCATCACCGAGCGCGATCTGCTCCGCGCGCTGGCGCAACAAGACGCCGATGCGCTAAACCTCCCGGTCGAGCAATTCATGAGTAAGCCGCTGGCGACCGTTCCCGCGGACGCTTTCGTCTATCGCGCCATCGCTCGCATGAGCCGGCTCAAAATACGTCATCTCGGCGCAGTCGACGATGACGGCGCCATTGTCGGCGCCTTGACCGCGCGCGATTTGTTGCGCCTGCGGGCGGGCGAGGCGATTTCGCTCGGCGACGAGATCGATCAGGCCGAGGATGCGCACGCGCTTGCCGTTGCCTGGGCGAAATTGCCGCACGTCGCGGCAGCCTTGTTGTCCGAAGGACTGGCCGCCCGCGACATCGCGGCGGTTATCTCGCGCGAGGTTGGCGGGCTGACCCGTCAGGCCGCTGTATTGGCGGAAAGGCACATGCGAACCGATGGCAAAGGTGATCCGCCGTGTCCCTATACCCTCGCTGTGCTCGGCTCGGCGGGACGTGACGAAAGCCTGTTGGCCATGGATCAGGACAATGCGCTGTTCTTTGCGCACGGCGAGCCGGACGGTCGTGAGGATCGCTGGTTTGGGGCGTTGGGCGCTGAGCTAAACGATATCCTGAACGAGGCCGGAGTGCCTTATTGTAAGGGCGGTGTTATGGCGCGGAATCCGCAGTGGCGGGGTTCAGTGTCGACTTGGAACGCTCGCATCGGAGATTGGATTCTACGGTCGAGCCCAAAGGATTTGCTTTCCGTTGATATTTTTTTCGACCTGCGCGGAGTGCACGGCGACGCCAGTCTTGCCAACCGGCTGCAGGAGGATGCCTTCGATGCAGCCGACGGCCAGTGGGCCTTCGCCAAGCTGCTCGCTGAACCCGTCGGCTCGATCGAGCCAGGTCTTACCTTCATCGGTCGATTTCGCACCACGGAGGGTCGTATCGATCTCAAGAAAGCCGGGCTATTTGGTATCGTTGCCACGGCGCGCACCTTGGCCATCTCCCATCATGTGGTGGAGCGTTCGACGCTGGCGCGGCTCGCCGGCATCAAGGCGCTCGGTCTCGGAGGTGGACACGATCTTGACGCGCTCGTTGAAGCCCAGGGCGTCTTCCTCGATTTGCTGCTCGATCAGCAGATCGAGGACATGAACCACGGCGTGCCCGCGTCGAACACTGTGGCTATCAAGCGACTATCACATCGCGATCGTAACCGTCTGCGCTCGGCGCTGCATTCGGTCGCGCAATTAGATCACATGACCCAAGACCTGCTGTTTAAGAACTAGGGCGAGTTCCCGTCACATTCGGGAAAATCGTTTACATGTATCCCGATGCCTGTCGCCCACCTGCGTTACGTGACAACGCGACGCCGACCGCGCGCGCTAATTTTCGTCAGCGCTACGATGAGCTGGAAGTTCAACGCGCTGTGCTGATCTCGCGTCTTCGCAAGCTCAGCAAAGATGCGCACCAGCACCCGAGCTACAAGAGCGCGCTCAAACTACTCAATAGCACATTCCGCAGATCGAAATTGGCGCAGCGGCTGGTGGTCCTAGACGCTGCCGCGTGGCTGATCGACGTGCTGGAATGGATCACTTTGGGCCCGCGGCGTTCCCCTGAACGTCGAAGTTTTTCGCTGGCTAGGAGGCCCGTACGTGGCCCAAAGCGGACATTCGAGTGCCGCCAAACATCAGCAGGTGTACTGCTTCTAATCATTACCACCGAGCTCGCCCAGTCCGCCTCCTTGTCTCGCGATGCCGCCTTTTGGTTTCGGGCTCCCTACAGTATGCTGTCTTCAAGCGGGTTGCTGGCCTTCAGGGGATGTCGGCTGATCTCAACGGAGAAGACTCATGAAAAAAGTTCTCGGATTGTCCGTTGTTTTGGCAGTTGCGCAAGTTGCGCACGCCGCGGATATCGAGGCCGGTAAGGAAATGGCTGCCACCGTTTGCGCGGCATGCCATGGTGCAAACGGAGTGAGCGTGAGCGACACCATTCCCAATCTCGCGGCGCAGCGCACTGGTTACCTCGAGGCGCAACTGAAGGCGTTCAAGGACGGCACGCGCAAGCAACCGGGTGCGACGAGTCCGACGGCCATCATGAATGCGATTGCGACCCAACTCAGCGCCGAGAATATCGCCAACGTCGCGGCGTACTTTGCCTCGCAGCCCGGCGCTGTGACGGGCGCCAAGTCCGCGTTGCTGCCGAACGTTGCGAACACCAAAGTGACCTTCCCCGAAGGCTACAAAGACTTGTTCACGAAGTACCACACGATCAACTTCCCCGCGACCAAGCAGGTGCGCTACTACTACGCCAACTCAGCCGCGGTTGCTGCGGCGAAGGCGGGCAAGCCGCTGCCCGACGGCTCGGTACTATTCGCCGAAGTGTACGCGACGAAACTCGACGCCGACAACAAGCCGATCACTGGCGGCGACGGCTTCTACGTGGCGGACAAACTGCTCCTATACACGGCTATGGCGCGCGAAGAGGGCTGGGGCAAGGACATTCCCGAGAAGCTGCGGAATGAGAACTGGAACTACGCGATTTTTACTACCGACAAGCAATACCGACCGGGTGTGAACCAGGCCGAATGCCTCGCCTGCCACAAACCTCTCGGCAACGTAAGCTACACCTTCACGCTGAAGCAACTCGCCGAAGCGAAGTAGGAGCGTAGTACGCTCGGCTCTCGGCTAGCCCAGAGGGCCGTCCGCTTTGGGTTATTAGCAGACATTGCGACTCAGTCACGGCATATCCGCTTTACCCCCGAAAGCGGACATGCGCCGCTACGACAGTGGGGCTCTAACTGGCAACAAATTTCATTGCCATACCATTGATGCAATAGCGCAGATTGGTCGGCGGGGGTCCATCGGAAAAAACGTGCCCAAGATGACTGCCACAACGGCGACAGTGCACTTCAACTTGCAAATCTCCGTACACCGGATCCTTTTTGAGTCCCACAGCACCGTCAATCGGATCATTGAAGCTTGGCCAGCCGGTGCTGCTTTCGAATTTCGTCTTGGAGAAGAACAACGGCTGATCGCAGCCGGCGCAAACGAAGTTACCTTCGCGCTTCTCACGATTGAGCGCGCAACTCCCCGCCGGCTCTGTGCCAAACCGACGCATAACCATGTACTGGTCGGGACTGAGCAGCCTGCGCCATTCGGCATCGCTGCGGGTCAGGGGAAATTGCGGTTTCATCCACGCCTCAGCGTCGTATTTAATTGATGGCCAGCGTATTCATCGGCGAGTCGGGTGCGGACAAACCGGATTCCCGCTCGGCGGGTTGGGCCCAGTTCCGGCCTTCTAAATAGAGAAATAAAATATTGCCACTGTCGAACTTTGCAACACGAAATTTCACGCGTCAGCTCGCTCTTGGTGACGATCAGAAGTTCTCTTCAAATGCTTATTGCGAGTTAAAAGCAGTCACTGCGCGGGCCTCGGTGCTGTCCTCGGCTTGGGTTTTGCGGCCGTGCGCGGTGCGCCTTCCGTGCCGCAGCGG
>CAVUHQ010000003.1:0-45651 GCA_963741215.1 uncultured beta proteobacterium
TCCGGTGTTCATTCAGGGACACACCGTCCACGGCATCTGGGGTCTCGGCGAGGCGCTGAAGAAGGTGAAGCCGGGGCCCGACGGCAAGCTCAACGTCAAGCAGCTCGCCTTTGCCATGGAGACCGTGACCGTCAACACCAGCATGGGCGAGGTCGCGATGCGCAAGGAGGATCACCAGGCCCTGCTGCCGCTGGTGGTCGCCACCGTCTCGAAGGATGCCAAGTACAAAGTGGACGGCACCGATATGGGATTCAAGCCAATCCGACTCATCTCGGGAAAGGACGCCGCTAGCCCGGTGCAGTCGAGCTGCAAAATGGAGCGCCCGGGCGCCTGAGACCGTCACCGTCCCGGTGACAGACCGGAGCGCTCGGCCCGCAGCGGCGGGCGCTCCAGCGCTCTCCCATCACTCCTTCTCGGAGCGCCTGGCGTGGAATTCCTTGTCGTCTCGGTGCTGAACGGCGTCATTCATGGGCTCCTCCTGTTCATGGTGTCGGCCGGCCTGACGCTCATCTTCGGCATGATGGGCGTGCTCAACTTCGCCCACGCCTGGTTCTATATGCTGGGCGCCTACATTGGCTTCACGCTCACGCGCACGGTGGGGTTCTGGGCCGGGCTGATCGCCGCCCCCTTCATCGTTGGACTCTGCGGCGTGCTGGTCGAGCGCTACATGCTGCGCCGCGTGCATCGGTACGGCCACACCCACGAGCTGCTCTTGACCTTCGGCCTGGCCTTCATCATCGAAGAGGTGATCAAGCTCTTCTACGGCGATTTTCCGGTGAACTACGCCATGCCGTCCTACATGAAGTTCGCGGCGTTCACCATATACGAGACGAACTATCCGTTCTACCGGCTGTTCATCGGCGGGGTTGCCCTCGTCATGTTCGCCGTTCTCTACGTGCTGCTGACGCGCACCCGGGTCGGCATCATCGTGCGGGCCGCCACCTATCGGCCGGTCATGGTCGAGGCACTCGGCCATAACCTGCCGGTGATCTTCACGAGCGTGTTCGCCACCGGCGCCGCCCTCGCCGGCCTTGCCGGCGCCGTCGCCGGCGCCTTTTTCCCGACCGGCCCCAACATGGGTGTCGACTTCGGCACGCTGGTGTTCGTCGTGGTCGTCGTCGGCGGGCTCGGCTCGCTGGAAGGCGCGCTGGTCGCCTCGCTGATGATCGGCCTGTTCATCTCTTTCTCGGCCGGCCTAAACTGGTCGCTCGCCGACCTCCTCGCGCTCGTCGGCCTCGGCGGCTGGGCGCGCGAGGTCGGCGGCCTGCTGACCCTTCAGCTCTCGACGGTGGCGGCCAGCATGCCGTTCCTGCTCATGCTTCTGGTGCTGCTGATCCGCCCGGCCGGGCTCTTCGGTGACCGCCAGTGACGATACGGTCCGGCTGGATCGGCGTCGGCGTCCTCGTCGCGCTCCTGCTGGCGCTGCCGCTGGTGCTCACGCCCAATCTGACGAACGCCGCCATCAAGATGATGATCGCCGGGCTGTTCGCGCTGTCGTTCAGCCTCGCGATGGGGCAGGCCGGCATGCTGTCTTTCGGCCACTCCGCCTACTACGGCCTCGGCGCCTTCGCCACGCTGCACCTGATGAAGGCGGTGGAGGGAAACCTCGTGACCTGGCCAACCCCGCTCCTGCCGCTGGCCGGCGCCGCCGCCGGATTCCTGTGCGGCGTCGCGTTCGGCTGGCTCGCCACCCAGCGCACCGGCGTCTACTTCGCCATGGTGACGCTCGCGCTGGCCGAGCTGCTCTATACGCTCGCGCCGACCTGGAACTCCGTCTTCGGGGGCGAGGCCGGCATCTCCACGATGCGGATGAATTCGTGGTCGATCAACTTCGCGAGCGACACCGGGGTCTACTACCTGACGTTCGCGTGGGTCGCCGTGTCGACGTTGTGCCTGTGGGCGTTCACCCGCACGCCGATGGGGCGGCTCGCCCTGGCCATCCGCGACAACGAGCAGCGCGTCCGCTTCCTCGGCTTCAACACCCACCGGGCCAAGACACTGATCTTCGCCACCTCCACCATGTTCACCGGCGTGGCCGGGGCATTGCTCGCCATCGCCAACGAGGCGACCAACTACACGATCTTCAGCGCCCAGGCGTCGGCCAACGTGGTGCTGCAGACCTTCATCGGCGGGGCGGGCACCTTCTTCGGGCCGGCGCTGGGCGCGGCCCTCATGACGTTCTTCGCGCGCATGACATCCGACTTGACGCGCTCCTGGCTCCTGTACCAGGGCCTCATCTTCGTGATCGTCATGCTCTTCGTGCCGGAGGGCATCGGCGGCCTGATCTCGGCGCACGCGCGCCGGCTGGGGACGACCGCCATCAGGCACCTGACGCTGCCGTATCTCCTGTGCCTGGTCGTCGGGGCGCTGCTCGCCGCCGGCGTGGTCTTCACCGTCGAGAGCGTGCACGTCGTGCTGTCGGACGCGTACTCGGTCCTGCGCCGCACCAACGGCGGCGCCCTGGTGCCGTACCCGCTGTTCGGGCGCACGTTCGATCCCCTGTCTGCGTGGACCTGGGCCATTCCCGTGGTGTCGATCCTGGCCGGCGCCGCGCTGCTGCCGCTCGCCCGGCGCCTGACCCGCCGGGGATGGAGCCAGGCGCTCCAGGAGCGCGCGGCATGAGTGCCGCCGCGCCGGTCCTGGCGCTGCGCGACGTGCGCAAGGCGTTCGGAGACACCGTCATCATCCGCGGGGTCAACCTCGAGGTGATGCGCGGCCAGCGCCATGCCCTGATCGGCCCGAATGGGGCGGGCAAGTCGACGCTGTTCAATCTGATCTCCGGGCACTACGTGCCGAGCACGGGCCAGATCCTGCTCAACCAGCAGCCGATTGCCGGGCTGACCCCGTACGCGATCAATCGCCGCGGCCTGTCGCGCTCGTTCCAGATCACCAACCTGTTCCCGCGCATGAGCGTGGCGGAGAACCTGCGCATCTCGGTGATGGGGCGCTACGGCCATCGCTTCACCCTGTTCCGGCCGGTGCGGCGACTCGCCCGGGTGAACGCGGAGGTGGACGAGTACCTGGAGAAGCTGCGCCTCACCCGCCGGCGCGGCGATCCGGCCGGCGCGCTCGCGTACTCCGAGCAGCGCACGCTCGAGATCGGCATGGCGCTCGCCACCAACCCCGAGATCCTGCTGCTGGACGAGCCCACGGGCGGCATGTCGCGCGAGGAGTCGGCCTACACCGTGGCCCTGATCCGCTCGGTGACCGAGGGGAAGACGCTGCTGATCGTCGAGCACGACATGAGCCGTCGTGTTCACTTTGTGCGACCAGATCTCGGTGCTGGTCTACGGTGAGATCATCGCCAGCGGCGAGCCCGAGGCGGTGCGCGCCAATCGCCAGGTGCAGCGGGCCTACCTCGGCGAGGAGGCCGCATGAGCTACCGAGCAGGGGCCCCGGCCCTTCGGGCCGGGGATGCGAGCAAGGCGAATGCGGCCAGACGCCGACGCGCAGTCATCCGCATCTCAACGTCGCTTGAAGAGGCGGCCGCATGAGCGCTTGCTCGAGGTCGAAGGCCTGCACGCCCACTACGACAAGAGCCACATCTTGCACGGCGTGCACCTCGCCATCGGGGCCGGCGAGATCGTGAGCCTGCTCGGGCGCAACGGCTCGGGGCGCTCGACGACGCTGAAGACGATCATGGGACTGGTCCCGCCGAGCGCGGGCGCGGTGCGGCTGGACGGCGCCAACCTCGCCGGCGTGCGCGCCTACCGGATCGTGCGCGCCGGGCTCGCCTATGTGCCCGAGGAGCGCGAGATCTTCGCCAACCTGACGGTGGACGAGAACATGCGCATCGGTATGCAGGCGGCGCACCGCGGCGCACCGGTGTGGACGCCGAAGCAGATGTACAGCTACTTCCCGCAGATCGAGGAGCGGCGCGATACCAAGGCCGGGATGCTCTCGGGCGGCGAGCAGCAGATGCTCACCATCTGCCGCTCGCTGCTCGGCAACCCGCGCGTGATTCTGATCGACGAGCCAACCGAGGGCCTGGCGCCGATGATCGTGGAGGTGGTGACCGAAGTGATCCGCGACATCTGCCGCCGCGGCGTCGCCGTGTTGCTCGTCGAGCAGAAGCTCACCATCGCCCTCAGGATCGCCGCGCGCGTCTACGTGATGGGCCACGGCCAGATTGTGTTCGAGGGCACGCCGGCGGACCTGCGCAACGCACCCGAGGTGCGGCGCGACTGGCTGGAGGTCGCGTAGGGCGCGCGGCCCGCTTCGCGCGGGCCGTTCGCGCCGGCCGTCCCGTCCACTGCTCTCGCTCTGGGCATGGTCAACCCAGGTACACAGCACGCCCCAGCCGTGCCGACTCCTGGGCCGCGAGCGCGAAGCGCAGGATCGCGCGCCCGTGCTCCCCGGTCAGTACCGGCGCGCCACCTGCGAGCAACGCGTCGATGTGGTGCCGCGTGGACTCGACGAAGCTCGCCTCCCAGCCGCTCGCCATGCTGGAGAACCCGCGCATCTCGCCGTCGGCGTAGAGCATGACCGGCGGCTGGTCGGAGATCTTGCCGTGGCCACGCGTGATCCACAGCACCCCGCGGGTGCCGGTGATCTCCAGACGATCGTCCTGAGCGTAGTGCACGGTGTCGATCTCCAGCTCGCGGGAGTAAACCGCTTCGAGATTGCCATAGCGGCCGCCGGCGAACTTCCACGTGACGATGGCAGGGCTGTCGACCACCTGGCCCGGTGCGATCTCGGTGCGGTGGATCCAGGCATGCACCTCCTGCGCCATCCCCATGAAGTGCCAGGCGAGGGCGAACTTGTGATGCCCGTCGTCGAACACGATCGGCCCGCCGCCGTTCTTGGCCGGGTCCAGGCGCCAGGCCTGCGCGGCAGGCGGAATCGTCCATGCCGTGCGGCTCACACCGAAGTTGCTCTTGATGCGGATGGTGAGCGGATCGCCGATCGCGCCCGCATCGATCAGCGCCTTGGCCTTCATCACGGGCGGATAGAACAGGAAGTTCTCGAACACGCGCAGCACCACCCCGCCGCGGCGGGCTGCCGCGATCATCTCGTCGGCCTGGACCAGATCCAGTGCCATCGGCTTCTGCACCGAAACGTGCTTGCCGGCTGCGACCGCAGCCAACGTTGCCGGATGGTGGAGATGATGCGGGAGCAGGATCTCCACCAGGTTCACCTCCTCGCAGGCCAGCAGATCTGCGTAGTCGGTGAACACGCGCCGGCTGGGCACGCCCCAGCGCTGCGCCTGGCGCTGCGCGATGCCGGCGTCGGCATCGCATACGGCGGCGATCTCGGCGCGCGGATTCTGCAGGTACTCGATGGCATGCAGGTCGGAGATGCGCCCCGCACCGATAAAGCCCACCCTGAGCTTGTCCATTCCTGCCTCGTGTATCAGGCGATCCGCTCTACTTGGGGTTGCGCCAGAAGCTCTTCCGCCGGACCCAGCAATGCGGTCGCTGACAGTACGGCGATGCAAGCGTACCCGTTTGCGGCATTGATGTCCGGGATTGGTCTGATGCGCCGGCCACGCGCAGGAAAACTCTCACATTCCGGTCCGCACCCGAAGCCACAGATACAGCGCAGCCACTGCGAACGTGATGATCGTCACTGGGACGCCCACCTTCGCATGCGTCCTCCAGTCGATGTGCACCCCGTGCCGCCCGGCCGCATCCACCACGATGATGTTCGCGATGCTGCCGACGATGAAGAGGTTCCCCGCCAGCGTGCTGCCTAACGCAAGCAGCGGCCCCGACAGCTCGTGAACGGCCAGCGGCAGCAGCAGCATCACGGCGGGGACGTTCGAGACGATGTTGGAGAGGATGAAGGTCACGGGGAACAGCACCTCGGGCCGGTGCAGGTCGAGCCCGGCGCGTGCCAGATCCACGACCAGGGCAGCGGGTATCCCGGTCTTCTCGAACGCCGAGTTCACCACGAACAGGCCCATGAACAGGACCAGCAGCTCGTAGTCGACCAGGCCGAGCATGTGCCGAGAATGCAGCTTGCGTGAAAGCATCAGCACACCGGCGCCTGTGAGCGCCACGACCTCCCGCGGCCAGGGCGTGAACAGAAAGCAGAAGAAGATGACGGCAGCCACACTCACACCCTTGACCGTCTGCCAGCGATCGAACGTCTCGTCCTCCGAACGCCGGGCGTCGCCGCCCGCGGCGGCCGGGCCGGTCCCCGCTTGTTGCCAGGTCCCGCGCGCATGCCAGGCGATGAACGCCCAGGTGAGCACGAGGCCGAGCAGCACCGGCACGGCGGCGTCCTTGAGATACCCGGAAAACGAAAGTTGCAGCTTCTCGCCGATCAGCATGTTCTGAGGGTTGCCGATGAGCGTGGCAGCCGAGCCGATGTTCGCAGCACACGCGAGCGCAAGCAGGAACGGCAGCGGTTGCAGTCCTTTCTTGCGGCACACATCGACGAGAACAGGCGCGACCGCGAGGCAAACGATGTCGTTGCTGAACACCGCCGAGAGGCCGGCCACAGTGAAAATCAGCGCTCCCAGCAGCATCGGCGGCGCCAGACCGAGGCCGCCGATCTTGACTGTTACCCAGGCGTAGAAGCCGCCGAGCCGCAACTGCGCCGAGACGACCATGAACGCGAACAGCAGGATGATGGTCGGCAGATGGATCGCATGCGCCGCCTCGTCGAGCGTGAGCTCACCGATCGTCAGCAGCGCGATCGCACCCAGCAGTGCGATCCCGGCTCGGTCCAGCGACAGAAACGGCAGCGCGCCCAGGATCATTCCGAGGTAGACGACGCAGAAGATCGCGACGACGGTAAGGTTCACGGTCTCGACGAGGGCTGCCGACGATAGACGTTGGACGCGCCGCAGTCTACTCCCGCGCGCTCACCATCGCACCTCGGCAACACGAGCGATCGTGATGGCGCCCCCCGGTCAGGTTCAACACCCGGCAATCGGATCGGATTGACACGAATGATTCGTCAGCGTACAGATCCGCAATGCAAGTCCGGGCCGCGGCGTTGATTTTCATCGGGACGATGATCTTGAGCACACGGCGGTCCGCTGTGCCGCCCATCGGCGCAAGGAGCTTGAACGCGCATGCCGCCTATCTCCTGGCGCTGCTTCACATTCGGGTACGAGTCAGACAAACGTCAAAGTACCTTACTCTCGCTGTCCGATAGGTGGTTCTGGATTTGATGGTGGCGGGCTCGTCTCGCCTCCGAGGCTGATCATCTGATTCGCTTCGACGATCGGCTCGGCCCGACGTCTAGCGGGCGGCAGCGATCGTGTCGGCGAGCCGCAGCAGGCAATCCCGAGCACGCGGCCGAGCTCGTTCGTCGCGGCATGGCGCGCGGGGCTGATCGGCTTGCGCGGAATCGGAAAGCTGCGGCGTTGCTGCCAATTGAATAACCTCCAAACTGCGGGGGTATTCGATTCTGGATCGTGAATACGGCCCGCGCTGCGGAGGCCCGGTTGCAGATGCGATCGGCGCAACGAGGCAGGTCCCCCGTTGATTGCCAAGATCCTCAGGCACCTTCACTTGCCTGCCCGCGCACCGCCCCGATCACTCGCGCGGCAAGTCGATCTGTTCCAAGCGGCCTGATCGCACACTCGAGCTCCCTTCCCATCCGGTTGAGCCCCTAAGCCAACGATCCCGTTCGGCCGGTACTCGCGCGAGCGGCCAAACTGTCTCGACATTGGCCGTTTCCGAGGATGAATGGTCCGAAAGATCTCCGCATTTCCTCAAGTCTTGACCCAGGACTCGCGTGATCGACTCCTTACTGGCCACGCGCTACCGTCCCAATCGGGGAAAAAAGGCGGGTTTATTTTCCCTACCCGCTGACGTGGTGATCGAATGACGGTTCCCTGACGGGGATCACACGGTGTTGCGCCTGCCGCGTGACATTTCGCAGCGCGTGGCCCAGACTTTCGCGCATGACCCAGGACATCCTCTCGGACCTGCTGCGCAGCGTGCGCCTGCGCGGAGCGGTCTTCTTTCACGTCGACTGCACGGAGCCGTGGGTCACCGAAGCGCCGCAGGCCGCCGCGATAGCGCCGGCCATCATGCCGGACGCCGAGCATATGATGGAGTATCACGTCGTGATCCGCGGGACGTGCTGGGCTGGCGTGGTCGGCGAGGCGCCGGTGCAACTGCGCAAGGGCGACGTGATCGCCTTTCCTCACGGCGACGCGCACGTGCTGTCGAGCGTACCGGGCCTGCGTTCAAAGCCGGACTTCGATTTTCTCTTCCAGGGGCGGCGGCCGCAGTTACCCTTCATGCTGCATGAGAGCATGAAGCGCGACACGGTGGCCGTGCCCGCCGATGCGCAGGCGCCTCAAGCCAGCCTGCTGTGCGGCTTTCTCGGCTGGGACCTCCGTCCGTTCAATCCGCTGTTCGCCACTCTGCCGCGGATGATCCACGCACCGGCCTCCGATCTCGCCGGCGACGCCGACGACTGGATCGCCCATTTCGCGCGCTTGGCCGCTGCGGAATCAGAGCGCAAGCGCCCCGGCGGGGAGGTGGTGCTCGAGCGCATGAGCGAGATGATGTTCGTCGACCTGCTTCGCCGCTATCTGGAGCGCCTGCCCGAGCACCAGCGCGGCTGGCTCGCCGGGCTGCGCGACCGCTATGTGGGGCGCGTGCTCGCCCTCATGCACGAGCACCCGAACGCAGCCTGGACGATGGAACAAATGGCCGAGCGCGTGGGTCTGTCGCGTTCCGCGCTGCACGAACGGTTCGTGCAATTCATCGGCTTGACGCCGATGCAGTACCTGACCAACTGGCGCATGCAGATCGCTTCGCGCCTGCTCGCGCAAAGCAATTCCACATTGGCGTCGGTGGCGCTCGACGCAGGTTACGAATCGGAGGCGGCATTCAGCCGTGCCTTCAAGCGCGCGGTCGGGGTCCCGCCATCGGTATGGCGCCGCGAGCGCGCCACGCCGGCAAGTAGCGGCGCACTCGTTGTCGGCGACGGCGGCGTGCGCAGCACCGATGCGCACAACAGGCCCGCAGGGAAGTAGACCAGATAGCCCGCGCTGGGCAGGGTCGAGCGGCTTATTGGATGGCCTGGTGTAACCGCCCAGCGCGGCGGGAGGGTGACGCGACGCCGCCGACCCGGGCCATCAGGTGCCGGTTGAAGACGCTGTGCGGCCGCGACGCGATGCGCTCGGCGACGAGCGAGCGCGCCATCGGCGTGTGGCCGCTGCGCAGCGCGGATTCCAGGAGCGTGAGGTGCAGCAGGTCGCACTGCGCCCGGCTGCCGCCGCAGCGCTGGGCCAGATGCCGCAGATCGTGCAAGGTCGCCGCGGCCGTCTCGTAGTCGCGCTCGCCGAACGCCATCAGCGCCGTGCACACCGGCAGCGCCGCACCGTGGATGATCTCGTGCAAGTCGGGCAAACGCGCGGCGCTGGTTCGCAGTGCGGCGATCAACTCTTCAGCGCTGGAGCGGCACCCGGCCGCAACGAACGCAAGCATGGCGTGGGTGTCGTTGAACGGACGCAGGCCGTCGACCTGGCGCTGCGCCCAGCGCTTCGGCCACTACACGCCAGCGGGCCGCGACGTCGACGCCCCTGAGCTGGAGGCGCCAGAGCAATGCCGACGCATCGACGAGCGCCGACGTGCTCGGCTCCACGCCGCGCATGCAGATGTCGATCGTAGATGCGCAAGGCGGCGCTGGTGTCGGACAGGTCGAGGTGGTAGAGCGCCAGATGCCACCACAGATGCGGCGCGTAGCCGGTGCTGCGGGTCCAGTCCCGCGCAGTGGCGTGCAGCCAGGCGATGCCTTCCTCGACACGCCCCTGCATCTCCAGCACATGCGCGACGGCGTGGACGGCGCCCGCGTTGTCACGGTCGAGCTCCAGCGCGCGACGACCGACCTGCTCGGCGAGCTCGTAGTCGCCCGCTTCGGCGAGCCCGAACGCATACATGCCGAGCACATGGGCGTAGCCTTCGATGCCTTCGTGCCAATGCGGCAACACGGCGGCCACCCGATCGCGGAGGCATTCGGTGCGGCTCCACAGCAGGTCGCCGAAGTGCGCGACTCTCAGCGCGAGCGTGTCGTGCGGATAGTCCGCCACGATCTCGCCATAGAGCTCCAGCGCACGTTTGAGGTCGCTGTCGAGCCACGCGCTGGCCGCCTCGAGATGGCGGCGCTCGCGCTCGTCGGCACGATGAATGGCGGCCTGCGCCGCGTCGAGCGTACGCGCCAGTTCAGGGCGCGCATCATCGCGGCAAGTCATCACGAGCAGCGCGGCGCGCAAGCAGTGACCGGACACGAAGCCCGGGTCGGCCCGCAGCGCCTGCTCGATGGTGGCCATCGGCGCGCCGTGGCCGGTGTGGAGCATGGTCAGCGCGGCGCTGTAGGCGCCGCGCCCACTGTGCTCAGGCCGCCTTCCTGCCGCCATCGCATGGACGTCTCCGGTGGTCAATGTCTGGCCGCCAATGGCCCAGTCGCCGCTCTTCATGAGAAGCATTCGATACTCCGTTGCATCGTTTCGTCGGCCCGGCAACAGCGCCGCGCGACGAACGAAGTATCGAATGGACGTGCCGCACGCGGAATGACCGAGACGCCGCCCGGCTTGCTCGTCGCTCCGGCGCTCGCGGCGCGTGGACATCTCGAGGCGGGCGCGTTTGATCACTGCAGGGGAGCCTTGCCCAGGTTGATATAGCGCAGGCGCTCCACTTCGATGAACTGAGCCAAGAACCGACCCTGCAACGCGTCCAGCACCGGGTAGTCCACGCTCTGTCCGTATAGCCCTGCCAACTGGGAACCGCTCAAGCCTGCGACCGGTTGCGTGCGGACGACAGAGGTCCCTCCCACGCCAATCACGTGCGTCAAGCGGGATTGGTTGATCCGCTCGATGATCTGCGCATCGGACACGCCATCCTTTGCCATCTGCTCGATGTCTGAGACTGACATCTGCCCGGCGGACGGCTCCTGCGGTGGATACGGCACCCAGGCCGGCGTGCCTTGGGGTTTGTCTAGCTGGTACTGACCCGGCGGGGTGGCCGGAACCTCTCCGTAGCCCGATTGCAGCGTATCCACGTCCACCGGCTGGGGATAGCAGAAGGAACAGCCGCCGACGCCCGCCCCGGTAACCCAGTAGCGGGTGGACAGATCGAGGTCGTCCACGAAGGATTGCTGTAAGTAATCGAGCACCGCGTCTGGCACGCCGTTGGCCTTGAGCTTGCTGAAGTCGGAGCCACGCAGCGCGTAGGTCGTACGTGAGTCACGGATGCGTTGAATGACCAGCGGCGACTCCGCGCCGGACTTGCTCAGCTTGACGACCTCGGTGATCGGCATGGGTTTGCGCGGCGAGTCGAACGTAGCGCAGCCGTTCAGCACGACCAGAAGAACGAGGATAGGACTGAGGAGCAAGCTCATCTGCAACTGTGACCACTCCGATACCGTTTGAATTTGGCCATGCAACCATGATTCATTGCTACGTCTCGAGGGCAATGCTCGGCCACTTTCGGACGTTCGCGGGACGGTCGGAAATGGCGGCCCAATCTGAGGATCAGTTGGCTTGATGCGGCGACTGTGTCGATGGCTAAGCATGAGATTCCCTCTGTCTACGCTGCCGGTGCACTCTATTGAGGGTGTGTATCACGTGGATTTCGCCGTTGCGGGACTTTTGTATCGTGTGTTTCACGCTCTGCAGGAGCCCTACCCCATTGAAGGCGACTGCGCTGTCACGCCTAGGGCTCGATCATCAGACACGGGCAGTCGCGCTGGATCGATCGCGAGTCGTCGGCGGTGGCAGCGAGCGGGCCAGGGCGGGCCCTCCTCTCCGATTCGGCCAACTTCGCCCACATGTTCCGACGCGCTCCGGGGTACGTCGACAAACTTCTGCAGGGTGCCAAGCCCGAAGATCTTCCCATTCAACAGCCAACGCAGCTCCTTCTGGCGGTCAATTTCAGACAGCCAGAACCCTCGATCGAAGGTCTCCGAGTCGACTCTGCGTCGTCAACGGCAAGCGGCTGCATCGGTAATCGATCTGTAAGTGCGCGTATGCTAGCTTGAGCGCTAGGGGGCATTCTCTATAAATACACTCTCTACGATTGAATATTTAGCACTTGGGAAACGCCGGAGAGGGGGCAAATGCGGTTCAAATCAGCAAAGACCGATGGCTACCAGGTGTTCGCCGTGACCGGCACCAACACCGTCTCGTTCGGCATCGACTTCGAGGACGCACACACTGAAGGCCTGCTTGGCTTTGGCATCGAACGCATCGACAAGGCTGAGAACCAGCGCTTCTTCACCTTCGGCTTCAAGGTCTTCCCGTCCGTCGTGAGGCATCCGGACGGGAAGACGACGGTGAAGACGAACGATCACCCGATCCAGAGCTTCGTGACGGACGACTTCACCGCAAAGCCCGGCCGCGAGTACGAGTACCTGTTCCATCCCCTGAAAGGATCGCCGAAGAACCTCGATCGCAGCGCGCAGCCGATCTCGATCGAGGTGCGCACCGAGCCGCAGTTCTCCGACCTCGAGCATGACATCTTCTTCAATCGCGGCGTCGCCAGCAGCCAGGCCTACGCTCGCGAATTCAGAAACCAGTCGCCGTCGAAGCTCGACAAGACCGATCCGGAAGAAGCCAAGCGCGCCCGCGAGTGGCTCAGCCGCAAGCTCGACGACGCGATCCTGAAATTCATCGGCAATGCGAAGGAGAACGACACGCTGCTCTGCTGCTTTTACGAGTTCCGCTACGAGCCGAGTGGTGCGCGAGCTGAAGGATGCGATCGATCGCGGCGTCGACGTGAGGATCATTATCGACGCCAAGGTCAACGAGACCACCGACAAGAAGGGAAACTTCCACGAGAGCTTTCCGCGCGAAGACAATCTGCGGATGATCAGGAAGGTCAAGATTGCCGCAAAGCACATCGTCAAGCGCGAAGCGAAGCCAAACAACATCGCCCACAACAAGTTCATGGTGCTGCTAAAGGGGGCCTCGCAGCAGCCGGCAGAGGTGTGGACGGGCTCGACCAACATTTCCGACGGCGGCATTCACGGCCAAACCAATGTCGGCCATTGGCTTCGCAACAAGGACGTCGCCGAGCGGTTCAAGGCCTACTGGGAGCTGTTGAGCGAGGATCCGGGCCCGCAAGATGGCGCGGACGACGCAACCACTCGCGCCGAGAACAAGAAATTCCGCGATGCGGTGGAGGCGCTGCTCGACACGCCGGACTCGTTCGACCAGTTGAAGCGCGGCGTGACGCCGATCTTCAGCCCGCGCAACGGGCCGGCCGTGCTCGACATGTATGCGCGCATGGTCGACGAGGCGAAGGGGCTTTCCGGCATCACGCTCGCGTTCGGGATCGGCGAGGCCTTCAAGACACTGCTGTCGGACAATAAGACGGACAGCCATATGACCTTCTTCCTGCTCGAGAAAAAGGACAAGCCGAACCCGCGCAGCAAGAAGGAGTTCGTCCCGCTCAACGCCCGGAACAACGTCTACAAGGCGTGGGGCTCGTTCTTGCGGGAGCCGCTGTATCAGTGGACGAAGGAGACGAACGCCGGTGCGCTCGGCCTCAACCAGCACGTCAGCTATGTCCACTCGAAGTTCCTGCTGATGGATCCCCTGTCGACGGACCCGATCGTGGTGACTGGCTCGGCGAACTTCAGCAAGGCCTCGACCAACGACAACGACGAGAACATGCTCGCCATCCGCGGAAACCAGCGCGTCGCCGACATCTACTTCACCGAGTTCAACCGGCTTTTCTATCACTACTACTTCCGCGCGGTGCAGGAGCAGACCAAGCGGATGCTGAAAAAGGAGAAGAAGGACCGCAGCGACAAGCAGTCGCTATTCCTCACCGAGGACGACCGCTGGATCAAGTTATACAAGCCCGGCAGCCTGAAGCAAAAGCGCATCGACATCTTCAAGCGAATGGAAGGGTTCGCGCAAGGTTAATCGCCGCGCGACACGCCGCCGCGTCGTCACGCCAGCTCCATCACACAGCGGCGTGGGGATTCCTTGTACACGTCCGCACCTCGCATTTCGCCAGCCAGGAGTACCGCTCGCGCTGGACCGACGCTGGCCAATACCTGTCCACGCTCGGCGAGGTAAACTGCAGCTAGCACTTCTGTCCGCAGGCAAGAGCTTGGAAAGTGAGCGGTCTAAACACAATTACGGGGGACAAAAAGTCATGCGACTGTACGTCTGGGGGCGCGCTCCCAATCCGCGCAGGGTAAGGATGTATCTGGCGGAAAAGGGCTTGTCCGTTCCAATGGAGGACGCGGGCGATGGCGCTCAGCTGAGCGCCACGTACAAGGCGAAATATCCGTTCGCTATGGTGCCCATGCTGGAATTGGACGATGGAACCAAGATCGGAGAGGCCATGGCGATCTGCCGCTACTTCGAAACGCTTCATCCCGCGCCTGCGCTCATGGGCACGGACGCCAAGGACAAGGCGGTGGTCGAAATGTGGGAGCGGCGAGCCTATGACGAAGGGTTAATCGGTGCCGCGGAGGTGTTCCGCAATACCCACGCAGCGTTCAAGGACCGAAGCGTCCCCGGCCACGCTAACCCGGTTCCGCAAGTCCCGGCCCTAGAAATGCGGGGGCGTCAGCGCCTGCCCGGTTCTTTGAGGTCTTCGATCGTCAGCTCGCCGACAATGAATTTGTCGCCGGCGATCACATTTCGGTCGCGGACATTACGGCGCTGTGCGCCATTGATTTCGCGAAGACCAGGGCGGAGACGGGCATTCCAGAGGGTCACGACAATGTACGCCGCTGGTACGAAGCGGTGTCGGCCCGGCCGAGCGCGGCTGCATGAATCGATTCAAGCGCTTCGGGCTACTCGGGCGCTGGCGGCCGATTTCCGGCCATTTCCGACATGCCCGCCTCGCCAATAGTCTCGGCTATTGGCAGCGGCGGTCGAGTCGAAACTGGCTCGGAACTCGACTCGCCATCATCCCGAGTCCCTCATGAAATATCCGGGCTAGTCCCTTACTTGGTGGACTGCAGCACGGCTTGCGCAGCCTTCCTGATCAGCGCGGCCACCGCTTCCGGCTGGGATACGTAGATCGCGTGGCTGCCCTTTGCCTCAACAACCGTCGCGGCAGCGCGCTTGGACATGAATTGCTGTGCAGGCGGCGGGATCATCTTGTCCTCGGTGGCAATCAGATACCAGCTGGGCTTGGCCTTCCATGCGGGTTCGCTCACCGCGCCGCTCAGGGCTTCTACACCCCAGGGAACCTGCGAATCGGCCATGAACGCGGCTCTCTCGGGACCCACGTCGCCCGCAAACGCGGCGGGAAACTTCGCCTTGTCGAGCAGGAGAAAGCCGTCTTGAGGCGGCAAGATAGGAGGCACGGGTGCCCCGGGCGGCGGGTCTTTGATGAGCGAGGCGACCGACTCGCCTTTGTCCGGAGCGAAAGCCGCGATGTAGACCAGCGCCGCAACATTGGGATGATTCCCCGCCTCGGTGATGACGACTCCGCCGTAGGAATGACCTACCAGAACCACCGGCGCTTTCTGCGCCGACAGCACACGCCTGGTGACCGCCACGTCGTCGGTCAGCGATAGCGTCGGATTCTGTACGATGCTGACGTTGTAGCCGTCCTTGCGCAGGATCCTGTAGACGTCTTCCCAGCCGGAGCCGTCGACAAAACCGCCGTGGACGAGAACGACGGACACCAGCGCCGCCGCAGTGCTATCAGCCATGATGATCTCCTTTCCCGAAAACACGCTCCCATCGAGCGTATTGAACAAATCCAATGCCCAATTGGCATCGGCTCGTGAACCCAAAAGTGTTACTGATGCGGACCGGATTCCGACCTACGTACCGCAAATCCGGTCCTAACTGCCTATCGCACGACCCTGAGGTTTAGCGGCTCAGGTGACTGCGAATGCCTTCGCTCGCCTGGTGAATTGCAGCCTCGGTGTCCGGGAGCTGCCGGAGTGCGTTCAGAAGCACAAAGTCGTGTATCTGCCCGTTGTAACGGCTTGCCGTCACGCCGACGCCGGCTTCCTTCAGCTTGCGGGCGTAGGCCTCGCCTTCGTCGCGAAGCGGATCATTCTCCGCGGTAATGACCAGGGCCGGGGGCAGGCCCCTGAGCTCGTCGTTGCTCGCGCGAAGGGGAGACACGTAAGGCATACTGCGCGTCTTCTCGCTCGGCGCGTAGAGGTCCCAGCCGTACTTCATGAAGGCGCGCGGCAAGAAGCGGCCAGTTGCGAACTCATGGTAGGAGGCTGTATCGACGCTAGCATCCGTCGCAGGGATCAACAGCACCTGATACGAAATCTTCGGACCATTCCGATCCTTCGCCATGAGCGTGAGCGCGGCGGTCATGTTTCCGCCGACGGAGTTGCCCGCCACGGCAATGCGGCTGCCGTCGGCGCCGAACTCACCCGCATGGGCGACAACCCACTTCAAAGCGGCATAAACTTCTTCCAATTGCGTGGGATATTTCGCCTCAGGGAGCGGTGTATATTCGACGAACACGCCGATCTGTCCTGAGCCAACGACCAAGTCACGCAGCAGTCGCTGATGGTTCTGGAAATTGCCGACGATCCAGACACCGCCATGAATGAAGAGCAACACACCCGGCTTACCGGTCGTTTGCTCCGGGGTCATGATGTACAGCTTGACGGTTTGTCCATCCTGAGTGATCGTCTTTTCCAGCGTGGTCACTCCTGACAAGTCGACCGGCGTCTTGTTCTGCAGTCCGGTGAGAATCTGCTGCGGCTTGGGCTGAGACAGTTCCCAAAACGGACTGTTGTCCTTGTTCAGTTCGGTGAGGAATGCCCGCACCTGAGGATCGATCCTCGGGTCGACAGAAGGGTTCGGCGCTGCGATCGCCGGTTGGCTCGTCAACGCCATCGCCGTAATCAAAGTGGCGACTTTCGAGTTAGAGGTCATTGGACTGCTCCTGTAAGTTTTAAGGGACGGTATCGCCAGCGATCAGAATGGAAGAGCGCCGGCGTATGACCTGTCGCTATTTCATTCCAAAGCAGGCGAGAGGGATTCTCACGCGAGGGACTTCGCGCGGTCGTTGTCGCGCGGGTTAATTTTTCCTAAAGCGTGCTAAGCACGCCGGCAGGCGGCATGTGGGACAATCGGCGCCGACGCCGCGAGCTCCGCGGTTGTTAGGAGAAGGGCGCTGTGCCGCGTCCGCATTTTCCAGTTGGGTTCGCTGTGGGCCCGGAGAAATCCTACCGTTTTGGCCAATACCGGGTGCTGCCCGATCGCCGGGTACTGCTCGCCGGAGAGCAGGAGCTGCCGATCCGGGGGCGGGCGTTCGATCTTCTGCTGGCGCTGATCGAACGGCGTGAGCGCCCCGTCGCCAAGGACGAATTGCTGAGCGTGGTCTGGCCCGGCCGGATTGTCGAGGAGGGCAACCTCACGGTCCACATCGCGGGCCTGCGCAAGCTGCTGGGTGGCAACATCATCGCCACGTTGTCGGGCCGTGGATACCGGTTCGTCGCGCCGATCCAGGAAGCGCAGGCCGGATCGCCCCATCCGTACTCTGCCGCTCAAGCTGTCGAAGTGGATACTGCATCGGAACCTGGGGCGGACAGTGTGGTGCCTCGTTTCCTGACGAGGCTGATTGGCCGCCAGGAAGATCTGGATCGAATCGAAGCGCAGTTGCAGCGCTCGCGCCTGGTGACCATTGTGGGCGCCGGAGGCGTGGGCAAGACGTCCATCGCGCTCGCGGCAGCCGATCGCTTGCGCCAACGCTTTCCGGACGGAGTGTGGTTCGTTGAGTTCAGTTCGCTCGACGATCCTGCTCTCGCTCCAGCCGTCATCGCCTCAGCCCTGGGGATCCAGAATCGCGGCGACAACGTCCTGCGTTCGATCGCACTGTTTCTCGCGCGCGTACAGGGGCTGCTGATTCTGGATGGCTGCGAACGCCTGCTGAGTGCCACCGCACTGACGAGCGAGACTCTGCTACACGCCTGTCCCGATATCGCGATTCTCGCAACCAGCCGCGAGCCGCTCCGGGCCGCGGGCGAGAGCCTGCACCGGGTCAGTCCGCTGGCGGTAGCCCCTGCCGGGGCTGAGATCGGGGCTGGGCAGCTTGCGCAGTATTCGGCCAGCGATCTGTTCGTCGAGCGAGCGCAAGCGATCAACGGAGATTTCCAACCCGACGATGTCCAGGCACGCGAGATCATGGAAATCTGCCGCCGTCTCGATGGAATGCCGCTCGCCATCGAGCTGGCGGTCTCGACCCTGCAGGCGTTGACGCTAATTGAGCTGAAGCGCCAGCTCGATCACCGCTTCGATCTGCTGACGGCGGGACGGCGCACTGCCCTGCCGCACCAACAAACGCTGCGGGCGACAATCGACTGGAGCTTTGAGCGGCTGAGCAGCGTTGAGCGGGAGCTGCTGGCGCGGCTCTCGGTCTTCAGCGGCGGCTGGACCGCCGAAGCCGCGAATTACGTCGCACACGCGGGCTCCAGTGACCACCCAACGATTCCGCTCATCGCTGCGTTGGTCGACAAATCATTGGTGGAAGCCGACCTGACCCAGGAGCGACCGCGGTATCGCATGCTCGACTCGACTCGCATCTATGCAGCCGAGAAGCTTGCGCAACTGGGTATCGCGGACGCGCCCGAGCAGTTCGCTCGCTGGCTGATCGATACTTATCGAAGCGCCGAGGCGGATTGGCCGTTCGTCGCCGACAGCGAATGGTTCGAGCAATACGCCCCCGAGATGGAAAATCTTCGCGCGGCCTTGACCTGGGCCTTTGGCTCCGCGGGCGATGCTGCGCTCGGTGTCGAGTTGACCAGTTACGCCGAGCACGTATGGACCGAGCTCTCGCTCGCCACCGAACTGCGTCACTGGTTCGATCTCGCGATTTCGCGCATGGCCGCGGACACGCCCCGCGACGTTGCAGGACGGTTGTGGCTCGGCCGCTGCGGCTGGCTGGCGATCGGCGATCCAGACGCCCTTGCCGCGTCGGAGCACGCTGTCGAGCATTTCCGGGCTGTCGGCAACCATCTCGATCTCGGTCGTGCTCTGTGGCGCCACGCCTATCATTTCGTCTCCGTTGGCGATACCAGCGCGGCAAGCCCTTTCTTGCAGGAGGCGGAAGCCTTGCTGCGTGGAATCCCGCCCAGCAAGGCACTGGTGTCGTGTCTTCGCGCCAGTGCGCTGGCAAGCGCGCGAGACGGAGAGTTGGATAGCGCACGGCGATCACTCGAGGAAGCCCTTCTGCTCGCGAGGCGGCTGCGGAGCCGGCGCGAGATCGCGCTTGCGCTCGGCAGTGTCGCGGAGCTGGAGTTTGCCACCGGACGCATCGATGCCGCGATGGCGGCCGCAACCGAAGCGCTCGCGACGCTCGGCGATTCCACTGACCGATCTGCCTGGGTGCAGCACATCTCGGGGGCGGTTGCTTCGTATCTGCTCGCCCGGAATCAGACCGCCGACGCTCTGCCGCTCGCACTTGCCCGACTCCAGGCAGCGAGGGTAATGGGCATGCCATTCGAAGTGACCAGGAATCTCGAGCGGCTCGGTCTTATTGCAGCGAGGCAGGAGAGGTGGCCCCTGGCCGCTCGCTTATTCGCCTTCGGCAGTGCGTACCATGCGCAGCGCAGAGTCTTACGCTCATTCAGCTCCGGATTCGTTTACGAGCAGCTCCGCGCGGAGCTGAACCGGCGGCTGACTCCTGCTGAACTGGCAGGCTACGCTGCACAGGCAGCAAGTGAAGAGGAGTTGGTCGCCGAGGTGCGCGAGACTTGGCAATGAGGCGGCCGTTGGCGTCAACCGGCCCTCGCGCAGTCGGGCCACGGCTCGGTAACTTCTGCTACGCCGCTCGCACGGTCACTGCCCGACGCGAGTCGTCGCGTGCTGTGCCCACTCACGTACCGACCCGCCTTAACCAACGAATGAAAGCCCGGCCTGCAGGCCCGGGAGGAGCGTCCTTGCCGGCGACCGGGCGACTGTCAGCGCCAGCTTCCGGTCGCGCTGGCCGGCGGCTTTCGACTCGTCTGCGCGCGTTTCAAGCGGAATAGGCGAAGGTCGAATAGAACCCATTCTTGCCCGACAGCGCCCAGTTTAGACCGTGATCGCGGTATTTCAATACGGTCGATTTCGCGACCACGCGGGCGTTGCTGGTATGTTGCCCAACCGGAAGGTTATTGATCGTCACGTCGGCACCGCCGCGGCCTTCTACCGCGACAATTTCGTGCTCGGACAGGCCGGGAATCGTCATCTTATGGCGCTTGCCGCTCGCCTCGTAAGCGATTGGCACCGCCTTGACGCCGAGTCGTTCCCCCACCAGCGGTCCTGCAAACACCGCCAAAGGCCCGCCCACCTTGCCCGAGAAAATTGTCGTCAAGGCTTCCCGTTGTTGCTGGTTTGCGCGCTGATCGACATACAACCCAATCTTCCAGTTTCCCTTTGTCACATTCCCAGGAGAATAGAACGACATCACGACGTTGAGCCCGTCGAGCACGACGTCGCCTAACTTTCCGCTGTCCACATGCCAGCCGAGGAGCGCGTCGCAATATCCGGCGCTCGGGTCGTTGGCGAATGTGCACGGACACATTACTTCGCAACTGCAAGCCTCGGCGATCGTGCCACTGACGTTCCAGGCGGCACCCGGCTTCGGAGCCTGAGTATCATCTGCTGCGAGAACCGTCCTTCCAAGCAACGCATTCAAGACCGGTGCCACGGCAGTGATGAGGCTCGCTGTGGTCAGAAAACTGCGGCGCGAAAAAATGTCCATAGTCTCCTCCTCGTCGTCAGGGTGGTTCTACCTCAACAACATCGTGGAGCAGGTCACGGAGGGATCAAGCGCAAGATCAACCGAACCTGCGGGTGTGGATAGATGCAGGCGGCTATACGTGAGCGCAAAGTTCTGTTGTCTGGAACACTCGGACAGACGTGCCCGCTGCAGAAGCGATGAATATCCCAGGCGAGCAAGCTTGCGGCACATTGCGTGGCATGCCTCCCGGCGACCCTCCCACAGGACACCAACTGGTGAATGGTAAGCCAGGCGTAAGCTTTGTCAAGCGCCACGTGATGTTCGCAGGGCTGTTCCTGATGCGTGCGCTGTAACGGGTGAATTGCGAGTTGTGATCAACCAACAACGGCGACTGCAGTCTTCGGTTCGCGTGCTGGCATTCGCGCAGACTCGGTTCGGCCACTCCAAAGCGAATTCACCAATCAATTCGGGGAATAGCTATGATTCAGGGAAGGGTGCGAGGCAGGGTCTTGGAGTTCTCGACATGCTGAATCCTGCAATCTGGACCGCATAAATGAACACTGAGGGAAGCATGGCACGGAGCAACGCGGAACAAAGAGAAAACGCATTCGAGCGCTTCGGTCTCTGGCTCGCCGCGTGGACCGAGAAATGGTTTCCCGATGCCTGGGTCTTTGCATTGATCGGCGTAGTCGTCGTCTTTGTATTCGGCATTGCCATCGGGGAGAGTCCTGCCAAGCTCGCCATTGAAGGCGGCAAGTCCTTCTGGATCCTGGTTCCGTTCACCATGCAGATGGCCATGATCATCATCGGCGGCTACGTCGTGGCGTCCTCGCCGCCTATCTACTGGGTCATCCGCAAGGTCGCCAGCATCACGACGAACCCGAGGGCGGCTATTGCGTGGATCGCCTTCTTCTCCATGATGACGTCGCTCATATCGTGGGGTTTCAGCCTCATCTTCAGCGCCCTGTTGGTCCGCGAGATGTCGCGAACGATCAGGGGAATGGACTATCGAGCCGCCGGAGCAGCGGCCTACCTCGGCCTGGGGGCCGTCTGGGCGCTGGGTCTTTCCTCTTCCGCGGCCCTCATGATGGCCACCAAAGGCGCGATCCCGCCGAAGCTCTACGAGATCAGCGGTTTGATCCCGTTGACCCAGACCCTCTTCATTTGGCCCACGTTGTGGACCATTGTGGCTCTGGTCGCCATCTCGATTGTGATCGCCTATTTCTCGGCCCCGGTTCCAGAGAGGGCGAAGACAGCACAGGCTTTCGGTCTGAAATTCGAGCCCATCGACACGACCATCGAGGCCCGTCAGAAGCCCGGCGAGTGGCTTGAATACAGCCCCGCTCTGATCATTCTCGTCGGTGCGCTGCTTGCCTGGTACCTGGTGGATGTATTTCAGAAGTCGCCCACGGGCCCACTGGCGGCCCTGGACCTTAACAACTACAACCTGATCTTCATCACCATGGGTATGTTTCTGCACTGGCGGCCCAAGCGGTTCCTGCGGTCTGTGGCGCAGTCGGTGCCCGCCACTGGTGGCGTCCTGATCCAGTTTCCCTTCTACGCGATCATCTTCGGGATGATCGTCGGCACAGGGATCAGCAAGTGGCTGGCTGAGCTGCTCGTGTCGATATCGACACCGCATACGTACTCCCTGCTCGTGGCGCTGTACTCAGCAGTTCTGGGTGTCTTCATTCCCTCGGGCGGAAGCAAATGGGTGATCGAGGCGCCATATGTACTCGAAGCGGCGATCCAGCATCAAGTCAACCTTGGATGGGTCGTCCAGATCTACAACGCTGCCGAGGCGCTCCCCAATCTACTGAACCCCTTCTGGATGCTCCCGCTTCTGGGCCTGCTTCGCGTGAAGGCGAGGGACCTGGCAGGCTACACCGTGTTGCAGATGTTGCTCCATATTCCGCTGGTCTTCTTCCTGTGCTGGTTGTTCGCCTTGTATATCCCGTTCGTGCCACCGGTGAAGTGATGTGCTACAGCAACGTCGCAGGTAACCTACCAGCGCATCCTTGCCCGCACGGGTGTCGCGACTGGCGAATTCCTCGTTAACATGGGCGCGATCAAGGGGAGGAGTGCAATGAGCCTGTCCGGCGTTTTCGCGCAAATGGTCGCGCTGGTCGGCGACGCGGCGATCCTGTGGCGGCGGCTGCAAGGCAGCGTGCATCAGCAGGCGGTTGGCGCCACGCCGACGATCCCGACGGCAAGGCCGCAAGGCCGCATACCCACGCTCAAGATGCCGACGGCCAAGGGCTGGGCAGCGGGGCAGACGCCGGTTGCGGCGCCCGGTCTCAAGGTCAATGCTTTCGCCACCGGCCTCAAGCATCCACGCTGGATCAACGTGCTGCCCAATGGCGACGTGACTGTCGCCGAGGCCCTGTTCCTGCCAGGACCCATCAAGTCCGTCTTCGACTACGCCATGGTCAGCACGATGAGGCGCGCCGCTGCCGTAGGCGTCAGCCCGAATCGGATTACGTTGTTGCGCGACGCGGACGGCGACGGCGTGGCCGAAACACGCGAGGCGTTCCTCGAGGGACTGAGTCAGCCGTTCGGAATGGCGTTGCTGGGCGATACGTTCTATGTCGGCAACACCGACGGCGTGGTCGCCTTCCCCTACACGTTGGGCGCGACCCGCATCACCGCGCCAGGGCGCAAGATGACGCAGTTCAAGCCCGGCGGGCATTGGACGCGCAGCCTGCTGCCGAGTCCGGATGGGCGGAAGCTTTTCGTCGGCGTCGGCTCGTTCAGCAATATCGGAGAGCGCGGCCTGGACATCGAGCAGGGCCGGGCCTGCATCTACGAACTCGATCTGGCCACTGGCAGCAGCCGCGTCTTCGCCTCGGGCCTCCGCAACCCCGTGGGCCTTGCCTGGGAGCCGCGACACCGGACGGCTCTGGACAGTAGTCAACGAGCGCGACGGCCTGGGTGACGAGACGCCGCCGGACTACCTGACCTCCGTGCGCGACGGGGGCTTCTACGGTTGGCCTTATTGCTACTGGGGGCAGACGGTGGACGACCGGGTACCGCAGGATCCGGCCGCGGTCGCCAAGGCCATAGCGCCGGACTACGCGCTGGGCGGGCACACCGCGTCGCTGGGCCTGTGCTGGCTGCCCGCAGGAACGCTGCCAGGATTTCCCGAGGGCATGGCCATCGGGCAGCACGGCTCCTGGAACCGCAGCAAGCTCAGTGGCTACAAGGTCGTCTTCGTGCCGTTCGCGGACGGGCATCCAGCCGGGCCGCCGCGCGACATCCTGACGGGGTTCCTCGCCCCGGACGAACGGGTGTCTTATGGACGACCGGTCGGGGTCGCGATCGGCCCCGACGGCTCCTTGCTGGTGGCGGACGACGTAGGCGACGTGATCTGGCGTGTGACGGCCGCGCGGCCGGGCTGAACGAGCGGCGAAGACGTCAGAAAGCACTTAGGGCGCGCGCAGCGCGTCAACCAAGTTCAGGCCCACTAGGTGCAGACGGACTGTAGCCAGTCCATTCAGCGCATCCTGAGGTTACTGACGCAGACATGCGTTCGTCGTCGACGCCTACTCGCACCCGCCGATGATCGCGCTTTCGAGCTTGAGATCGATGAACTCGGGGTTGTACTGCTCGCAGAACCGATAGTGGTCCTGCGCCGGAACGCGGAAGTTGCATTCAAGCCTGCGCGTCTGCCGCTGATCTCCTTTCTGGTAGGAGAACAGCACCGACGCTTTGCATCCGCCGGCTTTCTTCATCGACGAGTAGATCACGACGGTGTTGCCTTCTACCTCCGCCTTCAGCACCGCGCCGCGTGCCGGCGCAGCGGCTGCGATCGAGGGTAGCGCACACAGGAGACAGGCGTGGGCCAGTCCACGCAAGCCGAGCCGAAGCATCGTCAGAAGAGTTTGGCGAGATCCGCCGTAGCACCATGGCGAACGGAATCTGGCATCCCTCAAGCGGACATCGCACAACAACCCAATTGTCATCGGAACATCCTTCAGGATCGCGATCTCGGCGTGGCGGTGCTCAAAAAGCTCCAACACATTCTAATTCACCTGGGCGACGGGCAGCCGTATGGGACTTCCGTGCGCGCACAGCCCATTCTTACAACAACCTTACATCGCGATCCAAAGAAATCGACGACGCGTCATTCCAGCAGCGCCCGGGGTATACAATCCGCTCGCGCGTAGCGGCTCGGCGCGTGGCTACGTTGCATTGACGAGTTGACAAACTACTATCTCGGGTAAATCGGCGAGCGTTCAGGCACGCCGCTGCGCTCGCATACATCGGTATCCTCTGGAGGATTGAAATGACGAAACTGCTCAAGGCGATGACGTTGGGCTTAGGCTTGCTGCTCGTGTCTGTGATCAGCTACGCGGCCGCTCCGGCGAACGCGCCTGCCGGCACTACCGGGCTTTGCAACGACGGCACCTTCTATTCGGGCGCAACCAAGCAGGGGGCGTGCAAGGGGCATAAGGGAGTAAAGGATTGGTACGGTTCGCCCGCGGCTCCCGCGGCAGCGGCACCAGCGGCAACGCCTGCGCCCGCAGCGACGCCTGCGCCCGCGAAACCGCCAGCGACCGCAGCGGCGCCGGCACCGGCCGCGCCACCAGCAACGGCACCGGCCGCGAGCCCAACACCAAAGGTCGCGGCAGCCGGCGGCGGTCCCGGGAAGGTGTGGGTGAACAAGGACAGCAAGGTCTACCACTGCCCCGGCGACAAGTGGTACGGCAAGACCAAGGCAGGCGAGTACATGTCAGAGGCCGACGCCAAGACACAGGGCTTCAAACCCGATCACAACAAGGCTTGCAAGTAGCGACCGCTTCTCTCCCTTCGAACGCATCGACGTGACAGCCAGGAAAGCGCATGGATCGGCCACCAGTCTTCGCGGATGAGGCGTTCGCTGCGGCGCTGGAGGCAACGCGCGCGTCGGATCGCTGGCTGATCGTGGATGCCACTGCATCCTGGTGCGGCCCGTGCAAGTACATGGACCAAACCACCTGGCGTGACAGCGAGGTCGTGGCGTGGCTCGAGACTTACGCAACGGCGCTGCAGATCGATGTGGATGACGAGCAGGAATGGGCTAGAACGCATGCGATCAGTGCGATGCCCACGCTCATCGCATTCAAGCAGGGGAAGGAATTCGATCGCATCGTTGGCGGGCGCAAGCCGCGCGAGTTGCTCGACTGGCTGCAAGGCATTCAGCAGGGACAGACGGCTGTCGACCGCTTGCGCAGCCCGACGGGCGAAGGGAAGGCCGACGTTGACCGCAGGTTCGAGCTGGCGAGGGCGCTTCTCACTACCGGGAAGTTCGACGAAGCTGCCAGCGAGTTTGCGTGGCTATGGGAGCACATGGTTGAACTCAACCCGGAGATGGCAGGCGTTCGTGTTTCATTCATGGCCGGTGACATGGAAACCCTGGTCACCCAGAGCGAACTGGCCCGATCCTACTTTCTCGAGATTCGAGCACGCACCGCTCTCGAAGCGGATGCAGATCCCGTCGGGAAGGTGCGATCCGACTGGATGGTCCTCAATGAAGTGCTGGGCGAGCCGGACGCCACGCTCGCGTGGTTCGATCGGATTGCGGCGACCCGGCCAGACAAGCTCGACATGCGAGAGCTCGCAAACAGGCTGTTGCCGCTGCTGCTGTCCCGTGACCGCTGGGCCGATGCGGCCCGGTTAGTCGACGACGGCGTCGCGGATGTCGTTCGGCATCATGGTTACTTCAACTGGGACCAATTTCCGCCTGAAATCGGTGAGGAATTCAAAAATCAGCTCATAGAAATGAGCCGAGAGAGCTTTCGCCAGAACGCGGCTCAAATCCGCCACATGCTGATCGCTGCGAATCGCACCGAGGAGGCCGCCGCCGTCGAGCGCAAAGCACTGGAGCTCGACCCGAGCGAAGAAATGAGAACGTGGCTGGCAAAGCCACGGGACCAGCTGCGACCGCAAAGCTAGTCGGGAGATCCGGAGAGCATATCCGGCCCTGGCAGTCGCAGTCAATTCGGAGATTCGTGCCGGCCATTGACCGGCTCGCCCGCCAGGGGATAGATTGCGGGTTGGCACCGGTTGGTATTCAGCGAGGGGCAACGAGCCGGGCTTCGCGTGCATCTGGCATACCACCGCGCCGTCCAGAAGAAGCCAGCGCCGCACTCACCCGCATGAATTCCCAGGCTTAACGTCCCTGACGAACGTCCGTGGAGGCAGCCATGATCGATCCCGCGAAGGTGGACTGGCAGGCGATTGCCGCCGAACCCAGGTTCCAGGCATTGCATCGCAAAAAATCCGCCTTTCTCTGGGGGCTGATGGTCTTTTCTGTCGTGTATTACTTTCTGTTGCCGATCGGTGCCGCCTATTTCCAGGAGCTGTACAAGATCAAGGTCTGGGGACCGATCAATGTCGGCCTGCTGTTCGCACTGTCGGAGTTCATCGTCGCGTGGGGCATCGCATTCGTGTACTCGCGCCGGGCGAACGCGGAATTCGACGCGATGGCCTCTGAAATCGTACGCGATGTGGAACAACGGTTGGGAGGAAAAAAATGAGCCGCTATCGCTTCGCCTTACTTGCTGCCGGCATCGCGTTGCTCGCGGCCGCCTCATCGGCATTGGCGCAGAGTGCTGTCGCCGATAAATGGCGCTGGCTTACCTTTCTTGTGTTCGGCCTCATCATCGCGCTGACCATGTTCGTCACCTACCTCGCCGCCAAGCGAGTCAAGAGCGTCGCCGATTTCTATACGGCCGGCGGCGGCGTTTCGGGCCTGCAGAACGGCTGGGCGATCGCCGGCGACTATTTGTCCGCGGCGTCGTTCCTCGGCATAGCGGGCCTGATCTCGCTGTACGGCTACGACGGCTTCATGTATTCGGTCGGGTGGCTGGTCGCGTACATCACGGTGCTGCTGGTTATTGCCGAGCCGTGCCGCAACATCGGCAAGTACACCCTGTCCGATATTCTCGCCTACCGCAACGACCCGAAGAAGGTGAGAGTGGTCGGCGCTATCTCGGTGATCACGGTGTCGACCTTTTATCTGACCGCGCAAATGGTGGGCGGCGGCGTGCTGGTCAAAACGCTGATCGGCATCGACTACGAAGTCTCGGTGGTGGTGGTCGGCGTCCTGATGCTGGGCTACGTGTTGTTCGGCGGCATGGTGGCGACGACGTGGGTGCAGATCATCAAAGCCATCCTGCTGGTCACCGCGTCGATCGTGCTGGTGATATTTGTGTGGACGCCGTACGGCTTCAGCCTGCCCGCGTTCCTGCAGGCTGTTGTCGGCGACCCCAAGGTGCAGGCAAACGTCGCCGCCCTGCTCGGCGACAAGGCGGCGACGATGTCGGCGGCCGAGCTCGGACAGCGCTTCCTGGAGCCCGGGCTCTACTTCAAGGCGCCGATCGACCAGATCTCGCTCGGCATGGCGCTGGTATTCGGAACCGCCGGGCTGCCGCACATCCTGATGCGGTTCTTCACCGTGCCTACCGCCAAGGAAGCGCGCAAGTCGGTGATCTGGGCGATGGGCATCATCGGCGGTTTCTATGTGCTGACCATCTTCCTGGGAATGGGATCGGCAATCAACGTGGGCTCGGCGCAGATCAAGACCATCGACGCGGGCGGCAACATGGCTGCGCCGCTGCTCGCCCAGTACGTGGGAGGCGGCGCGGATTCGATGCTGGGCAACCTGTTCCTCGCCTTTGTTGCCGCGGTCGCCTTTGCAACCATCGTCGCCGTGGTGGCAGGGCTGGTGCTCGCAGCGGCCTCCGCGATGGCGCACGATCTGTGGGTGGGCGTCATCCGCGGCGAGAAGAATGTGACGCCGCAGGAGCAGGTCAAGGCGGCGCGCATCGCCACCGGACTGGTCGGCGCACTGGCCATCGTCATCGGTATCGCAGCCAAGGGACAGAATGTCGCGCATTTGGTGGCGCTGGCGTTTGCGGTGGCGGCATCGGCGAACTTTCCATGCGTATTGCTGACCCTGTACTGGAAACGCTGCAACACCGGCGGCATCGTCCTCGGGATGATCGTCGGCACGCTGACCGCGATCGGGCTCGTCCTGGTATCGCCGAACATGACCTACCCCAAGCTGATCAAGGCGGCGGCGCAGAAGGTCGTCGATGCCGCGCCGGCCAAGGAAAGCAAGCTCACGGCCGACCTGGCCGCCGCCACCGACGATGCGGCGAAGACCAAGACCGAGAAGGCGCTCGTCGCGATGCAGAAGGAGGTGGCGATCGCCAAGGGCAAGCTCGACAAGTTCGCCAACGAGGAAACCAGCCTGGTGGGGCTGGATAAGCCACTGTTCGATCTGCGCAACCCCGGTCTGATTTCGATTCCGCTCGGCTTCCTCGCCGTGATCCTGGGTTCGCTCCTGTATCGCGACAAGCGCGCCGAAGACATGTGGGACGAGCTGTATGTGCGTCAGAACACCGGCATCCTCGCCGCCAAGGCCGCCGCCCATTAGCGGTCCCGAGCGAGGGCTTGGGCCTGGCGCAGCGTTTTCGAGTTCCGCACTGCGGCGAGCGGCCCGGTGAGCGCCGCGCCCGCGTTGCTGGTCGAAGGGACACGCGAGTTCCTTTGCCGTCACGCCCCGTACAACCAGATGAGCCGCGACGCGCTGGCGTTTCTGATCTCGGGGCTCAAGCTTGCCTATTTCGCCAAGGACACGACCTATCCTCGCCCCGGAGATGGGGGCGGTAGAGCATCTGCACATCGTTCAACGCGGCCTCGTCGGCAGTCACACCATCGATTCGCGACTGGAACCGGACGCGACGCTGGGCCCGGGCGAAGGGTTTCCGGTCGGCGCACTGTCGGCCAGCGGGGCCAGCACCAAGTTCTACTTCGCGCTGCAGGACACGTTCTGTTACCTGCTCGCGCGCGACGATTTCACCGAGCTGAGGCGGCAGTCACCCGAGTTCGAGCGGTTCTGCACGCAGGCGATCACGGAAACGCTCAAGCAGTCGCTGGCTCAACTGCAGAGCCAGTACAGCCAGCGTGCGGCCGAGCAGCAGACGCTGACGCGGCCCTTGGCCGAGTTGATCCGGCGCGCGCCCGTGACCTGCGCGGCAACGGCACCTCTATCCGAGGCGCTGGAAGCGATGCGCGCGGGAACGGTCCGCACCATCGTTGTCGTCGATCCCGACGGTGCGCCCGCCGGCATCTTTACTCTGCTCGATCTGCTGCAGCGCGTGGTGCTGACCGGCAAGCCGCTGTCGACGCTCACCGCCGAGGTGATGTCCGCGCCGGCGGTCACGCTGCCGACAACGGCCACCGCCTCCGACGCGCTGCAGACGATGGCCGAGCGCGGCGCTCCGCCAGCTCATCGTTGTCGACGAACGGCGCGTCGCGGGAGTGGTTTCGGAACGCGACCTGTTTTCGCTGCAGCGCGTGTCGATGGGTCAGGTCACCGCGACGTTGCGCTCGGCGCGCAACCTCGATGGCTTGAAGCGCGCCGCGGACGACATCCGCCACCTCACGCAGAGCCTGCTGGCGCAGGGTGTCGTCGCCGAACCGCTGACGCGCACGATTGCCGCGCTCAACGACGCGCTTTCGCGGCAAGTCATCGAGCAGACGCTCGCCGAGCATGATCTCTCCGGCTGCGACTGGTGCTGGCTGGCGCTGGGGAGCGAAGGCCGCGGCGAGCAGACGTTCGCGACCGACCAGGACAACGCGCTGGTGTTCGCCGCCGACGATAGCAGCGCCGTCCGGCGCCTGCGCCCGCAACTGCTCGCGTTCGCCCAGACGGTCAACGCCAATCTCGAAGCAGTGGGCTTCCCGCTGTGCACCGGCAAGGTCATGGCATCGAATCCCGATCTTTGCCTGTCTGTGGACGAATGGAAGGAGAAATTCCTGGCGTGGATGCGCGAGCCGACCCCCGCAGCATTGCTCCAGGCCAACATCCTGTTCGATTTCCGGCCGCTGTCAGGAAACGCCAGGCTGGCGGAGGGTCTGCGCGAGTGGCTCAACAGCTACGCGCAGGAAAGCAAGCTCTTCCTGCGGCTGATGGCGCAGAACGCGCTCGAGGTCGGCCCGCCCCTGGGATTGATCCGCGCCTTCGCGACGGACGACACGACCGCGCACAAGGGCACGTTGAACCTGAAGACTCGCGGCACGCGGCTGTTCGTCGATGCCGCGCGCGTATTTGCGCTCGCTTTCGGGCTGGCGGAGACCGGCACCGCGGCCCGGTTGCGCGCCGCGGGCAAGCGCCTGAACGTCGAGGATCGGCATGTGGACGCAACCATCGAAGGCTTTCATTTCCTGCAGCTGCTGCGGCTGCGGCAAAGTGACCTGAGCGGCGGGCACGGCGCCGCGAACCACATCGATCCCTATGCGTTGAACGAAGTAGACCAGCGCATGCTCAAGGAAGCGTTTCGCCAGGCGCGCAAGCTGCAGCAGCGGCTGCAAAGCGTCTATCAACTGTGACCGTAATGTCGTGAATCGCCTCGATGGCGCGCTCGGATTTCTGTGGGGAAGGCCGAAAGTCACCGGCACGCAGGCAGAGCGTCTGGCAGCGTGGCGCAAGCTGCCGCCGGTCGATCTGGCGCTCCCGCATGTTCGCGCACGCTACGTTGTCGTCGACACCGAAACCACGGGTCTCGATATGCGCCGCGATTGTGTCATCGCGATCGGTGCAGCAGCCGTCTCCGCTGGCCGCCTCCCGCTCTCCGACTGCTTCGAAACCGTGCTGCGGCAGGAGCAGGCGAGCCCCGACGCGAACATCCTGATCCATGGCATCGGCGGGCAGATGCAGCTCTCCGGCGTCGAGCCCGCAACGGGCATGCTCGATTTCCTCGACTACGTCGGAACGGCACCGCTGGTGGCGTTTCGCGCCGAGTTCGACCGGACCATGCTCACGCGGGCGCTCAAGTCGATTCTCGGAGTGACGGTCCAACAACCGTGGCTGGATCTCGCGCTTCTGCTCCCGGCCCTGTTTCAGACAACCGAATGCCATTCGCTCGAGGACTGGCTGGCGCACTTCGATATCGCGCCCGCCGCTCGTCACCAGGCGCTGGCGGACGCATTCGCGACCGCGCAGTTGCTTCAGATCGCGTTGCATGCGGCCGATCGCCATGGCATGGGCAACGCGGCCGCGTTGATCGCGATGCAGAAAGCCCAGCGCTGGCTGGGCAAGCGGCATTGAGCTAGCATTGCTGCAAAAGGAGAGAACATGCTAACCGAGACCGCCTTTCGCAGCCTCGCGGAGCTCGCGCAGGCCCTGCGCGCGGGAGAGTTTTCCGCGCTCGAGCTGACGCGGTATTTTCTGGACCGCATCGACAAAGCCAACCGCAAGCTCAACGCCTACGCCGAGGTTTATCGCGACGAAGCGCTCGCAGCGGCGGAGGCCGCCGATCGCATCCGCCGGTCCGGGTGGCCAGTCGGGCAACTGCATGGGCTGCCGATCGCCGTCAAGGATCTGTGCGACATCGAAGGCAAGCTCGGTGCGGTGGGCTCCAAGGCGTGGGCGACCCGCCGGGGCACGACGACCGCGACCGTCGTCGAGCGCCTGCGCGCCGCCGGAATGATCATCCTCGGCAAGACGCAGATGGTGGAGTTCGCGTTCGGCGGATATGGCACCAATCCCTTGTGCGGCACACCGTGGAATCCCTGGGATCTGACGACTCACCGCATTCCAGGCGGCTCGAGCAGCGGCTCGGGCGTGGCGGTGGCCGCCGGACTCGCCCCTGCCGCGATCGGTTCCGACACCGGCGGGTCCGTGCGTATTCCCGCGGCGTTCAACGGCATCGTCGGCCTGAAGACGACCTTCGGGCGCATCAGCCTGCACGGCTGCTTTCCTCTGTCGACCACACTCGACTCGGTCGGCCCGATGACGCGCACGGTCGCCGATGCCGGGATCTTGCTGGCCATCATGGCAGGCCAAGACGTCCACGATCCGAATACGTATCAGGCCCCTGCCTTCTCGCTGCCCGGCCTGCAGGCGCCGAGCGTGAAGGGCCTGCGCGTTGTCGTGCTGCCCGAGTCCCAGCTTCCGGGGTCGGTCGATCCAGCCGTAAAGCGGGCCTGCGACGAAGCGGCTCGCGTATTGCGGGCACTCGGCGTGAGCGTGGAGGAGCGGGCGTTTCCGTTCGGCTTCGAGGAACTGACCACGCGCAACGGTGAGCTGATTGCGGCCGAGGCCTACGCGGTTCATCGCGCCTACGTCGAGGACGAGAGCCTGCCAATCGGCCCGGCGGTGCGCGCCCGGATAGTCGGGGGAAGAAGGTCAGCGCGGCCGACTACATCGCTACGCGCGATCATCAGCGCGCGGCGATTGCGCGCTTCGTGGAGTGGATGGAAGACATAGACGCGTTGCTCACACCCGCGGTGGCGGCACCGGCCATTCCCGTGAGCGAAGTGGATGAGAAGCTGACCCCGGCTACCTTCACGCGGGCAGGAAATTACGTCGGGGCGTGCGGCCTGGCGCTGCCGGCGGGCTTCTCGCCGCAGGCTTTGCCGGTTGGCGTTCAACTCCTGGGCAAGCCGTTCGCGGAGGGCACGTTGCTGCGGCTGGGCGCTGCGTTCGAGCGCGAGACCGGATGGACCCGGCGCACGCCGGATCTGCAGGGTCTCATCGGATGATGCAGGGCCGGCCACGCGCAATAGCGCAGCAGCGACTCCAGGTCAGCTCTGTCCCGGCTTTCGATCCTGAACGTCGCTGTTTCTTGAGATGACGTGACTCGGATGATGAGCCCGTCGACCCATCTCGCCAGTTGACTTCTCCAGAGCGACTGGATAGCCTCAGCCACATTCCCGTTCCGACTGTTATCCGCATCCCTGGCTAGCCTGGACAATTCATGAAGACGCCCCCGAAGATTACGAAGGGGGCGCGGGCTGAAGCGTGTGAGCGATTCATGCCGGGTACAAGGTGTTGCGCTGGGCTACTCGGGCGCTGGCGGCCGATTTGCGGCCATTTGCGGCTCGACTGTCTTGCCGATAGAGTGAACTATCGGCTGCGCCAGTCGAACCACAACTGACTCGCAACTCGACTCGCCATCATCCCGAGTCCCTCATGAATTATCCAGGCTGGGAGGATCCTGCAATGCTGAAGCGTCTCGCCGCGCTCGTTTCGGTGACTCTTATCGGTGCGTCTGCCGCCCTGGCGCAGCAGCAGCCGATCAAGATCGGCGCCATCCTTCCGCTCACCGGTTCGGGCGCCTCGTACGGCGTGTGGATGAAGGGCGGGACGGAAATGGCCGTGGATGAGATCAACACAAGCGGCGGCATCGCAGGCCGCAAGCTCGAAGTGATCTACGAGGATCACGCCGCGGACGCTTCCAAGGCGGTGAACGCCATGCAGCGCTTGGTGGAGGTCGAGAAAGTACCGTTTACGCTGACCTCCTACTCCGCAATCACCCTTGCGATCCAGCCGATCGGCGTGCAGCACAAGGTCCTCATGATCAATGGAGGCGGTCAATCCGACAATCTCGCCAACAAGGACTACCTCTACAACAACATCCCGGTCATCTCCAACGAGGTGCGGGTACTGTGCGACTGGCTGACGCAGGACAAGAGATTCAAGTCCGCGGTCATGATCGTGGCCAACGATGAGGCCGGCCGCAACGCCGCCAAGTCATTCCGCGAGCGCTTTACGGCGGGCGGCGGCACAGTGCTGGCGGAAGAGCTGGTGCCGCTCGACGGCAACGATTTCCGCGCCGCGCTCGCCAAGCTGAAAGCATCCGGCGGTGACTTTGTATTCATTTCGTCCTACGGCCGCAACGTGGCGATCATCGCGGACCAGGCACGAGAGCTCGGCATCAAGGTTCCGCTGGCGGCCGCCTCCTGGGTCTTGATACCCGAAGTCCTCAAATCACCCGGGGCACAAGGCATGCTCGTCACGCGGCTGCCGTACGATTCCGACTCCGCCTTCGCGCGCAAATTCAAGGAGCGTTACAAGACCGACGCCGGTTTCTTCGCCGTGCAGTATTACGGCGCCACCAAGATCTTCGCTGCCGCTGCCAGAGCGGCGATCAAGAAGACCGGCACGCTGGACGGCGAGGGCATCAAGAATGCGATCGAATCGATCCGGACGTTCGATACGCTGACCGGCAAGCTGGTGTTCCAGCCGAACCACGCCGCGCTGATGGATATCGAAGTCGGCGTGCTCAAGGACGGCAAGGTGCAGGTCGAGAAGCTGGTCAAGGCCGCCCAGTAGGCCGGCCGGAGTGGACCTCGTCCTGCAGCTGCTCGCGACCGGGCTCGTGGTCGGGAGCTTGTACGCCCTGTGTGCGCTGGGCTGGGGATTGATCTACGGCACGACCCTGCACTTCCACGTCGCGCACGGTGCCGTCTTCTCGCTGGCGGCCTACTACGCGTATGTCGCACAGAAGCTGCTGCATCTGCCCCTCCCCGCAGCCATCGTCCTGGCCATCCTGGCCGCCGCCGCTTCGGGGTTGCTGATCGACCTGCTCGTCTACCAGCGCCTCGAGCGCCGGGGGGCCTTCCGCACCAGCATCTTCATCGCATCGCTCGGGCTGCTGATCCTGATCGAGAACACGCTCGCGATCATCTTCACGCCGGACCCGATGCGCCTGGACATCGGCGTGCTCAACCAATCGCTGATCATCGGTCCTGTCTTTCTCACCTACCTCCATGTCCTCACCGTGCTGCTGGCGGCGGTGGGATATGTCGCGCTCATGGTGTTTCTGAAGCGCTCGCGCTGGGGACAAGCCATCCGGGCCGTCTCCAGCTCGCCGGAGATGGCGCGCACGGTAGGGATCCATTTGAACCGCGTGCATTGGGTGACCTATGCGGTGGGCTCGGCGCTCGCCGCTCCCGCGGGAATTCTGGTGGCCATGGACGTTGGCGCCGAGCCCTTCCGCGGCACCCGCTTCGTCCTTGTGGCTTCGGTTGCCGTGATCATGGGCGGCATCGGTTCGATCCCCGGCGCTCTGCTCGGCGGGCTGTTCCTTGGGCTGCTGGAAAACCTCGGCATCTGGAAGCTGCCCTCCGAGTGGCAGTCGGCCATCAGCTTTGGCGTGTTCCTGCTGTTCATCCTCATGCGGCCGCGCGGGTTCTTCGGGCGTACGGTGAAGTCCGCTGAGGTGTAACGACATGACCGCCTACATCGCTCACTATCTGGTCATGGTCGGGATCTATACGATCCTCGCCCTATCGCTCAACCTTCTGATCGGCTATTCGGGGATCTTCTCCCTGGCGCACGCGGCGATCTACGGCATCGGCGCATACGCTTCGGCGCTCGCCGCGCTCAAGCTCGGACTGGGCTTCTGGGGTGGACTGGTCGTCGCCGGCGCAGTGGGTGCCTTTGCGGCCGCCCTGATCGCAATCCCCTCGCTGCGGGTGGCGGGGGACTACTACATCGTCGCCTCGTTCGGACTGCAGATCGTGATCCTGACGGTGTTCATCAATTGGACTACTCTCACCAATGGCCACGCCGGGCTGCCGGGCATACCGCGGCCCACCGTGTTCGGCTTCACCATCGACAGCCCGTTCAAATACGTGCTGCTGGCGCTGGCGTTGGCGAGCCTTACATACGCAATCTGTCACCGGCTCACGCACTCGGCGTTCGGTCGATTGTTGCGTGCGATCCGCGAAGACGAGGTCGCCGCGCAGGCGACCGGCAAGAACGTGGTGCTGGTGCGGATCGTCATTACCACAGTCTCCTCCGCGCTCGGCGCTCTGGCCGGCAGCCTGTACGCGCACTACATCACCTATATCAACCCGACCAGCTTCACGCTGGAGGAGTCCATTTTCATCACGTCGCTGGTCGTGCTCGGCGGCACCGAGCGGCTGGCGGGCCCGATGTTGGGCGCGTTCATCCTGCTGGCCGTCCCCGAAGCGCTCAAGTTCCTGGCGATCCCCGACAGCGTGGCGGCGCCCATGCGGCAGATCCTGTACGGCGTTCTGCTGATCCTGTTCATGTTCCTGCGACCAGAGGGTATTCTCGGCCGCGCCCGCGCCAGGCCGACGGCGTGAGCGAGCGCAGCGCGACCGAGCCGGTCCTGACGCTCCATGGCGTGTCGAAAGCCTTCGGCGGTATTCAGGCCGTGGCGGACTGCAGCTTCGAGGTGGCGCCGAGACTCATCACCGGCCTGATCGGTCCCAATGGTGCCGGCAAGACCACGGTGTTCAACCTGATCACCGGATTTCTGCGCGCCGATTCGGGCTCCATCCGCTTCAAGGGCGCGGAGCTGTCCGGGCTGGCTCCGCATCAGGTGGAGGCTCGTGGCGTGGTACGCACCTTCCAACATCTGCGCTTGTGGAACAGGATGACCGTGCTGGAGAACGTCCTGCTCGCGTGCTCGACGCCAACCGGCGAGAACGTTGTATCCCTGTTTCTGCGGCCACGCAGAGTGCGGATCGAGGAGAAAGCGGCACTCGAGCGAGCGATGGAAGTGCTGGCGTTCTTCGGGCTGGCGGCGCGTGCTCACGAGCTGGCCGAAGACCTCGCCTATCCGGAGCAGAAGCTGTTGTCTATGGCCCGCATCTTCGCCACCGACGCCGAGGTGCTGTTGCTGGACGAGCCCACCTCGGGGCTCGACAGCGAGTCGATGATGAGAATCGTGCCGCTGGTGCGCCGACTGGTAGAGCGTGGCAAGACCGTGCTGCTGATCGAGCACAACATGGAGCTGATCTCCCAGCTCTCCGATGAGGTCGTGTTCCTGCACCAGGGAGGCGTGCTCGCGCGGGGCAAGCCGGAGCAGATCACGCGCGACCCGGCGCTGACCGAGATCTACTTCGGGGTGTAGCGGTGGCAGACGCTCTGCTGGAGGTCGAAGGCCTAGAGGCCGGCTACGGAAAAAAGACGGTGCTGCAAGGCATATCGTTGCGCGTGCACGAAGCCGAGGTGGTCGCCCTGCTCGGTCACAACGGCGCCGGCAAATCGACCGCGCTCAAGACAATCCTGGGCCTGCTCCGTGCACGCGGCGGGCAGGTGCGCTTCGGCGGCCGCACCTGGGCCAACGGCGACCCGGCGGAAAACGTGCGTCGCGGCATCGCGCTCGTCCCGCAAGGTCGCGGTGTGTTTCCCGATCTCACGCTGATCGAGAATCTCATGCTGGGCGCGTACACACAAAGCGAGCGGCGAACTACGTTGCAGCGGGTCGACGAGGTCCTGGAATTGTTCCCTGCGCTGGCCGACCGGGGCGGCCAGAAAGTGGGGACGATGTCCGGCGGCCAGCAGCAGATGGTGGCGGTGGGCACCGCGCTCATGCAGCGCCCGAAGCTGATGATGATGGACGAGCCGTCGATCGGGCTCGCGCCCGTGGTCGTGCAGCGCGTGCTCGAAGCGGCCACGCGCATCAATCAACGCTTCGGCACCAGCATTTTGATCGTCGAGCAGAACATCAAGACGGCGCTCGGGATGGCACATCGGGCCTACGTGATGAAGTCCGGCCGCATCGTCCTCGAAAAACCGGCCGCCGAACTGCTGAACGCCCGCGAATCGTGGTGGGAGCTGTACTGATCCTTCGCGTCCCTAGCACGTCTACTTCTTTTCGGTTAGCGCCTTCACGATCTCGCCCAGCTGCCTGAGCGCCTCGGCATCTTCTGCACTCACTTGATCCGAACCTTTGCAGCGCGGATCGGTCTCGGGTCCGAAAGCGGCCCTCCTCGGCCGATCGCTATCGGCCAAGTCTGGACACGCACGCGCAAGATACACATAGAACTCTGTGGGAAGGTACCATGCGCGCCAGGAGAGGACATGATCGAAGAGGCTCCAGCCGTGGAGGGAACCCAGAAGTTGTCGAAAGTCACCATGACGAAGAGCGACAAGCTCGTTGTGTTCGCATCCTCCCTGGGCACTGTGTTCGAGTGGTACGACTTCTTACTTGTTGGCGCTTTGGCCGCGGAGATCAGCAGACACTTCTTCTCGGGCGTAAATCCCGCCGCGGCATTCATCTTTACTTTGCTCGGTTTTGCTGCAGGCTTCGCTGTCCGACCGCTCGGTGCCGTCGTTTTCGGGCGCCTCGGCGATCTGGTCGGTCGCAAGTACACCTTCGTGATCACGATCGTCCTGATGGGCTTCGCGACGTTCGCAATCGGCCTGCTGCCGGGTTTTGCGTCCATCGGCATCGCAGCGCCTGTCGTTTTCGTCGCCTTGCGCATGCTGCAAGGGCTTGCGATAGGTGGTGAATACGGCGGAGCGGTGATCTATGTCGCGGAGCATGCGCCGGATGGCCATCGCGGCTCATGGACTTCGTGGATTCAGACCACCGGGTCCCTGGCGCTTCTGATGTCGCTGGGCGTTGTTCTATTTGTGCGCTACGCGCTGGGTGAAGCCGCGTTCGCCGACTGGGGTTGGCGCATTCCGTTTCTGTTGTCGATCGTGCTGCTGCTGATTTCCGTTTGGATCCGCCTCAAGTTGAACGAGTCCCCAGCCTTCCTCCGCATGAAAGCCCAAGGTCGCACATCCAAAGCCCCGCTTTCGGAAGCGTTCGGCCAGTGGCGCAATTTGAAATTGATCCTGATCGCGTTCTTTGGTCTGGCGATGGGTCAGGCCGTGATCTGGTACACGGGCCAGTTCTACTCGTTATTCTTTCTGACGCAGATACTCAAAACGGATAGCGTGACGGCCAATTGGCTGATCATCATCGCCACCCTGTTGACGGCACCGTTGTACTACGTCTTCGGTACGCTTTCCGATCGGATCGGCCGCAAGCGGATCTTCCTCACCGGCGTGGTGCTCGGCATTGTTGTCTTCTTCCCCCTGTACAAGGCGCTTACCCATTACGTCAATCCTGCTCTCGAGCGTGCTCAGCAGAATTCGCCAGTCACAGTGGTCGCCGATCCTCGCGAGTGTTCGTTCCAGTTCAATCCGGTCGGAACGGCGAAATTTCATACGTCGTGCGACATCGCCAAAAGCAGTTTGTCGAAGGCGGGTGTGAACTACCAGAGTGTCGTCGCGCCGGCCGGCACGGCAGCTCAGATCAGGGTCGGCTCGAGCGTTAGTCGAGGCCTATGACGCGAGCGGACCGGACGCCAAGACCAAGGCCACCGAATTCCAAAGTGCCCTCGCAGCCACCCTCAAGCAGGCGGGTTATTCCCCGAAAGCGGATCCAGGAGAAATGAACCGGTCGATGGCCGTTCTCATTTTGATGCTGCTGATGTCGTGCGGGACTTTGACCTATGGCCCGCTGGCCGCAATGCTCGTAGAGATGTTTCCAACGCGCATCCGTTATACGTCGTTGTCGGTTCCCTATCATGTCGGTGTCGGCTGGTTCGGCGGGTTTCTGCCCGCGACCGCATTCGCGATCATCGCGGCGAGCGGTAACATCTACGCAGGACTCTGGTATCCGGTTATCACCGCGTCGATTGCATTCGTTGTGAGTCTGGTCTTCGTGAGAGAGACGAAGGATGTCGATATTCGTGCGGTGGACTGAAGGTGCACTCAGGTCTCGACGCTGTCGGCCCACAGCCCGGCGCGTCCTCGTCGCGCAACTTGGCCGGAGACGCAATACCGGACTTTGTGGGGTAGTGGACCCATCTAAAGCGGAATCTGCTTGCAACGCGCACGGGCTCGACCCTAGGGTTTGTGGTTCGTGGAAGTTGCCGCCGCGATATCCGGCGCTCGAATGCCGCCTGCGTTGTTCTCACAGGCAGCGTCCGGCCAACTCCGGACTGTCAGCGCCTATCCCCAAATTGCTCCGAAGCAGACACTCGTTGATTTGGCTGGATCACCCTGACCTTGAGTCCGGCGAAAAAGCGGCCGTCACCGTATCACCTCATCCGTCCGCACGAGCACCGACCGCTAGAAAAGCAGCACCGTGGCTGGCGCTAAGATGCCTGGGAAAGAGCTTCGAGGAGGTTCACGCACAGCACTTGACGAGCGTGCCTGCCGCCCGCTTCGGTAATCCTGCCGAATTCGGCCGCTGTGCGCGTTAGTCTGCAGCGTGCACGGCGCATACATCGCCGGCCAGAATTTTTACTGATGGTGGCAGCTATCCGGGCACGTACTAACAAGTACGGTGATGATAGAGCACCGCTCAGATTACCTGTCGCATAACCAGCGGTGCCGCCGCCGCATCAGGACGGCGATCAACGCTAGACCGGCACAGAGCAACGGCAGTGCTCCCGCTTCAGGAATGGCTCTGGCGACGACCAGTCCGGTGGTGTCGGTGAAGTGCATTGTCATGCTGTTGAAGGCGTCGGCCACGGATGGGCCACGAGTACTGCGTGCAGTCGCGGACAGAAATGCGTCCAGGTAGACGCTTTCGCGGGGATCGAGCGTGAAGCTGAAGCTCTTGGTGCTGCTGCCGGTGAGCGAGAGCGAGAAGCTGATTGGGTTGGTGAGCAAGGTGCCCGGCCCGTCCGGAACTGTGCCGGTGAGAAAGTCCTCGGCATAGGCGCTGACTCCACCGATCACGCGGTTGTCCTGACCGGTCAGGGCGGCGTCGACCGTGACGACCAGCGTGAAGGTCTGCGGCGTCACGCCAGTGTAGGTGTAGGCCTGCACCGCGTCGGCAGTGGCGGTGGTCAGATAGCCCAGCGCGGAGTTGGAAGAGGCTAACGTCTTGAGCACCGGCAGCTCGAACACCAACGGATCGTAGCTCGCGAAAGCGGAAAAGTTGACGCCTGGATGAAGCGCGGTGTTGGCGGGCGACATCGCGACCGTGGCCAGCGTTTGCAGAAACCCACCATCGGACAATTGCTCGATCGTCGCGCCCGCGCACGACGACGTGAGCGGTTCGGGGCATAGCTGAGCCTTGCCGCTTGCGCTCGTGCTGCTGAATTCGCCGATCGCCCAGGCGCCCGGCGCGCTAAGCGCGAGCGACAGTGCCATAAAGATGGGTCGCGTCCAGGTCTGCATGTCGAACCTCCTGACAAACGGCGTCAAATTCGAATAGGCCGCTCGATGCTTATCGCATCCCGACTAGACTCGTGTTCGGTAGATCGCCGTCGGGTTTGGAGCAGCCCGGTCGTCGGGCGCGCCGTCCCAGCGGATGCGCCGTCCGCCATGAGGGACGGCGACGATGGCTAAAAAATTGTCGAACTCTGCTTGGATATCGGCGATCGTGCCACTGGCTGAGAAGATCGTCGCATGTGCCGACACGCAAACAAGGACTGTTGCCAATAGGCTGAAAGCGACCGGCAGCCCGCGAACGGACTGCAGCATGATCACCTCCTTCGTTCAGCCGGGCAGAACAAATCAGGAATCTCGGGGCGCTCGCGGAGTCAGTCCTACAGCGCTCCTCAGCATGAAACGACCCAAGCGGAAGGCTGTCGCCAAGCTTACACCCGCGGGAACGGGTGCCGCAACGGTATCCGAGTGGCTAGAGAAGGGCTCCCATCTGGAACTTTGCGAACGACCGAATCAGCCCAGCGAAGCGGGCAAAGAGCCGATGTCGGCGCTTGTATTTCGCTTGCGATCGGGCCGACGGCTGAGCCACAAGCCGAATCTGAAGGGCTGTTGGACCAATTCCAACAACTTGTCCGCCATGCCTTCGCCTCCCTGCAAAATAGGCAGATTAAGGCAGAGTAGTTTCTATCCAGACGAGCCTGGTTCCTTGTGACTTCACTGCATACGGGATCGACCACGTTAGTGGCGACTGTGTCCGTTCCTCGCCTGTAGGGTGGACAAGGTGATGAGATCGAGGAGAGGTTGAGATGCCCGGGAACGGACGCTGGCGACGGGCGGCACTGGGTCGATGACGGTCGGTCGACTGACAGTCGCGGTTCTACCCTCGCGGGCAGCCCCGGAATGACGGCGTTTGGCCCACACCCACTCTCTGGCTGAGCTTCGTCACTAATCAGGAAGCGAATTGACGTTCGCGAACCCGCAAACAGTTAATGGTACGGTCCGACGTTGCGTCCCCAAGACCTACCCCTTACCCTCTTTTGCAGCCTGGTGTTTAGGTTGGACCAGCTGTGATAAGAGCATACTTGTGCTGGCGTCAGAGCGACCGAGGTCGGCCACGGTCATTTTCTTGATGGCTAGCTCGTCATACGATGGACACTCACCTGATATCAACCAAGAGGAGACTCCTATGAAACAGCGACATGGTTTTTCTTTGTGGCAGATCGTGGGCCTTATCGTGACGGCGGTGTTTCTGCTCGAAGCGCCCGCCTATGGTCAGCTGGCTAGTGTCGAAGGGACTTGGAGACTCGTGGCGCGCGACCTTCCCGATGGAACTCACATCACGCCGCCTCAGGTTATGGGAATGTATTCGCTCGCCAAGGGTCAGCGCAATCTGAATGTGTTTTGGTACACGTCGGAGGGCAAGCCCAGTTCGTACTCCCTCATATCTACCTATATCCTAACCAATCGAGAATATACTGAGACGTTGCTTTTTAGCGTCCTAATTGACCCTGGTAATCCGCAATCACCCATTTATGCCCTGTCGGGTGAAACGAAGACAGTGCCCGTGACTTGGCAGGGTCGAAAGATCTCGTTCAAGCTCCCCTTTGATGCGCCGTCCGTGGAGTACGACGGCGACCGACTGACTGCGACCGCCGAAGGGGCCTTCGTCGATCATTGGGAGAAGATAAAGTAGAGCCACAACGTAGCGCTAGTCAGGTCACTTTGGGCTAGTCCGGTCGATTCACAATAAGAATGGCACGTTGTAGGCAAACTGTCCCGAAAACGCATTTTTCAATGCAGCATATATTCCGGCCCGACGGTCGGCTTTCGGGCGCCGGGTCGGAACTATTGAATTTCGCCTCTTGGCCGGGGGTTGCCCTTGACCGAAGCAGGCAGGATGGCACGGGACCAACCGTTTTCCCGCGACGAGCAGGTCGCCTTCCTGAATCGGATGCTCGAGGCCGAGCGCTCAGGGGCGAAAGCGCTGCTCAACATTCTTGAGGGGAGCCCGCGCCGCGGCGAGGCCTGGGCCGTATTGCGTCGCGTCCACGCCGACGAGGCGCACAACTGCGCGTTGCTCGGCAAGCAGATCGAGCGGCTCGGCGCCGACTACAGTCACGCCACCAGCGACTTCCTCGGCAAGCTGCTCGCCGTCGAGGGCCGTCGCGCGCGCGTCGAGCTCCTCGCGAAAGGGCTCCGCTGGGCGGTGAAGCGGTTCGACGAGGCGCTGCCGCGTCTGGATGACGACGCGAGGGCCACGATCGCCAGCGTCCGCGAGTCGCACTTGCGCAGCATAGAACGCTGCGAATCGGTCGCCAGGACAATGGCCGGAGACGCACCCCGTTAGTCTGCGTCGCGCCCGGCACCCCGCCAGCCGCCCACGCACTGCCCGATCACCTCCTCGGGAAGGTTGTCCGCGTTCGATCATGCGACTGCCTGGCAAGAGATCGGGCCTCGACGAAGGCAAACGATCATAGGTCCTGGCGGACGATCGTTCGGTCTCCTTCGGGTCGATTGGAATCCGTCGATTGACGGTCTCAGTCCGGCCACTTCCCGTCGTTGGCCAAGACACACTCGTAACCCGATAGCTGCCGTTGGACTCGTCGCAGGCTGGTACGCCTACCCTAGTGCGCTGCACAGACGGCAGAACAGCGGTGGTCTCTGTGCGCCGCCCTCGCACGCCGTAGCGTATCGGGCGTCCCACCCCGGGTTGTGGCGGTGCAGGCGCGGGGCACATCTCAAATACGCAACTGCTATAGCTTTCGACCCATGCGGACGTTGTAACTTTGAGCTAAGCTTGTTCGCCAGCGCACCCGTCAGGCCGCGAGCCGACGAGCACGACCTGCGCTGAGACTCACAGCAGGAGGACGCGATGAAGTCTTCTGCACCCGCCCGGTTGTATCCGCAAAGACCACTCGCCCTGATGGCGCTCGGTGCCGTCGCCTTGGCGGCGGTTCAAGCCGCATACGCCGGCGAGATCGTGGGCGCGCCGATCGACTTGTCGGCATTCGTGCACGAGGCGCTGCTGCCGGGCGCAACCCTCTTCGACGATACGCAAACGGTGACCGGCGCCTTCACCACACCAAAGGAGAGCGCGAAGAATTTCCACCTCGCGGCCAAGGGGGAGAACCTCTCCGGCCGCTCGACCAATATCGTTGGTGCGTTTGCGTCCTCACTGGCCGAATCCGACGGCAACGGGGGCGTCGGAGTCACGGCATGGATTGGCGGAAGTCCGAGCAACACCAATCCGGCCGCGATCGGGCAGCTCGTCTCCGAGGCCATCTGGAAGCAGAACTTCACCTACAACGGAACCATCCCGGCATCGATCTCGCTGCACCTCCACATTCCGGCTCTGCAGGTCGGGCTGATCGGCGTGCCGCCCGACCGCGATTCGTTCAGCGCGACTGAGACGGCCGAGGCAAAGGCGACTCTCGAGACCACGATCATCCATCCCGATTCCAGCACTTCGCCTGGAGCAAGCTTCGAGTTCGGCCTGCGCACATTCGAACGACAGCTCATCCTTCGGCCGGGAGTGTTTGAGAACTTCGCGGATGTCGGGTTTCTCGGCGCCAACAACAGTACGGTCTCCCTGTTCGATTCGTTCAAGGACAATGGCGACCCCTTCAACCCGAGGTTCAGTCTGGACTCGGTATCCACGGACGTAAAGCTGGGGACGCTTCAACCCGGTGACACCGTGAGCTACGTCTACAAGCTCACCGCGCAGGGCACCACGCATGGCGGCGAACAAGGGTACATGGCCTTCCTCGGCGATCCGTTCGGTCTCGACGTGACTTCGGGCAATCTCATCCTGAGCACGACGTCCGTGCCCGAGCCCGCGACGTGGATGCTGATCGTCATCGGACTGGGCGGCGTCATTCGGGTAGCCTGCCGCCGCACCGCGTCGCCGGACTGAGGTTGCTTGCGGGAAGACCTTGAAGAAGAGTTCCCACGACTCCCGGTACTTCTGAACTCCTCGCCACTGCTCGGAAGGCGGTACGTCAAACATCACGATGTCCGGTGAATGGCGGGCCAACACCGCGTCTAGGTCCCGGGCACGCACCGCCTTGGTCCATGTGTCGAGCAACGCGCGAATCTGCGCTTCAGGCGCAGCTGCATCTTCGGGCTTACAGATCACCTTGGTTCCGTGCTTCGTGCCCCGAAGCCTGGGGGCGCCCGAGCCCTGTTGACTTGTCAAGCGTGTGGCCCACGAGCGGGTAACTCAGGCATTCCGGCCCGCTGTCGAGCACGTGAGGTTGGTTCTGTTCACTAGTCGAACGGCCCTCTGCCCTTTCGACACCTCGAGCGAGTCCGGGTCTGGCCTCAGGAGTCGCCGTAGCTCGACGCCTGCGAGGAGTGACC
>CAVUHQ010000004.1:0-145027 GCA_963741215.1 uncultured beta proteobacterium
AGGTCGAGTCGTACCAGCGCGTCCAGGCGCTGGTGTTGGTGAACGATATGGTCGACAAGATCAACAGCAATCGCAAGGGCGCGGGCTGCTACGCGATCACGACCAATACGGCGAACGGAGCCCCGTACCTCAGGCACAGGCAGCGCGGGCGCACCGCCCTGCACGGCATGGGGCACTGCCGCCGACCAAGCGCGTGCTCTTGCCGACCTGAACGAGTGGAACAGCAAGCTGCTGGGGTCGGGCGAAACCCTCGCCGGCGGCGCGGTCGGGGCAATGCAAGGCGCTCGCGGTTGTGTCACCTACGACCCCGTATCCAACATTTTCCAGATAAGCGTCGCCTGGCAGGGAAACAACAACACAGTGGCAGCCACCAGCGTCGATCCGAGCCTGGTTTGCGGGCTAGGGTTGTACGGCCAGGAAACCAAGCGCCGCATCATCGCAAGCAATCTTATGATAGCCAACCTTCGATGATGGCAAACCACGCCGCCAAGGCGTCGCATCGTTTGGGCTCGATGCGAGCAGTCCTGGGCTTCACCATCATCGAACTGATGGTCTCTCTGACCATCGGGCTGATCATCCTAGCCGGCATGACTGCACTCTTCGCCACCGCCAGTCGCTCGCATCGGGAACTGAGCAACGCGGCCCAGGAGATCGAGAACGGCCGCTATGCGATTTCCACTTTGGCAGACGATCTGCGCCATGCCGGCTATTACGGTGGGGCTTACTTGATCCAGGCAGCGCCGCCGGCGGCGCTGCCCGATCCGTGCGTGACAAACAACGCGGCGGCGCTCACCGCGGCGCTCGCCTTCCCGATACAGGGCTACGACGCCCCCGCTGCTGCACCGGTCGGATGCATCCCGGCGGCAGACTTCGTGCCGGGAACTGATGTGATCGTGGTGCGGCGCGCCTCCACCACGGTCACTACGCTGGCGAGCCTCGATGCCAGCGACGTGTATATCCAGAACAACAACGATTGGACAAGCGCATCCAATCCTGCTGTCGGTCTTGGGCTCGCCGGCAACTTTCCGCTGCTCAAGAAGGACGGTTTGAGCCCCGCCGATGTGCGCAAGTACTACGTGCGGATCTATTACATCGGTGCTTGCAATCTCTATGCGCCCGGCGCCGGCGCGTGCAGCCCGGCGGCCGACGGCGGCGCGCCTGTCCCAACCCTCAAAATGCTCGAACTCGGGCTGGACTCGGCCGGGGGCGCGTTGTCAATGCTCAACATCCCGCTGGCTCAAGGAGTGGAGAACCTGCAGGTCGACTATGGCATCGACTCGGACGGCGACGGCGTAGCCGACACGTTCGTCACCAGCCCGGCGTCTGTCGCTGACTGGACGAACATAACCGAGGTCAAGGTCAGCCTCCTGGTACGCAACCCGAACTCCACTCGCGGCTACACAGACACAAAGACCTACACCTTGGGCCTCGGTGGCCCTGTCTCCCCCGGTGGCGCCTATAAGCGCCACCTGTTTACTCAACATATCCGCCTGGTCAATGTAGCGGAAACACGGGAGTCGCCATGATCATCCCCATATCTTCATTCCCGAGCCGTCAACGCGGTATGACCCTGATCATCGGGCTGATGATGTTGGTCACCATCACATTGCTCGGTGTGTCGATGGCGTCCTTGTCAACGTCCAATCTGCAGGTCGTGCGCAACGCTCAGATGGAGCAGGCGCGCGTCGCGGTTGCACAGCAGGCTGTCGAACAGGTTCTAAGCGGTGCCAACTACTTCGCAGCACCAACCAGCCCGGTTGTCGTCGCCAACACCAGCGGGATGCAGGTGAGCGTGAGCGATCGGACATGTACGCGTTACATGACAGCTTCCGGTTACAGCGCCGCGGCCGGGCATCCACCGGTCGACACCATCTGGACCTTTACGGTAACGGTGGCTGACCCGACGACCGCCGCGTCGACGGTGGTGACCCAGGGCGTCAAGATGAGAATGCTGGCAGGCTCATGCGTATAGCAGCGTCGATGCGCGAGGATATATGACGCAATTGAACGATCTGCGGCAGGCGGTTGCCGCGGCGCTCTTCTTCGGGTTGAGCGCCCTGGGGCAAGCACAGACACTGGTCGGCCAGACCAACCAGGACATCGACTTGTTCCTGAACAACCCGACGATCCCGGCGAACCGCCCCAACGTGCTCATCGTGTGGGACAACACGGCAAACTGGGGACAGCAGGTCAATGGCAAGACCGCTTACAGCTTCGAGGCGTCCGCGCTCAAGAGCGTGGTGCAGGGACTCAGCGACCAGTTCAACGTGGGGCTGATGCTGTTCTCCGAATCTGGTTCCGGCGCCAATATCAAGGGCGGATACGTGCGCTTCGCGGTACGCCAGGCCACCAATACGAACAAAAACGCCTTAGCGGCGTTGCTCAATAGCCTCGATATCAACAACGACAAGGGCTCTGCCTCCTACTATGCGACCGCAATGTATGAGGCATATCTGTACTTCAGCGGAAAGACCGCGTATTCAGGTGCGCTCCAGCCCAAGCGTGATTATTCCAATAACCCAAACAACACGTACGCCGGCCCGCTTCCCGGGAACGCGCTCGCGAACATGGGCTCGACCACTTATATCAGCCCCGTTGTCGCGGCCTGCCAAAAGAACTTCATCATCTTCATCAGCAATGGGCCAGTCGACAACGGCGAGAACAACAACGCCCAGTCTCTCCTAACTTCGCTCGGCGGCCTGCTCAACACCGATCCGATCCCGCTTACGCCAAGCCAGGAGCAAGCTTGCTGGGCCGACGAATTCTCGCGCTTCCTCAGCGCCACCAATATCAGCCCTTCCGGGCTGGGAGGCACGGCCAACATAGTCACGTATACGATCAACGTGTTTGACCCGGCGAAAGCCGGGCAAACCAGCATCGCTTCGCATATCGCTTTGATGAAAAGTATGGCCAATCAGGGCCAGGGGAAATACTTCGCGGCCTCCGATTCGGCCTCGGTGAGCGCTGCGCTCGCAACGATCTTGACCGAAGTCCAGGCGGTCAACAGCGTGTTCTCGTCCTCCACGTTGCCCGTATCGGTAAACGTGCGAGGAACCGACCTAAACCAAGTCTACATCGGTGTGTTCCGGCCAGACGCCAACCTCGCGCCACGGTGGTATGGGAACTTCAAGGAGTACCAGTTCGCGCTGGACCCTAACACCAGCCAGCTGTATCTGGCCGACGCCAGCAACAACCCCGCCTACAACGGCTCCACCGGATTCATCACGTCAACCGCGATCAGCTTCTGGACCACGCCTTCCAATTTCTGGGGATTCAGACCGCCCAGTCAGAATGGCGCCGGTGGAGTCTCCGACAGCCCGGACGGCGATCTGGTCGAAAAAGGTGCAACGGCGGAGGTCCTCAGGAACACGCTGGCCACGTCGCAGTCTTCGCGGCCGCTATACACTTGTGTCAGCCCATGCCCGAGCGGCCCCCTATCCTCGACGCCGTTTGACACCACCACCATTCCGCCCGGCAGCTCCGGCTGGCAATCCATCTTTGGCGTCTCCAACACCGCCTATGTTGCCCCACTGGATGGGGCCTCGGGGAAGCAGGCGGAACTGCGCGATATCATCAACTGGGTGCGCGGTCAGGATAACGCCACCGATGAGAACGTCAACGCCCTTTACTTTGACGTGCGCGGGTCCATCCATGCCAACGTCTTGCACTCCAGGCCGGCAATCATCAACTACAACCGCACAGGCAACAACAACAACGTCTACGCCTTCTATGGATCCAACGACGGCGTGTTCCATGCGGTGCACGGCGGCAACGGCAGCGGAGCAGGCACGGAGATCTGGGGCTTCGTCCCGCATCAGTTCTTCGGCCAGCTCAAGCGGCTGCGCGACAACTCTCCGGGCATCAGCATGTCGGCGAAGAAGCCTTACTTCGTAGACGGATCGGTCGGTGTGTATCAGTACGACGCCAACGGCGACGGCCAGCTGAACGCCGGGGCCGGCGATAAAGTGTATCTGTACCTAAGCATGCGGCGCGGCGGACCGTACATCATCGCACTCGATGTCAGCGACCCTGCCAACCCCAGGTTCCTGTGGGAGCGCGACTCTACCAGCCAGGGCTATGGCGCGCTTGGGCAAACCTGGTCTACGCCCCAGGTCGTGCGAATCAAAGGCAATGCCAATCCCGTTCTGGTGTTCGGAGCAGGTTACGATCCCAACGCGGAGGACCCGCTCCCCGCCACCGTAGACACTGTCGGTCGCGGGATTCTCGTAGTCGATGCGTTCACTGGCAACGTCCTGTGGCAAGCCGGCCCCGCACCTTCAGGCGCCACTTACAACTTCATCGTGCCGGGAATGACGTCCAGCATGGCCTCGGATGCGACGCTCCTGGACCGCAACTCCGATGGATATGTGGACCGCGCGTATATCGCCGACACCGGCGGCAACGTGTGGCGCGTGGATATCGGCGATGCTAACCCGGCCAACTGGGCTGTGTATAACCTCGCGTCTCTCGCTGGGCCAGCGCCGGGTGGTTCGAGAAAGTTCCTGTACGCCCCGGACGTGGTTTACGGCAGTGATGGGCACGGTACGTATGATGCCGTGCTGATCGGAAGCGGTGATCGGGAGCACCCCTTCGATTCTACCGTGGTCAACCGCTTCTATATGCTCAAAGACCGGCGCACGGGACCGTCGGGTGCCGGACAGGCCACGATCACCGAGGCCGACCTATACGACGCCACCGCGGATGCACTGCAGACCAGTTCGGGAACCGCTCTCGCAACGGAGCAGGCGGCACTGCTTGCCGCCAAGGGCTGGATGCTCACACTGGGGACCGGCGAGAAGGTCGTCGGCGGAGTCACGACCATTGCCGGTACCACCTACTTCAATACGAACCAACCCGCGTCGACGGCTCCGACCAATGCCTGCACGACCAACCTCGGCATCGCGCGCGCCTATGCGGTTGGTTTTGCGGACGCCACGGCCGCGACCATTACTACCACCAATGTAAGCATGCTCTCCCGGTTTACCGTCATCCCAGGCGGCGGCTATCTGCCTTCACCGGTCTCGGTAGTGCTGCAACTGAACGGCAAGACCGTCCAGGGGGTGATCTCGGGTACCTACGTGCAGACCGCCCCATCGGCTCAGCTCAATTGGCGGTACCGCATGTTCTGGCAGATCCTGCACGACTGACGCATCGATTCGCCGCGGATGGTGGTGCACGATCGACACGGATCCCGCCGACTATTCTTCGATCGAGCAACTGCAGCTCATGCGCTTCGACGGCACGCAGCGGGCGCGCTTTGGCGAAGTGCTGGGATACCAATGAGGGCTCGGGTTACCGTTCGACTCCGTTGGCTTGGGCCACAACTCCGTTCGTCCTGATCCGCGCCCGGAATCGAAGGATCAGCGCGAACAGCGCTTTTCAACAGGCCGTTAACCCACCCGCACGGAGAGCATCGACACCGAGCCACCATCCATTCCCTCCACCGGGAAGCTCACCGCATCATCGCGCTGTTGCGCGCCCAGGACGTAAAGCAGCGGCAGGAAATGGTCCGGCGTTGGCGCCGAGAGAGTGGCATCGCGTCCGAGCGTTTCGTAGTTGATCAGCGGTTGGTGGTCTCCTGACGCGATCCACTCCCGCGCTTGCGTCTCGAAGCGCAGCGCCCAGTCGTAGGGCTTCTGCGCCTGGTTGCCCCACGCATAGGTATGGAGGTTGTGCACCAGGTTGCCGCTGCCGGCAATCAGGATACCTCGGTCCCGCAGCGGCGCAAGAGCGCGGCCGATCTCATAGTGCGCGCTGGCGGGCATAGTTTCGTCCATGCTGAGCTGGACGATGGGCACGTCGGCGTTGGGATACATGTGGCATAAGACGGCCCAGGTGCCATGGTCCAGTCCCCACTTGTGGTCGAGCGCCACCGGAATCGGTCGCAGCAATTGTGCGACTTCTTCCGCCAGCTTGATGTCACCCGGCGCGGGATAGCGAAACTCGAACAACTCCCGCGGGAAGCCGCCGAAATCGTGGATCGTGCGGGGAGCATCCATTGCCGTGACGGCCGTGCCGGGCACGTACCAATGCGCGGAGACGCAGAGTACAGCGCGCGGCGTCGGCAGCGCCTCCGCAATCTCGCGCCATGCTTCCGTATAGCGGTTGCGCGCCAGCGCGTTCATGGGGTTGCCATGTCCGAGGAAGACAGCGGGCATTCGATCCGGCATGGCTGAGGACTCCTAAGTAACACCCGATCACCCAAACCCCGTTCGTGTTGAGCGTAGCGAAGCGGAGTCGAAACATTTGACGCGGGCACGCTGCGACTGCGTTTCCATTGGTCCTGATCCTTCGACTCCGGGCGCTACGCGCCTACGCTCAGGACGAACGGAGTAGTGGCGTGAGCCACGGAGTCGAAGGATCAGCGCGTGGGGCAGCAGCGACCGACGCATTGTACGCCCGCGCCACCATCCGGTCGGCCTTTGCCGACCTCATTGACGGTCGCGCCTCCCGCACCGCCCCGAAGCACAGCGAACCGTATTGGTGCGGCTGCGGATCCACGTCCGCACCGCAGCGAGGCATCGTTGCTTCGCGTGCACGATCGAGGACCGTTCATAACAACTGTTAGCGGTTCCCGATAATAACTACTCATTTTCTTTTTCCATCCTCGATTGCTAGGCTTTGCCGCATAACAGAGTGGCATCGCTGTTAACCGTCCGGAGCGCTGCGCGCACTCGGGACGCATTTGGATGATCTCAATCAGGGAGCAAATATGGATACACCGAAGCCAGCGTCCGCAGCGACCACCACAGAGGAAACGACCCCCGACGAGGGTGTCGACGTCTCCCGCCGCTCGGTCTTGAAAGGCGCGGCCGCTCTCGCAGGCGTCGCGGGAGCGCAGGCAATCACCGGGTTCCCGCTGATCTGGGCCCAGGACATCAAGAACATCGAGTTGCGGCACGTCGGGGTGTCCTATTCCGTCGTCAAGGCGATCGGCGACCAGGCATCGAAGGACCTCGGCTTCAAGGTGACGATGCAAAACCTCGACACCTCCGCTTCCATCAACCGGTTCGTCACTCAGCCCAATACCGTCGACATCGCCGACGTCGAGGGCTGGCAGGCGAAGCTCGCCACCAAGCGCGGCGTGCTGCAGGGGATCGAGGTCAAGAAGATCAAGGAGTTCGAGAACATCCTGCCGATCTTCACCAAAGGCGCGATCAGCGGCAAGGTGGTATCGCGCCAGGGCATCTCGCCGTACGAGGCGATGTACATCTCGAAGCCGGACGCGACCGACTTGCACGAGGGCGTCACCGAGTGGGCCACCTTCCTGCCGCAGGTCTACAACGCCGACTCGATGGGCTACCGGCCCGATCTCATCAAGCGCGACATAACCGAGTGGAAGGAACTGATCAATCCCGAGTTCAAGGGGAAGGCCGCGATCCTGGACGTGCCTGCGATCGGGATCATGGATGCGGCGCTGTGTTTCGAGAGCGCCGGCGAGATCAAGTACGGCAACAAGGGCAACATGAGCAAGAAGGAGATCGATTTCACCATCAATCGCCTGATCGAGCTGAAGAAGCAAGGGCACTTCCGCGCCACCTGGACCACCTTCGACCAGTCGGTGCAGCTCATGGCTGCCGGTGAGGTGATCATCCAATCCATGTGGTCGCCGGCTGTCGCCGCCGTGCGCGTGAAGGGGATGCCTTGCATCTACGCACCAGTGAATCTCAAGGGCGGCAAGGAAGGCTATCGCGGATGGTGCAACGGCATGGCGCTGATGAAGCATCTGTCGGGCAAAAAGCTCGACGCGGCCTATGAGTACCTCAACTGGTATCTCTCCGGCTGGCAGGGCGGCTTCGTAGCGCGCTACGGCTACTACAGCCCGGTGCCTTCCACCGCGAAGAAATTCCTGACGGCGAACGAGTGGGACTACTGGTATGAAGGCAAACCCGCGAAGGAAGTGATACTCGACCCCTACGGCGTCCCGATGGAGAAAGCCGGCGCCAAGCGCGATGGCGGCTCCTTCCTCGAGCGTGTGACCAACATCTCCTGCTGGAACACGTTGATGGACGAGGCGCAGTACATGAACAAGCGCTGGAACGACTTCAAGGCCGCGTGATCGGTTCGCTCTGTTGTCGATGGCCCGGCCGCATCCGCGGCCGGCCAGTTCTACCTTATCGTCCAACGCAACGTCGCACAATAGCAAAGGTCATGACAGCCAGCGCCAACACCAGGGGATGGCTCTACGTCGCTCCGCTCGTCGTAGTGCTCATCCCCTTCTTCGTCGCTCCGATCATCGTGGTGCTGGTGGCGAGCTTTCTCGAGCACGACGGCTTCGGCGGCATGCTGCCGCATTTCACGCTGGCCAACTATGCCGGCATCTTCACGCAGGAGCTGACCTGGAAGCTGTACTTGAGCACGGTGAAATTCGCCATCCTGACCTGGCTCGGCACGCTGGTCATCGGCTTCTGGATTGCCTATTTCCTGGTCTTTCACGTCCGCAACCAGCTGCTCGCGATCGGCCTGTTTCTGCTCTGCACGATCCCGTTCTGGACGTCGAACATCATCCGCATGATCTCGTGGATCCCGCTGCTGGGGAAGAACGGCCTGGTCAACTCGATCCTGCTGTCGAGCGGGATCATCCAGCAGCCGCTCGAGTTTCTCCTGTTCTCCGACTTCGCGGTGGTGGTGGCCTATGTGCACCAGCTCACCATCTTCATGATCGTGCCGATCTTCAACGCCATGGCGCGGATCGACAAGCGCACCGTGGAAGCGGCGCTGGATGCGGGTGCGAGCCGGCTGGAAATCATGCGCTACATCATCGTCCCGCTGAGCAAGAACGGGATTGCGCTCGGCTCGATCTTCGTCCTGTCCATCGTGATGGGCGACTTCTTCGTGGTGAAGGTCATGAGCGGCGGCGGCTCCGCCTCCGTCGTCTCGGCCCTGTTCGAAGACATCGCCGTGCTGCAATACCCGCCGGCAGCGGCCAGCGCCGTGGTTCTGCTGCTGGTCGTCGTGATCATGATCTCGCTCATCCTGCGCACGGTCGACGTGCGCAAGGAGATCGCGCGATGAGCACCTCGCCCGTCTCGTTGCCGGGGTCCGTCGTGCGCGCGCGGCGCCACGTCGCCGAAGGCGTCGGCCCGCGGCGCCCGTGGACCTTCTGGGTCCTCGCCACGCTGTTCGGCGCTTACGTGCTCGCCCTCTACGGTCCCATGCTCTGCATCTACGTGCTGTCGCTCCAGGACGTGCGCGGCGGGCTGGTCTTCCCGATGAAGGGACTGTCGCTGCACTGGTTCATCGACCTGTTCACTCAGGTGCGCACCGGAGACGTGAAGGGCGGGTTCGAGCGCTCGATCGTCCTGGCGGTGCTGGTCACCGTGCTGACCGTGGTCGGCTCGTTTCTGGCCGGGCTCGCCTTCCGCGAGCGCTTCAAGGGCGACGGCGTGGTCTTCTACCTGATGATCGGAAGCCTGGTCGCCCCCGGGCTGGTGCTCGGTATCGGCGTCGGTCTGCTGTTCCAGTACTTCGGCCTGCAGGCGAGCTGGTACACCTCTGCGCTGGGCGCCCACCTGAGCTGGACTTTGCCGTTTGGCGTCCTGGTCATGTTTGCGGTCATGTCGCGCTTCGATCGCGCCTGGGAAGAAGCCGCGCGCGACGTGGGCGCCAGCCGCTGGCAGATCGTCTGGCTGGTGGTGGTGCCGATCCTCGCGCCCGGGCTGCTGGCGGTCGCCTTGTTCGGCTTCACGCTGTCGTACGACGAATTCTCGCGCACGCTGCAGACATCCGGTCCACTCAATACGCTTCCGCTCGAGATCTGGAGCATGACCTTGAACGTTACTTCACCCTCGCTCTATGCCCTTGGCACCGTGACTACGGTCGCATCGTTCATCATCATCGGCGCCTGCCTCGGCGGCATCGCCCTGATACAGAAGCGGCGCGCGGCGCGCATTGCGGCCCACTGACAGGAGCGGACATGGCGACCGGAAAAGGCGATATCGAGCTGGCGGGGTTGTACAAGCGGTTTGGCGACGTTGCCGCCGTGGACGGGGTCAATCTCAAGATTCCGGATGGCGCCTACTGCTGCTTCCTCGGGCCTTCGGGCTGCGGCAAGACCACCATCCTGCGCATGATCGCGGGTCACGAGGAGCCGACCGGCGGGGAGATCCTCATCGGCGGCGAGAACGTGATCGGCATGCCGCCGGTCATGCGCCGTACCGCGATGATGTTTCAGTCCTACGCGCTGTTCCCGCATTTGACGGTGCGGGACAACGTGGCGTTTCCGCTCCGTGTCCGCGGCCTGGACAAGGCGGACCGCTACAAGACGGCCGACGCCATGCTCGAGAAGGTGCGCCTGACCGAGCTGGCCGACCGCCTGCCCGGACAGCTTTCGGGCGGCCAGCAGCAGCGCGTGGCGCTCGCGCGTGCCGCCATCACGGAGCCGCGCGTGCTGCTGCTCGACGAGCCGCTTTCCGCCCTCGACGAGCAACTGCGCATCCAGATGCGCACGGAGTTGCGGCGCATGCAGCGGGAGCTGGGCATCACCTTCGTTCACGTCACCCACACGCAGCTCGAGGCTATCGCGCTGGCGGACCTGGTGGTGGTGATGGAGCTGGGTAGAATCAAGCAGGCAGGCCGCGCACGCGAGGTCTACGCAGAGCCGAGGGACCGTTACGTAGCCGAGTTCCTCGGCGGACAGAACGTGCTCACGGGCAAAGTCGAGAGGGTCAACGGCACGAGCCTCATCTTCAACGCACCGGACGCGGGAGACATCGTCGTGCCGCTCGCAGGACAGCGCAGCGTCAGCGCAGGCGACCGCATCGATGTCGCCGTGCGGCGCGACGACATCCATCTGCGCCGCCCTGGGCTGGCCGTCCTCGAACCTGGCTGGAATGGGATCAGCGCGCGCATCCTGGCAGTCGAGTACCAGGGATCTTTCGTCAAGGTCATGCTCGACCCGATCGGCGAGTGCGGGCTGGTCGTCTATATATCGGAACGCGAGTTCTTCGAAGACCCGTTCGACGCGGGCGACATGGTTCTCGCCACCTGGATGGCCGAGCGCTCGCGGCTGCTCGCCTGACCGGGCGGTTTCTTGGCAGACAGGAATTTTTTGGGAGACTCAAGGCAATGCAGATCAACTTCAAACTCAACGGTAAGCCAGTCTCCATCGCAGTGGCTCCCAACGAGCTCGTGTCCGAGCTGGTGCGGGAGAGGCTGGGGCTGACCGGCACGCACATCGGCTGCGATACCAGCCAGTGCGGCGCCTGTGTGGTGCATATCGACGGAATGTCGGTCAAGAGCTGTACTGCGCTGGCCGTCACGCTCGACGGGGCCAGCGTGACCACCATCGAGGGCCTGGCCAAGGGCAACACGCTGCATCCGATGCAGAAGGCCTTCACCGAGAATCACGGACTGCAGTGCGGCTTCTGCACGCCCGGCATGATCATGAGCGCGATCGAGTTCGCCGAGCGCAACCCGAAGCCGACGCCGGAAGGCGTGCGCCGCTGGCTGGAAGGCAACATCTGCCGTTGCACCGGTTATCAGAACATCGTCGCGTCGGTCATGGCCGGTGCGGCCGCGATGCAGACCAAAGGAGCCTGACCATGACCAACCCGACCGGCATCGGCGCCTCCCTGCGACGCAAGGAAGACCTGCGTTTCATCACCGGCGGCGGCAACTACGTCTCCGATATCACGCGGCCCAATATGGCCTTCGGCGCCTTCCTGCGCTCGCCGCACGCGCACGCCCGCATCAAGAAGATCGACGCTGCCGCAGCGCTGGCCCTGCCGGGCGTCGTTGCCGTGCTCACTGGCGAGGATCTGAAAGCCGACGGCGTCGGCGGGCTGCCCTGCGCCTGGCCGGTCACCGGTAAAGGCGGTACAGCCACCAAGGAGCCAGCGCATCCGGCGCTGGCGCAAGGCAAGGTGCGCTACGTAGGCGACGCCGTTGCTTTCGTGATCGCCGATACGCTCGAGCAAGCGCGTGCCGCCGCCGAGGCGGTGGTGGTCGACTACGATGTGCTGCCCGCGGTGGTCGGCGTGCTGGATGCGCTCAAGCCCGGAGCACCGGCCGTCTTCGACGACATACCCGGACAACATCTGCGTCGATTGGGAGCTGGGCGACAGGCACGCGACCGACGCCGCGTTCAAGAAGGCGGCGCACGTGGCCAGGATCAGCCTGGTCAACAACCGGCTGGTAGGCAATCCGATGGAGCCACGCGCGGTGATCGGCGAGTACGACCGCGCGCGCGGTCACTACACGATGTGGACCACGAGCCAGTTTCCGCACATCGTGAAGCTGCTGATGGGCAACTTCGTGCTCAACATCCCGCAGCACAAGCTGCGCGTCGTTTCGCCGGACGTCGGCGGCGGTTTCGGGGTCAAGCAGTTCCACTACGCCGAGGAAGCTGTGGTCACCTGGGCCGCAGCGAAGGTCGGACGCCCGGTGAAATGGGTGTGCGAGCGCAGCGAAGGTTTCATCTCCGATGCGCACGGCCGCGACCACGTGACGGAAGCCGAGCTGGCGCTGGACGAGACCGGCAAGTTCCTCGGGCTTGCGCGTGACCACCATCGCCAACATGGGCGGGTATCTGTCCACGTTCGGCCCCAACATTCCGACCAACCTTTACGGGCCGCTGCTGGCCGGCGTGTACACCACGCCCGCGATCTACTGCGAAGTGAAGGCGGTGTTTACCAACACGTTGCCGGTGGACGCCTATCGCGGCGCGGGCCGCCCCGAAGCGACCTTCGTGCTCGAGCGCCTGGTCGACGTCGCGGCGATGGAAATGGGGATCGACAAGGCCGACATCCGGCGCAAGAACATGATTCCGCTGGCGGCGTATCCGTATCAGACGCCGGTCATGATGCAGTACGACAGCGGCGACCCGGTCGGTTGCCTCGACAAGGCGCTGGCCGCGGCCGACTGGGCCGGTTTTGCGCAGCGCAAAGCGGACTCCAGCCGTCGCGGGAAATACCGTGGCATCGGGTTGTGCACCTACGTCGAAGCCTGCGGCCTCGCGCCTTCGCGTATCGCGATCCGGCTGGGTGTCCGCGGTGGCCTGTTCGAGAGCGCGACCGTGCGCGTTCACCCGACCGGCCACGTCACCGTCCTCATGGGCACGCACAGCCACGGGCAAGGGCATGAAACGACCTGCGCCCAGATCGTCTCGGAGAAACTCGGCATCCCGGCCGACAACGTGGAGATCGTGTTCGGCGATACCGACAAGGTGCAGTTCGGGCTGGGCACCTACGGCTCGCGCTCGGCTGCGGTCGGCGGCTCGGCGCTGGTGAAGGCGAGCGAGAAGGTCATCGTCAAGGGCAAGAAGATCGCGGCGCACATGCTGGAGGCGAGCGATACGGACATCGAGTTCAAGAGCGGAGTCTTCTCTGTCGCGGGGACCGACCGGAAGAAGACCTTCGGCGAGGTGGCGCTGTCGGCCCATTTCCCGGCCGACTACCCGCTGGAGATTCTCGAGCCGGGCCTCGAGGAGCAGGCGTTCTACGACCCGGTGAACTTCACTTTCCCGTGCGGTGCGCATATCGCCGAGGTCGAGATCGACCCCGAGACCGGGACCGTGGAGCTTCTGCGCTATGTCGCGATCGACGATGTCGGCACCGTCATCAACCCGATGATCGTCGAAGGCCAGATCCACGGCGGCGTCGCGCAAGGCGTGGGCCAGGCGCTGTTCGAGGACTGCGTTTACGACGAGGAATCCGGCCAGCTCCTGTCCGGCTCCTTCATGGACTACTGCATGCCGCGCGCCGACAACCTGCCGAATATGACGGTCGAGACCCACATCACGGCGTGCACGCACAACGCGCTTGGCGTCAAAGGGTGCGGCGAAGTTGGCACGATCGCCTCACCCGCCACCGTGATCAACGCGGTGGTCGATGCGCTCGCGCATCTCGGCGTGACGCATGTGGACATGCCGGCTTCGCCCAATCGCATCTGGCACATCATCCAGAGCGCGGGGGCCGCGACCAGATAAGGGAGGGTAGTCACCCTCTCGGTTGCCAGGTGTCGGTTGCCAGGTGATGGTGGGCTTGATCGCCGCCCACCATCCCCTCCACCGTCCTCTTGGACGGAGAGCGGGTCCTGCGGCTGCGCACGATTCTCAAAGCCTGCTCACTAACTGTTTTGACTTCAGGGAGCGACGAACATGAGAAGCTTCGACTACCAGCGCCCGGCCAGCCTCGCCGAGGTGAGTGCCGTGCTCGCCGCCACGCCCGAGGCGCGGCTGCTCGCCGGCGGGATGACCTTGATCCCGACACTGAAGATGCGGCTGGCGTCGCCGCCGGCGCTGGTGGACCTCGGCGGCCTCGCCGAATTGCGCGGAGTCAAGGTCGGCAACGGCAGCGTGACCGTCGGCGCCATGACGCGCCACACCGACATCGAGCGCTCCGCGGCGGTGCGCGGCGCGATCCCCGCGCTGGCTGACCTTGCTGGCGGCATCGGCGATCCACAGGTCCGCAATCGCGGAACCATCGGCGGGTCGATCGCCAACAACGATCCTGCGGCGGACTATCCCGCGGCCGTGCTCGGGCTCGCGGCGAGCGTGACGACCAACAAGCGCACGATCCCGGCCGACGATTTTTTCGTGGGCATGTTCGAGACGGCGCTTGGCGCGGGCGAGATCATCACGGCCGTGACATTCCCGGTGCCGCTCGCGGCGGCATACGAGAAGTTCCGCAGCCCCGCCTCACGCTATGCACTGGTCGGGGTCTTCGTCGCCAGAACGCCGGCCGGAGTCCGCGTCGCGGTGACCGGTGCGGCACCTTGCGTCTTTCGCGCCAAATCGATCGAAGCGGCTCTGTCGGAGAAGTTCGCGCCGGAGGCTGTCAACCGCATCCGGGTTCCCGCCGAAGGGCTGAACGCCGATATGCATGGCGGCGCCGACTATCGTGCGCATCTCATCGGCGTTCTGACGCGGCGAGCCGTCGAGAGGGCGCTCGCAACCGGCGGGAAACGTTGATGTCCGCTACGCCAGCGGCTCGCCAGCCGGTGCCGAAGATCGGCGCGCTCGCGCGCCTGTCCGCGACCGAGTTGCTGGACGGCTACCGCAAGCGCAGCTTCACGCCTGCGGACGTCATCGACGAGGTGATCGGCGCGCTCGCGGAAACCGACCAGGTTTGCAACGTGATGGTCACCCCGATGTTCGACTCGGCGCGCGCAGCGGCGGCGGAGGCGACCAAGGCGTGGCGCAACGGTCAGCCCGCAGGCTCGCTCGCCGGCATCCCGGTCACGGTGAAGGACCTCATCTTCGTCGCGGGCGTCCCGGCCCGCGGCGGTGCGCCTGCGCTCGAGCACTTCGTGCCGGAGGTCGATGCCGCGGTGGTCACCGCGCTGCGCGATGCGGGCGCGATCATCACGTGCAAGACGACGACGTGCGAGTCCGGCTACAAGCTCACGGCGGACAGTCCGGTATCGGGCGTGACGCGCAATCCCTGGCGGCTCGACCGCACCAGCGGCGGCTCGAGCGGCGGAGCGGCAGCGGCGGTCGCCGCCGGCTGCGGGCCGCTCGCACTGGGGACCGACGGCGTGGGTTCGATTCGCGTACCGGCCTCGTTCTGCGGCGTGTTCGGGATCAAGCCCACCTTCGGCCTGGTGCCGAGAGCCCCCGGATTCTTTCCACCTTCGTGGGCCTCGCTCGCCCACACCGGTCCCATCGGCCGGACCGTCCGCGACGTTGCGCTGCTGCTCGAGGTGATCGCGCGGCACGACGTGCGCGACGCGGCGAGCCTGCCGGTGACACCGCATCGCTTCGACTCGACGCCCGGATCGCTGGCTGGCCTCAAGATCGCCTTTACGCCGGATCTCGGCTTTGCCGCGGTGTCACCCGAGGTGCGGAAGATATTCGCCGCGGCCGTCGACGCGCTGGACAATCTGGGCGCCGAGCTCGTAGCGGACAATTCGGGCATCGATCCCGAGGTGCTGGAGCGCACCATCAAGCCGATCGCCTACACCGAGCAGGCGGCCGCGGTGTCAGGTCGCGAGGAGGCGATGCTGACCCGTTCCGATCGTGACTATAACAACGTCATCGTGCGCGGCCGGGCCTATCGCGGTGTCGATTACGTGGATGCCACGCATCGCCGCACGCAACTCAGGAATCGATTCGTGGAGCTGTTCCGGCGCGTCGATGTGCTGGTCACGCCGACCGTCGCCGTCACCGCGTTCGAGGCCGGGACCCTGGGGGTGGATCGGATCGATGGCCGCGCGGTGGATCCGCATCTGGGCTGGTCGCCCTTCTCATGGCCGATCAACCTGGCGGGCCTGCCGGCGGCCACGATTCCGTGCGGCTTCGATCGAGATGGGCTGCCGGTCGGTCTGCAGATCATTGCTCCGTGGCTCGAGGAGAGCCGGATCTTTCGGGTCGCCGCGGCTTTCGAGGCGGCTCGACCGTGGCTGGACCGTTGGCCGACCTTCACCGCCGGGTAAGCCGGCAAGCACCGGAGCGTCCCGGCGCGCCGTCTCGTCCTTTGCCTCGGCGTCCGCGTCGCTGCTCAGATAGCGGGCCAGGTACTCGTGCAATGCCGTAGCCGCAGCGGTGGGCGACCCGGGTGCCCGATACAGCCGGAGATCGACCTTCGGCAGCGGCGGAAAGTACTCGTTGATGCCGATCTGGCGCATGCCGTCGACCAGCGCGCTCTTGCATAGTACGGTGACCGCCATGCCGGCGAACACGGCTGCCTGCAGACCGCCGACGCTCTCGCTCACGCAGGCGATGCGCCACTTGCGGCCGGCGCGCTCGAGGCCTTCGATGGCGTAGTCGCGATAGATGTTGCCGGGTGGAAGCAGCGCCAGCGGTACCGGGTTGGCGCGGTGGATGTCGTAGCGCTCCCCCATCACCCATATGAGTTGTTCTTGACGCACGACCTGGCCGCCGCTGAAGTCGCGCATGCTGGTCACCAGCGCGATATCGACCTCGCCGCGCTGCACCAGAGCCACCAGCGGGGTGGACAGCGAGCAGCGCAATTCCACCTGAATGCGCGGAAACGCCTGGCGGAACAGCGCCAGGATCGACGGCAGCAGATAGGCGGCATAGAGGTCGGGGGTCCCCAGGATCACATGGCCTTCGATCTCCGGGGAAGACAAACGCTGGAGCAACTCGTCATGCAGTTTCAGGATGGACTTGGCGTAGGACAGAACCATGTCCCCTTCGTCGGTCAAGATCGGCCGCCGGCTGTCTTCCCGGAACAGAACCTTGCCGATCGAATCCTCCAGCCGCTTCATCTGCAGCGTGATCGCCGGCTGCGTCCGCCCCTGCCTGCGGGCCGTCTCCGTAACGCTCCCGGTTTCGACGATCGAGACGAACGATCGCAGCACACGCACGTCGAGGCAGAACGAACTCATGGCGGGTCGGTCCAGTTCTGATGCGATTTGAGAAAATGGAATGCGTGCGACAGCTCGCAAGTTCGGGAGGCCGGCCCTCAGCCGGGGCCATCGCTCTTCCCAGAGGACGCATGACGCAATCGCCGTACCACGGCCAGCCGGCGCTCGCTGTCATGCCGAGCGTTCACGGGCTCCATAGTATAGGTTTTTCGAGAGGTTACCAGCGTGGAAGGGAAGTTGAGGCGATCAAGCTCGTGGTGCAATGGCACTGAATCGGAACATCCATGCGAACCGTTGACGCTCTATAGCGGTGCGAAAACCTGCGAGTTGGACGTGTGTTGGTGCATCGCTCTGGCCAGCGTATGGTCAGTTCGCGGCGCCTGCGCTGCGTCAGGCGCTGAAAAACCCCGGTCGCGCTGATCCTTCGACTTCGGACGCTGCGCGCCCTACGTTCTCAAGAAACAGCAACACGAGCGAAGTCAGCAGCCACGAGTCGGAGCGTGTATCCAGGCCCTTCGACTCTGCAGCTGTCGCTGCGACGCTCAGGGCGAACGGGGATTTGGAGTAAATGGCCATGGGCTAGGGCTCGATATCGAGCGAGGCGGCATCACCAACGTTCCGTTCGCGCTGAGCGTAGTGGCGTCAGCCACGGAGTCGAAGCGTGCGTCCACACCCTTCGACGCTGCGCACGAACGGCAGCCCACAACCTGTTTCTTCACCTCGCCTCGCCTTGCCTCGCCAGCGGCGCGGCTCAGCGCGCTCAGGACGAACGGAATAGTGGTGTCAGCCACCGAGTCGAATCGACGCGTCCTACTAAGGTGGGTATCAGCGCGTTGACGCTGACTACGCCAGCAAGCAATGCCAGTGCTCGAGAGGTTAGCGCCAGACGGAAGGCTGAGTTTGCCATCGCAACTACCGGATGACGACGTCCGCCCGCGCCAGTATGGGCTTGGGAATCGTGATCCCAAGGGCTTGCATCGTTTTCAGATTGATCACCAGCTCGAATTTCGCGGGCTGCTCTACGGGAAGGTCTCCCGGCTTTGCGCCCTTCAGTATCTTGTCCACCAGCTTTGCAGATCTGCGAAACTGATCGGCAATGTCATATCCGTAGGACATGAGGCCGCCACCGTCCACGAACAGTCGATAGCCAAAGATCGATGGTAGTCGGCCCTTGATTGCCAGGTTCGCGATCAGCTCCCGGTGATAGTCCAAAAACGCGTCGTCGAGGCCTAAGACGGCCTCGGCGCGCCAACGACCCATCTTCAAGAATGCTGGTTCGAATCCCGCGGGGTTGTCTACTGGGAAGTCTGCGATACTCAGATGCAGAGTCCGCGCTGCGTTCTCCAGCTCTTTCATCGCGCGAGGATGAGCTGGATGCCGGGGATTGCGCAGCACCGCGACCCGCTTGACCTTAGGAAAAGTCTCGTTGAGCAGCTGTAGCCTCTTGCCAACGAGCTCGGACAAGATGTCGGCGAACCCAGTGATATTCCCGCCCGGATGGCCGAGATTAGAGACGATGCCAGCTGCAACCGGGTCCGCTGTGGTGGCGAATACGATCGGGACGCTTGTTGTTACCCGTTTGGCGGCGGCAGTGGAGATGGTCGAGTCTGTCACCAGCACGTCAACCCTGAGACCAACGAGTTCCACAGCCATCGCATTGAGAGCATCCATATTCCCGTCGGCAAACCGCGCCTCGATCGCGATGTTGCGTCCCTCGACGTAGCCGAGCTCCTTCATGCCCTCACGAAAAGCGTTGAAGAACCCCGGGTCCTTGGGTGGAGGTGGGTCGACCGCGAGAAACCCTATCCGCGCTATCTTCACGGGATCCTGAGCATCGGCCGGGACGGGTGCAACAAGCACAAGCAGCCGACGCGGTTACGATCACCTTCAGCATCGCCTGGACGCGTCGCAGCCCCATCATTTCGATAGCGTTACGCATCGGACTGCCGGTGCTTCCGAACTGTTGAAGCGGGTATCGCAATCACCGTGAGCCAATGAACCGACGTTCCCATGCACTCTGCGTTAAGACTCATCGGATAATTTCATTGGCGCGCAGCAGGATCGACTGCGGGATGACTATGCCGAACTGCTCCGCCGTTCTGAGGTTGACCACCAGGTGAAATTGATTCACCTGTTCGATCGGGAGATCCCCGGCTTTCGCGCCCCTTAGAATCTTGTCGACGTAACTCGCCAGCTTGCGCCACATCTCGACCGCACTTGGGGCGTAGGCTATCAACCCTCCGCCTTCCGCCCAAATTCTTCCTTCGCCAACGACAGGGATGCGATGGGCTGCGAGATCCAAAATGGCTTGGTGATGGAGAAACGTCAATGGCGAATCAAACACGATGAGCGCTTGCTGCCCCGACTTGTCAATACCAGACAGCGCAGTGCGAATCTCTTCCAAGCCGGCCACGCCCAGCATTCGGACCGTTACGCCTTGACTCCGCGCGAGCGCTCGAAAATCGTTCGCGCCACTTACGTCATCAGGAAGATTTGCATCGAACAACAGACTGACGCGCGTGAGGCCGGGCAGCGCCTCCTTCGCCAGCTCCAATCGTTTCGAGTCCGTTTCTGCAGCCTGCGCCGACACACCGGTGAGGTTGCCGCCCGGGTGCGCCAAACTGCTAACCAGGCCCTGTTTCAGGGGGTCGCCAAAAACCGATACGATCGGGATCGTGCTGGTCGCTTGCATTGCCGGGCGCAAGGCCTTTCCGTTCACGACCAGAACGTCAACGTGACGTGCGACCAGCTCGCTTATCAGGACGGGCGCCTGCGCATCGATCCCGTATTCATACCGGACCAGGATAGTTATGTTTTTTCCGTCCGTGTAGCCGAGCGTCCTCAAGCCATCCCTAAAGGCGTCATCGAACGGCTTGACCAGCGCAGGATTGGTGAACCACACCTGTCCGATCGTCGGTAGCTTGCGATCCTGTTGAGCGCCACCAAGCCCGGAGCTCAGTACGGACAGTGCGACGAGGCCAATCGTGACGATTTGCTTCATCAGTTACCTCTCGCTGGAGGTCGTGCCTCTGGTAAGGTACGGTGTAGCAATACTACGGCGCGACGCTGTTGGACAGTCCGCTCCATTGGCGCGTGGGTGGGTCCCAGATGCCTGCTCCTCGCCCGTACACGACTTTTCTCAGGCTACTCTCGGGTCGAACCACGCTACGGCCTTGAACATTGTGGACCCTCTTTCACTACGACGAGTCACTTGATGAACTCCTCTGCCCGCACCAGGATCGATTGCGGAAACGTAATCCCCAGCCTCTTCGCGGTGGTCACGTTGATGACGAGTTCGAACCGCGTTGGCTGCTCGACTGGCAGGTCCGCAGGATCTGCTCCCTTGAGGATCTTGTCCACGAAAGCTGCAGCATGGCGGTATTGATCTGCGACGGCGGGACCATAGGACATGAGAGCACCAGCCTCCGCTCCTTCACGCGTACCGTACATCGTGGGCAGCTTGTGACTGTCTGCGAGTTCCACGATGCGTGGCAAGTGCGCGAAGGCGGAGTACGAGGTCAACACGACTAGTGCATCGGCGTGCACAGCGCTTCATCTCCACAAACGCCTTGTCGATCTCCCCTCGGTCACGGCCAGCGATCCCTCGGACCTTCAAGCCGAGCGCCCGAGCCGCATCCTCGGTGCGCTTGAGGTCGAGCGCATTGGTGGGATCAGTCGGGTCCCACAGGACGGCTATCAGCGATGCCCGTGGGATGCCTTCCTTGAGCAGCGCCAGGCGCTTCGGGACCAACTCCTCCGACAGCTCCGAGGACCCGGTGATATTGGCGCCGGGGTGCGAAAGGTTGGCCACGAACCCCGCATGAACCGGATCGAGAACAGTGACCATCACGATCGGAACGGTTTTGGTGCCGCGCTGGGCCGCTCGAGTGGCTGGCGTGCCGACGGTGAGCAGCACATCCGCTTTGAACCGCAGTAACTCGGCCACGAGGCCGGGCAAGAGCTCATCGTGGCCTTGCGCATACCGGTACAAAATGGAGACGTTTCGCCCTGGAGCGTAGCCGCGCTCCTGGAGGGCCTGCTCGAAGGCTGTGTGCCATCTGGCCTCCGTCTCCGGCGTGTACGGCGTCAGGAAACCGATCGTGTACGACGCCTCCTCTGCGCGAGCTTCACTCGGCAGCGGGCCTACTAAGGTCGCAAGCACGAGCAGTACGAGAAGCGAGACGTTTCTCAATCGCACAGCGCCACCTATGTACCGAGCCCTGACCGCAACGCGGTTCCAATGCGCAAGTTCACCGGGCCGCTTTAGCAGCTCCGGTGGAACGCCGGGTTAAGCGTGCCGAACTCTTGGCCACCTTCAACAGAGAGCGCAATGCGTCGCTGACGCCTCAGAGAGCGCAATGCGTCGTTGACGGCCTCCGTGGTCGGAAAGGCAGCAGCAATGTCGGGGCTGAGCAGGACAAGGTTAGTACCCTTGGTATACGCGCGATGGTATTTTCCGCGCACACCCTTCCCAAGATCTTCGCGACGATATTCCGGACGAAGTTCATCCTTCTTGGAACGATTAGCCTTCCTCATAGATTCTCCTTTCACGCCGTATGGCGCGACGTGCACTGATCAATCGTGTATAGGCGCCACGCAGGGTGTGGGAGACTACCAGGAGTCGACCTACCGAGGAGAGTCCAAGCGTCAACAAGCGATGCTCACCGACCGAGTGGTCCGGATCGTCGAACGTTATGGCTAGAGCATCTCCGGCGGACGCAAGCTCGTCGAGTTCGGCATCATCCAGCGCTTGCATACCTCATCCCCGCATGGGCCGGCGGACCTCAACGCGAAAACGCCTGAACAATGGCCGATCACCAGCGCTCGTTTGGGTCTGCAAACCTATCATCCGCGGTGGCGGCCATCCCGGAGCAGGCTCATCCATTGAAACTCACGTCGATCGACGGACGGCTTGGATGCGTCAAAGCCAGTAGGAAAGCGCCTCGCTTGCGATCTGGCATCTCGCCTGCACGAGACGAGATGAACGGGGACATTGTTGGAGCCAATCGGAGGCATCCCGAAATGGCGTTAAGCACTGTTAACCAAAGCTTACTGACGCCTTCCATGACTCTGGCATCCAGCCCGCGCGGCAAACAACAGTGGACGGAAAGGAACGTGGAACTACTCACGAACCATGCCCAAACGGACGTAGCGCAGCAACGGAGCCGGTGCTTACATAGTCGTCACAGAGAGACTCTTGGAGGCAGGTACGCTCGCATTAACGGAACCCAGCGAACGAGGCGCTGTCTCCCGCAAGTAAGGGAGGCCACACAGTTAAGGAGACATCTATGAAACGCGTGACATTCAATTCGAGTCTAGCGCTTTCCCTGCTAGCGGCCTTGGCGATGTCAAGCCGGGCGATTTATGCCGGCGAACAGCCGGTGGCAAATGATGAGAACAGCCGAGTCACCATTGAGACTGAGAGCGTGCAGCCAGCGGGTCAATACATTCAAGCTAGCTTCTGGGCCTACACCGGCAAGGATCGTATCCCCGTAGCTGCCCTGGTGGATGGCTGCGACAAAGGCTCCGGCAAGATCAGCTACAAAGTAAATCCAGAGGACCCTGGAGCATTTGCGAAGGTCAATCTGTGGAAGTCGGACGGCGAGCAGGTTACTGATAGGATGGCGGCCGCCGCCTGTCGACACGCCAAGCATGGGTAGCGAGTGACGCAATAGAATCAGCGCGGTGTGGCCGCGTTCTCTAGTGGGTCGACAAATGCTGACGCACGATACGAAACTTTGTCTCGTACGGCTCGAGAGAAACGGAAGTGGTCCTACGAGACCTGTCGCTCATCAGGGACGTAAGGCGACCAGTCGAACGTGCACGTCTTACAACGCTCCGAGCAACATCTACGCGCCAGGCTTCGGGCGTCCGGACTCTGCGCGAAGAAGCTCCTGTATCGGCGCGATTTTCCAGCATGCACGGCGCTTGGTATGCGGCTTGCGGATTCTTCTTCTCGAAGCGCGATCGTCGTGGTCGCGTACCTTCTTGTCCACCATGGACGAAGAGAAAGGAGTCGCAAATGAAATCCCTACTGTTACGATCTTCATCTCTCACTCTGCTCGCAGCGGCGCTTCTGGGCATCTCAGCCTGTTCGGACAACGATGGCAGCAATGGCAGCGCTCAGAGACTTGGGCAGAAGATCGATAAGGGAACGGAAACGGCGAAGGACAAGCTCGACCAATCCTCCGACGCCATGCAGCGGAAGCTCGATCAAGCGGGCGACTCGGTCGCCGACGCGGCGATCGCCGCCCAGATCAAGGCCAAGATTCTCGGAGATCCAGGGCTGAAGGCGGGTCAGATCAACGTCGACACCCATAACGGTGTCGTGGTGCTCACGGGAACGGTGAACACGCCGGAAGAAGTGATTCGCGCTGTGAAGCTGGCAGCAAAGCGTGGATTCCGTGAGATCCGTCGAGAACCGCCTGTCCGTCCGCAACGGTTGAGAGCCGGCGCGCCGAGCTTGTCCCTCGGCGCTTCGGCTTACGCCAGCTGCACTTCCGGGGCCGACGCGAAGCGCTTTTCCGTCTCGCGCCGCACCTTCACGGCGCCGCTCGACTCGTCGACTACGACATCGCGCCAGCGCACCGGCTGGCCTGCCGCGACTGGATTGATCAGCTTGACGTTGTGCGCAAGCCCTAGCGGCAGTGCACCGATTGCGAGCGAATCCCGCGCCGGCATGAGCTTGCCCACCACCGTGTAGCCGCCTTCTCCGTCCAGGATTTCCGACGCTTTCAGGTCGCGCTTCGCCGTTGCGACGGCATCGGCGCGAAAGCCAGTGGGGCAGCCGGTTGGCTCACCGCGCAGGCCGACAGACGCCACCGAGATTCCGACCTCGAGGCCGATCAGATGCCATCTCTTGTACAGGCAGGCGTAGCGGCCCGAGGCATCGGTGCGCACGCCGTACTCGGTGAAGCAACGCCGGATGTACTCGGTGTCGCCCTCGAACACGACCCACACGCCGAAGCGAATGTCATACGAGATCGGCTTCCCATCCGCTTCCAGGGAGGAGACCACCTCGACCTGGCCCTTGTGGTGAAGCTGCCCGCCGTCTTCCCTCGGGCGCATCACGTTGGGAATCTCATCGATGCTCGCGGGTGGAAACGCAAGCCCTCCCGGTGCTGGCGTGAGCCCGGTGGCGTTACACACCGCGGTGCTCTCGATCGCCGGCTTCGAGCCGTCGAGGAACGAGTTGAACATCTTCGGATTCAGCCCGCCGACCCTGGCTTGCTCGGGCGTGAGCCCGTAGTATCCCCACACCGTCTCGGGCGTCGATTGCGCAAACTGCGGCAGCCACTTGTGGCCACGGCCTGCCGCAACCACGTTGAAGCCGGACGCGCGCGCCCAGTCGACCAGGTCGCAGATCAACGCGGGCTGGTCCCCGTAGGCAAGGCTGTAGACCACGCCCGCCTCGCGCGCTCGTATCGCGAGCAGCGGGCCGCAGAAGGCGTCTGCCTCCACCGTGACCATGACTACGTGCTTGCGATTGCGGAATGCGGCCAGCGCATGGTCCACGGCTGCGATGGGATTGCCGGTGGCCTCGACGACGATGTCGATCTGCGGATGCGAGACGAGCCGCTCCCAGTCGTCACCGATGTGCGTGAGGCCCGATGCGAACGCTGCGTCCAGGGATGCGGCAGCATAGCGCTCGGCTTTCCAGCCTACGCGCTCCAGGTTTCGGCGAGCATTTTCCGGCGCGAGGTCGGCGACCCCGACCAGATGCACGCCCGGGGTCTTGGGAACCTGCGCCAGGTACATGGCGGCAAACTTGCCGGCGCCGATGAGGCCCACGCGCAAAGGCTTGCCTTGCGCCGCGCGCTCGCGGAGTTTTGCGTAAAGGTTCATGAGCGGTGTCGTCCTACGCAGCCAGCAATGGGACCAGCGCCGACTCCGGCGTGCCATCCTTCCAGGGCAGCGGCACGTCGTAGTCCTTCAGCAGGCAATCGTCCGGGAGGCACCGGATGGGCGAGAAGTCGCGGTGCGCGATGTACTCGGGCCGAGCGAAACGGCGGATGTGATTCGAGACCGCGCACAGGCTCAGGTACACGCTCACCCGGTTCCACGGCGACAGGTTGGAAGTGGACGCGTGCACCAGGCAGGAATGGAACAGGATCATCGACCCCGCCGGCCCCTTCGGCGCGACGATGCCGCCGCGCTCGACGAGCTTGGCGATGGTGTCGTGGGTGATGGTCCAAAGCGGATAGCTGGTGGTGGTCAGGTCGTGCTGCGCGTCGATCACGCCGAGCTTGTGGCTGCCGGGAATGAACATCAGCGGGCCGTTGAACTCGTTCACCTCGTCCAGAAAGATGGCCACGTTCATGGCGCGCGGCTCCGGCATCAGGTCGTCGTTCTGCCAGGTGCCGAAGTCCTGGTGCCATTGCCATACGTCGCCGTCGAAGGCCATCTTGCCGTTGATCTTGAACTGATGCATGTAGAGCTCTTCGCCGAATATCTGCATCGCGGGGGTGACCATGCGCGGGTGACGCGCCAGCTTGGCGAACGGGTAGCTGTACAGGTGCGCCGCAAAGTTGGTGCGTACGGCATCGCTGCCTTTCTCGCGAACGTTCTCGGGACGGCGCTGTGCATAGATGCGCGGCACCTCTGCGGTTAGAACATCGATCTCTTCCGGCTTGAACAGGGCCGGAAAAAATAGATACCCGTCGTGTTCGAACTGCTGAATCTGTGCTTGCGTGAGTTGCATGACGTTCTCCCTGGCGAAACCCTGCTACTTCAAGATGCCTTGCGGATGTGGCGTTGGAGGTGTCCGGCGAGGTTATGGCCGGCGCTCTCGCCGTGAGCGCGGGCGAGCCGCTCGGCGCGTTCGGCATCGCCCCGATTGATCGCCTTGAGAATCGCCTCGTGCTCGTCCCAGACCGACTTGCGTACGCCCTCGGTCTGGAGCACCGCACCCATCGCGCGACGGATATGCCGCCACTGATGGTTCGCGGTTTCGGCGATGAGCGGATTCCCCGAGGCGTGGTACACGAGGTTGTGGAAACGCGTGTCCGCATCGATCATCGGCCCGATACGCGTACCTTCCACCGCCTTGCGCCCCTCGGCAATCACCTTCGAATCGATCTTGGCCTGCGCCAGCGCGGCCTGGCGCGCGGCGAGGCCGTCCAGCACCGCCCGCACTTCGTAGATGCGCGCGATCGACTGCGCGTCGAGCGGCGCCACCATCAGCCCGCGGCGACCCGCGTCGATCACGAATCCGTCCTTCTTCAGCATCCGCAACGCCTGCAGCACCGGCTGGCGGGATACATTCAAGGTCGCCGCGAGTTCCTCCTGCCTGAGCCGCGCGCCCGGGGCGAGTCCGCCCTCGCAGATGGCTTCGAGCAGGCGCTCGTGGACTTGCTCCGACAGGTTGGGAGCGAGGTCGAGGCGCGTGATCACGGGCATGGCTTCGTGGCGGAATGTCTGGATACTGTATACAGTATGCAAAACTTCGTCCCGTCAACCTCGGTCCCCCAGCCCTAGACGCCCCGCGCGCATTCGTTCGCGCCGGCAGTTCACCTTGTTTTAGCAAAGGTTCCCTTGCCAAAAATAGGAGCGGAAGATCGGCGTTGCCGAGGGTAGACGCCTCGGCCAGGTCTTCACGACTCAACTTTACGGAGGCGAAAATCGACAACTTGCTCCATCAGGCTGCCGCACCCGTTGAGCCTGCCGACGCGCCGGCGGAACTGGCGGTCAAGGCGGTCCCCATATCGATGAAGGCGCCCACTGTGATCGTGCAACCATATCCACATCCGGGCGACAGGCTGTGGCAGCTCTCGGAGTCGACGATCACGTTCACCGACGTGGAATAAGCCCGACCGCCGATTGAACGTGAACGCGGGCCGGGTAGATCCGTGGCCGCCCGGTGCGATCGAGGCTAGAAAACGCGAAACGAAATCCCTTTTGTTCCAAAGGGATCGATGGTGGTGACGGGCGGGAACGATCCGCCGACCTGCGGGTTATGAGTCCGCCGCTCTACCGACTGAGCTACGTCACCGCGTGAGGAATTGCAGAGGCGCGCGATTATAGCTTGCTCAGAGCAGTGCCGCCGTCGCCTATGCCGCGGCCTGCTCCGCCCTCGCCTTCTCGATCAGCTCGATCTGCAGTACAGTCTCTGCTCTATTGACCAACCCGTTACAAATCCGGCGACCGCAGCCCGCCTGCTATGCAGACACCCTCCCTGGGCGGAGCGAGGGACTCGCTCAGCCAAAGCCTCATGACCACGAAGCGTATCGGCATCATCATGCACGGCGTGACCGGGCGCATGGGCACGAATCAGCACCTGGTGCGCTCGATCCTCGAGATCCGCCGCCAGGGCGGCGTGCGCTCTGAAGGACGGCACGCTGCTGATGCCCGATCCGATCCTCGTGGGCCGCAATGCCGATGCCCTGCAGCATCTGGCGCAGGCGCACGGCGTCGAGCGCTGGACCACCGATGTGGACCAGGCGCTGGCGAGCAAGGACGACACGGTGTTCTTCGACGCCGCCTCGACCCTGCTCCGGCCGAGGTTCCTCCAACGCGCGATCGCCGCAGGCAAGCACGTGTATTGCGAGAAACCGGTCGCGACCACCACGGCGGAAGCGCTCGATCTCTACCGGGCGGCGCAGAAGGCGGGCATCAAGCACGGCGTGGTGCAGGACAAGCTGTGGCTGCCGGGGCTGCTCAAGCTCAAAATGCTGGTGGATACCGGCTTCTTCGGCCGCATCCTCTCGGTGCGCGGCGAGTTCGGGTACTGGGTGTTCGAGGGCGACTTGCAGCCGGCGCAGCGCCCTTCCTGGAACTACCGCAAGGAGGATGGCGGCGGCATCATTCTCGACATGCTGTGCCACTGGCGCTATGTGCTGGACAATCTGTTCGGCACGGTGAAGGCGGTATCCTGCCTGGGCGCGACGCACATCCCCGAGCGCTGGGACGAAAACGGGCACAAGTACGCGGCGACTGCCGACGATGCAGCCTACGCGACGCTGCAATTGGAAGGCGGCGCCATTGCCCACTTCAACAGCTCCTGGTGCGTGCGCGTGCGGCGCGACGATCTGCTCACGCTGCAGGTGGACGGCACCTACGGCTCGGCGGTGGCGGGCTTGCGGCGCTGCGTCACCCAGGCGCGCGTCAGCACGCCCAAGCCGGTGTGGAACCCCGACATCCCGCAGCCGATCGACTTCTTCCAGGGCTGGCAGGAAGTGCCCGACAACATCGCCTGGGACAATGCCTTCAAGGCGCAATGGGAGCTGTTTCTCGAAACACGTGGCGGGAGAAGGCGACTTCCGCTGGAACCTGCTGGAAGGGGCGAAGGGCGTGCAGCTCGCCGAAATCGGGTACAAGAGCTGGAGCGAGCGGCGCTGGCTGGAGATTCCGCAAGCTGAAGCTAGACGCGATGAAGAGTGAAGAGGAGGCATGAGCACATGAAGCGCGACGCGATCCTCACCATCAAGCTGCCGGTCGCCGGCGGGCGGCTGGAAGACTATTCGGTACGCGAACCGCGGCAGTTCGAGCGGCCCGACGCGCGCCTTCACCCGACGCGCGCTCGGTGCGGCACACGTGGTAGCCGATCCGTGGTCCTCGCGAGGACCCGTGGCTCGAACCCGCCATCGACTGGGACGCGACCATCGCGTATCGCCGCCATCTGTGGTCCTGGGGGCTCGGCCTGGCCGAATCGATGGACACGGCGCAGCGCGGCATGGGCCTGGATTGGGCCAACTCGCTCGAACTGATACGCAGAACACTCGATGCGGCCAGGGACTTTCCCGGGCGTGTCCATCGCCTCGGGTGCCGGTACAGATCACCTCGCGCCGGATCCCGAGCCTCAAGATCGAACAGGTGATCGCCGCCTACGAAGAGCAATGCGCGGCGATCGAGAAGCTCGGCGGGCGCATCATCCTCATGGCCAGCCGCGCGCTGGCGGTGGCGGCGAAAGTCGCCGGACGACTACGGCCGCGTGTACGACCGTATTCTCTCGCAGGTCAAGGAACCGGTGATCATCCACTGGCTGGGCGAGATGTTCGATCCCGCCCTGGCGGGCTACTGGGGCCACCGCGATCATTTCCGCGCCATGGACGTCTGCCTGGACGTGCTCGCGCGCAACGCCGCCAAAGTGGACGGCATCAAGGTCTCGCTGCTCGACAAGGACAAGGAGATCGCCATGCGCCGCCGGCTGCCCAAGGGCGTGCGCATGTACACCGGCGACGACTTCAACTTCGCCGAGCTGATCGAGGGAGACGAGCAGGGCCATTCCGATGCGCTGCTGGGCATCTTCGACTCGATCGCGCCGGCGGCTTCGGCCGCGCTCTCCGCGCTCGCCGCCAACGACCGCGCGACGTATCACGACATCCTCGCACCGACCGTGCCGTTGTCGCGCCACATCTTCTGCGCGCCGACCCGCTTCTACAAGACCGGCGTGGTGTTCATGGCGTGGCTGAACGGCCACCAGGAGCACTTTGTCATGGTCGGCGGCCAGCAGAGCGCGCGCCATTTGCTGCACTTCGCCGAGCTGTTCCGGCTGGCGGATGCGGCTGGGCTGCTGTCGGATCCCGCGCTGGCCTGCCGCCGCATGCGCCAGTTGCTCGCCGTCCACGGCGTCGCGTGAGATGAAACCTGTCGCTCTCGTCACCGGCGCGAATCGCGGCATCGGACGCGGGATTGCGCTGGCGCTGGCCGCCCGCAACTTCGACGTCGTGGTGAACGATCTCGCGCGGACCGACGACACCGCCGCGACGCTCGCAGAAGTCGAGCGCCAAGGTGGCCGCGCCGCTTTCGTCGAGGCGGACATCTCCGACACCACCGCTCACGCGCGACTGGTGGATTCGGCCTTCGCCGCTTTCGGCCGGCTCGATTGCCTGGTGAACAACGCCGGCGTGCAGGTGAAAGTACGCGGCGACATGCTCGACGTGACCGAGGAGAGCTTCGACCGGCTGCTGCGGATCAACTTGCGCGGCACGTTCTTCCTCACGCAAGCGGTTGCGCGGCGCATGGTGGCCGAGCAGCCCGGCTCCCACCCCCGCTCCATCATCACCGTCTCCTCGGCCAACGCCTTCGTGGTCAGCATCAACCGCGCCGAGTACTGCGTGTCGAAAAGCGGCCTGTCGATGATGAACAAGCTGTTCGCGGTACGGCTCGCGGACGCCGGCATCTCCTGCTTCGAGGTCTGCCCCGGCATCATCCGTACCGATATGACCAAGGATGCCGCGGAACGCTACAACAAGCTGATCGCGGAGGGGATCGCCCCGGTCCGCCGCTGGGGGGAACCCGAGGACATCGGCCGTGCGGTGGCGATGCTCGCTGCGGGCGAGCTGCCGTTTTCCACCGGCGAAGCCCTGCACATCGACGGCGGCCTGCACATGAGGGTCTTGTGACGATATCCGGAACGACGCGACTCTACGCCATCCTGGGCGACCCGCTCGCGCGCGCGCGCACGCCCGAGCGCTTCAACGCGATTTTCGCCGAGCGCGGCATCGACGCGGTGATGGTGCCGGCCGAGGTGGACGCCGCCGGCTTCGACGCCGCCGTCGCCGGATTCAAAAGCCTGCGCAACTGCGACGGCCTGATCATCACCATGCCGCACAAGCACGCCATGTGCGCCCACGTCGACGAGCTGCGCGACAACGGCCGGCTGGTGGGCGCGATCAACGTGGCGCGGCGGATGCCGGACGGGCGCTGGGTAGGCGACATGTTCGACGGCCGAGGCTACCTCGGCGGCCTCAAGAACCGCGGCATCGACCCCAAGGCGAAGCGCGTGCATCTCATCGGCGCCGGGGGCGTGGCGCGCGCGATGGGGATGGCGCTGGCGCAGGCTGGCGTCGCCTCGCTCACGCTGCGGGATATCGACGCGAGCCGTGCCCAGGGGCTCGCCGATTCGATTCGTGCACGCGTTTCCGAAGGTCGAGGCCGAGGCGGTCGCTGAGGACCGCTACGACGTGGACATTCTCGCCAACGCGACCCCTCTTGGGCTGCGCGACGGCGATGCGTTGCCGTGCGACCCGGCACGCATTGCTCCGCGCACGATCGTCACCGATGTCATCCCGAAGCCCGACATCACTCCGCTGCTCGCCGCGGCGCAAGCGCGCGGCTGCACCGTGGTCACCGGCCGCGAGATGGTCGAGGGGCAGGTTGGACTGATCGCCGCCTTCCTCGGACTTGGGGAGCGGTAAAGGGGGTGAGCACGCCAGACCCCAACAAGCTTTCGCTCAATACCGCGACCACGCGCAAACGGTGGACTCTGGCACAGGCCATTGCGGGCTGCGCTCGGCACGATGTCCGGGGTATCGCCCCTTGGCGCGATCAGCTTCATGCCATGGGGCTCGATGCCGCGAGCAAGGCTATCCAGGGTCACGGATTGACCGTGACGGGATTGTGCCGCGGCGGGATGTTCCCGGCGCCGGATGCCGCCAGCCGCAAGGCTGCCATCGATGAGAATCTGCGCGCGCTGGCGGAAGCACACGCTTTGCGCGCCCAGTGTCTCGTCCTGGTGGCAGGCGGTCTTCCCGCCGGCTCGAAAGACATTGCCGGGGCGCGCGAGCAGGTAAGAGAGGGGATCGCTGCGATTCTGCCGCTGGCTCGACAGGCAGGCGTCCCATTAGCGATCGAACCTCTGCACCCCATGTATGCGGCAGACCGTGCATGCGTGAACACGCTCGGACAGGCGCTCGACTTGTGCGACGCGCTGGACCCGCGCAACGAGGGTGGGCTCGGGGTCGCGGTGGATGTTTATCATGTATGGTGGGATCCCGAGCTCGAGCGCCAGATCGCTCGCGCCGGCAAGGCGCGCCTGCTCGCCTTTCACATCTGCGACTGGCTGGTCCCGACCCGCGACCTGCTCAACGACCGCGGCATGATGGGCGACGGCGTCATCGACCTGCCGCGCATCCGCTCGTGGATCGAGCGCGCCGGCTACGCCGGGTTGCACGAAGTGGAGATCTTCTCCGAATTGGACTGGTGGCAGCGCGACCCTGACGAGGTCCTTACGACGTGCAAGGACCGGCACCAGCGGTTCTGCTAGCGCGAAGCCCTCCCCCGCACGGGCACGGGACAAGGGACTGCAATGGAAACGGCAGCGAACTGGAGTCCGCTGGTCACGGAACGGCATGCGCTGATCCGGGAGAGCGTTCGGCGCTTCGCGGACGAGTGCATTCGCCCGCGCGCCAACGCGCTCGACGAAGCGGAAGCCTATCCGGCAGACCTGTACAAGGAGCTGGCTGAAGTCGGCTTCTTCGGCATCACGGTCCCCGAGGCGCTCGGGGGAGCCGGTGCCGATGTGCTGTCCTACGCGATCGTGATGGAGGAGCTGGCGCGCGGCTACGCCTCGGTCGCCGATCAGTGCGGGCTGGTAGAGCTGATCAGCACGCTGCTGGTAGAGCACGGTACCGACGCGCAGCGGACCCGCTACCTCGGACCGTTGCTCAAGACCAGGCTGCGTGGCGCCTATGCGCTCACCGAGCCGGAGGCCGGCTCCGACCTCTCGAACGTGAAGACCGTCGCCGCGCGCGCCACCGATGGTTGGATCCTGACCGGCGAGAAGATTTGGATCCATAATGCCCCCGTGTGCGACTTTGCCGTGGTCCTGGCGCGCACCGACAAGGCTGCGGGCCATCGCGGCATGAGCATCTTCCTCGTCGATCGCGACCTGCCCGGTGTCACCGCGGGTCGCAAGGAGCACAAGATGGGGCAGCGCGCGTCTCAGGTGGGCGCGCTCGCATTTCAGGACGTCGAGCTGCCGCCCGATGCCCTGCTCGGCCCGGAGAACCGCGGCTTTCACCTGATGATGAGCGTGCTCGACAAGGGCCGCGTCGGCATCGCGGCACTGGCGGTCGGGATCCTCGACGCTGCGCTGGAGGCTTCGATCGACTACGCCAGGATGCGCAGGCAGTTCGGCCAGGCCATTGCCGAGTTCCAGGCGGTACAGTGGATGATTGCGGATATGGCCAAGGATACGCACGCGGCCCGGCTCATGGTGCATGCCGCGGCGGCGAAGCTCGACAGCGGCGAGCGCGCTACGCTGGAGGCGTCGATGGCCAAGTGCTTCGCCTCGGATGCAGCGGTCGCGCACACTGCCAACGCGGTGCAGATTCACGGCGGCAGCGGCTACATCCGCGGCTTCGAGGTCGAGCGCCTGTACCGGGACGCCAAGATCACGCAGATCTACGAGGGCACCAACCAGGTCCAGCGCATGATCATGGCGCGCCAGCTGCTGAGCGAGTGAAGCGCCACCCTCGCCTTCGAAAAACGGTGCTACCGAAAACGATAACCGGACCGACACAACCATGAAGACCATCCTGATCACCGGCGCGTCCGGCGACGTCGGCACCCACCTGCGGCGCGAGCTGGCCGGCAAGTACACATTGAGACTGTCCGACATCAAGCCGGTGAAGAAGCTCGCCGCCGGCGAGACCTCGGTGCGCGGGCGACGTGGCGCGCCTGTCCGACATGCTGCGCGCGACCAAAGGCGTGGACGCCATCGTCCACCTGGGCGGCTTCTCCGTGGAAGGTCCCTGGAACGAGATCCTCCGTGCCAACATCATCGGCTGCTACAACGCGTTCGAGGCAGCGCGTCGCAATGGCGTAAAGCGGATCCTGTTCCCCACCAGCAACCACGCGACCGGCTTCTACCGCCGCGACGAGACCATCGACCATCGCGTCTACCCGAAGCCCGACAGCCGCTACGGCGTGTCCAAAGTGTTCGGCGAGCAGCTCGGCAGCCTGTACGCGGACAAGTACGGGATGCAGGTGTTCTGCATGCGCATCGGCAACGTCAACCCCGCACCGGTGGACAAGCGGCGCCTGTCGCATCTGGATCAGCCCGCGCGACCTCGCGCAGCTGGTGCAGATCGGCATCGAGCACCCGGACATCCGCTTCGAGATCGTGTACGGCGTCTCGGGCAATCGCCGCAGCTGGTACGACAACTCGAACGCGCAGCGGCTGGGCTACCAGCCGCAGGACGACAGCGAGCCGTACGCCGCCGAGATGCTGGCGAAGGAGAAGCCGGCCGCCGACCCGCGCGCCGAGCTGTACCAGGGCGGCAGCTTCGTGTCCGCCGAGATCGGCGGCGACCCCAATCGCCTGCTGCCGAAATTGAAGAAGAAGAAACGGTGATTTCAGGAGCGGTCACCGCGCGCCGCTTTCCCGGCATCTGCTTCCCGAGGCCCCTGCCGGTGACGCATAGCGCCCGAGAGTAGCGTTGGATAACAGCGAACAAGGAACACCCGATGGACCCGAAGCGCCCTAAGCTCGTCGCCCCACCCGGCGCGTGCGACACCCACATGCATTTCTACGACGAGAGCGTTCCGCCCGCGCCCGGCGGCCCGCCCCTGCCCGGCAATTTCACCGTGCCGATGTATCAGGAGTTGCAGAAGCGCCTGAACCTGGAGCGGGTGATCGTGGTGCAGCCGAACGCTTACCAGTTCGACAACCGCGTCACTCTCGCTGCGATCCGGGCGCTCGGGTCCAGCGCGAAAGGCGTCGGCGTGGTCAAGCCCGACGCCACCAGCGGAGAGATCGTCTCGCTCACCATGGGCGGTATCTGCGCGCAGCGCATCTTCCAGTTGCCCGGTGGCGCGGTCGGCTTCGACAAGATGGACCAGGTGATGGCGAAGGTGCACCCGTTCGGCTGGCATGCGAACATCCAGCTCGACGGCCGGGATCTGCCGAAGTACGAGGCGCAGATCAAGAAGCTGCCGGGCAAGTTCGTGATCGACCACGTCGGCAAGTTCCTCGACCCGGTCCCGCCGCAGCACGAGGGGTTCCGCTCGCTGCTGCGTCTGCTCGACACCGGCCGCTGCTGGGTGAAGCTGTCCGCGCCCTACGAAGTGTCGAAAACCGGCGCGCCGAAGTACGAAGATGTCGGGCGCCTGGCGAAGGCATTGGTGAAGCACTCGGCGGAGCGCATGCTCTGGGCGAGCAACTGGCCTCACCCAGGCGCTCATGCGGATCAGATGCCGGACGACGCCGACTTGCTCGATCTGTTGCTCGAATGGGTGCCTGACGACGCCACGCGCAAGAGAATCCTGGTAGACAACCCGAACGAGCTGTACAAGTTCTAGTGGCATGACAAGATCCCGCATCGCGATAGTAGGCCTCGGCATGGCGGTAGTACCGCACGCCAAGAGCGCACTCGATCTCGCTGACCGTGTGGAGGTCGCTTACGCATTCAGCCCCAGTGCGGCGCGCCGTGCGAAGTTCGCCGAGAAGTTCCCGTTCCCACAGTGCGAGCGGCTGGAGACGATTCTCGAGGACCGGTCGATCGATGCAGTCGCCGTGCTAACACCGCCTGCTACGCACCTCGATCTCGTGCGCAGATGCGCAGAAGCCGGCAAACACGTGCTGCTCGAGAAGCCGCTCGAGATCACCACCGCGCGCGCCGAGGAGATGGTCGCCGTTTGCCGCCGCAAGGGAGTCAAGCTCGGCGTGGTGCTGCAGCATCGCCACAAACCCGCGACCGAGCGTCTTGCAACCCTGCTTCGTGCTGGCGAGCTGGGCACCCCGGTCGGCGCATCGGCGATCATCCGGCTGTGGCGGCCGCAGAGCTACTACGACGAGCCCCGGCCGTGGGACCAAGGCACGTGACGGCGGAGGCGTGCTGATCACGCAAGCGATCCATACTCTCGATGTGCTGCTGTCACTGGCCGGAGATGCCGCCGAGGTCAGCGCCCACGCGGCCACGACCCCGGTTCATCGCATGGAGTGCGAAGACCTGGTCTGCGCCACCGTGCGCTGGAAGAGCGGAGCGCTCGGCGTCATCGAAGCCACCACCGCTGCCTATCCGGGTGCGGCCGAGCGCATCGAACTGACCGGCACGCGCGGCACTGCGACGCTTGCCGGTACCGCGTTGGAGGTGCGCTGGCAGGACGGCCGCGCCGAGACGATCGCCGCCGACGGTTCCGGCGGCGGCACCGGCGCCGATCCCATGGCCTTCCCGCACGACTATCACCGTAGCGTCTGGCGCGACTTTCTAGATGCCGTGCAAGGCAGCGGAGAGGCCAGAGTCAACGGCGAGGAGGCATTGCGTGTGCACCGTTTGATCGATGCGCTGCTCGCCAGTGCCGCCACGGGCAAGCCGGTGCGCACCAGCTGATCGGAGGCACGATATGCTATCCCTGCTGCTTGCTGCAATCCTGTCGGCGGATCAGATCGCGCTGGAAAACGACTACGTACGCGTCACACGAGACATCGCGCCATGCGCGTCAGCAGACCTCCCGGAATGCGGTGATCGGGTGATCGTAGCGCTCGGCGACATCGAGCTACGCGCGGCCGGAACGGCTCGAACCATGAAGCGAGGCGACATTGCGGTCTTCGCTGCCGGCGAGTCGCACGAGCCGCCGACCGGAGGCGCCTTCTTCGAGGTGGACATCAAGCCGGCCCACCCGCCAGTCCGTTCGCCTGCGGAGATCATCCCGCCGGAAAAAAATGCCGTCCGCTTTGAGGGCGAAAGCTTCTTCGTCTTCGAAGAGCGGCTGGCTCCCGGCGACACGCGCGCGCGGCACAGTCACAGCCAGCGCGTCGTAATTCAATTGAACAAGACCCGCCTGCAGCAGTTGCTCGATGGTGCGGCGCCGTTCTTGGTGGAAACAGTGCCCGAGCGCCCGTCTTTCAGTCCACCGGTGATCCACGTGGTGAAGAACATCAGCGACACGCCGCTCTGGGGCGTGGTGATCGAGTTCAAGCCGGAGCGGTAGCGGACCGCGCTCCCAGGCAAGTAACCCCCCGCCTCCCGCTCAGCTCGCGCCCCACACCTCCCGCGCGGTCTCCACCACCAGCCGAAGCTTGGCCGCCTGCGATTCCCGGGCGATCTCGTTGCCGTGCACGGTGCTCGAGAACCCGCACTGAGGCGAAAGGCACAACTGCTCGAGCGGTACGTACTTGGCGGCCTCGTCGATCCGGCGTTTGATGTCGTCCTTCGACTCCAGCTCTCCCACCTTCGTCGTCACCAGGCCCAGCACGACGACCTTGCCCTTCGGCACGAACCGCAGCGGCGAGAAATCGCCCGAGCGCTCGTCGTCGTACTCGAGGAAGTAACCGTCGACCGCGAGGTCGTTGAACAACACCTCGGCCACCGGCTCGTAGCCGCCCTCGGCCACCCAGGCGCTCTTGAAGTTGCCGCGACACAGATGCGTGCACACCGTCATGCCCGCCGGTCTGTCCGCGATCGCCGCGTTGATCAGCTTGGCATAGCGCCGCGGCAGCTCGTTCGGATCGTCGCCGCGCTGCCGTGCGCCCTCGCGCATCTTGGGATCGCACAGGTAGGCGAGATTCGTGTCGTCCAGCTGGACGTACTCGCAGCCCGCCGCTCCGAGCTGGCTCAGCTCCTCGCGATAGCACGCCGCCACGTCGGCGTAGAACGCTTCCAGGTCCGGGTAGACCTCCTTGCTGATAGCGTTGCGACCACCCCGAAAATGCAGCATGGTCGGCGACGGGATGGTGACCTTCGGCATGCGCCTGGTGGTCGCTTTCAGGAACTCGAAGTCGGCGAGCTGGATCGGCCGCGCATGGCGCAGCTTCCCGGTGACGTGCATCACCGGCGGGGCGAAGTTCACCTCGCCGCTGGCGCTGCGGAAGCTCGCCGCGATCCCTCCGCGCGTCTCGACGCCTTCGAGTTGCTCCAGAAAGTCGATGTGGAAATACGTGCGCCGGAACTCGCCGTCGGTAATGCCCTGGAGCCCGAGATCCTCCTGGAAGCGGACGATGTCCCGGATCGCCGCATCCTCGACGGCGCGCAGCTGTTGCTTCGAGATCGCTCCCTGCTGGAATCGATCGCGCGCCTCCAGCAGTTCCTTCGGGCGCAGGAAGCTGCCGACGTGATCGGCTCGGAAGGGAGGAGTGTTGTCTTGTGTCATAGGTCGATTCCTTAGGTCTCACCTGATTGCGTCACTCGACCCGAAACGGCGACTGCGCCTTCAGGCGCGCCTTCTCCTCCAACGAGGCGCGGGCGTATTGCAAGCGGATGGTGTATCCCCCCACGAGTTGGCCATTCTCCACGAACATCCAGTCGGCAATCGCCGAAGGAGCGACCGCGGCGCGGTCGTTCGACTTCATGCCCTTCACGTCCACTGGTTCGTTGCTGACCGAGCCGTGAATCAGCTTCCCGTCGTAGCGCAAGTCGCCGAGCCAGATGTGCTCATGGGCACCATCCTCCACCAAGGCGATCTTGACTGCAAACGTGCGCTGACCTGGCGCTGGTGACTGTAATGTACTGAGGAACTCGGGGACAGTGCGCCGCGCCTCGGCCACGGCCTTGTCCATGGCTGGGTCGGCCTCCGGGAGGCGAAGGTGCTCCAGCCGGCCATTGCGCTTGCCGGCGTCCTCGGAGCGATCGCAGCCGGCAAATGCAATACCGGCGCCCACGATGAGAAGCACATTGAGGACCTTGAGCATCTGGGTGCTTCAGTTGCCTGCCGCCCACAGCATAGCCACTCCCGAAAGCAACAACAGTGCATCCATCAGAAGGCGGAAACGCTCAGGCGGCAGCCGCAGCACAAACCCCTTCGCCAGGAACGAGCCAGCCATCAGTGAGGAGCCGATGATCAAGCCCTTCACCAAAGAGTCTATAGGCAATGCGCCGAAGTTGCGGAATACCGCGACCTTGGTCAAATAGACCGCGAGCGAGCCAGCGGCCTCGGTGGCGAGAAACGCACCTTTGACCAGGCCATAGGCGAGAAATATCGGCGCCGTGATGGGCCCGGTCGATACCACGATGCCGGTGAGGAAGCCGATCACGGCTCCCACCGCGGCAAGATGCCACCGATTCAGCCGCAGATGATGTGAAGCCAGCCAGCGCCGTGCTGGAATCATCAGAATGAAAAAAGCGCCGAGCGCGCCTTCGACGATGCGCGGCGGCAACACCAGCAGCGTTCGTGCGCCCAGTGCAGCGGAAGGAACACCGGTCACGGAATAAGCCGCGCATGCGCGCCAGTCCACTTCGCGCCACCACACGAGGATGCGCGAGAGGTTGGCCATGACCGCGGCGGTCGCCATGATCGGCACGGCTTGCAGGGGACCGAAGACGACCACCAGCACCGGCATCAGCATGATGGAAGAGCCAAAGCCGACGATGCCGCTGATGGTGCCGGCGATCAGTCCAACGGCAAGAACGAACAGGAAATCCAAGAGGGTCTATTTTTGTTTGACGAGCGAGGTCGGTCAGCTTGCTGGAAAACCCGTTGGCGCTGAGCGTGTTTCGACTCTGCGGCGCGACGCTCAACACGAACGGGGCAGAGTCGAAGCGTGCAGATCATGTCACCATGGATCGTAGGTCCCGAAGTTCCAGAGGTGGCCCTCCGGGTCGCGACAGCTAAAGCCGCGACCGCCGTAATCTTCGTCTTTGATGTCCATCACGATCTGCGCCCCGGCGGCTTTCGCCCGCTGGTAGAGCACATCCGCGTCGGCGACGATCAGATAGGCGCACTGCGTTTCAGCGCCGCCGATTTCGTCGGGCTGCTTCATCAGCCGGCCGAACTCGGTGTCGAAGATCGATCCGAGCATGATCATCCCGTTGCCGAAACTGAGCTGAGCATGCGCGATAGTGCCATCGTCGTTCGGTACCACAAGCTGCTGCTCGAAGCCGAACGTCTGGCATAGCCAGGCGATCGCGGCGGGCGCATCCCGATAGCGCAGACATGGGATGACTGTTGCCTTCGTGTTCTTAGCAAGAGTGGACATGACCACCTCCGTGCTATACGTCGTAATCCAGGCTTCCCAGAGGCACTCGGTTCAAATCGCGTCCCTAGTCGCTGGGCCCTGCCGCTGCGACCCCACATCCACCACCGACAGCGCCGTCAGATTGACCAGCCGCCGCACCGTCGCCGTCGGCGTGAGGATGTGGCAAACCTTCGCGGCGCCCAGCAGGATCGGGCCGACGGTGATGCCCTCGCCGGCGATGACCTTGAGCAGATTGAAGGAGATGTTGGCCGCGTCCAGAGTCGGCATGATCAGCAGGTTGGCCTCGCCCTTGAGCCGCGAGTTGGGGAACATCTGCAGGCGGATCTCTTCCGACAGCGCGGCATCGCCGTGCATCTCGCCTTCCACCTCCAGGTGCGGCGCGAGCTTGCTCCAGCAGCTCGCGCGTGCGGCTCATCTTCTGCGCCGAGGGCGTGCGCGCGCTGCCGAAGTTGGAGTGCGACAGCAGCGCGATCTTGGGCGTGAGGCCGAAGCGCTGGACTTCCTCGGCCGCCAGCAGCGTGATCTCCGCCAGCTGCTCGGCGGTCGGGTCGGGGTTGACGTAGGTGTCGCAGATGAACAGCGTGCGCTCCTCGCAGCAGCAGCAGGTTCATCGCGGCGAATTGCTTGACGCCCGGCTTGCAGCCCGATCACGTTCGAGATGTAGGCGAGGTGCGTGCTGTGCTCGCCGTAGGTGCCGCAGATCATGGCGTCGGCGTCGCCCTGCTTCACCATCAGCGCGCCGATCAGGGTGGTGCGGCGGATCACTTCGCGCTTGGCCACCTCCACCGACACGCCTTTGCGCTGCATGAGGTCGTAGTAGAGCTGCCAGTAGTCGGGGAAGCGCGGATCGCGGTTCGGGTTGACCAGCTCGAAGTCCTTGCCCGGGCGCACGCGCAGGCCCAGCTTCTCCAGGCGTGGATTGATGACCTCGGGCCGCCCGATCACGATGGGCCGTGCGATGCCCTCGTCCACCACGACCTGCACGGCGTGCAGCACGCGCTGGTCCTCGCCTTCGCAGTAGACCACGCGCTTGGGCTTCTTCTTCGCCGCGTCGAACACCGGCTTCATGATCAGGCCGGAGTGGTAGACGAATTGGACCAGCTGATCGCGATAGGCCTTGAGGTCGGCGATGGGCCGGGTCGCCACACCGCTGTCCATCGCGGCCTTGGCTACGGCCGGCGCGATCTTCACGATCAGGCGCGGATCGAACGGCTTGGGGATGAGATAGTCGGGGCCGAAGGACAGATTGGCATCCTCGTAGGCCAGCGCCACGACGTCCGACTGCTCCTGCTGCGCGAGCTCGGCGATGGCCTGCGTGGTGGCGAGCTTCATCGCCTCGGTGATGGTGGTCGCGCCAGCGTCCAGCGCCCCGCGGAAGATGAAGGGGAAGCACAGGACGTTGTTGACCTGGTTGGGATAGTCCGAGCGTCCGGTGGCGATGATGCAGTCGGGCCGCACCGCCTTCGCGTCCTCCGGCATGATCTCGGGGTTCGGGTTGGCCAGCGCCAGGATCAGCGGACGATCGGCCATCTTCTGGACCATCTCCGGCTTGAGCACGCCGCCTGCGGACAAGCCGAGGAAGATGTCGGCGCCCGCGATGATCTCTCCCAGCGTGCGCGCCTTGGTGTCTTTGGCGTAGCGCGCCTTGTAATCGTCCATCTCTTCGACGCGGCCCTTGTACACCACGCCCTTGATGTCGGACACGGTGATGTTCTCGATCGCGCAGTCCGAGCCCCACGAGCAGATCGAGGCACGACAGCGCTGCCGCGCCCGCGCCCGAGCACACCAGCTTCACCTGCTTGATGTCCTTGCCCACCACCTTGAGGCCGTTCAGCACCGCGGCGCCGACGATGATCGCGGTGCCGTGCTGATCGTCGTGGAACACGGGGATCTTCAGCCGCTCGCGCAGCTTGCGCTCGACGTAGAAGCATTCGGGCGCTTTGATGTCCTCCAGATTGATGCCGCCGAAGGTGGGCTCGAGGCTGGCGATGATGTCGACCAGCTTCGTCGGGATCGCGCTCGTTGATCTCGATGTCGAACACGTCGATGCCGGCGAACTTCTTGAACAGCACGCCCTTGCCTTCCATCACCGGCTTGGCCGCCTCGGGGCCGATCGCCCCCAGCCCCAGCACCGCCGTGCCGTTGGTGATCACGCCGATGAGATTGCCGCGCGCCGTGTAGTCGCGCGTACGCGAGGGATCGGCCACGATCTCCTCGCAGGCCGCGGCCACGCCGGGTGAATAGGCCAGGCCAAGGTCGCGCTGAGTGATCAGGCTCTTGGTCGGCGTGACCGAGATCTTTCCCGGCTTGGGCAGGCGGTGGTAGTCGAGTGCTGCTTGTCGGAAGGAATCATCCATCGGGGTGTATGGCTCGCGAGCTGGAAAAGACGTCGATTATAGGATGGCGCTACCCGCACCGCCCGTTTGATACACTGGCGGGGCGTCGCCCTAGCGTTCGTTACGTTCACCTGCCTCCAGCGGATCCAGTCCAGCATGCTCCTTTCTCGTCTCAACTACCGGCGTCTCGCGCGGGGCGCGATGGCGGCCGCTTCTTGCCGCGCTCCAGGGCCTGGCATTCGCTCAGACCGGCAGCACACCGCTCATCTGGGAAGTACGCTCGCCGACCAACACGGTTTACTTGTTCGGCACGATCCACGTCGGCGCGCGCAAGATGTATCCGCTGAGTCCAGCGGTGGAGCAGGCTTATGCAGCGGCGCGCGTGCTCGCGCTGGAGGCAGATCCTACCGACCAAGTCGGCCGCGATCGCAGCGGTCCAGCGCTCCACGTACACTCCGCCGGACAACCTGGCGAATCACGTGTCGCCGCTGCTGATGGAGGACGTCAAAAAGACCCTCCCGACGGTGGGCCTGCCGATCGAGTATGCGCGAGCGATGCGACCGGACCTGCTGGCGATGACGCATCGCAATGATGGAGATCGGCCGTCAGGGCTACGACGCGAACCTCGGCCTGGACATGCACTTCGCACGGCTGGCGAAGCGTGATGGCAAGCGCATCGTCGAGCTGGAATCGATCGCCGGGCAGATGGCGCTGCTGGGCAGCTTCTCTCCCGAGCTGCAGGAGGGGATGTTGCGCGCCACGGTGGACAGCGTCCGCGATGGCAGCCTGACCACCGACACACACGAGCTGGTGGCGGCCTGGTCGGCGGGCGACCCGGCGCGGCTGATGGACCAGGTCGACAAGGAGGTGGACGGCCTGCCGGAACAGGCGGCGGCGGAGATGCGCGAGCGGCTGTATGACGCGCGCAACCGCGAGATGGCCGACAAGGTCATCGCGATGCTGGCGGGTGCGGAGCCTACCTTCGTCGCCGTGGGCGCCGGCCATCTGCTCGGAGACACGGGCATTGTCGAGCTGTTGCGCCGGAAAGGTTACGCGATTCGCCGCCTGTAGCACGAACGGGGTTGAATTCTAAAGGTGCTAGCGCTGGCCGGCGCGGCGGGACCTCTGACCAGGACATGAACGATATCACCCTCACACCGCGCACCGAGCTGTATCCCGAGATCGAAGCGTTCGACTCGGGGATGCTCCCGCTCGACACGCTGCACACGATGTACTGGGAGCAGTCGGGGAACCCGCAGGGTATTCCCGTGCTGTTCCTGCACGGCGGCCCCGGCGCGGGATCGAGCCCCGCTCACCGGCGCTTTTTCGATCCTGCGTTCTACCGCGTCGTCATCTTCGACCAGCGCGGCGCGGGCCGTTCTACGCCGCACGGCGAGCTGACAGACAACACCACACCGCATCTGATCGCGGACACGGAGAAGCTGCGCACGCATCTGCGCATCGACCGCTGGCTGGTGTTCGGCGGCTCCTGGGGCAGCACGCTCGCGCTGGCCTACGGCGAGGCTCATCCGGATCGCTGCCTGGGCTTCGTGCTGCGCGGAATCTTTCTGTGCCGCGACACGGAGTCCGAGTGGTTTCTGCATGGAATGCGCAACGTCTTTCCCGAGGCGTGGAGCAAGTTCGTGGAGCCGATCCCGGAAGCCGAGCGCGGCGATCTGCTGACGGCGTACACGCGGCGGCTGAACCATCCGGACCCGGCGGTGCATCTGCCCGTCGCGCGGGTCTGGAGCACCTACGAAGGCGCCTGCTCCACGCTGCTGCCCAACCCCGACACGGTTGCCTACTTCTCCGGCGATCACGTGGCGCTGGGACTGGCTCGCATCGAGGCGCATTACTTCAGCCACCGCGTGTTCCTGCCCGACGGCGCATTGCTGGAAAACGTGCACCGCCTGCGCAACATACCCGCCGTGATCGTGCAGGGCCGCTACGACATGGTGTGCCCGACGCTGACCGCCGACGATCTGCACCGCGCCTGGCCGGAGGCGGAGTACATCGTCGTGCCCGACGCCGGCCACTCGGCCTGGGAGCCGGGCATCCGCGCGCAGCTGGTCGCGGCGACCGAGCGGTTCAAAGCAATCCTGGTCTAGCCTGATTCTTGCGTCTATGGGCGCTGCCCGCGCTTGGCTATACTGGTGAAAAGTGCGGGCCATCTCACCCGCGACCACCAACAACGCGCATGAAAACTTTTCTTCTGCTTCTTGCCGGGCTGGCGCTCGGCCTGGCGCGGTTTGCCTGCGCCGATGACCTGCTCGAGGCGCCGACCGGCTGGCAGCACGACAGTGACGCACTGGCGACGGAGGCGCTCGAGGTGGAGATTCTGCGCAACGTGGGCAAGCAAACCCACGAGGCCGACTACCCCGAGGAAGCACGCCGCTGGAGCTGGAGCGGTACGACTCTGGTCCAAGTGTCGATGGACAGAGACGGGAGCATGAAAGAGGTGTCGGTCCAGCGGACCAGCGGCTTCCGCGTGCTGGACGACCAGGCCGTGAAGATGGTGCGGCGGGTTCCTTTCACCCGCGTGCCGGACCGGCTCAAAGGACGCGAGGTCACCGTGACGGTTCCGATCGGCTTCTACTTCGCGCACCAGTGAAGCGCGGCGTCGGGCCGATGCTGCTGATGGTCGGTCTGCTGCTCGGGCCGGGGTATTACATCGTCGCAAAGTACCTGAGCGGGGAACCGGGCCAGACCTTCACGCTCACCGAGCGTGCCGCGCGCTGGACGCTGGCCGACGGCACTATCCTGCACTTCGCACGCCACCAGGCCTACCGGCCGGTCGCGCTAGAGCTCGATCCGAACATGAATCGGATCGCATTCGAGCTCAAGTTCGAGTTCGCGCCCGCTCAGGCTAGTGCTCCCGCGGCCGCCAGCGAGGAGTACGCGGCCACGCTGCTCCAGGCAGATCAGCCGATCCTGCAGCGGACTGTGACGCTGCACGCCGAGCCTGGAAGCGCCCGGAAAGTCGACGCCGGATCGATCGAGGTGTACTACCCCGGCAGCTACACCTTCATCCTGGAAGGGCCGGACGCGCCCAAGGTGCCGGTTGCGCAGGTTGTCCTGCAAGTCCGGCACAAGATCGAGCCTCTGTCCCTGCCATTCTTCGTGGGTGGCCTGGTCGTGCTGGTGGTTGGCCTCGCCCTATCGCTCGAGCCCTATCTGCCTGGGCGCCGCCGGCACTGAACGTTCTGGGCCGCAGCGCCGCCCGGTCTTAGTTGTCCGGACGCCACCTCTTTCGACCCGAGCACAAGCACTCAAGTCGATTGCGCTCGACGGTCGCGAAAATGCGCCCTGAGCGTGCACTTTACCGCCTCCAACAGTGCGGCAAGTGAATAAGGCTTCACCAGCAGCTGCCGAATGCCCAGCTGCCGGGCGCATCCCCGCGCCTCCGGGGTGAGTTGCTCGCGCAGCATGCCAATGACCGGGATCCTGGGTTGCCTGCCGGCGAGCCAGACCACGAGCGTCAATGCTTCGGCGCTGACCAGGCTGATGTCGGCGATCACTACGTCATAGGGGGTCCATGAGAGCTGCGCGATAGCATCGCTCTGGTTCGCCACCTCCCGCACGGCGTAGTCGTGGGCGCGCAGCCATGCGGACGCGGTCTCTCGCTGGAACGCGTTGCGCTCGACCAGAAGGATTTCGCCGCGACGCCGTGCCGCGCTTGTCGTCATCCAAAGTCCCCTCCCTTGGTTCGGACGCCACCCGCAGATGCGACTGCCGTGGCCTGCCCCGCCGATGTCCTGGCGAGAACAGTTCATTGCACTTCACCAACGTTGCGGGGCAATTTCGCGCGGCGGCGATGCCATTACAACTGGAACCGACGCGTGCTGCCCGAGGGAGGCCAGTTGCGCAGAGGGCGGATTTCCACGGATACTGTTCACACCAATCCGCAGCCGGTTCCACGCCGGCATCTCGAGAACCCGAGGTGCGAGCCCGGCGAACGGCGCGGACTTACACCAGGCAAGGAAAGGAGATGTCATGCGGAGGTTGAATTACGTCGCTTTTGCCGCTCTGCTCGCGGTTACCGCTCCGGCGCTGGCGGAGGAGCCCGAGCACAACGGTGAGTGCGCGATGAGTGCGGCGATGGGAAATCACCTGCCCACCAGTTGCTCGGTGGTCTGGATCTCCCCGTCGGACAAGCTCTACTGCTTCAGCAGCGAGAAGGCGAAGCAGGCGTTCATGCGGGATCCCGAGGGCAACGAGCGCAAAGCGCAGGCCTTCTGGAAGGACCCGGAGCTGTGGGAGAAAATCCTGAAGGAGAAGCCGGAAGGCTGATATCGACTGTGCACAACGACACCGGCCGCCCCGTGCCCGCAGTCCCACCCGTCCTGCTCGCCTACATCGAGGGTCTCAAGGCCCATGATGTGCCGAAGATCGCGGAGACCGTGTCCGAGGATCTGGCCTTCATATCGGCCAACCGGACGCTGAGCAAGCCGGATTTCCTGAAGATGTTGAACGCGCTGTACACCGGCTTTCCCGACTGGCATTACGACTACGATAGCGTCGAGCTGCACGGCGATCTCTATGCGGTGAAGTGGCGCCAGGGCGGCACCCATACAGGCGTGTTCGCGATGCCGGGCCTCGATCCGGTCGCCCCCACCGGTCGCACCGTCAGGATTCCCGAACACTACTTTCGCTACCGCGTAGCCGGTGACAAGATCGTCGTGATCCACCCGGAAGCGGTGCCGGGCGGAGCGCCGCGCGGCATACTCGAGCAGATAGGCGTCGCGCTGCCGCCGCTGTAAACCCCTATCCTAGCGACCGCATCGCCGACACGCTGCTCCGGCACGGCGAATTTCGCGCTGGCCCCGACATCGTTGATCGCCTTGTTGGTGTCGAAGAACGACCTGCCAGTGGTGGGCGTTGTTGCAGAAGGGGCGCACCGCGATGATCGTGCCCCACTGGTTGAATTCCAGGATCTCGATGCTGGGTGCCGGGTCGGTGACGACGTTGGGTGCGAATGTTGGGAGTACTATTTCGCGGTAAGTCCCCTTCGTAGCTTACGCAAATCTGAAGCCTGCAATCCGCACCGCGCGAACTGCCCCAAGAAGTCCAAGAGTTTTCCGTCTCCGTTCTTGCAACAGACGCACAAACCTATAAGGAGGAGCCAAATGAGTACCGATCGCCGCACGTTTCTGAAAGCCGGGGCAGCTTTGCTTGCCACCGGAGCCGCCGAGGCCGCCCACAGCCAGAGCAGCAAAGAAGGTTCACTGCAACAGAATGCCGATGCGCTGCTGCGCAGCGCCGTCGACGCGGGTGACGTTCCGGGCGTGGTAGCCATGGCCACCAGCCGCGACGGCACGATCTACGAGGGCGGATTCGGCCAGCGCATGCTGGGCAAGAACGAGGCTATGACGCCGGACACGGTGGTTTGGATCGCCTCCATGACCAAGGCGCTGACCGCTACTGCGGCCATGCAATTAGTCGAGCAGGGGAAGCTCGATCTGGATAGCCCGGCGACGCGCTGGGTGCCCGATCTTGCCAGTACGCGAGTACTGGTCGGCTGGGATGAGAACGGCCAGCCGCTCACGCGCGCGCCAAAACGGGCCATTACGCTGCGCCACTTGCTCACGCACACGGCTGGGTTCGCCTACGAGATCTGGAATTCCGACTGCGCGCACTACCAGCAGGCCAAGGGCCTCCCGGGGATTGGAACCTGCAAGAACGCCGCGCTGCGGACTCCGCTCATGTTCGATCCGGGCGAGCGCTGGCTGTACGGCATCAACATCGACTGGGCCGGAAAAATGGTCGAGGCGGTGAGCGGCGAACCGCTGGGCGTTTATCTGCACGAGAATCTGTTCAGCCCGCTCGGGATGGACACCACGGCGTTCAAGATCACCCCGGCGATGCGCTCACGCCTGGCCAAGATCCATCAGCGCGGCGATGCCGGCCAGCTCACACCCATCGATTTCGAGATGCCCCAGGACCCCGAGTTCGAAATGGGCGGTGGCGGAATCTACTCGACCGCCGGGGACTATCTCATGTTCGTGCGCATGATCCTGAATCGCGGCAAGGGCAACGGCAACCGCGTGCTCAAGCCGGAGACGGTGGACCTGATGTCGCGCAACGCGATGGGAGACCTCAAGGTGACGCTGCTGAAGACCATAGTCCCGCCCTTGTCGCACGACGCAGAGTTCTTCCCCGGCATGCCCAAGAGCTGGGGCCTGAGCTTCATGATCAACGATGAGACCGCGCCCACTGGCCGGCCGGCGGGCAGCCTCGCGTGGGCTGGACTGGCGAACACCTTCTTCTGGATCGACCCGAAGACGGGTGTGGGTGGGGTGTATCTGTCGCAGATCCTGCCGTTTGTGGACTCGAGGACGCTGTCGCTGTTCTTCGGGTTCGAGAAGACGGTTTACCAGTCGATGGCCTGACCGAGAACGCCTTCGCGGCGCCGAGCACACCCTCTCCCGTCTGCGGGAGAGGGTTCGGGTGAGGGCTAGCGTCTGCCGGAGTGCGTCAGGAATGCGATACCCGCGCTCGCCAGGCCGAGGATGCAGGCCGCGAGCAGGATCTTTGTCGCCAGCTCGCCCAGGACATCGCGGGGAAGGATGTCGAATACGACGAGCAAGGCCAGGAGCGCCAGCAGCACCAGCGCCAGCGCCCCGACCAGCCTCAACACCCCGGTCAACCGCGATGGGTGATTTACGGGTCTCTGCAGCAGCGTCCGTCATCCGTTTTGCTCCTTGTCGAGTGATCTGCAGGCGCCAGGATCCGGTCCGTGGGTTTCCAGGCGATTGCAACCTGTTCCAGAAGCAAATACCGCGCTCATCCCAGGGGCCGGGACCGGTGCATGCACGATTTCTGCTTGAGGGCGTTCTGCTTGCGGGAGGAGTACCATCCGGCTAGGTCTGGATTTCGAAAGATGCAGCGATCGAAAGGATTCACTTACCTCGGCCTGCTCATCGCCGTAGCGCTGATGGGCATCGGCCTCGCCCTGATCGGGGATGTCTGGAGCACGACGGTGAAACGCGAACGGGAGCGCGAGCTCCTGTTCGTCGGCGCGCAGTTCCGTCAGGCCATCGGGCGCTATTACGAGGGCTCGCCGGGCGTGAAGCAATACCCGCGCAAGCTCGAGGACCTGCTCGAAGACAAGCGCTTCCCGGTGGTCAAGCGCTATCTGCGCAAGATCTACATCGACCCGATGACCGGCAAGACTAACTGGGGCCTGCTGTTGCAAGGCGACCAGATCCTCGGCGTCTATAGCCAGTCGAAGGACAAGCCGCTCAAGATCGCCAATTTCCAGGTCGCCGACGCGGCGTTCGCCGATAGCAACGCCTATTCGGACTGGCGCTTCGTTTACGCCCCGCTCGGAGCGGCCAGCGCAGGACAGGCGGCGTTGGGGGCCGACACGCAACTGTCCAACGCGGCTGCGCCCAACTTCAATCCTGGGGCGACAACCATGGGGGCGCCAGGCGCGGCCTCGCCGGCGGGGCCAGCGCCGATGGCGGGGATGCCTCAGGATTCGTGGGTATGCAACGCTGCACGCGCAAGCGACTTTCGCGCGTGCGCGAGCGCAACAACCAATCAGACGAAACAGGACTGCGTGCAAGCGGCCACGCAGCGATACAACTCGTGCATGAGCGCGGCCGGCCGGCGGGACCACTAAATAGGCCTGCGGCAACGCACCGGCCAAGTCGGCGCGATTGCGCGTTGCGTCGAGCAGGGGCAACAGCGCGAGCTGCCGAAGCAACGCAGCAAACGCCGTCGCGCTGACCAGATATGGTTACGCGATTGTCAAAAATCGGCTGTCATGCTTGCAGGCTGCGCCGCCGACCCCGACAATGACCCACTGTGTCGAGCGTGACACGCAAGGGGAGCAGAGCGGGGCGCGGCCGTAGCGACAATGACGCCCCAACTGCGGCGAACCTAAAACTTGAAACAGGGAGAAGGCATGCCTCAAACCAAACCAAAATCCGGTCTCGCATCGCTGGTGGCGCGACCGCTCCTTGCCGGCGTCATCGCGGCAGGAGCCGCAATACCGACCAGCGCCCTGGCCGACGTCTTTCTTGAGCTGACCGGAATCCAGGGCGATTCGACCGATGCCCAGCACAAGAACCAGATCGACATCCTGACCTACACCCAGAGCTTCAAGAACACCGCTTCCAGTTCTAGCGGAGGCGGCGGAGGCACGGGAAAGGTGACGTGCGGCGACGTAACGGTGACGAAGAACATCGACAAGTCGAGTCCTCTGCTCATCCAAGCCGTCACCACCGGCAAGCACATCGAGCAGGCCATACTCACCTTCCGCCAGGCCGGCGGCCAGCAACTCAATTACTACGTAGTCACTCTCAAGGACGTGTTGATCACGTCGATCACCCAGACCGACCAGAACAATCCGGCCCGGATCTTCGAGCAGGTCCAGCTGAGCGCGACGGACTTCAAGTTCCAATTCACGCCGCGTAACGCGAACGGGTCGGCGGGAGCGGTGGTCAATTTCGAGTTCAACTGCGCGGCGAACAAGGCAGGGTAGCCGGTCTTGCGCGCCGAGCCGAAGCGGCCCGGCGCCGACAACAGTCAAGGGGGGAGGAAGGAGCGCTGCGATGGGGTCCATCGCAGCGTTTTCTTTTGCGCTAACCTTTGCGCACCTTTGACTTCGGGCGTCGTTCCTGCGCTTTCGTCTTTCCGGCCGCGCCCGGCAACGGCAGCGCCGTCTGATACTTCACCTGCTTGAGCGCGAAGCTCGACTTGATGTTGCCCACGCCGGCAACACGCGAGAGGAAGTGCAGGATGAAGTGCTCGAGCGCCTGCAAATCGGGCACCACAACCCGCAGCAGATAGTCGGCGTCGCCGGTCATGAGATAGCACTCCATCACTTCCGGACGGTCGCGTATTGCCCGCTCGAAGGTTTCCAATGCCGGCTCGATCTGCTTCTCCAGCGTGACCTGGATGAAGACGCTCACCTTGAGCCCCACCGCGAGCGGATCGAGCAGCGTCACGTAGCGGCTGATGTAGCCGCTTCTCTCCAGCGCCCGCACACGGCTGAGGCAAGGAGATGGCGACAGCCCCACCTGGCCTGCGAGCTCCACGTTGGAAATGCGGGCGTCGGCCTGCAGCAAGCCGAGGATCTTCCAATCTGTCGTGTCCGGATCCATGCTCGGAATTCCATGCTGTTATCGGCCACAATAACCGCATGATATGCCGACTCCGGCCGTTTTTTCCAGGTTGCACGCAATCACGTGCTTCCGGAAACGCGCTAGCATTCGCATCTGGCGAAAGAGATGTGCCGCCGCCTTCTCACCCGCTTTCTCGTCCTGGAAAACACTCATGACCGATCTGTCCGACCTGAGCTTCTCCGGCCATTGGGCCGTCCTGCCGCAAGACCCGGATCCCACGGAGACCAAGGAGTGGCTGCAGGCCCTCGATGCGGTCCTCGAGCACGAGGGGCGCGAGCGCGCCACCTTCATCCTGCGCAAGCTGCTGGATCACGCGCGCGCTCAGCGCGTAGCGCTGCCACCGGTCTGGAGCACTCCTTACTGCAACAGCATCTCGCTCGCCAATCAGCCCCAGTTCCCGGGCAACCTCGAGACCGAGCAGCGCCTGATCGCGCTGGTGCGCTGGAACGCTCTTGCGACGGTGGTGCGCGCCAACAACTTCTCCTCCGAGTTGGGCGGCCATATCGCGAGCTACGCATCGGCGGCCGACCTGTTCGAGGTCGGCTTCAACCACTTCTTCCGCGCGGGCCAGTCGGGCGATCTGATCTATTTTCAGCCGCACTCGGCACCCGGCATCTACGCCCGCGCCTTCCTCGAAGGCCGCCTCAGCGAAGAGCAGGTGAACAGCTACCGGCGCGAGGTCGCCGGCAAAGGCCTGTCGTCTTACTGCCACCCTTACCTGATGCCGGAGTTCTGGCAGTTCCCCACCGGCTCCATGGGGCTGGGCCCGCTCAAGGCCATCTATCAGGCGCGCTTCATGCGCTACCTCGAGAATCGCGGCATCCTCGCCACGTCCGGGCGCAAGGTGTGGTCCTTCGTCGGCGACGGCGAGATGGACGAGCCGGAAGCGCTGGCCGGCCTGTCGGTGGCCTCGCGCGAGGTGCTGGACAACTTGATCTTCGTGGTCAACTGCAACCTGCAGCGGCTCGACGGTCCGGTGCGCGGCAACGGGTCGGTGATCCAGGAACTGGAAGGGCTGTTCGCCGGCGCCGGCTGGAACGTGATCAAGCTGCTGTGGGGTTCGGACTGGGACCCGCTGTTCGCGCGCGACCACGACAGCGTGATCCTCAAGCGGCTGCACGAGACGGTCGATGGCGAGTTCCAGAAGTACGCCGCCACCGACGGGCAGTTCAACCGCGAGCACTTCTTCAACAAGTACCCCGAGCTGCAGGCCATCGTCGCGCACATGTCGGACGAGGACATCGACCGGCTGAAGCGCGGCGGGCACGACCCGGTGAAGATCTACGCCGCCTACCATGCGGCGGTGAATCACAAGGGCCAGCCCACTGTCATTCTGGCGCAGACGAAGAAGGGCTACGGCATGGGCCAGGGGCCAGGGCAAGATGACGGCGCACCAGCAGAAGAAGCTGGAGGACGAGGCGCTGCTCGCCTTCCGCGATCGCTTCGCGCTGCCGCTGTCCGACGCGGATGTGACGAATCTGCGCTTCTACAAACCGGCTCCCGACAGCCCCGAGATGAAATACCTGCATAGCCGCCGCCAGGCTCTGGGCGGCTATCTGCCCGCGCGCGTCGGCAAGGCAGCGCCGTTGCCGGCGCCGCCGCTCTCCGCCCTCGCCAAGTATCTCGAGGGCAGCGGCGGCCGCGAGCAGTCCACCACCATGGTGTTCGTGCAGATGCTCTCGCAACTGCTGCGCGATCCCAATCTCGGCAAGCACATCGTGCCCATCGTGGCCGACGAGGCGCGCACCTTCGGCATGCAGGCGCTGTTCCGCCAGGTGGCCATCTATTCGTCGGTGGGCCAGTTGTACGATCCGGAGGACAAGGACGAGCTGCTCTACTACAAGGAAGCCAAGGACGGTCAGATCCTCGAGGAAGGCATCACCGAAGCCGGCGCCGTGGCATCGTGGATCGCCGCCGCCAGCAGCTACAGCAGCCATGGCGTGCCTATGCTGCCGTTCTACATCTTCTACTCCTGCTTCGGCTTCCAGCGCGTGGGCGATCTGATCTGGGCGGCGGGCGATTCGCGCTGCCGCGGATTCCTGCTGGGCGCCACAGCGGGCCGCACGACGTTGTCGGGCGAAGGACTGCAGCACGAGGACGGGTCGAGCCACCTGCTGTTCTCCACCGTGCCCAACTGCGTGGCCTACGATCCGTGCTTCGGCTACGAGCTGACCGTGATTCTTCAAGACGGCATGCGCCGCATGCTGGAAGATCAGGAGGACGTCTTCTACTACGTGACGGTGATGAACGAGAACTACGTCCATCCCGCCATGCCCGCTGGCGCCCAGGACGGAATACTGCGCGGCATGTACCGGCTTTCCGCCTCTGCCCTTCCAGTCGAAGCGGAGGGCAAGGCTGGCGGTGGCTCTCCCGTGCGACGCCGAGTGCAGTTGCTTGGCGCCGGCACCATCCTGCGCGAGGTCATCGCTGCCGGCGAGTTGCTGGAGCGGGACTGGGGTGTCGCCGCCGACGTGTGGAGCGTGACCAGCTTTACCGAGCTCAGGCGCGAGGGGCATGACGTCGAGCGGCACAATCGCCTCAAGGCCGACGAGCAGCCGCTGCAGAGCTGGGTCGAGCAGTGCCTGGCCCCGACATCGGGCCCGATTGTCGCGGCGACCGACTACATGCGGGCGGTGCCGGACATGATCCGCACCTGGGTACCGCGGCGCTACGTGACCCTTGGCACCGACGGCTTCGGCCGCAGCGATACCCGCGCCGCGCTGCGCGGCTTCTTCGAAGTCGATCGATTTCACATTACCGTCGCGGCGCTCAAGTCGCTGGCCGACGACGGGACGCTGGACCGCAGTGTCGTGACGCAGGCGATGGAAAAATACGGTATCGATCAATCGAAGCCCAACCCATGGGACAAATGAACGCACACGAGTAGCGCGACCCTGTCCTGCGCCAGTCGAACGCGATCGCGCTGGCGCGGTGCCCTCCGGCCCATCCTCCCCCTGTCCGCAGGGTCAAGACCTGCGCCGATCTGCCGTTAAGAGTTGAGCCGTCGCGCCTGGGTGCACGCCCTGGCGCGCTTCCTGCTGGGTGGATCTTGATTCGCAGCCGTGATACGGGAGAGATGCGCATGAAGACGTACCCTTTGCTCGCCGCCGGAGCCCTGGCCTTGCTCAGCTTTGACCTGCCGGCCTACCAGATCGTCGAAAGCTATTTCCACGTGGAGGTCGCGCCCAACAAGTATGCCGACCAGCTGGTCCTGCGCTGCGAGGACGGCCACCAGATCATCGTCCCCTGGCAGTCGAAGCTGGCCGAATCCTGCGGCGAAGACCTGATGGGCAACGTCACACTGCCGCGCGACACCAAGCCCGGCCCCGTCGATGAAGAGCAGAAGCAGGCGATGCTGACGCAACTGCGCTCCCAGTACGGCAACATTTCGGAGAAGCAGGTCGAATTCGCGCAGGGGCCCGCCGGCCTGACTACCCGTCTCAAAGCGCCGATCGTGGAAGTGCTAAAGAAGTACGAAGCCTGCCGCAAGACGCACAAGGACAAGGCTTTCTGCGCCGGCGAGCGCGACCGCGCTCTGTCCAAGCTGGCCGAACCAGACGCCGCGACGTCACCGGCGGACGCCCAGAAACCAGCGACCCCGCAGGCGGACGCTCAGAAACCCGCGCCATTGGAGCTTGACGCACGCCCGTCACGCCCCGCCGAACCGCCCCTTGCAGCAGTGTCCGCACAGCAAGCTGACCCGGTTGCCACTGCGGCCCCGGTCCAGGCGCTGCCTGCTGAACCTGCCCCTGCGGCCGCTGCGCCAGCGCCGCCATCCAACGCCGAAGTTCGCGCCAACGCCGAGCGCAAGATCGCCGCGGACTACACTGCGTGCATGCGCGCCAAGCCCAAGTACGAGTGCGATCAGTTACGCGCCAAGGCGATCGGCGCGCTGGAAAATCCCAAGCCCACAAAGCCGCAGCGCCAGCGCAAGCAGGCTTCCGCGGCGGTCGAGGCGCAGGCGGCGCGCTGATTCGTCCGCCCCGCGCAGGCAATGCTTTCGTGCGGACCTGCTGGCGTCGGCGTATCGGCGTCTGCCGGAGTTGTCTGTTCGCACCGCATCGTCCGACATCGTTCAGCGGACAGCTGAACGGTCTTTGGTTCGCTCTTCGAGCGGGCGTCCGCTGAGCCGATAGCCGGAGTTTGCAGCGTTGCTGCGCGATGGTCGCGCACGCTGCTATGCTTGCGGGTGATGCCGAACACGTCGACGACCTCTGCGCTCGCGCTTGCGAGCTCGCTCCTGCTGTTCCCCGCCCATGCCCTGAGCGAATCCTTTCCCCTGCCACCGGCCGGAACCGATCTGGTCGGCGAAGTGCAGGCGATCGTCACCCAGCGGGGCGACACCTTGCTCGACATCGCGCGGCGCTTCGGACTCGGCTACGGCGAGATCACCGCTGCGAACCCGGGCATCGACCCGTGGGTGCCCGACGAAGGAACGCGCGTGATACTGCCGACGCAGTTCGTGCTCCCGCCGGGCCCGCGCAGCGGCATCGTCCTCAACCTGCCGCAGCTGCGCCTGTTCTACTTCCCGCCGCCACAGCGCGGCAAGCCCGCGCAGGTGCTGACGTACCCCGTAGGTATTGGAACCGACTATGCCACCACGCCATCTGGGCGAGACCCGGGTAGTCCGCCGGGAGGTGAATCCCGTCTGGCGCCCGTCCCGGGACATCCGCGAAGAGCATGCCGCCGATGGGCACTGGCTCGCGGCGCAGGTGCCACCCGGGCCGGACAACCCGCTAGGCAAGTACGCGTTGTACCTCGGCATGAAGGGCGGGTATCTGATCCACGGCACCAACAAGCCCTGGGGCGTCGGTATGCGGGTCAGTCACGGCTGCATCCGGCTCTATCCGGAGAGCATAGCGGCGCTGTATCCGCACGTGCCGGTCGGGACGACTGTGCGCATCATCAGCGAACGCCTTCTGGTTGGGATGCGCGGAGACGCGCCCTATCTGCAGGCGTTCCCTGCCCTGGGAAAGCGGGGCGAGAGCGTCGACAACCTCACCCCGGACGTAGAGACGATCCTGCGCCGGTTACCCCGCGGTCAAGCCGTGGACTGGGACAAGGCAATGCGCTTGCTGCGGGGCGCCCGCGCTATCCCCGTACCAATCGCACCGGGCACACCCGATATGGAAGAGGTCATAGAGCAGGCTAGCGACGTATCCGAGACTGCAAAACCGGTTGACGTGAGCCGGTAGCAGGCGAGCGGCACAGCGTGACCGCCGTGCCATTTCGCCGCATACAACACGTGCGCTGCGCCTACTTGCGCATGCCCTTCTCGAACATCCTGTCCTGTCGCGTGGCCGCCTTGTCGGCGGATTGCTGGGCCTGCTCCGCCATTGTCTTCGCCTCCAGCGCGGTCTGGTTGGCAGCGCGAGCCTGATCCATCGCCTGGATGACCGCGTCGCTCGAACCCCCGCTGTTCTTGAGCCGCGCCAGAATTTCGTCCAGCTTCGCGCGGTTGCCGCGCGACTCCTGCAGCGCGGCGTCGGCCGACGCCCTCGCGGCCTTGGCCTCTTGCTGGGCGTTCTGAGCCGCCGCCAACGCCTGATCGGCCTTATCGGGAGGCGGTTTGGAGCCGGCTGTGGAGCCCGATGCCGAGCCCGAACTGCCGGCGCAGCCCAAGGTAAATATCAGCGGAACCATCAGGCAGGAAATCCATATCACCCTCGATGCCCTTGTCACTGTGCCTTCTCCTTTACGCGATTTGGTCGAATACGGGCTTGCACACACCGGCTGGCGGATAACGGAACAAGTGAACTGCAGGCTCGTCGCGGAAGGCGAGCTGCATTCTCCTGCCAGGGCGGCGAGCCCAGAGGCAGGTCCGCGCCATCCAAGGCGACGCCGATTATAGGACGATTCGTCTGCAGGCGGCGTTACAGAGCAAGACACACCTGTACGCAGCAGCAATGGACGGTCATGAAGACACCCCCGAATCGCGCATATGCGGCGCTGGCACAGGGGGTCCGGGAAATTCGACCGGGTATTCTCGGCGCCGGACGACGGACTGGGAAGAAGATCGATTATTGCCGATAATGTCACTCTCGAGCTGCACCGTACCCACAACCACATAGAGGAACACCCCATGCTGCCTCCACGCATCGACCCCGCGACCGTGCGCCGCCGCATCGGCGTCTACGCCGACCCCGAAGAGTCCATGGAGCAGCGCGGCCATGTGTACCACGAGCTGCTCGGCTTCGTTCCGCCCCGCATCGAAGCACGACTGAACGTGACCGGTGCGCTCGATCCGACCATGCTCGACCTGCAGGAGAAGATCCGCGAGCACGGCATGTATCCGAAGTGCTTCGACGTGAAGACTGCGCAGCTCATGCTGTTCGGCATGCTGCTCATGGACCTGAGCGATGCCGCACAACTGCACGGGATCGCGGCGCGCCGCGCCGGTGCGAGCTGGGAGGAAATGCAGGCGGTGATCAACCTGGCTTTCTGTTCCGCGGGCTGCCGGCAGCCAACCGCGGCGCCGAAATCCTGGCCAACATCGCCAAGCGCGAGGAGGATGCGGAGGAAGCGGCGAAGTAAAAGAGGCCGGCGGAGGATCTGCTCGCGAGGAGCGTGCATGGCGTTATCGCAAGACAGGATTCACGCGCTGGGCGACGAGTTGTTCGAAGCCTGGAAGGCGGCGAAGCAGATCGCGCCGCTCACCGAGCGTGAACCGAGCATCACTATCGACGACGCCTACCGCGTGCAATTGCGTACCATCGAGCGCCGGAACGAAGCCGGCGAGCGGCTCGTGGGCAAGAAGATCGGCATCACGTCGCGGGCGGTGATGCAGATGCTCAAGGTGGAGCAGCCCGACTTCGGCCACCTGCTGTCCGGCATGGCCTTCGGCGAGGGCGAGACGCTGCAGGCCAACCGCTTCTGCCAGCCGCGCGGCGAAGGCGAGATCGCGTTCATTCTCAAGCACGATCTGACCGGCCCGGGGCTCACCAACGCGGATGTGCTGGCTGCCACCGAGTGCGTGATGCCGGCTTTCGAGATCGTGGACTCGCGCGTGACCGACTGGAAGATCAAGATCCAGGACACGGTGGCGGACAACGGCTCGGCCGCGGCCTTCGTACTGGGCGACAACGCGCGTCGATCCGCGCAAGGTCGACCTCGTGACAGTGGGCATGGTGCTCGAGAAGAACGGCGAGGTCATCGGCACCGGTGCAGGCGCCGCCTCGCTCGGCAACCCGGTCAACGCCGTCACCTGGCTCGCTAACAAGCTCGGCGGCTTCGGCATCGCGCTCAAAGGCGGCGAGGTGATCTTGTCCGGCTCGCTGTCGATCATGTTCCCGATCCAGGCCGGCGACAGCCTGCGCATGCGCCTGGGCGGGATCGGCTCGGTCTCGTGCCGCTTCGCGTGAGCGCCATGCCACTGACTCAAGACATCGTCGCGCACACTGGCTGAGCATCTCGAAATCGCCGAGCTCAAGGCCAGCGATGTCACCAAGATCACCGACGACTCATCCGCAGATGGACTGGCAGGACGCCTACGCCATCCAGTACGCCATTCGCGCGCGCAAGCTCGCGCGCGGCCAGCGTCTGGCCGGGCTCAAGATGGGCCTCACCGCGCGCGCCAAGATGAAGCAGATGGGCGTCGATGTGCCGATCTTCGGTTTCCTCATGGACTACATGGCGCGCCCCGACGGCGGAGATATCGAAATCGATCAGCTGATCCATCCCAAGATCGAGGCGGAGATCGCGTTCGTGACCAACGCGCCGCTGCGCGGGCCGGGTTGCCACATCGGCGATGTACTGGCCGCCACGGATTTCGTGTTGCCCGCAGTGGAGGTGATCGATTCGCGCTACCGCGATTTCAAGTTCGACCTCAAGTCGGTCGTGGCCGACAACACCTCCGCGTCGCGGTTCGTCGCGGGCGGACGGGCGCGCCAAGCCAGCGAGCTCGACCTCGCCACGCTCGGCGTCGTGCTGGAAAAGAACGGCGAGATCGTGGCTTGCGCCGCCGGTGCCGCCGTGCTGGGCCATCCCGCCAACAGCGTCGCGATGCTGGCCAACATGCTGGCCGAGCGCGGCGAGCACATCGCGGCCGGCACCTTCATCATGACCGGCGGCGTGACAGAGGCGATCACGGTCAACCGCGGGGACAGCATCCACGTGCGCTTCCAGGAGCTAGGCAGCGTGTCGATGCGATTCGTCTGATGAGAGGGCCTGAATGAGCGGCGTCATCGCAGCGGCGGTGGTCGCGCACGTGCCGACGTTGAGCCGCGCGGAGATCACACCCGATTTCCAGACCACGCTGGTGCAAGGCGAGCATCGCCTCGGACGCGGCCTGCGCTCGTTGTCGCCCGACTTGTGGGTGATCGCGTCGACGCATTGGGTTTCCACCTTCAACTGGATGGCTACGTGCCAGCCGGTGCATGAAGGCATTTGCGTGGCGGACGAGGCGCCGGACCTGGTGCCGGGCTTGCCCTATCGCTACCGTGGCGACGCGGACTTCGCCAATGCGCTGGTGGAGGAATGGAAGCGCGCCGACATTCCCGCCGCACGCAACGACTCGCCGCACTACGCATGGGACTATGGCACGTTCGTGCCGCTGTCCCACCTCGACCCCGAGGCCGAGCTCGGCGTGGTGGGCGTGCCCGTGGTGCTGATGGCGGACCACGCCGAGTGCGTGCGCGCCGGCGCGGCGGTGCATGCCACCGCAAAGCGCCTTGGGCGTCGTGTCGTGTTCGTGGCCAGCACAGCGCTGAGTCACGCGCTGGTACGCGGGCGTCACTTCATGCCCACACCCGAGCGCATGGAGGCGGATCAGATCTTCATCGATCAGCTCAAGCGTGGCGCGGTGGATGCCGCGCTCGCAGGGTTTGCCGACTACAGCCGTCTGGCAGTGGCCGAGATGGGAGGGCGCGCACTGGCCACCCTGCTGGGCGTGGCAAAAGCACTGGGCGAGGACGGCGCGCGTCTGGAGGGAAGGCAGTACGGCGACTACGCGCAATCCTCAGGCAGCGGCAACGCCAACGTCGTACTCGCGCCGCCGGAGACGCTGGCGAAGCTGAAGTAACCGTACCCGATCCCCCAAGTTCTAGCGCCACCCGAGAAACAGGTAGAAGGACATGATTCCGCACCCTTCACCTTACTTCACGGTATAGCCGCGGCCTTCGAGGCATGCGCTGATCGCGCGTTGATAGTTGGCCCGCTTCTGATCTCCTGCACCGGCTGGGGCAGTACCAGGCGACAGCGTCGGATCGTAACCAGTCTGGCTCACCGCCCAGCGATGGCACTCGTAGCGGTCGGTCGCCTGCTGCTGCTCGCTCTGGCCCTGGCGCGGATAGATGAACATCTGGTCCTGCGGCGCCTGCGCAACAGTGGCGGGCGGTTGCTCCACGACGACGTTGGGCGGCGGTGCCGTCCGACAACGTTGGGGGGAGGCTGCTCCATCACGAGATTGGGCGGCGGCGGATCGACCACCACGTAGCCTTGGGGGTTGCGAACGTAGTAGACGTCGTTGGCGTAATAGTAGGGCACCCCGCCTACCCACACCGTGGCGTAGAACGGCGGCAGCACTGGAATCACGACCCCGAACGGAGGGGCCACGACGACGAAGCGCGCCAGGCCCGCCGGCGCGATACCAGACACCGTCGGCGAAGAAGAATTGCACCCCGCCATGAAACACGGCGTGATAGTGCGGAGGCAGCACCGCGAAGGCGTACCCGCGCGGTGGATAGTAGTGGTTGTGATGGTAGCGCGCGTCCAGGAACTGATGCTCGTGAAACTCGTGCTCGTGAAACTCATGCTCGCGAAAGTTGTGCTCGTCCGCATGCGCCATCTGCACAGCGCCTGTCCACAATGCCACTAGCAGTGCGAGCACGATCGGCCGGCTCGCTGTGAAGAACCTAGACATCTTCTGCCTCCGCCAATCCCTCATGTTCAAGCGTGATGGCCGCCATGCCACCGCAGCAGCTTGTGATCCGCAATCTGCTGTTGCTCGGTGTTCAGCACCGCGTACAGTCCTTTGGCGGCCTGCCCCATCGCCTCGAATCCGGCGACGCGCTGCTTCATCATTTCGACCTGGCGGTCGATGCGTTCCGGAGCGCTCGCCGGAGCGCCCTTGCGCTGCTGGTACGCAGCCTTCATCTGCTGCACCTGCTGCAACACCGTCTCCGAGAATGCGGTCCACTGCGGTTCCTGCTCCGGAGTGATGGCGAGCTTCGCCTTGAGCCTGGCCAGCCGCTTTTGCACGAAGACAGACGGATCTCGTCTGTCGGCCTGGGTTGATTGCGGGGTATCTGCAGAGGCGATTGCGGCAGCGCGATCTTCGGAATCGGTCTCGGCCGCAACGACGCCCGCGGAATTCACGAGCGCTGCGGTGCTCAGCAGAAGAAGGGGTACGAGTAAGGTGAATCTACGATTGGATTGCATGGCAAGCTCCTGGTAAGGATTGATCGAAATCGCGCTCACGCGCGACGCCGCTGTTGCACGCTGCATTAGACCAAGCCCGTGTAAACCAGGTGTTGCAAATCGAGGGAGTTTCGTAAAGAAGTGTTGCTCGCATTAGAGTTCGGATCCTTGCGGTTTCGACCGCGACGATGCCGGAAGATTCTGGTCAGCCACGGTTGGATTTCTTACAATGCTCTTACGCAAACGGTTCCTTGACCCATGTCCACCGACCCTTTCAGCAATGCCAGAGACGGCGCTGCGGTAGAAGACACTGGCAACAGTCGCAGGCTCGCAGCGATTCTCGCCGCGGACATCGCCGGATACAGCCGATTGATGGGCGAGAACGAGGACGACACCGTGCGCGATCTCAAGGCGCATCAGGCAGTGCTGTTGCCGATGGTGGAAACCTTCGGCGGCCGCGTCATCGACACAGCGGGCGATGGGATCCTGGCCGAGTTCGCGAGCGTGGTCGAGGCGGTCCGCTTCGCGCTCCAGATGCAAGCCCTGATGGCCGCTCGCAATGAGAGCAGGACACCCGAGCGGCGCATGGACTTCCGCATCGGGATCAACTTCGGCGACGTCGTCTCGGATGGCACACGCCTGTTCGGCGACGGCATCAATATCGCGGCGCGTCTCGAGAACCTGGCCGACCCCGGCGGCATCTGCCTGTCGGCGCGCGTGCACGAGGAAGTTGCCGGCAAGCTGGAGGCCGACTGGGAGCCGCTCGGGGAGCAGCAGCTCAAGAATATCCTGCGGCCGGTGCACGTGTTTCGCTGGGCCGGAGTGGCCCAGACAAGCTCGCAGCGAGATGCCAGCCAGCTCTCGACGGTCCGCCCGGAAAAACCCACGCTGGCGGTCATGCCGTTCGTCAACATGAGCGGCGAGCTCGATCAGGACTATTTCGTGGACGGCATGACCGACGACATCATCACCGCTCTGTCCTATTGGCGATGGTTCCCCGTGATCGCGCGCAACTCCACCTTCGCCTACAAAGGCAAGGTCGCGAAGGTGACGGATATCGGCCGTGAGCTGGGCGCCCGCTACGTCCTGGAAGGCAGCATCCGCAGGGCAGGCGCGCGCGTACGCATGAACGCTCAACTGGCCGACGCGGTCAGTGGCCACCAGATCTGGGCTCGACGCTACGATCGCGAGCTGAGCGACGTGTTCGAGCTCCAGGACGAGCTCACGACCCAGATCGTGGCAGCGATCGAACCGGAGCTGGCGCGCGCCGAGGAGCAGCGCGCGCTGCGCAAGAAGCCGCACAACCTCACCGCCTGGGAACTCAGCCTGCGCGCGCTATCCCTGCAGACCAAGTTCACACGGGAAGGCCACGAGGAAGCCTATGGCCTGTTGGGCGAGGCGATGCAGCTCGATCCCGCATCGAGCTACGCTCTGTCGATGATGGCGCTGTGCCGTTACCATCAGACTATCTTTGGATGGATGGAGGATCGCGCGCGCGCGTTCGATGACGTCTTCACCGCCGCGACACAGGCCGTCGCATTGGACGATGGCGACTACCTGGCGCACACGATGCTGGGGATCAGCTGGCTGTGGTGCAGAAAGCGGCACGACGCCGGTGTCGAAGAGCTCGAACGAGCCGTATCCCTCAATCCCAGCGCGGCGTTCGCTCACCATCTGCTGGCGTGTGTGCTGGAGTTCTCCGGCCGCTCCGCCGATGCGATCGAGCATCTCCACCTGATTACCCGACTCGACCCGCACTACCGGTGGAAGTCCTACTCTCTCGCGGATCTCGCCTTGTCGCACCTGTCGATCGAGCGCTTCGAGGAAGGGCTCGCGTTTGCCGACCAGGCGCTGCAGGTCTGGTCGGGCAACGTAAGAGCGCTGCAACGGCGGGTGGCATGCCTGGGACACCTCGGCCGGCTGGATGAAGGCCGCGAGGCGCTGCAGCTGCTGCGTCAGCTGCAGCCGGACTTCTCGATGAGCTATCTGCGCTCGACCTATCCGTTCAAGCGGCGGGAACAATGGGACCTGCTGCTGCGCGGGTTCGAGCCCCTCGGCTTCGTCTAGCCTGGATAGGGATGGCGCTCCGCCCCCTGAGGCGGAGCGCTCGGCGAAATACGCTTTACAGCCCGGAGCCCAACACGAAGTCGAAGTCCGCTTTCAGATACTTGCCGTCGCTGCGCGGATTGAGGGCGAGCTGTGGCTTATGCCCGGCCCAGGGATCGCCCAGGCGGTTGGGATCGTCCTTGAAGTAGAGCTGAGTCGTCACCGGCACTTGCAGGAACGGCAATACCGAGATATGAATATGCTGAGCCCTGGTGAGGCCGCCGTATTTTTCCAGTCCAGGCATGCCGGGAGGAATGGGGTAGGCGCCGGGAATGATGGTTTCGATCTCGTAGCGGCCGCGCTCGTCGGTGAGCAGCATGCCGCGCAGATGGAACGGCATGGGCGGCTCGGTGAAATCGCCGGGGCGCTTCTTGTCGTAAAAGCCTTTCGCATCGGCCTGCCAGATTTCGATGAGGGTCCTGGGAAGCGGTGTGCTGCAATCGGAGGCGTACACCGTGCCAGCCAGGATCAGGTGCTCCCCGGGTTCGTCATCGCTCACCAGCTTCCTCTGAAACATGGGTGCGCCATAGTTGTACATCGGCCCCAGAATATCGCTGGGCGTCAATGCGCACTCCTTGGCCAGCGCTATACCGGATGAAGCAATGGCCGCTCCGCCCAGCAGACTCACGCCACGGCGCAGAAATGACCTTCTCGTCGTGGGAAATTCGGGATGCTCATGCATGGTTCTCCTCCTTTCGCTCTGGGGTTTTGCTCGGCTGCTCGCAGCGTGACCGTCATCCTCCGTCAGGGCCGCTCGTACTTGAGCAGGAACTGATCGACCGGCACGGTAGCCTTGAAAAAAGGTGCATCGCGCGGATCGTTCGGGTTGCGAAGGAACTCGCCCTCCTCCACAAACTTGAAGCCGGCGGCCTCCAACTCGGAGCGCACCACACTCTCCTCGATCCGATGCAGCGTATCGGTCTGAGTCGCGCCGGTTCCGGGATTGCCCGCATGATCGGCGACCACGAGATGACCTCCGGGCTTGAGCGCATTGAACAGAGCCCGGTTCATGGCTTTGCGGTCGCGCCCCATCCACTCGCTGTCGTGGTAAGCGAAGATCACCGTGATCAGATCGAACGGCCCCGCGCCGGGCGGAACGGGATCGTCGTACGGCCGCACAACGTGCTGAGCGTTTTTCATGATCTCCAGGCTGAAGCGCGGATCCACCTGGCTCTTCATAAACCGCTCGAAGATGAGCGGATCGTTTTGCGCGACGACCGAACCGCCCGGACCTGCCGCACGGGCCAGCAGCTCCGCCGTGTAACCCTTTCCCGTGCCGATATCGAGCACGGCCATGCCCGGCTTGACGCCGAAGAACACCAGCATTTCTGCGGGATGCCGCCGGGGATCCATCTCCCGGTCGGCCTTGCTGCGGTCCGGGCTGTCGACGATGGCTTGGATCTGCGGCGGAACGGCAGCCTCGGCCGCGAGCGCAATGGAGAGCGTGGCCCGCCGCGCATGCGAGGCCGGCGAGGACGGCCACGACAGGCAACCAGCGGATCACGGCCGGCTGGCAGCGCTGGTCGAGCAGATCAGGCCCGTGCTTCGTGCGACTCATCATTTCTCCTCTTGTTTGTACCTACCGGGATCGTCCCTTCAACTCCTCTCGCGGCCTCAACAACTCAATCCATCAGACCTGCAAACAGCGGTGTGCTGAGGTAGCGCTCGCCGAACGACGGGATGATGACCACCAGCAGCTTGCCGGCACTCTCCGGCCGGCGCGCGACCTGCAGCCCGGCCCACATTGCGGCGCCGGACGAGATGCCGACGAGCAGGCCCTCCTCCCGAGCCATGCGGCGCGCGATGTCGATCGCGTCGTCGTTCTTGACGCGCACGATCTCGTCGTAGATCCGAGTATTCAGAATCTCCGGAATGAACCCTGCGCCTATGCCCTGCATCGGGTGCGGCCCCGGCGGGCCGCCCGACAGGACCGCGGACGCGTCGGGCTCGACGGCAACGCAGCGGAACGAAGCTTTCCTGGCTTTGAGAACTTCGCCAACGCCGGTGATCGTGCCGCCCGTGCCGATCCCGGAAACCAGGATGTCGGCCTTGCCGTCGGTGTCGCGCCAGATCTCCTCGGCGGTCGTGCGACGATGCACTTCGGGGTTGGCCGGATTCTGAAACTGCTGCGGGATCCAATAGCGCGGGTCGGCGGCGGCCATCTCCTGCGCCTTCTTGATCGCTCCCGGCATACGTTCCGCTCCCGGCGTCAAGATCAGCTCCGCGCCGTAGGCACGCAGCAGCGCGCGCCGCTCCTTGCTCATGGTGTCCGGCATCACGAAAGCGCACTTGTAGCCACGCGCCGCGCATACCATGGCCAGCCCGATGCCGGTGTTGCCGCTGGTGGGCTCGAGGATGATCGTGTCTGATTTGATCAAACCCGCTTTCTCGGCAGCTTCGATCATCGACAAACCGATCCGATCCTTCACGCTGTGCGCGGGGTTGTAGAACTCCAGCTTGGCGACGACTTCCCCGGGACAGCCCGCGGACAGGCGGTTGATGCGCACCAGCGGCGTGTTGCCGATCAGATTGGTGACGTTGTTGGCAATGTTCATTTGGTCCCCGTTGACGAGTCAATCGAAGAGGCGACTATCGACTTGCGGAAAAGCGCGCAAAGCAGCCAAGTCAGATTACCAAGAACGCCAGGCGGCGACAAATGGCCGGCGCGAGTGCTTCGACTCTGCAGCTATACCACCGAGGAACCCATCGCAAGCAACCCTACGCCACCCTTACTCGGCAGCATCATTAGGGTGATCCACAATACTATTTCCCGCTCTGGCGCCCGGCATTCGGCCCTCTTTCTGCAAAATAGTATCTGTGGCGGGGTCCGATAGTATCAGACCCCTGCGCTGCCCCGCCTATCATGATCGGCGCCGATGTGACCACCGCGCCGCACCGGGTCAATCAAAAAACTATAGCTACGAGGAGAGTTGGCCATGAACCTGAAATCCGCCCTGGCGTTGGCATTCGGCCTCGCCTTTGCTGGTGTCTCGCAAGCCGCCACCGAACTCGTCATCGCGACCGTCAACAACGGTCACATGATCGAGATGCAGAAGTTGACCAAGTTCTTCGAGCAGGCCAACCCCGACATCAAGGTCAAGTGGGTGACGCTCGAAGAGGGCGTGCTGCGCCAACGCGTGACCACCGACATCGCCACCAAGGGTGGCCAGTTCGACATCATGACGATCGGCATGTACGAGACGCCGATCTGGGGCAAGAAGGGCTGGCTGCAGGAGCTGAAGCCCGACGCCGCCTACGACGTCGACGATCTGCTGCCGGCGATGCGGCAGGGCCTGTCGGTCGACGGCAAGCTGTACGCCGCGCCGTTCTACGGCGAGAGCTCGATGCTGATGTATCGCAAGGACCTCGCCGACAAGGCCGGCGTCAAGCTGCCCGAGCGGCCCACCTGGGACCAGGTCAAGGACCTCGCCGCGAAGATCCACAACCCGGCGCCGGCGTCTACGGCATCTGCCTGCGCGGCAAGCCGGGCTGGGGCGACAACATGGCCTTCCTGACCACGCTGGTCAACACCAACGGCGGACAGTGGTTCGACATGAGCTGGAAGCCGCAGCTCGAATCCAAGCCCTGGAAGGACGCGATCAATTTCTACGTGGATCTGCTGAACAAGTACGGGCCGCCCGGATCCTCGGCCAACAGCTTCAACGAAATCCTCGCGCTGTACAACGAAGGCAAGTGCGGCATGTGGGTCGATGCCACGATCGCGGCGTCGTTCATCAGCGATCCGAAGCAGAGCAAAGTTGCGGACAAGGTCGCGTTCGCGCAGGCGCCGATGGCCGTGACACCCAAGGGCGCGAACTGGCTGTGGGCGTGGGCGCTGGCGATCCCGGCGGGCTCCAAGAACCAGGAAGCGGCGCAGAAGTTCATCACCTGGGCCACCTCGAAGGAATACATCAACCTGGTCGGCAAGGAAGCGGGCTGGGGCAGCATACCCACCGGCACGCGCAAGAGCACCTACGCGAACGCCGAGTTCCTGAAGGCGGCCAAGTTTGCTGACGCCGAGAAGAAGGCGATCGACAGCGCCAATCCGAACGACAGCACGCTGCCGAAATCGCCGTACGTCGGCGTGCAGTTCGCCGCGATCCCGGAATTTCAGGCCATCGGCATTGCGGTGGGACAGCAGATGAGCGCGGCTCTGGCCGGCAAGACGTCCGTCGACCAGGCGCTGAAGACATCCCAGACCGCGGCAGACCGCGAAATGAAGAAGGCGGGGTACTACAAGTAGACTAGCGCTCCCTCTACACGCCGAGCCCTTCGACGTTGCCCGTGCACCACTCCGCCGCGCGAGCGGCGGAGTCGAAGCGGGCAGCCGACTCCTCTGGGAGCCGCTCATGTTCCGACTCCGCTTCTCGCTGACCCCCAACGGTACCGTGGGCGCTGCTGCAGCTCCGGTAGCCGTGCCCGGCCGCTGCGCGCAGTGAAGTGAACCGATTCCTGCCCCGGGTGCTGCTCGCGCCGGCGGTGGTCACGCTCTTCCTGTGGATGATCGTGCCGCTGGTCATGACGATCTACTTTTCGCTCATCCGCTACAACCTCATGCAGCCGGACGAGACCGGCTTCATCGGGCTGGCCAACTACGAGTACTTCGTCACCGACCCATCGTTCTGGACGGCCATCGTCAACACGCTGCTTCTGCTCGGCAGCGTCATTGTCATCACGGTGGTCGGCGGTGTCGCGCTCGCGCTGCTGATCGACGATCCGTTCCCGGGCCGCGGAGTGGTGCGCGTGCTGCTGATTTCGCCCTTCTTCGTCATGCCCACGGTGAACGCGCTGCTGTGGAAGCACATGATGATGAATCCGATCTACGGCGTGCTGGCGCAGGTGTGGCACTTCTTCGGGGCGACGCCGGTCGACTGGATGGCGGATTGGCCCCTGTTGTCGGTGATCGTGATGGTCGCGTGGCAGTGGCTCCCGTTCGCCACGCTCATCTTCGTCACGGCGCTGCAGTCCATGAACCGCGAGCAGCTGGAGGCCTCACGCATGGATGGCGCGCGCTACTTCCAGCAGCTGCGCTATCTCTATGTTCCCCACCTCGGGCGCTCGATCGCGGTGGTGATCATGATCGAGACGATCTTCCTGCTGAGCGTGTTCGCGGAGATCTTTACCACCACCGGCGGTGGCCCGGGTGACGCCAGCACCAATCTCGCGTTCCTCATCTTCAAGCAGGCGCTGCTCAACTTCGATGCCGGAGTGGCGTCGGCGGGGGCGCTGGTGGCAGTCGTCCTCGCCAACATCGTGGCGGTATTCCTCATTCGGATGATCGGCAAGAACCTGGACTAGAATCCCCCTGGACCGAAATCATGGCGCCCAAACCACCCGATTACTGCTGCATTGGTCGGTCGCACCGTCGCCGCCTGGGTGGTGACGCTGGTGATCTTCTTTCCGCTGGGCTGGCTGGTGCTGACGGCCTTCAAGACCGAGATGCAGGCGATTTCGGTGCCACCGCTGCTGTTCTTCACGCCTACGCTGGACAACTTCATCGAGGTGGAGCGGCGCAGCGACTATCTGCTGTACGCGAAGAACTCGGTGATCACGAGCGTGATCTCGACGCTGCTGGGGCTGGCCATCGCTTTCCCGGCGGCGTACTCGATGGCGTTCTTTCGCAGCAAGTGGACGCGCGACGTGCTGATGTGGATGCTCTCCACGAAGATGATGCCGGCGGTGGGTGCGCTGGTGCCGATCTACGTGCTGGCGCAGACGACGGGGCTGCTGGACACGCGCCTGGCGCTGATCATCGTGTTCATGCTCAGCAATCTACCCATCATGGTGTGGATGCTGTACTCGAGCCTGCGAGAAATCCCGCACGAGATCCTCGAAGCGGCCCGTATGGACGGCGCGACCTTGTGGCAGGAGTTCCGTCGGGTGCTGCTGCCGCTGGGGATGGGAGGGCTCTTCTCCACCGGCCTTCTGTGCCTGGTGCTGGCCTGGAACGAAGCGTTCTGGTCGCTCAATCTTACTGCGGCGAAGGCGGGGACGTTGGCTGCGTTGATCGCTTCGTATTCGAGTCCGGAAGGGCTGTTCTGGGCCAAGTTGTCGTGCGCGTCGTTCATGGCGATTGCGCCCATCGTGGTATTCGGCTGGTTCAGTCAGCGGCAGCTGGTGCAGGGATTGACGTTCGGTGCGGTGAAGTGAATCTAGGAGCAATGCTATGGCGTTTCTCGAGCTCAAAGGCGTAGAAAAATTCTTCGGCGAACACCGGGCCATCAAGGGCATCGACCTCACGATCGAGAAAGGCGAGTTCGTCGTGTTCGTCGGTCCGTCGGGCTGCGGTAAATCGACTCTGCTGCGGATGATCGCCGGGTTGGAAACGGTCGATCGCGGCTCCGTGCACCTGGAAGGGCGCGACATCACCAGATTGCCTTCGTCGAAGCGCGATCTGGCGATGGTGTTCCAGAGCTACGCGCTGTACCCGCACATGAGCGTCTACGACAACATGAGCTTCGCGCTCATGCTGGCGAAGACCGACCCGGCGGTGATCCGGGAGAAAGTCGAGCGCGCCGCCAAGATTCTCAACTTGACGCCCTATCTCCAGCGCACGCCGAAGGAGCTTTCGGGCGGGCAGCGCCAGCGCGTGGCTATCGGCCGGGCGATCGTCCGCTCGCCCAAAGTGTTCTTGTTCGACGAGCCGCTGTCCAATCTCGACGCCGCGCTGCGCGGCCAGACGCGGGTGGAGATCGCGAAGCTGCACCGTGAGCTCAACGGCACCACGATCTACGTGACGCACGACCAGGTCGAGGCGATGACGCTCGCGCACCGCGTCGTCGTGCTGCGCGACGGCCAGATCGAGCAGGTGGGCACACCGCTGGACTTGTACTACCGACCGAACAACCAGTTCGTCGCACAGTTCATCGGGACACCGCAGATGAACATGGTCGACGGGCGACGATCTCGCCCAGTTCCAGTCGGCGCTGAGCGTTTCGGTGCCGGCCGGCGGATTCCTGGGCGTGCGCCCCGAAAGCTTGACATTGACTGCTCCCGGCAGCGGTCACGTGCAAGGCCGCGTCGAGCTGGTCGAGGCCCTGGGCGCCGAGACACTCATCTACGTGTCGACACAGCACGGCACTCAGCTCGTCGCTCGGCAGAACACGCGCAGTACGCTCAACGTCGGCGACCCTGTCGGGCTCGATGTCGACGGCACGGCCGCCCATCTGTTCGACGCGAAGGGGCTGGTGGTGGCGGAACCCGCGCGCTGAAACAGCATCGAGGACACGCCCATGGCAGCCCCGCTCGTCATGCTCCATCTGGGGCTCGGCTTCTTCCATCGCGCTCACCAGGCGGTGTACGTCCATCGTCTCATTCAAACAGGCGACACGGGCTGGGCGATCGCCGGTGGGAACACGCGGCCAGACATGGTGCAGCTGATGGCGGGCCTCGCGGCTCAAGGCGGTGCCTACACGCTGGAGACGGTCACGCCCGCGGAGAGAGGAGCTACACCAGGATCACGTCGATCAAGACCGTGGTTCCCTATCAGCCCCGACCTGGCGGGCCTCATCGCGATCGGCGCCGATCCCTCGACGCGCATCATCTCCTTCACTGTCACCGAGGCTGGCTATTATCTGGATGCCAAGAATCGCCTGGACCTGAGCTTTCCAGATCTGGCGGCCGACGTCGCCCGAGCGCAGCAAGGGCAGCCCGGCGGCACGATCTACGCAGCGCTGACGGCCATTCTGCGCGAACGCATGCAGCGCTCGAGCGGCAAGGTGACGCTGCTCAACTGCGACAACCTGCGGCACAACGGCGAGCGCTTCCGCGGCGGCCTGCTGCAGTTCATCGACCTGGTGCACGACGCTGCCCTGCGCGACTGGGTGAGCGCGAACACCACCAGCCCGAACGCCATGGTCGACCGCATCACGCCGCGCCCGACCGCCGAGGTGGCCGAGCGCGTGAGACGCGCCACCGGCTGGGACGACGCCGCCCCCGTGATGAGCGAGAGCTTCATCCAATGGGTGATCGAGGACGATTTCTGCAACGGGCGGCCCGCGTGGGAGCGCGTAGGCGTCGAGATGGTCGACTCCGTTGCACCGTACGAAGAAGCGAAGATCCGGATTCTGAATGCGAGCCACAGCGGTATCGCCTGGGCCGGGACGCTGGCGGGCTACGAGTTCATCCACGAGGGCACGCACAACCCCAAGATACGCGAGATCGCACACGACTACGTCACCAACGACGTGATCCCGTGTCTGTCCACGCCGGAGCATCCGAGCCCCATCGACCTCGCCGCCTACCGCGACGTCGTGCTGGATCGTTTCGGCAATCCCGCCATCCGCGACTCCAATGCGCGCGTGGCTATGGATGGCTACTCCAAGATCCCGGGCTTCATCGCCCCGACGATACGCGAGCGCCTGGCAAGCAACGCGTCCATAGCGAGCGTCGCGATGCTCCCCGCGTTGTTCCTCGCTTTTCTGCAGCGGTGGCATCGCGGTGAGATCCCGTACACGTATCAGGACCAGGCGATGGACCCCAAGGCGGCGCACGCGATCTGCGAGTCGAGCGACCCGGTGGACGCGCTTTGTCGAGACGCGGTGCTGTGGGGCCCGCTGGCCGGCGATCCACGCCTGGTGCAAGCGGTGCGAGGCGCAAGTGAGCGCGTCGCCGCCTTCGTACAGGAGCAGGGGAAGTGAGCCGGCGACTGGCGAACCGCCACGCGTTGCTGACCGGTGCAGCCGGCGGAATAGGCCTGGCGGCAACCGCTGCCTTCCTCGCGGAAGGCGCTCGCTGCACCGCGTCAGATATCGCAGCCGCGCCTTCGCAAGAGTTCGCGGACTTGAGCCAGCAGTATGGCGACAGGCTCCATTACGTCGCGTGCGACGTCTCCAAGACCGCCCGGATCGACGACCTCATTGCGGCCGCGCATGCCCGCTTCGGCCCCATCGATATCTTGCTCAACAACGCGGCCATCTTCGACCTCGCGCCGCTGCTCGAGAGCGACGAAGCGATGTACGACCGGCTGTTCGCGGTGAACGTGCGCGGCATGTTCTTCGTGATGCAGAAAGTGCTCGCGCAGATGGTCGCGCAGCGCAGCAAGCCGCGCCCGCCCGGAACGGTCATCAACCTCGCATCCCAGGCCGGCCGGCGCGGCGAGGCGCTGGTTTCCCACTATTGCGCCACCAAGGCCGCGGTCGTAAGCTATACCCAGTCGGCTGCGCTCGCGATGGCGCCGCATGGCATCCGAGTCAACGCGATAGCGCCTGGCGTAATCGACACCCCGATGTGGCAGCAGGTCGATGCGCTGTTCGCGCGTTACGAAGGCCTGCAGCCCGGGGCAAAGAAAGCCGCCGTGGGTCGAGCGGTGCCGCTCGGATACATGGGCCGCCCCGATCAGGTGGCCAGCGCGGCGGTCTTCCTCGCCAGCGACGAAGCGTCTTACATTACGGCGCAGACGTTGAACGTGGACGGCGGCAACGTCATGAGCTGAAAAAAACGCACGGGGGGTGGAACATGCCTGCTCAGCAGCAACTCCTGCCCAGACGTAGACGACCCGAGCTCGAGCTCGATGCCTCGCGCACGCCTTCTCTCGGCTACGAGGCAGCCGAAGACGTGGGCTTCATCCGTTGCCTCGATCATGGTTACCCGACGCCTCTGGCGCGCTGGCACTATCACGACGAGTACGAGCTGCACCTCATCGTAGCCACGTCGGGCAAAGCATTCGTGGGGGACTGGATCGGGCAGTTCCAACCCGGGCATCTGGTGCTGGCGGGTCCGCGCCTGCCGCACAACTGGATCACACTCGACCCGCCCGATGGCGGCGTACGCCTGCGCGACCGCGTGATCCAGTTCCATCACGAGCCGATCGCCAAGGCCTGCACGCACGTCTCGGAGCTCGCGGAGGTGCTGCCGCTGCTGGAGCGTGCGCGCAACGGCATCGAGTTCTTCGGCTTGTCCGATCGCGCGCGCGTCTACTTCGAGAGAATCAAGAGCAGCCGCGGCCTCGAGCGCTTCTCGGCGTTCTGCCAGTTCATGGCCGATCTAGCCCGCTGCACCGACTATCAGCTGCTGTCCAGTGCACGGCTGGAGAGCTTCGACGACGACGCGTCGCTCGAACAGATCAACAGCATCGTGAACCAGCTCACGGACAACGTCGCGCAGTCGCCTTCGATGAGCGACTTCGCGCAGCAGCTGGGGATGAGCGAGAGCCGCTTCTCGCGCTTCTTCCGGCGCGCCACCGGCAACAACTTCATCGACTTCGTGAACCGCGTCCGCATCAGCCGCGCCTGCCTGCTGCTGATGGAGTCGAACCGCTACATCACGCACATCTGCTACGACGTTGGCTTCAACAACGTCGCCAACTTCAACCGCCGCTTTCTCGAGATCAAGGGCATGACGCCGAGCGAGTTCCGGCGCCATGCGAGCGGCCGGTTCGGAAAGTGAGGCGGAGCAGACCTGCACACCCGAGCGCTCAGTCGGGCGTGACGACCTCGATCTCATTGGAGGGCGCGCTCTTGTTCCCCTCGGCATCGAGGGCGACCGCGACGATGTAGTACCTGGTTCCCTTCTTGAGGTTCGTCAAAGTGGCGGTTCCCTCATTCCCCACGTCCACCGTATCCGTATAGTCCCCGGGATGAGTTCCTAGCATGATCTTGTATCCCGTCACCTTATCGCTGGGACTCTTGTCCCATGCGAGTTTGATGGATACGCTTCCAGGTTCACTGACTGCTGCCGCTGGAGAGGACGGCGCGGGAGCACGAAGGGCGGTCAGCCATAGGGCAACGCCGCCGGCAATGACGATCAACAACACGAGTATCGCCAGCAGGCCGGCTATTCTCCCTGCCCGCTTCTTCTTTACGTCCTGGTCCACAACGATCCTCCCGAGATCAGCCGCTGCTGCCGACACCACAGTCTAGCGGCTGCGCACCTTCTACACCGAACGCCTGATCGACCCGCCCGGCGCAACTCCGCTTCGCCGCAGGATGACGACGTTGCCTGCCATGGAGAGAGCGATTCCGAGCCAGGTTTGCGGGCGCCAGGCGTAGCTTTCGAACAACGCCGAGATCACCAGCGCGACGATCGGCACCATGACGCCGATATAGGCGGCGCGGGCGGCGCCGATGCGCTCCAGCAGCGTCAAGTAACCGGCGAAGGCGACGACCGAGCCGAACAGCGATAGATACAGCAGCGAGGCGGCATAGCTCACCGACCATTCGAAGCCCAGCGGCTTGCCGGCAGCAAGCGTGATGAGCAACGAGCAGGCCGCGCCGTACAGCATGCCCATAGCCAGTGCCTGCCACACCGGCATTCCACGGCTGCCGTTGCGGCTGGCGATCACGCTCCCGGCCGCCGACGCCAGCACGCCGAGAGCGGTGTACAGGGCCCCTCGCACCGCGGCCGCGTCCGCCGACAGCGTGCCGAGTTCGGGCCAGAAGACGAGCACGATGCCGGCGATCCCGAGCAAGGCGCCGGCGGCCACGCGCCGGCTCACCGGCGTGCCGAAGGCCAGGCGCACTCCCAGCATGTTGAGCAGCGGGCTGGCAGAGAATCCCACCGCCACCAGCCCGGAAACGACTAGCGCCTCGGCGTGGTAGACGAACATGTAGCTCAGGCTGAACATCAATGTGCCTTGCGCAGCCAGAGCGAGGTGCTGGCGCCAGCCGAAGCGCAGGCTCAGCCCCTTCCAGCGGCAGAACGCGAACAGGATCCCCGCAGCCAGAAGAAAGCGGTAGAACACCGAGGCTTCGGGTGCGACGCTGCCGAGCTGATAGGTGATCGCGATCCAGGTGGAACCCCAGATCCCGACGCACATGGCGAACAGGTAGAGATGGGTCAGCGGCACAACTTGGGCCAGGGCAAATTCAAATGTCCGTTCCAGGGAGTTATTGACCCGGCTGTGACAGTTGTGGCACCCGGGATGATGGGCAAAAACACGGTGTCAGTCCTTGGCTTATGGGAGTAAACTTCGTTAGAACAATCGGTTGGCGGATCTTTCTCAGCATGGCAGGCCGTTTGCTACGGACTCTAGCTTGGAACTCCAATAGAGGTGACGCCATGCGAATTGCCATCCTTGAAGACGATCTTTCTCAGCTCGAGCTGTTGAGCCATTGGCTCCAGATCGCCGGTCATCATGCCCACCCCTTCGAGCAGGGGGCACGGCTGTTGCGCACGCTCGAGCACGAGACATTCGACGCCCTCCTCCTCGATTGGAACGTGCCCGATGTGAGCGGTATCGAGGTGCTCAACCGCGTGCGCCAACAGCTACACTCGGGCATCCCGATTCTCTTTGGAACTGCGCGCAACGCGGAAGCGGACATCGTCGCAGCTTTGCGTGCAGGCGCGGATGACTATCTGGTGAAACCGCTGCGGCGCATGGAGCTCCTGGCGCGCTTGGAAGCCGTTACCCGGCGCAATGCCGCCGAGACCTCGCAGGTTCAGCAAATCGAAGTGGATGTATTCCGTGTGGACTGCGAGGCCCGAAGATTGATGCGGAACAATCAACTGCTGGAGCTGACCGCCAAAGACTTCGATCTGGCCGTGTTTTTCCTGCGCAATGTCGGGCGGCTGCTGTCCCGTGGACATATACGCGAGCGCGTATGGAGCACGTCCCATGCCGTGAGCTCGCGAACCTTGGATACTCACGTGAGCCGCGTCCGCAATAAGCTGGGCCTGACACCGGACCATGGCTGGCGTTTGACGGCAGTATACGGCCACGGCTATCGCCTGGAGCAGATCACCTTACCTGCTGCGCAACAGGTCAGAGCCGCGAATAGGGGGATCAGCACACCGGTTGCACCTAGGGCGCGGCCTGCCCGGTTCGTCATTGCCGCGGTCCGGTATCCCAGCGCACCTCTTCCACCTGGTGGTAGCTCACCGGCTCTGCGGACAGCCACATCACCAGCCGCAGGCCATCGGTCCAGTACGGATCGCCTGTGTAGTTGAAGTGCGGGCTTTGCGTCGTAGCTGTGCCCACTCCCGGGGAGTGCGCATACCGACGCAGGCTTTGCGAGTAGAACATGTCCTGAATCAGGTAGAAGCGCGCATAGTCGACCTGCGGGTCGATCTTGTGGGTGGTGATCGTCTTGCGCGTCAGCTCTACCCCGATGTCACGGCTGATCTGACCGACCCAGACTGACGTACCGTTCAGCTTTGACTGGCGCCAGCCACAGGCGCATGTGGATGCGCTGGTTGATGTCGCTGCGCGCCTTCTGGACCGCCAGGTCCTGGTGCCTGCCGAGGACGTACAGAGGGGAGACCGGACCGTAGCGATAGCGACTGTCGAAGACGGAGGAGTCGATCGTCCGCCACACCGATTCCGGTGTGATCGCGACGGTCGCGTGCCAACCCCGCCGTGCAAGTGCGGGGAACAAGACCTGAGTGCTCGCCCACGAACACGACGTTGAGCGGATCGCCCGGCGTCTTGCGGTCACCGCCCAGCACGCAGCAGGGCAACTGTTCCACCCAGGCATGAAAGCCTGCCTCATCCAGCTCTTTGATCTCGTCCTTGTCGTAGAGGCTCTCGCGTTCGATTGGCAGGTAGTCTGCATTCAGGTCCGGGACCTTGGCCAGGAACGCGAAGCGGCGCACCTGCTCGGCCCGAGCGCTAATCAGCTCCACGCTGACGTACTTGACGCCTTTGTCCAGATTGGTAAACACGAATCCGGAGACGGTCTCGCCCGGCCCGGCCCGTTCGGGCAAATGCAAACTGCGGAAATATTCATCGATGCGGGCGTTGGTCCCGCCCGAAAGCAAGCCATGTGCTTGCCACGCCGCCTCCGTGGGCGAGAAGTACTCGTGGTCGATGACGATGGGCGTGATCACATAGCCGATCGCTTCGCGGTTTTCGATCTTCACCCACACAGGCTGGATGCCGGCGCCAGAGATGTCCACGCCGAGCGCGCCGCGTGCTTCCTTTTCGGTCAACGCAGTTACGCTCGCCGTGACCTGACCGTCGGTGCTCGACTGCGCTCGCTGCTCGAAACCGACCTTGTCCAGCGGCTGCGGATGGAAGCTCGCGCAGCCTGCAATCAGCAGCGCGGCGGCCAGACCTGCCGGAAGGCGCGACCAGTTGCCGGTGCCCCGTGCACGCCGAGACGACCGACGAGCGTCGGGATCAGTGGGCGTCACCGTCGAATCTGTGACGCGTCGGTCGAGACATGAGTGGTTCCTCGCGGTTCGCCTGGGATGTCAGGCAGGACGGGCGGCAATTCAGCTGGCACGCCTACTCCACCGGCCCCTCGTCGCTTCGCTCCCGTACGTTCTCCAGGTAGCCGACCAGAACTTCCATTCCATCGCGCAGCAGCGCCGCTTGCTCCTTGCCGATCTTGATAGTGTCCGCGAGCCTGAGCAAATCGGTATGGGGTATCTCGCCGAACTGGCGCCGATAGTCGGCCACGTGCAGCGCCAGCATGCGCGCGCATTCGGCGAGCTGGGCTTTGGATAGCTCTGCGATCAACTGATCGGCGACCGCCGCGTAGGATTCGAACTGATCAAATGTGTTCACGTCATTTCTCCGGCTGACAAACGGCATTCCGCGGGGATAGTAGGCCAGCCGGCCCTTTGGCACAACAGTCCCGCAGGCAGGACGCCGACACGTGGGCGAAACGGCTGCCGTGGCGGTTGTCGCCCCGCGGCGCCGGGGTGACAAATTATCATGATCAGGTTTGACGGACCACTTGCCAGGCTGGGACCCACGCGTCGGCTAGGCCAGATAGCCGCATGCAAGCCTTCACGCTAGACTCCGCCTCCTGGATTGCCGAACTGCTCGACGTAACGGATTGAGGTGACGCAATGAAGCTCGGGATACTGCTCGATCCCCTGGAAGAGATCAAGATCCAAAAGGACTCCACCTATGCGATGGCGCGTGAAGCCGCGGGCCGCACGCATGAGCTCTTCGTCTTTCACCAGGCAGACCTGACGCTGCGGGATGGCCAAGTCTACGCGCGCGCGCGCTCACTCAAGCTGCACTCTGACCCCGAGCACTGGTATTCCACCGGTGAACCGACCGTGATGCCGCTGGTCGATTTCGATTGCACTCTCATGCGCAAGGACCCGCCGGTCGACATGGAATACATCCATACCCTCGGCCTGCTCGAGGTCGCCGAAGCGCAGGGTGCGCGGGTGATCAATCGCCCCGCGGCGATCCGCGATCACAATGAGAAACTCGCGATTCTGAAATTTCCAGAATTGATCGCGCCGACTCTGGTAACCCGTGACGCGCGGGCGGTGCGGCAGTTCGTCGTCGAGCATCAAGACGCCATCCTCAAGCCGTTGGATGGCATGGGCGGCAGTGGGATATTCCGTACTAGCGCGTCCGACGGCAATCTCAACGTCATTATCGAGACCCTTGCTCAGCAGGGAGCGCGAACCATAATGGCCCAGCGCTACATACCGGAAATCGCCCAGGGCGATAAACGCGTTTTCATCATCGATGGGCAACCGCTTCCATTTTGCCTTGCTCGCATACCCCAGAGGGGAGACCACCGCGGCAATCTCGCCGCCGGCGGTATCGGCGTTGGACAGCCTCTGTCCGACCGTGACCTCGAGATCGCGCAACGCCTGAGCTCCCCGCTCAACCAGGCCGGATTAGTCATTGTCGGGATCGACATCATTGGCCCTTACCTGACCGAGATCAACGTGACGTGCCCGACGCTGATGCAAGAGATATTCCGAGAGACCGGGTTCGATGTCGCTGCCTGCGCTGTAGACGCCATGGAGCGCTACTGCAGTTCCGACGCGTCGGCCCGACTGCGGGACAGTCGCGTCGCCCGCTAGGCCGTGAACGTTCGCGCGTAGGACAGCCCGCACATTTCCAGATTGCCGGCACGCCTCTCGCGCGTCGATTCCCGCATTCACCGTTTAGCGCCAGAGCTGTGCGCTGCTTTTTCCAGCTCCTCTTTGAAATACTCCGCAGCGGGCGAGAACAGATCTCTCCATGCGGTGATGATCCTGTCCCGATCCCTTTTCGGCATCTTGCGCGGCAGCTTCATTTCCAACGTATCCACGAAGGTTTCGACGAATTTGTCGACTTCTTCCACTGTGATCGCCTTCTTGAGAACCAGATGCTTGGCTACGATTTCGCGCAGAGCCGTAGGTTCGTTGCCAGCCCGGAAGTTCAGTACAGCAACCATTGCGTCCATGAGCTTCTTGTGCTGGTCGACCTTGCGCTTGTCGAACTTTTCCTCCGCGCCCGGCGCTCTTTCGAAGAACTCCCGATAGAAAGTTCGAAAGAACTCGCCGTTCTCCTTGAGTCGAAAGCCCCGCTCCTCCAATCCCTCATAGGTCCGCTTTGCCAGTGCACGGCTCTCGTCTTCCATAGTGCGAAGACGCATGATCAGCTCATCGAAGCTTTCCCAACGCTTCTCGGGATCACGCCGCAGCATCCGGAAAATGATTTTTGCGAAAGCCTGGTGTGCTTGCGCCCATTGGCCGGTGACTGTTTGTGACGGATCATTCCAGAAATCCTCCTTGCGAGACACTTCTCGCGGTCGCTGCACATCGAACGGGAGCTTTCCTTCCAACATTTCGAATGCGATCTGGCCGAGCCTGTACTGATCGGTTCGCTTCGTCGCCGGCTTCCCTTCCGCCTCCTCTGGCGAAACATAGGCTGCAGCGTTGTCTCCTTCATCCTGCCAGGCGCAAAAGCGCTCCCAGCCCAGGCTCAACCACAGAAAATTGGATACTCCAATCGCTGGTATCAGCAGCTTCTGCGATCGTCTATCGTAGTAGACCTGCTTTGAGCTGAGCAGGCCATACGATGCCTCGCCCACCGGCGGCCTGTCGTGGAACTGGTTCAAGGCTTCCGCGGCACGCCGCACCGCGGTCGCCACTTCATCGATCGAGCACTTCGCCTTTTCCAAGTACTTATCCAGACGCTCCGCGTCACTTCCCACGAATTCTTCCACCACAACCGTGTACTGCTCGTTTCCCGCGTCGACGCGGAAGTGATCCAGCACCTTGATGAAGCACTGGTTGGTGAGGCGCTTGCGCACCTCGAGGGTCTCGTCGAAGGTTTCCGATAGATGCTTGACCTGCGAACGTCTGACGACCTTGATGGCTACGTCCGACGTTCCCTTGCGACCGCGACAGACGGTCGCAAATGCGCCTCGACCTTCGGGCAGTGAGCTATAGACCACAAGCCCTTTTTCGAGAGCCTGATCTTCGATCACGTGCCGTACAAACACCAGATCGTTGTCCAGCTGGCTATTCAGTGTCAGCACCTCACCAGCCAGCTCTTCACAGATGCTCGCGATGGCGCGCGCCCTGGCACTGTTATCACTGATCTCGCTTAGAGCCTGATCCAGGTTCGGGCCCCAGGCCTGAAAGTTCACCAGCTCGGTTTGCCGCCACCCGGACGGCTCCAGCTGGACCCAGAACACCCGCTTCATGTCTTTCGTTTTCTGCATCGAAGCGATGTGTTCCAGCTCTCGCCGGCACCATCTGGACGCCAGAAAATCCGGCGTCACCAGGACCAGCGCCGCGTCCGCTTGCTTGAGATGGGACAGCAGCCTCGATTCCCACTTTTCACCGCGTGGAATCGCCTGATCCGACCAGATTTTGGCGCGGCCAAACAGCAGCCCTTCGAGGTGCTTGCGAAAGACCAGCATCTGCTGCCTGGCGGTATGCGAATAGCTGATGAAGATAGTTGCCGGACCGCTTTTCTCGTCCATCTGGATCGCTCCAAAAGTTGGATCCTTGGCCTACAGCCCATCGTCAAGACAGAGCTCGCGCACGCCTCTGGCAGCGCGGCCCGTGAACGCTACTGGAGATCGATTTCGAAAGTGCGCGGCGCCTCGGGCGCGCTTTCCAGATTGAAGTAGATCCGCCCGATCTCCCGTCCGTCGGTGGTCTCGACCTGCACCTTCCAGCCGCCGGGCTGATACTTGGATTTCACGCCGTAGCCGCGAAAGCCTTGTTCACGCCCGCCGATGATCTTGATCGGAATAGAGTCCTGGAGCGCCCACTTGCGCGCGTTGTCCTTCCAGTACCACCGCATCGTCACTTCGTCGGAGAAGCGGGCAGGCGAGAAGATGCGGAAGAACACATAGACCGCGTCGCCGGGCTGAGCCCGGAACTGCTGGTCGCCGTGCTCCCAGAAACGCCACAGCGGCCGCTCGTAACTGAGTCTGTAGCCTTCCTCCGTTCTCTCGACCGCATGATAGACGCCGATATACGGAATGGATACCGGCACCGGCGGAATCAACCGGAACAGATAAAGGGTGAGAAAGCCGATCAGCACGCAGCCGAACGGCACCAGGATCTGCCTCCTGGCTGCCCCGAAGCGCCCCGGTGCGTAGTCCCGGATCAACCAGGCGATGGCGATCAGCGGCAGCGCGCCGATCAGCATCGAGAGCAGAAAGACGACCAGGCCGATCGAGCCGACGAAAATCGGGACCACCCGCGCGAAAAAGCACAGAACGCAAAGGCTCAGCAAAGCGAACTTGAACGCCAGCCCCAGCGCCTTGAAGCGGCTGGACTCGTTGGCAACCAGCAGAGCCACCAGGCAGAGCATGAAGGAGAATGACACCAGCAGCGACGAGCTCTTGAAGAAGAAAACGGTGTTCAGACTGAGCAACGCGCCCAATAAAAAGTGGACGAGCGCTATGCGATATTCGTAGTACCAGCGTTTGACCACGAACATCTTCTCGAGCGCGGGCGGCGGTCTCCCCTGGTCGAAGAACATCTGCATCAGGGCCGTCGTGATCACCACCAGGTAGAGGATCTCCTGGCCGATGGTGAGCCAGGAGTCGACGCGCCCGAGGGTCAGGATGTCGAACAGAAACCCGCCGACGAAGAACGCGATGGCGAGCTTGGCCTCGTGCTGCTCGTAGTAGAGCTTGAGTCGATGGATACGAGGTAATGCGGGGATCGCTTCTGGCTGGGTCATCTTCGTTCCACGAGCGAGCGACACGCGAATCGAGCCGGCCTGCACCCGCGAGCGGTGCCGGAACGGGCGCTGCGGCCCATCATGACCTCGGCAGGCGACGCCGGTCAAGCGCGAGGCTGACGGCCACCAAGCCCTGCCGTCGTTGCGAAGCGGCAGGCGTTCGCGCTCTACGCCCCTCGATCGACCTGAAACGGCCCGAACGACTGGCGCACCGGCATCAGTTCGAGGCGATTGATGTTCATGTGCGGCGGGAGTGTTGCCACCCAGAACAGAGTGTCGGCGATGTCCTCCGCGGAGAGCGGATTCGCGCCCTGGTACAGAGTGTCGGAAGCGGCCTGGTTGCCGCCGGTGCGCACCAGCGTGAATTCGGTCTCGGCCATGCCCGGCTCGATCGAGGTTACGCGCACGCCGGTGCCATGCAGGTCCGAGCGCAGACCCAGCGAGAATTGCGACACGAACGCCTTGGTGCCCCCATAGACGTTGCCGCCCGGGTAAGGATAGGTTGCCGCCACCGAGCTGATATTGATGATCGCGCCTTTGCGGGTGATCAGTGTCGGCAGCAGCCGATGCGTCAGCGTCACCAGCCCGATCACGTTGGTATCGATCATGGTGCGCCAGTCCTCGATGCGCGCCTTGGCCGCAGGCGCCGTACCGAGCGCCAATCCCGCGTTGTTGATCAGCAGGTCCACGTCTTTGAAGGCCTCCGGCAGACCTGCCAGCGCAGCCTCCATCGCGTTGGCATCGCGCATGTCGAAGGGCAAGGCGACGGCCGTCTCCGGACTGAGCTCGCCGACCAGCGCCTTCAAACGGTCTGCTCGACGGCCTGTGGCAACCACGCGCCAGCCCGCCTTGGCGAAGCGGCGCACGGTCGCGGCCCCAAAGCCGGAGGTTGCCCCGGTGATCATTGCGGTCTTGGTCACTGTTCACTCCTTAGCTGGATTGAGTCACTGCATCAACACAGCATACCCCACGGCCCGTCGCGGCGTGGGTTTGCACCAGCCGTATCGACGCGGCAGCGGGAAGCGTTCGCTCGACCGCGCGCCGTAACCCTCCCGTCACAATGGCTGTAAGCGCAGGCACTTTCACTTCCATCCGGCCCTTCCTTCGCCCTATTATTTGCGTCTCCGACCCGGTGATTCCCATGCCGCGCCACTTGACTCCTGTCACATGCTTCGTTCGCACGCGTCCTCGCTCGTCTCTCCGAGAGCGCGTGCTGCTTGCGTGCATGCTGCTGGCCGGCACGCTGCTCGGCGGATGCGCCACCGGACCACGCGCCCTGCAGGAGACACGACTCCAGTACAACGAGGTTGTGAAGGCCACGACGGAGCAGCAGCTTCTCCTCAATATCGTCCGCCTGCGCTACACGGACACACCGAGCAGCCTCTCGGTGGCCAACATTGCGGCGCAATTCGAGCTGGTGAAGTCGCTCAGCATCAACCCATTCTTCGTCGCCTCGGGGGCGGAGCCCAATCGCAGCTACACTGCGGTGCTGCCGCAGGCAGGCGTGTCCTACGCGGACCGCCCGACCTTCAGCTTCGTACCCATCGACGATGCGGAGTTCACGCGCAAGCTGTTTACGCCGCTCACGCTCGATGGCGTGCTCTATCTGGCCAACACGACCTGGCCGATCGGCACCGTCTTCCGGTTGTACCTCGAGAACCTCAACTGGGTGCCCAACGCCGAGCTTGCCAGCGGTCCTACGCCGAAGGCCGTCTCACCGTTTGCCGACTTCCAGCACGGCGTACTCGCCCTCGAGGAGCTGCAGGCGCACGCGCAGATCAGGTTGGCGACCGAGGAACGCTTCGAGCCTGCTGGCGGTTCGATTCCCTCGTCCCAGGCGAGTGCGGCCGCCGTCATCGAGGCAGCGAAGAGCGGCTACGAGCTGCGCCCCGACGAGGGCGGCCAAACCTGGACCGTCGGCAAGCGAGTCCGGGAGCCGGTCCTCTACGTCGACCCTGCAGCCCTCGACACCCCCGCGCTGCAGGAATTCGTGCGCGCCTTCCACCTCAAACCCGGCCTGTTGAAATACGACATCACGGTAGACGGGTTGGCGCCCTTCGCCGGCAAGGAGACGCCCGAGGGCCTCACGCTGATCGACCTCGAACCCCGTTCTTTGTTGCAGGCGATGTACTTCGTGTCGCATGGGGTGGAAATTCCACCGGAGCACAGCGCGAGCGGCATTGCCCGCACCACCCGCGCGGAGGACGGCAGCGTCTTCGACTGGGGGGAGGTCACCCACGGGCTGTTCCGCACGCACTGGAGCAAGGGCAAGGGGCCGCCACCCGGTGCGCATGTCGCGGCGTTCTACCAGGGGTACTGGTTCTACATCGATGCGGCCGACAACGAAACCAAGGCGACGTTCTCGCTGCTGATGGAGCTCTCGCGCCTGGACCTGCAGACCAACCGCGGCGACCGCCCTCTGCTCACGCTACCGCTGAGCCATTGAGCGCAAGATCCCACCTAAGGCTATGAACCGTAGTTCCAGCGAGAGGCCCTCCGTGCAGAACCGCCGTCGGTGGTATCGCGTCTTGTATATCCAGGTGCTGATCGCCATCGCACTCGGGATCGTCATCGGCCATTTCTATCCCAAGACCGGCGTGGCCCTGAAGCCGCTGGGCGATGGCTTCATCGCGCTGATCAAGATGATGATCGCGCCGGTGATCTTCTGCACGGTCGTCCACGGCATCGCGTCGATGAGCGATCTCAAGCGCGTGGGTCGCGTCGGCGTGAAGGCGCTGGTCTATTTCGAGGTGGTATCGACGGTCGCTCTGCTGCTTGGTCTCATCGTCGGTGAGCTGGTGCAGCCGGGCAAAGGCTTCAACATCGATCCCGCGACGCTGGACGCCAGCGCGATCGCCAGCTACGTGACGCGCGCCAAGGGCGAAGGTGTGGTGGCACACTTGATGGCCATCATTCCGAGCAGCTTCTTCGACGGGCTGGCCAGGGGCGATCTGTTGCAGGTGCTCTTCGTGGCCATCCTGTCGGGCTTCGCGGTGGCGCGCATGGGCGAGGTGGGTCAGAGGATCGCTGCCACGATCGATGTGATCGGCCAGATGATGTTTCGCATCATCGGCTTCATCGTGCGGATCGCACCGATCGGTGCGCTGGGCGCCATGGCCTTTACCATCGGCGCGTACGGCATCGGCTCGCTCCTCAATCTCGCGGCGCTGGTCGCGACGTTCTACCTCACCAGCATTGTCTTCGTACTGCTCGTGCTGGGCCTGATCGCGCGCCTGGCGGGGTTTTCCATTCTTCGCTTCATCCGCTACATCAAGGACGAGCTGCTGATCGTGCTCGGCACCAGCTCGTCGGAAACCGTGCTGCCGCACATGCTGCGCAAGATGGAGGGCCTGGGCGCCTCGCGGCCGGTGGTCGGACTGGTGATCCCGACCGGATACAGCTTCAACCTGGACGGAACGAATATCTACATGACGCTGGCCACGCTGTTCCTGGCGCAAGCGACCAACACGCCGCTCACCATCGGGCAGGAGATGACCATCCTGCTGGTCGCCATGCTCACCTCCAAAGGGGCCTCGGGCGTCACCGGTGCCGGTTTCGTGACTCTTGCCGCGACGCTGTCGATCATTCCCGACATTCCGATCCAGTCGCTGGCCATCCTGCTCGGCGTCGACAAGTTCATGAGCGAGTGCCGCGCGCTCACCAACCTGATCGGCAACGGCGTTGCCACCGTCGTCGTGAGCCGCTGGGAGGGCGAGCTCGACAAACAGGCGCTGCACGAGGCCATGGCGCATCCGGTCGAGCTCAGTGAGTCTCTCAAGACTGCATAGGAGAGAACGCCACATCAGTGTGGGCGCAGGGTAGCTTATAGGCGATACTGCTGCCCGCCCCCCTCCGGCTCGATTGCCCATATTGCCGTGGCATCGAGGCCTCAAGCATTCCGCGATTCGGCCGCTAAGGACTCTAGGCCGTTGCTGCCGGCCCGGCCCTGTGCAAATTGAAGCCGTGGTGATGGAGAACGTATGAGCGCTGTCATAAACCCCTATGCGCCTCCCAAATCGAAGCTGTCCGACACGGCGCGCGGCAGCCAGTCGATGTGGCGGGACGGCGCACATCTGGTGCTCTTGCTAGACAGCGCCTTCCCCGATCGCTGCATCAAGTGCAACGATATCGCAGCGCCACCCGCGCGGCGCTATAAGTTGTACTGGCACAGCGCGTGGTTGTATTTGCTGCGTCCTGGTCAATATCCTCATTTATCTGATCGTCGCGCTGGCCGTCAGAAAACGGACCGAGGTCGAAGTCGGGCTGTGCGAGCGGCACCAGCGCCGGGTGCTGACCGGGCGCGTCATCGGCTGGGGAGGATTCGCAGCCCTTCTGGGGGCTATCGGGCTGGCAATCGCATTCCAGTGGGATTGGCTGCTTGGGCTCAGCGCTTTGCTCGTTCTTCCGTGGGCGCTAGCCACCTTGTTGACGCTGCGCATGGTGTATGCCACCAGGATCGACAAGGAGCTCGTCAGGCTCAAGGGCTGCGGGGAAGAATTTCTAGCCACGCTGGCGAACTACAAAGAATGATATGAGGCGCTTGCGGGCAGGCGCGGGTTCGCTTCACCTGTATGGACGACGGCTCGGAAGGTCGAACAGCGCCGAGAGTCATGCGGGCTCGAGCAACACGTAGCCCATGAATTCGCGCATAGCTCTCGTCCTTTCCCGCGAGAGGAAGAATTCCCCGATCTTCATTCCAAGCTTCATCAGCCGGGGCAAGGGAATGGGACGGCGAAGACGCGCGGATTCCTCCGGCAGGTAGCGAATCTCCTTGGGCCGCCATCCGTGCTCCCGGAAGAAACCGAACCAGTCCTGGGGCGCGAATCGGAACGGAGCGTTTTGCATCGCCCGCCCCATTCCCCTCCGTTGCCGGTACTTCATCGCGTCGGGGTGAAAGTAATCCACAACCCAGTAGCGTGCGTGATCCAACGCCCTGATGTCATCGGCAAGCGACGCCACCTCCTCGATGCTGAGATAGGGGATGACGCCCTCGGTGACAACCAGTATCCTCTTCGTCTGCCGCATTCACGCTCGCAAGCAGGTTTCGCCGTTCCCGCGGATCGGCCAGATCGATCTTCACGCGCTCCAGATGGCAGCGTGCACTCTCGCCGGCGATCCGGTTCTCCTTGTATTCGATGATCTGGGGATAGTCGGCTTCGACCCAGCGGAGCGATCCTGGCAGGTCCATCCGATAGGGACGCGTGTCCAGCCCGGCCCCGAGGTTCAGGACGCAATCAACGCCCTGCGCCGATGGCGAAGTCAATGTAGCGGTCGATGATGCAGGTCCGGATCGCGACGGTCCAGGCGATCATGCACGACAACGGCATCGAGGCCGCAATTTCCCGACCGCGCTCTCCCGCCAGCCGGCCAGCAAGAGGATCGCGGAAGAGAGCATCGGCTCGTGCGGTCTCGATGGCGCGCAGGTGTGCGATCCAGAACGCGGTATCGGAGACGTTTTGGATCAGGGGTTCAGGCATAACGATGGGCCTTGAGAGATGCAGGCTGAGTCCCGCGTCCACACCCGGGGCGAAAGGCCGAGTGGAAGGTTCAGCTCAGCCTAACGGCTATACTATCGGTGAACCCACGACCCGTGGTGACTGCAGTTCAACACAAGGAGAGACCAAACCATGCATGCCGTGCGCAGCTTTGTCGCAGTCGTCGCCCTCGCAGCCGCAAGCTCAGCCTGGGCTTACCAGGTAACCGGGCCCGTGCTCGAAGTGACGGACAGCAAGATCGTCGTGCAGAAGGGCAAAGAGAAATGGGAGATTGCCCGCACACCCGACACGAAGGTCACGGGCGACCTGAAGGTCGGCGCGAAGGTGACCATCGAATACACGATGACCGCCAAAACCGTGGATGCGAAAGCGGGGAAGAAGTAGGGAGTCGCAAGTACGCCGCTGAAACCACCCAGGCTTCCAATCCCCGTTCGCGCTGATCCTTCGACTCCGGACGCTGCGCGCCCTACGCTCAGGACGAACGGGTTAGTGGCGTGCGCCACGGAGTCGAAGAGTTGCCGGCACTTCGACTCTGTCGGCGGCTGGCTAGTACCGTTCGTGTTGAGCGTGTTTCGACTCTGCTGCGCGACGCTCAACACGAACGGGGGCAGAGTCGAAACACGCTCAGTGCGAACGGAAGATGCGGAGCACAGTCGAGATACGCCCAGTGCGAACCGGACTGCACCTGGGGCGCTGCTGCATGATGCCGCTAGCTTTTTGACGGTGCGGCGGGATCGCCGGGCGGCAGTACGTCGCGAAACTCGGGGAACTGCTTCCACTTCGGCACCGGCGGCGTGTGCCCCTCGCACGGGACGTAGACCGACTGCTCGTACGATCTGCATCTTGTGGATGTAGCGCGGACAGTTGGGAAAGATCGCGTCGGCGCGCACACGCACGATCAGTTGGGCGCCCGATGAATTCGGAGAGCAGCGGATCGTGCTCGTGCACGGTCGCGCGGCCGTTCACGCGCAGCCGCTTGGGCGTTCTCGAAGTCGATGAACAGCATGCCCGACGTGCGGATTGACGAGAACGTTGCCCAGGCTCTTGAACATGCCGTTGCCGTCGTAGCTCGGAAACGCGAGCGTCTGCGGATCGACGACGCGGACGAATCCGGGCCGGCCGCCCTTGTACGAGCAGTCGGGACGCCCCTCGGCGTCGGCCGTGGCGAGGAAGAACAGCGGCCGACTTTCGATGAATGCGCGATCGTCATCGGTGAACGCAGCGCGCGCCAGAACCTCGACCAGCCGGTCGGCGAGCTTGCGCGTGGCGAACCGATCCTGCAGGTCGCCGCGAGCCGTCGTGATACATCGGGATGTCTTTCATGCAAATCTCCAGAACCGCAGCAACGATGAGCGAGAAGTATCGTTCACGCTGAACGTGTTTCGACTTCGCGTACCGGTTGCCTTGAGCGTGTTTCGACTCTGCCCCCGTTCGTGTTGAGCGTCGCGCAGCAGAGTCGAAACGCCTCTTGCGCTTCGACTCTGCAGCTAGCGCTGCGACGCTCAGCGCGAACGGCTTTTCCCTCGCCCCTCAGCCCCTACGCCGCGAACCGCGCCTCGGGCAGCCCGCGCACGCCCGGCCGGCAAGCGAAGATGTTTCCAGCCAGCGGCTCGCGCGCCAGTTGCTCGGGCGTCATCCTCTGGCGTGCGGTCGAGATGTACAGCGTATCCAAGTCCTTGCCGCCGAAGCAGCAGCAGGTGATGTTGGACACCGGCAGCTCGACTACGCGGTCGATGCGGCCGTCGGGCGTATAGCGCACGACGCGCGCCCCGCCGTACTCGGTGTTCCACAGGCAGCCGTCGGCGTCTACGCAGGAGCCGTCGGGGCGCCCGGGCGATCGTTGCAGTCGGCGAACACGCGCTCGTTGCGCATGGTCCCGAGTGCCAAGTCGAAGTCGTAGGCCCAGATCAGAGCGCGGTACGTGTCGGCGAAGTACATCACGCGGTCGTCTGGAGCTCCACGCGATACTGTTAGGGATGAAGATGCCATCGCGAATATGCGTGCAGCGGCCGTCCGGATCGAGGCGGTAGAGCGAGCCGACCGGCTCGCGCGGTCCGTCGCTCATGGTGCCGGCCCAGAAGCGGCCGCCGCGATCGCAGCGCCCGTCGTTGAAGCGGTTGTGCGGAATATGCTGCTCCGGCGCCGCGATCAGCTTGAGCTCGCCGGACTCCGGATCGAGCAAATACAGACCCGACTTCATGCCGGCGATCATCGTCTTGCCCGAGCGGGTGAGACCAAAGCTGCCGATCGTCTCCGACAGCGCCAGGCCGCGAGTCTCACCGTTGGCCGGGTTGTAGCGCTTGAGCGATGGCCCGCGGATGTCGACCCACCACAACACCTGATCGCGGTCGCACCAGATGGTGCATTCACCCAGCACGTCCTGGCTGGCCACGACGGATTCGACGGCAATTTTCATCGGTCTTCCTCTGGATCTTGGACGACGGGTGGCGACCCGTCGATGATTATAGCCCGCGCTCACCGCGTTCCCACCTTCCATATCCCGCGTTCCGTCGGAAGCTCCGGTCCACTCCGGCCACGGAATTCGATGTCCGAAAACGGCGAGCGGACCGAAGATGCACCGCCTACAATGCCGCCATGCTTCTCGACTCGCAACGCTGTTACCGGGCGCTGAAGGCGCGCGACGCCCGCTTCGACGGCCGCTTTTTCGTCGGCGTCTCGTCCACCCGAATCTATTGCCGACCCGTCTGCACGGTCAAGGCGCCTAAGCAGGAGAACTGCCGGTTCTTTCCCAGCGCCGCGGCGGCCGAGTCGTCCGGCTATCGTCCTTGCCTGCGCTGCCGTCCCGAGCTCGCCCCCGGCAATGCCAGCATCGATGCCAGCGCGCGGCTGGCGCATTCCGCCGCCAGCCTGATCGAAGACGGGCTGCTGAACGAGACCGGCATCGAGAACTTGGCAGCGCAGCTCGAGGTGACGGATCGACATCTGCGCCGCGTGTTTCAGACGGAGTTTGGCGTGTCACCGGTCGAGTTCGCGCAGACGCATCGGCTGCTGCTCGCCAAGCGCCTGCTGACGGACACGGCTTGCCGATCACCGAGGTCGCCCTGGCGAGCGGCTTCGGCAGTCTGCGCCGTTTCAACGCGCTGTTCCGCCAACGCTATCGGCTCAGCCCTTCGGATCTGCGCAAGGCAGTCGACGGCGGACAATCCGCCGACGTTCTCGCGTTCACGCTTGGCTTTCGTCCGCCGCTCGACTGGGATGCGCTGCTTTCGCTTTCTCGGCACGCGAGCGATCGACGGCGTGGAGCAAGTCGGTGATGGGATGTACGCGCGGACGCTGCGCCTGGAGCAGGCCGGGAACACGCATGCGGGATGGATCGCCGCCATGCCGGCCAAGCGCAAGGCGGCGCTGGCGTTCACTGTCTCGCCCTCCCTGGCGAAGGCGATTCCGGCGGTTCTCGCCCGCATGAAGCGGCTGTTCGATCTCTCCTGCGACCCGGCCGAGATCGCGCCGCGCTGGGTCCGCTGGCGGTGCAGCGTCCGGGGTTGCGATTGCCCGGCGCCGTCGACGGCTTCGAGCTCGCGGTGCGCGCAATTCTCGGCCAGCAGATCACGGTCAAGGCCGCGCGCACGCTGGCGGGTCGATTTGCAGCAACGTTCGGCGACGCGATCGATGCGCCGATCCCAGCGCTGCGCACGCTGTTTCCCTCGGCCGAGCGGATCGCCGCGCTGAAGGCTTCCGACATCGCGGCGATCGGAGTCGTGGCAGCGCGCGCCAAGGCCATCGTGGCGTTGGCCACAGCCATCTCGAAAGGCCAGCTGCGGCTCGAACCGGGCGCCGAAGTGGAAACGACGCTCGAAAGGCTCCGCAGCTTACCGGGGATCGGCGAATGGACCGCGCAGTACATCGCGATGCGCGCGCTGTCCTGGCCCGACGCGTTTCCGCATACCGACTACGGCGTGCTCAAAGCGATGGGCGAGAAGGATCCGCGCAGGGCGCTCGAGCACGCGGCGCAATGGCAGCCCTGGCGTGCATACGCCGTCATGCACTTGTGGAAATCTCTGGAGGACAGCAAGCCGTGAAGCGCTATACGTATCTCGACAGCCCGCTCGGGCGCATGCTGGTCACTGCGGACGAAAGCTCGCTGACCGGACTCTACTTCGTCGGGCAGAAATACGAGGCGGTGCCGCGCAGCGATTGGACGGAAGATCGGAGCAGCGCGCTCTTTGCGCAGGTTCAGGTCCAGCTCGCAGAGTACTTTGCCGGCGCACGCACCGAGTTCGAGCTTCCGCTCGCGTTCGAGGGGACGCCGTTCCAGCAGAGCGTCTGGCGCGAGCTCAGCACGATTCCCTGCGGCACGACGGTGACTTACGGTGCGCTGGCGGAATCGCTCGGCGCCCCGCGTAGCGTGCGCGCGGCCGCAGCAGCGGTCGGGCGCAATCCGATCTCGATCGTCGTTCCCTGCCATCGCGTGATCGGCCACGACGGCTCGCTCACCGGCTATGCCGGCGGGCTGGATCGCAAGCGCGCGTTGCTGGCGCTGGAAGCTGCCCAGGCGCCGCTATTGCAATGCGTTGCAGGCTGTTAAAAGCACCGTTCGCGCTGATCCTTCGACTCCAGGCGCTGCGCGCCCTACGCTCAGGACGAACGGGTTTAGAGGTGTCAACAGCCTGGCTAGACTAGGGCCGCCATTCGCGGTAGCCGTCGATGCGGCCTTCCGCGTCGACCGCCTCGAGGCGCACCGGGAAGCCCCATAGTCTGCCGAGATGGCGCAGGACTTCGTTCGCTTCGTCTTCGGCCAGCGGCCGTCCGCGGAATATCTGATTGCGCAGCGTCAGCGAGCGATCGCCGTCGCGCTCGTAGCGCGCCACCTGGATCTCCGGCAGCATGTTCTCGCGCTTGTACTGCTCGGCCAGCATCCGGCGCACGCGCCGGTAGCCGTGCTCGTCGTGGATGCTGTCCACTTCCAGCTCCGCCTTGCCGAGTGGTCGGCCACGACGAACAGTCTGAACTCGCGGATCAGGCGCGGCGACAGGTACTGGGCGATGAAGGATTCGTCCTTGAAGTTGCGCATGGCGAAATCCAGCGACTTGCGCCAGTCGGTGCGTGCCAGCTCCGGAAACCAGGCGACATCTTCCTCGGTGGGGTGCTCGCAGATGCGCCGGATGTCCTGCATCATGGCGAAACCCAGCGCGTAAGGATTGATCCCGTGGTAGCCCTGCTGATCGAAGCCTCTCTGCGTGACCACGTTGGTGTGGTTGTGCAGGAACTCGATCATGAAGGCGTCGTCCACGATCTTCTTTTCGTACAGGCGGTTGAGCAAGGTGTAATGCCAGAACGTCGCCCAGCCTTCGTTCATCACCTTGGTCTGGGTCTGCGGGTAGAAGTACTGCGCGAGCTTGCGGACGATGCGCACCAGCTCGCGCTGCCACGGCGCCAGTCGGGGCGAGTGCTTCTCGACGAAGTAGAGAATGTTTTCCTCGGGCTCGGCGGGAAACACGGCCGCCGCGGCTGCGGTCGACGAAGGAGTCACCGGCGGCAGCGTGCGCCAGAGATCGTTGAACTGGCGCTGCTCGATGCTCTTCGATCTCGCTCTTGCGCGCTTCCTTCTCCTTGGCCGACTGCGGCTGCGGCCGCCTGTAGCGGTCCACGCCGTAGTCCATCAGCGCATGGCACGAGTCGAGCACCTCTTCCACCTCGCCGGCGCCGTAGCGCTGCTCGCACTCCATCACGTAGCGCCGCGCGAACACCAGGTAGTCGAGGATGGCATCGGCCTCGGTGAACTGCTGGAACAGGTAGTTGCCCTTGAAGAAGGAGTTGTGGCCGTAGCTGGCGTGCGCGATCACCAGCGCCTGCATCATCAGGGAGTTCTCCTCCATCAGATAGGCGATGCAGGGGCTGGAGTTGATGACGATCTCGTAGGCGAGGCCCTGATACCCCTTGCGATAGGCCTGCTCGTGGCGGATGAAGGCCTTGCCGTAGGACCAGTGCGGATAGCCGATCGGCAGGCCGCTCGAAGCGTAGGCGTCGAGCATCTGCTCGGAGTTGATGATCTCGATCTGGTTCGGATAGGTGTCGAGCCCGAACTCCGCGGCGGTCTCGGCGATCGCCGCGTCGTAGCGCTCGAGCAGGTCGAAATCCCACTCCGGGCCGTGCGGCAGCGGTCCATGGATGCGGGCGTTCACACTTTCTCCTTGCGGAACAGGTCGCGGAACACCGGATAGATCTCGTCGGGCTGTACACGCGCCGCATGGCGAAGGCGTGCTCCGGCCGCTGCATCTCTTCGTATTCGACCCACAGGCTGCTGTTGCCCGCTTGGTTCTCGTCCGGGAATTCGATATAGGCGAAGTAGCGCGCCAGCGGCAGCAGGTGCTCGCGCAGGAACCGCGCGCTCTTGGCCGGATCGGCGCCGAATGCGTCGCCGTCGGAGGCCTGCGCCGCGTAGATGTTCCACTCGGAGCGCGGGTAGCGCGCCGCGCAGATCTGCTGCATCAGCTCGAGCGCGGAGAACACCACCGTGCCCCCGCTCTGCGTATCGTAGAAGAAGGTGTCCTCGTCGACTTCCTCGGCTTCGTCGGTGTGGCGGATGAAGACCAGCTCGACCCGCTCGTATTTGCGGGTCAGGAACAGAGTAGAGCAGGGTGAAGAAGCGCTTGGCCAGATCCTTCTTGCGCTCATCCATCGAGGCGGACACGTCCATCAAGGCAGAACATGACCGCGCGGGCGGCCGGCTTCGGCACCGCCACCCGGTGGCGGTAGCGCAGGTCCACGTCGTCGAGAAACGGCAGACGCGCCAGGCGCGCCTCCAGTTCCAGGATCGCGCCTTCGAGCGCTGCAATCCGTCCGTGGCCGGCCGGCCTCGCGCCGCCACTTCCAGCTCCGCGAGCGCCAGTTCCAGCTCGTCCTTGACGCGGCCCGCCCAGCGCGATGCGCCGCGCCGAGCGCCGTCTTCATCGTGCGCGCCACGCTCAGGTTGCGAGGGCGTACCCTCCTTGACGTAGCCGGCGCGACATCAGCTTCTTGTCCTTCGGCCTCGGCGATGGCCGTGCGCATCAGGTTCGGCAGCTCGAGGTCTTCGAAGAAGATGTTCAGGAACTCGTCGCGGGACAGCGTGAAGACGAAGTCGTCCACGCTCTCGCCGGCGCCCGGTTCGCGGCCGCCGCTACCGCCGCCGCCGCCTTCGGGCGCGGGATCTTGTCGCCCTTGACGAATTCCTTGTTGCCGGGATGGACCGTCTCCCAGTCGCCGCCCGGGCCGTAGCGAAAGCTCGGCTCGGAAATGTCCTTGGCCGGGACCTTGACGTCGCCGCCCTTGGCCATGTCCTTGATCGAGCGCTCGGCGATCATGCCCTTGACCGCGCGGCGGATATGATCCTTGTAGCGGCGCATGAAGCGCTCGCGATTGACGGCGCTCTTGTTGCGTCCGTTCAGCCGGCGATCAATGAGGTAGTTCATGTTGCCGTTAGGGGCTCGAGGAGGCGGCGTCAGCGTACCTTCACTCTTCACCCTTCGGCTCTTCACTCCTCACGACGACTTCTGCACCCGCAGGTACCATTCGGACAGCAGCCGCACCTGCTTCTCGGTGTAGCCCTTGGCCACCATGCGGTCGACGAAGTTCTGGTGCTTCTTCTGGTCCTCGGCCGAGGCCTTGGCGTTGAAGGAGATCACCGGCAGCAGGTCCTCGGTGTTCGAGAACATCTTCTTCTCGATCACCTCGCGCAGCTTCTCGTAGCTGTTCCACGCCGGGTTCTTGCCGGCGTTGTTGGCGCGCGCCCGCAGCACGAAGTTGACGATCTCGTTGCGGAAGTCCTTCGGGTTGGCGATGCCGGCCGGCTTCTCGATCTTCTCCAGCTCGGTGTTGAGCGCCGCGCGGTCGAAGATCTCGCCGGTGTCCGGGTCGCGGAAGTCCTCGTCCTGGATCCAGCAATCGGCGTAGGTCACGTAGCGGTCGAAGATGTTCTGGCCGTACTCGGAATAGGACTCCAGGTAGGCGGTCTGAATCTCCTTGCCGATGAACTCGGCGTAGCGCGGCGCCAGATAGCCCTTGATGAACTCCAGGTACTTGCGCTTCATCTCGTCCGGGAAGTCCTCGCGGGCGATGCGCTGCTCCAGCACGTACATCAGGTGCACCGGATTGGCCGCCACCTCGGTCTGGTCGTAGTTGAACACCGTCGACAGGATCTTGTACGCAAAGCGGGTCGAGATGCCGGTCATGCCTTCGTCGGGGCCGGCGTAGTCGCGGTACTCCTGATACGACTTGGCCTTGGGATCGGTGTCCTTCAGGCTCTCGCCGTCGTAGACCCGCATCTTCGAGAAGATGCTCGAGTTCTCCGGCTCCTTGAGCCGGGACAGCACGGAGAACTGCGCCATCATGTCCAGGGTGCCGGGCGCGCAGGGCGCGTTGGACAGCGCGCTGTTGCGCAGCAGCTTCTGGTAGATCTTCACCTCTTCGGACACCTGCAGGCAGTACGGCACCTTGACGATGTAGATGCGGTCGAGGAAGGCCTCGTTGTGGCGGTTGTTGCGGAACGACTGCCACTCCGACTCGTTGCAGTGCGCCAGGATGATGCCGTTGAACGGAATCGCCGAGAATCCTTCAGTTCCCTTGAAGTTGCCCTCCTGGGTCGCCGTGAGCAACGGATGCAGCATCTTGATCGGCGCCTTGAACATCTCGACGAACTCGAGCAGGCCCTGGTTGGCCAGGCACAGCCCGCCGGAGTAGCTGTAGGCATCCGGGTCGTCCTGGGCGTACCTGTCGAGCTTGCGAATATCGACCTTGCCCACCAGCGAAGAGATGTCCTGGTTGTTCTCGTCGCCCGGCTCGGTCTTGGAGATGGCGATCTGGCGCAGCACCGAAGGCTGGATGCGGACCACGCGGAACTGGGAGATGTCGCCGTCGAATTCGTCCAGGCGCTTGATCGCCCAGGGCGACATGATCCCGGTCGAGATAGCGGCGCGGGATGCCGTAGTCGGACTCCAGCACGTCGCCGTACTCTTCGGGCGCGAACAACCCGAGCGGGGATTCGTTGACCGGCGAGCCCTTCAGCGCGTAGATGGGCTTGCGCTCCATCAGCTGCTTCAGGCGCTCGGCGATCGAGGACTTGCCGCCGCCCACCGGCCCGAGCAGATACAGGATCTGCTTGCTCTCTTCCAGGCCTTGCGCGGCATGCTTGAAGAAGGCGACGATCTGCGCGATCGCGTCTTCCATGCCGTAGAACTCGGCGAAGGCGGGATAGCGCTTGATGACGCGGTTGGAGAAGATGCGCGACAGCCGCTGGTCGAGGCGCGTATCGATCAGCTCGGGTTCGCCGATCGCCGCCAGCATGCGCTCCGCGGCGGTGGCGTAGACGCCGGGGTCCTTCCGGCACAGCTCCAGGTACTCCTCCAGGGACATCTCGTCTGTCCTGGCCGGCCGAGTATCTCGCCTTGTATCCCTCAGCAATCTTGATCATGGCAACTCTCTCCTAATGTATTCAGCGCATCGCTCCAGATCCCCCTTGTTTTTTTTGTACGATCTCTCGCCGACCACGTCAGATTCAGTTTCAACGGTCGCCGGTTCCGATTCTTGAGACTACACGGCATACGCGCTCCGCATTCCATTTGCAATCGCGACTCCTTAACGCGCGATACCTCTTTACGTATACGGATTCCAGCTACTCCTGTCGCAGCATCTCTTACAGCTGGAACGCCCTCGTCCACTCGTTCGCCATTCGCGGCGCAGATCTGCTCCGCGCCGGTTGGCAAGATGATCGCGCCCATCTCGTCACGGCCATCATAAGCAGCTTTCTTGCCAGCACCACCTATCGAAGGTTCTATTGAAAATATTCGACGGAGATTGCGGTGCGAAGCAGCGCAGCGCTCGCAAACCGACGTGGCGATCGGCGCAGTCCACGGCGACTGCGCGCCGACGCGAGGCGCACAGAAGACCTGGATGAGCGAGACACCGCACGGAGCGATCGGATGCGCAGGATGGAACCGGTAGGTAGCGAGGAAAACAGTACCAGCACTCACGGCGAGACTGCCGCCAGCGGGAACGAGCAACCGATTTCGCGTGAGCAACTCGCCCTTCACCCCATGCATCAGCATGTGGTCACTTGTGAGGCCGAGCGCTCGACGCTGCCCGGATCACGCGACACACGGATCACACACGCAAGAATAACAGCATGCTGAGCGAAAGAGGAAGATTCATCAATATATGCGCGCGCCACACGACACATAGTGAGACGACTAGAGCGCGCTGAAGTTCCCGCGAGGAGCTGCCGCCCACGAGCGCGGGCCTCGCTTGCTCAGCAGCGATCTTTCCACGCGATGCCGCACAGCCACCGCCGCGAGGATGAGCGTGTTGCTGTCGGCACCCACGACCGTCGCAACGGCGCATCGGCGGGCAACCCGCAAACCACCTCGAACCATTCGTGCCGAGCCCTTCGATTGCCCTTGGAGTGCGCTGTGGGCAGCAGAGTCGAAACGTGAAGAGATGCTTCTCACCGCACGCTTCGACCTTGCAGCCAGCGCCGCGACGCGCATCGCGTGACTCAAGGGCACTCGCGGCGTATCTCACTGAGCAGGCAGGATATATCGCAGACGCCCGCATCCAGTGATGGAACGTCAGAGCGCATCAGCGGTCCAATCGGGGCCGTCGAAAGTGGAAAAATTATATCCGCTGGCATATGTGATGCTTACTAGAGACATGGGAGGGTAACGGGCATGCGCTTTCGCGACGCGACACAGCGTGGCGATGCGATTTGGAGTGCCATGATGCTCAACCGAACGATTGCTATCGTCGGCGCCGCCTCCGGCCGCGGCGCCAGGGAACACGGCTGCGAAGCCGGCCCCGAAGCCCTGCGCCGCTCGGACCTGGCCACACGTCTGTGGCGCGGCGGCCTCGACCCGATCTGGGATGCGACCATCGCCGCCGAGCCGATCGAGGACGACATTGCGGCCGTGCGCAACCTGTGCGCACCTCTATCTCAACGCGCCCGCACGCATCATCGAGCGCGGCGCGTTTCCGCTGGTGCTGGGCGGCGATCATTCGTGCGCGATCGGTACCTGGAGCGGCGTCGCAGCCGCCCTCAGGCCGCGCGGTACGCTGGGCTTGATCTGGATCGACGCGCACATGGATGCCCACACGCCCACCACGACCCCGAGCGGTGCGCTGCATGGGATGCCGCTCGCCTGCCTGCTGGGCCACGGCGAACCCTCCCTGGTCGCGCTGATGGAAGGCCACCCGCTGGTGCCCGAACACGTGTGCGTGGTTGGCGTGCGCAGCTTCGAGCCGGGTGAAGCGGAACTGCTCACCCGCCTCGGCGTTCGCGTATTTCCCATGGACGAGATCGACCAGCGCGGACTCGGCGAAGTGATGGCGGAAGCGCATGCGATTGCGAGCCGGGGTACGGCGGGATTCGGCGTCACCATCGATCTCGACGTGATCGATCCCGCCGAGGCGCCGGGTGTCGGCTCACCGGTGCCGTGGGGCCTGGAGTGCGCCGCGCTGGCACATGCGCTGGCAGCGGTGAGCAGTGACCCGCATCTGGTTGCGGCCGAGATTGCGGAGTACAACCCGTCCGCCGACAACGACGGGCCGCACCGCGACAGTGACCGCGGAGCTCGCCGTCGCGCTGTTCGGTGCCGGGAAAGTGCGCGAAGACCGGCGCGGCGTGCAGGAGCTGGAGTGGCGCTATGGCGCGCACAACTACGATCCGCTGCCGGTGACACTGGCACGCGGCGAGGGCGTGCATCTGTGGGACGAGCACGGCCGCCGCTACCTGGACATGATGAGCGCCTACTCGGCGGTCAGCCACGGCCACTGCCATCCACGCCTGACGCGCGTGCTCGCGCAACAGGCCGGCACGCTCAACGTCACGTCGCGCGCCTACCGCAACGACCGACTGCCGGTGCTGTTCGAGCGCCTGTGCGAAATCACCGGACAGGAAGCGGTGTTGCCGGCCAACACCGGCCTGGAGGCGGTGGAAGTGGCGCTCAAGGCCGCGCGCAAATGGGGCGAACAAGGTCAAAGGCATTCCCCAGGACGAGGTCGAGATCATCGCCTGCGAGGGCAACTTCCACGGCCGCTCCATCGCCATCATCGCCATGTCCTCCGAGGCGCAGTACCGCGACGGCTTCGGGCCATTCCCGCCGGGCTTCAAGCGCGTTCCTTTCGGCGATGCCGAAGCGCTGGAGCACGCCATTACGCCGAACACCGCCGCGTTCCTGGTGGAACCGATTCAGGGTGAGGGCGGAATCATCGTGCCTCCCGCGGGCTACCTCGCGCGCTGCGCGGAGATCTGCCGCACCCACGACGTGCTGTTGATCTGCGACGAGGTGCAGACCGGCCTCGGGCGCACCGGCCGCATGCTGGCCAGCGAGCACGAGGGCGTCAGGCCCGATGGCCTGATCCTGGGCAAGGCGCTGGGCGGGGGACTGCTTCCGGTCTCGGCCTTCCTAGCCCGACGCGACGTGATGGACGTGTTCCGCCCGGGCGATCATGGCAGCACCTTCGGCGGCAACGCCTTGGCCGCCGCCGTCGCGCTCGCCGCCATCGACGTGTTGCTGGAAGAGCGCCTGCCCGAGCGCGCGGCGGAGCTCGGCGACTACTTCATGCGCCAGCTGCACACCCTGGAGAGCCCGTTGATCCGCGAAGTACGAGGAAAGGGGCTGTTGATCGGCGTCGAGTTCGAGCCCGGGCCAGTAAATGCCCGGCTGGTATGCGAGAAGCTGCTGGAGCGAGGCATCCTCACCAAGGATACTCATCACACCGTGGTCCGCTTCGCGCCGCCGCTGATCATCACCCGCGCGCAGATCGACGAGACGGTGACTGCGCTGCGTCAGGTACTCGCGGAACTCAGCGGCTCCGACAGCGTGGATGGACCAGGCGAGCTGCAGGAGCTGACGTTCGCCTGATTTCCCGCCGGTGAGCTCCCCGCGCTCGGGCAGGCAAAGCCGACGCAGGGCTCGCACGGAAGACATTGCTTCCGCTGCTGACAGCGAAAGCGTCTTTCAATACCTTGGTGAACCTGATGGCCAACCCGTTGGATGTCCTCGCCCAGCTCGGCATCGCCGAGCGCAACCCCGGAGTCTGCCTCGGACCGGAATGGCTGAGCGCGGGCGATCACTTCGCCTCCATCAATCCCGCTGACGAGAAGGTGCTCGCCCGGGTCGGGCGATGCACCCGCGAGCAGTACCAGCGGGTCCTGCACAGCGCCGAGGCAGGCTTTCTCTTCCTGGCGCATGGTTCCGGCGCCGCGCCGCGGCGAGCTGGTGCGTCTGATCGTCGAGGACCTGCGGCGACACAAGTCCGCCCTCGGTACGCTGATCGCGCTGGAGACAGGCAAGATCAAGGAGGAAGGCGCCGGCGAAGTCCAGGAGATGATCGACATCGGTGAGTTCGCCGTCGGCCAGTCGCGCATGCTCTACGGACAGACCATGCACTCCGAGCGGCCGTTCCACCGCATGTACGAGCAGTGGCATCCGCTGGGCATCGTGGGCGTGATTACCGCTTTCAACTTTCCCGCCGCGGTATGGGCGTGGAATGCCTTCATCGCGGCGGTGTGCGGCGACGTGGTGGTCTGGAAACCGTCCCCCAAGGCGCCTCTCACTGCCATCGCCATCCAGCATCATCGTCAACCGCGCGCTGGCGCAGACCGGGCACCACGGCGTGTTCTCGCTGGTGACGGGAGACGCGCCCGAGCTGGGCCAGTGGCTGGTGGATGACCCGCGCGTCCCGCTGGTGTCCTTCACCGGCTCGAGCGGCGTCGGCAAGCAGGTGGCGCAGTCGGTCGCGGCACGCATGGGACGTTATCTGCTGGAATGCTCGGGCAACAATGCCGTGATCGTCGACGAGACGGCGAACCTGGAACTGGCCGTCCCGGCCATCGTGTTCGGCGCCGTCGGCACGGCAGGACAGCGCTGCACCTCCACGCGCCGGCTGATCGTGCACGAATCGCGCGCCCGGGAGATCGAGGAACGGCTGATCAGCGCCTATGGACAAGTGCGCGTCGGCGACCCGCTCGACCCGAATACCTTGATGGGGCCGCTCATCGACGATGCGGCGCGCGCTCGCTTCGGCGCTTCCATGCTCGAGCTGGAGCGCGACGGCGGCAGGGTGTTGTTCGGTGGCAAGCGGCTGGATGGTCCCGGCTTCTTCGTCCAGCCCACCCTCGCACGCGCGGAGAACCATTGGGCGCTGGTGCAGCACGAGACTTTTGCGCCGATCCTCTACGTGCTGCGCTTCCACACGCCGGAGGAGGCCGTCCACCTCAACAACGCCGTGCCGCAGGGCCTGTCGTCGGCGCTGTTCACCGACAGCCTGCAGCGCGCGGAGCAATTCCTTTCGCCTGCAGGCAGCGACTGCGGCATCGCCAACATCAACATCGGGACTTCCGGAGCGGAGGTCGGCGGCGCATTCGGAGGCGAGAAAGAGACAGGCGGCGGACGAGAGGCTGGCTCGGACGCCTGGAAAGCTTACATGCGCCGCCAGACCAACACCATCAATTGGGGCAGCGAGCTGCCGCTGGCGCAGGGAATCCGTTTCAGCATCGGGTAGTGTTCGTCCGGAGTCGTCTACGTCTGGCCCGCGGGAACAGGCGAAGCTCAGTTCATCCGCGCCCGCAAGTAGCTGGCATCCCGTCCCCTCAGAACCGCAGCCCTCCCGCCACCCTCACCTGCCGCTCGGGGGTGTAGTTGACGTACGGGTCCACCCCCATCCGCACGAACCAGCGCTGCCAATCAGCTCCGAACGTCGCTGACCAGGCATTCACGGCCAGCCCGTCGCCGCCGTAGCCCCGTTTTCTCACTACGTCCAGGGACAGGCGCCAGTCGTCCGGCAGGTAGCGCCGCAGAAAAACGTGCGTGTTGGTCTGCCCGGTCCCCAGGCGGTTGTCGCGAATGGCAAATACCGAGGCGGTATTGCCGGTGCGGTCGCGGTAGCCCACGCCGTATTGCGCATAGTCGTTGGGGTCGAAGCCCAGGTTCCAGTACGGCTGCAGGTTGGTTCGACCCAGGCCCATGATCGCGTAGATGCCCTGCCCTACCTCGCTGTAGATGCTCGCACCGAGAAATCCGTGCGTGGCTGCCTGCACGGACGGGATGATGGTGAACCACTCGCGACGCAGGTCGTACTCCCAGCCGGTGCGGAGTTGATCGAACCCATCGGTTTCGCGGTAGGCGCCGATCCAGCCCGTGCTCGATTCGAAGCCGTGGCGCAGGTTGAGGTCGACACCCTTGTTACCCGACGAGAAGTAGTAGTACGAGAGCGTGAGTTTGTTGCTCTGCGCGGCCGGCTCGCTCATTGGCGCAGCCGGCTCGCCCGTCGGCGTAGAGGCCGCGCCTGTCGCTGTCGCCTCGTCCGCTGCGCACGCCAGGCCTGAATTCAGCGCCAGAGCGACACACCAGATCAGGACCGCCCGTGTGCGCTGCCCATCGCCTCTCGCGGTTCGGCCCTTTCGCACACTTCCTCGCTCGGCGTTGGTCCGGAGCGGCCAGGCGGCAAGCTTGTCGGCATTCATCGCTTCGAACTCTGGGCTGGTTCTGCACGATTGCGAAATAACCATGGCCCAAGCGTAGCACCGCATTTGGACGTATATTGCGCGACTTCCGCGCCATCGCACCGATTCCTCGCTCGTGTCCTACGCCGCCGCCATCCGCAAACCGATCGATCCGACCGCCGTCACCACGATGGCGCTGCTGTGTTTCATCTGGGGCTTCGGCCACGTCGCGGCGAAGCTCGCGGCGCCGGGCGTGTCTCTGGTGATGCAGGGTGGAATTCGTTGCGCAATCGCCTTGGTTCTGCTGGTCGGCTGGGCCCGGCTGCGCGCGATTCCGTTGTTCGACCGCGACGGGACGTTGGGGCCCGGGATAGCCGCGGGGGCGCTGTTCGCGGCCGAGTTCCTTTTCATCTTCACAGGCCTGAACTACACCGGCGCATCGCGCATGGTCGTGTTCATCTACCTGACACCCTGCCTCACCGCGCTGGGCTTGCACTACTTCGTGCCGAGCGAGCGGCTGCGCGCGAATCAATGGGCGGGCATTCTGCTCGCCTTCGCGGGAATCGCGATCGCGTTCTGGGACGGGCTTGCATCCGACCGCTCGTCCCTGGTCGGGGACGCGTTCGGGGTGATCGCAGCGGCACTGTGGGCCGCCACCACCGTGGTGATCCGCACCACCAAGCTGTCGGTAGTGAGCGCAAGCAAGACGCTGTTCTATCAGATCGGCATCTCGGCCGTGACGCTGCCGTTAGCGTCGGCGGTGCTAGGTGAGCCAGGCGTTGTAGCGCTCACGCCGGTGGTGATCTGCAGCTTGCTCTACCAGGGTGTGATCGTGACCTTCGCCAGTTATCTCGCCTGGTTCTGGCTGCTGACGCGCTACATGGCAGCGCGGTTGTCGGTGTTCACGTTCCTGACCCCGCTGTTCGGCGTGGCGGCAGGCGTGATCGTGCTGCACGAACCCTTGCGCGCCGCGTTCGTGGCGGCAGTGGTCCTGGTAGGAGCGGGGATCTACCTGGTCAACCGGCCAAGTCCAGTGGCATCGCCGGCTTGAACTCAAGCGACTTTCAACACGAAATCGAAGCGGCCGGCCTTGGCGCCCCCTTCGTCTGTCATCGCCATGAGCAGTTCACGCCGAAACAAGAAGTCGGCTGCGTTGCGCGGCTCCCCTGGGAAATAGACCTGCGTCGTCAACACCGGCTGATCGGGTGGCTGCAATTTGACGTGGATGTGGCGGGTACGCCCGGGGTACAGGGCCGGAACGATGGTTTCCAGCCGATAGCGCCCGGCGGCGTCGGTGAACTGGTGGCCGCGCAACCGGTAGCCGCTGTTGTCGTACTCGCCGCTGCCGTCGCACTGCCAGAAGTCCAGCAGCGCACCCGCCAACGGCTTGCAGCGCGTGGACAGCACCAGCCCGCTGAGGATGATCTTCGTCCCCTTGATGTCCGGGTCGAGGAGCGAGGTGCGCTGCGGTGAGCGAGGCTTGAAGAACGGGCCCTCCATCTGGCGCGGGGTCGGTGCATCCCCGTCCGAGCATGACGGCGTGGCCGGCAGGTCCTCGGCCTGCGCCGTCGCGGCAAGTCCGCCCCAGGACGGTAGCGCAAGCGCCAGCGCGCCCGAGACACGCAGGAACCTGCGGCGCTCGGCGGTTAGGCAGCGGTTTCGGCTCATGGTGTGCTCCTCTTGTGATACCGATTAGTTTGACCAGCGGCGTGCGCGCAGGTGCCCGCTCCCTCACCATCAGGCGCTGGGCCAGAGCCGCGAGGACGCCGCACGCGGCGATGACGCCGGCCATCGGCCTGGCGGTACCATCGTACAACACCCCCACCGACACGCTCGCGATCGCGGCGGCGCTGAACTGCACGGTGCCCAGCAAGGCCGAGGCGCTTCCGGCCCGCTCCCCCTGCGGGCCCATGGCAAGCGCGACCGAGTTCGGAAAGACGAATCCCAGACTCGCGACGTAGCCAAACAGCGGAACCAGAATGCCGGCGAAGCCGCCCGCTCCGGTTGCCGCTAAAAGGACCAGAGCAATACCGAACACGGCGTTGGCGTAATTGGCGCCCGACAGGACGGCGCGCGCGCTGTACTTCACCAGCAGCCGGCGGTTGATCTGCGATGCCAGGATCAAGCCGCAGGCATTCAGGCCGAACAGCCAGCCGTAGTGCTGCGCCGGCACGCCGTACAGGTCGATGAAGACCGCGGGCGAGCCCGAGATGTAGGCGAACATGCCGGCCTGAGCGAACCCGCCTGCCAGCGCATAGCCGAGAAAGCGGCGATCGGCCACCAGCTGGCCGTAGCCCGCGATCGCTCGACCGATCCCGCCCTCGGCACCCAGTTGTCGCGGGCGCGTTTCGGGCAGCCACAACACCGCGGCGACCAGACACGCAAGACCGAACAGCGCCAAGGCCCAGAAAATGGAACGCCAGCCGAGCAGGACCAGCAGATACCCACCGGCGAGCGGCGCAAGGATCGGCGCCACACCCATGACCAGCATCATGAGCGAGAACATGCGCGCGGACTCCCGCTCGTCGAACAGATCGCGCACGACTGCGCGCGCGACCACTACCCCTGCACAGCCGCCAATCGCCTGGGCAAAGCGCAGCACCACCAGGCTATGCACGTCGGGCGCGAGCGCGCAGCCGGCAGACGCGAGCACGTATAGAGCGGTGCCGCCGTACAGCGGCGCCTTGCGGCCCAGGCGGTCGACCAGCGGACCGTACAGGGCCTGCCCCAGCGCCAGCCCGATGAAGAAGGCGGCCAGGGTAAGCTGCACCGAGGCGGCATCCGCGCGGAACACCCGCTCGAGCGTGGGCAGGCTCGGCAGGTACATGTCGATCGACATGGGCGCGAAAGCCGTCAGCGCGCCGAGGACGAAGGTGAGCTGGAGGCGATTGGAGCTCAAGCCAGGACGATAGCGGTGAAGCGCAGAGTACGCTCCCGGCGAGGGTGGACAACGTGAGGCAGGTTGCGCGAAACGCTCCTGCTTGCCAGCGCCGGCCGCTCAAGCGAGACTGCGCCCTTGCGCACCCGGAGGTGGAACATGTCGGCACTGAGAATCATGGTTTCCCGTCACTCCGCATTTTACAGCCCGCTGCTGGCAGGCATCGCCGGCAGCTTCTTCAAGGACGAAGGCTTCGAGGCGACCTACGCCGTCGCTCCCGCCGGCAAGACGGTCGCGCAGTTCGTGGCTTCCCGCGAGATCGACGTAGCCCAGTCGGCGGTATCCGCGAACTGGACCGCGCTCGAACAGGGCCGGCAGCCGCCCATGATCCACTTCGCCCAGATCAACCAGCGCGACGGTTTCCTCATCGCGGCACGCCATCCGGAGCCCGCGTTCCGCTGGGACAGACTGCTCTCCGGCACGTTCATGTTCGTGCACGGAGGCCAGCCGCAAGCGATGCTCGCCTACGCCATGCACCTGCGCGGCGTGGAGTTGTCGCAGGCCAGCGGCGTCAATCGTGGCGGCACGGAGCAGATGCTGGACGCGTTTCGCAACGGCGAGGCGGACTGGTTCCACGAGCAGGCGCCGTATCCGCAGCAACTGGAGAACGAAGGCGTGGCGCGCATCGTCGCTTCGGTCGGCGAGGTGATCGGTCCGGTCGCCTTCAGCAGTGTGGCTGCCTCTCCCGAATGGGTGGCACGCCCGGAGGCAAAGCGCTTCATGCGCGCGTACCGGAAGGCGCGTGCATGGGCGGACAGCGCGCCACCGGCGGAGATCGCCGCAGTGGAGCAGTCCCTGTTCCCGGGCATCGATCGCGCCGCGCTGGTGAGCGCAATCGAGTACTACCAGCACCTGGGCACTTGGGCCGGCGACGTGGCGATTCCGGCCGAGCCGTACGAGACGGCGCTCGAACGTCTTCAGCCACTCGAAGCTGATCACGAAGCGCTATCCGTACAGCCAGGTTGTGGTCGCGCCGCCCGACGCCCAGTGAGCCGCATCGCACAAATCTCGATCGAGGAGCTGATCGAACGCTACGACGCGCTGCTGTTCGATGCCTACGGCGTCCTCGTTCACCTGCGCGGCGCGATGCCGGGCGCGCGCATGCTGATCGAGCTGCTCAACCGCTCGGGCAAGCGTTACTACCTGGTGACAAACGACGCGTCCAAGCTGCCCGAGACGGCGGCGCGCCGCTATCGGAGCTTCGGCCTGAAGATCGACGCGGAGCGGATCATCAGCTCCGGACTGCTGCTGCAGCGATACTTCAAACAGGAGCGGCTGAGCGGCATGCGGTGCGCGGTACTTGGTACGGCCGACAGCGAGCGCTACGTCGAGCTGGCCGGGGGCAAAGTGGTCGGCGCCGACGCCGAATTCGATGCGCTGGTGATCGGCGACCAAACCGGCTACCCGTTCCTCGACACCGTCGATACCGGGCTGACCTCGCTGTTCGCGCACGTCGACGCCGGTCGACCGGTGCGCTTGATCCTGCCCAATCCCGATCTGATCTATCCGCGTGGGGAGCGCAGCTTCGGCATCGCCGCCGGCGGCGTCGCGCTGCTGTTCGAGGCCGCCCTGCACCGCCGCTATCCCGACCGCGACGATCTCGTCTTCGTGCGCCTGGGCAAACCGCACCCGCACTTGTACGAAGAGGCGCTCGAACGTTGCGGGACCCGCAACGCGGTCATGCTCGGCGATCAACTCGAGACCGACATACGCGGCGCCAACGCCTGCGGCATCGACTCCGTGCTGGTGACCACGGGAATCAGCGCGCCGGACCTCGACGCCATCGCGGAGGATGCGCGGCCGACCTACTGGATGAGTTCGATCGCGCCGGCCGGAGCCAGCTAGCGGGAGTCCGCTCTCGGCCCAGGCCGACGGTCACACCATTCGGCGTCGACTCGCCATGGCTGCGCGATCAACGTCTGTGCCACGGATGTCCGCAGTGAACCGCGCATAGCGTTCCCTCGTCTCATCGAACGTCAGATCTTCGGGTGCGATCGTGCCGGCGCTCGGCCCGTCCGGATCGCGCAACGTGATCCACATGTCGACAAAGAATCCAGCCTCGAAATCACGCGCGCCAACCGACTAGCGATTAGCCCTGCGCGAAGCTCAAGACTGCTCTTCCTCCACATCCCACGGCCAGTCCCAACGAAGGTTGTATAACAGATCGCATATTTCGGCTTTGCGCAGTGCAGATTAAATTTCCGCTCGAGAACCACCCACGCACGACCCAACGCCGCTCCGACATCTGATTCATAGGAGAGCCTGACGGCCGGGGTGCTTGCACATGGTGGTGCAGCTTCACAACGTACCTATTCACGACATCATGCGATCGACTTTTGAAACTCGACACACCAACACTGGCCACGCTCCAATTCGACGTGCGTGCGACACCGCCCAGGATGCCCCTTTCACAAGCAGAAAATCCGCTTCGCGTCCGGTCCGGCCCTCCAGCTTCGCAGCACTCCGTAGCGCCGGTACAGAGCCGCGCACACGCCTTGTGCCTCACGCCATCGCAATTCTTCTGACCGGATTGACCGTTCTTCTCCTCGGCGGTTGCGGCACATTCATGACCCAGAGTGAGGTCACCGGTGTCACCGAAACCGTCTTCGACGATCGCCTGCCCGGGGGGATTGCCGACTACTGGAACACGTGCATGTCCAAGTCCCGGATCTGGGCCCAGGACAAGCAGCTCGATCTGCACGGCAGTTGCCCGAAGGCAACCAACGTCGCTTCCGTCAATGGTCAGGTGGTCTACGCAGCGGCGGCACAGCGCTCGCCGTTTGGAATCACCATCCCTCTGCACCTCATGAACACGCGCACGGAGTTGGACGACTTCCCGTGGCCCCTGCAGGGATGCTACGTCGGCGCCGACACCAACGTCGTCTTTCACGTCCTCGGCTTCCAAGCGCTGTCAGGGAGCTGGGAGACGCGCAACGGCACACCAGCGCTTCGACTCCAGCTCACCAACCCGCCCTCGGAGTATCCCTACTTCCCCGCGCTCCGCAACACCATAGCAACGGCCATCTGCCCGTCACCGATCAACCAAGGGCTGCTGCGAGAGAAGCTCGACAAGTCGAGGATCAACGGGCTCGGCAACATCACGTTCAAGAAACTGAATCTCAACGTCTACCTCCTGTATGCGCTGAAGAACGACAAGATCGCCGTGACCGCTGACGTTGAGCCGGACTTTTCCGGGCTCGACGTGGATATCGACTGGGACAAGTTGCCCGCGTCCGCCAAGACGAGCTTCTTGAAACAGATCGACTCGCTCGACAGGAAGATCGCCGATCAGCTCAAAGGCTATTTCACCCCGCTGGGGCCAATCTTCGCCGATGCCATGGCCACTGCCATTCCCAAAGGACATCGCATCTGCGATCTCACGATCCGGAAGGGCACGCTCGTGATCGAGACCGACGACGCAGGCAGCCCGCTTGCGTGCAAACACATCCGAGCGACGACGAAGTAGTCCAATCGATCGACTCGCGCGGGCTGCGGTCGCCGTTGTCCTGCCGTCCCGTCGACACGTGAACCAGGCGTACCCGAGCCGCCGACGTATGTTTGCACCGCGCGGTACACCTACTCAACTCAACACGGAGATCATCATGTTCAAGACTGAAGCAATAGCCACCCGAGGCACCGCCTGTCTGATCCTCAGCGGCATACTATGCAGCGTCAGCTACGCAGGCACACCTGCAAAAGTCGAATTGACCGGAGACGTGCATACGACTGCGCGCACTGGCTACGCGGGGAAGACTTTCCCGCTCGGCACCGCGGACAGCAAGGACCATGCGCTGTGGGGACTGTACTCGAAGGAAACGAATGCGTTCTCCAACGTTCCATGCTGGGTACAAGTAGCCCACAAGTCCGTCAACGACGACAAGGTCACCGGTAAGGATACGAAGGGCTTGTGCGGCTCCAAGAACCTGCCTTCCGAAGCCATGGGTGCCGACTTCGCACCGACCGATTTCACCGGCCCACGAGCTTTTGTCAGCGGCATATCTGTCTGTCTCAATGGCGACGGAGACAAGATCAAGGGGTACACGCTCCGTGGCCGGAAAATCAATGAGAGCGGCGTACTGGAAGATCTGACGCTCAAGGCAGCTGGGCCCGAGCTCGCGAACTGCAAGGAGTGGCAACCCGGTGTGGACTGCCAGCCCGGAGAGATCGCAACTGCCGCCGAGATCCACTACGGTCCGGGCGACGAACCTCGCAGCTGGATAGGTATCGCGCTGAAGTGCCGCGCAGTCAAGGCGCCGACTCCCGCCACCATACACGGGGTGACAACCCACTCGGTCTCCTACCCGACGGAAGGATTCCCCTTCAAGGCTTTGGCTTCGACTTCCGGTCATGTGCTCGTGTCCGTGTCGAACGGCACGCAAAGCGGCGTGCAAGTCTTCGATAGCAGCACCGGTACCCTCAAATCGAAGTGCGTGAACACCATAGGGAAGGATCCAAAAGGCGCCGACGACATGAACTATTTTCCGGCTGCCACAGATCTTACGCTGGGGTTGACGGATCTCGGGGCCGCTTTCTTCCATGTTTCTGACCTGATCGAGTGCCGGCAGCCGCCGGTCTTCGTGGCACGCCAGCCCGACGGTGCGGGAACTCTAGCTGCCGTGGTCACCCCCGACGGCAAGTTCGCCTTCGTGCTGAACGAGTACGGAACCGCATCCGATCGCGGAAACATCGCCGTCGTCTCGATCAAGCGCGATTCCCACGGTAACTTCACCTCCGAAACCCGCACACTCGGATATATCCCCACGGCGGGCAGCACGCTCGATGGCCTGGCACTGTCGCGCGACGGCCGCAGACTCTTCGTGTCGAGTGAGGTCGGCCACACGAACCCGGCGCCATCGTCGAGCGGCTGGCCTCTGCTGTATCGGCTGAGCGGATGCAAGCAGGGCCCCGGCACGGACATGCCTTCCGGGATCGTCTCCGTCATCAACGTCGCCAAGGCAGTGGCGCATCCGGACGCAACCGCAGTCATTTCGACGATCGCCGCCGGCTGCTCGCCCGGTCGCATGGCCCTGACATCCGACGGGAAAGTCCTCTGGGTCTCAGCACGTGGAGACAACCGTGTTCTCGCGTTCAGTCCCGCGGCGCTGGAGACGGATCCCGATCATGCGCTGCTCGGCTTCGCCGACACCGGCGGAATCGCACCAGTGGGAATTGTTCTTTTTCAGCATGACCAGTTGCTGGCTGTCGCTAATTCGAACCGATTCGAACCCACGGTTCCGGGAAACGTCACCATTCTGAACGTGGCGAATCCCGCTGGGACGCGATTGCTGACTACCGTCGACGCGCTGCTCTTCCCGCGCGAAGTCACTGTGGGCCCCGACGACTCGACCCTGTACGTGACGGACTTCAACTCGAAGCGGCTGCAGGTGATCGAGACAACCGTGCGCTGAGAGTTCAGCTGGCACCTACGCATTTCGCGGTCTTCCGATGGTGGCAACTCAACCCAGCTGGTCTATATAGCGATCGATGTATGCATTCCGCCTGAGTGCGCGCGCCCTGGCCCTGCATACAATATCCACTACTACTCCATCTTCGGCGAGGAACCCGCCATGCCACTCCGCTCCATCCTCATAGCATCCGCCCCACTCGCATTCCTCTGCGCGCTCTTCTTCTCCACCACTGCCCACGCCGGCTGCGAGATCACGATCGAGGTCAAGAACGACCACGACGATATGGTCACGGTCAACTGGTGGCACAGCGAGGTAAAGATCAAGAACGGATTCTGGCGGGACCTAAGCAAAGATCTCACAGGCACCAAGATCCAGGATTCGATGGAACCCGGCGCGGTCGTATCGAGAGTTTACGGAGCGGACTTCGGCTGCGACAAGCAAAGACAATATCGCTTCGAGGTCTTTACGGCGGAATCGCGCTACTGGATCGAAACGTTTCCGCGCGATACCGACTTCACGACGAAGACGCAATTCACGGTACACCTGAAGCCGTAATTGCGCTGCGCGCACTCTCGGCCGAGTGCGAGAGAGGCAACGCAGTTACGTTTCGTTCTCGTCGATAAGCTTCTGCACCAGCGCCGAGTCGAGATACACCAGGCCCCGGTTGGTGACCGGTCAGCGGTTAGGCGAGTTGGGGACGCACGCGCTCGGCGAAGAGCGCGATCTGCTCTTCGAAATCGGCGGCGTCGGGGGCGAGGAACTCGAGCACCAGATGCTCGACGCCGGCGCTACTCAGCTCACCGATCTGGTCCACCAGCGCAGCAGGCTCCCCCGCCAACATGCTGCCGCCGTGTACAGGGGGCGGAACGCGCTGACCCGGGCGCGCAACGAACGTGTCGTTCCGCAAGGTCACTGCGGGTGGCACCGCGCGCCCGCGCGCCTCGCAAAGCCGCCCGATCTCGGCGCGGCCAGCGCGCAGCTCCTCGACCGAGCGGTTGATCGCATGCCAGGCGGCACCGATCTCGGCGGCGCGGCGCAGCGAGGCAGGAGCATGACCGCCGACCCAGATCGGTGGATGGGGCTTTTGCACCGGCTTGGGCTCGAAGTGCAGCTCGCTGAACTGCGTGTATTTGCCGGCGAACGACGGCGCCGGACTGGTCCACAACTCCCGCATGGCGGCCAGGTACTCGTTCGTCATGGGGCCGCGCTCGGCGAACGGAACGCCGAGCATGGCGCTCTCTTCCGCCACCCAGCCCGCACCGATGCCGAGCACGACGCGCCCGCCGCTCAGCGCATCGAGCGAGGAGACCATCTTGGCGGTGACCACCGGATTGCGGTAGGGGACGATCAGCACGGTAGTGCCCAGGCGCACCCGGCTCGTCGCTCCCGCAACCACCGCCAGCGTGATGAGCGGATCGTAGATGCTGGCGCCGAATCGCTCCTCGTACGCGTTTGGCACCACCACGTGATCGCTGACCCAGACCGAATCGTAGCCGAGCTGCTCCGCCCGCACCGCGGTGCGGCGGATGATCTCCGGCGTGGCCAGGTGCCGGCAGTTGGGGAGCCAGACGCCGAACTGCATCAGCGGTTCAAGTACCGTAGCGGCAGCCCGGGGCGCGGCCACTCGAATGACACCAGCGTGCCGCCCATGGAGAGCGTCGCGTAGGCGGTGCGCAGCTCGCGGCCCCCGAAGCAGACGTTGGTGACCATCATGTCGGGCAGCAGGTATTGCTCCACCCGGCTCCCATCCGGCCAGATGTCGCTCACCGCTCCGGTAATCAGGGTGGCGACACAAACGTGGCCCTCGCTGTCCACCGCGAGCGAATCGAACATCTGATAGCCGCCAAGCCCCGCGATCACCGTGCCCTTCTCGCCCCGGTACGGGCCGTTGGCAGACTCGATCCGGCCCGGCGCCGAGAGCTGAAAGGACCAGCAGCGCGCGGTCGGCGTCTCGACCACGTAGAGCGTGCGCTCGTCCGGGGAGAGGCCGATGCCGTTCGGACGCTCGAGCGGGAAGATCGCCTCTTCGATCGAGGAGCCGTCCGCCCTGGCGTAGTAGACGGCACCGCGGTCGGCGTCGTGCTCGCGCGTCTTGCCCAGGTCGGTGAACCAGAATCCGCCCGCTGCGTCGAACACGAGGTCGTTGGGCCCGCGCAGCCGCCGGCCATCGCAGCGGTCGTACAGCGTTTCGAAGCGGCCGGTCTCCGGATCTACGATCTGGATACTGCCTCCGGTGTAGTCGTCGGCCTGGAGCACGGGGAAGAGCTTGCCCGGCCGCTCCACGAACTTGAGCCCGCCGTTGTTGGTGACGTAGATCTTGCCCCCCGGCCCCATCGCAGCGCCGTTGGGTCCCCCGCCGAGCGTGGCGATCACGTGGATCTTGCCGTCGGGGGTGACCCGCGACAGGGTGCGCCGCTCGATCTCGACCAGGATCACGGAGCCGTCCGGCATCGCGACCGGGCCCTCGGGGAAGCGCAGGCCCGAGGCGATCTGCTTGAACGCAGGCCGGTAAGTGGCGGTCATCACGTGTAGAACTCGCGCATGGATGGGAATATAGCAGCAGCTTGCCGGGAGCGCGCAGCAAGGGAGCGAGCTTGATCGGATGAGCCGCGGTACACTCTGCCCGAATCTTTCCGGACGTAAACCCGATGACCCACCGCATCACCACCGTCGACGTGCGCGGCAGCCCGATGGAAGTGTTTCTGTTCGACCCGAAAGGCGCGGGGCCGCATCCGGGGCTGGTGCTCTGCCAGCACATCCCGGTCGGCCACACCGGGATCGAGAACGACACGGTCACGCTGGGGACCGCCGAGCGCTACTGCGAGAACGGCTACGCGGTTGCCGTGCCGTTCATCTTCCACTGGTGGCCCAAGAGCGGCGACATCGAGATGAAGCGCGCGCAGTTTCGCGACGACTGGACGCGGCTCGACCTCGACGCCGCCTACGACCTGCTCGCCGTTGCAGCCGGGCGTGGACCGGGACCGCATCGCGATCGCCGGGCACTGCTGGGGCGGGCGCGTGGCCTGGCTCGGCGCCGCCACCAACCCGCGCTACCGGGCCTGCGCGATCTTCTATGGCGGCCGCGTGCGCCTGGTGATGGGCGAAGGCAACCCGCCCGCGATCGATCTCGCGCCCATGATCCGCTGCCCGGTGATCGGCTTCTTCGGCAACGAGGACACCAACCCCTCCCCCGAGGATGTCGACGCTTACGCCGCCGCGCTTGCAAGCGCGGGCGTCGAGCATGTCTTCCACCGCTATGACGGCGCCGGGCACGCCTTCCAGTCCTTCAACAACCCCGAGCGCTACCGGCCGCAGGCCAGCGAGGACGCCTGGACCAAGGTGCTCGCCTTCTTCGCGAACAAGCTGAAGAAGCCGTAGCCGCAGGCGTGGGCGCCGCACTACTCGGTGCCTTCCACCACCCGCATGTCGCGCTCGACCGCGTCCTTGCCGAGAGCGCGCAGCGCTTCCTGGTAGGCGGGGCTCTCGTATGCGGCGAGCGCCTTGGCGAGGCTCTCGAACTGGACCACCACCGTGCGCTCGTTCATGCCCAGCTCGTACACTTTCGCCGGCATGCCGCGCACCAGGAACCGCCCGCCCGCTGCCTGCATCGCGGGCGCGGCGATCTTCGCGTAGGCCGCGAGCGCCTCGGGCTTCTTGATCGCACGGTAGGTGGTCACCAGATAAGCTTTGGGCATCGTCGTCTCCTCCTCAGATAGGGCTGAAGCCGTATTATTGCCGATCACGGGGCAGGCAGGTCGCAGAAGCGCGGCAGTCGATTGCTGCAACGCCTGCGAGAGCGCGTATTCCGATGGGAGGGAACGTCATGCTGCAATCCGGACGCGTTGTCTTCGGCCAGATGGAAGAGGTGCTCTTCGGCAGTCCCGCCGCCGATGCAATCGCCGAGGTCGCGCGACGGCTCGATGCGCGCCGCGTCTTCCTGATGGTGAGCGGCACGCTGAACCGCGAGACCGATGAGATCGAGAAAGTGCGTCGCGCGCTGGGCGAGCGTTGTGCCGGCACCTTCGACCAGATGCCGCCGCATACGCCCAGGCGCGCTGTGATCGCTGCGGCCGAGCATGCTCGAGAGGCTCGCGCCGATCTGATTGCCACTATCGGCGGCGGCTCCATCACTGACGGTGCGAAGGCGGTGCAGCTGTGTCTTGCCAACGATATCCGCACGCCCGAGGCACTGGATGATTACCGTCCGGTCAAAGGCGCCGACGGCCTCATCGGCCCACCTCCTTGCCGGGCGCCTGGGATCAGACAGATCTCGGTGCCGACAACGCTCTCCGGCGGCGAGTTCAGCGCGATCGCCGGCGTTACGGACGAGCGCGGCAAAGTGAAGGAAATGTTCCGGCACCCGCTGATCATCCCGCGCGCGGTGATGCTCGACCCGGCCGTTACCGTGCACACGCCCGCCTGGCTATGGCTATCGACCGGCATTCGTGCGCTGGACCACTGCGTCGAAGGCATCTGCTCGGGCAAAGCCAATCACTTTGCCGATGCGCAGGCGCTGCACGGATTGACGCTGCTGTCGCGCGGTTTACCGAGAGCAAAGAACGATCCGACGGACCTGCAGGCGCGCTTGGACTGCCAGATGGGAACCTGGCTGTCGATGGGGCCCTTGGCGAGCGGCGTGCCGATGGGCGCCAGCCACGGCATCGGCTACGTGCTGGGTGCTCTGTTCGACATCCCGCATGGACACACCTCATGCATCATGCTGCCCGCGGTGATGCGCTGGAACAAACCGGCGAACGCCGAGCGGCAGAAGTTGGTGGCCGCCGCGATGGGGCATCCGGGCGAAGATGCCGGCGATGTGCTGGACCGCTTCATCTCCGGTCTGGACATGCCGCGCAGCCTGCGCTCGGTCAAAATCGGGCCGGAGTCGTTCGACCGCATCGCCGAGCAGGCCATGGGCACACCCTGGGTCCCGCACAACCCCAGGCGCATTGAAGGCCCAGAGCAGGTGCGGGAGATCCTGCATTTGGCGGCGTGAAGCTACCTGCCGGTCGCCGCAAGCCAGCCGCCGATCTTGCCCTCGTAGCGCTCGCGCAGAACGATCACCGGATTCGCGCAGTCGCTCGGCACGGAAACTTTCGCTTTGACCTTCGCTTTTCCTTCCTTGCTCAACGGCACTACGTCGGTTTGCGCAGCCACCTTGCCTCCGCACACCACCGCCGCGGCGACGCCATCCACACCGTCGGGTGTCCCGTTGGCATTTCCCGTGGAAGCGTCGTTGAGTACCAGGCCCTTCACCTCCACCTCGAGTTCGCCGTCCTTCTCCAGCTCAGCTTCGCCCGACGCCAGCTTCCAGACCTTGCCGCAGGAGGGTATGTCGCCAATCGACGTGTTGGTCGCCGGGCATGCCGAAAGCTTGCCTTCGAATTCGCCCCCCATCATCTTCTCTATCTTGGCACACCCGGCGAGGGCAGCGATGGCCAGCGCAACAACGAGTGCTTTGCTCATATAAGTCTCCTTCTTCGTCCGTCTCGCCTGATAATAGGCACTGCGGCCAAATTTCACCAAGCGGGTCTTCTCCGGATGAAGCGTCAAACCGTACTTCGCAAACCTCTTCGGCAGAACCTCTAGAACACGTTCCGCGTCCTCTTTGAACTGGAAGCACAGCAGCCCATCATCGGCATAGCGGATCTCGAACGCTGCCCCTCGCAAGCGCGGCTTCACCTCTTCCTCGAACCACACATCCAGCACGTGGTGCAAGTAGATGTTGGCCAGCAGCGGGCTGATAATCTGCCCCTGACCGGTCCCTGTCGCGCTCTCCAGGAGTCGTCCGTCGTCCACCACCCCAATGTTGATCCACTTGCCGATCAGCCCGAGGATGCTTGCATCACTTACCCTGCGCTCGACCATCTCCATGAGTTGCTTGCGGACAATCGAATCGAAATAGGAACTGATATCGAGCTCAAGAACATACTCCGTCGGCCCGCAGCAAATCACCCGGCCCACTTCGTCCAGCGCGTCGTGTGCACTTCGTCCCGGACGAAACCCGTGGGAGCAGTCGAGAAAGTCTTGCTCGAAGATCGCGTTGAGCAGCTCCACCGTGGCCCGCTGCACGATCTTATCTTCAAGGGCGGGGATCGAGATCGGTCTCTTTCGCCCATCCTCCTTGTCGATGTAGATCCGGCGCAGCGGCTGCGCGCGGTAGGTCTTGCTCTTCAGCTTCTCGTGCAACTTGACCAGATTCTCAACCAGATGCTCCGCGTAGTCCGCGTACGTGACTCCGTCCACTCCAGCGGCGGCGTTCTTGCGCAGGTTATCGAAGGCTCCCCACAACGCTTCCGTCGTCAGAAAGTGAGCGATCGAGTAGAACTTGCGTCCTGCATCTTGCCTAGCCAGCTCAGCTATTCGACTCAGCTCCATTTGACAGGCCTTCTCGAGTTCAAAGTCTCGTGCCTGTGGCGCTGTGCCGTTACATCGACCTGTTCATCCCTTCCCTCCAGTGGATACCGTGGCCGCCCCTTGCAGGAGCCCAGCGGTTCTCCACCTTCATCGGTACTATGGACTCGTAAGACTGCTCGCCTGCCCTTGCCTGCGCCTCCGGTTTCCCTTGGCTGCAGGAGACTCCGCCTGAGGGTCGTTCGCTTCTCTCGGGGGCCCTCACCCCCCGGAGACCGGGTGCCTTTGGGTTGGGCGTCACCTAAAGCCCAGATTGCGGAGAGGCAGGGAGCTCTCCTGGGTTCACGGGAAGTCCCTTGATAAGCATGCCCCGGGCTAGCGACTCCGGCGATCCCGATCACACCTCGCGTAACGGTGTGCCGGATACTGCCTTCCGCCAGCAGAACGGCGTCGGCATCACGATCAGACCAATTTCGGAGCTCATCCCTCACGGCCTACTTACTCGCTGTGTACGCTTCGCACCCGCCAGTTGCCCGACGAATGGCAACACTCGCTACCGGCCCGCCCGCTACGGCTTTGACCGGGCTGGACTTGCACCAGCTGGACTTCAACAAGAGGTTTCGCTATCTCATCATAGTTCCCCCTCTTCCGCGCTTATCCCAGCGCGATCTGGTTATGGTCGTACCTGGCACCACGCGCTTGCCGCTTCGAGCGGCAAACGCGCGTGAAGTATACGTGTCAGAACGCAGTGTCACTTGGTGCAAGTCAACTGGTATGCTGTCGAGCTGACAGCCTCCCAGGACAATGCCCTCACCACATGAAGTGTGTCCGGTGCCAAAGTGAGAATCGCATCGGCGCGAAGTTCTGCGAGCAGTGCGGCATAGCCATCGCGCGGGCTTGCTCCAGCTGCGGCAGCGAACTTTCCGCGGCGGCGAAGTTCTGCGCGAACTGTGGGCAGCCGGTGACCCTTACCGAATCCGTGCCGGATCCCCGCGCTCCGCAGAGTTACACGCCCAAGCACCTGGCCGACAAGATCCTCAACAACAGGAGCGCACTGGAAGGAGAGCGCAAGCAGGTTACGGTGCTGTTCGTGGATATCGTCGGCTCCACGTCCCAGTCGGAAAACCTGGACCCGGAGGAAGCCCATGCCCTCATGGGGCGCGCTATCGAGGTCATGGTAGAGGCGGTGCACCGCTACGAGGGCACAGTCAACCAGTTCCTGGGCGATGGCGTCATGGCGTTGTTCGGCGCACCCATCGCGCATGAAGACCATGCACGCCGCGCCGTTCAGGCCGCGCTCGCGATTCAGAAAGCCCTGCAGCCGCTGGACGAAGAGTTGCGCAGCCAAGGCCGCAGCGGTCTGCAAGTCAGACAGGGACTGAACACTGGGTTGGTCGTAGTGGGCAGCATTGGCACTGACTTGCGGATGGACTACACCGCAGTGGGCGATACCACTAATGTCGCAGCGCGGCTGCAGCACGCGGCGAAACCCGGATCGATTCTGCTCTCGGGTAGAACGCGCCGGCTGATCGAAGGTTACTTCGAGCTGCGTTCGATCGGGGCCATCGATCTCAAAGGCAAAACGGAAAAGATAACAGGCTTCGAGGTCCTTTCGGCCCAATCGACCCGTACGCGCATCGATATTGAGGCCGATCGCGGCTTCACGCCATTGGTCGGTCGGGACAAGGAAATCCAGACGCTCGTCGAGGCCTTCGAGAAAAGCCAGTCGGGGACTGGACAGGTCGTGCTCCTGGTGGGAGACGCCGGGATCGGCAAGTCGCGCCTGCTCATGGAGCTTCGCCGTCGCATCGGCGACGAGGCCATCTGGTGCGAGGGGCGCGCGCTATCCTTCGGACGGTCGATGGCGTTCCATCCTGTGATCGACATGCTGCGACGGCTCTATCGCATCGAAGAAATCGACTCCGAGGCAGATGTCATCGAGCACGTGGAGCACGCCGTGCTGGCGCTGGGTCAGGAGCTGAGGCCCGCGCTTCCCTTTCTGCGACAGTTGCTTGGCGTCGATCCAGGCAGCGTTGCTGCCATGGACCCTCGGTTGCGGCGCGTTGAGATTTTGGATGCGTTGAGGCGGTATTTTCTGCGCGCGGCTCAGACGCGTCCCGTGGTCCTGGTGTTCGAGGACCTGCACTGGATCGACCAGGCCACAGAGGAGTTCCTGCGTTTGTTTCTCGACAACGTGCCGGCCGCCCGCATCTTGATGCTTCTTACCTATCGCCCCGAGTACAACTTCCCGTTCGGGCATCGCAGCTACCAGACCGCGCAGAACCTGAGGCCTCTTTCGATCGAGGAAAGCGCCCGCATGGGAGACGCGCTACTCCGCGATCACGAGCTACCCGAAGAGCTTCGGGCACTGATCTACCAGAAATCCGAGGGCAACCCATTCTTCGTCGAGGAGGCAGTCAAGTCGATCAAAGAGTCGGAAACGCTCAAACACGAGGGCGACCAGGCTGTGCTGGTGAAATCGCTCTCGGAGATCCTCGTGCCCGACACGGTCCAAGACGCGATCATGGCGCGCATCGATCGTCTCGGAGAGGAACCGAAGCGGGTTCTGCAACTGGCTGCAGTAATCGGGAGAGAGTTCAGTAACCGTCTGATCGACCGGTTGGCTGACATCCCTGACGGCACTGAAGCAGTAATGCGTGAGCTCAAGGCCAAGGAGCTGATCTACGAAAAGAGCGTGTTTCCCGAGCTGGCTTACATGTTCAAGCATGCCCTGACCCAGGAAGTTGCATACGGCTCGCTTCTGATCAAGCGCCGCAGGGACCTTCACCGCCTCGTAGGCGTTGCGATCGAGGACCTGTATGCCGATCGGCTGGGCGAGCACTCCGAGGTCCTCGCCTATCATTTCTCCAAGGCCGAAGATTGGGAGAAGGCGCTCGAGTATCTGCTCAAGAGCGCAGCGAAGGCGGTGAAGGCGTTCGGGCTGCGGGACGCGCTCCGCTTCTATGACGAAGCACTAGCGGCGGCGCGACAGCTCGGAGCCAAGCTCCCGGTGACCACGCTGATGGAGATCTACAGTGCGCGCTCGGATTTGTTTTTCGGTGTCAGCGATTTCTCGCAAGCCCAGGCTGAAGCCGACGAACTCCTGAGCCTGGCGCGAGGCGCGGGCGACCGCACAATCGAAGCCGGTGCCCTGGTGCAAGGTGCACTCGCCAGAGCGTGGCGGGAGGACTTCCCCGAGGCCGTAGCGCGGGCGGCTGAGGCCATCGAAGTAAGCGAAGCCGCTGGAGCGCAACCTGCCCTGGCCGGTGGCCTGTTCATCACTGGCTTCGTGAATGCCCTGACAGGGCACCACGAGAGGGCCGACGAAGAGATGGGTCGGGCGTTGAGTATCAGTCGATCGGTGCGCGACTTCAACAGGCAGGGAACCGCCCTTTTTTTCATCGGGGCCTTGAGGGGGTGGCACGGCAGGTACCGAGAGAGCGTAGCGCTGGGTACCGAAGGCGTTCGGTTGGGTCGCGAGCAACAGTTAGTCGTCCCGCTGATCCGGTGCCTCTGGACCCAGGGTATCGGATACACGGGGCTGGGCGACTACGAGGCTGCCTTGGGCGCTCTGCGGGAAGGCCTGTCGCTGGCAGAGAAACTCGGTGACCAGGGGTTCATGTGCCGCTACCTGAATACGCTGGGCTGGCTCCATATCGAGTGCGGAGATCTGGGTCCAGGGCTCGAGCTGAACGCGAGGGGCCTCGAACTGGCTCGCCACGACAAGCACGCTACCGGAGCGGAGCGGGCGGCCTTCACCCTTCTCAACGAAGCCGACGCCTTCATAGCAAAGCGCGATCTCGCCGCTGCATCCGAGAAATTGGGGGAAGCCCTTCAGATCGTGAGGCACCCACCACCATCTCGATGGATGACGTGGCGGTATTCGACCCACTGCTACGTCAGCCTCGGCGAACTGGCGCTGGCGCGTGGAGACCCGGCGGCCGCGGATGGGTTCGCTGATCAAAGCCTGGAGATCGCCGTCCCGACGAGGTCGAGAAAGTTTGAGAGCCGAGCATGGCGAGTGAAGGGCGAGAGCGCGAGGATGCGCCGGCACTGGGACGCGGCTGAGGAGGCTTTGCGCCACAGCCTGGCCATCGCCCAGGAGATCGATGAGCCGCGGCAGCTGTGGAAGAGCCACGTGTCCATCGGCCGTCTCAACCGGGAACTCAAGAGGGTGGAGGCGGCCGATCGTTCCCACCGCGCAGCCAGCGAAATTCTAGAGCGTCTCTTGGGAAACGTGCGCGACCCGGGTCTTCGAGCAGGCCTGGAGCTGCAGCTGCGCGGCTTGCAGGAGCCGTAACTCCTGGATGACTTCGTCTTCGTCGAGCGCGCGAGCATCGCCGATCGGGCTGCATCCCTTCCTCGCCCATCCTGGCGAACAGCTCGCATCACGACATCCTCGGCGTTCTCAGATTGAAGTCGATGGCGCCACCAGGATCGGCTCCTGGCCGACCACGGCGCAGCCGAGAGTGAGGCCGCCCCAGACTCCCATCTGTTGGCCAACGCTACGCCCCTTGGCGTGCGCAGCCGCGCGACCCACCGGCCGATGAAACCGATCCGCGTGCTCTCTCCGGCGAGCCAGGCGAGGACGAGCCCCTCGACGTAGCTCGCTGCCGCGATCACCGGCAGGAGAACCCACGGGCTGTAGTGCGCCGCGATGCCCACGCCGACAGCCGCCGATGGCCCCAGCACCAGGTTTGGGGTCACCGACAGCCCGATGATGGAGGCCCATGTCCAGAAGGTGGTCACAAGGATATCCCCGCCACGGATAGTGAGCGGAGAGCCTACACGCGGACCATAACTATTGACAAATTCGCTCCAATGACCGCTATGGGTCGATAGCGCCAGCTTCGATTCCTTGACCGGTGGCCGTTCGATCAGCTTTTCACCTTGGCCGGCGTTCCTGATCTTTAATGGTCCGTTTTGGAAATATCATCGCTGTGTTTGCGACATCGAGCTACGCCTGCTGTGCCTTGAGGCCGGCCATTCCACGCGAGCGTTTATCGCGGCATGAATGTCCGAGATTGGCGGACGATTCTTCTGCAAGCTGATGAGGTGATCCGATGATCCGACGCCGTGTTCTGGCTACGTCGAAGGCCAAAACCTCATCGTCGAGCGGCGCTGGGCGGAAGGCCACATGGACGTTCTGGGTATCGGTCGCAAGAGTCATCAGGATGGTTCCCTCAGCCGTTCTCGACGAATTGTAATCGAGGAAACGACTTCGACTCGTGCGCTCTACTCCTCAGCGCGTTTCCACGTCGAATCTGGATCGTACAGCGTCATGCTTTCCGCGATGGACGCCGTGTCCTTGCCGAGATTTTTTTCGTAGACGACGCCGGAGTGACTGCAGATGAAGGTCATCACACCGGAAGCCCCAGCGGGCCAGATAGGCGACCAGCGCGAAGCCGCCGATCATCTTGCCATCAACCAGGTAATCGTATGCACCACCTTCGGCATGCTCGCCCTGCGCGGTCAGAATTCGATAGTAGTAACCGTGATATGGGGCTCCGCCGAGGTCCCGGTAGCCTTGCTGCCCGGCCTGCGTCGACAGCGGGCCGAGTGGGCTCATGGGCTCGCCGTCTCCAGCGTCCCAGTACAGGCCGTCCTGCTTGCCGGGCGTGCTGATCAGCTTTTGCGCGTATTCGAGCAGCCCGTTATCGTCGCGATCCTTGGTCGCGTATTCACGTTGCCCATCGACGTATGCGAGGCAAACCTGAATCGCCGACCGCTCGTTGCGGCCGATCCGGCGATTGAGGATTTCCTCCGCGCCGGACTTCACATCGAAGCGCCAGCCCGTCGCCGTTTTCAGCAATGGAAACGGAAACGGCCACTGCTCGGCGCCGATAAACAACGTCGCCTTACCTTCCCCGGATGTTTCGATCTTGACGGCTTCGTTGTACGCGGCAACGAAGCGATCACGGCGCATCGCGTCCTCTACGGGATCCCCCGAGGTGATCAGCTTGCCGCTGCCCGGTCCGAGCACGGAGTGAATCTGCTTCGGATCCGCGGCGCGGACAGCTTCGAGAAGAGCTGCTGCTGCCCCTTCGGGAGTCGCGAAGCTGCGTTGGTGAGACGCGCTCTTCTTGGCCGCTGCGGGCGCCTCTGGCGTCGTTTGCGCTCGAGATGCGAGCGGAAACGCCAGCCATGCGCATGTAATGACCGCCATCAGCGCGCTCGACACGGATACACCATTCATACGCGCGCTCATCGCTTTCCTCCCTGCGGCGCGCCGTGCGCGGCCTGGCGGCTCGCCTGCCCGCGGCTCGAATCTCTCTGCACTTCGGCACGAGGTTGTGGCGACCATGCCGTCGGCGGGGGTGGATGCTGAACCATGGGCGCTGCTTGCGGCATCGCTTGTTGAGGCGGCGGCAGATAGCGCGGCGCCGACTGCTGAAGCTGCGCAGGCGGGCGGGGTGCCGACTGCGGAACCTGCGGAAGCGGGCGCGGCGCCGACTGCTGAACCTGCGGAAGCGGACGTGGCGCCGGCTGTGCGGATCAGGCATGGGCCGCGGTGCGGGCGACTGTCCCAGTGGACGTCCTTCCGGACGCTGAGGCAGCGCCGCGTGCGGCAAGGGTTGAGGCACCGGCCGCGGAAGGTCGTGGCCGCGATAGGGCTCACGCGCTCGTATCGCCGCATCGTTGGTCCCGATGTAGCGATCGCGCGCCGCACTGTCGCGATACGCCACGCCTTTGCGATGCTCTGGCAAATGGTCCCACCGCCCGTCGTGCCATTGATCGCGATAGCGCGGGCGATTCAGGAAGTAGTTGTTGTTGGTGATCGTGATGTGAATGCTGCTGCCGCCTCGATGCCAGACCGGCGCGGCCCAACCCCAATGGCTCGCGGTGATGCCCCAGCCGATGCCCAGAAATGCCAACCGCAAAAGCTGGCGGAGGGGGAGGGTAGCCGTACATCGGTGGCGGATACCAGTACCACGGCCGATACGCCGGTACCCACCATGGCCCATAGATGACGTAAGGATCGTACACCGGCACGTACACCACTTCGGGTTGTGCGGGCTCGATGTAAATCTCCGACCCTTGATTGACTACCGTCTGCTGCGGTGTACTCGCAAGATTTCCAGCCTCCTGAGCTTTGGCGCGCAGCTTCTGCACGGTGTCCATCACCTGCGCCTGATTGGCGAGAAACGCGTCGCCGAGCTGCTGTGTCCAGTCGAGCTTGTCGTTCATCATCGCAAGCACCTGCGGAAACGCCGTGAGCGACAGCACGCTCGGATCCCAGTTCTTGTCGCGCAGCGCCTGATCGAGTGCAGCGCCTTTGACGTTCGGATTCTCCTGCACCCAGCGCGCTGCTTGCACAACTTCCAGCGGATACGTCGCCCCCATCAGCACCTGCGCGAGCAACTGATCCGGATAGAGTGCGATCGGGGCGAGCAGGGCGTCGAGTTGATCCTGTGGCAGCGGCTCTGCGAGTGAGGGCTGAGCGGGTGGCGCTGGAACCGGCAATGGCGCCTGATCTTGCGCCGCAGCGCTGGTCAGCGCTCCCAGAGCGAAACCGAAGACGAACCAGCGCCACAATCGGCGAACCATACGACCTCGCGGGAAGTTGTTATGACTATAAAGTATGACCGCGCCCGGCGCGTATCTATCCCGACGCAGCTGACGCGAATCTTACGCGGCACCGATGACAATCAGCGCCACGGCGCCTGCGCCTAGGAAAAACAAACCGCCCTTTCCCAGAGATAGCAGCGCTGGAGATGGGCAACTACCTCGTCCAGACCGCGTCGGGAGAAAGGCGGATCAAAGCCATGATAGTGGACGACATCGAGCACGCGCGCCGGCAAGGGGACGCTAACCGCGTCCTCACGCTCAAACTATGCCCAAAGCACTTCCTCCAGCACCACGCGGGTACGGCTGAAGAGTCTCCGGTTTGTTGCGTACCCGTATTGTCCAGCGGCTGGATCGCAGGGAGCGGACTGCAGGAAATCGCCGAGCAGACGGAGGTACAGTTCCGGCAGCCTGGTCGCGATCGTCGAACTTGACAGTCGTTGACCGGCCAATGCCTGCCGGTCAGGTCCGAGGCGAATTCTTTCCAGAAGCGGATGTTGCCGCCTGATAGTCAGAGCGTCAAACTGCGAAACCCGTGGGAGTCGGGCGGCAACCCGCTCACTGGCATATCCAATCGGCTTCCAGCGACCCCCGAATGGATTCCGGTTAGGCGCGATGATCTGGTTGGTTGCGCTAGGTCAACACCCCTTGATGCGTTCGAGATTAACCTCCCACTAAGGCTAGTTAAGGCTGAGGCTGGCGCACTGAAGCGGATGCGCGACGCGTTAGCCCGGCGCTGATCATCCAAAAAGGAGGAGTTATGCGAAAGGTCCTTTGTGGTCTCGTATCTTCCCTATATGTCGCGTCATTTTCTTCTATCGCCCTAGCCCAACGGATAATGGAGGTAGAGGCTGATCCAGTACACTACAAAGTTGAATTGGACAACGATTGTGTATACGTTGCGCGTGCGAGCTTCGGGCCACACGAAAAGATGCCCACGTTTTTTGACGCAAAAAAGGCTGTACTTGTCAGCTTAACCGACAGCGAGGGGCTTAAGTTGACCTATCCCGATGGTCACTCGATCGTGACACCTCCATGGCACGCCGGCGCGGTCTACTGGGCCAGTGAACCTGGAAGGGTACAACAGGAAAACCCTTTCGATACGCGATTGGAGTTCATCGCGATCGAACCCAAGCCTAAGGGCTGCAACTAAAGAACGTAAACATCGGGGGGGATACGAACTGTGGTTTTGAACGGGCCAAACCAGTTGCACCGGAATCGCAAATAGCGCCGCTTTCCTTTACTGTATGTAGCCCGGCGAGCCGGGGCTATTGGATGACGGCTTTCCAGTGAGCCGAGTGTCGGCTATCAGAACACAGGACCGACCAACTATATGGGGTCGATCCCGCTCGTTCACCCGGCGCCGGCCGACCGGCATCCTATCCTGCACGAGTTGAGACGCGCTTGGCATCACGTGACACCTGGTAAGTGGATGGCGAAAGACTCCCGGGCCGACGAGCGTTCCCCACTGACTTGCTTCCGAACTATTATGATGCCCTCCAATTACGGTTCGACAGCAAAGAGAGGGGAGAATGGCACTAAATCAGGTTGGCGTTGCGATCCATAAACCCACCGGCGAGACCATCTTGCGGACGATCGCGCAGGCGGAGGCAGCGGGAGTGCCTATGGTCTGGCTCACCACCGGAGCGGGTCCCGATGCATTGACGGTATTCGCTGCCGCGGCGGCGAGCACGCGATTGGTGAGAATGGGCACCGCCATCGTGCCAACCCTTCCGCGGCATCCCCTTGTAGTGGCGCAGCAAGCCGCCGACATTGCGCAGTTGGCTCCAGGGCGTTTCGTGCTCGGCCTCGGCCCCAGTCACGCCGCCGTGATGGAAGGTCGCTACGGCATCCCCTACCGACAACCGCTCGGTCACCTGCGCGAATTCGTGACGGTGGTGAAGGGCCTGCTCACCGGTGCCCAGACTGATTTCGAAGGCAAGCACTTCAAGGTGCACGCGAAGCTCAACTACGGCGCGCAGGTGCCCATCATCATCTCGGCATTGCGCGCGACTTCCTTCGAACTGGCTGGAGAAATCTCCGAAGGCGCCGTGACCTGGCTCTGCCCCGCTGCCTACCTGCGCGATGCGGCTCTGCCGGCGCTCGAACATGGCGCCGCGCAACAGGGTAGGGCCCGTCCCAAGCTCATCGCCCACGCCTTCCTCGCGCTCACCAGCGATCCGGCGGAGCTGCAGCAAGGCGTCGACGAATTCCTGCCGGTCTACCCTCGCCTCACCAACTATCAGGAGATGTTCGCGGCCGCTGGCTATCCCAAGGCGCGGCAAGGCACCTGGTCGGCCGGCATGGTCGATGCCGTCGTGCTGCACGGGACCGACGATCAATGTCGCAAGAAGCTGGAGAGCTTCATACGCACTTCTGGTTGTGAGGAGATCATCCTGTCCATCATGCTCGTCGGCGCCGATCGCGATGCCGCCTTGCGACGAGCCCTGCAATGGGTCGGTGCGTTAAGTTAGTCCAGTGCCTCGACCGATCAGTTTCGAATCGCGGAGATCGCTCGACAGCCGACGTTGGTCAACGGCGCCTGTGGGTCGCGAAGCAACGGTCACTGGTTAGTACGGATTGCGCCCGACTCAAATTGGCGATGCCGGTTGCCATACAACCGCGGACGGTCTGCTTGGTATCGAACGCGATGCAACCTCGGCGCTTAGTCTAAGATGGATTCCCTTGCTTACTGCGGATTGGTTGAATGAAACAGCTCAAAGACAAGATTGCATGGGTTACCGGCGCTGGCTCGGGGATTGGGCGAGCTGCGGCGATTGCGCTCGCCCGGGAAGGAGCGAGGCTGGTATTGAGCGGGCGCCGCGAGGCGCCCTTGCGGCAAACCGCCACGCGCATCGAAGCGGATGGGGGCATGGCAGTGGTAGAGCCAGGCGACCTCACCGATGCCACCGCGGCCGCACATGCTGCCGAGGCAATCCGCAGCGTTTCGGGCGGTTGGACATTCTGGTCAACAATGCCGGCGTCAATATCTCCCGGCGCAGCTGGGCGGAGCTCGATGCTTCGGGCGCCGACCAGGTCCTGGACGGCAATCTGTCCAGCGCCTTTTATTGCGTCCTGGCGGCGCTGCCCATCATGCGAGCCCAGAAGGACGGCGTGCTGATCCATACCGCATCGATGGCAGGACGTTCGATCGGTCCGCTGTCGGGCGCGGCGTATGCCGCCGCCAAACACGGCGTCGTTGGAATGAGCCACAGCATCAACTGCGAGGAGTGCGTCAACGGCATCCGCTCTACTGTCGTCTGCCCTGGTGAAGTCGCCACTCCGATCCTCGATCAGCGGCCCGTCCCCGTGAGTGCGGAAGACCGCGCGCGCATGCTGCAGCCTGAGGATGTCGCGGACTTGATTGTATATGTGGCGACCCTGCCCGCCCATGTGTGTATCAACGAAGTCTGGATCACCCCGACGTGGAACCGCGGCTATGCGGCCGCCCTCAAGCAAGCGCACGTCAGACCATGAAAGCTGCCGCCGCGGGCAACATCGCGTGCAGAACGTCAGCGAGCGAACACGGAGAATAGGATGCAACTCGGATTCAAGAATCGCACAGCAGTAGTCACTGGCGCGTCGAAGGGAATCGGCCTCGCGGTAGCGCGCGGTCTCGCAGCGGAAGGTTGCTCGGTGCACCTGGTAGCGCGCGATCCAGCGATGCTGGAGAAGGCGGCTGCCAGCATCCGCGCCGATTTTCAGGTTTCGGCGACGCCGCACGCGCTCGATCTCTCGCGCAGCGAAAGCATCGCGAAGCTGATGGCCGCGACCGGCACGCCGGACATCCTGATCAACAACGCCGGCGCCATCCCCGGTGGCGATCTGCAGGCTGTCGACGAGGCGCGCTGGCGCACGGCATGGGACCTGAAAGTCTTCGGTTACATCAACATGTCGCGAGCGTACTATGGGGCCATGCAGAAGCGCGGGCACGGTGTGATCATCAATGTGACCGGGCTCGCCGCCGACCGGCTGGATTCAGGCTATATCGCCGGCTCGACCGGCAACGCGGGACTGAACGCATTTACACGCACGCTCGGCAGCTATAGCCTCGAGCATGGCATCCGCGTGCTCGCAGTGAGCCCCGGTGCGGTGGAGACCGAGCGGCTCGTGACGCTGATGCGCGCGCGAGCCGCTGACCGGCTCGGCGATGCAGAGCGGTGGCGCGAGTTCGTGAAAGGCCTGCCACTCGGCCGGCCGGCTACGGTGGAGGAAGTCGCGAACGTCGTCGTCTTCGCGGCTTCTGATTGTGCTTCCTACATGAGCGGCGTAGTGATCACGGTGGACGGCGGCCACAACGCACGCGGAGGAAGCTTCACTTGATGTAATCGCAGCAGCTTTACCCCGTTTCTCGGGTCGCTTCAGCGGGGCGGACGCCCTTCAAGGTCGCGGGAAGGGCGGCGGAGCACAGGTGAATATCGTCCTCGACCCAGTTGGAGACAGCGGCTGGAAGAGATGGGAGGTGACGCCATGGCACTGACAGCACCTGATTGGGTCCACGTTACCGAGCCGATCGGATCTGGCTTTACTTCGACAGGCCTGAGGAGGTGTGTCGAAGGACCGGTTTGAGCGACTGACGGGGCTGAACTCAGACGAGATGCTGGAAAGCGAGGGCAAAGGGCGGCTTGCTGTCCGAGCGCAACTCCGTCGCCGGCAAGGTCGCGCAAGGCGTAGGCGCGCCGTGGAACACGTCTGGCCGAAGGGCGGTCTGACATCACCAAGCGCGCACAGGAGACGCGCCAGGGTGGCGGAGGCGAGCTGGCAGACGCCTGCTCTGACGCAGCCTCACTCCACCCGCGCGGATCTCTATTCAGGATGGTACAAGGGCTAGGACTTTTTCCAGAAATGGGGACACGTAGGGCTCTCGAGTGCTACGAAGAATACGGGGACTTGGTGGGCTGGAATCCAAGGGGGCCGAGGCGGACGCGGGCCGGATGCGGACCGGCACGATGGAAATACTACGAGAATTCGACCGTGACCAGGACATGGCTGGATCGCATGGCGAACATCTAATGCCTGACGGTCCGTAGGCGACTAACGCCCCGGGCCGGACCGGCCGGCGGCGATATTCGCGCGGCCACGCTAAAGGGCCGACTCTGCGCGCGCGAAGCCGGCCGAAATACACCAAGAGCCCATCGCCCGCCTACTGAGCGACGTGCTGTTGCAACGCCGCCGAACAAGCCCCTGCGACTTGCTAACCTCGCCCCGCCTGCGCCCGATGCGCGGCGATCACCTGCGCGACACAGCACGTCAGCCTGCGGGCATAGGGGACGTGCAGGAACTCGTTGGGCCCGTGAGCGTTGGACTTCGGTCCCAGCACGCCGGTGATGAGGAACTGCGCCGCGGGGAAATGCTTGCCCAGCATGCCCATGAAGGGAATGGTGCCGCCTTCTCCCACCATTGCCGAGGGGCGGCCGTAGTAGGCCAGCGAGGCGTCGTTGGCAGCGTCCTTCAACCACGCCGCAGTCGGTGGTGCACTCCATCCGGAGGCACCCTGATCCGCCTCGAAGCTGACCCTGGCGCCGTGCGGAGGGTCGGCCTCGAGGATGCGCTTGAGGTCACGCGTGGCCTGCTGTCCGTCGACGAGCGGCGGCAGCGCAGCGACAACTTCAGGGCCGTCTTCGGCCGCAGCACGTTGCCCGCATCCTTGATCGCCGGCAGCCCGTCGGCACCGACCACCGCCAGGAACGGCCGCCAGGTCCGGTTGAGCACCGCCTCGCTGGCGTCGCTTACCATCGGCCGCGTCCCGCCGGCGAAGGGGAACTTGGTCCACATCGTGGCGCCGAGAATGGCGCCCGCCTGCCCGGCCTGCTCGATGCGCTCTTGCGGGATCGGGCAGTGGAACTCGGCAGGCAAGGACGCGTCCGGTCTTGCGAATCCTCGATGCGGTCGAGCAACTGGCGTGCAATACGAAACGACGACGGCACCACGCCGCTGGCATCGCCCGAGTGAACGCCCTCGGTGAGGACTTCGACGGTGAGCGTGCCGGCAGCCAGCCCGCGCAGCGATGTCGTCACCCACAGCTGATCGTAGTTGCCGCAGCCCGAATCGAGGCCGATCACGAGATCGACCTGGCCGACCCGGGCGCTGAGGGCTTCGAGGTACGCCGGCAGGTCGTAGCTGCCGCTCTCTTCGCAGCACTCGATCATGCCCACGCAGCGTGCGTGCGGTATGCCCTGCTCGTGCAGCCCTGATATCGCGGCGAGCGCGGCGAATACCGCGTAGCCGTCGTCGGCCCCGCCGCGGCCATACAGCAGGCCGTCCACCATGAGCGGGGCCCACGGCCCGCCGCCTTCGCGCCAGCCCACCATCTCCGGCTGCTTGTCCAGGTGGCCGTAGAGCAGCACGGTGCGATCGCTGTCGCCGGGGATCTCGAAGAACAGCAGCGGCGTGCGCCCGGGCAGACGCACCACTTCGAGCCGAATGCCGGAGACGTTCTGCGCGCGGCACCAGGCTTCCGCCAGCTTGACCGCGGCCTCGATGTGGCCGTTCGATTCCCACTGCGGATCGAAGTGGGGCGACTTGGCCGGAATACGGATATAGTCGATGAGGCTTGGAACGATCTCGTCGTCCCACTTTTTGGTGACGAACGCGGCAAGCGCGCCGGGATTCAGAACGGTTGCTGGCATGTTCGGGCTTCCGATTGCGGATTTCGAATCTGCGTGACCGGCAATTGCAAATCACGCATCACGCCTGCTGTATCGCGAAAGTCACTACGTCGAAATCCTCGCCGCTCTCCACGATGCGGCGCGGATTCACCGTGTAGCTGCGCTGATGGAATCGCATCGCGTAGGACAAGGCCCCAGGACAGCGTCCCGCGCGCCACAACGAGCGTAATTTCTCCTCCGATCAGGCGTGGCCTGCGCGGCGGAAGGCAGCAGCACGCCGTGTTGCTGCGCGCCCACGTCGTTGAAGCGCAGCGGCGACAGATCGACTGCGACGCCGCCGCGCGCGAGGATCTGTACACCGACCGCACGCCGTCCCATCTCGTACGTTGACACCCGCCGGATGATGCCCACGCTCCACGACGCGGGCCACGACGGCTTGGCGGCGAGCAACGTACCCACGCTCAGCCAGTCGCCGTCGCGGGAGGGGAGCGTCGCGCCGAAACCGCCGCTGCTCTCGTCCTCCACCGTCCAGGCTTCGGTGATCTCGTCCAGTTCGGAGTGGTGCTGCTCGGCAGACACGGCGCGCCACACGGCGTCGAAACCGTGCGCCACGGTGAGCGTGGACAGCACGCGCTGGCGCGTCTCGGAACGCGAGGGCGGATTGGCGCCCCAGTGGCGTGACAGGTGCTGGAGCACGTCCATCACCATGCTGGCGTGGAACTCGCCGACGAGGTTCAGTTCGGGCGGCGCGCGGCCGGTCTCGGTGCTGCGCTGGACCAGCCGCTCCACCATCATGGCCGCATCCCCGGGCCCGAAGAAGCGCACGGTGGGTGCCGGCGCGACGCCCTCTCCGACCCGATAGGGCGGGTGGCTCGCGAGTCAGGTCGATGGCGAAGTGGCAGCCAGGCGCGGGCCGGCGATGCAGCAGGAAGAATTCGGCAACAGTGGCGATCACGCGATCGGCCACCACCTGGCCCGCGGGCAGCAGGTTCTCGGTGCCGGACACCGCCAGCACGAGCGCGCGCAAGTATTCGCGCCGCACGGTCGAGTCGCCGGCCATGGCGGAGTAGAGCTTGAACTGCCGGCTCAAGAACCGCCGCCGCTCTGCGTAGGCGTACAGCGCGCCAACCCGGCTCCAGAACGCCGGTTCGACTGCGGCATAGCGCAGCGAGGTCCAGCGCAGCACCAGGGTGAGCGCGCGCAGCGCGCGGGCCGTGATCGCAGGGACCAGCGGAGCCACTGCAGGCGAATTGGGCGCGCCGGCCTGGAACAGTTGCAGCGACGTCTCGTAGCCGGCCGCCAGCTCGCGCGCAAGATGGACGACGGCGGTCCAGATCCGTCGCTCGCGGTAGGTCTGCTGGCGCCCACCCGCTCCGAGATATTCGCGCGTAAGCTCGAGGCGATGCGCCTGCACCAGCTCGTCCAGCCGGTCGACCACTTGAAACATGCGCAACGGGTCGGCCTTGACTCCGGCGCGATAGGTCTCGAGCCAGAAGCCCGCCTCTTCCACCTGCCGCAAAGGATCAGGACCCGCGTCGGAGAAGCCCGGGAGGTGTGTGTCCAGGATCTCGTCCTTCATTTCAGGGAGCGCATCCAGCGAAGTAGCTGCGGTTCGCGTCGCAGCCGGCAGCGCGGGCCTCCGGCCGTCAGGCAGCGCGCGCCCTGCTGCGCCCGTGAATTCAGCCACCGGGAATCCGCGCCAGGTCGTCCGCAGAGGAGCTGTCGTCGTACAACCAGAAGCAGACGCAGTCGTCCAGCGCCGCATTGTCCGCCCACGCCGGCAGCTCGATGTCGGTCAGGTCGTTCCACGGGTGCACCAGCCGCGAGCTGGCACGCGCGAACTCGAGCAGATCCGCGCTCACGTCCAGCGCCCGCAAACGCAGCCTGCGGTCATACCAGGCGCCGACGTGCTGCACGGGATGCCAGATGACGAGATAGGGCTTCGAGAAGCGGCCCTGGGCCAGGTAGCTCACGGTCATGCGCGATCCTCCCGTAGCCGTTACACGGAGGGTATACGCGGATTCTAATGCCGGGAGAGGCGCGCCGCATATTTGTCTTGCCTGGCACCGTCAGACGTTACGGCTTCCACTGGGAAGGGTGACAGCGCATATAGTTGGGCGAATAGGGCGCCTCGGCACCCAGCTCGCGCGCCGCGTGCCAGGCAAACCGCGGATCGTCCATGACGGCACGCGCGAGCGCCACTAGATCGGCACGGCCGCTTGCCACGATTTCCTCCGCTTGCGCCGCGCGGGTAATCATGCCCACCGACATCACGGCCAGGCCGGATTCCTTCTTGACCTTCTCCGCGAACGGCAGATTGTAGGCCGGCCCGAACGGGATTTTCTGGCGCGGATCCACCTGGCCGGAGGTCACGTCCATGAAATCGCAGCCCAGGGCCTTCAACTCTTTGGCGAGGGTCACGGTCTCTTCTGGCGTCCAGCCGCCCTCGACCCAATCGGTGGCGGACACGCGCATGCCGAGCGGCCGGTCGGCGGGCCACACTGCACGCGCCGCCTCGAACACTTCGAGCGGAAAGCGGATGCGATTGCGCGTGCTCCCGCCATACTCGTCGTCGCGCTGGTTGGAGAGCGGCGACAGGAACTCGTGCAACAAATAGCCGTGTCCACCATGCAACTCCACCAGGTCGAAGCCGATGCGCGCTGCGCGCTGAACTGCATCGACGAACTGTTGCTTGACCTCGGCCAGGCCGTCGCGGGTGAGAGCGGCAGGGGTATGCCAGCCGGGGCTGAACGGCAATGCAGATGGCGCCAGCGTCAGCCACGGGTTTTCATCCGCTGCGAGCGGTTTGCCTCCCTGCGCGGGCGGGTGCACGGAGCCCTTGCGCCCGGCGTGGGCGAGCTGAATGCCGAGCTTCGCCACACCGTAGCGGCGGCAGAAGTCGATCACCCGCTTGAGCGTGGCCTCGTTCTCGTCGCTGTACAGGCCGAGGCAGCGGTGGCTGATGCGTCCCACCGCCGAAACATGCGTTGCCTCGGTCATCAACAGTCCGGCCGCACCCATCGCGAACTGGCCCAGGTGCATCAGATGCCAGTCGTTGGCCGAGCCATGCTCGGACATGTACTGGCACATGGGCGACACCACGAGGCGGTTGGGCAGGGTCAGCCCGCGCATTTGAAACGGCGTGAACAGCGTGCTTGTCATGCGAGTGAGTCTCACGATTGAGGGAAAGCAGAGCCGGCGGATTCTATCAGGTTGACGCGCCGGCTCGTCCGAGCCGATGTGAGGGCAAGCTATCTGGCAGCCGTCTCCGAGGCCGGCGTCGCCTCGCTTTCGGTACCGCCGACCGGAATGACTTTGACCAGCTGGATGCGCGGACCGCGCATCTTCCTGACGACGATGGCGAAACGGTCGAAGTCCACGCGCTCGCCCTCCTCCGGCAGCCGCTCGAGCTTCCAGTGGATCAGCCCGCCTACGGTGTCCACGTCGTGGCCCTCGATGTCGATGCCGAGCGCACGCTCCAGGGAGAATACCGACAGGCTGGCCTTGCCCAGCAGCGTGCCGTCTTCCTGCTGGATCCAGTCGCTCTGGCTCTGGCGGAACTCGTCGCTGATCTCGCCCACCAGCACGCTCAGCATGTTGTCGAGGGTGATGAACCCGGACACGTGTCCGCCGCCATCCAGAACGATGGCGAAGTGCGGATAGCCTTCGCGAAAACGCCGGAATAAATGCATGGCCGGCATGCTCTCCGCCACGCGAAACGGCGCGCGCGCGAGCTTCTTCAAATCGAGCGCGACGCCGTCCGGACGCAGGCGCGTCAGCAGGTCCTTGATATGGATGAGTCCGATGACCTCGCCGCCGCTGCGCGAAAAGAGCGGATAGCGGGTGTAGCGATGGGTGCGGATCGTCTCGAGGTTCTCCTCCAGGCTGCGGTCGGCATACAGGCTCACCATCTCGCCGGCCGGGCGTTTGAGCTCCGCCACGGTCAACGTGCTGAAGTCGAGTGCGTGGGCGAGAATGCGCAGCTCGTCCTGCGTCAGCCGGCTGGGGCCGCTCGAGGAGCGCAGGATCAGCTTCAGCTCGTCGGTGGTGTAGGTCGACTCCAGGCTATGCGCCACAGACAGTCCGCAGCGCGCAGGATCCAGTTGGCGCTGCGGTTGAGCACCCAGATCGCGGGCCACATGCTCCAGTAGAAGATGTACAGCGGCGGCGCGGTCCACAGGGCGATGCCTTCGGCCCGCCGCAACGCCATCGACTTCGGCGCCATCTCGCCGACGACGATGTGCAGGTACGCGATCAGCGAGAAGGCGGCAGAAAGCGCGTGCCATGGACGAGCTGCGGTGAGGTGACGCTCAGCGCGCCAGGACCGGCTGCAGCAGCCGCGCGATGGCGGGCTCACCGATCCAGCCCAGGCCGATGGAGGCCAGCGTGATGCCGAGCTGGCAGGCGGACAGATAGGCGTCGAGGTTCGCATGCACGCGTCCCAGCAGGCGCCCGCGCAGCCCGAAGCGCCGCTCGATGCCTTTCACGCGCGTCTGGCGCAGCTTCACCAGGGCGAACTCGGCGGCGACGAAGAAACCGTTCACCAGCACAAGCGCGACGGCGCCCAGCAGGTACAACCCTTCGGTCACGCCCGTTGTATCGTCTCCCGCCGAGCGTACCGGTCCCGCCTCACGTCCTAGACCAGTGCCGCCACGTACGCGGTCTTCACCGTGGTGAAGAACTCCACGGCGTAGCGCCCCTGCTCGCGCGGGCCGTAGCTCGAGCCCTTGCGCCCGCCGAACGGCACGTGGTAGTCCACGCCCGCGGTGGGCAGGTTCACCATCACCATGCCGGCCTGGCTGTTGCGGCGGAAGTGCGCCGCGTGCTTGAGCGAAGCCGGTGACGATGCCGGCCGACAGCCCGAACGGCGTGTCGTTGGCGAGCTGCAGCGCTTCGTCGTAGTCCTTCGCCGCCAGCACCGTGGCGACCGGGCCGAACACTTCCTCGCGATTGATGCGCATGCTGTTGCTGGTCTCGGTGAACAGCGCCGGCTCGAGATAGAAGCCCTCCTTCTCGCGCTTGAGCAGATTGCCGCCGTACGCGAGCTTGGCGCCTTCTTTCTTGCCTTCTTCGATGTAGAACAGGTCCTGGTTGAGCTGGTTCTTGTCCACCACCGGGCCGATCTGGGTGCCGGCCTTGAGCGCGTTGTCCACCACCAGGCCCTTGAGGCGCTCGGTGAGCGCGTCGACGAATTTGTTGTGGATGCCCTTGGTCACGATCAGGCGCGAGGACGCCGTGCAGCGCTGTCCGGTGGAGAAAAAGGCGCCGTTGACGGCGGATTCGACCGCGGTCTTGAGATCGGCATCGTCCAGCACGACCAGCGGGTTCTTGCCGCCCATCTCGAGCTGGAACTTGGCCATGCGCGCCACCGCTTTCTGCGCGATCTTGCGCCCGGTCTCCACCGAGCCCGGTGAAGCTGATCGCGTCCACGCGCGGGTCGTTGACCAGCGCCTCGCCCACCACGCTGCCGCGGCCCATGACGAGATTGAACGCCCCGGCGGGAACACCGGCGCGCGAGATGATCTCGGCGAGCGCCCAGGACGAACCCGGCACCAGGTCGGCGGGCTTGAACACCACGCAGTTGCCGTAGGCCAGCGCCGGCGCCACTTTCCAGGCCGGGATCGCGGACGGGAAATTCCAGGGCGAGATGATGCCCACTACGCCCACGGGCTCGCGCGTGACTTCGACGTCGACGCCCGGGCGCACCGATGGCACCAGCTCGCCGGTGCGGCGCAGCACTTCGCCGGCGAAGAACTTGAATACGTTGCCGGCGCGCACCACCTCGCCGACGCCCTCGGGCAGCGTCTTGCCTTCCTCGCGCGACAGCAGCGTACCCAGCTCGTCCTTGCGCGCGATGATCTCGTTGCCGATCTTGTCGAGCATGTCGGCGCGCGCCTGCACGTTGAAGGTGGCCCACGCGGGGAAAGCGGCGCGCGCAGCGGCGATGGCCTGTTCGGTCTGCGCCGCGTCGGCTTGCGCATATTCGCCGACCACGTCGCTCAGATCGGAGGGGTTGATGTTCTTGGACCAGGTGGCGCCCGCCACCCACTGGCCGTTGATGTAGTTGGAATGCTGCTCGGCGCTCATCGCGTCTCCTCGCTTCAGGTCTGTGCCGAAGGGCGCTATTGTCGCATTCCCCCGCCGAGGCCGCCATGCGGGGCATCCCAGAGCCGTCCATTCCTCGGAGATTGGGCGAACCCTCCCTGCCTCGCGCGCGCCCGTGCAGGAAAAAGGCGCGAGCCTTTACTTGCGAGGGACGGTCCGAAGCTGGAACCTGATCGGCAGCGTGACGAGCGACTCGGCCTCGAGCTGACACTCGGAGGGCGCGGCCGAACCGCGCGGGAATACGCGCTCCACACCCTTCAGCGCCGCGCGGTCCAGAGCCGGGCTGCCAGAGGTCTGCGCTAGCGCGGTCTGCGTACCCGGCCATCATGCCCAATGGTCAAGTTGCACGAGCACGGTCCCCTGGTACGCCGGCGTCCTGCAGGTCGACGGGGTAGTCGTCGGCGATGAACCGCGTCGACAAGGCTTTCGACAGCGCGATCACGCAAGCGCGCACACTGCCGTCGCCCTTGCCGGCTTGCGCCCACGCGGGGCGAGAAGCGAGCGACAGAAAGCAGATCGCCAGGGCAGGAAAGAGGTACGCCGTCCGGGGCATGGCCGCTCCATAGCGTGTTGTAGAAGTTTGCTAGAAGCGGACGACACGACCGGTGCCTCTCGTCCAACGGGGATGGTACACCGCCCGGTCGACCGGACCCGGAGACGCCGGAAGGCGACGCCGATGTCGCTAAGCCCGCCGTCGTGCGAGAATCTTACTTTTCCCTGACAGCACGATCAGATGCATTCCTTTCCTGGCATCGCCCGTCCCGCCGTACAGGCGTTGCGTGCCTCCAAGATCCGCGAGGTGGCCAACGCCGGCATGGGCCGCGAGGACATCGCCGCGTTCTGGTTCGGCGAGCCGGACGAGGTCACGCCTGAGTTTCATTCGCCAGGCGGCCGTCGACGCGCTGAACGCAGGCGACACCTTCTACACCCAGAACCTGGGCATCCCGGAGTTGCGCGAGGCGGTCGCGAGCTACGTCGCCCGCCTGCACCGGAGCACCGACGCGGACAACGTCGCGATCACCAACTCCGGCATGTCGGCACTGATGCTGGTGGCGCAGGCGCTGATCGGACACGGCGATCGCGTCGTGGCCGTCACGCCGCTGTGGCCTAATCTGGTGGAGATCCCGAAGATCCTCGGCGCGCAGGTCGAAACCGTCGCGCTGCAGTTCACGCCCGGCGGCTGGAGGCTGGACCTGGACCGACTGCTGGAGGCGCTGGCACCCGGGACCAGGGCCGTGTTCATCAACTCGCCCAACAACCCTACCGGATGGACCATCGACCGCGCCAGCCAGCAGGCCATCCTGGAACATTGCCGCCGGCACGGCATCTGGATCATCGCCGACGACGCTTACGAGCGGCTGTATTACAACGGCGTGACCAACGGCGCGCCAGCCATCGCGCCCTCGTTTCTCGACATCGCGACCGCGCACGACCGCGTGGTCAGCACCAACACGTTTTCCAAGAGCTGGCTGATGACCGGGTTCCGGCTGGGCTGGATCGTCTGCCCGGCGCACCCTGACTGGCGGATCTGCCCAAGCTGATCGAGTACAACACCTCCTGCGCGCCGCCCTTCGTCCAGCGGGCCGGGCGTGGCTGCTGTGCGCGACGGCGAAGGGGTGATCGCGCACACGGTCGCCCGATTGCGCCAGGCGCGCGACTATCTGGTCGGCCAGCTCGCACGCAGATGCCCGGAATTCAGATCGCGATCGCCAGCCGGAGCGATGTACGCGTTCTTCCGCGTCGAGCGGCGTGCGCGACAGCCTGGCGCTGTGCAAGCGGCTGGTCGCCGAGGTAGGGCTCGGGCTCGCACCCGGCATCGCGTTCGGGCCGGAGGGCGAAGGTTTCGTGCGCTGGTGCTTCGCGGCCAGCGAAGAGCGGCTGGCCGACGGCATCGAGCGGCTGCGCCGCGCCCTCGACACCCGTGCTGCCCATCGCTGACGCGATCGACCATGGACAGAAGCCCGATCGGCAACCCCACGCGCTACGAGATCGCCGCCTGGATCCTCGACCGGGCGTCGTGTTGGTCGCTGGTGCTGGAGCTGCATCTGCTGCCGGCGCTGCTCGCCGGACTGCTGGTCTACGAGCTGGTGCACATCCTCGCGCCGCGGCTGCGCATCTGGCGCATGACGCACGAGTGGAGCAAGGTCGCTGGCGGTCACCGTGCTCACCGTCATCGTGGTCCTCCTGATCACGCTCATCATCGTCGGGCATCGTCGCCGTGCTGCGCACCGACGCCGGCAGCATCTCGGCGCTGTTCAAGCAGATGGCGGAGATCATCGAAGGCTCGCGCAAGCGCGCTGCCGCCGTGGCTGGTCGAGAAGCTGCCGGCCAACGCCGACGAGCTGCGCGCAGACAGCGGTGCAGTGGCTGCGCGAGCATGCCCGCGACCTGCGCGGGGTGGGCACGGAGTTCGGGCGCGCGTTCGCGCACATCCTGATCGGCATGATCATCGGCGCCTTCATCTCGCTGCGCGAGGCTCGTCCCACGCACCGAGGTCGGTCCGCTCGCCCAGGCAATGCTCGAGCGCGCAGCCCGCGTCGGCGAGGCGTTTCGCCGCATCGTGTTCGCGCAGGTGCGCATCTCGGCGCTCAACACGTCGCTCACCGCCATTTATCTGGTGATCGTGCTACCGCTGTGCGGCGTGCAGCTGCCGCTCACCAAGACCATGATCGCCATCACCTTCGTCGCCGGCCTGCTGCCGGTGATCGGCAACTTGATCTCCAACACGGTCATCGTCGTCGTGAGCCTGAGCCATTCGCTGTACGCCGCGCTCGGGTCGCTCGCGTTCCTGGTCGTCATCCACAAGCTCGAGTATTTCGTGAACGCGCGCATCGTCGGCACGCAGATCCGTGCGCGCGCGTGGGAGCTGCTGATCGCGATGCTGACCATGGAAGCGGCGTTCGGGATCGCCGGTGTGGTGGCCGCGCCGATCTACTACGCCTACCTCAAGGACGAGCTGAAGAGCCGTGATGTTGATTTAGGCACAGTGGCTCGAGCCCGTGCTGCGCGCCCATCGATGCTCGTTCGCCGATCACGTTCGTCGACGTGCGAAACGGACTATCCCGGCATCCTGGCTCTGCAGGAGGCCAATCTGTTCGACAACCTGTCTATCGAAGCGCGTGCAGACGGATTCTTGTCGGCGCGTTTCTCCGCGCGCAATTCGCAGCAAATGAACGCCGACGTTGCGGTCATGGTGGCGGCTGACGGCCATCGGATCGCGGGCTATCTGTGCGCGTCCAGCGTCGCATTCAATCGGCAATTTCCGCTGCTGGCCGCGATGATCCAGCGCTACGACGATGTGAGCTTCCGCGGCAGGTTGCTCGCCGCGCAGAGCACGTTCGTCTACGGCCCGGTGTGCGTCGATCGCGCCGATCGCGGACGCGGTGTGCTGCGAAGCTTGTTCGGCGCTTTGCAGCGGGAAGTGGCCGGCAGCTTCGAGGCCGGCGTCTGCTTCGTGGCGGCGGGCAACGCGCGCTCGCTGGCTGCGCACGAGCAGGGCTTGCAGATGCAGCGCGTGGCAGAATTCGAGTTTCAGCAACGCAGCTATTGCATTCTGGCCTTCGAGATCCGTGCCGCCCATGTCTGAGCTATTGCCTTCCCGCGACCAGTTGGAGCGTGCGGCGGCGGTCGTATACGAGGCGATCGCGCCCACGCCGCAGTACGCGTGGCCGCTGCTGCGCGAGCGCGCTCGGCACGGAAGTCTGGGTCAAGCACGAGAACCACACGCCGATCGGCGCATTCAAGGTGCGCGGCGGACTGGTCTACTTCCGATGAGCTGCTCGCGCGCAGCGCGAATCCGCCGCGTGGCGTGATCAGCGCGACGCGCGGCAATCACGGCCAGTCGGTCGGCTTCGCCGCGCGCCGCGCGGCATGCCCGCAACCATCGTCGTGCCGCACGGCAACAGCCGCGAGAAGAATGCGGCGATGCGCGCGCTCGGCGTGCGAGCTGATCGAGCACGGCGAGGATTTCCAGGCGGCGCGCGAGCACGCTGCATCGCCTGCGCGCAGAGCGCGGGCTGCACATGGTGCCGTCGTTCCATCACGCTGCTGGTGCACGGCGTGGCCAGCTACTCGCTGGAGCTGCTAAGCGCGGTGCCCGATCTCGATGTCGTCGTACGTCCCGATCGGGCTGGGCTCCGGCATCTGCGGCATGATCGCGGCGCGCGAAGCGCTAGGCATGAGGACTGAGATCGTCGGCGTGGTGTCGGAGCAGCGCGCCGGCCTACGCGCTGTCGTTCGAGCAGCGCCGCGCCGTCGAGCACCCGGTCACCACCGAGCTCGCCGACGGCATGGCCTGCCGCGCTCCGGAGCCGGAAGCGTTCGAAATGATCTGGCGCGATGTCGCACGCGTCGTGAAGGTCACTGACGAGCGAAGTCGCCGCCGCCATGCGCCTGATGTTCACCGCCACGCACAACGTGGCGGAAGGCGCTGGCGCCGCCGGCCTGGCCGCTGCGCTGCAGGAGCGCGAGCGCATCGCGGGTCGCAAGGTCGCGATCATCCTGAGCGGTGGCAACGTTGACCGCGACGTGCTTGCGCGTATCCTCGCAGCTGATTGACCCCCGCCCGCGCCTCACCGTCGCGATCTTCTCTCACCCCACTTAAGCACCCGCACGGAGTCAACACATGAAGCTGTATCAGCTCGACCTCAGCAAGCGCGGCATCGATGCCCTTTCGATGACCGAGCGACCCACACCGAACGCAGGACCCGGCCAAGTTTTGATCCGCCTGCGCGCCTTCTCGCTCAACTTCCGCGACCTGCTGATCGCCAACGGCCTGTATCCGGTGAGCGTGAAATCCGATCGCCTGATCCCAGTGTCGGACGGAGCCGGCGAGGTGATCGAGACAGGCGCGGGGGTCACGCGTTTCGCCAAGGGCGATCGCGTGCTGGCCAGCTACTTTCAGGGCTGGGTCGACGGCCCGCTGACCTATCCCGCCATGGGCACGTCGCTAGGCGGTGGGATCGACGGCGTGCTGGCCGAGTACGTCGCGCTGCCGGAACAGGGCGTGGTCAAGATTCCCGACGCGCCTGTCGTTCGAGGAAGCGGCCACTCTGCCATGCGCCGGCGTCACAGCGTGGCACGCGCTGGTCGAGACCGGCCGGCTGCAGTCGGGGCAAAGCGTGCTGGTCCTGGGGACCGGCGGGGTATCCATGATCGGGCTGCAAATCGCCAAAGCCAAGGGCGCCCGTGTGATCGTTACTTCAAGCAGCGACGAGAAGCTGGCGCGGGCCAAGGCTCTAGGCGCCGATGGCGCGATCAACTACAAGACGACGCCGGACTGGGATCAGGAAGTACTCAAGCTCACCAACGGTGCCGGAGTGGACCACGTTCTCGAGGTGGGCGGCGCCGGCACGCTGCCGAAGTCGTTGCAAGCAGTGGGCATCCACGGGCAGGTCAACATCATCGGCGTGCTCACCGGCCTGCAGAACAACATCGACTTCCTGCCAGTCCTGGTCAAGACCGCGCGCATTCAGGGCATCCTGGTCGGCAGCCGCGGCATGCTCGAACGCTTGATCGATGCTTTGGTCGCCAGCCGCACCAAGCCGGTAATCGATAGGGTGTTCACCTTCGACCAGGCGATCGATGCCTATCGCTACCTCGAGGCAGCGCACCACTTCGGCAAGGTGGTGATACGGGTCTAGGGAAGCTCTGATCAACTACAGCGATCCCGCGCTCCGAAATCTACTTCAGCTCGAACTCGTAGATCTCGACACGGGCCGCGCCGACGTTCTTCAACGAATGGGCCGCCGGCCCGGCACGGAACTCGAACCTCGCCGGCACAAGGTCCACCGCAACCGCCTCCGCTCCTTGCGCCTGCTGCAGAATTCTTCCCCCGGTGCCTGCCACTCGTATGCTCGGTCCCGCGAGCGTCACGCTGGGCGTGGATTGCCCCGGCTCCAGCGCGACCCGGTAGGCCCGCACGCGCTCGTTGTCGAGCACTGTCACGTAGCCCGCCTTTTCGGACAGCGGAGGCGTGACGGCGGGCGACGGCGCCGGCCGCATCAGCTCGATCCCGATGGCGTGGAACGGCTCCGTGCCGATATTGGTGAAGCGGTGCGTGTAGGCGCCTTCACTGGCGCGGTAGTAGCCGACCAGCCCCGCCGGGATCTTAATCTCGACCGTGCCCGGCTTGCCTTTGACCTCGTTGCGCAGCAGCGCGGCGTTGACCATCAAGTAGGCGTAGTTCAGGTCGTGAGTGTGGAACAGGGTCTGCGTCTCCCGCCGGGATCTCCACGTCCAGGATGCGGACGTACTCGTTCTCCAGCTTCGGACGGTGACGCGGCTCCTCCTTGGCCGGAATGGCGTCGTCCTCGGCCAGAGCAACGCCGGTTGCGGCCCAACTCAGCACCGCTGCCAGCACGGCTGCGGGCAGGTGTCGTAGTAAGTCCATGTCTCTCCTTTCGCAAGCGGGGGTTACTTCGTTGACGTGAGCTCGTCGAGCAGCGTCTTGTAAT
>CAVUHQ010000005.1:0-154993 GCA_963741215.1 uncultured beta proteobacterium
GGGAGAGGGATCAGAATCGTCGCCCGACGCGAAGAAACTCGCAGATAGTAGATCAGGGCGAGCGGAAAAACCGTTGAGAATCAAGGCGGGGATCCGCTCATGCTGAGCTCGTCGAAGCAGGGGTGGGGTTCTTCAACGGGCTGCTCACTTGCGCGGCTGGGGCTGCAATGCAGCGTCAGCCGCCACGGCGACGTGCGGGTGCCGCGGGCCCCACCTTGGCCTTCACTGTTCTCCTGTCGATTCCTAGTCGGCGTGCGGTTTCTTCGTAACTACCGAAGCGCCGGAAGACCGCCGTGGCGTAGCGCCGCAGGAGGGCGTCGGCAGTGAGCTCACCGGCGCGCAGCGCGGCGGCGAGATCTTCGTCGTCGGTGTGCTGCACCTGCGGTGGAGTGTACTCGCCGCGCACCAACACGCTGCGCACACATTGCTCCAGCTCGCGGACGTTTCCCGGCCAGGCGTAGTCGAGACCGAGTCGGCGAACGACGAAATCAACCACCTCGGCGCTCAGCCGCGGCGCCTCGTCCGCTCCTATGATCCGTTGGCTCAGTACCAGCGTCAGGTTGTGAAGCTCTTCGCGCGACCCGGCCAACTGCTCGCGCAAGCTCGGCGCGCGCACCATGTCGGCACATAGCCGGTAGTAGAGATCGGCGCGAAACGCTCCGCCTTTCATCTCCGCCGCCAGATCGCGGTTGGTGGCCGCAACGATCTTGCCTGCGAACGGGCGCTCGTCGGTCTCGCCGATGCGCTGAAACGTTCGCGTCTGCAGCACCCTCAGAAGCTTGACCTGGATGATCGGGTCGAGTTCTCCGATCTCGTCGAGGAACACCACTCCAGACGGCCCGCAGCCTTCGAACCAGCCGGCACGGTCTTCGAGCGCGCCGGTGAACGAGCCGCGCCGGTGTCCAAACAGCTCCGACTCGACCAGCGTCGGCGAAAGCGCCGAGAGATTGAGCCCGTGAAAACAACGCCACCACTCGGCCTGGAATGCGCCGCGGGCGCTGTCGAAGGGAATGAAGCGCGAAAACGCGATCGCCCGCGCCACGAGCTCCTTGCCGGTGCCCGACTCGCCAGCGATCAAGGTCGGCACGTCGCTCATCCGCAGTGTCAGCTCGCGGCGGTAGCGTGAGGCGTCATGAGTGAAGATCGATTGCCAGACGGCGGCCCGCAGCAGAGCCGCAGGTAGCGAGCCGCCGTAGATCTGCCGGAAGGTGTGGTGAAAGGCGCGTCGAACCTGGAACGCCAGTGCGAACAGGACCGCAGGGTCCGTCGGCTCCGGGAACTGGCGACTTGGCAGATCGAAGAAGAATCCTGCGTCAAAGGCGAATCGTTTCCACAGTGTCAGCGGCTTGGTGGTCGGCTCGCCGACGGTGCCTTTGGCGATCAGATCGTACAGCCCAGGCTCATAGCGCTGATAGAGGAGATAGAGTACCAACCGTTGATAGAGAAGTAGCTCGTGCGCGGTTGCCGCGCCGCCCGCGGCAAGGCGCTCGCGCAGCGGCGTCGCGTGGCGCTCCGCCAGCTCGGCGAGCTGGCGCAGGTTACGGTTCGGGTCGTCGCGGTCACCCTCCGCATGCCACACCATGCCGTCACCCTTGAATTCCGTGCCGAGCGCGCTGCGCTCCGCGGCAACCCGTTCCGGCAAGAACGGATTGGCGTCAGCGACGCGCGCCATCGCCTCGAGGACTTTGCGTTCGGAGTTCGTCAGAAGAGACATGGTGGACAATGGATGTACGGCGATAGACATTGAATGTCTATCTGATGGTCATTAGAAGTCCGTGTATCCCCTCTACGAATGTAGTTTAACTAGCTAGAAAATCAGAGGAAGAGGCTCCCGGGCCAAAGTTGGCATCGTTGCTGCTCTATACGAAGCAGCAACTAGGAGGAGCTTCATGTCGACCAGAATTTGGTTACCGCTACACGATGACATTCCCCACAGCCAGAGAGCCTTCGAGATCGTGTCGCTGGGCGCCGCATTCGGACTGTTGGCCTGGCACGTCTTCCGCCTCGCCGGCGTAGACGAGCCGCACTGGTACTGGGCACCGGTCGTGATCCTCGCCGGCGTGGCGGCGGCCGATCTGACTTCGGGCTTGATTCATTGGTTCGCGGACACGTGGGGGAGCGAGACGATGCCCTTGCTCGGGCGGCGTCTACTGTGGCCGTTTCGGGTTCATCACATCAATCCGCGCGACTTCCTGCGCCGGGATTGGATCGACACCAGTGGCGACGTTGCGGCGTTGGTGGCGGTGTTCCTTGCCGCCGGGCTCTTCCTGCCGCTCGACAACGTATCGGGCCAGATGGCCCGTTTGTTTCTGGTCGCGTTTGCCATCGGCGGCCTGCCGGCCAACCAGGTGCATCAATGGGCGCACATGCCGCGCCCGCCGCGCCCGGTGGCCTTTCTGCAGCGGCACGGCCTGATCCTCGGACGGCGCGCGCACGCCCTGCATCACCGCTCGCCGCACACCGTGAACTACTGCCTGGCCACTGGGTGGATGAACTCGATCGCATCGGCCATCGACCTGTTTCCGCGGCTCGAGCGGCTCATCGAGCGCCTTACCGGCTTCCGTCCGCGCGGCGACTACGATCGCTTCCTCGACAAGATCGAGGCAATGCGGAAGCAGGCGAACGCCACGCCGGAGGTGCTCGATGTCCGCTGAGTTCAAGTCGGGCACGGGCAAGGTCAGCGCGACGCTCTCGGTCACCCTCTCGCTGCTGGCTCTCGGTGGCGTGCTCTGCCTACTGTTTCCCGAGTACCTGTCGACTCCGGATCTCAGGGCGCGGTATCCGCTGCCCCTGTTGCGCAAAGTGCTGCAAGCGGCGCTGGTGATCGGCTTCGGCTTCGGTATCTACGGCGTCACGCACGGCCGCTATCGGCGTTGGTCGGCGGCCGGTATAGCCCTCGCCGCGACGGCCACGGTGCTGGGCGGAGCATCAGTCCCGATCGAGACGCCGATCCCTGCCACGCGCAACATCGGACTCGATTGGTTCGTGCTCAATCTCTTTGTCACCGCGCTGCTCTTTGTGCCGATCGAGCGCGTCTTCCCGCGACTGCCGGACCAGAAGGTCTTCCGCTTGGGCTTCAGGACCGACCTGGCCCACTTCGCGGTCAGCCATCTCCTGGTTCAGATCTCGATGCTGCTGACGATCCTCCCGGCGACTACGCTGTTACGCTGGGCGGCGAGACCGGGGCTGCAACTCTGGGTCACGGATTGGCCTCCATGGCTTCAGTTCATCGGGGCGGTGATCCTCACCGACTTGTGCAGCTACGGCATTCACCGTCTGTTCCACGAGGTGCCCTTGCTGTGGAGGTTTCACGCCATCCATCACTCGAGCATCGCTCTCGACTGGCTCGCCGCGTCGCGGCTGCACCTGGTGGACATCGTTATCACCCGCGCCGCGGCCTTCGTCCCGCTGTACGTGATGGGGTTCGATCCATTGGTGATCGGGGCGTATCTGGCGTTCGTTTCGGCACACGCGGTGTTCAACCACGCCAATGTCGCTTGGGACCTCGCTGCGCTCGACGGACTGATTGCGACGCCTCATTTCCATCACTGGCACCACGCTGCCGAGCCCGAGGCGGTCGGCAAGAACTTCGCGGTGCACCTGCCGGTGATCGACAAGATCTTCGGAACCTACTACGCGCCCAAGGGCTGGCCGTCGAGCTACGGGATCGCCGGCGGCCCGGTGCCGTCCGGGTTTATCCGGCAACTGACGTGGCCCTTCCGAGCCGGGGGCTCCCCGACTCCGCCGGCGCCATTCCACGATCGAGCGCACCCCGATGAGATCGGTGCCTAAGTACTCCGGTTCAGAACTTCGGCAACGTATTCCTCGGCTCGGTCGCCGGACCGCGTGGTCTCCGCTCACCCTGAGCCCGTCGAAGGGTGTGCTCTCGGCGGCAGTGGCCTATGGATTTGCTCCGGAGTACAAGCGACCCGAGATGTCCTTCTGGGTTTATCTGCTGCGGTGCGCCGACGGCTCGTACTACGTTGGGCATACGGACAATCTTGAGCAGCGTATCGAACAGCATCGGTGCGGAGAGCTGGGAGGCTATACGAGCACGCGTCGCCCTATTGAGCTGGTGTACGCGGAGGATTTTCCTACACGTGATGAATCCTTTGCTGCCGAGCGCCAGATCAAAGGCTGGAGTCGTAAGAAGAAGGAAGCTCTCATCCGAGGTGACTGGGGAGAGATTCGACGGCTGGCAAGAGGGCGCTCACGAGGACCTCACCCTTCGACAAGCTCAGCGCGGGCTGACGCCCGCAACCCAATCCTTTGGAGATACCTTGTCCGTTCGGCCTGAGGAGCGGCGCTTCCTAGCGACGCGTCTCGAAGGGCGTCGGGACTTGCGCGAGTCACGACGCCCTTCGAGACGCCCGCTCGGAAGCGGGCTCCTCAGGGCGAACGGCAATGGCATCATCTCCCCTAGAAATCTTCGCGCAGCGCGCAGAAATCTCGCGATAGTAGTTCAGGGTGAGCGGATACGGCCGGGAATACGTCGCCATAATTGTGCCGGCGTGTACTAAGGCCGGGCGTCAGCCGGGGCCGGGGTCGATTGTCAGTTCCGCAACCCTGTGTATCAGGGCTTGATCTGCACTCCTGGGCAGTCGTTTGAGCGGCGATAGTTGGTTCTTTGCTCAAGTTCCGGCTTTAGGCACAATACTCGGCGTCATGAGTGCGAAGAGCCTGTTTCTTGAAACCATTGTTGAGTTTCGTTTACCGCAGGAGTCGATCCGGGAACGCCTCCAGCGGGTTCAGCAGGACGTCCTCGCGCAGTCAGCCTATGTGCGGGAAGCGAACTTCACGGCAATTCATCCTCAAGATCTTGCATTGCTGTTCCGGGCGTATGACGAGCATTTTTTCGCCGGCCGCTGCCGCCAGGCACTGCAGGGAAGTCACCTCGGCTTTCGGCTCTCGCCCCGCATGACCGTTGCCGGCGGTAAGACCACACGGTTTCGCTCGAGCGCGGGGGACGTGCGGTATGAGATCGCCATCGCCTGCAGCCTGCTCTTTGACGGATTGAGGGACGGTGACCGCAGTATCAGTGTGTGCGGGTTGCCATGTGCGACCCGTCTCGAGGCACTGCAGCGTATCTTCGAGCATGAAATGGTGCATCTCGCGGAAAACATCTGTTGGGACACGAGTGATTGTGCCGCACCGCAGTTCCAACATATTGCGTCAAGGCTGTTCCTGCATCAGGCGCACACGCATCAGCTCGTGACACGACGCGAGCGGGCCAGGGGCTCCGGCATTCGGCCAGGCGCGCTCGTAAGGTTCATCTTCGACGGCCACCAGCTTACGGGCCGGGTGAACCGGATCACCAAGCGCGTCACCGTGCTCGTGGAAGACCCGCAGGGCCAACCCTTCTCCAATGGCTTGCGCTACAAGACGTACTACGTACCCATCGCGCAGCTGGATCCTTTCGAACCTCCCGCCCAAAGCGCAACCGCGCAGAGTAGAGGGTGATCTCGCACAGCTTTGTTGCCAGAGCCAAACTCCGGTTATCGTTTGCCGATTTGAGCAAAGACTTCGGTTCCGCAAAACGATCACGATGCGCCGGGGCTCAGCCGAGCAGTTCTTTCATCACGACAGCCTACAACTGAGTGGGAGATCGGCGGTTATCACGAGATCCAACAGGAGCGAGCGCGCTACCGCATCCTCGACCGTCCGGGACTGGCCGATGCGCGCCGTGGCTTTTTTCAACGGGCTGTTAGATTAGGCGGGGACATGTCGCACTTCTCCGGGCTGAATCTCCTCCAACGCATCAAGCATTTGCGGTACGAAGGGGCGCAATGCGTCCACGTCGTTGCTGCCCACCGCGACGACCAAAAGCGCGATCGCAAGCGGCGAGAGGTTCTGCTGGAACTCCATATTACGGTCGGTGGTCAGGAGCACGTCGAACTCGACCGCAGCCTGACGCAGCAAGTCGCCATTCTTGATACCGCCCCACCCCATGTCGGCAATCGTGCGCACATCGTGGCCGGCCAGGTCCCGGCGGAGCTGACGAGGAACGCACTCGTCAAGCAGCACGCGCACGGCTCACCACGAGTTCGCGTGCTTGCTCAAGCACGGCGATGGCCTGCTCGCGGCTGACAGTCGGAAAGTCATCCAGGAACTCGTCGAGCGAATGCTTACCCTCGAGATAATCAAAGAGCGCTTGAACGGGCACACGCGTGCCGACGAACACGGGAGTGCCGCTCAGAATCTCGGGATCACTGTGAATCACTGGCTCACGCGTTGTCATGTTGCTTCTCCGTCGAGAAAAGTAGCACGTCACCGCCTAGTCGCATAACGTTCCGCCCCTCAGGAGGCAGGGCCTTCTCAAAAGCAGGAAGCTGGCATCGCTGGAAAATTGGAAAGGTTCCGACGGATTTTCCTACTTTCCAGCTCGAGGGTAGAGCGCGCGGCGCGTTCTGGCAATTGACAGTAACTTGGGTGCGAGCGCGAAGCAGCTTGGGCTGCGGGTGGACGTCACGGGTTGCAAGTGGCCGATAGTCGGGATTCGTAATGATCGATCGGGGTCGGGCCTCTGGCAGTAGCGAGATACTTTTGACAAAGATGCTGTACGAGGGGGGTCTGATTGATCGGGGTCGGGCCTCTGGAAGTAGCGAGATACTTTTGACAAAGATGCTGTACGAGGCCCTGAAGTAGGGCTTAAGCGGCCCATTCTCACCGTGGAATCGCGGCGGTAAAGGAGGAGGGCAATGGCGCAGGGACGAGCAGCAGTTTCTATGGCTTATGCGGGTCCGACCGTCGACGAGCGACGTTACACGAGGCACGTGGTTGTGGTCGGCCCAGACCATGCGGTATGGAGCGCTGAACTTGACCCTCGAGCCTCGAAGAGCGGCCATGCCGACCGGCGGGTGTCGACCACGCGTATCGCTCCGGTTGGCGATCCTCGCCGCGGGTGCGCTTGCGTCGCTCCTCCTTGTGCCGGCTGAGCTGCAAGCCCGCACCATCAAACCGATTCACCTAGTCGGAGAGAGGATCGCCGCGGACACGGAGCCATCGCCGCAAGCGCGGGCACGACTGCTGGACCGCGCGGCGAAAGCGCTGGGTCGGGGCAGCGCGAGCATTCACGCATTGATTCAACTCGACGGTGTACCCAGCGGCAGCCAACGCCAGGCGTTGCGGCAAGCGGGGGTGCAGCTGCAGCACTATGTCCCCGCCCTCGCCTGGATCGCGACGATACCGGCAAACAATCCACTCGCCGTCGAGTCGCTGCCCCACGTCCGCTGGCTCGGCGACTGGGAAGGCGATCGCAAGATGCAACCGGGTGTTCGTGAGCGTCGCTGGAGCCCGTGGGCAATCCACCCGAGCGAGGACAAGTTCATGCTGTTCGTCCAGCTGCACGCCGATGTCCCACTGACTCGCGGTCGGGCCCTCGCATCGAAGCATAGCGGTGTTCCGATGGAACCGATCGCCGGTGTGCACGGGTTGACGGTGTGGATCGCAGAAGCGGACATCGCGGCACTCGCCGATGAGGAAGAAGTGCTGTGGATCGAGGAAGGGCCTCCTCCGCTGCAACCAACCAACGACGGTGTCCGCGACTCGATGCAGGTGAATGCCGTTCAGGTTCCGCCTCTCAACGGCTCCGGAGTCAGGCTGCTCGTCTTCGACGCCGGACTCGTGCGCGCAACGCATCAGAACTTCGATTCCACACCGGGTAGAGTGATCCAGTTCGGGGGCTTCGTTACTGACGACCATGCTACCCATGTCGCCGGTACCGCGGTCGGCGACGGCGGCACCGGCGGCAACGCTCGCGCCCAGGGGGTTGCGCCGGCGGCCGCGCTGTTCTCCGCCCAATACACGCAACTGAGCGGCACGACTCTCTTCTGGGACAACGCCGGCGACATCGAATCCGACTACACCACCGCACGTAACGTCCACGCGGTCGATCTGGCCACCAACTCCCTTGGCAGCAACGTGGCCTTGAACGGATACAATTGCGCAATCGAAGGTGACTACGACGTCACGTCGAGTCTGGTCGACGGAATCGTGCGCGGCGATAACCCGAACGTCGGCAGCCCGATGGTGATCACCTGGGCGGCCGGAAACGAACGCACGGGGACGGCGTCGGGGAGCAACATGGTGGGTCGATGCGGCTCAAACCACGCCACCATCCCGCCGCCGGCATGCGCGAAGAATCCAATCCAGGTGGGCGCGACGAACTCTGACTACGACTCCATGACAACATTCAGCAGCTGGGGGCCTTGTGATGACGGTCGCCTCAAACCGATCGTCTCGGCGCCCGGTTGCCAGCTCGGCCGTTCGCTCGGTCCGCCGACACAGGAGACGGCGGTGTACTCTTCGACTGCTGCAACCGACTCCTCGTACGCCGGTTTCTGCGGCACTTCGATGGCGACGCCCGCGGTCGCCGGGGTGGTTGCGCTGATGACCCAGGAGTGGCGCGCACAGGGATTCGGCGGCGCCTTCCAACGGCCGCTGCCGGCGCTCGTGAAAGCGCTCCTGGTTCACACGGCAAGGGATCTCGGAGTGAACGGTCCGGACTTCATTTACGGTTACGGTGAAGTCGACGCCGAGGCGGTGGTCGACGCCGTGCGCGACGGCGTCGGTCTGGGAGGAGCCGGTCCGCTGGCTTGGGGAATCGACACGGTTGCTCATTCGGCGACGGATTCGTTCACGGTCAACGTTTCGCCGAACACCGGCGAGCTCAAGGCGACGCTCGCATGGGATGATGCTGCCGCCGCCGCATTCGCCGCCAACGCGCTCGTCAACAACCTCGATCTGCGCGTCGTCGCGCCTGATCTCACCGTCTATCGTCCGTGGCAACTGAGCCCCGGCTCACCCCATCTGCCGGCAACGACGGGAATCAATGCGCTCGACAATCAGGAACAGGTCTTCGTCTCCAATCCGCAACCCGGCACCTGGACGATCGAAGTCGTCGGCACGGCGGTGCCCGTGGGACCGCAAAGCTATGGCCTGGCTTATTCGACGAGCCCGCGAACGTACAACGCGGTCGACTGCAGTGAGTCGTTGACGAACGGCGGGTTCGAGTCGGGTGCCGCATCCTGGATGATCACCGGCGCCAGCATCGTCGCGGCGCCGGCCCCCGGACACGGCAGCTCGTCGCTCCGTCTCGGCAACGTCGTCAACATCGCCGATTCCGCCTTCCAACAGATCACCATTCCGGCCGATGTCGCCCGCGCCGAGCTTTCGTTCTTCTGGTACATGACGACTCAGGAGGGAGGGACTTTCGGGCACAGCTGGGACTTTTTCTACGCCGAGGTGCGCAGTACATCGAACCAGATCCTTGCAACCCTGGAGTTACGCTCCGACGGCTGGAGGACCGCGGCATGGATGAAGGCGGAGAACCTCGATCTCACTCCGTGGGCCGGGCAGACCGTACGCGTCGCGTTCGCCACGACCAACGACAGCACCTTGACGACGGCATTCTACGTCGACGACGTCAGCCTGCAGACGTGCCCCGCGCTGCCGGTCAACACGCCGACTCCGACCGACACCACGCTGGCGGCGGCGACGCCGACCGTTACGCCGACGCGAACACCGACCGCAACCTCGACGAATACGCCGACGCAAACCTGGAGTCCCACCCCGAGTCACACACCGACGACCACCGCGACGCGGACGCCGACGAGAACAGCGACTGCGACCGCAACCTCGACCGCGACGCCGACAGTGACGATACCGATCTCGGGCAATGCGATTGCCGGAGCCGTCGTCTTTTGGGCTGGCAGCCAGCCGATGGAGGGCGTGACGGTCGACCTCGAGGGTGCGGTACCGGCAAGCGGGCAAACCGATGCCAGCGGGAAGTTCGCCTTTAACGATTTGAATGTCGGTTCTTGGACCATCCGGCCGCGGCTGGCGGGCCGCGAGGGTAACGCAATCAGTGCGCTCGATGCTGCTTTCGCGCTGCTCCATGGCTCCGGCACCGAAACGCTCGTGCCGTTGCAGCTGTTGGCATGCGACGTGAACGGCGACGGTGGGGTGGACGTTGCCGACGCGCTATTGATCGTCCGCCGGCGAGTGGGGTTGATCGCGCGTTTCCCGGTGGCCGACGCATGCGATTCGGACTGGGGGTTCTATCCCATGCCCACACCTGGCGCTGGCGGGCAGTCGACGTTGCCGCAGCCCGGAGCGGTGCCGTGTCAGCCCGGCCAGATCGATTACGATCCGCTCAACGGCCCGGCGCTCGGGCAGAACTTCCTGGCGATCCTGTTTGGGGACTGCACGGGCACCTGGCAGTCGCAGCCGTGAAGGCTGGGAGCCCCCTCGACGAGCGACGTCTGGCCGGCTCTGTCTGCGACGCGCGAAGCGTGGTCGCGATCAGGTCCGCCGGCGTGCCGCCTCGATCGCCTTCGCCATGGCCTCGAGCGCTGCCTGCATGACAACCTTGCCCTCGGCGGCGGGCAACGCCGCGGCGTCGTGGTAGACGCGGAGCCCCGCGGCGAGCTGTGGCACCAGCGGGTCCCACGGCGGCACGGGGTGCGGCTTCCCGCCGATGATGACGACACCGCCGCCATCGCTGACGACACCGAACAGGATCTCCGCGACCAGGGTTGGTATGCGAATTTTGATCGGCGGAAACGCCGCGCACAGGCAGAACGCGACGAGCCCCGCATCGATCTCGGCGATGATCTCCGCCATTTTCGGAAACGGCGGATGGAAGTTGTAGTTGATGTCGTTCGACGACGTCTTGTGGAACTCGATCGTGAAACCATCGACGGGCGACTGGTCTGGGTGGGCAAGGTAACGGCTCGTCGCATAGTCGTCCGACGTTCCCGAGGTCGGATACGTCTGCCCCGCGGCACCCCCGGCGCTCCCGGGGGCCAGGTAGAAGCCCTGATGCACCTCGTACTTTTCGCCGGTCACGTCGGCGATCGCGTTAGTGATGCAGGTGCCCAGGCGGTTTTACGTCGTTGAGGGTATCCGAATCGATGAACTCGCCGTACGTCGTGGTGTTGTCGACGCCCCGCTGTCCGTCGTACGTGGGATTGCGAAAATTCCTCGACGGGTTAATCATCTGATTGGGAGCGTCGCCCCACGCCGTCAGGACGTCACCGGTGTACGAATGCACGTCGATGAAGTATCGGATCTGCGGGTACTGATCCAAAAGCCAGACGACGTTCTTCGTTTCCGGCTCCGAGTTTGCTGCGGGGCCATGAAACGTATCGGAGGACGGGCTGTCGGACGGCATGCTGTACTTGTTCAGCACGCTCGCCGCGAAGTGTTTCTTGTAGTCCCACAAGAAGTCGAAGTTGCGGTTGATGTCCACACTGTTGGCGGGATTCCGGTTTTTGCGCCACAGCGGGTTGACGGTCATGCTGTAGATCCGACCGTCGGGATTCACGCAGGGCACGATGAAGAGGTCGAGGCGGTCGCGCAGCCGCGCGAGGTCGGCAGCCATGAACGTCCGACCCGATCCCTTGCCAGGAACCTCATAGAGGAGATCCTTGTTGGCCGTGAAGGCTGCGAGCAGATCACTCGCCAGATAGAAGAGGATGTCGGCGCCACCCCACTCCCGCGCGTGGACCGATCCGATGAGCAAGACACCGATGGAGGGGTCGGCGGACGTCCTCCTGATGCGAATCGCTCGGATGGTGCGATTCTCGAATGACCGGTTTGGAAGGTCGATCAGCTCGCAGTCGTTCGGATACGCAGTGGCCAGCGCCTGCACTCCGAAGTCCAATTCACCTTGATTCAGGTAGTGGTCCATCCGGTTCCTCCCGATGCGGCCGACTCGAGCGCGAAGCGGTCAGACCAACTTGCCGAGCCCTCGAGGAGCGACGCGCGCACCCTTGAAGCGGTTGCCGCGCCCGACCTGTTCGAGATAGCGCTTGCCCGCTTCCGTCGCGTTCTCGATGACCCTCACCGCGAGATTGCGGTCGCGTTGCAGCTTCGGAAGCAGCGCACCCGGCACCCGGGCCGGCAGCTCGATGCGGCCGGCCTCGCGGCGAAGATTGGGATGGCGACAGCCGACGTCGATTCCGGGCAGCGCCAAGACCCGCTGCAGCTCCCTCTCATCGCGGAGCGCGATCACGACCGAGTAGAGGTCGCCTCGTTTCACCCTGGTCGCCATCAGGGACTCCTCTCTCGGGATCGCGTCCCGCTGGTCCCGATATTCGCTGGAGAATGCGCCGCTGCGACGCGTATCTCCCAGCAATCCTGAAGTCAAGGAACGTCCGCGCGCCGGCGCTCGAGGGCCAAGGAGCCTTGCGCTCTTGGCCTTGTGTGTTTCGTCCTGTCTTGCAGCGCCCGCTGCAAGCGCAGCGGGCCTCCCGAAGTCCTCGGGAGGCCCGGCTAGGCCTTGCCGCTGGGGAACATGTGCGGCTCTCTAGTCAACAGTCCGCCTCGGCTGAGGCGTCGTTGGGTGAACGCTCATCGCTGGCCGGGTCGCAGGAGGTGGGCGCCGGCGCATCCTTCGCCAGAAAGCTGGCGATGCCAGTGTCCGCGAGCGGACGATCGCGCATCACGTCACCACCAAAGAACGCGCAGTAGCGCGTGCCACGCAGTGGCCCGAGGACGACGTTGATGGCAAGCGCCTGTTGCTGCGGCTCGTCCAGAGAGAACTGGATCTCGGCACCGCTGCAGAATGCGACCAGGCGGTCGCCGTCGGTCACGGAGACGTACTCGCAAGGACCACTCTCGTGGTCTACGTCGACGTAGCGGTAGCCCTGCTTGGGTTCGTAGACCGGAACCGTGGTCCAGTGCTTCTCCGGCAGCAAGTGGATGGCGGTCTCTCCGGTGTCGGGGTTGTAGAGCTGGATGTAGCCTCCGTACATCGTCGGATCGCCAGGACTCTGCGGTTCCGGGATGGTGATGTTCATATCCTTCGACGTAAACAAGAGCTGCTGCGCGACGCGTCCTTCGAGGAGTCTGTCACCTTGATCCGCGCGCCGGCCACCGGCTGATCGTCGTAGCAGCCCGACAGCGCAAGTATCAGCGGCAGCATCACGACGAGTGCGACCGCGCCTTGCGACTTCTTGCTGATGTTCATTGTGTTCCTCCGTTCGTCTCGATGATCCTTCAGAGTGTGGTGCTGGTGCTTCATGACCCTTCTCCTCCGTTGCGGGCTGAATGCCCGGTTTGCGTGGAACACCTTGGGCGGTTCCACGGGTCGCCCTTCGTGCAGTGTGGACGCGACTGGCTCGGGCTCCGCGGTTGCGCGAGCGGTCGTCCGTTCTTGTTACTGAGGAGGCGTAACAACGGACGGAACGCGTGTTCATTGAGGGTGTACACGGAAGGAAAGGGTCAGTGACCAACGCAGGCGCCTATCTCCTGTTCGTCCTGTCGTTGCGAATTACTGTGAATCGCGAGTGGGACGAAGGCGTGGATCACGCTGCCGGGGGAGCCGCGACCAGGGCCGAGACGAGATCGCCGCCAGCATGCAGCTGATCGAGGGGCAAACGGCGCAGCCCTTCAATCGGCGCAAGCTGCGCCACGGCGCCTTCTGGCAGGATCGCTATCACGCCACCGCGGTGGACACCGGCGAGCATCTGGCCCGCTGCCTGGTGTACATCGATCTGAACATGGTGCGCGCCGGCGTCGTCAAGCATCCGGCACAGTGGGAGATCGAGAGCGTGGCGGTGGGTCGGCGGGAGTTCGTCGAGAGCGTACAGCGTCAGCTCGGAGAGCGCGGACGCTACCGCGAGATCACCCAGGTCGAAGATGTTCACGTCCTACGCGAGGCCGCCGAACCTTAGGGCGGGCATCGTGTGGGCGAAATGGTGCCATTAAGTCCCCAAGGCCGAAATCCGCCTGATGGGAGCCCTGCCTTTCTGTTCTTTCGGAGCTTTGGGAAAGTTTGACCCCCAAAGACCAGTCGCGCAATGCGGGTTCTTACGCGCAATGGGGAGAAGATAGAGGGACGCCTTGAATAAGCTTTTCGGGCGGCAACGGACGTGAGGGGTCAAGGTTGGAGGGGCTTTCACCGCCGCGACCAGGCCCATGCAGCATTTCGACGGCTACTCGAGCCACGACGGGTGGGGGACGGATCACTTCGGGTTCACTTATCGTGGGGACCTGCGTGCGTTCTGCGCGGAGCTGAAACGAAAAGGCGTGCGCATGGCGGTGGAGCCATGGGAATTCAAACCCGGGCTGGTCCTGTGTTATGTTGCCGCCCCCGATGGCGTGAGCATCGAGCTCATTCAGGTGGGCAGTTCGGACTAAGAGGGAAGGTAGAAAGTTCGTGCTGCCGATGAAAGGCGGGCGCTGAATGCGCGCTTTGGGTCGACAGCAACCGGTTATCGCAGTCTGGCACACCGCAGGGCCGTGGGTCTGCGCACCATCGGCTGCACTACTGTGCGGGCGCCGGTTTGCCGGCAGGCGTTGGTGACTTGACGACTCGATCGCCCAGAGTCTTTCAGATATCGCTGGAAGTCGGGCGATTCGAGCACAATCTTTCCGGCGGCCGCGCGCAGCCGGTCGACCGCTTCGGGTGGCAGCGAGAACGACGTCGGCTGCTCGTTGAGATACGCGCGTTCCGCGCATCCTTGAGCTCAGCGAACGACACGTTGATGACATAGATCTCGAGGTTCGGGACCCGCGTCACCTCTACCAGAGCCGGGTTGCCATTGTCGATGATGGCCCCGGAATCGCGGATGCTCCGCAACATCTTCCAGCGCGCCGCGGTGTCGCGCAGAAGCTCGACCGCTTCGTACGAATAATGGTCGATCGGCAGCCCGGTTGCCTGCAGCAGAACGTCCACCGTGCCCGGGGCGCTCCGTTTTTTATCCCAGTCGAGCGGGGGTGTAGACAGCGAGTTGACGACGAACACGATCAACTTGCGCACGTGATCGAGCGGCGTGGAAACGCCCTGCAGGTGCAATGCCTCGAACTCCTCGAGAATAGCGAGAATTTCGCGCATGGCGAGATTGTCCGAGACGCCGCCGTCAACGAGATGAAGATAGGGGCGCTTCTTGCCATCCTCGTAGTACCGGAGCTCCTTCAACTCCTGCATAGTGCGGGCGGCCGGGCGCGCCGCGTCTGGCGATCTGTCGAGGTGTGCCAGGAGCGTCGGCTCCTCGTAACCGCAGGTGCCGCCGTAGTTGTTGATCATCACGGGCGACAGCACGCCCGGCACGCCCGACGACGATGCCGCCGCGCGCGATAGCCGGACGACGCTCAGATCCGAGCATAGAATGTCGAACATCGTCTGGGTGAAGTAGAACCGCGCACCGGAGCTCAAGTCGGTCGCCGACGCGACGATCATGGGTCCCGAGCCGCGCTGCAGATCGGCGAACGTTGCCCCGTTGAACAGGATCTCGTCGTAGAGATCCGCGGCAAGCTCGGAGCGCCCCCAGTACGGCGAACCCAGGGCCCACCAGTGAATGGGATTGAAAACCCGGCCGAGCAGCTCGCCTTGAACATCACGCTTGAGAAAGCGCTTCTCGTATTCGCTGAACAGCCGGTCGCCATACAGTCCGTAGGCCAATGCGGTGAAGCTCCCACCGGAAACCCCGGTGATGACAGCAACCGAGTCGAGCAGCCGCTCTCGCTGGCCATTGCGCCCGATCACCTCGGTGTCTTTGAGCGCTTCGAGGACTCCGTACGAGAACGCGGCGGCGCGCGTTCCGCCGCCGGAGAACGCCAGAACGACAATGTCCTCGTTGCTTCGCGCATACTGCGGCCGGTTCTGAAAACGGTATCCGGCAGTCGGATCCGCACGAGTGATCGGCGGATTGACAGGTGCCGTGACGCAGCCGCCGAGGCCGAGCAGCACGACAAGCACCGTGGGAAGGAACGTGCGCAATCGGTTCATGGCGGTGAGATTGTCCTCGATCGAGCGCAGGACGCAGGCATGCCTATAGTTTCTCGTGGCGATGCCCGCGCCCCGCTCTGACCTGACCTGCGAGCTGTCTCGGATAGGGTCAGGCGGCACGGCCTGTTCCTCTATGTTTTCGCCTCCTTGTCCCTGGTTGATGCCCAAGTCAACAGCGCCGTCAGGACCACGTGCAGGACGACCGCCGGCCACAGTAGTATTCCGCTCGAACCGCCCGTGAAGACCGAGGTAGGCAAGATACAGCGTGACGGCCGCGCTGTAGGTCAGCATGCCGACCAGCGGCGTGCCCGGCCAGCAGGCGATCCCCAACGCGATCAGGGCGATGCCGGCCACACGCGCCACGGTCACGGCAATGCCTGTCAGTTCCGCGCCGAGCAGCAATTGCCCGACCAGCGACGGGACGATAAGCAACGCGAAGCCGGTCGCGGCTTCCGCGACCGCGGCGAAGATCAGCACCGGTTTCATCGCGCCGGACCGGCTAGTCTCTTTGGCGAGCGACCCGATCGCGAATCGCCGGCAGCTTGCTTGCGCTCCTCCTCCGTGTACTGCGCCGGGCCGAGGTCGAAGGTGAGCTTGTCGATCTTGCCGGTGAACTTGAACGGCACATCGTAGCGGTACTCGATGAACGCTACCCCGGTGCGCGTATCCTGCCCGACGTCGAAGTCCTCGTCTTCGGGGAACATGATGGGGGTGGTGTGCTCCATCGAGTTCTTGGCCACTTCCTTGCCGTCTACGGACAGCACGCCGATGCCGCCCTTGCCAAGACCGGGGCCGTCGAACTTGAAGTCGAACACGATGGTGTGCTTGCCGGGGCTCAGCTCGGGCCCTTCCCACACTGTGCGCTTGAGATCGAGCAGGTTGTACAGAAACACCACCTTGCCGCGGCCGATGCCAAGCTCGCCTTTGCTCAGAAACAGGCCGTAGCCGCCGAAGCGCCCGCCCTGGGTGACGATCATGCCTTCGGCCCCGCCTTGGGGAATCTCGACCGCGGCGGTGATGGTGTAGGACTTCTCCAGTATGTCCGGTGCGGCGGCGGCCGGCACGCCGCTCAATTCACCCGAATAGGTGAAGTGGGTTCGTCCCGCCGTTGCGCTCGGACGCGGCGTGAGGAAGCGCGCGAGCGTCGAATTGTCGAGCGGCAGCACGTCGTACTTCTTCGCCTCGGCGTAGAACAGGTCCTGCATCTGCTTGAGCTTGTCCGGCATCTTGGCGGCCAGATCGTTGAACTCGGTGGCGTCCTCGTTGATGTTGTAGAGCTCCCACTGGTAGCCGGTGATGACATCGGGCGGCGGCTTGGTATTGAGCTCCCAGGGGATCGTCACCGGCGTGGTTGCCGCCACCCAGCCGTCGTGATAGATGGCGCGATTGCCGAGCATCTCGAAGTATTGTGTGGTGTGCCGGGTCGGTGCGTTGGCGTTTGCTTTGTCCCACGTGTAGACCATGCTCACCCCTTCGATGGGGCGCTGCTTGATGCCGTTGATGGTGTCGGGCGCGGCGATGCCGGTGGCCTCCAGGATCGTGGGCACGATGTCGATGACGTGGTGGAACTGACGCCGGATGCCGCCGGTATCCTTGATGTGGCCGGGCCAGGATATGGCCAGGCCCTGCGAGGTCCCGCCGAAATGCGATGCCACCTGCTTGGTCCACTTGAACGGCGTGTCCATCGCCCACGCCCAGGCAGCCGCATAGTGCGGAAAGGTCCGCTCCGAGCCCCAGAACTCGTACCACAGAAACTGATCCTTGACCGGCACCGCCACGCCATTGAAGGTGGTGAACTCGTTGGGCGTGCCGTTGAGCATGCCCTCGGCGCTGGCGCCGTTGTCGCCGGCGATGTAGATGATCAAGGTGTTGTCGAGCTCGCCCAGGTCTTCGACGGCCTGAACCACCCGGCCGATCTCGTGGTCGGTGTAGGCGAGATAAGCGCCATAGACGTCGGCTTGCTTGATGAACAGTTTTTTCTCCAGCCAGTCGAGCGAATCCCACTGCGGCAGCTCCTTCGGCCACGGCGTCAGCTTGGCCTCGGCGGGGATGATCCCCAAGCGCTTCTGGTTGGCGAAGATGGTGTCGCGCAGCTTGTTCCAGCCGCCGTCGAACAGATGCATGTCGCTGATCTTCTCGATCCACGGCGGGGTTGGATGGTGCGGGGCGTGGGTGCCGCCGGGCACGTAATAGACTAAGAACGGCTTGCCGGGCGCGATCTCTTTGAGCTGCTTCATGTACTGGATCGCCTCGTCGGCCATCGCGGTGGTCAGATTCCAGCCGGGATTGCCTTGGAAGGGGTAGATGGCGCTGGTATTGCGGAACAGGTTGGGCTGCCACTGGCTGGTGTCGCCGCCGATGAAGCCGTAGAAATAATCGAAGCCCATCCCGACCGGCCACTGATCGAACGGGCCGGCCTGGCTGGACTGGTAGAAGGGGGTGTTGTGGTCCTTGCCGAACCAGGAGGTTGCGTACCCGTGCTCCTTCAAGATGGTGCCGATGGTGCCAACATCTTTCCGGATGATCGAATCGTAACCGGGGAACCCGGTGGCGGCTTCGCCCACCACACCAAAGCCGGCCGCGTGATGATTGCGCCCGGTGATCAAGGCGGCGCGCGTGGGTGAGCACAGCGAGGTCGAATGAAACTGCGTGTAGCGCAGCCCGCTCTTGGCGATGCGATCCAGCGCGGGGGTCGGGACCACGCCGCCGAAGGTGCTATGTGCGCCGAAGCCCACATCGTCCATCATGATGAGCAGCACGTTGGGCGCGCCCTTGGGCGGCACGACGCGCGGCGGCCACCAAGCCTTCGACTCCGAAGCTTTCTCCTTGATCATCCCACCGAATTTCGGATCGGGCGGCGGAAGTTGTTTTCCGCTGATGGTGGTGGTCGCGCTGGGCGAACCCAGCTCGCCGGTAACGTGCTGTGCGATGCAGAACGAGGAGCAGAAAGAAAAGGCGACGCCGGAAACCGCTACCGCGACGACCTGCTTGACAGCTTTCATCGGAGCCCCCCCTTTTGATTTGCCGCCTTGTCTGCCGGCAGATGCGCATTGCATTGTAGAACGCGCGGAGGATACACGCGTCTTGACGTACATTAAAGTGATGAAGAGCTGTATCTCCGCGCGGAGATCTTGATTGGCGCGAGGTCACCTGCTCTAATCACGTGCGCATGATAATCGCAAGCGTGCCGACGCGATTTGATCTAGCGCAAACGGATTTATCGCGATGTTTTGGACCGCTAGATCGTTCGCCGTGACTCCGGCGACATTGCGGCATGTTTCTTGCAACCAAACCCGGCCAGACATTGATTGCCGCCTGCCAAACTGGCCCCCTTCCGTCGGTATCTACTTTTGGAGTTCCAGTTGCAGCGAGATGCGCAATTCGTTCGAGACTCATTTGCACTGCACAAGCACGGAGAACACATGCACACAATAAGTTACGGTTGCCTTATTGCCCTACTCGCGGTGTCCACGCTGGCCGATGCGGTAACAGGGGAACCGGTCGAGCTGCAAGTTCGGTATGGCCACTCCTATTCCACCTATGTCGTCAATGAGGATGGCACTGCCACCGAGTCCCACGAGTGGTCAATGACTGTGTTGAAGGATACGGCCGTCGAGTGGGCGAAGCGCTCTTCCGTCAGCTATAGCACGAGCGCCCAGCGGGCCGAAGTCATCGCGGCCTACACTAAGAAGGCCGATGGACGGCGCATCGACGTACCGAAAGACAACTACCAGTCCGAAGTCAACAGCGGCAAAGGGAAGGACTCGCCTGTCTTTTCCGATAGTTCAACGCTAACGGTAGTCTTCCCCGACGTGGTCGTAGGCGATACGGTGGTGTTCTCTTACCAACTTGTTCAAACCGATCCTCTGTTCCCGAAGCATTTCTCGATCGCCCAGAGCTTTTCCGATCAATTTGCGATCGATGACCTTAGAGTGCGGTTCGACTATCCCGCCTCGCTGTGGGTGCAATACGAGGCCCGCGGGATGAAAGAGACGCAGAACAGCGAGAAGAATGGGCGCAAAGTTGTCGAATGGGCCTATGCAAACCCGCAGCCGGTCAAAAGCGAACGGAAGAATTTCTCGGTCTACGATCCGGAAAAGGAATTGGGTTTTGCCTTTTCGACATTCAGGACCTATGCGGACATCGCGGCCGCATACGGTGCGCGCGCGTTGCCAAAGGCAGCCGTCACCGAACGAGTGGAGAAACTCGCCGCAGAGATCGTGCAAGGCAAGTCTGCACCGAAAGATCAGGCCCAGGCCTTGTACGAATGGGTGGCGAAGAACATTACGTACGGGGGCAACTGCATCGGGATAGGTGCCGTCGTGCCGCGGGACGTGGCCTTCGTGCTGGACAACAGGATGGGCGACTGCAAGGACCATGCGACGCTGCTTCAAGCGCTGCTTGCCGCGCGCGGCATCAGCGTCACCCAAGCGCTGGTCAACGCAGGCTCGGTCTACCGGTTGCCGAAAATACCCGTGGTCTCGACGGTCAACCACGTGATCAATTACCTACCGGCGTTCGATCTCTTCGTCGACTCCACGTCGAATTCGACTCCGTTTGGGATGCTGCCTTTCCAGGACGAGGACAAACCGGTGCTGCTGGTCGAAGGATTCAAGACCGGGCTGAAGACCCCGGTGTCACCGATCGGGTCTAACAAGCAACGAACCAAGAGCATCCTCAAGATTGCGCAAAACGGGTCAGTTTCCGGCTCCGTTGAAGTGTTCCAGAAAGGCGAGAGCGCCGTGCAGACAAGGGCCTGGGCACGGACGATGTCAAAGGATTGGGAAGCGGATTTCGTCAAGAACATGTTCCTTCGCCAGGGCATGGTCGGTAGCGGCAAGTTCGATAAGGATGACCCCGCCGCTCTTACCGACGTCTATCACTACAAAGCCGATCTCAGCGTGGAGAAGTTCGTCAAGCTCCCCGGCTCGGGCGCGTTTTACGTCTATCCGCTGCTCGGCAGCGCGGGATCGGTCCGAGACTTCCTCAACTATTCCATGGAGCCGGAGAAAGAGGCCGATGTCACTTGTACGAGCGGGGCGCTGACCGAGGAATACGAGATCGAGCTGCCCAAGACGATGAAGGTGTTGTCTATTCCAGATGATCTGAAGATCGCCAACGATTTTCTTGCCTACGATGCCGTGTACAGTCTGAAAGACAACGTCCTGACGGTGAAACGAGAGATCGTCGACCGCACCAGAGGCAATATCTGTTCGCCGCAGATCCTGGCGCAGTACAAGGAAATCGGCGAGAAAGTCATGGACGATCTGAAGTCGCAAGTACTCTACAAGTGAATCGAAGTGCGCCGCCTGGGAACCCAGCTTTGATCTGACAGATATGCCAGAGCGCTCTTGACCTCGACCGGCTGAAACGCGAGCAGACGTTCGCTGTCAGCGAATCCACGAAATCACGCACGGTTACCTTAGCCGGCGGGCGCGCCCGTCGCTCGTATCCTTCTGAGGTCGTGCAGGCGGGCAGATGTGCCTCGAGATCGGCGAGCTCGGCCTTGTGAATGGGGCGAGCAAGCCGCAAAGAACGGCCGCCTTCAGGCGGCCCTTGCTGTATCGAGGAGTACTCCGTAGAGTGCTCGCGCGAAGCGGCGCATGCCTTTGGGGTCGGTCGTGTAGGCGATTACGTCTCGACCGTCGAGCAGTCGCGCGACTTGCGCGTCAAGCGATCCTTGACCGAGCGGCGGTGGCTCCGATGCCCAGCGTGCGATGCGGGCCTGCTCGCCGATCAGGATGCATCGGCCCGGACACAGGTGCTGGAGCTCGTCGAGCTCCCAGGCGATGTTTTCCGTCAGCTCAGAGATGTCGACGATCGACACCGCGGTCACCGAGGCGAGGGCGCTGACGGTCTGCTGCCACGCGGTGGACGCCACGCGAAGCACGACGAGCCGCGGCGCGAACGTCTCGCGTCCACGCTGCGCCACCTTCGCGACCACATCGCGAACCTGCCGTCCGTCGGTGATGGCCTCGGTCTTCGAGCTCTCCGCTTTCCGCAGCGCGTCGGCCGACGAGCTCGCGAGTATGACGACGCCCAGAAGCGGGAGGAGCGCCAGCAGCACGACGAAGACGATCATCAGGCCGATGAAACCGAAGGCTGCTGCCGTGCCGAGGATGGCGAATGCACCGGGTAGCGTCGGTCCGAAATACTGCACCGGCACCTGTCGCTCCATCAACATCGAGAAGATCTTCGCGTAGGCGTCTGCCGTGCCGTCGGTGAGGAGGCGGCGCCAGTTCGGCCACGCCACGGCCAGCTGGATCGCGACGACGATCCAGATGCCGCCGATCACATACTGGAAGCCGGCCATGATGCCCTTGTTCGCGGCGATCGCCAGCCGCGCGAGACGCTCGCCGGCGCCGAACACGAACCGGGACGAGGTGTCCACACCCACCGGCGCGATGGCCGCATCGTCGAGCGTGACGAGTCGCCACGACGAGCCGATCGTGTTGGCCACCGCGAAGGTGACCACCTGCATCGAGCCGCGATAGCCGAAGCGGCGCAGGAAGAGCACGGGGCTGCGCGTGCCGCGGACGAGGCGACGGCCGTACCGGATGCCGATGATCGCGATCGTGAGGGAGGCGCTGAAGGCGAGCTCGACCTCGGCGACGGGCACCTCCGGCGGGAAGACCTGCTCGTGCTGCCAGCGGCCCATGACGTCGCCGAGCGTGACGAATCCGGACGGGATCGCGACGATGGTGGCGAGCAGCCCGATGCCTACGAGCAGTGCGCCGAGGAGCCACGCGATCAGCCGCGCGAGATGGTGACGTGTCTGATGTCCCGGATGATCGAGCACAATCCGTATCGGCATGGCCCGATCACGGTCGTTCTGAAGTCAAGCCAGCCTAAGGCGAGCGGGTCCGGCTGTCAAACGTGTCTACGACCATCAATCCTCGACGTCGCTGCCTGCCGGGGACAGGGTCGTTATGCAGCGCCTGAACTGTGCTAGTTCCCACTGTAGATGGATAACCCGCTGTTGAGCTTCGCGCAGGCCTTGCTCGAGGCGCAGCGCTCGGAGCGCAAGAGACGTGGAAAACTTGCGGCACGACCTCATCGCACGGCGCACCATAATTACAGCCTCCCTGTCCATGTCCTCGACAGGCGCTTCGAGCACTCCACGCACCAATTTTTCAAGCTCTAGCAGATAGCGTTTGGCCGGGTCTTGTGGCAGCTTCGCGTCGGTCACGGGCTCGGGCTTTTGGCGGAGGGGCGGGGAGTCGAGCTGGTTGGAAAAGGAACGGTCGTTGGCGTTCATGGTTTGGACCTATCGTAGAGAGAGGCACGGCTTGTCCCACTGGGATGCAATACGTGCCCCGATCCTCGGCGCACTGTCTTAACGCAGACTTAACTGGCTGGTTTGTAATCCTCGTCCTTGGCGAGGACGCTTGTCAGGTCCGGGACAATGGGCTATTTTTGCCGACGATCCCTTCCCTGCTGGCAGGATCGAACGCGCGATCGTCCGCGGGTATCCGATTTCGGGGCAGCACGCAATCAAAACATAGGAGGACGACCAGGTTGATCGTCATACCGACCGGCCGGATTCTGGGCGCCACTATCGAAAATCTCGATCTTTCCCGGCCGCTGTCGGAGCACGAGTTCGACGGCGTTCTGCAGGCGCTCGGGCAATATGCGGTGATCCGCTTTCCGAATCAGCAACTGAACGCGCGCTCTCTAGTGGACTTCAGTGCGCGCTTCGGGGAGCTGGAGATCAATGTCGCGAACACCTATCCGGAGCCGGGCCTGCCGCAGGTCATGATCCTTTCCAACATCGTCGAGAACGGCAAGCCGATCGGGCTGGCCGACGCCGGTCAGAGCTGGCATACCGACATGTCCTATAGCCGCATGATCGCGTTTGCCAACGTGCTGTACGGTATCCAGATCCCCTCGCGCGACGGAAAGCCGCTGGGTGGAACGGAGTTCTGCGATATGCGTGCCGCCTACGACGATCTGCCGGATGCGCTCAAGCAGCGCCTGGACGGCATGACGGCGGAGCACGATTTCAACAAGTTCTGGGAAATGATGCGCCAAGAGAAGGGCAGTCAACGTCCCCCCTTGACGGAAGCGCAGCGCAAGGCCAAGCCGCCCGTGTCGCAGCCGCTGTTTCTCACTCACCCGGTCAGTGGACGCAAACTGCTCTATGCCAACCCCGGCTATACCGTGCGCATCAACGAGCTATCCCCACGCGAGAGCGACGAGACGCTCGCGTTTCTGTTCGCGCATCAGGTTCAGGACAAATATCGCCACGTGCATCAGTGGCAGGCAGGCGATGTCCTCATGTGGGACGACCTCGCCACCATCCACCAGGCCGTAGCCGACTACGGGCCCAATGAGCATCGCCTCATCAAGCGCTGCCAGGTGATGGCTACGCGTTTTTACACAGGGCGATAGAGCCCCTGCGCCACGACATCCCATGAGACTGGCGAGCTTCCGGAGCCACGGTGAAGTCCGCGTCGGCGCGCTGGTCGAGGACCACCTGGTCGACGTCACCGACGTCATCGCGGGAGTGCGGTTCCCCGCCGATCGGACCGAGGCTCTCGCCGCTGCCGGCTGCAGCTTGCCCGCGACCGGGATGCTGCGCCTGCTGCACGCGGGGCGCGCGGGCATGGAGGAGGTCGCCCGGTACGTCGAGGCGGAGACACGCAGCGCCACGTTCGACCGCCATTTGCCGCTTAGCCGCGCAGCGCTGCTTGCACCGGTGCCGCGTCCCGGGAAAATCGTCGGAGTGGGACGCAACTATGGCGACCACGCCAAGGAAATCGGCGACGCCGCGCGCGAGCAGCCGCGCATCTTCATGAAGGCTCCTTCTAGCGTCGTCGCTCCGGCCAGCGTGGTACGGCGGCCCGCCGCAGTGGCGAAGCTCGACTTCGAGGCAGAGCTTGCAGTCGTGATGGGCGCGTATGCTTCGAATGTGCCGCGAGCCCGAGCCCTCGAGTTCGTCGCTGGCTATACCGCGCTGAACGATGTGAGCGCACGCGAGTTCCAGTTCGACGTGTCTCCGCCGCAGACGAGCTTCGCAAAGAGCATGGACGGCTTCTGCCCGATGGGGCCGTGGCTCACCAGCGCAGACGAGATCCCCGACCCGCAAGCGCTCGAAATCACCTGTCAGGTGAACGGCGAGCTCATGCAGCGCGGGCACACGTCCGCGATGATCTTCCCGGTGGATCGGCTGATCGAATACATCAGCCGGTTTGTGACGCTCGAACCCGGCGACGTCATTGCTACCGGCACACCGGCTGGCGTGGGCGCGTTCCGCAAGCCTCCGGTGTGGCTCGCGCCGGGCGACCGGATCCGCATCGAGATCTCGCGCATCGGGGTGCTCGAGCATTCGATCGGCTGAACGTGCGCCTGCTGCTCCGCCGGCCGCGCTCCTATCGCTGCTCACCTGCAGTCTGCTCGCTCACGTCGCCGCGACCGCCAGGACTATCCGGTGAGACCGGTTACGCTGGTCGTCGGCTTCGCCGCCGGCGGACCGACCGACGTGATCGCGCGCATCCTGGCGCAGGAGTTGAGCGCCGCTCTGAGACAGCCGTTCATCGTGCAGAACAAGCCGGGGGCGGACTCGTTGCTCGCCACGCAGGCGGTGGCGCGTGCTGCGCCCGACGGCTACACCCTCCTGGTGGCCGCCCACGCGCACAGCGTGAATCCGATCCTGTTGGAGAGCGCGCACTACGATCCGCTCAAGGATTTCGCTCCGATCAGCCTGATCGCGGTGTTGCCGCTTCTACTGGTGACGCACCCCGACGCCCAGTTCAACTCGGTGCAGGAGTTGCTGCAGACCGCCCGCGCTCACCCCGGCGAAGTGATGTACGCCTCGGCGGGTTACGGCGGATCGTCGCATCTAGCCGGCGCTTTGCTCGAATCGCTGTCTGCGACCAAGATGACCCACGTGCCGTACTCGGGCAACGGACCGGCGCTGGTGGAGGTGATGGCGGGTCGGGTGTCCTTCATGTTCTACCCGATGATCGGCGTCGCGGGGAACGTCACGCAGAAGCGCCTCAAGGTGCTTGCCGCGGGAACCGAGAAGCGTCATCCCGATTTCCCCACGGTGCCGACCATGGCGGAAGCGGGATTTCCGGGCTTTCACGAGACCGCGCCGTGGGTCGGCATGATCGCTCCCGCCGCGACGCCCCGGCCGACTCATCGAGCGGCTGAGCGAGGCGGTGCGCGCGGTGCTGCGCAAACCCGAAACGCAACACCGGCTGCGCGAACTGGGAGCGACGACGGTGGGCAGCTCGCCCGCCGAGTTCGCCGCCTTTCTGCAGAAGGACAGCGAGCGCTGGGCACGCGTCGTCCGTGCGGCCGGCGTGGAGCGGCAGTGAGCGCTGCGAGGTGTCTCAGAGCTGCCCGATGCTCGAGCGCAGCTCGCGTTTCAGGATCTTGCCGCTCGCGTTCTTCGGGAGCTTGTCCACGAAGACCACCTGCTTCGGGACCTTGAACGCCGGCGAGCCGCTCGCGGCAGAACGCGATCAGCACGGTCGGCGTCGAGCGTCTGACCCGCGCGCAGCACCGCCGCGGCCGTCACCGCTTCGATCCACACGCGGATGCGGCACGCCGAAGACCGCCACCTCGGCGATGGCCGGGTGCTGGTAGATCACCTCCTCGACTTCGCGGCTGGCCACGTTCTCGCCGCCGGTCTTGATCATGTCCTTCTTGCGGTCGACGACGCAGAGGTAGCCGTCCTCGTCCATCACGCCCAGATCGCCGCTGTGGAACCAGCCGTTGCGGAAGGTCTCGGCCGTCTTCTCCGGGTCGTTCCAGTAGCCGAGCATCGCGTGCGGCCCGCGATGCACGATCTCGCCCATCACGCCGGGCGGCACGGGACGGTCATCGTCGTCGACGATGCGCGTCTCCACGTTGAGCGTCGCGCGCCCTGCCGACCCGAGCTTGCGCATCTGGTCCTCCGGCTTCAGTACCGTGGCGAGCGGCGACATCTCCGTCTGACCGTAGAGAGTTGAACAGGCGCATGCGCGGCAGCCGGCCGGCCAGTTCCTTGATCACCTCCACCGGCATGATCGACGCGCCGTAGTAGCCCTTGCGCAGCGACGACAGGTCGCGACGGTCGAAATCCGGATGCCGCAGCAGCGAAATCCACACCGTCGGCGGGCAGAACAGCTTCGTGGCATGCTCCGCCTCGACCGTCGCGAGGATCGCAGCGGGATCGGCGCCGGGCAGCACGATGTTGGTCGCGCCGAGATAGATGCCGGGCACCAGGAAGGCATGCAGCTGCGCGCAGTGGAACAGCGGAAGCGCGTGAACCTCGATGTCGTCGGCGCTCATTTCGCCGTCGACGATGCAGGCTCAGGTACTGGGCGATGAGGTTGCGGCTCGACAGCGTCGCGCCCTTGGGCCGCGACTCGGTGCCGCTGGTATAGAGGATGTTGACCGGATCGTCGTCGTCGATGTCGATCTCCGGCGAGCGCGCATCGGCGTGAAGCATCCAGTCGCCCACGGACTCCCAGCCGGCGGGCGGCGCCGCGCTCGCCCCGAGAATCACGCCGCGGATCCGCACGTCCGTCCCGGCGATATGCAACGCAGATTCCGCCACCGGGAAGAGGCCGTCCTCGACCACCATCGCGACGGGCTGCGCATGCTCGAGGATGTAGGCTACCTCGGCGGCGTTGAGCATGAAGTTGATCGGTACCAGGATCGCCCCGAGCCGCGCAGCGGCGAAGAATACGACGACGAAGCCGTGGTTGTTGCGGGACAGCAGCGCAATGCGATCGCCCTTGCGGATACCGCGCTCGGCGAGCGCGTTGGCGGTACGGTTGACCGTTTCCTCCAGCTCCGCGTAGGACTGGCGGGTGTTCCGGTAGACGATCGCGGTCTTGGCGGGGAAACGTGCCGCGGTGCGCCACAGCAGGTCGCCGATGCCGTTTCGCTGCGCGCGGCGGATCTGCGCCGCCAACGGTGCGTCGAATGTCATGTCTTTTCTCTCGGTCGTTGTGTGTGCGATGTTGCCAGTCGATGATACGCGCCTGCAGGGGTTGGCTGAAGGTTGGCGTGTCTCGTACGTTCTGTTGGGGTAGCAGTAGCGGGCTATAATCCTCGATTCAACTCGGCTTCAGAGGCTTTCATGACCCCGCTTCCCAAGATCGGCATCACCATGGGCGACCCTTCCGGGATCGGCCCCGAGATCATCGTCAAGGCGCTGCAGGAGATGTCGCCCGAGCAGCGCTCGGCCTCCGCCGTGATCGGCAATCTCAAGTTCCTCGAGCGCGCAGACAAGCTGGTGGGCGCGGGGCTGGCCTACACGGAGTCGCTCGAGACCGCGCGCAATGGAGTGGTGCCGGTGGCGCACGTGGCGACCGAGGGCGAGGCGCAGATTCGCGACGGCGAGATCACGGCGGCAGGCGGAGAGGCGGCGTATCAATACGTGGTCAAGGCGGTGGAGCTGGCGTTGGCGAATCGCATCGGAGTCATCGTGACGGCGCCGCTCAACAAGGGCGCGATGCACGCCGCGGGTCATCACTTCGACGGCCACACCGAGCTGCTCGCGCACCTGACGGGGGCGAAGTCGTCTTTCATGCTGCTGGCTTCGAGCAAGCTGTGTGCAGTGCACGTCTCCACCCATATCAGCCTGCGCGGCGCCGTGCAGCGGGCGACCACCGAGCGCGTTCTGGCTACCATCCGCGCCGGCAACGAGCACTTCAAGGCGCTCGGATACGCCAGTCCGCGCATCGCTGTGGCAGGGCTGAACCCCCATTGTGGCGAGGGCGGTATCTTCGGCACCGAGGAGATCGATCACATCAATCGCGCTGTGGAGCTGGCGCAGCAAGAGGGGATCAATGCCAAGGGCCCGATCTCCGGCGATACCGTCTTCTATCGCGCATCCAAGGGAGAGTTCGACCTGGTCGTGGCGCAGTATCACGACCAGGGCCACATCCCGTGCAAGCTCATCGCTTTCGACGAGACGGTGAACGTGAGCCTCGGCCTGCCCATCCGCCGCGCCTCGGTGGACCACGGCACGGCATTCGACATCGCGTGGAAGGGCAAGGCGGATCACACCAACATGCGCGCGGCCGTCGCCTATGCACGCATGATGGCCGAGCGCATGCCCGCCAAGGCCGCCGCCTGACGTTCGTCCAGCGGAGGGGACGCCTGCGGAGGAGATGATGGCGGCGCCTCCGCGAGTCGTCATCGTCGCCGACGATCTGACCGGTGCGATGGACGTGGCCGGGCCCTTGGCGGAGCGCGGCCTGGGTACTCTGGCGGTCGCGTCTGTCGATGGCTGCACGCCGCACCATCTGATCGGCGCCGAAGTCGTCTCCATCAATGCAGATTCCCGCCACCTCGGCGCCGAGGACGCGTCGCGACGCGTCACCGCGATCGCGCGCGAGCTGATCCACCCCGACGCCGAGATCCTGATCAAGAAGATCGACTCCACTCTGCGCGGAAATGTGGCCGCGGAGACCCTCGCGATGCTGGATGCGAGCGGTCGCCGCGCGGCGGTGGTGGCGCCGGCGTTCCCGGCCCAGGGCCGCACCGTCATCGGCGGCGTGGTGCACGTGCGCGGGGTGCCGTTGCGCGAGACGAACTTCGCCCGCGATGCGCTCTCGCCACCGCCTCTGGAGCCATTGCATGAGCTGTTCGAGCGCGCGGCGCCCGAGGCACACGTGCATGCGGCGCGTGCCGGTGCGACATTGGCTATCGCGAACGATGGTCGCCGCCACATTTTTTCGCTCGATAGCGCCAGTGACGAAGACTTGAGGCTCATCGTACACGGCCTGCGCGGGCAGATGCGGCAAACGCTTCTGGTGGGCTCGGCAGGCATTGCCGAGGCGCTCGCCGATGTCTGCTTCGAGCGCGCTCCGAGTCCGCTGTCCGACGCCTGTCACCGATGGCCAGCTGCTGTTCGTGGTCGGGTCGCGCGCGGAGCAGAGCGCGCAACAAGTTGCGGCTCTTGTAGAGGTATGCGGTGCGCAAGCTTTCGCCGCGCCGAACGGCCATGTCGACATCGAAGCCGCTGCGCGCTGCGCTGCCCCGGTGCTGGTGCTCAAGGCCACGCCCGGTGTCGGCGGGGGCGAGGGCGATGCCGCCGACGTTGCGCGCGGTCTGGCCGATGGCGCGGCCCGACTGCTCGAGCGCAGGCCAGTGGCGGCGATGGTGGCCACGGGCGGCGATACCGCCATAGCCATTCTTCAGCGTCTATCGCAGCCCGTGCTGCGCGTCATGGGCAACCTGCTGCCCGGCATTCCCTTCAGTCGCATCAGCACGGGCGGCGGCGATCTGTGGTTCGTCACCAAGGCGGGCGGCTTCGGCGGCCGCGATACCTTCGTCGCCATCGTGCAACGGTTGCGCGGGTAGCCGATAGAACCTTCTTTGCCTTCGATGGTCTCCAATCACTGACGAAACCAATCGAAGAACTGCAACATGAACACCGCAAGATTTCTAGGCGGCGTGTGCGCGGCGCTGCTGCTCGCGAGCGGATCCCCTGGCCAGGCGGACGAGCAGCCCGGCAAAGTCGTGATGGGGCAGATCAGCCTGTCGTTCTATGCAGTGACCGGCGGCGTGGTACAGGAAGTTCTGGAGCGACTCGGCCACACCGTCGAGGTAGTCCAGGGCAGCCACGGGCAGATCTTCCCCAGGCTCGGCGATGGCGAAGTGGATCTGCTGGTCGCGGCTTGGCTTCCACATGGTCACGCCGTCTACTGGCAGCAGTACGGTGCGCAGGCGGAGGCTCTCGCGACGCTGTACCGCGGCGCGCGCTTCGCCTGGATGGTGCCAGCTTACGTGCCGGAGTCTCTGGTGGCTGGCATCGATGACCTCAAGAAACCCGAGGTGCTGGCACGCATGGACAAGGAAATCCGCGGCACCGGACGCGACTCGGGCAACATGATGGTTTCCGCCGAAGTGATGAAAGCCTACGGGCTCGACGCGGCAGGCTACAAGCTGGTGCCGGGCACCGTTCCCGAGTTCCACGGCAACTATCATCGCGCCATCGACGAGCGGCGCTGGTTCGTCATGCCGCTGTGGTGGCCTCACTACATCAACCAGATCGGCAACATGCGCCCCCTGGTCGAGCCCAAGGGCCTGCTGGGCGAACCCAGCTCCGGTACTCTGGTCGCCGGCAAGGCATGGGTGACACGCGCTCCGGCACGCACCTTGCGGGTACTGAAGCGCCTGTATCTCGGCCTGGATGCGGTGGCGGCAATGGATTACTCCGTCAACGTGCAGGGGTTGACGCCGCGCGATGCTGCGCGGCAGTGGATGCAGCACCACGCAAGCGCGGTGGAGGAGTGGTTCAAGCTGGACTGACCCGCCTCTGCGGGCGCACGCGATCGCGCGGGCGGTTGAACGCGAAGCCCGGCGCGCGCCTCCAACTGGAAAGTCCTAAAGGCAGATGGGCAGCGCAGCTGCGAACTTCCGGTTACGACGAGGCGCACAATAAATCTTGGTCACGCATGAATCTGAGCCTCTGCCCGTGATGTTCGTCGGAGCGGAACTCGTCGGACACAAAATCCCCCTCGATCCCCCTTTTCCAAAGGGGGAGGAGGTCTTCGCACTGCACGACTCGCCTTTTGTAAAGGGGGGCAGGGGGGATTTGGTGCGGTGGGGCAAGTAGGGAAAGAGCTAAGTTCGGCTGAGGGTCGTTGGTGATCAAGAAGAAACTGTTGCGACGACCTTACATCGCGCTGCTTCTCGCTGCTGTCCTCGCTGGCGCTCGCAGGGGACAAGGATGAGGTCAAGGTCGAGGCGCACCGCGAAGGCGACGCCGTGCTGGTCAACGCGGTCGCCCGCGTCGGTGCCGATCTCGATACCGCCTGGGGGGTCCTCATCGACTACGACCGCTACGCGGAGTTCATCCCCGACCTGAAGTCGAGCCAGGTCCTGCTGCGTGAAGGCAACACCGCCATCGTCGAGCAGAAGGGCGAGGCCGGTTTCTTTGTGTTCCATTTCAAGGTGGAAGTCACGTTCCTCGTGGCCGAAGAGCCGCGCACCAGCATTCGCTCCCGCGCCCTTTCGGGCACGTTCAGGGAGATGACGGGCACCTACCTGCTCGCGCAGGAAGGCGAGGTTCTGCACCTGACTTACACGGGCCGGCTGGTGCCCAATTTTCTGCTGCCCCCGCTGATCGGGACGGCTGCGGTGAAGTCCGCGATCCAGAAGCAGTTCGGCGCGCTGGTCAAAGAGATCCAGCGCCGCGCGTCGCTCCAGCCGAGATGAGTGGCAGTTCGACTCTGCAGCTACAGCACAACGCATCTCCCGTTCGCACTGAGCGTGTTTCGACTCTGCTGCGCGACGCTCAACACGAACGGTACTAACGCCACAGAGTCGAAGTGCCGGCAACGCTTCGACTCCGCCCTGCCGGACTACGCTCAGCGCGAACGGGGTTGGATTTTGCATCGGCCTGTCAGTGCCGTGGAAGACGCCGCAGTCCGGGCGTTGCTATGATCGGCGTCGCCATGAAAATATACGAGGGGCTGATTGGCATGCTCGTCACGCTTCTACCGATCGGGGCTCCGGGCGCCCTCGGCCATCCGCCCGGGGGTGAGCTCGAGCCCGGGATCTCGCGGGAACTCGCCACCTGGCGGGCGGAGCACTATCGCGATCTGCGCTATGTGCTGAAGCTGGAGTTGGCGCGGCCGTTCGAGCGCTTGCGCGGAGAGCTCCTGATTGTCGTCACGGTCGACGCGCCTACGGCAGACCTGGTTCTCGACTGGCGCCCGGGCGAAGGTGCCGGGGTCTCGGACTTGCGCGTAAACGGCGTGACGCCGGATGTGGTGGCATCGGCGCGGGACCACTTGGTCATACCCGAAGCCCTCCTGCAGCCCGGCGAGAATCGAATCGAGCTGCGCTTCGACGCCCCCATTCGCGCCTCCGGCACAGCGGTCACGCGCTTTCGCGACGGCCAGGATCAGACCGATTACCTCTACACGCTCCTGGTACCGGCCGACGCCAGCAGCCTCTTTCCGTGCTTCGACCAACCGGACCTGAAAGCGCGCTTCGAGCTTGCGGTGACGGCGCCGTCAGACTGGCGCGTGATTGGCAATGCGCCGGAACTAGCGATCACGTCGAACGGCGAGATGGCCACAACACGCTTTGCCGCCACCGAACCGATCAGCACTTATCTGTTCGCGTTCGCGGCCGGGCCGTTCGCGGAGCTGAAGGATCAAGCGAGCGGGGCGCGGCTGTTCGTGCGGCGCTCCCGACTGGAGCGTGCGCGGCAGGAGGCGGACGAGGTGTTTCGCCTCACGCGCCAGAGCGAGGCTTACTTCGCCGACTACTTCGCGCAACCGTTTCCGTTTGCGAAGTACGATCTGGTGCTCATTCCCGAGCTCGCGTACGGCGGGATGGAGCATGCGGGTGCGACCTTCCTGCGCGAGGACAGCGTGCTGTTCCCGTTTCAGCCGGCCGCCGCCGACCGCCTGCGGCGGGCGCAGCTCATCTTTCACGAGACTGCGCATCAGTGGTTCGGCGACCTGGTCACCATGCGCTGGTTCGACGACCTGTGGCTGAAGGAAGGATTTGCCAATTTCATGGCGGCCAAGGCGACCGCGGCGCTGCTGCCGGAGTTCGACGCCTGGAACGCGTTCCGCGCGCTCAAGACGGCCGCTTACCGCACCGACGCAACGCGTGGCACCACGCCCATCTGGCAGTCGCTGCCCAATCTGGCCGGGGCCAAGTCGGCCTACGGCAACATCGTTTACAGCAAGGCTCCGGCGGTGCTGCGCCAGGCCGAGTTCTTCCTGGGCGAAGAGGTGTTCCGCAGCGCGGTGCGTGAGTTCACCGCGCGCCACGCATTCCGTGCAGCCGATTGGAGTGATCTTGTCGGTGCGTTCGAACACTCGTCCGGGCGCAATCTGCAGGAGTGGGCCGACGCCTGGGTCAAGCGGCGCGGGCTGCCCGCCGTGCGTGTGACCTGGGGCGTGGATGCCGAAGGCAGGCTGTCGCAGGTGGCGCTTGCCCAGCGGGATGCGCTAGGCGAGGGCGGAGTGTGGCCGATGCGCGTGCAGCTCGTCGTGGTCGATGCCGACGGCAAGATCGAGCGACTGCAAGTCGTGCTGGAGGGCGAGTCGGTGCGCGTGCGGTCCCTCGAAGGGCGGCCCGCGCCGCAGTTCGTTTTCGCGAACGACGGGGATTTCGGCTACGGGCTGTTCCTGCTCGACGAGAGGAGCCGTGCCTCACTGCTGGAAGGAATCGGCGGCGTGCGCGACCCGTTTCTGCGCGCGCTGCTGTGGGATGCGCTGTGGGAGAGCGTGCGCGAGGCCGAGCTGCCGCCGCTCGACTACATCGAGATGGCGCTGCGGGAGCTGCCGCAGGAGCGCGATGAGGTCACGGTGTCGGGCATCCTCGCCCGGGTACAGACTGCTTTCCGCTGGTACCTGTCCGACGGGCAGCAAGCGGCGCTCGCGTCACACTTGGAGTCTGCGTTGCGTGCCGGAATGCTCGGCGCACCGCAGACCGGGTTGCGCATCATCTGCTTTCGTGCTTTCGCGGCCGTCGCTGCCAGCGGCGAGGGCAGAGCGGACCTCGAGCGCCTGCTGTCCGGCCAGCAGGTGATCCCAGGGGTGACGTTGTCATCGAACGATCGCTTCCGCGTTATCCGCCGCCTGTTGACGTTGAATGACGCAGCCGGCGAACGATGGCTCGCCGCGCAGTCGCAAGCAGACCGGACCGACGACGGCCTGCGCCAGGCATACGCAGCCGGCGCAGCGCGTCCCGACTTCGCGACCAAGCGCGACTACTTCGACGCGTTTATGAGCAATCCACACCTGGCGGAGCGCTGGATCGAGGACAGCCTGCCGCCGTTCAACGCGGTGGAGCAGGAGGCGCTCACGCTCGCCTTTCTGGAGCCTGCGCTGCACGCGTTGCCCGAGCTCAAGCGCCGGCACAAGATCTTTTTCGTGAACGACTGGTTGGCCGCTTTTGTCGGTGGTCAGCGCAGCGCGCGGGCGCTGAGTACGGTGGAGAAGTTCCTGGCGCAGCCTGGACTGGAGCCGGATTTGCGGCTGAAACTGCTGGAGGCGGTGGACGGGCTGGAGCGGACCGTCAAGATCCGCGGGCGCTATTCGAATTGACTAAGCAAGCAGTATTGAGGTCCCTCTCCCTCCGGGAGAGGGTAGGGTGAGGGGAGCCGGATGAACCACAAATTGAAGAGGGGAGGCGATCAATCACGCCTCCCCTCCCTACTGCCAGGGTCAGCCTTGGTGCTTACTTCTTGTCGGTCGAGGCGGCCGGAGCCGGCTTCGTGGTGTCCTTCTTGGCGTGCTTCTTGTGCTTCTTGGTCGGAGCCGGCTTGTCCGCGGGGGCGGGAGTGGCGGTATCGGCCGCGAAAGCGGTGAAGGTGACAGCCGCGAACAGAGCGGCGACCAGGGTTGCGATCAGCTTTTTCATGCACTTCTCCATCTGGTTTAACGGGATGTTTGACTACGGCTAGGAGCCTCGTCGCCCTCTTTAACGCCCGTCCATTGGCCCGGTTGACGCCGACGGCCGACATGGAGCCGGTAGAATGGGGCCGGTCCCCGCCAGCCGCCATCGGAGAGTTGCATTTGAAACCTGTTTCGTTGCCCGTAACCTCGCTGTTGCCTCGGGCGTCAGCGTGACCCTGCACAGCCCTGCTGCGTTCCTGCGGCCACACAGCGTCGCGCTGGTCGGTTCCAGCGACCGCCTTACCAGCTCCGGGGGCGCTGTGCTGCGCAACCTCCTGCGCTCCGGGTTCAAAGGCCGCATCGTCCCAATCAATCCCAAGGGAGGTGAACTGTTCGGTCTGCCTGTGGCGACAGCCCTGGCCGAGGTGTCTCCGCCCTGCGAGCTGGTGGTGATCGTGGTGCGCCCGGACACCATCCTGGACGTAGTGCGCGAGGCGGCCGCCAGCGGCCATCGCAATCTGCTCATCCTTCCCGGCGGGTTCGCAGAAGGCGGCGCTGAGGGCAAGACGCGCGACCGCGAATTGCAGGCGCTGGCGACGCAGCACGGGTTGACGATCGGCGGACCGAACTGTGCTGGTGTCATCGATCTGATCGATCGCACGGCGCCGTTTGCCGCGACGTTCCTGCGCGACATGCCGCGCGGCGGCGGCGTTGCCCTGGTATCGCAGTCCGGCGCCATCGCGGAGGAGGTGATCGCCTCCAGCCACACTCTTGGCATTCCGCTCGGCGCGGTGGTATCTGTGGGCAACGCCATGCATCTGGGTCTGGCCGAATACGTCGAGCAGCTCGGCGCCGATTCCGTTTGCCGCGCCATCCTGCTGTATGCCGAGTCGTTCGGCGATGCGCGGGCTTTCCGCGACGTCGTGCGCCGCGTGACTTCGCGCAAGCCGGTGATCGCCCTGGTGGGCGGGCGCACGCAGCCAGGACGTGCAGCGGCGTTCCGCCATACCGGTTCAACGGCCCTGACCGACGAGGAGGCGGAAGCGTTCTGCCGCGATTGCGGCATGGTGCGCGTCACCGACCTGCGCCGGCTGATGCTGGCGGGCAAGGCATTCGGCGTTCATCCCGGCGGCATCGGCCCGCGCGTGCTGGTTCTGTCCAACTCTGGCGGCCCGGGCGTGCTGGCGACCGATCAGTGCGCGCTCGAGGATCTGCGCTTGCCGGAGCTGCCTCCGGCACTCGATAAGCGGCTGCGCGGCTTTCTCCCGCCCGAAGCGGCGGTGGCCAATCCGCTGGACCTGCTGGCGGACGCGCGCGAGGAGCGCTTCGGCGATACGCTGGCTGCCGCGCTGGAAGATGGCGCTAGAGCGTTCGACACGATCCTCATGATTCACGTTGTCCCGTTCATGGTTGACGGCGGTGCGGTGGTGGCGCGGCTCGCCGAGTTGTGCCGCGGCGCGCGGATGCCTATCCTGCACTCCATGATGGGCACCCTCGAACGCAGGGCCGAGTGGATGGCAGCGATGGAGGCTGCCGGCGTGCCGATGTTCGACAATGTCGAGGACATGGCTGTCGCCGCCGGGCTGCTCGCCCGGTACCGCGCTGTGCGCGAGTCGAACCAGTGAACGCCGCCGAACTGCTGCTATCGACCGGCGACGACGACGCCATCGCGCTGATCTGCGGCAACGATGCGCTCACCTACGCGCAGTTGCGCGAACAGGTCGCGCGTACCGCCGGTTGGCTGCGCGCGCACGGAATCAGCAGCGGAGATCGCGTGATCGTCACGGGCGCCGATTGCATCGCATGGGTCACGATCTGGCTGGGCGCGGTATGGGCAGGTGCAGTCGCGGTCGGGTTGAACCCGCGCCTGCGTGCAGAGGAACTGGGGGCGGTCCTCAACGAAACCGCGGCGCGCCTATGCTGCACGGATACCGAGGCGGCCCATTCCATTTCGACGGTAACGCTGTCCACGCCTACCAGGATGGTGGCGATGGAAGGCAGCGAGACGCTGCGCGGCGAGTGGGTCGAGCCGGCTCGCGTGCAGCTCCGAGGATCCCGCCTTCTGGATCTATTCCTCCGGCACCACCGGGCGGCCGAAGGCGGTGATCCACGCGCACCGCGCGGTCGAGGCGTGCGGCGCTTTCGCGCGGGAGGTTCTCGGCGCCACCGCGCAGGACAGGTTGTTCGCCACCTCGCGCCTGTTCTTCGCCTACGCTCTGGCCAACAGCCTGTTCGCCGGGCTGCGCCTGGGTGCCACCGTGATTCTGGATCCGTCGTGGCCGGAGCCGGAGCCGGTCGCGCGAGTGGTGGAGCGGCAGCGCCCGACGCGGATTTTCAGCGTGCCGACGCTATACCATCAGCTGCTGACGCGGGGCCTGGCAGGGCGCCTGTCCAATGCAGGCGTGCGGCATTTCGTCTCGGCGGGCGAGTCGCTGCCGCCGCAGGTGGCGCGGGAGTGGCTCGCGGCTACGGGCCACGCGCTGATCAGCGGCTACGGCATGACCGAGACGCTGGCGATGGTGCTGTATCGCGATACGGCGCGATCCGAGGCAGCGCAGCCGGCACCGCTGGCTCAGGTTCGGGCCGACACTGCCTCGTCCGATCCCGAGCTGCCCGTGCGCCTCTGGTTTCGGCATCCCAGTCTGGCGCTCGGCTACTACCGCTGGCCCGATCTGCAGCAACGCAATTTCCGCGACGGCTGGTGCTCGTCGGGAGATCTGTTCTTCGCGCGCGGCGAGGACCAGTGGGAGTTCGCCGGCCGTGACGACGCGCTGGTGAAAGTTGCCGGCCGCTGGGTCAGCACGCTCGATCTGCAGCGCGAGCTGAGCAACGATGTGGCGTCCGAGGTGCAGGAGCTGGCCGTGGTGGCGGTTGTCGGAAGCGAAGGGTTAACCGGCATCGCGCTGTTCGCCGTGTCCAAACCGGGGCGCGAGAGCGAAGCCAAGGGCCGCCTGCAGGTCCGGCTCGATCAGCTTCCGGCCCATCAGCGGCCGCGCTGGCACTATTGGGTCGACGCGCTGCCGCGCACCGCCAGCGGCAAGCTGGAGTTGGCGCGGCTGCGGGAAATCCACGCCAGCGCACTGGGCGTCTAGGTACAACAACGACACGGGAGGCACTGTGAAACTCTATGGCTTTTCGCGCAGCTCGGCTGCCTATCGCGTGCGCATCGCGCTCGGCCTCAAAGGGTTGAGCTACGACTACGTGAGCATCCATCTGGCCAAGGGGGAGCAATACAACCCCGAATATGGCTCCGTCAATCCGCAGAACCTGGTGCCGGTGCTGGAGGATGAAGGCAATCTGTTGTACCAGTCGCTCGCCATCATCCAATACCTGGAAGAGACCCACCCGGAACCGCGGCTGATCCCCGTGGCGCCGTTCGAGCGCAACCGCGTGCGCTCGCTGGCGTTGATCGTCGCGTGCGAGATCCATCCGCTCAACAATACGCGAGTGCTCAACTACCTGACCGGCAGCCTGGGTCTCACCGAAGATCAGAAGCGCGAGTGGTACCACCACTGGGTCAAGACCGGCTTCACCGCGCTGGAGAAGCGCCTCGCGACCGAACCGTGGACCGGGCGCTTCTGCCACGGCGACACACCCGGCTTCGCCGACATCTCTCTGGTGCCGCAGGTGGCCAACGCCAATCGGTTCAAAGTCGACCTCACAGCGTTCCCGACCATCGTGCGCATCAACGCCGAATGCCTGAAGCTGGAGGCGTTCAAGAAGGCCGCGCCGGAGAACCAGCCGGATGCGTAGAAGACCGTTCGTGTTGAGCGTCGCGCAGCAGAGTCGAAACACGCTCAACAAGAACGGCGCTTCTCCTAGTCCCTCGCCCCTAGCCCCTCATCCATGTACAAGCAAACCATCGGTGTGCGGACCTACGCCTTCGCGGACCTGAAGGTGTTGCTGGCCAAGGCCTCGCCGGCGCGCTCGGGCGACGATCTTGCCGGGGTGGCTGCCGAGAGCGACGAGGAGCGCATGGCAGCGCGGCTGTGTCTCGCCGATCTGCCCCTCACGGTGTTTCTGCAGCAAGCGCTGATCCCGTACGAGGTCGACGAGGTGACGCGGCTGATCCTCGATACCCATGATCGCAATGCGTTCGCCGCGATCTCGCATCTCACGGTCGGCGATTTCCGCAACTGGCTGCTGCTCGAGTCCAGCGACAGCGCTGCCCTGGGGCGAGTTGCCCCTGGCATAACGCCGGAAATGGCGGCAGCGGTATGCAAGATCATGCGCAACCAGGACCTGATCACGGTTGCCCGCAAGTGTCGCGTGGTGACTGCCTTCCGCGACACCATCGGGCTGGAGGGCAGGTTGTCGGTGCGCCTGCAGCCCAACCATCCGACCGACGATGCGAAGGGCATCGCCGCCTCCATCCTCGACGGACTGCTGTACGGCGCGGGCGATGCGGTGATCGGCATCAACCCGGTGTCGGACAACCTCGGTGCGATCGTGGCGTTGATGCAGATGGTGGACGAAGTGCGCGCGCGTTTCGACATCCCCACGCAATCGTGCGTGCTGAGCCACGTCACCAACCAGATCCGCGCCATCGAGCAAGGCGCGCCGGTGGACCTGGTGTTCCAGTCCATCGGCGGGACCGAGCAGACCAACCGCGGCTTCGGCATCGACCTCGCGCTCCTGCAACAGGCGCACGACGCGGCGCAATCGTTGCAACGGGGCACCATCGGGCAGAACGTGATGTACTTCGAGACCGGACAGGGGAGCGCGTTGTCGGCCGATGCCCATCATGGCGTGGACCAGCAGACCTGCGAGGCGCGCGCCTACGCCGTCGCGCGCCACTTCCGGCCGCTGCTGACCAACACGGTGGTCGGCTTCATCGGCCCCGAGTATCTGTTCGACGGCAAGCAGATCATCCGCGCCGGCCTGGAGGACCACTTCTGCGGCAAGCTCCTGGGCGTGCCGCTGGGCGTGGACGTGTGCTACACCAACCACGCCCAGGCCGACCAGGACGACATGGATACGTTGCTCACCCTGCTGGGTGTGGCCGGCGTGACCTACATCATGGGCGTGCCCGGTGCCGACGACATCATGCTCAACTACCAGAGCACATCGTTTCACGACGCGCTCTACCTGCGCAGCGCGCTCGGCCTGCGTCCCGCGCCGGAGTTCGAGGAATGGCTTGTACGCATGCAGTTGATGGATACCTCGGGCCGCCTGCGCGCACCGGGCGCGGCGCAGCCGCTGCTTGCATCGGCGCGCCGGCTGACAGAGGCGCCGTGAGCGAGTCTGATCGAGCGCAACCCATGGACCGAGCTGCGCCGGTTCACATCGGCGCGCATCGCGCTCGGCCGCGCCGGCAACAGCCTGCCCACCGATGCGGTGCTGCAATTCGGTCTGGCGCACGCGCAGGCACGCGACGCCGTGCATCAGCCCTTCGAGGCGGATCGCGTCGAGGCGGGGCTGCGTTTGATCGGGTTGGAAGGTGTTTTGGTGCAGAGCGCCGCGCCAGACCGCTTGCACTATCTGCGTCGGCCGGATCTCGGACGGCGCCTGAATGCGGCCAGTCGCCAGGTCCTTGCCGCCGCACGCACCGATCCAGCGCCGCACTTGGCTCTGGTTGTCGCCGATGGGCTGTCGGCGCGCGCGGTGCATGACCACGCGGCACCGTTGCTTGCAGCGCTGCTGCCGGCGCTCGAAGAGCAGGGTTGGCGCCTGGCGCCTGTGGTGATCGCGCAGCAGAGCCGCGTCGCGCTGGGCGACGAGATCGGAGAGTTGCTGGGTGCCGAGATCGTGGCGATCCTGATCGGCGAGCGCCCAGGCTTGAGCTCGCCCGACAGCTTGGGCATCTACCTCACGCATGCGCCGAGGGTCGGGCGCATGGATTCGGAGCGAAACTGCATCTCCAACGTTCGTCCGCAGGGACTAGGCTACGAGCAAGCGGCGCGCAGGCTGCTGTTTCTGCTAAGCGAGGCGCGGCGGCTGCGCTTGACCGGCGTTCGCCTCAAGGACGACAGCGATGTACCGGGCCTGATGCGGGCGGGGGCCACGGAATCGGATCAGCGCCGCGCAGAGTAACTACACATCCAGCGGGCTCCTCGGCCCTGCCGCTCCAGCCTTGAGCACCTGCGTGCAAAGCATCATGGGGACAGTTCCTTGTGGCCGAGGAGTTCCCGTAGCACGCGACTGTCGTTGCAGGTCTGGAGCAGGTGAGTTGCAAACGCGCGCCGGCTGTGCCGATCTCGGCATTGGGCCGGACGTCCCCCGCATCAGCGCCAGCACCGCGTCGGTCTCGCGGGGGGGCGTTTGCCGTAGAACGGGATGAAGCGCCGCACCCAATCGACATAGGCTTGCTCGGCGCGGATACTATAGCGCCTGACGCGCAGGCGGCCCTGGAACTGGTCCAGGAGCTTTGGCTATGAGTCGAGCGCGCGGGCGGGTAGAGTTGATAGGTGCGAGAACAGGTTCGCGCAGCACTCATCGGCTCCAGGAGTGGCCGCATGCGCAGAATCATGAACTTGAGTGAATACTGGATATTTAGACACCTTTCAGGTGGTTTTGTAAGCACCTCCAAAGGGGCGTACTCTGCACCTCGAAGGTATCAACTTCTAGTTCGGCGTCTGGTCTCGTAGGCGAGCGACTTGACTTGTAGGCTACGCAATCGCAGTGTAAAGACGTGACATCCCCCCGCAAGCTTGCAGCCCTACTCAGCGCCGATGTTGTTGGCTATTCACGTTTGATGAGTGAGGACGATCAAGCTACGCTCGGCACATTGACTGTCTATCGCTCGGTCATGTCGGAGCGGGTTGCCGCGCATGCGGGCCGTGTGGTCGACTCCCCCGGAGACGCGCTACTTGCGGAATTCCCCAGCGCGATCGAGGCGGTGCAGTGCGCCATCGAGATCCAGAACGAACTTGCCATTCGCAATGCTGCGGCGCCGGAGCCGCGGCGGATGTCAATCCGGATCGGGGTCAACCTAGGCGATGTCCTTGAGCAGGATGGGGCGCTCTACGGTGACGGCGTAAACATCGCGGCACGGCTAGAAGCCTTGGCGGAGCCTGGCGGAGTCTGTGTCTCGGGCACTGTGTTCGACCAGGTCGAGGGAAGAGTTCAGGTCTCCTTCAAGTTTGCCGGAGAGCAAACGGTGAAGAACATCGCTAAGCCCGTGCGCGTATACCACGTAGGGGCGGCTAGGCCAGCGCGGGGGTTACGCCGTGCTAGAACTAGGCACTCGGTCTTCGCCGCCGGCTTGCTTCTGCTGAGCCTTGCTCTGGGATTCGCCGTCTGGCAGACGCTCCAGTGGAAGGAACCGACTGGTCATGCCATGACCGACCCTCTTCTCCGCATGCCCACAGGGCCTGTGCTCGCTGTCCTCCCGTTCACCAACATCAGCGGCGATCCGAAACAAGACTACTTCAGCGACGGACTTACGGAAGACATCATCACGGAACTGGCTCGATTCCGCGATGTTCATGTATTAGCGAGGAATACAACCTTTCAATACAAGGGACAGTCCGTGGATGTCTCGGCCGTGGGCCGCAAGCTGGGCGCGCAGTATGTCTTAGAGGGCAGCGTGCAGAAGACGGAAGGTCGCGTCCGCATTGCTGCGCAGCTTATCGACGTGAGTAGCGGCTCACACCTGTGGGCGGATCGCTTCGATCGCGACTACCAGGATGTCTTTGTGTTGCAGGATGAGGTGACGCGGAAGATCGTCGCGGCTTTGGCCGGCGGCATTGGCGGTCAGGTTCAAACGACAGTGCTAAGAAGGTCCGACCGCAAGAAGCTTGAAGAGATGGAAGCGTACGAGCTCGTTCTGGGGTCTAGGGGGTTAGGTGGCTATTCGAAAGACTGGTACAGCAACGGCAAAGCAATGCTCGAGCGCGCGATAGTGGTTGACCCGGGCTACGCGCGTGCGCGCGAAGAGTACGCCTGGCTTCGGCTAATGGGATGGATCTTTCGCTTCGATGCCTCTCCAACTCCGTCGGTGGAGATCTGGGAGAATGCTATCAAAGCGGTACAGCTCGATCCAAATGACGCTTATGCGCATCGAACTGCCGCCTACGGCTACTACTTCAGAAAGCAGCTCGACTCCTTCGAGCGAGAGGCGACAGCGGCCATGGGGCTCGTGCCATACGACGCTGAAATCTTTGCTGAGCTCGGAATGCTGTTCGCATTTAGTGGGCAGTGGGAGCGGGGCATGGCGTTGGTGAGCAAAGCAAACGCCCTAAACCCAGTATCTGCCCAGGGCTGGTACCACACTACCGCTCATTACTACTACTACCGAAGTGGCGAGTACCAAAAGTCACTGGACATCGTGGTTGTCCATCCAGCGCTCGCGTTGTGCGAGACGCAATGGAAGTTCGTAGCTTCGTACGGCCAGCTTGGTCAACCCGAGAAGGCTAAGGAGCACTGGGCTAAGTGTGAAGCCCTTGTCCCGAACATGTCGGCAGACTGGATTGCCGATGTGCTGCGGATCTGGGGTTTTCAGGAGCCGTTCATCGAGCACTACATGCAAGGCATAGCGAAGGCAGGATATGGGTGTCGCGCAAATCCTTGTGGGAACAAAGCTCGCCCTTGAGAGGAGCGGTAGGTCCGTCCGAGCAAGTATTGAGGATGTCGCGGGAACGGGACGAAGCAAGTGAGGCCGCCGAACATCGCGTTGGGCCGCCCCACTCTTCGACGGACGCATCGCAGCGACGTAGCATGCGACGCCCCGTGAATCGCAACCTGCCCATTCACCACAAAGGAGCATAACGTGAGCAACGATTCAAGTTCGCGCGTGCCGTCCCTGATCGATAACAAGGCGGGGAGCTACAGAATCCTGCCGGGTGGTACCGTGTATTGCGCGGGGATCGTTCCCTACGAAGGTTACGAGGTCGTTCGCGTTCTTTTGCGTCCCTGGGTACCCCTTGAGCGAGCGTACGCATTCATTGAAAAGCACCTGAAGAGTGTGGGGCGCCCGATTCAAGCCTTCTGCGGGATAGAGCTGCGAGTGCCGGCGCCGTTGACCTTCTCCGACTGGTCCTCCTTCAACGTGCCGTACCTTAAGCAACTGCGCGAGTGGGGGTTGATCTTCGGCAATCAGAGTGGCGTTTGCCGGTCTAACATCGCTTTGGCATTGAAGGCACCCGCTGTCACGTCTGTTTGTGCCTTCTCCCATACGGTACCCACATCTGAGAAGATCAAGACGTTCTTCCTCTCAGGACAGGCCGATATTGACTCGAGCGGCAAGATCATTGCCGAAGGTGACACCGGGGCAGCGGCTATGCGGGAACGTGCTTGCTTCACGATAGACACGGTGGGAGCGACTCTTGTAAAGCTGGGTGTAGGCTGGGAGGACACAACGCAGATCGCCCTATTTCACGTGGCCGAGATTCCCGATCTTTGGGGGTCCGCGTTATTGGGCAGCTTCGGTGATGCCGCTTCCCGAGGGGTGCTCGTCTACTACGCGCGTCCACCACTCGTGGGTGCTGAGGTGGAGCTAGAGGCGCGTGCTGTGCGCCTGGAGCTAACGGTTGCAGCAACCTAAGCCATCTGTTACGAGCAGCGGCCCAACTCACGCCCTGAGGTAGTCCGTCAAGTGTTCTGTCAGCGGATCTGAACTCAGTTCAGCAACGGCGAGCCATGCCGTTTCAGGGCATTCAGGTAGGTCACCTCGTCGTAGGGCGTTCGGTTCTGCCAGCATCGGTAGATGATGCGGATCCACTTGAAAGCCAGAGCGCGTAGTGCTGCCTGGCGGGAGGCGCCTCTGCCACGTTGCTGGTCATAGAAGGCCTTGGCCCAGTAGCAGTGCGGAATCGACAAGGCGGCGAACTCCACGAACGTCTGACGCAGGAACTTGGGGCACTTGAATCGCCAGTGCACCCAGCACTTGTTGCCGCTGCGCTCGGTGACGGGAGCGATACCCGAGTACATCTGGACTTCAGCGGCGCTGGCATAGCGTTCACGCTGCTCACCGAAGGCGGCTAAGAGGCGTGGAGCAAACACAGGCCCGGCACCGGGCAAGGAGCTGAACAAGGAGTAGACGGACAGCGTTGGGGCGAGCGCGTCGATCTCGTGATCGAATCGCTGTACCGCTTGCAGCAGGACGCGCAGTTGCTGGACGAGAACCTCGACCAGTAACCGATTGGGTTCGATAACCGCCGTGTCGGAAGTCAACGCTGTGGCCGTGAGGATGGCCTGGATGCGCTGTTCGATGATCCGAGGGTAGCGCACGTTGTGCTCGTAGAAGAACGCCGTCAGGCGAGTCTTGCGAGCTCGCTGGGCATGCTTGAGGGTGGGCCAGCGGCTGAGGAAATCGCAGAACACCAGCGTGTCCTTGTTCTTGAACCACTCCAGCACCTGTGGAAAGTAGTGCTTGAGGGTGGCGGTGATGCGATTGGTGAGCCGGCCAACATCTTGCACCAGAGCGCGCCGCTGCTCGACCAGCTGCTGGAGCGTTCGCATCGCAGCGCTCTGCGGGTGCAGCTGGGCCAGCCTCTCGGGGTGGGTCAGGAGCAGATCGAGAGCCAGCTGTGCATCGCTGGGATCGTCCTTGGCGCCGCTGACATGGAACGCAGCGCGATACTTGGCCAGCATGGTCGGATTGACCGGGAACAGAACCAAGAAAGCATAGCGCTGCAGGACATACACCAAGGGGCCCTTGGAGATCTCCAGACATACGGCGATGGGACGCCCACCAAAGCGCTGGCGCAGCGCCTGCGCCCACTGGTCAATGGCCTCGGGGCGATGGGGCAACACGTCGAACTCTCGCGCACTTGACCGCACGCTTGCAAGCATACGTCGTGTTTGCGGTCACCCCAGTCGATTCCGACAAAAGCGGCAAACTTTGCAGCTGATGACACGTCCATGGTCGCCCTCCTGAAGTGCTAGAGTAGTCGGCAAGGGCATGCGAGCTGGGCGCAAGCGAAGGCAATATAGGGAGCCTTGTGAGGGTAAGCCCTGAGTGTTCGTCTAAAGGCCCAGCGCACCCGCGGACTCGAAGGTAAGTTAGTAAGCATCGAGTGCTTGTGCGTGCATATTCGTAGTCCGCGGGCGCATGTCCTGCCCTGACTGACAGATACCTGCCAGCTCGCGATGAGTATCGCTCGAATGCAGAACGGACTACCTATATGCGGCATGCAGGGGACGCCGATCAGCGCCGTTTCGCTTCGCTGGCATCGTGCCGGCGCCCCTGATGCCGGGCGTTAGCCGGCAACCTATGCATGGATAAGTGGCGCATCTACATCCGAGAAGCCGTGACGCAGCTGAACTTCGCGAAGAAATGCTTCGCTGAGTTTGAGGTCGCTCGTGACGCTGGCGACATCCCGCTGATCTTTTTCAACCTACATCACTTCATCGGCCACGTTGCAAACGTTGACAAGCTGCTTGATCCAAAGCCTGAGTCTGATCGGGCGGTTCTGTTGACCGGACGAGTTGATCTCAGTGGTATCGACCTTAAGGCATTCCGGAGACTCCGCAATCATCTTGAACACCTCGATGAGCAGGACTTATCTGCTGCGGGTGGCTATAGCACTGGCTGCCGCGACCCTGGCGGCTACTCACGCTAGCGCGGACTCGCCGCAGATGCCCCGCATCGGTGTCCTCCTGCCCCAGATCTTAGCCTCACCGGCGGAAGCGGGTTTGCGCGAGGGCCTCCGAGAGCAGGGCTACGTCGAAGGCCAGAATATCGTCGTCGAATGGCGGCGAATCGGGAACTCGGTCGAGGATGCCATGCCTCACGCGATCGAGTTGGTGCGCTCGAAGCCAGACCTCATCTTGGCTCTCTCCACGGCCGCCGCGCGTGCGGTGATGCAGACGACTACCACGATTCCCATTGTCTTCCAGTCTGGAGACCCGATCGCGACAGGTCTGACGGGAAGCCTGGCCAGACCCAATGCAAATGCTACCGGCGTGTCTGTTGCCACACCGCAGCTGACTGCCAAGCGCCTGGATCTACTACACCAGCTTATCCCGCACGCCCGGCGGGTTTCTTTTCTCCGAAACCCGTCCAACGCGCTCCTGCCTGCGCAATTCGCCGAAGCACAGAAAGCAGCCCGTCAACTGCGTCTGCACCTGGAGACGTTTGACGCGCGCGGCCCCAACGATCTCGACGCGGCGCTGCGAGCGCTCCAGCGCAGCGCACCGCACGCAATTCTCGTCGCCAGTGACCTTGGGCTTTTGACGGAGAGGGCCAAGATTACATCCGCCATTCGCAAAGCAAGAATTCCCGCGGTCTTCCCGTGGAAGGAATACCACGAAGATGGAGCGCTGATGTCCTACGGGCCGGATCTCAAAGACACCTTGCGCCTCACGGCGTCCTACGTCGCAAGGATCCTCAAGGGTGCCAAGCCCGCCGACCTACCTGTTGAGCAGGTCTCTCAGTTCGAGCTGATCATCGACCTGCGCGTGGCGCGAGAGCTAAAGCTCGAGGTGCCTCAGTCGTTGCTGCTGCGTGCCAACGAGGTCATTCGGTGAACGGACCGGAAAGCAAGAAGCTTCGCGAGTTAGGGCCATCATGAGCAGTAGCGGAAAGCACGCCGCTAACAAGGCAATCGAGGGGAGCTAGATCATGTGTCTACTGAATCGGGACAAGATCCGCGCTGAACAGCGTCGCTGTTCAGTACCCTCGTCGCTTCGCTCCAAGGCGCCCCTCATTGCTGGCGTTGGGCGGCGAGGCCTGCCGCAGAGGTAGGTGTCTACGGAGCGGGGCTTAGGTGAGGCTTGGTCAGACGGCAAACGAGGAGATCGGACGGCTCCTCAACGGAACGAATACTCCAGAGCATGGCGCCATCGGGCACCTCGCAAGCGCCGCCGGTCGCGCGGCGGAATCGCTGATTTATCTGGCGGAGATCGACGATCTTCGTTTTAAGGAACGTTCTGGCCTGTCGATGGATACCAGAACAACGTCGTTGACGATGGGCACGTTCGCTGGGCCGCTGCAGGGGCGTTGACAAGCTTAGATCTTTGTATGGCCGCAGCCGCAAGACTCGGCGCATTCGCTCAACGGCCCCCTCGTGGCGAGGATAGTATCCGAGAGTACTATCGCGTAACGCACACAGGAAAGCTCGAAGACAATCGGCACCTTGTAACTCCGCCCTGGCGGGCTTGGATAGACGACGTCGTCTGAGACAGTCGATACGAGACACTTCTTCGTGTTCGCAACGCGCTTGTTCATGCCGACGCCTTTCGCATTATTCACGGAACGACTGGGCCGATCGCCGGCCATTCGTTGCGCTATGGGTATAGAGTCGGTCCATTGATGCTGCCGGTCCAGCAATCTTCGCATCTTACGATTGCGGCTCGAGAGATTGTCGAGCTGTCGCGCAATGTTGCGCTCGACCACGTTGGTGCATTTGTCGGAGTCTTGAAGACAATCCCGAGATGACGGTGTGCGCATCTCCGCCGCCCAACCAGCGCGTCAACACGGGCCCACGACGGCCGCGCTCCGCGCCGCCGTCGTGGGCCGGTTACGTGCGGCGTTCGGCATCCGTGGAGGCAGCTCAGAGATACAGAGGTTGCTTGAGGTGCTGCGCGCCTGGATCACTGAGCGACTGCCAGTGAGTGGGGCTAGAATGACGTTTCCGGGTGTGTGGAAAACCGGAAATGTCGCAAAAGGAAGAGGAGACGCCGCATGGCTATCTCGACATTTGAGGGTGTGGTCAAAGACGGTCAGATCCGGCTACGGGACAATGTGCAGTTGCCGGAAGATACAGAGGTCTACGTGGTCATTCCCGACTTCGTGCCGCAGGCACGCGTACCCAGCCCACGTCTGGTTCGTCCCGAGCAAGCTGCCGATTTCGTCAAGCAGGTTGTCAAGGCAACCGACGATGCCGGCGTATGACGCTACGCACTTCAACCCGCCAGCGCCCCTCGCGCGGGTCACGTTGCGGAATCCCTCAACTGGGGGCAGCGTCTCAGATGTAGTGTTGCTCGTGGATAGCGGCGCCGACGTTACGCTGCTCCCGCGCCAAGCTGTTGAAGGGCTTGGAATCAGCCTGGCTACCGGCCGAGGCTACGAAATAGCCGGTTTCGACGGGAATAAGAGCTTCGTACCGGCCGTCGACTTGGACATGCTATTCCTGAAGCGCCTCTTCAAAGGCCAGTACTTGGTCATCGACGAGGAGCGCGGCATTCTCGGGCGAGATGTCCTCAACCATCTTGCGTTGCTCCTCGATGGCCCACGCTTGAGATGGGACGAACACACCGTGTAGCCTGAGCGTAACCTCGGCTTCAACGCGGACGCGCCGACAGCGGACCTCGCAAGTCGGGCGGTTCGAGGCACCCGATACGAGGTCTCCGTCCGCGGTTCTCTACATTATGGGGAATGCCTCGGAACCTGAGGCGTGGGGATGGCACTGCCTTCGAAGCACGGCAATTGATTGCAGCGCAAACCGAGAAACGTCGAGTCGCGGCGGTATACGGTTCAACCGACTTCGTCGAAGCTGGAGGACTAATATCGTACGGGCCCGATTACCCGGCGTTATGGTGGTGTCTGGGTGACTGCGCAGACAAAATCCTCAAGGGTGCCGTCGCGGCAGAGATGCCAATCGAGCAGCTCACCACCTTCAGTCTCGGGGTGAGTCTAAAGGCCGCCAAAGCTATTGGCATTACTGTGCCGCAATGGCTTCTTGCGCGGGCCGACAAGGTGATTCAATGAACTGGGGTCAGGCGTTCTCGGCATAGAGGTGCCGCCCAAAAACGCAATCAACCGTCCAACAGCGCCGCTTCGCTTGCTGTTCACCGGTAGGTTGTTGCAGGCGTTGGGCGTCACCAGAGAGCAGAGTAAACTTGACTAGTACGTAGTCGAAGCTCAGAAGAAATCGGCCATCAAGCTGATCGACGGGTTCACGCTGGGGCCGCAGGGCCTTTCCTTTCGGTACGAGCCTGTACCACTCTGCAAGGCAGTTGGGGCTCGCTGGCCCACGCCCGCGAGTATGGATCATCACGAAGAGGGGAACACCAATGAAGCCCGCACCTATTCCGACCGACGAGTCTGACCGTCTCTCTGAGCTCAAAGCGCTCAATATTCTGGACACACCGCGCGAACCGCGGTTCGATAGGATCACTGAGCTGGTGGCCGATGTTTTCGGGGTGCCTATGGTCTTTCTCACCCTGGTGGACGGAGACCGACAATGGTTCAAGTCCACCCACGGCATCAACGTCGAAGCCACCCCGCGCGATGTCGGCTTCTGTGCGCACGCAATGCTCGAACCTCAGGAAATGGTTGTTCCCAATGCCACCAAGGACGCCAGGTTTGCGGACAACCCGTTCGTCACTGGCGAGTTTCATCTGCGCTTTTACGCAGGGGTGCCACTCCACGGCCCGAAGGGTAAGGGGATCGGCGCTCTGTCTCTCGTTGACACCGAGCCTCGTGAGTTCTCTCCCAAGCAAATAGGGCAATTGAAGAAGTTCGCTGCGATCGTCGAAAGCGAAATCTCTCATTAGGATCAGGGGTCGCTCGCGCTGTGCTGAAGGGTTGCTCGATAGCCGCCCCGCCATGCAATCCACCGGAGCGGCGACAGCCGGCCTCGCCGCCCGTCGCTGCCCGGTGATTGCCGGCGTTGGGCGTCTTCCGTAGCACCGAGATGAATGCAGCGGACCACTCCAAATTCAAGCGAACGTACCGCATCACAACGAATGATGTGGCATTGGGACCTGATCATGCGGAATCGTTCGCGCGGAAGCGGGCGCGCTGTGGACGGACTTGTGCTCGCTATCGGTTCCCTCTTCGCTTCGCTCCCATCCGCAAATGTGGTCAGACTCGATTTATTCATTCGCTTTTCGCCGCCATATTCCTGTTCATGAACACACGAAGGTAGCTGCCATGCTGAAGAAGACCAGATTGTTTCCCAGTATTTTCGCTTGCATGTTGGCTCTGGACTCTATAGCTGAGGCCTCGGCCGGCGAGGTCAAGCTGGTATCCGACACCATGGACATGATCTGTCGCGTGGAAGTCACTTCAGGACCCGATGCCCCGAACGGGCCAGTTGAAACCTATACCGACGTAAAAAAGGATTGGTCGATCACCAAACCGGACAAGCTCTGCTACCGCCGGGCAAGCACTCCCGACAACTGCGATTCGGGGATGACGCAATGGAATACCCAGTGGAAATGTGCCGCAAAGGCCGACTCGGGTATTGAGGAACTATCCTTGAAATGAAGCACGCGGGATGATGCCCAACCCTTAAGGATTGGGACGACCTGCAGGGTCGGTGCTCAATACGATGTTCAAGAAGCCCGGTGGTGGGCGCGCGACGGCGCCCGGTCAGGGCGATGAAATGTATCTGGAACTTCTAGGGAAGCTCTGATCAAGTCTCGCGACGCGCGTTGCGTCAGGTGCGGATGAATGCGAGGCGTCGCGACGAAGCCAAGGTAGGTACCTTGGCGAGGAGCGCAACGATGCAGACGCCGCACCTGACACAACCCGATAAACTGTCGTCTCTATTGAGGGACCGGGGCGATTTGGGCCGATGGCTGCGCGGGCTCCTCCTTGTGTAGGCCGGCTACACGGCGTCCTCGCCCACTTGCCCTAGGCCCAAATCGCCCCGGTCGCGCATGCGAGACTTGATCAGAGCTTCCCTCTAGGATGAGACCATGAAAAAGTCGGGCGCAAGCCATGGCCAGTCGGCATCGGAGCTCATCTCCAATAGAATCGCCGAACTCGGTGACTGGCGCGGGGAAACCCTCGGCAGAATGCGCAAGCTCATCCAGGAAGCAGACCCGGACGTTGTCGAGGAGTGGAAGTGGATGGGCACTCCGGTTTGGTCGCACGACGGCATCATCTGCACTGGCGAATCCTACAAGAGTGTCGTGAAGCTTACCTTCTCCAAGGGCGCGTCTCTGAAGGATCCGGCCCGTGTCTTCAACTCGAGTCTCGACGGAAACGCACGCCGCGCGATCGACATCCACGAAGGAGAAGAAGTTGACGAGTCCGCCTTCAAGGCGCTCGTTCGCCAAGCGGTCGCCCTCAACAGTTCTGGCAAGTCGAAACCTTCGAAGAAAGCGAAGTCCTAAGAGCAATCGGGCTCAGACGGTATGCGAATCTCGGAGGTTCGCTATTCTTCAAGTGCTGGTCAACGTGCATTTGGATCGGGACCTTGGACGGTGGAGACCTATGGCGGGTTAATCTTATGCAGTCGCGAGCGATAGCCGGACCTCCGTGCGCCTCCCTCCAAGATTCGGAAGACTTCAATGGAAACGCCTGACATCCTGAAGCGCGAAATCAAGGTCCTGGCGTTCGACCAGTACGGGACCATCGTCGATATGCAGAAGGGGCTCACCGAGACCGTCACGCCCTTCCTGAGACAGAAGGGCTGGGATGGCGAGCCCGAACAGCTTCGTCACCTGGTGGCGCCGCACCCACTTCGAGAACTCGATGATCGACGCGTTGTGCGATCGCGGGCATACACCGTACCGGCAGATCGGGCATCGCGCCGTCTCGTACGTCATGGATCGCTGCGGTATTGCTTACACCCAGGACGAGGTGCGCTCGCTCGTCAGCGAGATCGAGAAGTTGAAGCCGTTTCCCGATGTCGTCGCGGCGCTCGATAGACTCCGGTCCAAGGGATACAAGCTGGCGATCCTGTCGAACGGCGACCGCGACATGCTGAAGGCCGCCGGGCCGCACATCGGTTTTGCGTTCGATCACGTCATTTCGGCGCAGGAAGCCGGCTATTTCAAGCCGCACTGGAAGACCTACGCGAAGGCCGAGGAGATCATCGGCGAGGATCGCTCCTGCATCCTGTTTGTCGCCAATCACGCCTTCGACTGCATCGGTGCAAAATCATACGGCATGCGGACGGCGTTCATTGACCGACGCAAGCGGCCATTCGGCACGACACCGCATCAACCCGATCTCATCGTGGCCAATTTCACCGAGTTGGCCGCCACGCTGGCTTGAGCATCGAGCCATGCGACCGTTGGCCGACACTGAGGCAGGTGCGCCGGTGATTCTTCAAGACAGCAAAGGCGCTGGGGATTACCATCCCGGAGTCGATCTTGCTGCGCGCAGACGACGTAATCAGATGAGCCATGCTGTGACGCCCGACCCACGCATCCAGCGGACTGCCCACCGCTTCGCTTCGCGCCGCTGATGCGTATGGCGTTACGGGCACGATGCATCCATCAACGCTCCCGTGCAAGGGCGTAAACCCGACTCCCGCGGGACAATGAATCGAAAGGCGAATCGACCATGCCCACAGGCACCATCCGACTTCACCGCGTGCTCCGCGCCAATCCGGAGCGCGTCTATCGAGCGTTCTTGGACGCTGACGCAATGGCCAAGTGGCTTCCGCCATACGGCTTCACCTGCAAGGTTCACCACATGGATGCCAAAGTCGGCGGCACCTACAGGATGTCGTTCACGAACTTCACGACAGGCCACGGTCACTCCTTTGGCGGCGAGTATCGTGAACTGGTGCCATTCGAAAGAATTCGCTATACGGACAGGTTCGACGATCCCGAACTTGCCCGGAGAAATGCAGACGACGGTGACCTTGAGGCAAGTGTCGTGCGGAACTGAGCTCAGCGTAGTGCAAGAAGGGCTGCCTGAAGCCATTCCGCTCGAGATGTGCTATCTCGGCTGGCAAGAGTCGCTCGCACAACTTGCGAAGCTCGTCGAGCCCGAGATTCCAGGGTGAACGTCGTCAACATCCGCATTGCTCGACGCGACGATCTTCCGCGTATCGTGGATATCTACAACGCGACCATTCCCTCACGCGAGGTGACGGCAGACACCGAGCCGGTCAGCGTCGAAAGCCGCATTCCCTGGTTCGAGGCACACGAGCCTCGGCGCCGGCCGTTGTGGGTCGCCGTTCATGGAGAAGCGGTGGAAGGCTGGCTCAGCATATCCACTTTCTACGGCCGGCCCGCCTATGATGCGACCGCGGAGGTCAGCGTCTATGTCGCTGCGTCCGGACGCAAGAACGGCATCGGCTCGGCGTTGCTGCGACACGCACTGGCGCAGGCAGCCGACCTGGGCATAGACAACTTCATCGCGTTTGTCTTTCGCCACAATGCCCCGAGCCTGCGGCTCTTCCATCGGCACGGATTCGAGCGCTGGGGCCTGCTGCCCGGCGTGGCGGTGCTGGACGCCGTACCCCGGGACGTGGTGATCTTGGGATGCAGGCTGGCGCGGTAAACGGCTCGGCGGTCATCGAATGCAGCGCGCTCGAAGTGCCGGAACCGGGCTGACCATGTTGGCGATCTGATCGCGGGAGCGGCTATGGCATCGCAGAGTGGTGGCTCGAATCTTCCCGTCGCCGGTATCGTCGCGTTGATCCTCGCGGCAATCGCATCGGCGCTGTTCACGCGAGTGCCGCTCGAAGTCCCGCGGCCGCCGCCAAGCGCCGGGGTTCGCTACCAGGAGCCCGCGTTGCAGGATCTGGATGCGCGCCTGTGGGAGGATCCCTTTGCCGCTGTCGCTCGCGCGCGCAAAGACGTCTCCGGCGCGCCGGCCAAGCAGGACGAGCGCCACACGCTGCCCGAGATTTGCGACCATCTGCGCAAGGTCGGGGAGGGCGCCAAGCTCAAGGCCCACTCCAAGCGCGAGGCCAAGCTCCTGGTGCTGGGCGTGATGGTCTCCAATGCGCCCTATTCCGACGGTGAGGAGCAGCGCCGGCGGATTCGTTACGCGGTGCAGGCTGCGCTCAACGTTGCTCAGTTCACCCCCGAGAACGCCCAGCACCTAGGCTACTTCCGGTTCGGCGCCGATACGGAATCGCTGCTAGTCCCGTTCGAACTGTACAAGCGCAAGAACGCGGGAGCGATGCGCAACGACTATCGGGCGATGGTCGTGTGGCTGGAGGACGAGTGGTTTCAGCAGGATCTGGGCAGCGGCCCGACGCCTCTGGCGCGCGTGGAGTCGCTGGCCCTGGCCCTGACCGAGCAGTGCGGAAAGGAGGCACCGGCAGCGTCGTCGACCGAGCAGCCGCTGGCGGTGTCGATCGGGATACTCGGGCCGGCCAGCTCGGACACGCTGCGCGGCATGCGGCAGGAAGCCGGCCTCAAGGAAAAGAAGTTCGGGCCGGCGCGAAAGCTGGCGCCGGCGCAGCGGCAAGGGCTGTGGCCGGGCCTGCGCAACGTATCCTTCTACTCTCCCTTCGCCACGGCCACCGAAAAGGACTTGCTGCAGCGTGACCAGTGCGACGAGAAGGCGCCAGCGGCGACGGCTCCCACCGGAACCCCGCCGGAGGAGTGCAGCCTGCACACGCTGTTCAAGGCCCAGGAGATCCGCTTTCTACGCACGACGACGACCGACCTGGATCTCGCGCGGGCTCTGGTTGCGGAACTGCATCAGCGCGGCGTGTGGCCCGGAACCAGACACGGCCACTTCGCCGCCCTGGTTTCGGAGTGGGACACCTATTACGGCCGCATGCTGCCGAAGGCCCTCCAGCGCGCGATGGCCTCGGAACAGGTGTGCGAGACCGATCCGTCGGAGCCGAACGCCTTGGGACAGCGCGACGTGCAGGCACCCGGCTGCCGCGTGCTGCGCTTCGGGTACTTCCGCGGCCTGGATGGCCAGGTGCCGCCCGATCCGGCAGCGTCCAAACCGCAGGCGCCTGCCGATCTGGTCAAGAGCTTGACCACCGCGCCGCAACTCGAACGCGGCGAAGGGCCCAAGCAGTTCGACTATCTGCGGCGTCTGGCCGACCGCATCAGGCGCGACAATTTGCGTGTGCGCGAGCAGGCCCACGACTTCCACGCGCCCAGACCGGACGGCTATTTCCGCGACGAATGCGACCAGGAGATCTGCGCGGTCGGCGTGCTGGGCAGCGACGTGTACGACAAGATCGCCGTGCTGCGCGCGCTGCGCCGCGAGTTTCCGCGTGCCGTGTTCTTCACCACCGACCTCGACGTGCGCATGCTGGACGGCGACCAGTACGAGTGGACCCGAAACCTGGTCGTGGCTTCGAGCTTCGGCCTCGAGCTCAACCCGTGCCTGCAGAAGAGTGTCCCGCCGTTCCGCAGCAGCTACCAGACGGCGACGTATCTCTCCACTCACCTCGCGCTGCGCGACTATCTGGTCGACGAACAGGATCAGCGCAATTTGATTTGTCCTGAGGCCGGTCCGCAGGCCGAGCGCGCCTACCTTCCGGATCTGTCCAAGGAAGTGGATCAAACGACCGATGGTCGCTGCGCCGCCGGGCCGAAGCGCGGAGATCGAGGTCAGCAGCCGATGTTCGAACAGGAGCCCGATGTGCAGTGCAAGCTCACGCGCTGGCTGGCACCCCCGCGCAGTTACGAAGTGGGGCGCACGCAGGCGTTCGACTTGAGTCAAGCGGATCCCGAATGCAAGGACGCCAAGCACTGCGTCAGCCCGCATGGCGACTGGTCCGACAATTTGCTTACAGCGAGGCAGCGCTGGAGCGGAGTCGTCGCCGTGACTCTGCTCATGCTGTCGCTGCTGGCCTTCCGCAGAGTCCGCGCGGTGTTCAAGTTGTGCGGCCGCTTCATCGCGGAGTCGGTGCGGCCCGGCGCCGCTCGCGGTGAGCGAGTTGCAGCGCTGGCTTTCTCGGGGCTCGGACTCGCGCTGTTGGGAGCGCTCATCGCGCTGAATGTGCGTGCGTGGCAAGTCTCACAGGCGACCCCGGCAACGCGGCTGCGACTGTTGATCGAGGGGAAGCCGATCGATGCCGGTGAGCCATTTGCCTGGTTCGAAGGTGTGAGCGTGTGGCCTACGGAGTGGCTGCGCATGCTGGCGGTAGTGCTGGCACTGATCTTCCTCGTGGCATCGTTCCGCAGCCTGCGCGAAAACGACGAGGCGATCAAAGCGGAGTTCGGCATCGAAGATGCCCCAGCCGATCCGGTCTGGTGGCGCCGGCTGCTAGGCCTCCCCGGCGCCGTCGCCGACGCCGAGCATCACATCGATATCGCCCGGCTATGGCGTCAATACACGGATGCCGGGGCATGGTACGTGTCCTTGCTGCGGGCAGTGCTGCCATCTCTGGCGTTCGCCTTGCTGGCTGGCCTGCTCATGTCGGTGTTCGGGCTGCCCCACGAGCCGGTGCGCGGTCCCGCGATGGCAGAACTCAACCGGGTGCTGATGGCGGTGGTGCTGGTGGCGTTCCTGCTCACCTTGTTTTATGCCAATGACCTTACGCGGCTGTGCCAGCGTTTCATCGAGCGCCTGTCCTGGCAAGGCTGGCTGACGGACTGGCCCGCCGCTGTCATCGAGAAGTACAAGGCGGAGCTCGGATTGCAGCAGGTTGAGGACCCGGTGCTGCTGCGCAGGCTGGTCGCGCCTTGGATCGACATCCAGCTGGTGGCGAGGCGGACCGGTCCAGTAGCCGAGATCATCTATGCTCCCTTCGTGCTGCTCGCGCTGATTATCGTGGCGCGCTGGCCGGCATTCGACGACTGGGACATGCCAGTGGGGCTGGTGATCGTGTTTGGCATCGCGTTCGTGATCGCGTGCGCGTCGGCCTATCTGCTCCAGCGGACTGCCGCGCGCGCACGCCGGGCCGCCGTGGACCAGTTGCGCCGCGTGCAGCTGGAGCGTCAAGGCAGCTCAGGCGGGGGCGTTCCCACGCCCGGCCATGTGCAGGCCATGATCGATCGGATCGAGAACCTGCGCGAGGGGGCGTTCCTCCCGATCATGGAGCAGCCGGCGGTGCAGGCGGCACTGTTGCCCTTCGGCAGCGTGGGCCTGCTGCAACTGTTCCAGGTGTTCGGTCTGGGGTCGTGAGGCTGGCAGTTCATAGTCGAACACTTTCAACAAAGCGTCGATGATTGTGAATGCGATCGCCGCAGGATTCGAACCCCGCAAAGGCGGGCGATTGGAGATGGAAGCGCGCGTAGATCCGCAGAAAGCCGGCCGCCGGCTGGCATTCGCCAACTGTTATATTTACGTCAGCGATCAACGTATCGTCCGGGCGAGTGCCGTGTTCGCCGTGATGGCCCGGGCGGACAAGTAGCTTGCAGGCGCCCCTCGCGACCCGTCAGAGCGCCATGCACGGCAGGCCGCGGCGCGAGCGTCCGCTCCTGTCCTTTCCGGCGCGCTCCGATTTGCCTTAGAATAGTTCCGTTCGCTGGTATGGTCGCGCTTCGTCCGGGCCGAGCAGCATCCGGACAGCAGGCATCCCGAGCGGATTGCCGATGCTGGTCCGCTACCTCTTCTTCAAGGAATTTCCATGAATTTTCCGCATAAGGCTCTGAAACCGGTTGTGCTGCTGATCGGGTTGGCGATCGGCCTGACGGCCTCGATCGCCCGTGCCGAGGGCGATCCGGCGCCAACCTATCAGCGCGAGGCCCAGATGCAGAAGTACAAGGGCTGCCACTGGACCGACGAAATGGGCAAATACGTCTATGCATGCATCAAGAAAAACGACGGCTTCGGCACGCACTGGTGCTACGACGAAACACTCGAGACGTACTGCCCCGCCCAGCTCGATGCGGCGAAGAAGGCGGCCGCCCAGCCTGCCGTGACCGATAAGCCCGCCAACTGAGCCACCACCCCTGTATTGAGCTCGCCCGTCAGACGATGACCATTCGCGACCTCACGATCAGGCTTGCGCGCCCGGACGACGCGCAGGACATCGCGCTGATGTCGCGCGACCTCATCGAAAGCGGGCTGGGCTGGTCCTGGACGCGCGGGAGAGTGGGCAAGAGCATTTCCAACCGCGACACGCTGTCCGTCGCGATGTGCCGCGGTACACGCCTGATCGCTTTCGCCATCATGTTCTTCGGCGACGAGCACGCTCATCTCAACCTGTTAGCCGTGCGGCCCGAGTTCCAGCGCCTGGGCCTGGGCACGCGCCTGATCCGCTGGCTCGAGGAATCGGCTCACGTGGCCGGGATCCGCGCTATTCATCTGGAAGTCAGGGCGCGCAACCAGCAGGCGCGCCGATTCTATCGCCGGCTCGGGTTCCTCGAGATGGCGCTATTGCCCAAGTACTACCGCGGCGTAGAAGCCGCGGTCTGGATGGCGCGCGACCTGCACACCACTTCGTCGCGGCGCGTGGCCTGAACCTGCGCTAGCGATCCGGCGGTGCGCCCTGTGGCACCGCGTCGAGCAGTTCCACTTCGAACACCAGCGCCGAGCCCTTCGGCACGTCCGGCGGATAAGGATGTTTGAAGCCGTCGTAGCCGAGCTTGGGCGGGATCACGATAGTGCGCCTGCCGCCGACCCTCATTCCCTCCATACCCCGCTCCAGCCCTCGGACCGCGCGTTGGTAGCCATACTGAAAAGACAACGCCTCGCCGCGCTCACGTGAGCTGACGAACTGCCGGCCCTTGCCGTCGGCCGCGGCGGGGTCGTAGACCCAGCCGGTGTAGTGCAGCACGGCGTACATGCCATCGCGAATCTCGCGACCGGTGCCGACTTGCTGGTCGGTAACGATGAGCTGGGTAGGGAGTGCGCGGTCGCTGGCGCTTTGTTCAGCAACGCAATGCAGCGGGAATAGAGCGCCGATGCCGAGCAGTATCGATAGGGTCAGTGGTGCGCGCATTGCGTTGTCGTCTCCGGGTTGCCAGCGTTCGCGTGGTCGGGCGCATTGTCGCTCATCTTGGAACCCGGTTGCGGTCAATCCCTGCTGCCCACCACACAGCCAGCCAGGCCGAGAGCGCGCTGACGACAAGCACGCTGAGATTGGGTGGCGGGTCGCCATGCACCGCGCCGGCATAGAGAAAGCCCAGCAGCGCCAGGAACGCCCACAAGCCCACACTGCCCGGGCGCGCCACCGGCCTGGTCGCTTGCAGGTAGAGCGCGACACCGATGGCAAACAAGCCGAGCTCCACACCCACGGTGGCGTACACGTTGTTCCACAGACCGAGTCCGACTTTGGTATCGACTCCCGGTGCAAGCGGCATGTCCGGGCGGTGGGAAACGAAGTCGAGCAGCCAGTGACTCACCACGCCCACGGCGATGGCGATCGTCCCCGGCCGGTAGCCGACCTTCCACTGATAGAGTCCGGCTAGCAGGCCAGCCCATACCAACGTCATGAGCAGGCTATGGGACCAGGGATAAGAGACGAAGTCGAGCGGCGTGAATGCGGTGTTGCCCGGATCGATCCGCACTACCTCCAGGCCCGCCAGCACGAACAGCGGCCAGACCAGGTCGAGAAACAGGGGCGCGGCCAGCAGCCAGCCGAGAGAGGCGCGCGGCGCGAAGCGCTTGGCGGCGAAGCCGACTGCGAAGTGTCCGATGAACACGGCAAGTACCTGGATATCGATATAGCGATTCTAGGGGTTTGATGCTGGTTTGGGCTACGCGGTAAATCGTCAACGGATCGTTTCAACTGCGAACACTCGATCCCTCAGTGTCACATTTCGGCCCGGTCTTTGCATCTCAGTTGGCATGCAACTCGACCCTGCTGAACGCAAACTCCTCAGGACACTTTGGGAAGCCAACGGTCTGGCCGCGGTCCTTCGCGCCCTTGCGGATGTAGCGGGCGACAACGGACGGCTGGTCCGAGCTATCTCGCAGGACGAAGTGACCGCGGAATCGTGGGAGCGGACCGCGACCTATTTGGACAAGGTGGCGGACACGAAAACCGTTCGCTCTTGTCCGATCCCTTGATCGCGACGCGCGCAGGAGCGATCCTTGCCTCTCAGCCCCCCGGAACTAGAATTGGTTTGGCAAGCCCTCGAATTATTGAGACAGGCATCCGTCGATCTCAATAACCTGTCGAACGACACAACGAGCGCGGCCACCGGCCCCATTCTGGCGTCGATTCAGAAAGCTGGGAGCCTCTTGATGTCGATCGATGGCGTCATCCACTACACGAGTAAGAACCCTGCGGGATACTGGGGTCCTGGCGGGACCTAGCGCCTAGTCCAGTACGTGGACCTCAAGTCACTGCCTTGAACGGACTGTGCTCGTTCAACTCGTCCAGGTAACGCGCTCATGCCGCGCGCCTCGCGGCTCAGGAAGTCCTCCACGGCTTGCGAGAACTGGGGATGGGCGAGCCAGTGGCCGGAATAGGTCGCTACCGGCAGGAAGCCGCGCGCCAGCTTGTGCTCGCCCTGGGCGCCGCCTTCGAACAGGCCGATGCCGCGAGCGATGCAGAACTCGATGGTCTGGTAGTAGCAGGTCTCGAAATGCAGACCCGAGACGAACTGCGTTGAGCCCCAGTAGCGTCCCCACAGCGTGTGCGCCGTTGTGCACGTTGAGCGCAGCGGCGATCGGCTCGCCGTCCCGCGCTGCAATGATGAGCAGCACATTGTCCGGCATGACCTGCGCCAGGCGCCGGAAGAAGGCGCGGTTGAGGTAGGGAGTGGAATGGTGCTGCCGGTAGGTGCGGTTGTAGCACAAAGTGAAGAAATCCCACTGCGCCACTGTGGCGTCGCGCCCGCTCAGCCAGGCGAACTCGATGCCGGCCTCGCGCACCCGCCGCCGCTCCTGCATGATCTTCTTGCGCTTGTCATGGGTCATGCCCGCCAGAAAATCCGCAAAGTCGCGGTAACCGGGATTGCGCCAGTGGAATTGCACGCCGGTGCGCAGCAGCAGTCCGGCGGACTCCACCTCACCCGCCTGCTCCGGGAGGGGAAACAGCACGTGCAGCGAGGATGAGCGCGTCTGTTTGGCCAGCTCCAGCGCTGCACGCAGCAATTTCTGGCGCAATTCCGCAGTGGGAGCCAGCAGGCGGGAGCCTGTAGCGGGCGTGAAGGGCACCGCGCACAGCAGCTTTGGATAGTAATCCAGCCCGTGGCGGTGATAGGCGTCGGCCCAGGCCCAGTCGAACACGTACTCGCCATAGGAGTGGGACTTCAAATACAGCGGCATGGCCGCGGCCAGCGCCCCGCCGTCCCACAGGGTGATGATGCGGGGCGACCAGCCGCGCTCGTCGGACGCGCAGCCGGTTTCGTGCAGCGCGTGCAGGAAGGCATGGCGCAGAAACGGGTGGTCGCCAGCGAGGCGGTCCCAGTCGGCTGGTGCGATCGGCTCCAGCGAGTCGAGGATGCGAGTCTGAAATCGGCTGCTCATGGCGTGATACGCGCGGGGATTATGTCATGAGGGCTCGGATTGGCCGCATAGCGCACCGCTATGGTGCTCGATCGCCGCTCGCGCACCGCTGCGGACGTTTATCTCCCCGGCGGGAGTGACTATACTGTTGGCGTTGCCCGGGAACGGCCCGGACTTCAACGCGGGGAAGAACCATGAAGAAGATCGAAGCCATCGTGAAACCCTTCAAGCTGGACGAGGTGCGTGAGGCCCTGTCCGAAATCGGAGTGACCGGATTGACGGTCACCGAGGTGAAAGGGTTCGGGCGCCAGAAGGGGCATACCGAGCTGTACCGGGGTGCCGAATACGTGGTGGATTTCCTGCCCAAGGTGAAGGTGGAAGTGGTGGTGTCGGACAAGCTGGTGGAAACCGCCATCGAGGCGATCGTCAAATCCGCCCGCACGGGAAAGATCGGCGACGGCAAGATTTTCGTCACCAGCGTGGAGCAGGTGATCCGCATCCGCACCGGCGAGACGGACGAAGCCGCAGTGTAGTTGTTCGCTCGCTCGCGCGGCACCCGGGCACCAACTGCTACGCATAGGGCGCGCCGCGAATTGCGCGCCCCGTCACCCTGAAGTATCCAGCTTAGTCCTCTTCCGCCTCATCCTCGGGCTGCGGCCGGCGTTTCGCATCAGGGCCCTTCAGCAGCACCACCACCGCTCCACTCCCCCCGTCCGCAGGCCGAGCCTGCGCAAAGGCCAGCACCTCGTTGCGCTGCGCCAGCCAGCCCGCCACCTTGCGTCTGAGCACCGGCTCCCGGTTCTTCGAGCCCAGGCCTTTGCCGTGTACCACGATCACGCAGCGCAGGCCGCGCTTGACCGCCAGGGCGAGGAAATCCACCAGCAGGGCGCGCGCCTCGTCCGAGCGCGATCCGTGCAGATCCAGCTGGTCCTGCAGCGCCCAGTGGCCGCTGCGCAGCCTGCGCAGCACCTGCCGCGACAGGCCTGGTCGCAAGAACGACAGCTGTTCGTCCGCGCTCCAGTTCCAGATCGGGCTGCGTCTGGTCGCTCAGGCTGTCGCGCAGGACCTGCTGATCGTCCTGCTGGCGCTGGAAGGGCAGGGGTGTGACCGGCTTGGGGGCGTGTACCACGCGCCCTGGATCAGGGAGCGGCTGCACATCTCGCACCGCCTCGAGGAATTCCTGGCCCGGGTCTTCCGCGGGTTCGTCCGTACGCCGGCGCTTGCTCACTTGGCAACCCCGTATCAGCCATGGAGACGGAGAGAAACGTCTCAGTGCTATCAGGCGTTAGACCGCTAGGGAGTCGAGATACTTCTCGGCATCCAGGGCGGCCATGCAGCCGCTGCCCGCGCTGGTGACGGCCTGGCGATACACGTGGTCCTGCACGTCGCCGGCGGCAAACACGCCGGGCACGCTGGTGGCGGTGGCGTTTCCCTCGCGACCGCCGCGCGTCACGATGTAGCCGTTCTCCATGTCGACCTCGCCTTCGAAGATCTGCGTGTTGGGCGTGTGGCCGATGGCGATGAACAAGCCCTGGACATGGATGTCGCGCGTGCCGCCGCTCGTGGCGCTCTTCACGCGGACACCTGTCACACCGCTCTTGTCGCCCAGGACCTCGTCCAGCGTGTGCTCCCACTCGAGGCGCACATTGCCGTGCCTGGCCTTGTCCAGCAGGCGGTTGGCCAGAATCTTCTCGGCCCGGAACTTGTCCCGTCGATGCACCACGGTCACCGTCTTGGCGATATTCGATAGATAGAGTGCCTCTTCGACCGCGGTGTTCCCGCCGCCGACCACCGCCACGTCCTGTCCGCGGTAGAAGAAACCATCGCAGGTGGCGCAGGCCGAGACGCCCTTGCCCATGTACTTCTGCTCGGAGGGGATGCCCAGGTACTTTGCGGACGCTCCGGTGGCGATGATCAGCGCGTCGCAGGTATAGGTGGCCTGGTCGCCGACCAGGGTCAAGGGTTGGCTGCGCAATTTCGCGGTGTGGATGTGGTCGAACACGATCTCGGTGTCGAAGCGCTGTGCGTGCTTGAGAAAGCGTTCCATCAGCTCGGGACCCTGTATGCCCGCGAAATCGGCCGGCCAGTTGTCCACGTCGGTGGTGGTCATGAGCTGGCCGCCCTGGGCGATGCCGGTGATCAGGACGGGATTGAGGTTGGCGCGCGCCGCATAGACAGCCGCCGAGTAGCCCGCCGGGCCGGAGCCCAGGATGAGGAGCCGCACGTGTCTCGTTTTAGTTGTCATGGTATTGAGTGTCTGAGGGCAGAACCCGAAACAGCCAAGAATCTATCAGCAGGGCGGCTGCATTGTCGAGCCACCAGCACGCCGTGGCAAAGCCCGCTACGGTAATGGGCGGACCGCTGCAGCCGAGCCCAGGGCCTTGATTTGTTGATGGTCTGTCCTGGCGCGAAGGATACAACACCGGCCAGGGCCGTATAATGCGACATGCTCAGAATGGTTTCTGACTGGAATGCTGTTCAAGTCCGGCGCTGACGCAGCCGAGCGCAGGCCGTGGCCGCCGCGTCTTGCCGCCCTGGCGCGAGAGGCCTGGTGGCTGGTCCTGGTGCTCGTCGCACTGTACCTTGCGCTGGTCCTGACCACCTACGACAAGTCGGACCCTGGCTGGTCACACAGCACGGGGAACGGAGGTATCCACAATGCCGGCGGACGCTTCGGCGCGTGGATCGCGGACGTCCTGCTGTATCTCTTCGGCCTGTCAGCGTACTGGTGGGTGGTGTTCCTGCTGTTCTCGATCCATTGGGGCTATCGGCGCCTGGAGGCAACCGAGCCGGCCGACCGCCGCTCGTTCCTGATCGCCTGCACCGGATTCTTCTCATTGCTGCTGGCGAGCGCAAGCCTCGAAGCGTTGCGCGTCCATGCTCTGCCTGCCGCAGTTGCCGCTGACTCCGGGCGGCATGCTCGGCGTGACCATCGGTAATTTGTTCTCGCGGTGGTTTGGCTATACCGGCGGTACGCTGACCTTGCTCTTCATCGGCGCCATCGGGCTCAGCCTGTTCAGCGGAGTGTCCTGGCTCGAGGTGTCGGAAAAGCTGGGCGAGTGGGTGGAGCGCGGCTGGGCTTTCGCCGTGGCGCGCTGGCAAGCTGCGCGCGACCGCAAGATCGGCGAGCAAGCGGCAACGCGCCGCGACGAAGTGGTGGAGGAGGAGAAGAAAAAGCTCGACGAGCACGAGCCGATCCGCATCGAGCACCAGGAGCTCAGCATCCCGAAGTCCGCGCGCGTGGCGCGCGAAAAGCAGAAGCCCCTGTTCGAGGACTTGCCCGATTCCCCGCTGCCGCCGTTGCATCTGCTGGACGAAGCCGGCGGCGACCTGCAGGTGCTGTCGGCCGATACTCTCGAATACACGTCGCGGCTGATCGAGAAGAAGCTGCTCGACTTCGGCATCGAAGTGAAAGTGGTCGCGGCGCAGCCCGGCCCGGTCATCACGCGCTACGAGATCGAGCCGGCGGTGGGCGTGAAGGGCAGCCAGATCGTGAACCTGGTGAAAGATCTTGCGCGCGCGCTGTCGGTGGTGAGCATCCGGGTGGTGGAGACCATCCCCAACAAGTCGTACATGGGCCTGGAGATTCCCAACCCGAAGCGCCAGATGGTGCGGTTGTCCGAGATCCTCAGCTCGCAGGTCTACGCCGACATGGGCTCGCCGCTGACCCTGGCCCTGGGCAAGGACATCGCCGGCAAACCGGTGGTCGCGGACCTCGGACGCATGCCGCATCTGCTGGTGGCTGGCACTACCGGCTCGGGCAAGTCCGTGGCGATCAATGCCATGATCCTGAGCTTGCTCTACAAGGCCACGCCGAACGAGGTGCGCCTGATCCTGGTCGATCCCAAGATGCTGGAGCTGTCGGTGTACGAGGGTATCCCGCATTTGCTGGCGCCGGTCGTGACCGACATGAAGCAGGCGTCGCACGCGCTCAACTGGTGTGTGGGCGAGATGGAGCGCCGGTACAAGCTGATGTCCACGCTGGGCGTGCGCAATCTGGCCGGGTTCAACCAGAAGATCAGGGAGGCCGAGAAGGCGGGACAACCGATCCCCGATCCGTTCGCTCTCAACCTTGGCTCTCCCGCGGAACTGGCGTCGTCGACGCCAGTCTTAAAGGAGCTGCCGCTCGTCGTGGTCGTGATCGACGAACTGGCCGACCTCATGATGGTGGTCGGCAAGAAGGTCGAAGAGCTGATCGCACGCCTGGCGCAGAAGGCGCGCGCATCCGGCGTCCATCTGCTGCTGGCCACGCAGCGTCCATCGGTGGATGTGATCACGGGGCTGATCAAGGCCAACATCCCGACCCGCGTCGCCTTCCAGGTGTCGAGCAAGGTCGACTCGCGCACGATTCTCGATCAGATGGGTGCCGAGTCGCTGCTGGGGCAGGGCGACATGCTCTACCTGCCGCCGGGCACGGGCTACCCGCAGCGGGTGCACGGCGCCTTCGTGGGCGACGACGAAGTGCACAAGGTCGTGGAGTATCTGAAATCTCGTGGCCAGCCGCAGTACATCGACGGCATCCTGGACAGCGGAGAGGAGCTGGAAGGCGAGGGCGGCGCGCTGGAGGAGGGGGACGCGGAGTCCGATCCCATGTACGACCAGGCGGTCGAGATCGTGCTCAAGTCGCGCCGCGCATCGATCTCGCTGGTGCAACGGCACCTGCGCATCGGCTACAACCGCGCGGCCCGCCTGATCGAGCAGATGGAGCGCGCCGGTCTGGTGTCGAGCATGGCGACGAATGGGAATCGGGAAGTGCTGGTGCAGAGCAAAGAGTGAAGAGTGAAGAGTGAAGAGTGAAGAGTGAAGAGTGAAGAGTGAAGAGTGAAGAGTGAAGAGTGAAGAGTGAAGAGTGAAGAGCCCTAATGATTAGCGTCAAGGCAGTTGCCGGCCAGCAAACCAGCTGCCGCACCCTTTCCCCCGGCAGGGGGAGAGGGCAGGGAGAGGGGGCATCACTCTTCACCCTTCACCCTTCACCTGCTTGCGCGCTTGGCTGGTCGCTGTGCGCTCGCATGCTCTGCGGTCGCGCAAGCGTCACGCCGCGGGCAGCATCGAGAAGCTAAAGGCCTTCGCCGAGCAGACCCAGTCGGCGCGGGCCACTTTCACTCAGACGGTGCGCGACAAGGACGGCACCAATGTCCAGACCACGAGCGGCAAGCTGGTGTTCGCGCGGCCGGGAAAATTCCGCTGGGAATACGAGAAACCGTACCAGCAGACCATCGTCGGGGATGGACAGAAGCTGTGGGTCTACGACAAGGACCTCAACCAGGTCACGGTGAAGAAGCTGGAAGGCGCGCTGGGCAGCAGCCCGGCCGCGCTGCTCGCCGGCAGCAACGATATCGAGAAGTACTACAACGTGGACGCCAAGGGCATGAAGGGCGGTCTGGATTGGCTCGAAGCGTATCCGCGCGACCCGGACACCATGTTCGAGAAGGTGCGCATGGGGTTCAAGGGCAACAGCCTGGACACGATGGAGCTCTTCGACCACCTCGGCCAGGTGACCGTCATCCGCTTCGCCAAGATCGAGCGCAACCCCAAGCTCGCAGCCAGCCTGTTCAGTTTCACGCCGCCGGCGGGGGCGGATGTGATTGAGGATAAGTGAAGGCGTGAGGAGTGAAGGGTGAAGAGTGAATGCCCTATGCACGCCTGACACTCTCCCTGCGCAGGCGACAGACCACGTCTCTGGCCCGTGCAGAGAGATTGCTGGCACAGGGTGAGGAGGCATCACTCTTCACCCTTCACTCTTCACGTCTTCCCCTCGACAGCGCCATGACACGAAGCGCGGCGTCCGCCGACCTATTTCCTTCCCCGCAGCCCAACGCTCCGCTCGCCGAGCAGATGCGTCCGCAGCGCCTGGAGGACGTGGTGGGCCAGACGCACCTGCTGGGCGAAGGCAAGCCGCTGAGCGTGGCGGCTCGCTCGGGCAAGCTGCACTCCATGATCCTGTGGGGCCCGCCTGGTGTGGGCAAGACCACTCTGGCACGGTTGCTGGCCAAGGCCAGCGACGCCGACTTCATCGCGCTGTCGGCCGTGCTGTCCGGCGTGAAGGACATCCGCGACGCGGTCGAGCGCGCCCGCGCCTCGCTGCGGGACAGCGGACGCGCCACCATCTTGTTCGTGGACGAGGTGCATCGCTTCAACAAGGCGCAGCAGGACGCGTTTCTGCCGTTCGTCGAGCAGGGGCTGTTCACGTTCATCGGCGCCACCACGGAGAACCCGTCCTTCGAAGTGAACAGCGCTCTGTTGTCGCGCGCAGCGGTATATGTGCTCAAGCCGCTGAGCGAGGAGGAACTCGGGGTGCTGTTCGAGCGCGCGCGCTCCGGTCCGCTGCACGGATTGAAATTCACCGACGATGCACGCGGAGTGGTAATCGGCTTCGCCGACGGCGATGCGCGCCGCCTGCTCAACATGCTGGAGCAGATTGCCGACGCGGCGTCGAGCGCGGGGCCGGACGCAGTCGACGTGGACTTCGTACGTCAGACCCTGGCGTCGAAGCTGCGCCAATTCGACAAGGGCGGCGACGCCTTCTACGACCAGATCTCGGCTCTGCACAAGTCAGTCCGCGGCTCCGCGCCCGATGCGGCGCTGTACTGGCTGTGCCGCATGCTGGACGGCGGCGCGGACCCGCTCTACATCGGGCGGCGTCTGGTCCGCATGGCGGTCGAGGACATCGGTCTCGCCGACCCGCGCGCGTTGCGCCTCGCGCTCGACGCCTGCGAAACCTACGAGCGCCTGGGGACGCCGGAGGGTGAGCTGGCGCTGGCGCAGGCCGCGCTGTATCTGGCGTCTGCGCCGAAGAGCAACGCCGTGTATACCGCCTACAACCAGATGCGCGAGTTCGTATCCGCCGACGGCTCGCGGCCGGTGCCGATCCATCTGCGCAATGCGCCCACCCGGCTCATGAAAGAGCTGGGCTACGGCCACGCCTACCGCTACGCGCACGACGAGCCGGAGGCCTATGCAGCGGGCGAGAGCTATCTCCCGGAGGGCATGCGCGCGGCCGACGTTCTACCAGCCGACACCGCGCGGCCTGGAAGCAAAGATCGGCGAGAAGCTGGCGCATCTGCGTGAGCTCGACCGCGAAGCCAAACCCGATACCCGGACCGAAACCCAACCCGGAAAGACCAAAAAGAGCGAACAGGACTGACCCATGCTAGATCCCCAGCTGCTGCGAACGCGACTCGACTGGGTGGCCGAGCGCCTGCTCACCCGCGGCCCGACCGCATGGATAGAGGAGCGCCGGGCTACCGAGCATTCGCCACACAGCAAGGCGACCTTCGAAGCGCTCGAGAACGAGCGCAAGGCGATCCAGATCCGCACGCAGGAACTGCAGACGCAGCGCAATGCGCTGTCCAAGCAGATCGGCCAGGGGAAGAGCAAAGGCGAAGATGTGTCCGCGCTGATGGCCGAAGTCGGCAGCATCGGCAACCAGCTCAAGAAGAGCGAGGACGAGCTCGGGGAAGTGCTCGCGCGCTTCAACGCCTTCGTGGCTACGCTGCCCAACATCCCGCATGACAGCGTCCCGACGGGACAGTCGTCCGATCAGAACGTCGAAGTCCGGCGGCACGGGGCACCGCGCAACTTCGACTTCGCGGTGCGCGATCACGTGGATCTGGGCGAAAGGCTGGGGCAGATCGATTTCGCGGCTGCGACCAAGATCGCCGGAGCGCGCTTCACGCTGCTCAAGGGCCCGATGGCGCGCCTGCATCGCGCCATCGCTCAGTTCATGCTCGATGTGCACACTGCCGAGCACGGCTACACCGAGGTGTACGTTCCCTATCTCGTGAACGGCGCGAGCCTGTTCGGCACCGGCCAGCTGCCGAAGTTCGAGGAAGACCTGTTCGCCGTGCCGCGCCGCGACGCGGAGAAGCTGTACCTGATTCCCACCGCAGAGGTGCCGGTCACCAACATCGTGCGCGACGAGATCGTGCCGCTCGAGAAGTTGCCGCTCAAGTTCGTATGCCACTCGCCGTGCTTTCGCAGCGAGGCGGGCTCCTACGGCAAGGACACGCGCGGCATGATCCGCCAGCACCAGTTCGACAAAGTGGAGCTGGTGCAGATCGTCCATCCGGACAAGTCCTACGCCGGGCTGGAGGAGCTCACCGGGCACGCCGAGACGATACTCAAGCGGCTCGAGCTGCCCTATCGTGTAGTGGCACTGTGCACCGGCGACATGGGCTTTGCAGCCGCGAAGACCTATGACATCGAGGTATGGCTGCCGGGGCAGAACGCCTATCGCGAGATCTCGTCCTGCAGCAACTTCGAAGCGTTCCAGGCGCGGCGCATGCAGGCGCGCTTCCGCAACGAAAAGGGCAAGCCCGAGCTGGTGCACACGCTCAACGGCTCCGGCCTCGCCGTCGGCCGCACCTTGGTCGCCGTGCTGGAGAATTATCAACGCCAGGACGGCGCGATCGAGATCCCGTCCGTCCTGCCAGCCCTACATGGGCAGGGCTGCGGGCGATCGAGCCCACCCGCTGATTGTTTCGCCCGAGGCGAGTGGGCTTGTGCCAAAGCCCGTTCGCGCTGATCCTTCGACTCTGCGGCGCTGCCGCGTTACTTCGGGATGCGGATGCCGGGCTGGGGCGCGGCTTCGACGGACTGCGGCGGCATCGGCTTGACCGGCTCGGTGATGTCGTGGCCGAAGCTGATGTTGCCCGCGATCAGCGTGTAGAAGCCAGGGGCGTGCGGCTCCTCGAAGCGCGCGAGGATGTCGAAGTAGTTGCGGATGTTCTCGGTCAGCACCAGTGCCTCGCCGCCGCGGCAGAAGCCGTGCTTGAGCGTGCTGTAGTACTCGTAGCGCGAGAGCAGCGGCAGCACTTTTTTCACGTCCACCCACAGATCCGGATTGCCGCCGCGGCGCTGGGTCAGCACGCGCGCATCTTCCAGGTGGCCGAGGCCGATGTTGTAGGCGGCCAGCGCGAGCCAGGTGCGATCCGGTTCCGCGATGCGCGCCGGCAGCGACTCCTTCATCTCCTGCAGGTACGTGGCCCCCGCGAGGATGCTCTGATGCGGGTCGAGCCGGTCGGTGAGGTTCATGCGGTCCGCGGTCTCGGAGGTGAGCATCATCAGCCCGCGCACGCCGGTGGGAGAGGTTGCCAGCGGATCCCAGTGCGATTCCTGGAAGCCGAGCGCGGCGAGCAGGCGCCAGTCGATCGTGGTGATGTCCTGAGCCTCCTTGAACGCGCCGCGGAAGTGCGGCAGCAGAGATTGACGCAGCTCGAGGAAGTTGGCGATGTCCAGCCGGTCGAGCCGGTTGACGTGCCCGTAGTAGCGCTCCAGCAGGCGCTTGAGCGTGCCGTCGTAGCTGATGCGCAGGAAGAATTCCTGCGCGCGCTGATACAGCATCGGGTCGACGTTCCTGGGGAATACCCAGGCGAGCGGCTCCCTGTCACCCACCGGGAAAGCGCGCGCCACATTCGGATAGAAATTGCGGCCCACGTCGAGGACGGTCGAGTCGGTGATGACGTAGTCGATTTTTCCATCCGACAGGCGGCTCAGCAGACCTTCGCTGTCGTTCTCCGCGACCTCGGTCCACTCCAGTTTCGGGTAGCGCTTCTGCATCTGGCGCAGCAGCTCGACCGCGCTGGAGCCCTTCACCACCTCGAGCCGTTTTCCCACCACGTCGCGCAGATCGCGCGGCGCCGGATTGTCGGTGTTGTAAGCGAGCATCGGCTGCACCAGCTGGTAGGCCGGGCCGAAGAGGAATTGGCCCAACCTCGCCGACGTGATCGACGACGCCCGCCGCGGCCAGGTGTGCGTGGTTCTCCTCGAGTGCCGGAAGCACCTGGTAGAAGGGTTGACGGTCGAGGTAGCGCACGCGTACGCCCAGCTCGCGCGCGAACATCTCCACCAGGTCGTACTCCAACCCGGCGTAGCGGCCCTGCGAGTCGATATAGCGCGTAGTGGCCGAGTTGCGGGTGAGCACCACCAGCTCGCCGGTCTTGGCCATAGGCAGGACCGGGCGCTGCGCGACCACGCCCGGGTCGCAGACCACGGGCAGCAGTATCAGGACCGAATAGACGCTGCGCATATTTACCCCGGAACCGAGGCGGTCATCTGGGTATTTGTAGCAAGAAGAAGGCCGCCTTGGAGCCAGGTCGAGCCGCCGGTTGGAGGGTCACAGCAGGTGAGTAGGTTCACTTCCATGTAAAATAGCGCATTGACAGGAGAGGTGCCAGAGTGGTCGATCGGGGCAGACTCGAAATCTGTTGTGCCCCTTGCGGGGTACCGTGGGTTCGAATCCCACCCTCTCCGCCAGACTGACCAAGGGGCCTTTGGCCCCTTTTTTCGTTCCTCGCTACGAGGATGGTCTTCGAACCCACGGTGGGTTCGGTTGACTGCGGCCGCTGCGACCTTCTGGAGCACGACGCGCCAGAGTGAAACCGAGCTTAGTTTTAAGACAAGCCACCGCTGCTAAGCTGGACGCAGCGCGCTGCTAGCGTCGTCCAGCTCGATCAAGAGGTTGCAGTGCTGGGCGCAATGAAGATCGGCGTTGCTGCCGTGTTAGTGCTACGCCACAGGCTCTTGACTGATGCGCTCATCGAAAAGGGCGTTAGAGCCGGCAAGACACATTCTACGTGGTGACGAAGCGGTCCGCATTCAAGGTCTCAACGGTACAGCATCCGCCGACCGGCCGGGTGAGTATGACCGTGAAACTCTCCCGCGTGGAACGCTCACCGAGCTTGCGGCGCGAATGCTCGCGTCGCTCGGCACATCAAGACGCTCCGCAAGACGGCGAGGACTGCCGGTGGTTCCTGAGCTGGCTGCTCAAGCCGCTGACGGCGGCGATTAGGGTGCTACGGTGTCCGGGGCTGGACTTGGTGGGGCGATGAGGGCGTGCCATGCTTTGCTCACGTCTATCACGTACCGCTTGTGATTCATACGGCTCTCCTATATATTCCACCTCCGTGGCCCGCGGCCGCCTTAGTCCTTGGCGACAGCCCACAACCTCAACCCGACGCACGAGGGTGGAAATAAGTGACTATCCCCGTGGCCTTGGCAGTGTCCCCGTAGTCGCGCCGTGCGATCTCTCCCGCTTTCACGGTCGCATCACCCATGCATTGGGCGCAGACCTCTATGTCCACCTGAGCAGAGCCCGCACCTGTGTCTACCACCTGAAACTGGACCCGGTACGGATAGATGAACCTTGTGTTCCCAGGTAGGGTTTTCGACGCTAGAGGCGGGTGCTTGTCATCTTGATCTTGTGCCAGAAAGTCCTCCACCGCGTTTAGCCGCACGGCGTGCGCCTCCTCGGACACGCAAGTTTCCTCGCTCCCGTACCCCGACATGAATATTAGGCGAAGCTCTGGGCAGGCGCTGTAGGACTATCCTGAATTGGGTGTCAGACTTCTCCCACATTACTGGTGCGCCTTAGGTCCGCGGTCCAAATGTGGACGCGCAAACGTTCAAAGTTCCACCTCGCCTCTTACCACGAAAAGTCGGGCATTCGTGTCGCTATTCAGCCACTCTTGACGAGGAAATCTGCCACACCCAAACTTCGCAGCGGGTTTGAGTTGAGCGCTATGCCGTAGATGTCCGAAGCCGTTCGATCTAAAACCAGTGGCGCGGTGAGCGCTTCTGAACGGCTTCGGGTAAAGACTGCTCAAGAGAGACTGGAGTCGATTCTCAGAACGGAGACCATGATGAAAAATAGCCAGCGACTCGCCTTGGTGAGTTCTCTTGTGTTGATGCTGGGATGGATGGGCACGGCAAGCGCGGCTGCATCTATTCTCGACATTACGGCGAGCGGGCCGGGCCTGGGCTCGTTCTTGAATAGCATCGACAATGATGGCCGTTCACTCTCGACTTGATTAAGAGGTTCGATCACGTTGGCCCGATCACGCTTACATTTACGGTCGGGCATTCGACGGGCGGGGGTGGTCCGTTCGAGGTGAACGAAGCAATCTTCAACAACACGGGCACCGCGTTCACGGACTTCCACTTTGCCATTATTGAACCTACGGAAGTGCAGGGTAATGGAGTGGTATTCACAAGCTTTAACCAGTCGACCCTGACGGGGTTTACGCTGGATTCGGCTCCTTCGAGTGGACCTCGCAACCTTAACTTTACGGGCAGCCTGGCAAGTGGAGCGGCGGCGGCAGCTTCGTTCAACCTGAGCCCGTTCGATCCGGGCAATGACAAGACGTATACCTTCCAGCTGGTTCAGACTCCGACAGTCGTCCCTGAGCCTGCAAGCTGGGCGTTGATGGTTGCCGGGCTGTTGGGTATCGCGGGAATGGTGCGGCGCCGACTGTAGCACCAAGACGCGACTGACTTCCAGAAAAGGGGCCCGCGCAAGCGGGCCTTTTGCTATCCGGCGGGTGTTGGACCGCGGTTTCGGGGAGCACTTGAGGCCCCGCTTCGACAGTCACTCGCAGTTGCTTGAAACCGCAGCTTTTGTCTTTTCCTTTCCAACATGTGTTGAACTTCCGGCTGCGTTTCAGAACAATAGATACCAGCAGCCCATTGCGCCCGCTTCGAATCGGGCGCTGCCCGGCCGCGGCACTTGGCAGGTAGTGTGCCTGCATTGCCGGCGCACAACATCTCAAAGGGCAATCCCGGCGGAGTCGCTTTGGACGGCTCCGCGCGCTTCGTTACCAACGGAGGTGACTCATGGCTTCTCTTCTCGATCTCGCCCGGCATGGTCAATCGGTCTGGCTCGACTTCATCGACCGCAATCTGGTAGCCAACGGCGGCCTGCAACGGTTGGTGGACAGCGGCGTCACTGGCGTCACGACCAATCCGACCATTTTTCACAAGGCGATCGGAGCCGGGAGCGATTATGACGAGGCCATACGCGAGCTGCTCGACCAGAACCACGAGATCGACCAGGCGGAGCTGTGCGAGGCGCTGATGGTCGGCGACGTACAGATGGCGGCCGACGTGCTGCGTTCGGTATACGACCGCACCCAAGGGCGCGACGGCTACGTCAGTCTGGAGGTTCCGCCCGATCTTGCCTACAGCAGCGAGCGGACGGTAGCGAGCGGCAAGCACTTGTGGGCCGCGGTGCAGCGGCCCAACGTCATGATCAAGGTGCCGGGAACCGCCGAAGGGGTGCTCGCCTTCGAGCGTTTGACGGCCGACGGGATCAACGTCAATGTCACGCTCCTGTTCGCAGTGGCGCGCTACGAAGAAGTGGTGCGCGCCTGGGCGCGCGGCCTGTCGCGCAACCCGCACCCCGAGACGATCGCCTCCGTCGCGTCGTTCTTCGTGAGCCGGGTGGACGGCAAGGTCGACAAGAAACTGGACGCGGTGGGCACACCGGAGGCGGCCCGGCTGCGCGGCCGCATCGCGGTGGCCAACGCCAAGGCAGCCTATCAGCGCTTCCAGGGGCTGCTCAAGGAACCGCAGATCGCCGAGCAGCTCAAGCGGGGTGCGCGGCCGCAGCGGCCGTTGTGGGCCAGCACCAGCACCAAGGACCCGAGCTATAGCGATGTGCTCTACGTCGAATCGCTCGTCGGTCCCGATACCGTCAACACGTTGCCCCCGGAGACGCTTGACGCCTTCCTGTATCACGGCGAGGCGAGCTACTCGTTGGAAAAAGATACCGACGTGGCGCGGCGCGACCTCGAGGCGCTGAAGGCGGTCGGGGTCGACCTGGATGCCATCACGCGTGAGCTGGAAGCCCAGGGCGTGGCCGCGTTCAAGCGACTCGTGGGACAAATTGCTCGACACGCTGAAGGAAAGGCGCTTCGCCGTAGCCAAGGACTTCGCCGGGCAGTGAGCCTCAACCCCCCCCGTCTTCCGCAATTGGGAGAGGAGGAAAATCCCCCGTTCGCGCCGAGCGTAGCCCGGCAGGGCGGAGTCGAAGCGTTCCCGGCACTTCTACTCTGTAGCTGACGCGACGACGCTCTCAAGAAACAGCATCGCGAACGATTTTAAATCAAGGATCTACAGAGACGCGCAAAACGGCCAAACAGCACCCACAACCTGTTTCTTCACCTCGCCTTGCCCCGCCAGCGGCGGGCCTTAGTTGGCTCAGTGCGAACGGGGTTTGTGATGCGGCGTCGCCCGATCCCGACCCCTCATCCCTAGCCCCCAGCCCCTAGCCCAGCCTTTAGCCCCCAGCCCCTAGCCCCCAGCCCCTCGTTCCTAGCCCCTCGCCACTCATCCCTCGTCCCTGACCCCTCGTCGGGTATAATTCCGCACTTTTTTGCGAGGCGCGATCGGCCGGATGCTCGAGGCAGTGAACCTGGAATGCGTGCGCGGCCAGCGTCGCCTGTTTCACGGCCTGTCCTTCGATCTGGCTGATGGCCACCTGCTCTGGGTACTGGGACCCAATGGCAGCGGCAAGACCAGCCTCCTGCGCCTGCTCTGCGGTTTGCTGCGGCCGGAGGCGGGAACCGTGCGCTGGAACGGCGAGGAGGTGCGCGCCGCGCGGGACAGCTTCCACGCGAGCCTGTTTTATCTCGGGCATGCGCCGGCGGTGAAGGACGATCTGTCCGGACGCGAGAATTTGCGCTTCGGGCTCGCGCAGTCCGGTGTCGCGGTTGCATCGCACGAGGCGGCAGCGGCGCTGAGCGAGTTTGGCTTGGCGGACCGTGAGGAACTACCGGCGCGCGCGCTGTCTCAGGGTCAGAAGCGGCGCGTGGCGCTGGCGCGACTGGCGCTGAGCGCAGCCAGATCGTTGTGGGTCCTGGATGAGCCGTTTACGGCGTTGGATGCGCAGGCGGTCGGGCTGGTCCAATCGCACCTCGCGCGGCACTTGACGCGCGGCGGCACCGTGGTGTTGACCAGCCACCAGGAGGTCGACTTCGGCGAGTTGCCCGTGCAGCGGCTCCAGCTCGCTGGATGAATACGCTGGGCCTGGTACCGGTGCTCGTGGCGGTGGTCCGGCGCGACCTCATACTCGCGCTGCGGCGACGCGCCGATGTCCTCACCACTTTCTTCTTTTTTATCATCGTGGTCAGCCTGTTCCCGCTGGGCGTAGGCCCGGAACCCAATACGCTGCGCAGCATCGCCCCCGGCGTGGTGTGGGTGGCCGCGCTGCTTGCGTCCATGCTGGCGCTGGCGCGCCTGTTTGCGTCGGACTTTAGCGACGGCACGCTGGAGCAGCTCGCGTTGAGCCCGCAGCCGCTGGTGCTGCTGGTGGCAGGAAAAGTGCTGGCGCATTGGCTGGTCACCGGATTTCCGCTGGTGCTCATCGCCCCAGTCCTGGGCCTGCAGTTCGACCTGTCCGCCGACGCGCTGACCGTCATGACCATCGCGTTGTTGCTGGGTACGCCATGCCTGAGCTTGATCGGGTCCATCGGCGCGGCGTTGACGCTCGGTGTGCGCGGCGCGGGCGGACTGCTAGCACTGCTGGTGCTGCCCTTGTACGTTCCGGTGTTAATCTTCGGCGCTGGGGCGGTGTCGGCCAGCGCGGCGGGAATGCCGGCGGCGGGGCATCTGTCGTTGCTGGGGGCGTTCGTGTTGATCGCGCTGGTGCTGGCGCCGTGGGCTTCGGCGGCGGCCATCCGGATCGCCCTCGAATAGGAGGCGCACGTGGCACTCAACCTGTGGAAGTACTCGTCGCCGCAGACCTTCTATCCGGCGGCCGGCAGACTCGTGCCCTGGTTCTTCGCGCTGGCGGCGGCGCTGGCAGTTATTGGCCTGTACATCGGGTTCTTCGTCGCGCCCACCGATTTTCAGCAAGGAGAGTCCTACCGCATCATCTTCATCCACGTCCCGGCCGCCTGGATGTCCATGTTCATCTATGTCGTCATGGCCTTCTGGTGTGCGGTGGGGATGATCCTCAACACGCGCCTGTCGTTCATGATGGCGCTGGCCATGGCGCCCACCGGCGCCATGTTGACCTTCGTCGCGCTGTGGACCGGATCGCTGTGGGGCAAGCCGACGTGGGGCACCTGGTGGGCGTGGGACGCGCGCATGACTTCGGAGCTGATCCTGCTGTTCCTGTATATCGGCTTCATCTCGCTGCACGCGGCCATCGACGACGTGCGCCGCGCCGATCGCGCGGCTGGCCTGCTGGCATTGGTGGGCGTGATCAATGTGCCCATCATCTACTACTCGGTGAAGTGGTGGAACACGCTGCACCAGGGTGCTTCCGTGAGCTTGAGCCGCGCGCCGTCGATGGCGGCGACGATGCTTACCGCGATGCTGCTGATGTCGCTCGCGGCGTGGATGTACGCCATTGCCGTGAGCCTGCTGCGCTTGCGTGCCATCATTCTGGAGCGCGAGAGCGAGGCCGACTGGGTGCGTGAGATCGGAGACGCGCCGGCATGAACTGGGGCAGCGCACAGGAGTTCTTCGCCATGGGCGGCTATGGCGTGTACGTATGGGGCTCATACGCGCTCGCGTCGGCCTGTATCGTGCTTGAGCTGTGGTTTCTGCGCCAGCGTCGCCGAACTGCGGAGCGGACCCTGAGCCGCAGGGATAGCAGGCGCGGCCCCGGCCATTCCGGGCAGACATGAAACCAAGACACAAGCGCCTGGCTTTGATCGCCGCCGGCCTGGCAGGGCTGGGCGCCGCCGCTGCTCTCATCCTGAATGCGTTCCAGAGCAACATGGTGTTCTTTTTCAGTCCCTCTCAAGTGGCCGCGCACGAAGCCCCGCAGGGGCGCAGCTTCCGCATCGGCGGGCTGGTGCGCAACGGCAGCCTGCAACGCCAGCCGGACGGGGTCAGCGTGCGCTTCATCGTGACCGATACCGCGCACGATCTGCCGGTGGTGTATACCGGCATCCTTCCGGACTTGTTCAAGGAAGGCAAAGGCGTGGTGGCGCAGGGGCAGCTCCAGGCCGACGGCGTATTCCACGCGAAGGAAGTGCTGGCCAAGCATGATGAGAACTACATGCCGCCGGAGGCCGCCGATGCGCTCGAGCGCGCCAAGCGAGCGGAGACGATGTCCGAGAAGACCCTGGTCGACCCGAGTAGACCGAAGGTGAAGAACTGATGCTCCCCGAGCTCGGCCACTTTGCATGGATCGCGGCGCTGTGCATCGCGCATGAGCAAGCGAGGCTGCCGCTGATTGCCGCGCAGGAGCGCTGATGAAGAGCCTGCGCTTCATCCTTCCGCTGCTGGTTTTCGTGGTCCTGCTGATGTTTCTTTGGCTCGGACTGTCGCTCAACCCGCGCGAAGTGCCCTCGCCGCTGATCGGCAAGCCGGCACCGCCGTTCCAGCTGGCGCGCCTCGACAACCCGGCGCAGGTCGTTACCGAGCAGGACCTGCGCGGACAAGTGTGGATGCTCAACGTCTGGGCGTCGTGGTGTGTGTCCTGTATCGAGGAGCACCCGGTGCTGGTGCAGTTTGCGCGCTCCGGCGTGGTGCCCATCTACGGTCTCAACTACAAGGATCAACGCGACGCGGCGCAGGCGTGGCTGGCGAAGAACGGCAACCCCTACTCGGTGTCGATCGTCGATCCGGACGGCAAAGTCGGCATCGACTACGGCGTGTACGGCGTGCCCGAGACCTATCTCATCGACAAGGCCGGCGTCATTCGCTACAAGCAGATCGGCCCGGTGACACCGAAAGTGCTGAGCGAGCGCATCCTGCCGCTCATCAAGCAGCTGCAGGCGTCGTGATGCGCTGGCTGCTCATCGTTGTTGTGTGTCTTCTGCCCGTGTTGGCTGCGGCCAAAGAAGCCGCGCCGCTGGCGGATGATCCCGCGCTCGAGCAGCGCGTCATGACCCTGTCCGCCGAGTTGCGCTGCCTGGTGTGTCAGAACCAGTCGCTGGCCGACTCCCACGCCGATCTCGCTGTCGATCTGCGCAACCAGGTGCGCGAGCAGATGCGGGCAGGCAAGAGCGACATGGAGATCAAGGCCTGGCTCACGCAGCGCTACGGCGACTTCGTGCTCTACCGCACGCCGGTGAAGTCCACCACCTGGGCGCTGTGGTTCGGCCCTTTCCTGTTGTTGATTGCGGGAATTGCCGGACTGCTGTTCTACCTGGGCCGGCGCCGTGCACGCACGGTCCCGTCCGAGCTGACCGTCGAGCAGCACACCCGGGCCCAGGCTCTTCTGAGCGCAGCCGACGGTGACGGCGCGGCGTCCAGTTCCAACCGCTAAGTGGATTGCATGAGCGTGCCTTCGAGATCCGGTCTTCGGCTGCACCCAGCTGCCTGCGGCGCAACCCTGCGCTGCTAGTGGACAGATCGTGACCGCGTTCGCGCTCATCCTCCTCGTGCTCACGGCCGCGGCCGTGCTGCTGCTCGTTCTGCCGCTGCTGAAAGCCGGCCGTCGAGATACCGCGTCGCTTGCCGATGCGAACATTTCGGTCTATCGAGATCAATTCGCCGAGCTGGAACGGGATCTGAACAGCGGTACGCTGAACGCGGACCAGTACAGCCAGGCGCACGCGGAGCTCGAGCGGCGGATGCTGGAGGATGTCGAAACCTCCACCGCGTCCAAGCCTCGGGCATCGCGCACGGGTGTAGTGGCGGCCGTGGCGGTGGCCGTGGGGGTCCCGGTGTGCGCCGGGCTCCTGTACCTGCATCTCGGCAATCCGCAGGCACTCAGCGCGCCGAAGCACGCCGTGGCCGACGCTTCCAACATCACGGTCGAGCAGTTCCAGGAGATGACCAACAAGCTGGCCGCGCGCCTGGAGAAGAACCCGAACGACCCGCTCGGCTGGACCATGCTCGGCCGCGCCTACAAGGCGCTGCAGCGTTACTCCGACGCCGTCAAGGCGCTGGAACACGCCGAGCAGCTGGATCCCGCCAACCCGGATATCCTGGTGGAACATGCGGAGGCGATCGGGCTGGCGCACGGCGGCAATCTGGAAGGCGCGCCGACCCTTCTGCTGGAGCGAGCGCTGGCGATCGCGCCGGACAATCAGAAGGCGCTGACGCTCGCCGGCACGGCGGCCTTCGGCCGCAACGACTATGCCGCCGCCATCGGCTATTGGCAGCGGCTGGCGGCAGCGGTGCCACCCGACTCGGAGCTGGGGCGCGCATTGGCCAACGGCATTGCCGAAGCGAAGGCGAAGGCGGGTGGCAAGGCGCCTTCCACGAAAGCGGCGCAGCGACAGCCAAATGGCGCCAAGACCGTGAGCGGAGTAGTGCGGCTCGCCACTGCCCTCACGGCGAAGGTCTCGCCCGAGGATAACCTGTTTGTCTTCGCGCGTGCGCTCGAGGGGCCGAAGATGCCGCTCGCAGTGCTGAAGTTGAAGGTCAAGGACTTGCCGGTGAAGTTCAAGCTCGACGACAGCATGGCGATGACACCGGGGATGGAGCTGTCGTCGTTCCCGCGCGTGGTCGTGGCCGCGCGCATCTCGAAATCCGGCATGGCGACGCCGAGCTCAGGCGACTTGGAAGGCGTCAGCTCGCCGATCGAGCCCGGCGCCAGCGGCGTTACAGTGGTCATCGACCGCTTGGTGCCGTGATGCGACGGCTGATGCAGACGGTTTCCGGCGCCTTTGGGGTTTTCCTTCTGGCGCTGTGCTGCGTGGTGCCTTCCGACGCGCAGACGCCGCCGGATGAGTTCCGCCCGCTGCGCCCGGAGCTGGAGAAATTCATCACCTACATGGTACGTACTCACGGGTTCAACGCTAGCGAGCTGCGCGCGCAGTTCGCCAAGGTGCAGCCCAGTCCGGGCGTGACGCGGGCGATAGGCGCGCCGTCTACCGCCAAGCCCTGGTACGAGTTCAAGCCCTTGTTCGTAGATCAGGACCGCGTCGCGGGAGGCGTCAAGTTTTGGAACGACAACGCCGAGATCCTCGCGCGTGCGCGCAGCGATTTCGGCGTGTCGGAAGGGATCGTCGTTGCGCTGATCGGAGTCGAGACCCGCTATGGGCGCCAGACCGGTCGCTTCCGCATCATGGACACGCTGACCAACCTGGCCTTCGACTGGCCCGCGCGCCGCGAATTCTTCCGCGGCGAACTGGAACAGTTTCTCTTGCTGGCACGCGAGCAGGGCTGGGATCCGTTGAGCGTGAAGGGCTCCTTCGCCGGGGCCATGGGCTTGCCGCAATTCATGCCCGGCAGCTATCGCAAGTATGCGGTCGACTACGACAGCGATGGTCATATCGATTTGTGGGGCAACCCGGCTGACGCGATCGGCAGCGTGGCGAACTATCTCAAGCAGTTCGGCTGGAAGCACGGCGAGCTGGTGGTTGTGCCGGCACGAGTGGATACGGCCGACTGGCGGGCGCTGGTGGATTTGGGCCTGAAGCCCTCGCTCACGCTCGATCAGTGGCGGATGCGCGGAGCGGACACGCTGACCACGCACCCCCCGCAGCTATCCGCCAGCCTGTTTACTGTCGACTTGCTGGGCGGGCCCGAATTCTGGTTCGGCTTCGACAACTTCTACGCGTTGCTGCAGTACAACCGCAGCCGCAATTACGCGATGGCGGTGCACGAGCTGTCCATCGAAATCGAGCGCGAGCGGGAGCGCATGGCGGCATTCGACAGCGGAGCCCCGCGCTAGCTCGGGTCGAAATCAGTTACGGGCTGTACTCGCTTGGCGCCGGCTGTTAGGCACCCGACGCCGTGGCCCTGGGGTCGGCCGCGAACTAAGCCCAGCCGGCGCGCCCGGCTCAGGAGGTACGCAGGCAAGCGTATTTTCGTCCAGCGCAAAGAAGGATTAAGCTACTACCTCGCTTTGCATCGCATGCACGCGCGGTGCATCGACCCAGGAATGTGATGAAACACGGATCCGCGATGCGCGCTCTGCTGCTCGCGTATTACATGAACCTGACGAACCGAGGAGTGTTGCAATGGGACCTAACGCAATGAAGTCAAGGAGGCTTCCGCTCCAGCTTGCCCTCGTCCTGGCGCTGACGGCGGCCTTTCCTGCCGGCCAGTCGGTGGCCGAGACCTGCATATCGCCCTACGTCAAGAGCTTGAAGCAGCCGGAGAAGGTCATGTACCTCTGGGCGCTGCCGGCGACGCCGGGGCAGGCCCCGGATTTCCTGGCGGTGATCGACGTGAATCTGGCGTCGCCGACCTACGGCAAGATCCTCAAGAAAGTCGAAGTCGGGTCGGCCGGCAACGAGGCGCACCATATCGGCTACACCGACGACCGCACCAAGATCTGGGCGGCTTCGCTCAATACCAGCCGGCTGTTCATCTTCGACGTGTCCGACCCGATGAATCCAAAGCTGAGCAAGACGATCGACAACGTCGCTCAACTCACCGGGCTGTCGGGCCCGCATACGCCGTATGCGATACCGGGCCGCATCCTGGTGAGCATGGCATCGGGTCCGGACGGGACCGGCCCGGGAGGGCTTGCCGAGTTCACCAACGACGGTAAGTTCATCGCGAGCCATAAGGCCACCAACAACCCGTACGAGACGGTGATCAAGCCCGAGTTCAACCGCATGATCACGTCCACCTGGTTTCCCCAGGAAACGTGGATGAAGCCCTTAGACCAATGGGATCCCAAGACCTGGTCCCACCCGAACACCATGCTGGTGTGGGACCTCAAGGAGCGCAAGATCATCCAGACTCTGGATTCGGGCGGCGATGCGGTGATGCTGGCTGCGCGCTGGATGCTCAAGCCCGGTGCCAAGTACGGCTACAACATCAGCAATGGCGGGAATTCGATCTGGATGTTCAAGATGGAAGACGACGGGACCTTCAGCTACCGTAAGGCCGGCGATACCGGGCCCAATTGCGGACCGGCGGACTTGCGGCAGTCGCCCGACGACAAGTATCTGTACGTGAGCTGCTTCGTCGGCAGCGAAATCCAGGCCTGGGACATCTCCGATCCGGAGCACATCAAGCTGCACGACACCATCCAGGGTGTGGTCCAGCCCAACATGATGCACGTGACCTACGACGGCCGGCGCCTCTACTTCACCAATTCGGCCATCAGCACGATCGACTACTCGTCGCGCTATTCCATGCAACTGGTGCAGATCGGGCCTGACGGGCGCATGAAGCTCGATTCCAACTTCAAGATCGACTTCGCCAAGGCGCCGGAAGGACCGGCACGCCCCCACGACATGCTGCTCAACTGACGAGCCCCGGAGCGCAATGCGCTCCGCGGTTTGCCATCCCGGCGAGGAGTGAGGTCATGCAGCGCGGTCTTCTTGTGGCGTTTCTGTCATGCGCTATCGCTGCCGGCGTGCCGGCAGCATCGGCGCAGTCCCCATCCGAGGCGGCGGTATCCGCCAACCCCAGCCTGTCGATCATTGCCCGCGCTCCGGCTTTCACCCTGCGCGACCCTGCCGGCCGCCCGGTCCGTCTAGCGGACTATCAGGGGCGCGTCGTGCTGCTTGCCTTCGTTTTCACCACCTGCCCTGGCGTGTGTCCGCTGATCTCGAAGCAGATGGCAGCGCTGCAGGATGGCCTGAAGCGCGAGGGGCTGTTCGGCAAGAAAGCGAATCTGTTGTCCGTGACGGTCGATCCGGAGACCGATACCGCCGCGGTACTGACTGAGTATGCCAAGACCTACGGTGCCGATCCCGCAGGCTGGCGCTTCCTGCGCGAGAACCCGGAGAAGACCAAGCCGGTGCTCCAGGCCTACGACGAGTGGACCAAGCTGCTGCCCAAAGGTGAGCTGGACCATCCGGCGCGCGTGTATCTCATCGACCAGAAGGGCAACATCCGCGAGATCTATAGCCTCGCCTTCTTCAATGAGAAGCAGGCGCTGATCGACATGAAGAAGCTCATCGCAGAGCCCGGCGCAGGGTGACATCGTGCCCAAGGGTATATCGCGCAGGGCGCTCGAGCGCGACTGCGCCGGTGCTGGATTTCTCGATCCGTATGTGTTCTGTAAGTACGCCGGCCTTAGGCTTAACAGACGGCTGCCCTTCGCTGCCGTGACTCTGAGAGGAGGGATCCGATGAAGACAGTATCCTGGATAGTCGCATTCAGTTTGATCGTGGGAAGTTCGACCGTGCTCGGCCATGAGGAGGACGACGCACAGCGTGGCCAGCCCGAGCAGCTCGGCGAGGTCAGCTTCCCGATCTCGTGCTCCGCGCAGGCCCAGAAGGAGTTCGACCGCGGCATGGCCCTGTTCCACTCGTTCTGGTGGGACGAGGCCGCGAAGACCTTCGCCGGTATCACGCAGAAAGAGCCTGATTGCGCCATAGGCTACTGGGGCAGCGCGTTGACGGCGCTCGGCAACCTGTACGCGGGGCCCACGCCGCCCAAGGCGCTCCAGTTCGGGGCCGATGAGCTCGCCAAGGCTGCGGCCGCGCCGGTCGCGGACCGGCGTGAGCGAGACTATATCGCCGCGCTGCTGGTGTTCTACACCGACTACCAAAAGCTCGATCATCGCACGCGGCTGCTGGCGCTCGAGCAGTCGATGGACCAGTTGGCGCAGCGCTATCCGGACGACACGGAAGCGGTGGTCCTGCATGCGCTGATCCTGAGCACGAGCGCACTGCCTACCGACAAGACGTACGCCGCGCAGCTCAAGGCGGCCGCGATCCTGGAACAGGTGTATCAGAGGAAGCCAAACCATCCGGGCGTAGCGCATTACCTGATCCATAGCTACGACTATCCCGCGCTGGCTCCGCAAGCGCTCGATGCCGCTCGCCGCTACGCCAAGATCGCTCCGTCGGCGGCACACGCTCAGCACATGCCCTCTCACACGTACACCATGCTCGGCATGTGGCCGGAGACGATCGACTCCAATATCGCCTCCGCACAGCGGGCCGCAAGCCACGTCGATTACCTGCATGCGCTCGACTACTTGACGTACGCCTATCTGCAGCGTGGGCAGGACGAGAAGGCGAGCGGTGTGGTAGGACAAGCCAAAGCCATCACCAAGCCCAATGGCCAGCACTTTGCCGCCGGCTACGCGCTCGCGGCCATCCCCGCCCGCTACGCTATCGAGCGGGGCGATTGGGCTGCGGCCGCACGACTCACCGTGAGCCCGCCCGAGGCCGACTACCCGTGGAGCAAGGTGCCGCATTCGGAGGCCGTCACCATCTATGCCCGCGCCCTGGGCGCAGCACGCAGCGGCGACCCGGCGGCTGCCCGCCGCGACATCGCCCGGCTCGGAGAGTTGCGCGATGCGATGAAGGCGGCGAACCTGGGCTACTGGGTCAATCTCACCGGGATCCAGATCCAGGTCGCGCAAGCCTGGGCCACGCGCGCGGAGGGTAAGCCGGAGGAAGCTCTCGTCTTGCTGCGCGCCGCCGCCGATCTGGAAACCGATGTGCCGAAGCACCCGGTCATGCCCGGTCCGATCCTTCCAGCCCGGGAACAGCTGGGCGAGATGCTGCTGGAGATGAACCAGCCGGCTGCGGCGTTGAGCGAATTCGAACGCTCCATGGGAAAGGAGCCGAACCGGTTCCGTAGCTTCTACGGCGCGGCGCGCGCAGCCGAGCTTTCCGGGAGCCGCAGCGCAGCTCGCGGGTACTACGAGCGGCTGCTGGAGCTGTGCTCGGACGCGGACACAGACCGCGCCGAACTGCGTTACGCCAGAACGTTCGTCGCATCCGGCTCGGACGCGAGTGACGTGCAAGCGCAGGCGCGCTGACCGCTCGTTCTTCCCAAGCCTGCATTCAGGCCGGCGGCAGCCGCCTCCGGCCTGACTCCCTCTCGATTCCGTGCGGTGTCCGAAGCCGCATTCTGCTATCACCTTCGGCCTGCTCCAATTCCGCGCCGGTCAACCCCATCCCCTGCTGACAGACCCATCTGTCGGCGTCTCGCCGGACTACCCATCAAAGCGCTAGGAACACTCCCCGGCAGTGTGGTACGGTTGGATGCCCAATGCGTGGTCAGGCTCCCTCCGATGCTGCACAGGCGTGCGTTTCACGGCAACTGCGGGAGGGCGGCGCACCACCGCCAGGCGAAGGAAAAAAAACCTGTTGCAATCACACTCACCGGAGGAGAAGAAATGAGGAAGGTCGGTCTTGCCCTGTTGGGCCTGCTGATGTTGGTCCCCTGCGCCGCGCGCGCCGATGACCGCGCGCTGCTGGTCGTAGCCGAAATGATCGAAATCAACGCCAAGCCGGCGGACGTATGGAATTTGTTGAAGCGCTTTAACGGCCTGAAAGACTGGCACCCGGCCTTTGCCAAGAGCGACATCATCAAAGGCCGCGACGGCCAGATCGGTGCGGTGAGGGCGCTCACGGTGAAAGACGGCCCGACGTTCACCGAAGAGCTGCTCGCGTTCAACGACAAAGGCATGGCTTTCACCTACAACATCATCGAATCGCCGCTGCCTCTCGATCACTACCTGTCCACCATGACGGTCAAGCCCAACGGCAGCGGCGGTTCGACGGTCACCTGGATCGGTACTTTCGTGCGCAAGAATCCACGCGACAATCTCCCTGAAGCCGAGAGCGATGCCGGGGCGCTGGGGTTCATCACCGGCGCCTATGCCGGCGGTCTGCAAAACCTGAAGAAGATCATGGAGAGCAAGTGAGGCTGCAGCGCTGGCCGCACTGATTTTGACCGACGCGGGCCAGTCTGCCCGCGACAGACCAAATCAAGACCCCGCCCGTGTGGCGGGGTTTTGTCTTTCAGATGGCCGGACTCCCGGAGTCTGCTTCGGCTCGAGGCATGAAGGGATCGCTGGAACCATCGTGCGCTGAGGTGAGCGCCAGTTCCCACGCCCGCAGATCGGCATCCACCGGTTGCCTCCGACGCTCCTCGTCGCGGCTCACCTCCGCTTGCCCGCGCTCGCGGCGGTCGAGCACGACCTTGATGCCGCGGGTTCCGGTGAACTCCTGCGCGAGGAACTCGTACAACTGGGGATTGGACCGCGCCACGATGTAGAGGTGGCCGATGCTCTCTGGTGTCCGACTGCGAATGATCGTACCAGGGACGCATGTCCATTTGTCTGAACAGTTGCCGCGCGAAGCGCGGTCTGCTCGTCCGCGCGCGCATAGTCACCTCCGCGGCGAGCTGATGCCCTAGTCGAGCTGAGTCTGCGCGGCCAGCGGAAGCATCCCGAGCTCGAGCGCAAGGCTCAGCGCATTTTCATAGGCGCCCGGCACCTGCTCGATCCCGCCCAGCAGCCACAGCGCGTAGGCTTCATGACCGCGCTCACCTGCCTGTCCGGCCAGACTGAGCGCTTCTCGAGCCGTGCTCAAGGCGTGCTCGCGCTGGCCGGCAGCCAGCTGGCCTTCGGCGAGATTTAGCCGTCCAGGCGGCAGATAGGCCTTGACCCCGAGCTGCCGGCTGATGGCGACGCTGTCCTCCAGCAGCCGGAGCGCCTTCGTGTTCGTTTCCCAGCCGTACCAGGGCCAGCCCCAGCAGAGAGGAAGACACCGGATGCCAGACCGTCAGACCACGCTTGCGGCAGATCTCGAAGCTGCGCTGCAGCGGCAATACGGCACGGGCGCAGTGACCACGGCGCATCGCGACGAGGCCGGCCAAGGTCAGCGCGATCATCTGGTTGTAGACGTGGCCGCTGGCCTCCGCCGCTTGCTGCGCGTCGTGCGCGTAGCGCGCAGCCGTTTCGAACTCGCCGCGCTCTGCGAGGCTGAAGGCGAGCCAGGCGCAGGATGAAACGTAGGGAGTGACGCTGCTGGACGGGTTGGACGTGCCGATGTTGCGCTCGAGCTCGCGCTCGGCCAGACGATACTCTCCGCGCGCGTGGTAGCTCTGTCCCATGTATTGCCGCGCCAGCGCCTGGATCGCCGTGTCCTGGCAGGCCTCGGCGATCGCGATGCAGCGCGTGCCGTAGTCGATGGTGAGCGCGGTCTCGCCCTTGAGGTAGTGATAGTTGATGAGATAGGTGTACGCGCGCGCCAGACGCTGCTGGTCCCCGAGTTGCAGCGCCAGCTGCTCCACCTGCCTGGAGATGGCGAGGACCTCGTCGAGCCGGCCGAGCTGGAGCAGCGCGGGGCGCATGGCGCTGCGCAGGTCGATCTCGGTCTCGGTGGTCGCGCGCGTGGCAGGCATGCGCGCAAGCGCGCGCAACGCCTCCTCGAAGCAGCTTACCGCTTCGGGATTGGCCGCGCGCTCTTGCGCCCGCATGCCGAGCTGGCGATTGTAGGCAACCGCCTTGTCCCACAGCTCGCCGCGCACGGCGTGGACCGCCAGGTCGTCGAGGTGCGCAGCCAGCCGATCGCCGTACAGCCTCTCGATGGCGACGACGGCGCGCGCGTGCAGCAGCCCGGCGCTGCTCCTTGAGCAGGCTCGAGTAGGCGACTTCGCGCGTGAGGATGTGGCGGAAGCGGTACTCGAGGTCGGGGAACAGGTTGGTCTGATGGATGAAGCCGGAGGTCTGCAAGGATCGCAGCGCGCGCCTGCCGAGCTCGCCGGGTACTTCGGTCACGGCTTCCAGGAGCGCCAGCGGGACGTCGATCCCGATGACCGACGCCTGCTGCAGCAGCAGTTTCTCCTCGCGGCGGCAGGCGGTCGATGCGGGCGGCAAGGACGGCCTGCACCGTCGGCGGCACGTGCAGGGTGTCCACCTTCGCGACCAGCCGCCAGGCGCCCGGCTCACCGACGATCGCCTTCGTCTCCACCAGCGTTCGCACGATCTCTTCGAGAAAGAATGGATTGCCGTTGCTGCGTTCGATCAGCAGATCGTGCGCCAGCGGCGAGCGACCGGTCCTCGCCGAGCAGCGTACCCAGCAGCTCGCGCGCGACCGACGGGGTCAGCGGCTCCAGCAAGATCTCGCTGAAGCCTTCGTGCCCTTGCCAGTCGTGCTCGAACTCCGCGCGGTAGTTCATCACCAGCAGCAGGCGGCTGCGCGGCAGTTGTGCCATGAGCGCGTCCAGGAAAGCGCGGCTCTCCTCGTCGATCCACTGCAGGTTCTCGAACACCAGGAGCAGCGGCCCCTGCTTGCTCTGCGCCAGGAACAGCCGGGTCTGGGCGCTCAGCAGGCGCTGCTTGCGCTCGTGCGCATCGAGCAGGCGGAAGCTGTCGCTCTCGGGCAGGGCGTCGAGCAGCGAGAGGATCGGGGCGATGTCCCCTTCGAGCTGGCGATCGAGGGCGCGCATTTTTGCGCTCACCTGAGCCAGTATTTCTTCGGCTCGATGATGGCCGTCGACTTCGAAGTACGAGCGCAGCAGATCGATCACCGGTCGCCCATGAAGCGGTGTTGTCGTAGGAGAGGGCGCAGCTGCCGAGGACCTGGCACGGCTGCGAGTTGATGAACTCGTAGATCAGGCGGGATTTGCCCACGCCGGCCTCGCCGACGATACCGACGGCCCGCCCGGGCCCGCGCTGCGCCTCATCGAGCGCGTCGCTGCAACTGCGCCAGCTCGGCTTCGCGCGCAACGAAGCGGCCCGCTCTGTGCGGCCGCGGCAATGCGGGCGATGGAGCGAACCGGCGTTGCGCCGATCAGCTCGTAGACCTCGATCGGAGCGTCGAGGCCCTTGACCGGGCGCAGTCCGAGCGGCTTGACCGCAACCGATTGACCGGCGAGGCGCAGCGTGCTGGCCGTGATGAAGGCACATCCGGGCTCCGCCATCTGCTCCATCCGGCCGGCGAGATGGGTGGTCTGACCCACCGCCGTGTAGTCCATGCTGCAGGTCGTTGCTGATCGAGCGCACCACGACCTCGCCCGAGTTGAGGCCGATGCGAATGTGCAAGGGCAGGCCGCGCGTGCGCCGGAGCTCCTCGGCGTAGCGCCCGAATTCCTCCTGCATGCGCAGCGCAGCGAAGCAGGCGCGCACACCGTGGTCCTCGCAGGCCAGCGGTGCGCCGAACAGCGCCATGATGCCGTCTCCCATCACCTGGTTGACGGTGCCTTCGTAACGGTGCACCGCCTCCATCATGCGCTCGAGCACGGCATCGAGCAGCTCGCGCGCCTCTTCCGGATCGCGGTCCACCAGCAGCTCCATGGACCCCTTCACATCGGAGAACAGGACGGTGACTTGCTTGCGTTCCCCCTCGATGCCGCGCCGGGTGGTGAGAATTCTCTCGGCGAGATGCTTCGGGCGTATAGATCTCCGGCGTGGTTGCGGGTTTCGCGGCGGCCAGCGGCGTGCCGCACCCGTTGCAGAAGCGGGCGCCGGTCGGGTTCATCCCGTTGCAGCGAGTGCATTGCATGAAGCCAGCTTACCACCAGCTGACGAGACTTGATCAGAGCTTCCCTGGAGGCCTGTCTGGAAGCTGAGCGGGGTATGATAAACATGCAGGCGCGGGGCAACGTCTCGCCTCGGCCCTGGCCGTTCACCGAGTAGCCAGCATAACGAGGGGAGCCCATGACACCCGACCGTCTTGCCTGTATCGCCTTGGTGGTATCGCTATCCACCGTGCCGCTCGCTCTCGCGCACGATGCGGGCGAGTCGGCCGAGCCCGCCGAGCGGCTCGGTGTCGTCCACTTCGAGATCTCCTGCACTCCCGAGGCGCAACGCCAGTTCGACCGCGCGCTGGCGATGCTGCACTCGTTCTGGTACCCGGAGACGGTGAAAGCCTTCACCGGGGTCACGCAGACCGATCCAGACTGCGCCATCGCCTACTGGGGACTCGCCCTGAGCCATCGGCCGAACCCGTTCGCACCGCCCGACGCAACGTCGCTTCAGCGCGGCTGGGATGCGGTTCAGCGGGGCAGGGCGCTCGGCACGGGCACGCAGCGGGAAAAGGACTTCCTCGCCGCGGTCGAGCCCTACTTCAAGGACTTTCAGACTGTCGACCAGCGGACCCGCACGCTCGCCTACGAGGACGCCATGCGGCGATTGCACGAGGCCTACCCGACAGATTCGGAAGCGGCGGTGTATTACGCGCTGGCCCTCGACGAAGCGGCGTTGATCACCGGTGAAACGACCTTGGCGCGGCAGTTGCAGGCGGCAGAGATCCTCGAAGCGATCTGGAAACAGCAACCCGACCATCCCGGGGTTGCACATTATCTGATCCACACCTACGACGACCCGCGCTTGGCGCGGCGCGGGCTGGACGCCGCCAATCGCTATGGCAAGATCGCCCCGGCGGCCCCGCACGCGCTCCACATGCCCGCTCACATCTATTCGACGCTCGGGATGTGGGACCAGTCGATCGAGGCGAACCGGGCGTCGATGGCAAGCGGCGCGGGAATACGGACGCAAGAACTGGCCCGGCAGCCATGACCCGTATGAGCTGCACGCGATGGACTTCATGACGTTCGCCTATCTGCAGCTCGGGCAGGACAAGAATGCGCTCGAACTGGTAGAGGAGCGCAATCGGGTGACCAAACTGGTCGCGGATCGGGTCAGCGTGGGCATCATGCTCTCCATCATTCCGGCCCGGCTACGCCATCGAGCGGCAGGATTGGAGGCAAGCCGCAGCACTGGAACCGCGCGGTCCCATCGGGGACAAATATCCCCAGGCGGAGGCCATCACATGGTTCACCCGGGGTATCGGCGCCGCCCGTACCGGCGACCTCGACCGGGCGCGGGCGTCGGCAGTCAAGCTGGGTTCGCTCAAGGCGGCGCTGGAGCAATCGAACCAGCTGTTCTGGGTCGCGCAAACGCAGATGCAGATCGACGCCCTGAACGCCTGGGTTGCGCTGGCCGAGAATCGGAATGAGGACGCGCTTCGCCTGATGCGGTCGGCCGTAGAGATCCAGGCTAGAGCCGGACGCCATCCCGCGATCGAGAACCGGCTGGTGCCGATGCGCGAGCTGCTGGGCGACATGTTGATCGCACATGCAGCGCTACCCGGAAGCCGCAACCGAGTTCGAGGGGTCACTGGTCGACGATCCGAACCGCTTCCGCGGTTACTATGGCGCCGCCGCGGCCTACCGGCTGTCAGGCAACCGGCAAAAGGCCGCAGAGTACTATGCCAAGCTGCTTCAGCTCACCGCAACAGCCGACACGGTCAGGCCCGAGATGGCGGAGGCGCAGAGCTTCGTCGAGTCGATGAAGACGGCTGGGAATCAGAAGTAGCCGTGGCGTGGACAAGTGCGCGAGATCACCACTCGCGCAGCCGAGCGTTGTCACTCCAGCAGTCGCCGCAGCTGGTAGATCAATTCCAGCGCGTCGCGCGGGCTGAGCGTGTCTGGATCCGCCGCGCGCAGCGCTTCCAGCGCCGGGTGCTGCGGTTCGGGAGATGGTTCCTCCGCGCTGGCCGGCGCGTTGAACAGGTCCGCCTGCGGATTCGTGCTTGCCGCCTGAGCTTCCAGATCGGCCAGACGCTTCCGGGCGGTCCGGATCACGCCCGACGGGATGCCCGCGAGCTGCGCCACTTGAATGCCATAGCTCTGACTCGCCGGGCCTTCCTCCACGCTGTGCAGGAACACGATGGTGTCCCGGTGCTCGACCGCATCCAGGTGCACGTTCGCTACCTCGCGGTACTGCCAAGGCGAGCTGCGTCAGCTCGAAGTAGTGGGTGGCGAACAGCGTATAGGATTGGCTCTTCTCGGTCAGGTGCCGCGCGATGGCCCAGGCGAGCGCGAGACCGTCGAATGTGGAAGTGCCGCGCCCCACTTCATCCATCAGCACCAGGCTGTGACGCGTGGCGTTGTGAAGAATATTCGCGGTCTCCGTCATTTCCACCATGAACGTCGAGCGCCCGCCGGCCAGGTCGTCGGCCGCGCCGATGCGGGTGAATATGGCGTCGACTGTACCCAGGCGCGCGGCTTTGGCCGGCACGAAGGAGCCGCAGTGCGCCAGCAGCACGATGAGGGCGGCCTGCCGCATGTAGGTGCTCTTGCCGCCCATGTTGGGTCCGGTGATCAGCAGCAGCTTGCGCGACACGGACAAACGCAGATCGTTGGGCACGAAGCTGCCTGCCTGTTGCTCCACCACCGGATGGCGGCCGCCATCGATCTCGATTGTCTCGTCGTCAGTGAACGAGGGACGGATCAGCGCCAGGGCCATGCCGCGCTCCGCGAAGGCGGCCAGCAGATCCAGCTCGGCCAGCGACGAGGCGAGCGTGAGCAAAGACGGTATCTCCCCCGCAAGTTGCTCCAGGAGCCGATCGTAAAGCCACTTTCTCGCGCGCCAGCGCGCGTTCCTGAGCGGACAGCGCCTTGTCCTCGAACGTCTTCAGCTCCGGCGTGATATAGCGCTCGGCGTTCTTCAGCGTCTGCCGGCGGCGGTAGTCGTCCGGCACTTTCTGCGTGTTGGCGTGTGTAACCTCGATGTAGAAGCCGTGCACGCGGTTGTACTCTACTTTGAGATTGGCGATCCCCGTGCGCGTGCGCTCGCGCGTCTCCAGATCGAGGAGAAACGCGCCGCAGTCGTTCTGGATGGCGCGCAGCTCGTCCAACTCGAGATCGAAGCCATCGGCGATGACCCCGCCCTCGCGGATGGCCGCGCCGGGTTCAGCCTTGATGGCGCGGACGAGCAGGTCGAGCAACATCGCGCGCGGCGCTGCCGCCTGAGCCAGCTCGGCCAGGCGCGGGCTCGACACGCCCGCGAGCAGCTCGTACAGGTCGGGCAGAAGTTCCAGCGTTGCCCGTAAGCCAGCGAGGTCGCGCGGGCGCGCGGTGCGCAGTGCCACCCGGGCGGTGATGCGTTCCACGTCGGCGGCGCGCTTGAGCAGGGCCCGCAGCGGCTCGAACACCCCGGTACCGCTGGTGCCGGCCAGGGTTTCGACTGCGTCCAGGCGCGCCTGGATCGCGCTGTGGTCGCGCAGCGGATGGTGCAGGACGTGCCGCAGCAGCCGGCTACCCATGCTGGTGGCACAGGTGTCAAGCAGCGACAGCAGCGTCGGCGCGGGCTCGCCGCGCAGCGTCTCGCTGATCTCGAGATTGCGCCGACTGACGGCATCCAGCCTGAGATAAGCAGAGTCGCGCTCGACGTGCAGCGCGCGCACGTGCGCCAGATCGCCCCCCTGGGTCGTGCGGCAGTATTCGAGCAACGCCCCGGCGGCACCGAGCGCCGCATCCAGTCCCTCGCCGCCGAAGCCCGAGAGATCCTGGGTTCCGAACTGTTTCGTGAGCGCTCGGGTTGCCGAATCGCGATCGAAATTCCAAGCGGGTAACCGTTTCGAGGGTACATTGAACCCGTCGGGCAGCAGGTGTTCGGAGCCGTCGGGCAGCAAGACCTCCGCCGGCCCGAGGCGCTCCAGCTCCGAGGGCAGGTTCGCTGCCACTGTTTCCAGCACCCGGAAGTCGCCCGACGCGAGGCTGATCCACGCCATGCCGAGCAGTGATTTGCCTGGGCTGATGGCGAGCAGCAGGTTGTCGCGCTTGTCCTCCAGCAAGGCGGCGTCAGTGAGGGTGCCCGGGGTGATGATGCGCGTGACCTGCCGCTCCACCGGGCCCTTGGATGTGCTGGGGTCGCCGATCTGCTCGCAGATGGCCGCCGACTCGCCGAGCTTCACCAGTCGCGCCAGGTACTGCTCGATCGCGTGATAGGGTACGCCCGCCATCTTGATCGGCTCGCCGGCCGACGCGCCGCGCTGCGTAAGCGTGATGTCGAGCAGCCGCGCCGCCTTCTCCGCGTCTTCGTAGAAGAGCTCGTAGAAGTCGCCCATGCGGTAGAGGAGCAGCATGTCGGGATGCTGTGCCTTGATGCGCAGATACTGCTGCATCATCGGCGTGTGTTGCGAATTCTCGGTCAAACCAGCATCCTTGTTGACGCCACCGGTTATCTCAAAGCCCTGGTAGAGTTTATTGGAATAACTGCCGCCTCGAGCGTGGGGTATGCTACGGGCGATCGCTGGGCCCAAGCTGCCTCGCACATTGCCACGCGATCATCCCGAGTCCCGCATGAATTATCCAGGTTAATGGAGAAGCAAAGCATGCGTCCGCTTGAAGGCGTTACGGTCGTGGCGCTCGAACACGTGATCGCCGGCCCGTTCTGCACCCGCCAGCTCGCCGACCTCGGCGCGCGCATCATCAAGATCGAGCGTCCGGAAGTCGGCGATCCGGCGCGCGTCTACGACGAGCGGGTGCGCGGAATGTCCTCCCACTTCGTCTGGACCAACCGCTCGAAGGAGAGCATTACGCTCGACCTCAAGCAGGAGGCGGCGCGCGAGATCGTGCGCAAACTGCTCGAGAAAGCCGACGTACTGGTGCAGAACCTTGCCCCCGGCGCCGCCGCGCGCATGGGGTTTTCGTACGATCAGCTCAAGGACCGCTACCCGCGTCTGATCGTCTGCGACATCTCAGGCTACGGGGCGGACGGACCTTATCGCGACAAGAAGGCCTACGACCTGCTGATCCAGAGCGAATCCGGATTGCTCTCGGTCACCGGAACGCCGGAGACGCCGTCGAAGGCCGGCTGCTCGATCGTCGACATCGCCTCGGGCATGTACGCGTACACCAACATCCTCGCGGCGCTGATTCAGCGCGGGCGCACCGGGCAGGGCTGCCGCATCGACATCTCGATGCTGGAGAGCATGGCCGAATGGATGAGCTTTCCGCTTTACTACACCTACGACGGTGCGGAGCCGCCGGTGCGGGCCGGGGCCTCGCACGCGACGATCTATCCGTACGGGCCTTTTCCGACCGGTGACGGCAAGGTCGTGATGCTCGGCCTGCAGAACGAACGCGAGTGGGCGGTGTTCTGCGACAAGGTGCTCGAGCAGCCGGAGCTTGAAGGCTGATCCGCGCTTTTCGTCGAGCTCGTTGCGCTCGAAAGCCCGCAAGGAGCTCTAGGCATCATCGTCGAAGCGTTTGCGAAGCTCACGGCGGAGCAGATCGTGCAGCGGCTCGACGAGGCCCAGATCGGCAACGCACGCATGAACGACATGCACGAGCTTGTGGGAGCACGCACAGCTGCGCGCGCGCGATCGCTGGGTCGACGTGGACACGCCGGCGGGCAAGGTCAAGGCGTTGCTGCCGCCAGGCGTGCCGGCCAGCTTCGAACCGCGCATGGATCCGATTCCCGCGATCGGCGAGCACACCGAGGCCATTCTCGCCGAGCTGGGCTACGAGCAAGACGCCATCGCGAAGCTGCGTGCCGCGGGTGTGATATGAGCACGACGCGTCGCGCGGTCCTATCTGTACGAATGACGCGGGCTTGATTCGGCAGCTGACAGCGACTAGCGCTCGAATGTCAGCGATGAGTTGCTGTCCTCGGCCTCCAGGACAAGCCGCGAGCCACTGATCCGAAAACGATAGATCTGCCCGAGGAGCTGGAAAAACATGTCTTCTCTCTCCATCGCAGCGGCCGGTCCGTCCATGCTGGTCGTCTGCAAGACCGGGTCCACCCACGAGATGCGCCCGCTGCTGCTCAGACGGTAGCTGCCGGAGAACTGGTTGACCGGTCCGCGGCCCGTGACACGGCCGGACTTCTCGAAGCGGATGCTGATGGGTGAATCGGGACTGAACTCGAGTCCGGTTGCGGCGCCGTCGCTTATCACCTGAGTCAGATGCCACTCAACGCCCGTCAATGCATCCGCGGCGCCGGCTTGGGACTGACCCTGCGCCGGGTTCCTGGCAAGCTGCGCACGCAACTCATTCGTGCGCGCCCGGTCCATTCGGATGAGGCAATCCATGCGCGCGTTGCCCGCTCCGCTTCCAGGCGGCAGGGTCGCGGCGACCCAGGCACAGTTACGCTCGCGGAAGTCGAGAAACGCACGCTGACTCGCCTCCAACGCCTTCACCGCCGTAGGGCGCCCGCTCGCGCGGTCGAGCTGCTCCATCGTCCCGTGCGCGCTGGTGAGCGCGTCCGCCAGCGCGTCCGACGCTTGTTTGCTCATCCGCTCGAGACACGCATGCGCCTGCGCGCCGTCGGAGGGAGATTGATGGCATTCTTCGACCGGCGTGGCGGCAAGGGCGCCACCGCCCAGCAGCACGAGAGCTGCAGCGCCTGCGTGTAGTGTTGCGAACCGCATTGTCTTTCCTCTCCTGTGAGATTACTGAAACGATGTGTTCTCGAGACCTACTAAGGGCCTATGCTTCGCATATGGTAGCGCACGCCCAGTGTCACCTGTTGGCAACGCGTGACACTGGTGGTTCATCTGGGGAACTTTGATGGGCGCCGGGGAATCTCTCTGGTATTCGCTCTTCGCGGCCTGCAGCATCTGATGCGACAGTAGTCGTGAATTTCGCCGAATGGTCACAGAATCGGCTCATGAGTTCCAATCGAGCTTAGCCAGCACCTTTCCCGATGCCGCCATACTACGCCCGGCTCGACGCCGTCCTGCGGGATCGGCTGCACACTTGGAAGCTTACGCCCACCCAACAGCGATCCCGGCTGTGGGAGCTTTGCTCCTACCGCGGTGTAGTATTTGTTCGGGCGGAGAGTTGCGCGCAGGCCCGTCAGCTCGCAGCCAGCGCCTTTTGCAAGGAGGGGGCCATCGCGCCGGGGAAGCTGGTCGAGAGTCCTTGGCTGAGCAGCGGACTGGCGCGCTGCGAGGCGTACCTGGACGCGCGATTCGATGCGGTCAACACAGCCGGTGTCGTTGATCCGCCGACTGGTCATGATCGCCAACCCGGCGAGCCATCCGCTCCAATACCTTTCCCATCGCCTCGGTAGTCGAGCCGCCTTCGGGTGCCGGTAGGGCGCCTCACTAGCGGATGCCGCGCATGCCGTGACTGGGCCGCGATCTGCTGCCGCTATTCAGAGTTGCGCAGCGGGTCTCGCCGGATCAGCGAAGATCGTCCTCATCGTCGAATCGATCGCGCGAACTTCGGCGCCCTCCAGCAATCCGCGGCGCACGAGCAAGTCGTGCAGACGCCTCAAGTTGTAGTGCGGTACCGCTGGATACAGATGGTGCTCCACGTGATAGTTCACGTGGTGCGGGAAGAGCACGGGCCGCGCGAGCGCCCAAGCCACGTTCAAGCCTGGGAGATGAGTCCGCGCAGCGGTGAGCGGTGAAGACATGTCGCGGACCGCGCCATGCTCGCAGATCGCTCGCAGCCGGAAGATTGCCTGCAAGACCGTCAGCGCGGGCAGTACCCACAGCACCAGATAGAGTCCCAGTCCTGGCCATCCTCCCAGCCAGAACATCAGCGCCGGCAGCGCGAGCTGCAGCGCGATGACAACCCCCTGGTCGGATCGGGCCGCGGCCCGCAGCCCCGCCGAAGTGTCATTCAGCGGCTTAAGCGCGCCCTGCGCGTCCTTGCTCTGCGCGGGATCGCCGAAGAAGTAGGCGTAGGTCTTCACTGCAGTCAGTCCGCATAGATCTTTGAGCAGCTTCTTCACCAGATACAGCTTGCCGCGCGGATAGCCGCCGTGCAGCGCGATGTCCGGGTCCTGCGGGCCGTATAGATGGTTGTGGTGCAGACGGTGGATAACGCGATACGTGGACATCGAAAGTCCGGGTGGGGCGGCGCAGAGACGGCCGATGAGATCGTTGAACGCGCACTGCTGGAACAGCCGGTAGTGCGCCGCATCGTGCGAGAGTATGAACAACGCATGCTGCTGAGTCGCGATGATAAAGACGGCAACGAGCGCAACCGGCCACGACCAAAAGGCGAGCGCTACAGCGAGCGTGACGCCGACGACTAACCAGGTCTGGACAACCGCCGCAGCCAAACGCCAGCTCACGATGCGTGTGAGGGGCGCGAGGTCCTCTCCCGACAACCGGCACCGTGGCGCTTCGCGCTGTATGCCACCAGCCCTGCCAGCTGGCCGCTGGTCATCGCGGAATTCCTCGCCCGGCCCGGCAGGAACGGCTTCGACCGCAATCGGGTGTGCATTCATTGTCCAGCTCCGCAGTTCACAGATTACCCAATCGAGCTCGATATCGTCGCGCGAACTATAGAGCGCTGCCTCGCGGGCCGCGATGTCGGGGGCGCTCAAAACGCGTGGTGGAAATTGCAATACGTGCCCAGGCCAAAAGGCGCTGAGCGCCCAGGGCGGGCAAGGTGTTCCCGCAAGCGGCAGTTGTCCGTCCGAGCCAGCAAGAGGGCATTTGCGGCAGGAACATGCAGGGGAACCCAGCTTGGGAGAGCTTATACTCAGAGAATGTGCCGAGCGCTCAATCTATGTCGCTCTCAGCAGACGCCTGGCATAGGATGTGCATTTTGCCGATAATACTTTGGTAGGCTCAACGGCTTACCGACCGGTTCCCGGCTCCAGAGGGAGACTTTAGGACCGGCCGGTCGATACATAAAATCAACGGGATCCGAACCGAGCATGATTGGCCGAGTCCTGCGGATGCTCCTGGCGCTGGTGTTGGTGGGGGTCCTCGCATTCCTTTACGTCATGAGCCAGGGCGGCGATCTCAAGCGCCAGACTCAGATTGTTGCCGATCTCCGCAACCTCAAGGAGATCGACACGCATTGGAACCGCGATATCGCCGCGGCGCGCAGCGACGCCGTGGGTGCGGAGCCACGCGCGCGCGAGCCGATTCAGCGGCTGGAACCGGTGCTGGACGATCTGACCTCCGAGACAGCCGCCCTCAAGAACCGCGCGCTCGCCACCGGACTGGAGGGCTTGCGCAGCGCGTTCCTCGACAAGCAGAAGCTGTTGGAGGAATTCGATCAGGCGAATGGGCAACTGCGTGCGACGCTCAAAGACCTGTTGCTCCAAATCACCGCAGTCCGCCAGACCGCCACACGGCTTGCGGAGACCGATGCCAAGCTGCGCCCGAAGCTGCTCGCTCTGGACTCGCAGCTCCTAGCATTGGACGCCGACCTGCAGCGGCTTTACGAGCGACACGACGACAATGCTCGTAAAGGGGTGGAGGCTACCACTGCCGCCCTAGTGCAGTCGGCTGAGCAGCATCCCGAGGTCATCCGCACGCCGCTGTCGGGTCTGGCGCAGCCGGTGGGCTTGGTGCTCAAGCAGGAGCCAGGCTTGACCCAGCGCGCGGAGCAACTCGCGCTGTTGCCGACTTCGACGCGCATCAGTTCGCTGAACGACGCCTATGATCGCGAGTTTCAAGCCATCGCCGACCAGAAGGAGCAGTTCCGCGTCTATCTGGTGTTCTATTCGGCTGCGCTGCTGGTGTTCCTCGGCTATGTCGTCTGGCAGCTCGGCCAGAGCTACGTGAAGATCAATCAGGCCAACGAGGCGCTGAAGGCGGCCAACGAGAATCTCGAGAATCAAGGTAGCAGAGCCGCACCAAGGAGCTGTCCGAGGCGCTCAAGCATCTGAAAGAATCGGAGCCGATGCTGATTCAGACCGAGAAGATGTCCTCGCTCGGACAGATGGTGGCCGGCATCGCCCACGAGATCAACACGCCGCTTGCCTACGTGAAGTCCAGCCTGGCGTCGGTTAAAGATCGGCTGCCGCAGGTCGATGGCATGGTTGCCGAATGCCAGAAGCTGCTGGAGATGCTCGAGCGCGGCGATGTTCCGGACGAGCAGCTGTCGACCCAGTTCGCGCGCGTGTCCGACGCTGCTCGGCCGAGTTTCAGGCCGAGTCGGCGGGCTATCGATCTGACCCAGCTGTACCGACGATGGACTGCATGGCATCGAGCAGATTTCGGAGATCGTCCTGAACCTGAAGAACTTCAGCCGGCTGGATCGCAGCAAGCTGCAGCGCTTCAATCTGAACGAAGGGCTCGAGAGCACGCTGGTCATCGCGCGCAATCTGGTCAAGCACAAGACGCGTGCACAGGCAGCTGCAGGACATTCCGCTGGTGGAATGCTCGCCGTCGCAGATCAATCAGGTGTTCCTCAATCTGGTCACCAACGCCGCGCAGGCCACCGATGACGCCAGCGGCGAGATCACGGTGTCGACCAGCATGGCCAGCTGGCGGCACAGGTGCGGGTGGATGTCTCCGACAACGGCCACGGCATTCCCGAGAACATCCGTCACCAAGATCTTCGATCCGTTCTTCACCACCAAGGATGTCGGCCAGGGCACGGGACTGGGCCTGTCCATCGCCTACAAGATCGTGCAGGAGCACGGCGGGCGCATCGAGGTGCAAGTCGAAGGTCGGACAGGGCACCACGTTCACGGTGTTTCTGCCGATCAAAGCGGTCCAGCCGCAGGCGCTCGCCGCCGCATGAGCACCCCGATCCGGGTTCGTCCCGCAAGCCGATGAATATCCCCACCACGCATCGGCACGGTACGAGGTACGCGGCGTCCTCGGTGAGGGCGGCATGGCCACCGTGCTGGAAGGCTGGGACCCGGTGCTGCACCGGACTCTGGCGGTCAAGCTGGTCGAGAAGACCAAGCTCGATCCGGAGACCAAGGCAGAGGCGCTGCGCCGGTTCAAGCGCGAAGCGCAGGCGGCCGCGCGTCTCGCGCACGCCCACGTCGTGCAGGTCTACGAGTACGGCGAGGAGGGCGACTATTGCTTCATCGCCATGGAGTACGTGGCGGGCAAGCCGCTCACCGCCTATCTGAGCGAGGGGTTGAAGACCGAGTTGCACCGGGTGCGCGACATCATCGGCCAGCTGCTGGACGCGCTTGCCTATTCGCACGCCCAGGGCGTAATCCATCGCGACATCAAGCCCGAGCAACCTGCTGGTCACGCGCGAGGGCAACATCAAGGTCACCGATTTCGGCATCGCCCGCATCGAGACCTCCAACGTCACTCAGCATGGTCACATGCTGGGCACGCCGAGCTACATGTCGCCCGAGCAGTATCTAGGCGATACGCCGGACGGGCGCGCCGACATCTTCTCGGCCGGCGTGCTGCTGTACGAGCTGCTGACTGGCGTCAAGCCCTTTGCCGGCGAGAGCAGCGGGCAGATCATGAACAAGATCCTGTACGAGACGCCTGTCGATCCGTCGCGGCTCAATCCGCTGCTGCCGCCGGCAGTCGATTGGGTGGTGCAGAAGGCGCTGGCCAAAGCACCCGAGGACGCTTCGACAACGCGCGCGAGTTCTCCGAAGCGCTGTTCAACGCTATCCCCGACGATTTAGGTGAGCCAACCGCGGGTTCGGCCGGAGATGATGGCCGACGCCTCGCGCAATGCATCCGGCATGTTGAGCGCCGCGCGCAAGCTGCGCACGCTGGCCCGGACTGGGCGACATCATTGGATCCGGCGGAGCCTACCGTCTCGGTTTGTCAGCGCTCACGCGAGCCGCCGGCGGTGACGCAGACGCAGCGCACGCGCGTGCTGTTCGTGGACGACGAGGAGCGCATCCTGTCGGCGCTGAAGACCATTTTCCGCAGCAAGTATCACGTGCTGACCGCGGCCAACGGCAGGGAGGCGCTCGACTTCATCGGCAAGTTCAAGATCCCGGTGATCGTCAGCGACCAGCGCATGCCCGGCATGCTGGGCGTGGAACTGCTGCGCCGCTCGCGCGAGCTGTCGCCGGACAGCGTGCGCGTCCTGCTTACCGGTTACTCCGATCTCGCGTCGATCGTCGGGTCCATCAACGAGGGCGAGGTGTACCGCTTCATCAGCAAGCCGTGGGACAACCAGGAGCTGCAGCAGGTCATCGCCGAAGCGGTGGAGATCGGCCAGCATCAGTTCGACCGCAACCGGCCGCGGCAGCCGGCGCCGCCAAAGATCGACGCCGGCATGCTGGTCCTGGACCAGCGGCCAGGGTGTCTACCAGGCGCTCGACCGGCTGGTGGGGACCACCTACGAGATTGTTCTATGCCTCCAACATCGATCAGGCGCTGGCGCAGCTCGAGTCGCGGGAGATCGCGGTGTTCGTCGCGGACATCGACGCCGAGTTCGAGAACTATCTGATCCTGTTCAACCTGCTCAAGCGAAGTATCCGCAGATTCTGGTGATCGTGCTGACCAGCGCGTCGGATTCGGAGATGGTGATCCACCTGATCAACGAAGCGCAGATCTATCGCTTCTTGAACAAGCCGGTCAACGTGGGCTTGATGCAGCAGCACCTGAACTCCGCGATCACGCGCTATGCCGAATACCAGAGCTCGCCCGAGCTGCTCGAGCGGCACAAGGTCAAGGACACGACAAAGGTCGAGAGCAGCGCGTTCGGCCGTGGGACTGCTGGAGCGCTTGAAGTCGCTGCGCAATCGGTTCGCGGTGCAGGCGAATGAGCGCTGAGCGCAGCCTGGACGACTCAGGCGCTCCGCGCGAACGCAGGGCGGCGGTGAGATGCGGTTGCAGCGCCTGCAGCAGCTGCGCGAAGATCTTCGGGCTGCCGGCGACCAGATTGCCGCTCTGCATGTAGCGTTCGTTGCCTTCCAGGTCGCCGACCAGGCCGCCGGCCTCGGTGATCATCAGGCAGCCGGCCGCCATGTCCCACGGCGCCAGCCCGATCTCCCAGAAGCCGTCGAGCCGGCCGGCGGCGACGTTGGCGAGGTCGAGCGCTGCCGAGCCGGCACGGCGCACGCCGGCGGTCTTGCGTCATCAGATCGCGCAGCATGCCGGTGTAGGCATCGAGGTGCTCGAACATGCGAAACGGAAAGCCGGTGCCGATCAGGCCGTCGATCAGCTTGTCGCGCCGGGACACGCGCAAGCCGTTTGTCATTGAGGTAGGCGCCGCGGCCGCGCGATGCGGTGTACAGGTCGTTGCGCGTAGGGATCGAAGATCACGCCATGCGTGATGACGCCCTTGTGCACCAGCGCGATGGAGACGCAGTACTGCTGGAAGCCGTGCAGAAAGTTGGTGGTGCCGTCCAGCGGATCGATGATCCAGACGTACTCTGAGCTGCCGGAGGCGCCGCTTTCTTCTGCTAGAATCGCGTGGTCCGGGTAGGCCGCTTGCAGCGTGTCGATGATGGCCTGTTCGGCTGCCCGGTCCACTTCCGAGACCAGATCGTTCAGACTCTTGTGCCGTATCGTCAGCGCGTCCAGGTTTTCCGATCCTTGACGATGATGCGGCCCGCGCGGCGCGCTGCTTTCACCGCAACGTTGACCATGGGATGATGCACGGACATCTCGAGCTTGTCCTCGCGCATAGGCGACGGAGCCGAAGCGCGAATTCTAACAGTGGTGAACGCGTGCTCGCCGTATCTCGTAACAGCCCATCGAGCGTCTGGTTGCTCGTGTCGATCTCGCCATGGCGGTGTCCATGCCGGCTGCGTCGTCCTCTGACACAATCCGCATCGTCCTGTGCCAGACCAGTCATCCGGGCAACATCGGCGGAGCGCGCGCGCGATGAAGACGATGGGGCTCGACGTCGCTGCACCTGGTCAACCCCAAGCGCTTTCCCAGCTGCGGAGGCCGACGCGATGGCCGCGCGCGCGACCGATGTGCTCGAAGCGCGCCAGCGTGTGCGCGTCGCTCGATCGAGGCGCTGGCCGGCACAGTGTTCGCGGTCGCGTGCACAGCGCGCAGCCGCGACTTGTCGCACGAGGTGCTGACGCCGCGCGAGGCCGGCGCGCGACTGGCGCAGTGAGGCGACGCGCGGGCCCGGTGGCGCTGGTGTTCGGTCCGGAGAAGTACGGGCTGACGGCGGAGGAGGTCAGCCGCTGCAGCGTGATCGCCATGATCCCGGCCAACCCGCGAGTACTCGTCGCTCAATCTGGCTGCCGCGGTGCAGATCCTGGCCTACGAGTTACGGCTGGCGGCGGAGGCGGTCGACAGCTACCCGCAGGAGACGCTACGAGCCCGCCCCCTACGAGGACGTCGAGCGCCTCTTCGAGCACCTCGAGCAGACGCTGTATGACATCGAGTTCCTCGACCCCAAGCAGCCCAAGCGGCTGATCCAGCGCATGCGGCGATTGTTTCAGCGCGCACGCCTGGAGAGGGAGGAGGTCAACATCCTGCGCGGCATCCTGTCCGCAGCGCAAAAGGCCAAGAGCGGCCAATAGTTGATTGGATTAGTGGGAAATTGTAAAGTCTTGTTTTTGCTTGACCCGCGTGAGCAAGAACCGATGCTAGACCGGATTCGCGAAGACATTCGTTGCGTGTTCGAGCGCGATCCCGCCGCACGCAATACCTGGGAAGTGATCACCTGCTACCCCGGTTTCCATGCGCGCTTGTTCCACCGCCTGTCGCATCGCCTATGGCTGTGGAATCTCAAGTGGCTGGCGCGCTTCGTCTCGCACATTGCCCGCTGGCTGACGGGCATCGAGATCCATCCTGGCGCCATCATCGGACGGCGCTTCTTCATCGATCACGGCATGGGTGTGGTAATCGGGGAGACGGCGGAGATCGGCGATGACGTCACTCTTTACCACGGCGTTACGCTGGGCGGAACCACTTGGAACAAGGGGAAGCGCCACCCGACGCTGGGCAATGGCGTGGTGGCTGGCGCGGGAGCCAAGATGCTCGGCCCGATTCGGGTCGGGGACAACGCCAAAGTGGGCTCAAACGCGGTGGTGGTGAGGGACGTGCCGGCCGGCGCGACTGCGGTCGGAATACCAGCTCGCATCCTCGAGAATGGACGGGACGACGCCCGCGCCCGCATCGCCGAGAAGATCGGGTTTCCCGCCTACGGGATGAGCGGGGAGCTCAACGACCCTATGACCAAAGCGGTACATAGTCTGCTTGATCATGTGGTTACCATCGACCAGCGAATCGAGCAACTGCTTCAGCGGTTGGAGCGCGCCGGCATCGAATGCCGGGAGGGGGAGGTGAAATCCGATACCTTCGACCCCAAGTACGTAAACAGAATTGTTGACTGAAACATTCGGGTATCGTAAAGTTGACTGAATTCATCGGGTTTGGCGATAGCGCCGACCGTTTACGGGTCTTCCCGGGGAGCAAGCCATGCGACTGACGACCAAGGGACGTTTTGCGGTGACCGCGATGATCGACCTTGCCATGCGGGACGGGCGCAAGCCCGTGACGCTGGCGGACATCTCGGAGCGCCAGAAGATTTCGCTGTCTTACCTGGAGCAGCTGTTCGGCAAGTTGCGCCGGCGTGCCCTGGTTTCCAGCGTGCGCGGGCCCGGCGGAGGCTATCAGCTGGCGAAGCGGAGCGAAGAGATGTCGGTTGCCGACATCATCCGCGCCGTGGATGAGCCCATCGACGCCACCCAATGCGCTGGCCGCGAGAACTGCAAGGACGACCGCAAGTGCCTGACGCACGACCTGTGGGCCAGCCTGAACGAGAGAATTTTCGAGTATCTGAATTCGGTCACCCTGGCCCAGCTGGTGGCCAAAGCACAGGCTGCCGAGCAGAAAGTGATGGAGCTCAAGGACCAGCGCGCATCGCGACCAGGCCGAACCGGCGGTCCCGGCCTGAAGCGTTCGAGTTCAATTGCAACGGAGTGAGTACGAAGTGGCAATCAATTTGACTGAGAGTGCGGCCAGGCAGATCCAGAAGTCGCTGGCCAAGCGCGGCAAGGGTGTGGGCTTGCGGCTGGGCGTCAAGAAGGTCGGCTGCTCCGGCCTGGCCTATACCTTCGATTATGCCGACGACGTCGGCGCCGACGACGCGCTGTTCGAGTCGCACGACGCGAAGGTGATCGTGGACAAGGAGGCGCTTCAATTCCTCGACGGCTCGACGCTCGACTTCGCGCGCGAGGGTCTCAAGGAGTCGTTCAAGTTCGACAACCCCAACGCCAAGAGCGAGTGCGGCTGCGGGGAGAGCTTCAGCGTTTGATCCGCGCAGCGCGGTATCTGCGTGGGCGCTTCGCAGGTCCGCATTGAGGCGGAGATAGCTTTCACGAGTTCGAGGAGCGCAGCGTGAGCACGGTACTGCAGAACCTGGTCAATCAGCCCTACAAGCACGGCTTCGTGACCGACATCGAGTCGGACGTGGTGCCGAAAGGGTTGAGCGAGGACGTGATCCGGCTCATCTCGCGCAAGAAGAACGAGCCGGAGTGGCTGCTCGAGTTTCGGCTGCAGGCCTACCGGCACTGGCTCACCATGGCCGAGCCGACCTGGCCGAACGTCAAGTATCCGAGGATCGACTTCCAGGACATCAGCTACTACTCGGCGCCGAAGGCGAAGAAGAAGCTCGATTCCATGGACGAGGTCGACCCCGAGCTGCGGCGCACCTTCGAGAAGCTCGGCGTGCCGCTGCACGAGCAGAAGGCGCTGGCCGGCGTGGCGGTGGACGTGATCTTCGACAGCGTGTCGGTTACCACCACGTACAAGCACCGGCTGGCCGAAGTCGGCGATCATCTTCTGTTCGTTCTCCGAGGCCGTGCGCGATCATCCCGAGCTGGTGCGCAAGCACCTCGGCAGCGTGGTGCCTCCCGGGGACAATTTCTATGCCGCGCTCAACTCCGCGGTGTTCACCGATGGCAGCTTCTGCTACATCCCCAAGGGTGTGCGCTGCCCGATGGAGCTGTCGACTTATTTCCGCATCAACACGCAGGAGTCGGGGCAGTTCGAGCGCACGCTGATCGTGGCGGAAGAGGGCAGCTACGTGTCCTACCTGGAGGGCTGTACGGCGCCCAAGTTCGACACCAACCAGCTGCATGCGGCGGTGGTGGAACTGGTGACGCTCGACAACGCCGAGATCAAGTACTCGACCGTGCAGAACTGGTACGCCGGCGATGAGAACGGCGTGGGCGGCATCTACAACTTCGTCACCAAGCGCGGCCTGTGCAAGGGCGTGAACTCCAAGATCTCCTGGACTCAGGTGGAGACCGGTTCGGCTATCACCTGGAAGTATCCGTCCTGTGTGCTGCTGGGCGACAACTCCATCGGCGAGTTCTACTCGGTCGCGCTGACCAATCATCATCAGCAGGCCGACACCGGGACCAAGATGGTCCACATCGGGAAGAACACGCGCAGCACGATCGTCAGCAAGGGCATCTCGGCCGGCGTCTCGAACAACAGCTATCGCGGGCTGGTGAAGATCGGCGCGAAGGCCGAGAACGCGCGCAACTATTCGCAGTGCGATTCCATGCTGATCGGGGACAAGTGCGGCGCCAACACCTTCCCCTACATCCAGGTGAACAACAACACCGCCAAGGTGGAGCACGAGGCGACCACCTCGAAGATCGGCGAGGACCAGCTGTTCTACTTCGCCCAGCGCGGCGTCGGTACCGAGGAAGCCGTGTCCATGATCATCAACGGCTTCTGTCGCGACGTGTTCACCCAGCTGCCGATGGAGTTCGCGGTGGAGGCCACCAAGCTGCTGGGCCTGAAACTGGAAGGAAGCGTGGGATGAGCAAGATACTGCTCGAGGTACGCGGGCTCACCGCCACCGTCGCGGGCATCGAGATCCTGAAGGGTATCGATCTCACCATTCGCGCCGGCGAAGTGCACGCCATCATGGGACCGAACGGCTCCGGCAAGAGCACGTTCGCCAAGGTGTTGGCCGGCCATCCGTCCTACCAGGTGACCAGCGGCGAGGTCCTGTTCGAGGTCAAGAACCTGTTCGAGCTGGCGCCCGAGGAGCGTGCGCGTGCCGGGCTGTTCCTGGGCTTCCAGTATCCGGTGGAAGTGCCGGGCGTGACCAACTCCTCCTTTCTGCGCATGGCCTACAACACGGTGCAGGGCGCTCGCGGCAAGGACGAATTGGATCCGCTGGAGTTCGACGACTACGTGCAGGACAAGCTGAAGCTGCTCGATATGGACCCGGCGTTCCTCGAGCGCAGCGTCAACGAAGGCTTCTCCGGCGGCGAGAAGAAGCGCAACGAGATCCTGCAGATGGCGATCCTGGAGCCGAAGCTGGCCATCCTGGACGAGACCGACTCGGGCCTGGACATCGATGCGCTGCGCATCGTGGCCAACGGCGTGAGCCGCCTGCGCGCGCCCGACAATGCGGTCGTGCTCGTGACGCACTACCAGCGGCTGCTCAACTACATCGTGCCGGACTTCGTGCATGTGATGGACGAGGGCCGCATCATCAAGACCGGCGGCAAGGAGCTGGCGGTCGAGCTGGAGAGCCGCGGTTACGACTGGGTCGCGGACGAATACCGCGCCCGGCAGGCGGCTTGATCGTCATGGACGCTGTCAAGAACACTTATCTCGAGAGCTTGCTGCACGGGCAGGGGCGAGTCCCGGCCAGCCCGCTGTCGTGGCTGAATCAGGTGCGTGCCGAGGCGCTGGAGCGTGCCAACGCTCTGGCAGTACCCACTACGCGCGACGAGGATTGGCGTTTCACGGACCTGTCTCCGCTCTACAAAACGACCTTTCAGCTCGCACTACAGCCGACCGACGTCGCCGCGGCTGCGATCGAGCCCTTCGTGATTCCCGAGGCCGGTAGCCGTCTGGTATTTGTAGACGGGACCTTCGCGGAGGCGTTGTCGACCCTCAAGCGTGAGGACGGTATTACGGTCGCCTCACTGGCGTCCGCCCTGGCGCAGCATAGCGAGCGCGTCCGCGCTGAGCTCGGGTCGCTGGTCGACTTCCGATGACGATGCGTTCAGTGCCGTGAACACCGCCTGGCTGCGTGACGGCGCGTTGGTACTGGTAGGCCCCGATCGCGACGTTACCCACCCGATCCACCTGTTGTTCATCAGCGCGAGCGCCGAGACCGTTTCGTTCCCGCGGGTGTTGGTTGCCGCTGCAACCGGCAGCCGCTGCAGCGTGATCGAGGACTTCGTCTCGTTGCACGGCGACGCCGGCTTCACCAACGCCGTTACCGAGATCAGCGTGGCGGACAATGCTCGCGTGCGCCACATCCGGCTGCAGCGCGAGAGCGCCAGCGCGTTTCATATCGCAACCTGCGGCGTGCGCGTGGCGCGCGATGGGCGCTATTCGAGCCTTAGCGTTTCGCTCGGGGCGCGCGTATCGCGCTATAACTTGAACCTGGTGCAGGCTGGCGAGGGAACAGACTTCGAAATCGACGGGCTGGCGCTGATTTCCGGGCGGCAGCTGGCGGACACGCACAGCTTCGTGGACCATGCGCTGCCGCATGGCCGCAGCCGTCAGCTGCACAAGTGCATCGCGGGTGGCGCTTCGCATGCGGTGTTCAACGGCAAGATCCTGGTCCGGCCTGGAGCGCAGCGCACCGACTCGGCCCAGCAAAATCGGAATCTGCTGCTGTCCCAGCGCGCGCACGTCGACACCAAACCGCAACTCGAGATCTTCGCCGACGACGTGAAGTGCGCCCACGGCGCGACAGTAGGTCAGCTCGACGCCGAGCAGGTCTTCTACCTCAAGAGCCGCGGGCTGTCCGAGTCGAGCGCGCGCAACCTGCTGACGTTCGCGTTTGCCGCCGAGATCGTGGAGCGCATCCGCATCCCGTCGCTGGTGCAGCGGCTCGAGGATCTGCTCGTGCGCGAGACCCAAACCGAGGAAGCCAGATGAGCAGCCCCGCCCTGTCCCGACAAGAAGAGCGCGCCGTAACGCAGGTCGCTGGACCTCCAGCGCCTGCGCGCGGACTTTCCGATCTTGCGGTTGAAGGTCAACGGCAAGCCGCTTGCCTATCTGGACAATGCCGCCAGCAGCCAGATGCCGCAGCCGGTGCTCGACCGGCTTACCCGCTACCAGACCCAGGAGCACTCGAACATCCATCGGGCGGTCCACTATCTGTCGGAGACGGCCACTGCCGCTTACGAGGGCGCGCGCGGCAAGATCCAGAAGTTCATCAATGCGCGCGAGCAGCGCGAGGTGATCTACACGCGCGGCACGACGGATGCGGTGAACCTGGTGATGCACGGTTTCGGCCGCGCCTTCCTCGAAGCGAGGCGACGAAATCATCATCTCCCAGCTGGAGCACCATTCCAACATCGTGCCCTGGCAGATGCTGCGCGACGAGAAGGGCTGCAAGCTGCGCGTGATTCCGTGCAACGACGCCGGCGAGCTGCTGATCGAGGACTACGAGAAGCTGTTCAACGGACGCACGAAGCTGGTTGCGATCACCCACGTGTCCAACGCGCTGGGCACCGTGAACCCGGTCAAGCAGATGATCGCGACGGCACACCGGCATGGCGTGCCGGTGCTCGTCGACGGCGCTCAGGCCGTGCCGCATCTGGCGATCGACGTGCAGGATCTGGATTGCGACTTCTACTGCTTCTCGGGCCACAAGATGGTCGGCCCCACCGGCATCGGCATTCTGTACGGCAAGGCCAGCTGGCTCGAGAAGATGCAGCCCTACCAGGGCGGTGGCGACATGATCCTGTCGGTCACGTTCGAGAAGACCACCTACAACGTGATCCCGCACAAGTTCGAGGCCGGTACCCCGCCGATCGCTGCGGCCATCGGGCTGGGCGCTGCGGTGGACTATCTGACCGAGATCGGCATGGACAACATCGCCGCCTGGGAGCACGAGCTGCTGGCTTACGCGACCGGAGCAGCTCGAGGCATTGCCGGGCGTGCGCATCGTCGGAACGGCGGCGGACAAGGCCTCGGTGTTGTCCTTCACGATCGCGGGCGTGCATCCGCACGACGTAGGCACCATCCTGAACGAAGACGGTGTGGCGGTGCGCACCGGCCATCACTGCGCTCAACCGGTCATGCAGCGTTTCGGGATACCGGCGACGGCGCGTGCCTCCTTCGCCTTCTACAACACCTTCGAGGAGATCGACCAGCTCGTGGCCGGCATCCGCCGGGTGCAGAAGATGTTCGCCTGAGGGCCAATGGACAGCAAGCAGCTCTATCAGGAGCTCATTCTCGACCACAACAAGAAGCCGCGTAACTGGGGCCAGCTGGCCGCTGCCAGCCACCGGGCCGAAGGGTTGAACCCGCTGTGCGGCGACCACATCTGGGTCGCGCTCCAGCTTAACGACGGAATGATCGAGAACCATCGCGTTCGAAGGCGAGAGTTGCGCCATCTGCAAGGCCTCGGCCTCGATGATGACCACCAACGTGAAGGGCAAGCAGGTCGACTGAGGTCGAGCAGATGATTCGGGAGTTTCGCGACATGGCGACGGGCAAGCTCGACGTCGCCGCGCAATCGCATCACCTGGGTCGACTTGCCGTGTTCGCCGGTGTCAAGGATCTGCCGTCGCGCGTCAAGTGCGCCATCCTGCCCGTGGCACACGCTGCACGCCGCGTTCCACAACGAGCAGAGCGCGTCGACCGAAGGCAACGCGGACCCCATGGGTCTCCCCGCGACCAAGGAATCGGCCCAGCCAATCGTCTCGCCGCCCATCATCCCATAGCCATCGTTCTCATGCCCCGCATCGCCGAAATCGAGTTCACGCCCAACCCGAACGCCCGGAAGTTCATTCTGCGCGAACCGCTCTCCTATGGCGTGAGCAAGTCCTACGAGGACGCTGCGGCCGCTGTTGGCGATCCGCTGGCGGAGGCGTTGTTCGCCATACCGCATGTGACCAACGTGTTCTACGTCGACCACTGGATTACGGTTACGCAGGACGGAAAGGCGACACTGGCCAGAGCTGCTCCGGCAGCTTGCCGTGCCAATTCGCGATGCACCCTCGGCGCAAGAGCGGTCGGCGGAGCTGATCAACCAGGATGCCGACCGCCCGGATGGAGCGACGTTCGACGAGTCCAAGCTCTCACCGGGGGAGCGCGAAAAGCTCGACCTGATCCGCCAGGTGCTGGACGAGCAGGTGCGCCCGTATCTGCAGGGCGACGGCGGCGATCTCCATGTGCTGGGCCTCGAAGACAACGTGCTGAAGGTCCACTACCAGGGCGCCTGCGGCAGCTGTCCCAGTTCCATCTCCGGCACGCTGGCCGGCATCGAGGGTCTGGTGCGGCAGATCGATCCGGAGATCGAGGTCGTCGCTGTTTAGCGCAGGGACTTCTGGTACGCGCTCGACGTGAGTAACTGGGTCAGCGTCTGTCGCCTTTCTGAGCTGCCTTCAGGTACCCACCGAGTCGTCGACGTCGACGGCGCGCAGGTCGCCGTCTTCAATCTCGAGGGCCAGCTCTACGCGATCGAGGACGTTTGCACCCACGACGGCGGCATCCTCACCGGCGGGCCGGTCGAAGGCGACCAGATCGTCTGCCCGCGACACGGTGCGCGGTTTTGCATCAGGACCGGTGCAGCCCTGACGCCGCCGGCCTTCGAGCCCACCGCTACCTTTCCTGTTCGTGTCGAGGATGGCGAGGTCCAGGTGCGCGACGAGCGGTGGGATTGACGGGCGTGACAAGGTCGAAGCGCAGAACGCGATCGCCTTGAACGAACTTCGACTCGCCCAGAGATCCACCTTCCCGGCATGAGCGTATTCTGACTGTCATGCAACGTGTACTCATCGTCCTTGGCGTCGCTTTGATCATCCTCGGGCTGCTATGGCCGTGGCTCACGAAGATCGGTCTCGGACGCCTGCCTGGCGACATCCGCGTCGAAGGCGAGCACGGCGGGTTTTACTTTCCGATCGTCACCTGCGTGGTGATTTCGATCGTTGTTTCGATTCTCCTGTGGCTTTTCCGTCGCTAGCGGAGCTGCTGCTGCTCGGGTTGCGGAACCAGTGCGGCGAGTCAGTGCATCAACTCCCGCGACGACATCACGCTGTGCGTAGTCCCGCCGCGGCAAGGACTCTTGCGCTGCAGCACGCCTGAGCTACGAACGGCTGCGGCGCTCAAAGTGTCCGTCATGCTGCGTCCCGCAGGTGATGACCGACCCTGATATGAACTGTAAGTTTAGTGCGCTAGTGTGATGGCATTATGGGCGTGCGGTTACTCACATCACAGTCGCTGGTTACACGTTGAACGATACAGATATCGCCGAGATGCTCGTTCTGGCGGGCCTCACCTACCGAGGCCTTGCGGATTTCGCCACCGGCGTGATTCAGGAGGGCGCGGTGCGGGGCGCCGTCTCGAGCGGCTTGGCCAGTCTCCCGCGCGAGAAGTGGGAGCTCGTATGGGGGCCGGCCACCGACCGGGCGGATGACCTGTTCGACTCGAACGCGATGTACGTAGTACGCAATGGCGGGAATCCGGAGCGGTACGTGGTGGCCGTCCGGGGGACCAACCCGCTGTCGCTGAGCGACTGGTTAAAGGGCGATCTCATTGTCGGTACGACCGTCACCTGGCCGTTTGCAACCGATGGCGCTGCCATTTCAACCAGTACGGCGCTGGGGCTTCGTACACTGCTCCAGATGCGGTCGGATCCGCCCAGCTTCGCGTCGCGCCTGACGGCGGAAGCGAGAGGCATGCTGAGCAGCGAGTTCAGCGCCGTGGGAGCGGGCGTGCAAAAGCTCGTCCCTACGCTCCTCCACGCAGACGTGGGCCAGTTCGCCCGCGCATTGCAAACGCAGTTGAACAGCCTGGTCGCGGATTCCGGTCTACCGCGCAAAGTCAAGGATCGGCTCTCTGCGAGCGCGACGGTCACCCCGCAGGAGATAGAATCACCCACGGCGCCGGAGCAACCGGACGGTGAGACGCTATTGCAGTTCCTCGCAGGCGCAGCCGCCGGGAGTCGCACGCCGCTCCGAGTAACCGTGACCGGACACAGCAAAGGTGGCGCACTTGCACCGGCGCTGGCGCTCTGGCTGAAAGAGATGCAGGGCAGCGCGGGGGTTCGGGGTTGGGATAACACCGGGCAGGCAACGGTCGGTTGCGTGACATTCGCAGGCCCCACGCCCGGAAACGCCGCCTTTGCGAAGCGCATCGAAAGCCAACTAAGCGATCATCACCGCATCGCCAACACCAATGACATCGTCACGCACGGCTGGGAAGCACAGCAGCTCAGAGCGATTGGGGAGCTCTACGGCAAGCAAAGCGCACCCTTCAAGAGGCTCTTCGACGAGGTTGCCGACGAGATCGCCAACGCGGTCCCTGCGCTCGACTACCGGCACGCAGAAACCGGCGTGGTCACGTTTGCCGGACTGGTGGAGCCCAACCGCGATTTCGTGTTTGAGGCCATCCACCAGCACTTGGATGCGTACCTCGAACGGTTCGGACTCTTTGATGCAAACAAGAACGAAGGCATCAACGCAGTGAGGCTCTTTCTTGGGTGAGGTGGAATCGAGCGTGTGAAACTTTCAGTTCTTCACCTCTTCGCGTTCCAACTCCACCCGCACCGCACCTTCGATCTCGCGCTCCTTGGTATCCACCACGACCGCTTTCAGCTCCCCGGCCTCGCGCGGCACGAAGTAGAAGCGGATGTTGGGATTCTCGCTGATGGAAAAGTCCACCTCGGCGCTCATGATCGGTTTGCCGGCGTAGGTGACATTGATGGTGCGCACGTAGTACGCCGGGATGTAGAGCTGCGTCATCTGGTCTTTCGCCAGCCCGGAGGAGTTGGGATGCTGGATCATGAGCTGGGCCAGCGCCGGTTCTCCGGCGGCGATCGAGGCATCCAGCCTGAGCTTGAGCCGCGGCTTGAACGCGTCGAAGTCGGGCGCGGTGCCATATGGCGCGGAGCAACCCCCCGCGGCTTTTACGTAGCGCGCGGCCAGAAACAAGCGCCCGTCGTTCGTCTCGGCCACGGCGCGCATCCAGGTGTAATCCTCCACTCGAACCCGTGTCTCGATGTCGGCGCGACCGCTGTCGGGAGTGAAGGTGAAGATGGCGGCGACCGGCGAGGGGTTCTGGTCGATGATCAGATACACCTTGCTCACGTAGCGCTCGGGCGTTTGCTCCATGCGCGTCGAGATGGCGATCGGCACGGTGGAAGCATCCTGGGCCCTGGCCGGTGCGCGCAGCGAGATCACTTCGCCCGCGTCGTCGGCGATGGCGCGATTGCCGAACAGGCTGTTGCGGACCAGGAGCCAGATGCTCACCTGGTCGGGATCGGGCGGACCGTCGGCCGCTTGCAGCGATCGGTGCGATGGTGAGCGCGAGCGCGACCAGTATCGGGGCAGACGCAAAGTGGCGATGCATGTTCTTCTCCCCAAGAGCGTCGGCGGTGTCGTGATTCGGCTGGACCGCTACTGGATGAAGCAGCTGGTGAATGCCTTGGCGCGAGCCGCCTTGAAGCGCTTGGCCATATCCTGGCCGTCGTTGCTTTCGCGCACCGCCGCGCCGCGCTCTCCGGCGACCTGGCCGGCGTCGAAGGCGGTGGACAACTCGACGTATTCGTCGTACGGAAACTCGGCGGCGATCGCGTCCAGCGCACAGGAGCACTTGTACAGCATCTCCTGACGCTGGCGGTCGGGATGATCACGCACGCAGTTCTCGACGAAACAGCACGCGCTCGATGGTCGGAAAATCGTTAGCCGCGGCGATGCCGCACATCGCGGCCATTGAGAGCGCGAGCGCAGATAGCGTCAGCCTGGATGCTGGATTCAAGCGCGCATTCGGACTCTCTGGAGTCGCGGCGCGGGAACGAGAGCGCGGGGGAAGCGGGTTCATGGTTCAGCTCCCTGCAAGGTGAGTGTCTCTTCGAGGAGCGGCGCTGTGCCCTCGGCGGCACCCGGTGCATTGATCACGGTGCGCATTTGATACAGCATACCCGGGACCTGGTCGGAGAGTGTGAAGGTGTAGGTCTTGTCCGCCAGTCGCTCGAAGCGCGACTTCAACGGATCGTCCTGGTACGGGTGAATGGTGATCTGTTCGCCGCTCACGCTGCGCCCGGCGAACTCGAACGTCACCGGCCGGATCTGCGCTGCATCGGCAAGCGCCATGCGGACGCGCTTGCGGAAGTAGGTGGCCTGGCCGCCGGTGCGACGCTGCATCTCGCGGACGTCGCGCTCGAGAAAGAACAGGATCACCGGGTTTGCGGTGGCGGCGTCGATCACGGGCAGGTCGAGCTTATCCGCCCCGGTCAGGAACTCCACGCTGGCTTGTCGCCCCGGGCCGGCGGGGGAGGGCGTCACGGTCAGCCGTACAGTGCCCTCGTGTGGCGCCTCGAGGGTGCCGGTTTTGGAGTACGCGTAGCGCAACACCGCGTTGGGGGGCAGGTTGCCGAGATGATCCAACAGGAACAGGCGGTCTTCGGCTGCCGAAACGGGCTGGTCGGCAAACACACCTGCGCTGCAGGCCAGCAGCGCGGCGCCGGCAACGAGATCGAATAGCCTATAGCGCCGAGCAGGCATCGAGGGCGCGCGGCTCTTGCGCGTTGCGCGCCGGCCGCATCTCATCCGCCAGGCACTGAGCCAGCTCGGGGTTGAGCCGGTTGAGCTGCGCGAGTGCGTCTTCGGCTTCCTCGGTCAGTCCGCGCTGCGCGAGCAGGCGTCCGAGCTGCAGCCAGGCTGTGCTCGACACGGGGTCGAGCGCAACGGCGTGCTGCAAGGCCAATTGCGCCGCGGCAAGATCGTGCGTCTCGACCAGGCTCCTGCCGCGAAACACCCAGGCCTCGGCGTTGGTGTTTTCCGCTTCCGACCATTGGTCGGTGAGGTTCAGCAAACCACGCCAGTCACTGCCCGCCTCCAGTTGATGCGCACGCAGGAAGAACGGCAGCCCCGCTTGCGGCCGCTGCCAGAACGGCTCTGCTCCCTCAAGCGGCGCGACGGCGGCGTAGGCCTGGTTGCCGGTCAGACGCGGTACGAACCACTCCACTGGCACCGAGAAGTAGGAGCGACGATCGCCGCGCAAGCGATAGGTCAGGATTCCGACCAGCCGACCCTGGACGTCGAACAGCGCACCGCCGCTCGCGCCCGAGGTAAAGGGCGTGGTCGATTCGACCACGCGCGCGCCATCGTAGGCATGCAGCGCCCGCACGACACCGGCGCGTGCGCGCAGCGCCAGACCGCCTTCGAACCCGATCGCCCACACCGGCTCGCCGATGCTCAATGCGTCAGACATGCCGAGCCTGCACGGACTGCGCGGCGAGGCCGGGCACCATGAGGATGCACAGGTCGTGCTCGGTGTCCGACAATTGTGCGCCGTGACCAGTCTGCGCAGGCCGCGGTACTGGACCTGGATGCTTTCGAGCCGGGCGGATGACGTGACAGCTGGTGACGACGTGCTCGGGCGCCACGCCGACGCCGGTGCCGAGCCATCTATGGCCAGCAGCGTCGATGGCTTCGACTTTGACCAGGCTGACAGACAGCCCCTTCAGCTCCCCGCGCTCCAGGTCGCCCGCTGCATCAACCGGGGAGCACAAGAACGAAAGGGTGGCGAAGAATGCCGCGCAGGCGCTTACGACGTGCTGCTTCCGCGGACATTTGGCAGGCTCAGGGGGTGCCTCACAGACACCCCCGGTTCCGCAAGAAGCGTGCGTTGTCACGGTTTTAGCTTGCCCTGCGCGTCCAGCACCGGCACTCCGTAGTCGCGCAGGATCTGCTCGATGACGGTCTGATTCTCGGCGATCAGGCGCTCCACGTTGGCTTTCCACTCGGGTTCGCCGAAGCGCACGCCCATCGCGATATCGTAGTCGAGGCGTACGCCCGGCTCGGAGCTGAGCGGCACCACGACGCAGACGCGGCTCGGATACCCGCTTGGCGAAGAATCCCGCAATCGGACCCCACACGATCGGCGGCATCGATCTTGCCCGTCGCCAGGTCCTTCTCGATGATCTCGCCCGGATAGTACTCCGGATCGGCGTTGAGCATCCGGTACGGCACACCCTGTTCCAGCAAGCCGTGCTTGACCAGCCAGTCCGATGGCCGGTGAGCGGTCGTACACACCGATGCGCAGATTCTTGAGCTTGTCGGACCCGAGCGCGAGGAAATCCTCGGCGGTGCGCACGCCCGTCGAGCTTGCCGCCCTCCGGATAGACCAGGGCGTAGGTCGAACGGTAGTAGGGACGCGTCGCCGACACCTGCTCGTAGCCAGCGGGAACACCCATCACCAGATCGCAGCGATACGACTTCTCCGGGCAGCTTGAAGCGCAGGGTGTTGCGGATGAATCCCATGCGCTGCGGGAACGAGAAGTACTCGAGCTTCCAGCCGAGCTTCTGCGCGAACAGCTCGGCGATGCTGGTTCTCGAAGCCTTCGCCCTGCAGGTTCGAGAAGGGCAGGTTGTTCGGATCCTGGCACACGCGCAGCACGCCCTCTTCGGCGAACAGCCGCTGCGCTACCAACACCAGGAGCAGCGCCAGCGAGCGCGAGCCAGATGCGTTGCGACACGCGTGAGCCGGAGGTCGGTATCACGGTTGACCTCCCGGCTCGATCACTTGCAGCAACTCCACCTTGGCGCGCTTGATGGCGCCGTCGGAGCGGCCCTTCAGATAGGCGTACAGGTGGTCCAGATTGTCCATCACCTGCTTGCTGGTGCTGAAGCTGGGCATGCCCTTTTCCAGGCGCCCGTCGGTGACGGTCTTCTTGAAGTCGTCCAGCGACAACGTCTTCAGGCTCTCCACCAACGACGGGCCCGACCAGGCCCTCCTGGTTGGCGCCGTGACAGCGGTCGCATGCAGCCGCGCGCCAGGTCTGAAGCCCTGTCAGCGTGTCGGCGTCGACCTTGGTCCCGTCGACCACGGTGTACAGATCGGTCTGCACTTTGTCGTCCGCTACGGCCAGTGACAGGCCCGCGAACAGCATCGCGAACAGCAACGCACTTCTCATTCTGGGCGTCTCCGCAACTCTGCATGCTCATGGAAAAAAACTGGCATCCCGGCCGCGCCGGGATGCCAGTCGATTGGTTGCGCTTCGGGTCCCGTCTCAGTTCGGCAGCGTGAAGATCGTCAGCTGACCACCCAAGTCGGTGTAGTCGCGCAGCTCTTTGTAGCCGCCCACCGCGCCCAGGCCGTCCTGGTCCTTCTCCAGGCCCGCAGCCATGCCGATGCCGGCCCAGCCGCCGATGCCGGAGAACACGCCGACGTATTGCTTGCCCTTGAACTGGTAGGTGAAGACGTTGCCGATGATTCCCGACGGCGTCTTGAACTTCCACAGCTCCTTGCCGTTCATGTCCACGGCCTTGAGGTAGCCCTCCAGCGTCCCGTAGAACACCACGTCACCGGCGGTGGTCGAGCGCTCCGCTCCATACCGAGAACTTCTCCGGCTTGGACCAGACGATCTTGCCGGTGCCGGCGTCCCAGGCGATGAAGTTGCCCATGTTCTTCTCGCCGGGCGGCGGATACATGGACAGCGTCGCGCCGACGTACGGCTGCCCCGCGACGTACTCGACCGCGAACGGCTCGTAGTCCATGCACACGTGGTTGGTCGGCACGTAGAACAGCTTGGTCTTCGGGTTGTAGGCAGCGGGCTGCTCGTCCTTGGAGCCGAGCGCAGCCGGGCAGATGCCCTTGCTGTTCACGTCCGCCCCGTTCTGCGCCGTGCTGTACTTCGACACCACTTGCGGGCGACCGGACTTCATGTCCACGTGCGTGGCCCAGTTCACCGCCGGGTCGAACTTCTGCGCGACCAGCAGTGCGCCGTTGGTCGCGGTCCAGCGTGTAGCCGAAGCCGTTGCGGTCGAAGTGCACCAGCACTTTCTTGGCCTGCCCGCTGACGTTGATGTCGGCCAGGATCATCTCGTTGATGCCGTCGAAGTCCCATTCGTCATACGGCGTCATCTGATAGACCCACTTCACCTTGCCGGTATCCACGTCGCGTGCCCAGATGCTCATCGACCACTTGTTGTCGCCGGGACGCTGCGCCGGGTTCCAGGTGCTGGGGTTGCCGGTGCCGTAGTACATCAGGTTCAGGTCCGGGTCGTAGCTGTACCAGCCCCAGGTGGTGCCGCCGCCGATCTTCCACTGATCGCCCTTCCAGGTCTTCAGGCTGGAGTCGGCGCCGACCGGCTGCACCTTGCCGTCCGCCCAGGTGGTGGTGGTGTTGGGGTCGATCAGCATTTCGCTGTCCGGTCCCGTGCTGTAGCCGCGCCACACCATCTTGCCGGTCTTGAGTCGTAGGCGGAGAGGTAGCCGCGCACGCCCCACTCGCCGCCGCTGATGCCGGTGATGATCTTGTCCTTGAACATGTGCGGCGCGTTGGTATTGACCGCCCCGACCTTCGGATCGCCGTTCTTGACGCTCCACACGACCTTGCCGGACTTGGCGTCCAGCGCGACCAGCGTGCTGTCGGCCTGCTGCAGGAAGACCTTGCCGTCGGCATAGGCCAGCCCGCGGTTCACCGTGTCGCAGCACATCTGCGGAATCACCGCCGGATCCTGCTTGGGCGCGTACTTCCACTTGATCTTCTGCGTTCCGAGATCGATGGCGAACACGTTGTTGGGGAATGGCGTGTGCAGGTACATGGTATCGCCGATGACCAGCGGCGAGCCTTCGTGCCCGCGCAGCACCCCGGTGGAGAACATCCACGCAACCTGCAGCTTGTTGACGTTGCCCGCGTTGACCTGCTTCAACTCGCTGTAGCGATGGTTGGAGAAATCACCTGCCTGCATCGCCCAGTTGTTGGGGTCGGCGCTCAACTGCGCCAGTTCCTGGTTGGCCAAGGCGGATCCGGACACGGCCGCCGCCAGCCCCAGGGAGATCGACAAAACTCTAATAGGGATCTTCACTTCTACATCCTCCCGGTTCATTTAGTTCGAATGAAGGCGACACGGCCGCGGAGGAAGATCCTCCGAGATGCTGTGCCTTGCTGGCGCTTCGAAAGTCGCACCTAGGGACGGCGCCCGGAGAACACTGGCAGGGCGCACGCCGTGCGCCCTCCATGAACACCGGGGGCGCTGTTATATAAGTGGTGTTGCATTGCACACCAAAAGCGCACTTGAGAGTGGCGCCGAAAGGGCGGTCGTCTGAGTCCGAGGGCGACGCCGCGATGCTCCTCTTATTTTGCTTGCCGGGTCGTCAATGTGCGGCCCTTTCCACTGCTACAACCTATGCACTGCACAACCTATCAACCGCAACGCCTATGAACAGCGCAACTTATGAACTTCACAACCTATGAACTGTAGAACCTATTTGAACTGGAAACGATAGTAAACTCATTCCAGCATGGGGTCGAGTGACAGTCAAGTCGAAAAGGTCTTCGCGGCGCCATTGGATTGTCACGAGTCCGACAGCGAACGACGATTCCACGTCGGCGCTCGGCCACGGGCGCGTCTCATTCGACGGCAAGCCCATGCGCTGGTTCGCTTTTATGCGCCGATGCAGATCCCACAAAGCGCGGCAGCGCACATTTCCGCCTGGCACGCTCCCTGCGAAACCTTGAAGCACAGCCCGGGCTGAGTGGTTGGAAGCGCTCGGGCAGTCTCCAAACTCCTGCAGCGGAGGGAATCGTGAAGAAGAGGTTCAATCTGGAACTGTTGAACGGGATCTCCGTTCTGGTCACCCTCGCCAGCCTCGCGATGGTGACGGGATTTCTCCTGCCCTCTCCCGCGCATCGCGCAGCGCTCATCGACGCGCCCGCGGCGCTCGCGTCGGGTTCGCTGCCGCCGCCGGCCGCCGTTCGCTAGACTACGCTCAGCAGGATCTCGCCTTTGCCGCCGGTAGCGATGTCGCCGCAATAGCGGCGGACTCGCGTCGCGAGCGGCAGGAAGTCGCTGAAAGGCCCGCCTTGACGCTGGAAGTGATTTTCCAGCAGCTTGAGAAACAGCAGCGCGTGCTCGCCCGAGTCCTGGAAGGTGGCGGGGAGCTCAGCCGGTGCGTGATTCAGCAGCAGGGTTCCGTGCTTGAGGCCAAAGCCGGGTGACTCGCCGACGCGTCCCGATACCAGTATCGTGCCGGCCAGCATGCGCGATCCGCAAAACGCGCCGGCGTCACCGCGGACGAGGATGATGCCGCGGCGCATGCGATCCCCCGCGCGCTCACCGGCATTGCCGCCAACGACGATGCTGCCGCCCCGCATGCCCTGCATGTCGCCGGGCAAAGCGGCGCCAAGGAAGGCACCGGCATTGCCGCGCACCTCGATCTGCCCGTCCCGCATTCCGCTCCCGGTGAAAGCGCCGGCATCGCCGTGCACGGTGATCTTTCCGCCGCGCATCGCCAGCCCTGCATAAGGGCCGCAGTCCCCTTCAACCGTGATGCCACCGGCTTCCATGTGCGCGCCGATGCGGGCCAGGCGATCCGTGCTGGCCCTGAACACGATGCTTTGCGCCGGCCCTTCGCCGCTCACGTCGAACAGATCGGCCACGCGCAGCTTGCGGTTGCCACAGGTGAGCTCGATGCGTGCGATCTGCTCCGGGGTCTTGGCGGCGAGCTTGTCGGGAGTCAGCGCAGACAGGTCGAGCATTTGCGCGGGCGGGTGCCGCAGCGTAAAGGTCAGAGCGCTCACGCCACCACTTCGCGCAAGTGAAAGTGAAACGGGCCCAGCTTGCCGCCGTAGTTGCCCGCACTCACGCTGCGGATGCCGCCGGTCGCGCCTACCTCGCACACCGCTTTGATGCCAGCGCGCATCGCGTTGCGCACGTCGGCCTCGGTCAGCCCGTCGATCACGATCTCCAGCACGGCGCCCACCTCGGGCGCGAGCGCGCTGTCGACCGCCCCGCGCAGCGTCGGACAATAGGCGTCGTTGGTGGAAGCGCTGAGCGCCTTGTACTTGGATCCCACCTTCGATCCCGAGCGCACGATCCCGCCGGGGAAGGGCATGATCGCGCCGGGCACCTTCGACATCGCTTCGATCGCCGCTTCGCACGCGGTCAGCGCCTGCGCTTGCCCGGTCGCGAGCACCAGGAAGTTGCCGCCGCCCACCGCGCGCACCATCCCCGTGGTTTCCTCGCACACGAACTCGCCGTCCATCACCGGTACCCGCCAATACCGCTTGCCGCCGATCACCTTGGACATCTGGTAGCCGTCGCCGAAGAAGCGCAGGTTGCGGCCGAGGTTGAGAGGCTCGCCGTCGATCCCCGAGTAGGCCGCCGAAGTGGGCGAGGTGAGAACGCACTGGCCGACGCGGCGCTCGACCTGCTTCGCCAATTCCTTGCTGGACACGGCGAACAACAGCACCGACACGCCCGGGCGCCCGTCCGGCGTCTCCGCTTGCGACAGTTCGCGCTCGATGCCGGCCTCGCAGCCGCAACCGATCACCGAGGTGGCGAGACCGGTCATCGTGCGCGCGGCGTGGTACGCCCACTTGAGATTCACCGCGGTGACGAGAATGCGCGTCGCGCGCATGCCGAACGCCTCGGCGAACGTATCCTCGATCGCCACGCCGTTGACGATCATGCGTTCTCCCGCCTGCGCGTGGCGTGAACGATGGCGGCACGGCTGCCGCATTCGAGCAGCTCGTCGCTGTCGATGCCGAAGTTGTCGAACCCGATGGTGTGGTAGCGCTGAAAGTAGTCGCGCAATGACTTCTCGATGCCGCGGTCGAACTCCGGCTTGACCAGGTGGGTGGCGCCGCGCGTGACCTTGACGATTTCACCCTTGCGCGACCACCAGCTCGCCGTCCTTGAACACGTATTCCGGCGCCGCGAACATCGCCTCGCGGTCAGGCAGGTCCTGGTACACGGTGATGTCGGCCGCAGCACCCGCACCCAGATGTCCACGGTCGCTCAGGCCAAGAATGCGGGCCGGCGCGGCGCGAGTCATGATGGCGATGTCGTACAGCGAGTACTCGCGAGGCAGCCCCGCCAGACCGCTGTGAGAGGCGGCGTCGGGGTGAATGGTGGCCAGCCTGTCGTCGCGGAAGCTCTTGTCCATCAGCAACCGGATGAGGTGAGGGTAGCTGGTGAACGGCGCGCCGTTCGGATGATCGGTGGTGAGAAAGACGCGCCACGGGTCGCGCACGCGCAGGAAAATCTCCAGCCCGATCGCCCACTGCAGCGCATTGACGAAGCTGTCGTCGCGGTAGCGGAACGGCACCACTCCGCAGCCGGCGTCGCATTCGATGTCCATGCACATCCACTTCTTCGGCTGCGCGAGGCGGCTGTTGCGATGTTGCGCCATGGTGTCGCCGGAAGCGGTGACCGTCTGCCCGAACATGATCTGGCCCACGTCGGCCGACACATTCTGGTGGCGATCGATCGCCTCCGCGATGCGCGCAGCGCCGGAGGAAAACTTCCGGTCTCCCTCCGTGCCGTAGCTGTGAAACTGGATGTGGGTGAGGTGGATCGGCAGGCCTTCGGCCGCGTCCATGGTGCCGAGCGTGGTGTCGACGTTGCCGGGCACGCCCAGGTTCGATGCGTGCACGTGCAGGGGATGCGGCACGCCCAGCTCGTGCAGCGCGCGCGTCAGCGTGGTGACGATGGCGCGCGGAGTCACGCGATAGTGCGGCGCCGGCTCGTCGAGGTCGAGCTTGCGCGCGTTGAATTTGAACGCGCTGATGCCGCCCGGGTTCACCACCTTGATGCCGATGCACTGGGTGGCGTGCAGCGTCCACGCGACGTAGTCGTTGATCGCCTTCTGGCCGGCCCCGCTTGCCAGCATGCGCAACAGGAAGTCGTCGTTGCCGAGCATGGCGTAGCCGCCCTTGTCCACGATCGGGGTGTCGCCCATTTCCATGTGTGCATGGCGAGCATTGGCCGGAACGACGGCCGGCTCGAAGCAGGCGGTGTAGCCCATCTGCGCATAACGATAGCCGGTGGTCAGAGTGGAAGGCGCGGCGCGGCCGCTGCCCGAGCGGGTGAGCGCGGTCCGGGCTACCCCGGTGTCCCGATGGTCCTCGGGCAGCATGGTGCGGGCGACGTTGACCTTGCCGCCGCCGATGTGAGTGTGCAGATCGATGGCGCCCGCCATGACCACTTGCCCAGCGATGTCGTACTCGCGTTCGATGCGGGCGTCCGCGCCCGGTGTGGGCACGATCCTGCCTTCCTTCACGTAGACGTCGCGCGTGTCTCCGTTCACGCTCGTGCGCCGGGTCGAACACTCTGCCGCCCTTCAGCTTGATCATTGCCGGCCGCCCAGGTGTTCGAGGATGCGCGACAGCACACTGGCTGCCGACGGCCACGGCGATGCCCCGACTTGGCGCAAGCGGATCGCCACCACGTTGTCGGTGCGGAACAGATGTCCGGCGTGATGCAGCCCGGGGTCGCCACTGGAATGTAGACGCTGGCGCGGGCGGGAGCGTTACCAGGACGACCCAGAACGACGCTGGGGACGTGCGTCGCGGGCGGAGCCTGATCGGGATCGAACGCGCTCACGAACAACAGGGCGTCGGCTTCCTCGCGTTCGAGCAGACGCCGTGCATTGTGGTGCAACGGATCGAACTCGGGTGCGCCGCTGCCGAAGCTGACGCGCAGCGGGTAGCCGGTCTGCCAGGTCGTCGCCTGCGTCGTGGTGAGATCGCCCTGGTTGCCGCCGAGTGGGAGCACGGCAAAGCGCGACTTGCCGTTGATCTCCTGCACCAGCTCGCACATGCTCTGTACGGCGAGCTCGGCATGCGGGAAATCGAGGTCCGCGGCGGCCCAGGTGAGCACGCCATAGCGCGCCGCCTGCATGCGAGCGAGCAGTGCGGCGAGGCGGTCCGGCGAAACGCCAGCGATCTCGCGTGCGCGCAATCTGCGGCCGGCAAGCATGCAGCGTAGCCCCGCAAACAGCTCGCCCAGGCGCCGGGGTGAGACCTCCAGTACGCTGACGCGGTGGCTGGACGCAAAGCCGGCCGGCGGCGTTCCCAGGAACAGGATTTCGCGTTCTCCGATATCGAACAAAGAATCGCGGTTGTCCAGGCAGCGCTCGAACAAGCGCGGGAAGCGGCTGCTGATGTCTGAACCGGCCACCACCAGCAGATCGCAGCGGTTGCGCACTTCGGTCAGCGTGGTGCTCACCCAGCCGGTGTCCTGTAGCACCAGCAAATTGCGCAGCACCGCGTCGCTGTTCACGTGGTCGACGATGCCCCCGGCGCGCTCCGCCAGCTCGAGCAGCGCGCGCATTCCCGCCACGTCGGTTCCTGCCGAGAGGAATACCGGTTGCCGTGCAGCCGCCACGATCTCAGCGGCGCGCGCGATCGCCTGCTCGAGCGCAACGCTGGCGCCATCGATGCTCGGGGCAACGTCGCTGGAGGCCGCTGCCGAGAACAGGGCGCGGCTGCGTGCACAGCCATTGGCGCTGACTTGCGGGACGGTACCGGTGGCGACAACGAGGTCATCGCACAGAAGCCCGCAGAACGGGCACGCGGTCGCGCCCAGCCTATCCGAACCCTTTGCCTGCGGAGCTACGGTTGTCGGCAAAGACATGAGGTTGCGAGGTAAGCCAACGGAAAATGGCGCTGGTCCGCGCCGGCAGGCGGTCGCCTCATCGATCGACAGCGCAACAACTTGAGTCAACGCGAGGCCGCCACCGCGATGCTAAACTGTAACCGATTTGTCGAGCCCGCGCGCGAGCGGGAGCCGCTGGTGGCGATCCTTGCAGCCAATCTGATTCCTCAGCTCGGACATGCAGCAGGCGGACAGGGAACACATTCGATGACGACGGGTCTACGCAGCGTGACCGTGCGGGCGCCGGCGCGGTTGCACCTGGGGTTCCTCGACCTCAGCGGGTCGATGGGGCGGCGCTTCGGGAGCGTCGGCTTGACGCTCGACCGGTTGGGTGTTGCGCTGACCGTGGAGCGCGCGCCATCGTTCTCGGTGTCTGGACCGCAGGCGCAGCGGGCGGAGCACTTCGCGCGCACGCTGCTGCAGCGTCACCGGCTGCCGGAAACCTGCCGTATCGCGATCCACGCAGCCATCCCGGAGCACGTCGGACTGGGCTCGGGAACGCAGCTCGCGATCGCAGTGGGCGTGGCGCTTTCGCATCTGTTCGGACTTGACCTTCCGGTGCGCGATGTCGCGGCTTTGTACGATCGCGGACAGCGCTCGGGCATCGGAGTCGGCGCCTTTGAGCAGGGTGGGTTCCTGGTGGATGGCGGCAAGGGCGCGCATGACGAGCCGCCGCGTATCGTGTCGAGGATCGAGTTCCCCTCTGCCTGGCGGGTACTGCTGGTGTTCGACCAGACCGCGCAGGGACTGCATGGCGACCAGGAGGTGGCCGCGTTCCGTGCGCTCCCCGACTTTCCGGAAAGCGCTTCGGCCCACCTGTGCAGACTGATGTTGATGCAGGGACTGCCTGCGCTGCTCGAGGCCGACCTCGCTGAGTTCAGCGGCGCGGTTGGTGAGTTGCAGCGCGTGATCGGCGACTACTTCTCGCCCGCACAGGGAGGACGGTTCGCCAGTCCGCGCGTGGCCGAGGTCCTCGCCTGGCTGGAGCGCAACGGCTTGGCCGGGGTGGGGCAAAGCTCGTGGGGTCCCACCGGGTTCGCGGTCATCGGCAGCGAAAGCCGCGCGCTGGAACTCGCGCGTGCGGCGCAAGCGCGATGGGGCGGCACTGGAGCGCTGCAGTTCACGGTTTGCACGCGCTCGCAACCGCGGCGGCGAGTTGGAGCTAGCGGAAGCGACCCGCGCCGCGGCGGGCTGAAGCGCAGCGCATCGGCGCACTGAACCCTTCAACCACGGAGTGCCGGCGACCATGGAAAAGCCTTTCATCCTGCACTTGTTCACGCCCACGGATCAGGCCAGCCCGTTCGACGTCAACATGGCCTACGACGCCGGTTACGACGCCGTCGTCCCCTACACCAATGTCGCGCTCGACCAGGTGGCTGCGCTCACGCAGGATGCGATCTTCTCGCGCGGGCCGAAAGGCGCCAAGCGCACCGGCATATTCATCGGCGGCCGCGACAACGGGCTGGCCGCGGACATGCTCGATGCCGCGCGCAAGGCCATGGTGCCGCCGTTCGAGGTATCGGTGTTCGCCGATCCGAGCGGCGCGTTCACCACGGCCGCGGCGATGGTGGCGGCGGTAGAGCGGGCGCTGGAGAAGTCGCACAACACCACGCTCGAGGGCAAGGCGGTGATGATCTTCGGCGGCACCGGTCCGGTGGGCGCTGCTGCTGCGGTGCTGGCTTCGCAGGCAGGCGCGAAGGTCGGCATCGTCGGGCGCGAAGACATCTCGCGGGCGCGCCGCACGGCGGACGCGGCGAATGCGCGCTATGGCTCGCGCATCGAGCCGGTCGAGGCCAACACCGAGGCGCTCAAGCTGGACATGATGCGGCAGGCGGACGTGGTGCTGGCCACCGCCAAGGCGGGTCACCGGGTGGTGACCAAGGAGTTGCTCGCCGCCGCCACGCGGCTGCTGGTGGCGGCGGACGTGAACGCCGTGCCGCCGTCCGGGGTGGAAGGCCTTGGTCCGATGGACGACGGCGCACCGCTGGCCGCCGCGTCCGGGCGCGCAGTGGGAGTCGGTGCGCTGGCGATTGGAAACATAAAGTATCAGACCGAGCGCGCACTGTTCGGCGCGATGCTCGAAGCGGAGAAGGCTCTCTATCTCGATCTGCGCGAGGCCTTTGCGCAAGCGCGCAAGTACGTCGGTGTGGCCTGAGCGCGGCGCGCTGCTTATCGTGGCTGCGTCCGGCCGCGCGCTTGCCGCGTCGGCGTGCAAAGGCGGGCAGCCGGTGGTAGTGCTCGACTTGTACAACGACCTGGATACGCGCGGCCTCGCGTTGGCCAGCTGCTCGGTGGCGGGACGCCATGGTGGCTTCGACGCGCGGCGGCTGCTGGCTGCGGCGGGCGAGTTGTGTCCGCCGGAGCGCTGCGCGGGGCTGGTATACGGTTCGGGGTTCGAGGCGCGCACCCGGCTGCTGACCACACTGGCACGCGATCGCACGCTGTTCGGTAACATCGGCCGAGACGGTGGCAATGCTGAAGGACCCGATACGCTTCTTCGCGCTGCTGGACCGCCTCGATATCGCCCATCCCGACGTCAGTCTGGAAGCGCCGTGCGATGGCACCAGCTGGCTGATGAAACGTACCGGGGCCGCGGGAGGCAGTCATGTGCGACAAGCGGGCAAGCGACATCGGGCCAGCGCGCATCGCTACTTCCAGAGGTTTCAGCCGGGCCGCGTGCTCTCGGCGCTGTTCGCCGCCGACGGTACGCGCGCGCAGGTGCTCGGTTTCAACGAGCAGTGGACCGCTGGGGTGCCGTGGTGTGCGCCATTCTGCTACGGCGGGGCGGTGACGTGTACCGATCTGCCGCGTCGCATCGCGGCGCGGATCGCTCAGGCCGTCGACCGTCTCGTCCCATGGAGCGGCCTGGTCGGCATCAATGGCGTCGACTTCGTCCTCGATGGCGACCTCCCCGTCGTGCTCGAAGTCAATCCGCGCCCGACGGCGACCATCGAGCTGTACGACGGCGACGTGGAAGGCGGCATGGTTGCTCTGCACCTGCGCGCCTGCCGCGGAGAGCTGACCTGCGGCCATTCAAGCTGAGCCGGGCGCGCGCCCATGCCATCGTTTATGCGCCGACCGCGCTGCGTGTCCCGGCGAGCATCGCGTGGCCGGCGTGGTGCACGGACCTGCCCGAGGCGGGCAGCGCAATCGCTGCCGGCGCGCCGGTGTGCAGCGTTCACGCGGAAGGGAACACGGCGGCAGAGGCCCGCCGGCTGGTACTGGCTCGGCGCGAACAGGTGCAGGTCGAGTTTGCGGGAGGAGGCTGCATGAGCGCGGATGCAGACGCCGGGCAGACCAAGCCGCCGCCCGATCCGCAGCAGCAGGCCATCGCCGCGCGCTGGCCCAGCGTGAACGCGCTGGCCGCGCCGCTCGCCGCCGCACTTGTGCGCGATGCGGCCAGCCTGCGCCTTGGGCGTCGAGCGGCTCGCCAACGGCTGCATCGGTGGTGGACGCCGGGATCGAATACCGCGGAGGACTGGAGGCCGGACGCCGCATCGCCGAGATCTGCATGGGCGGGTTGGGCCGCGTGCTCCATTCAGGCGTCCGCGGCTTTCCGCGCTGGCCGTGGCAGCTTGCGGTGTACAGCTCGGATCCGGTGCTCGCTTGCCTCGGCAGCCAGTACGCGGGCTGGAGCCTGTCGCACGGCGAAGGCAAGGGCGCATTTCGCGCGCTTGGCTCCGGGCCCGGCCGCGCCGCAGCGTGTCGCGAGGACTTGTTCGCGGAATTGGCGTACCGCGATCCGGCACAGTCGGTGTGTCTGGTGCTGGAGGTCGACAAGAAGCCGCCGGTCGAGCTGACGGACAAGATCGCGCGCCAGTGCGGCGTGCCGCCCGACGCAGGTGACGCTCATCCTGACGCCCACCCGCAGCCTGGCGGGCGCCGTGCAAATCGTCGCGCGCGTGCTGGAAGTGGCTTTGCACAAGGCGCATACGCTTGGCGTTCCCGCTGCACCGCCTGGTGGATGGCGCGGGCAGCGCGCCACTGCCGCCGCCGGCGTCGGATTTCCTCACCAGCATGGGACGCACCAACGACGCCATCCTGTTCGGCGGGCCAGGTGCACCTGTTCGTCGATTGCGGGGATGCCGAGGCGCAAGAGCTGGCGCGGCGGTTGCCGAGCAGCGCCTCGAGGGACTACGGCAAGCCGTTCGCGCGCGTGTTCAAGGACGTCGAGTACGACTTCTACCGCATCGATCCGCATCTGTTCGCGCCCGCCGCGGCCGCCGTCACCGTGCTCGGCAGCGGCAATACGTTCCATTCCGGCGCGCTGGACGCTGCGCTGCTCGAGCAATCTTTCGGTGGCGCCGGTGCGTAGGATCGTCATCTTCACCGACGATCCCGGGTGGCACGGCGCACGGTTGCATGAGGCGTTCGCCGAGCGCGGGGTGGACACGTGCGTTTGTCTCGCTGCGCGATTGTCGCTTCGAATTGGCGGGCAGCGGGCCCGGTATCGCGGTCCCCGGTTTCGACGACAGCCTGCCGGATGCTGCGTTCGTGCGCGGCGTGCCGGGCGGCTCGCTGGAGCAGGTGGTGCTGCGCCTCGATCTCCTGCACGCTCTGAAAGCGATCGGCATGCCGGTATACAACGACGGGCGCGCGATCGAGCGCACGGTGGACAAGGCGATGACGAGCTTCGTGCTGGCGCGCGCCGGCATCCCGACTCCGGCCACCTGGGTCACCGAGTCCGAGTCCGAGGCGCGCGCGGTCGCGCTGCGCGAGGCCGCGCGAGGGTCGCGAGCTGGTGGTGAAGCCGCTGTTCGGCTCGCAAGGGGCGGGGCTCAAGCGCGTCGCCGGCGCAGCCGAGCTGCCGCCGGCGCAGGAATATGACGGCGTCTATTACCTGCAGCGCTATGTCGAGCCCGCCGCACCCGGCTGGCATGACTGGCGCGTGTTCGTGATCAACGGCAGTGGCGGTGGCGGCGATGATCCGGCGCGGCAAGAGCTGGATCAGCAACGTGTCGCAGGGCGCCACTTGCGAGGCGGCAGAGCTCGAAGACGACCTGCGCGGCCTGGCGGAAGGCGCGTGCCGCGCGCTGCATATGGACTACGCCGGCGTCGACCTGATCCGCGATCGCGACGGGCGACGCTCAGGTGGTCGAGGTCAATGGCATTCCGGCCTGGAAGGGGCTGCAATCGGTGAGCCGGGTCGATATCGCGCAGCGCCTGGTGGACGACTTTCTCGAGCGCCATCTGCCGCGGCCCGCGCTGCATTCGGTGGCGTGACGTGGGTGCAGGCAGCTGGGTTCTGTCTTGCTCCGGCGGTGGTGGCGGAGGCCTTGCGCAGCGCGTCGATTGCCGAGGTTGACGCCTTCAAACCGGGCAACGTGAGCCTCGCTTCTCCCGGTCATGGCATGCACGCGGAGGACTTCGTGGCCAGCGCAGATGCGGTGGCCGGCGTTATCGCTGCGCCCGCGGCCGGGGGTGGGGGAGCGCATCCTGCGCGCCATCCAGGCGACGCGCGCGGTCGTTGCCTTCAATACCAACCTCGGCATCGTGCTGCTGTGCGCGCCGCTCGCTCATGCGGCGCTGGTACCCGCAGTCGAGCCGGGGCTGCGCGAGCGCCTGCGGGCGGTCCTCGCTCAGCTCGACATCGAGGACGCGGAGCTGACTTACCGCGCAATCCGGCTGGCACAGCCGGGAGGATTGGGCAGCAGCCCGCGCCACGACGTGTCCTCGGCGCCATCCGTGACGCTGCTGGAAGCGATGCAGGAGGCGCGGTTGCGCGATCGGATCGCCTGGCAGTACGCCACCGGCTTCGAGGACGTCTTCGAGTCGGGCACCGGGCTGGTGCGCGCGGCACTGGCGCGCTGGGGCAGCACGGAATGGGCGGCGGTCGCCGTTTATCTGGCCTTCCTCGCCCGCTATCCGGACAGTCATGTCGCGCGCAAGCACGGTGACGAGGTCGCACGAGAGGTCGTAAGCCGAGGCGGAAGGAGCGGCCCGGGCGCTGCAGGGTGCCGCCCATCCTGCCGCGGCGCTGCCGGCGCTGCAGGTGCTCGATGGATGGCTGAAGGCGCGCTCGATCAACCCCGGGCACCACCGCGGACCTGACCGTGGCCAGCCTGTTTGCGGTGGCATTGGAAGATTTGCTGGACAGGGTTTAACATGGGCCCCGGGCGGCAGTCGGCGCCAGCGGTTCAACAGAGTCGGGCCCAGCGGTCTAACAGAGATGGGGTTGGCGCCCGGCTTCCTTTCACAACGATGACGAACGGAGGAGGAATAACGCTATGGCAAAGATCGATCGCGTCCTCGTGGGCGAATCTCTCGTGGGCGACGGCAACGAAGTTGCGCACATCGACCTGATCATGGGCCCGCGCGGCAGTGCGGTGGAGACCGCCTTCTGCAATGCCCTCACCAACAACAAAGACGGCTTCACCTCGCTGCTCGCGGTGGTAGCGCCGAACCTGGCGGTCAAGCCCCCCACTGTGATGTTCAACAAGGTGACCATCAAAGGCGCCAAGCAGGCGGTGCAGATGTTCGGTCCGGCGCAGCGCGCGGTCGCCATGGCGGTCGCCGATTGCGTCGAGGATGGCACCATCCCCGCCGCTGAAGCCGACAACATCTTCATCTGCGTCGGCGTCTTCATCCACTGGGATGCGGCAGACGACACCAAGATCCAGGACTACAACTACGCGGCCACCAAGGAGTCCATCAAGCGCGCGGTGGCAGGCGATCCCAAGGCCAGCGAAGTGGTAGCCAAGAAGAGCACCATGGGGCATCCGTTCGCGGCACACAAGTAAACGCTCGACTCCGTTTCGGGCGGGAGCCTCCCGTCCGAAACGGTCATGTTAGTGGTTCGTGATCAATCCAGCGTGTCGAACCGGCGCAACTCGGCCGGCCCGAGGCGCCCGTCGTGCAGCGCGCTGGCGAGCAGGGCACCGGCGCTGCCCGCACGTGACACCTGTTCCAGGTCGGCGGCGGATCTGAGGCCACCGGCGGCGTACACCGCGCGGTCCGGGTGCCAGTGCCGTCAGTCTTGCGATCAGCCCGAGGTCGGGTCCGATGTCGCTGCCTACCCGCGCAAGGTTCATCGCCAGCACTTGCTGGGGCCAGCAGGTTTGCGGATCGGACAACAGCTCCAGCGGGCCCTGGAAGCTGTCACCCCTGAAGTCCAGGGACAGGACCGGGGGGAGCTCCCGGCAGCGCTGCCGCGCTTCGATCATGAATTTCGCATCGACCAGCGATTCACTGCCGAGAACCGGTGTGCCGAGTCCCGCATCGATCCACCTTTGCAGCGTCGGCTCGTCACCGATCCCGGAATCCACCCATAGCTCGAGGCGCGCGAAAGCGCCGGCGGATGCGCGCGATCGCGTCGGCATGGCTGCCGCGTCGTTGGATGGCGTCGAGATCCGCGATGTACAACGTGCGGAACGGGTACAGGTCGAGCAGCGCGCCGACCACCGTTTCCGGCTGCGCGCCCTGGCACAGTGAGGACTGGAGCGGAAGATAGTGCGAGCGCTGGCCCTTGCGCGCGTGCACCACCTCGCCGTTCAGCAGATCGACGACGGGAATCAGTTTCACAGTGCGGGGATCTGAGCTATCGAGGTGACGAGTGCGGATATTCGCCTATGAGCATATCACCGGCGGTGGCCTGCTGGATCAGCACGGACTCGCCGCACTGGCACCCGAGGGCGAACTGATGCTGCGCAGCCTGGTGCGGGATCTGCTGGCGATCCCGGGCGTGGAAGTCACCGTCATGCGCGACCCGCGCTTCACCTGGTCGCCTTGCCGGCCGCAGCCCGCGTGCAGGATACCGCGGCCGAGTTCTGGCCGACCTTCCGACACGCCGTGCGCGAGGCCGATGCAGTGTGGCCGATCGCGCCCGAGCAGGACGGTATGCTCGAGCGCTTGAGCCGCGAGGTCATCGACGCCGGGCGCCGGTTGCTCGGAAGCAGCCCCGCAGCGGTGAGTGTCGCGGCAAGCAAGCTGCGCACCGCCGCCGCGCTTGACGGCTGCAGGCGTGGACACGCATTCCCACCTTTGCCGACGCGGACAGCATCCCCGCGGGCGTGCGATGAAATCGTGGTGAAGCCGGACGACGGCGCCGGCTGCCAGGACACCTACCTGTTCAGACGGGCGGGCCGCATTGTGGCGCTATGCGCGGCGCGATCGGGTCTTCCAACCTTTCGTCCGCGGCGAGCCGCTGAGCCTGTCCGTGCTGTGCTGCGAACAGCGTGCGCGGCTGCTCGCGTGCAACCGGCAGCACGTGCGCATTGACGACGGGCGCTTCGAATTCTCCGGCGTGAGCGTGAATGCGCTGCCGGACAAACATGGGACGCTATGCGCAACTCGCGCAGATGGTGGCGCGCGCTCTGCCTGGACTGTGGGGCTACGTCGGCATCGACGTCATCGACCGCAGCGGATGGCCCGATCGTGGTGGAGATCAATCCTCGGCTCACCACTGCGTACGCGGGCTTGCGGCAACGCGCTCGGCGTCAACCCGGCCAGGCTGGTGCTCGAGCTTCCGGGCTCGCTCGATACGGTGCCGGCGCCACCATCGACCAGGGTGGTGGAAGTGGAGCTCGGCGCATGCGGCCTGAGCCGGTGCTCGGATGGGACCTGGGCGGCGCGCATGTGAAGGCGGCCGTGGTGGACGCGGTCGGGCGGGTGCAGAGCGCGGCACAGTTCCCGTGTCCGCTGTGGCAGGGGCTGCCGGAACTGGATCGTGCGGTCCAGCTCGTGCTGGCGCACTTTCCTCCGGCGCGCTGGCACGCGGTCACCATGACCGGGGAGCTCGCCGATCTGTTCCGTGATCGCGCGCAAGGCGTCGCAGACGCTCTCGCGCGGTTCGGAGCTTACGTTCCGCCGGCGCGCACGCTGGTCTTCGCGTCCGACGGACGCTTCCTTTCTCCGGCTCGAGCGGTGAAGAAGAGCGCAGCGGTCGCTTCGGCGAACTGGGTGGCGAGCGCCGCGCTCACGGCGCGGAGCGCTAAGCGATGCGTTGTTCGTCGACGTCGGCAGCACCACTACCGACATCGTGCCGATCTGCGCCGGCAGCCGTTTGCGTCCGAAGGCAGTACGGACGCCGAGCGCATCGCTTGCGAGGAGCTGGTCTATACCGGCGTGGTGCGCACACCGATCATGGCGCTGGCCGATCGCATCCCGTGTGCCGGAGCGTGGATCACGCCGATGGCCGAGTATTTCGCCACCACCGCGGACGTGTATCGCCTGACCGGAGAACTGCCCGACGGCGCGGATCAGCTTCCCGCAGCGGACAACGGCGGCAAGACCGTGCGCGACAGCGCACGGCGGTTGGCGCGCATGGTCGGCCGCGACGTCGAGTCCGCACCGCTCGACGACGTGGCGTCGATGCGCACGCTACCTGGCCGAGCTGCAGCTCTGGCGCGTGCGACAGGCAGTGGAGCGGGTGCTTTCGCGCGGGACGGTCGTCGAGCAGAGCGCCGCTGGTGGGGGCGGGCGTCGGACAGGTTCGTGGTGGAGAAGCTGGCGCAGCGGCTTCGGCCGACGCTATCGCGACTTCGGCCGATCTGGTCGCGCGCGCCGGGTCGGACCGTGAGTGGGTGGCGAGCTGCGCCCCGGCGGTGGCGGTGGCGCTGCTTGCGCAGGAAGCACTCACGAAGCGGCGCTGAGCCAGGCGCGCGGTGTCACCGTCGTCAAGCTTGGCGGCAGCCTGGCCCTGGCGCCGGGGCTGCGAGGCTGGCTCGCCGTGCTCGTGCGCGTTGGTGCAGGACGAGTCGTCAGTCGTGCCCGGGCGGCGGCCCGTTCGCCGACGCCGTACGCGATGCGCAGCGGCAACAGGGCTTCGACGACGCCAGCGCGCATCGGATGGCGCTGCTGGCGATGGAGCAGTACGGTCTGATGCTGACGGGTATGCAAGCGCGACTCGTCGCTGGCTGACAGCGGCGAGGCGATCGCGCGCGACACTGGCGCGAGGCACGCGTGCCGGTGTGGATGCCATCGGCGATGGTGCTCGCGTCGCGCGAGATTCCCGCAAGCTGGGACGTGACTTCGGACAGCCTCGCAGCCTGGCTCGCAGCGGCAGCTTGGCGCCGCGCTGCTGGTGCTGGTGAAGTCGGTGCGGGTGACGCGAGGCGCAGGCCACAGCCGCTGAACTCGTCGAGCCGCGGCTGGGTCGATCCGCTTTTCCCACGCTTTGCCGCCGCGGCGGGATGCCCGATCAGGCTGCTGGGCAGCGATGATCAGGCCGGTCTGACGCGGATGCTCGCGAGCGGCGCAGCCGGAGGGGCTCGAGGTGCTGGTTACGCCACCGCGCGCGAGCCGTGGATGCTTGACGCTCGCAGACCGGCCCGTTGCCGGAATCGCCGCGCGGATGCGGGCGAAGGCGTCCGCGTCGAGTGCGCCGCTGCGCTGGCCGGCGGCGCACAGTGCGCCGCGGAAGCCGAGATAGTCCGGATCGAGCGCCAGCAGAGCGGGCACGTCTTCCTCGCGCAGAGAACCGGCCAGACCGGCGAACAACCCGTGGTCGCGAGCGCGGCGGACGAACTCCGACAAGGCTGCGACGTCCAGATGCCGTCGCAGCGGGCCGCTGTTTTTGTGGGCCGTATCCAGCATTACTCCGGCGAAGCCGCACTGCGGCCAGCGTATCGATCAGCGCCAGATCGGAGCCGAGGTCGGCGAACAGCACCGCCACGATCGGGGTGCGTTGCGCGAGCGGCGCGAGCGCCTGTGCGCATGCGGTCTGCGTCGCAGCGGGGAAGAATCCGGCCTTCACGAAATCGACACCGGTGGCGGCAGTCTGCGCTTGCCGCGGCGAGCAGTCTCCGCCGGCACCATCGATGGCAGGTCGCCGATGGTGGCGCTCACCGGAGCGCGTCCACCGATCGCGGCGACGATGTTGCGCGCCGTGGCCTGATCCAGAGCGCCGAGCGCGCCGCGTGCCGGATCCTTGAGATCGATGATGTCGGCACCGCCTGCCAGCGCGAGCAGCGCTTCGTCCAGCGTGCGTACGCTGGCCAGCATCGCGGTCATGCCGCGATTCTCCTGGTGTTGCGCGCGGAACTGCGCGATGCGCTCCAGCAGCCAGCCCCATGCCTCCAGTTCGCGCGGACCCGCGGTCTTGCTGACGGCGATCGACAGGTACTCGAGCTCGGCGTCGATCTTCTCGCGCGGCAGCATGTGCAGGCGGCTCACCAGGATCGCGCATTCGATCACCGCCGCCTGCGCGCGGTTGAATCCGCGGAACGGGGCGTGGGTGACGCGGATCAGCTCACGGCAGTGCAGGCGCGGGCGCTGCGGGTCGTCCTCGACGCGCTCGAGCACCAGCTCGGAGTGCGCCAGCGCGGCGGCCAGGCGATTGCAGCGCAATCTGCTCGGCCGGCAGCGGTGGGCCATTCCCAGCGCCCGGTGAGGCAGCCGGCGAAGACGCGCACGTCATCGGTGTAGTTCACCACGGCGCATCGCTCGCGCAGGATGTGATCGAGGCGTGGCGGACGGACGGAACGGGCTGATGACGATCCACGCCCTGCTCCTCGCGCACTCCCATCGGTGCGATGTGATCGCCGCCGTTTTCGTTGCGGACGGTGACGATGGTCTCGTGGATCACGATTCGGCCTCCGCGCTGCCGGCGGCGTGCGGGCGCGCACTGCGTCCGCGGCGGTTCCGGGCGCCTGACCGGCGCGCAGCCCCAGTCCAGCGGCTGGTCCTGCACGTAGCGCTTGCCCAGCTGCCACGCGATCTGCGCGCGCGCCAGCTCGACGCCCATGTAGAACGCGTGCGAGCCGTCCTGCTCCAGGCCAAGCTGCGGAAACAGCGTCGAACGGATCGGAGCTGGTGCGCAGCCCGTCGCGGTTGTACACGTGGATGCCTTCCGCGCTGATCTGCACGCGGAAACTGGGATCCTTGATCTCCGCCGCGGTGGCCGCGATCTCGTCGCGGCTGTAGGGAAAGGGGTCGAGCGAGCGCAGCGCCAGCAGCGCATCGCCGAAGCCGCGCGGCAGGCTGTCCGATTCGCGCGCGGCGTACATCATGCGCCGGGCTGCATCGGCCTCGCGCACCACGCCCGCGGCGTGCTGCGCTCACCTGCGTGGTGAGCAGGTTGGTGATGCGAAGCTCGGAGATGATGCCCATCAGCACTGCCTGCATGCCGAGCGTATCGGCGTCGGTCAGCTCGGTGAGGTTGCCCGTGCCCATCATGATCTCGACTTCCGGCAGCCGCCGCCGCAGCTCGCGGTAGCGAGCGATCGAGTCGGTGAAGCCGAAATGGATCGGGTCGAGAATGGCGTCGGCCAGGTAGGGGCGGCCTTTCTTCTCCATCTCCTCGATCGCGCGCAGCAGCGAGCGCAGGCTGCCCGACCTGGAGGGAATCAGCACCGGAGTGGAGCCGACCTCGTCCGCGATCCACAGGGTCTCGGTTTTCAGGCTCAGCAGAAAATCGGCGCCGGCCTTGCCCCCGCGCAGCAGCTCGTTCTTGTCCACCGAGTCCACGCTGACCCGATAGCCGGCGGCGTGCAGCGCGCTCACTGCCTCTTCCAGGTGCGGAAACGGCGTCTTCGGCAGGCAGCCCAGGTCTATCACGTCGGCGCCGGCCTGCGGAGTAGGCGCGCGCACGCTGCGAGGATCGCGTCGATGTCGAGATCGGGAGCGTCGACGATCTCGGCGAAGATGCGCACGTCGTGCCGGCTCAGGTCGAGCGGTGCGCCCTGACGGCCGAAGAACCGCGGCAGGTCCTTGAGATCGTCCGGGCCGCGCTGGAATGGCACGCCGCAGCGCGCGGCTCACCGGCTCCAGGTCGCCGCGACAGCGGCCGGGCACGATGACGCGGTCGGCTCCCATGGCGTCGGTCAGCCGGCGCTTGATCATGTCCGCCGTCATCAGACCCGCGACCTGAATTCCGAGTACGTGCACGGTATAGGTGAACGCGGCGGGCTGCATGGCCTCGAGCACACGGTGCAGGCCGCGCTCGGCCAGCCTGCCGGTCAGGAAGAGGATGTGCTCAGGCATCCCGGTATGGTAGCTGTACGGGCTCCGAAACGGCAACACGCGGCGTCCCGGTGTGGGCCGCTGCTACAATGAGACCGGTGTTATGCCCGCGGCGCCCGGTATATGCCCGCGGCGCTAGGGCGCGGCGCAGCATCGGCACCGCGTCATCCGGTTCAGGTGTTCAGTGGAGGGAGCCATGGAAGAGTCGACGCAGAAGGCCTACACCGAGGCGGAGGTGAAGCAGCGCCTCGCGGCCGAGCTGCCGCACTGGTACTACGAGGACGGCTGGATCCGGCGGAAGTACCGCACCGCGGGGTGGAAAGCCACCCTGATGGTGGTGAACACCGTCGGCCACCTGGCGGAAGCCGCCTGGCACCACCCGGACCTCACCGTGTCCTACGCTTTCGTGATCGTGAAGCTCATCACGCATTCCGCCAAGGGCATCACCGACAAGGACTTCGCTCTCGCGGCGAAGATCGAGGAGGTGGTCCAGTGGCAACCCGGCAAGGCTGGCGGACCGCTGGAGGGGACGCCCAACGAAGACGCGCGCTTCAAGTACATCAAATACGACTGATGCGCGCGTCTTGCGCGCGCCCCTCGACCCCGCATCCACACGCGCGCGCCACCGCATGGACGTGATCTTCATCCGCGATCTCCGGCTCGATACCCGCATCGGCGCCTACGAGTTCGAGCGGCGCCAGCCGCAGACGCTGCAGTTCGAAATCGAAATCGGCAGGCCTTCGATCGCGGCGTGCGAGACCGACCGGCTGGCCGATACGATCGACTACGCGGCGGTGGTCAAAGCCATCCAGGGTGTGCTGGCAGACCACGTTTCCATCTGCTCGAGCCGCTGGCCGAGAAGCTGGCCGAGGTTCTCCTGTCGAGCTTCGCAGCCGCCTGGATCCGGCTGGAAGTAACCAAGGCCGGCATCGTGCCCGGCGCACGCTACGTGGGCGTGCGCATCGAGCGCTCGCGCTAGTCCTTCGGGACGATCCCGGCGCCGCCGGGGCCGTTCGCAAGGAATACTACATCTGGTGTCGTCCAGGCGAGACGAGCGGCACATCTTGTGTTCAGCGCGACCCTCCGTGATACACTTCCTGCGGCCCGCGTGACACGAGAGGAGGGCGCGAGGGCAGGCGATGGCCGAGGACAGCGATCTCGAACGGACAGAACCTGCGTCACAGCGACGCCTGGAGCAGGCGCGCGAGCGGGGTCAGGTCCCGCGCTCCCCTGAGCTTTCCACCTTGGCTGTTCTGCTCGCCGGCGGCGGCGGGCTGATGGTCTTCGGGACAGCGCTGGTTCGCAGCCTGGAGGGCGTCATGCGCGACGCCCTCACCCTCGATCACCCGGCGGCGTTCGAACCCGCGCAGATGATGCAACGCCTGTTCGAGAGCGCTGCGGGCGCGCTGGTCGGCGTGTCTCCGCTGTTTCTGCTGGTGGTCAGTGGTGGCGTTGCTCGACGCCCATGCTGGTAAGCGGCTGGCTGTTCACCTTCGAGGGCTTGCGGCCGGACTTCACGCCGCCTCGACCCATTGCGCGGGCTCGGGCGCATCTTGTCCCTGCGCGGGGCGATCGAGATGGGCAAAGCCGTGCTCAAGATCCTGCTGGTGGGCGGCGCGGCCATCTGGGTCGGTCTGGTCCGCGCGCGCCGAGATCTTCTCGCTCTTCGGCCAGGCCCTGGAACCGGCGCTGGGCCATCTGGGGAACCTGCTGGGCCGCACCTTCCTGATCGTCGCCGGCGCCTTTGCTGTGATCGTCGCGCTCGACGTGCCGTTCCAGATCTGGGACCACCGGCGGCAGTTGCGCATGACCAAGGATGAAGTGCGCGAGGAATTGAAGGAGACCGAAGGCAACCCGCTGATCAAGGCACGCATCCGCAGCATGCAGCGCGAGGCCAGCACGCCGCCGGATGATGGCCGAGGTGTCCAGGGCGGACGTGATCGTCGACCAACCCGACCCACTATGCGGTCGCCCTGCGTTACCGCGACGATGCCATGCGCGCGCCCAGAGTGATCGCGAACGGATCTTTGCTGCTGGCGGAGCGCATGCGTCGAGCTGGCGCAGGCAGCAGGCGTGCCGACGCTGCGCGCTCCGGCCCTGGCGCGCGCGCTGTTCGCGCACGCCGAACTCGGGCCGGGACATTCCCGCGGCGCTGTACATCGCCGGTGGCCGAAGTGCTGGCCTGGGTCTACCAGGTGCGGCGCGCGCAGGCCCGCGGTGAACAGGCGCCGCCGCCACCGGTCGATGTGCCGGTTCCGAGGTAACCTCGATCCGTGCTGCCGAGCTGCGCGTCGCCTCGGAGCGGAGCACAGCTAAACATGGCCGCCGCGCAACCCGTCGCGCTTCCTCGCCCGGCGCTGAGCCAGCTGGCCGGCCCGCTCCTCATCGTCCTGATCCTGGCGATGATGGTGCTGCCGCTGCCGCCGTTCGTGCTGGACCTGCTGTTCACCTTCAACATCGCGGTGTCCATTCTGGTCCTGTTGATGGCGGTGTCGGTCACCAGGCCGCTGGAGTTTTCCCTGTTCCCCACGGTGCTGTTGATCACGACTCTGCTGCGCCTGTCGCTGAACGTGGCCTCTACCCGCGTCGTGCTGCTGCGCGGGCACACCGGGCCGGACGCGGCCGGCAAGGTGATCGAGTCCTTCGGCCATTTCCTGATCGGCAACAACTATGCTGTCGGGATCGTGGTGTTCGTGGTGCTGGTGATCATCAATTTCGTCGTCATCACCAAAGGCTCGGGGCGTATCGCCGAGGTGGCGGCGCGCTTCACTCTGGATGCGATGCCCGGCAAACAGATGGCCATCGACGCCGATCTGAACGCCGGCCTGATCGGGGAGCAGGATGCGCGCCGCCGGCGCGGCGAGGTGGCGCGCGAGGCCGAGTTCTACGGCGCGATGGACGGCGCCAGCAAATTCGTGCGCGGGGATGCGGTGGCGGGCATCATCATCATGCTCATCAATATCATCGGCGGGTTGGCGGTGGGCACCCTGCAGCACGACCTGTCGGTGGGGCAGGCGGCCCAGAACTACACGCTGCTCACCATCGGTGATGGCCTGGTGGCGCAGATCCCGGCGCTGATCATCTCCACCGCCGCCGGCGTCCTGGTCACCCGCGTATCGGCCGACCAGGACCTCAACCAGCAGCTCATGGAGCAGCTCGGCGGCCGGCCGCAGGTCCTCTACGTCGTAGCCAGCGTCATCGGCTTTCTCGGCATCATCCCCGGCATGCCGCACGTGGCCTTCCTGCTCATCGCCGCCGTGATCGCTGGCACCGCTTACTGGCTGGAAGGCCGGCAGCGCGCGGCTCCGGTCGAGGCACCGGCGGCCGAACCGCCCAGGGCCGACGCGCCCGAGGTATCGTGGGCCGATGTGGTCCCCATCGACGCGCTCGGGTTGGAGGTCGGCTATCGCCTGATCGCTCTGGTGGACCAGAGCCAGGACGGCGAGTTGCTGCGCCGGATTCGCGGGCTGCGCAAGAAGTTCGCCGCGGACATGGGCTTTCTGGTGCCCGCGGTGCACGTCCGCGACAACCTCGAGCTGCGCCCGAACGCCTATCGGATCACGCTCAAAGGGGTCGAGGTGGGCAGCGGCGAAGCGTTTCCCGGCATGCTCCTCGCAATCAATCCCGGGCGCGTGCTCGGGCCGTTGCCCGGCACGCAGACGCGTGATCCGGCGTTTGGGTTGCCCGCAGTATGGGTCGAGGCGAATGCCCGCGATAACGCACAGGCGCTGGGCTACACGTTGGCGGATGCGAGCACGGTAATCGCTACGCACCTGTCCAGCGTCATCCAGGCACACGTCGCCGAGCTGCTGGGTCGCGAGGAGACTCAGGCCCTGCTCGATCATCTGGCCCAGGAGGCGCCGAAGCTGGTGGAGGACGTGGTGCCGAGGCTGCTGCCGCTCTCCACGCTGCAGAAGGTGCTCCAGAGCCTCCTGTCCGAGGGTGTGCACATCCGCGACATGCGCACCATTCTCGAGACGCTGGCCGAGCACGCGCCGCGCACCCAGGATACGGACGAGCTGACCGCGGTGGTGCGTGTGGCGCTGTCGCGCGCGATCCTGCAGAACGTGTTTGGCGGGACGCGCGAGCTGGAGGTGTTCACCCTCGACCCGCAGCTGGAGCAGATGCTCGCCCAGCGCCAGCCAGACGCGCGGTGCCGAGGGCCCCGGGCTGGAGCCGGGGCTGGCGGAGCGTCTGCTCGGACCAGGCCGGGCCAGCTCGTGCAGCAGCGCGAAAAGCTTGGACAGCCCAGCGTGCTGCTGGTCCCGGGCCCGCTGCGCGGCTTGCTGTCGCGCTTCCTGCGCCGCGTTGCGCCGCAATTGAAAGTGCTGTCGCAGTCGGAGATCCCGGACAACCGCACCATCCGCGTGGTGGGCGTGCTGGGCGGGGACGGGCTGACGGGAGCGGGCGCATGATGCGCGGGAGTGGAGGCGCACGGCGATGGTGGTGAGGAAGTTCTGCGCCGAGCTCTGCCCGGGAAGCGCTGCGCCAGGTGCGCGACGCGCTCGGACCGAATGCGATGATCCTGTCCAACCGCAGCACTGCCGCCGGCGTAGAGATCATGGCGGTGTCCGAGTCGGAGGTCGCTGCGGTCACGGCGGGCACCGCGGCGCGCGAGATGACCGCGGGGCCGGCGCAGCCGCATCCTGTCCAGCCTGCTCCACTCGGCCCTGATTCGTCGCAATCGGATGCGCCGGCGGCTGTGGCAGCGCAGCGCAGCCGAGCCGGCGGGATACAACCTGGTGCAGGAGGTGCGCATCCTGCGCTCGATGCTCGAAGGACAGCTGGCGGCCTTCGCCTGGCGCGACCTGGCCGGACGGGAGCCGGCCAAGATCGAGGTGCTGCGGCATTTGCTGGCGGCGGGGTTCAGTGCCGGGTCCGCGCGACAGTGGGTCGACCAGATCGCACCTGGGCTGGATGCGAGCAGCGCGTTGCGGCTGGTGAAGACGCGTTTGCAGCAGCAATTGCCGATCGTGCCCGCGGGCGAGACACCGGTGGAGCAGGGGGGCGTGTATGCCCTGGTCGGCCCCACCGGCGTGGGCAAGACCACGACCGTGGCCAAGATCGCCGCCGGCTGCACGCTCAAGCTCGGAGCGCAGCGCGTCGCGCTGGTTACCATCGACAGCTACCGTATCGGCGCAGTCGACCAATTGCGCATCTACGGCGAGATCCTCGGGGTGCCGGTGTTCGCCATCACCACCGAGGCGGACCTCGCGCTCACGCTGTCGGAGTTGCGCACGCGCCACCTGGTGCTGATCGACACCGTCGGCATGAGTCAGCGCGACCGGCGCATCACGGAGCAGATCGCGCTGCTGGCTGGCAACGGCGCACGCGTCAAGCGCCTGCTGCTGCTCTCGGCCGTGGCGCAGCCCAACGTGCTCGAGGACGTGGTCAAGGCTTACCGGGGCGAGGGGCTGGCCGGCTCCATCCTGACCAAGGTGGACGAGACGCTGACTCTTGGCGGCGTCCTGGACGTTCTGCTGCGCCACAAGCTGCCGCTGCACTATGTGACCAACGGCCAGCGCGTGCCCGAGGACCTGCACCGGCCCAACGCCTTCTATCTGGTGGAGCGAGCCTTCCGCGCCGCGTTCGAGACGCTGGCGCAGGGGCCGACCGAGGCCGACTACCCGCGTTGTGTACGCCGCCGGCGCGGCAGCGGAGATGGCCCTCTCCGGCGGACATCCGGGCTAGCCCCGTGGCCATGACGGAGGTTGCGCTCGATCAGGCCGCCGGGCTGCGCCGACTCCTCGCGCGCGGCGTCCCCCGTACGATCACCATTGCTTCGGCGGCCGCGGGCGCCGGGCGCTCGCTGATTACCGCCAACCTGGCTGTGGCGCTGGCGCGCCGAGGGCGCGGAGTGCTCGTTCTGGATTGCACCTCGGGACGAGGCAGTGCCGGCTGGCTGCTGGGCGCACTACCCAGCAGCGACGTGCTGGAGGCGGCACACGGAATTGCCCCTGCGACGTCGCTGGTCGCACGAGGGGGTTGCCGGCGTGCGCGTGGTGCAGGCCGGGGCCCTCCTTGCCGGCGCTTGCCCGCTTGCCCGAGGCCAGTTCCTACCGGCTGGCGCAAGTGTTCGAAACACTTCAGGAGGATGCCGATCTGCTCCTGGTGGATGCCCCCCCGTCTGACCTGGTATGCGGCGCGGCAGCGGGCGAAATGATCCTGCTGGTTGGTCCAGATGCGCCGGCGATGACCGCAAGCTACCGCCTGATCAAGCGCATGCATGCGGGCGGCGGGAGCCGCCGGATCCATGTTCTGGTAAACCGGGCGCATTCCCCGACCCACGCGCGACAGGATTTTTGGTAACCTTTCCGCCACCTCGAGCCGATTCTTGAAGCTGCCTCTCGAATCCGTCGGCTGCATACCGGATGACGAGCGTATGGCGCGTGCGGCTCGGCTGCGGCAGACGGTGATCGAGGCGTTCCCGGAAGCGGGTTGCGCGCGGGCACTTGGCGATTGCGCCGAGACGCTGTCGCGCTGGAGCTATCCAGGCGAGGATGGCTTCGCGGACTTCGGAATCAGGCTGGTCGAGACGGCACGCAGACTCGGATCGATCAACCACTAACGCGGGGCCGACTGTGGCCGCTTCCAACCAGACCGCTGCTCATAACAAGCTGGTCGCGCAGATGGCACCGCTGGTGAAGCGGATCGCCTATCACTTCATGGCGCGGCTGCCGGCCAGCGTCCAGGTCGACGATCTCATCCAGGCCGGGCTGCTGGGCCTGCTGCACGCGGCCAAGAACTTCGACGATACCCAGGGCGCGCAGTTCGAAACCTACGCCATCCAGCGCATCCGCGGATCGATGCTGGACGAGTTGCGCCAGGCCGACTGGCTGCCGCGCAACGTGCGCAAGAACCTGCGCCGCATCGAAGCCACCATCAATTCCCTCGAACAAAAGCTGGGCCGCGCACCGCGCGAGCAGGAGCTGGCCGAGGCGATGGGCATGTCGCTCGAGGATTACCAGACCATGCTGCAGGAGTCGCGCGGCTTTCAGCTGCTGCACTACGAAGACTTCCAGGAGTCCGAGGACAGCGACTTCTTCGACGTATACGTGGTGGCCAGCCAGAGCGCGCCCCTCAACGTCCTGGAAGACAATCACTTCCGTCAATATCTGGTGCAAGCCATCGGCGCGCTGCCGGAGCGCGAGAAGATCGTCATGGGCTTGTACTACGAGCAGGAGATGAACCTCAAGGAGATCGGCGCGGTGCTGGGCGTGTCGGAGTCGCGCGTGTGTCAGCTCCACGGCCAGGCGGTGGCGCGCCTGCGCAGCCGGCTGAAGGAGTGGACGCGCAAAACCTGAAGCAGGCGCGCTGAGGGTCAGGGGGTGAGGGCTAGGGACCGCCCCTGCGGCCTGGTCTGCCGGCGGGGCGCAAAGCGGCGCGAGGGGCTAGGTCTTCTGTTGCGTCAGTAGGTACTCGCGCACAGTCTGGAGCAGCTTGTCGGCGACCACCTCCGGGCCGACCTGGAAGCGGCCTTCGCTGATGGCGAGCTTGATCGCCTCGACGTGCGCGCTGTCCACCACGCCAACGTCATTGAGCAGCTTTTCCAGTCTTGCCAATTCTGCGGCGAGCGAGCTGATCTCGACCGTGTCGGGACGCGCGGACGCTGGCGCGGCGGGGCCCTGCGGCCCGATCTGTTTGCCGGATGCAACATCTTGCACCGGTGCCGGAGACGTGGGCGTTACCGATCCACCACCATTGATCTTCACAGCACCTCCCCATGACAAGTTAGCAACTACCGAAGGCCCAGCTTCGTCAATGGCCCTCTCATACTAGCCCTGTTAACGGCAGGGCCGGCGGAGAGCTTTAGACGAGAAAGGCTTGTACTTGAGTCACTTCTCACGCCTAGACTGCACAATCCTAGCCCGCGGTGCGCCGCCTATCAAGTTTTTCGGTGCGCACCCTTCTCATCCTGATTCGACCACGTCAAGGGCGCGAAGATCCCTCGCTTCTTCGGCGACTGCCACGAATACACACACGCTTCACTCTAGCGTCTTCAAGCGGTAGTCGCTCCAAGCCGACGTTCAACCTTGCCTGTGAGCCGACCCGATGCAGCGCAAAGCCGGCTACTGGAGCTTCTGCTCCTTGAGGGCCGCGTCTATTTTGGATCGATCGGGAACGTCGAGGCCCTCCTGTTTTGCCTCGGCTTCAAGCAGCTCATACAGCTCGGGGGCATAGTAGAGAAGCCGTGCCTGATTCCACTCCTTCCCACCGTGGAACACGCTGTAGCCTTCGGCATAGAACTCGGCGGGTGATGTCTTCGAGTAGCCTTCTCTGGTCGAGGGGTTGTCGAAGGATTGTTCGCGGAGCGACCACTTTTTGTAGCGCTCCAGCATCTCCGAGACAGAGAGACGGACGACGCGCACCTACATTCTGCTGAGTTGACTTCGGGCTCTGTGTGAAAGTGCGCATCGTCAACCTCGTCGCCTCGATCGTTCAAATGATCAGGCGACCGCCCCAGCCGCCGACCACGAGCGAATCATCGATCTGTTCGTGTCGGCAGAACACTCGTCTGCCACCACTGGTCGAACTGGTCATCGTCCGCTAAGGAGGACTCGATGCGAGCCGGGAGGTCGGTTCGGCCCTTCGCACGCGCCGCTTGACAGCGCACCATTCTCGAGGCGCGCTGCCTCGCGTCAGGGAGGATCAGGGCGTCCCAGGTCTTGGAGGCGACCAGGTCGAGCACGGCACGGATCGGGTCTGCCGGTTCAAGTGGCGAATCGCGTAGTAGACCGTGTCGGAAACAGACATCGATGAGGTCGGCGGGAGCAAGTGTGGCCCCGCCTGCTTCGAAGCCACTCGCTGGCAGGAACGGCACGTCACAGGACAGTACGAACGGATGATGCGGAAGGGACGGAGCGTCGGGCCGGAAGGTGTCGGCCCTGCCGAGGACCGGGACAGGAGCTATCGCGATTCGACCGGCGATGACGGCTGCCATCGCCTCCTTGAGGTCGGTCGCTTCCCTGACCCACTCTCGAAGGAAGGCCTGCGCGTCGGGCCCGGCCTGAATAACCCGGTTCGCGGCAACGACCGCCGCGGCCGGGTCGAACCGCCAGGGATCCATGACGAGCCCAACAGCCAGCTCGCGCGAGGACATCTACGGAGTGTGGAAATGCGTTGCCGCGGGCCCGCAGCAGTTCCACTGGCCGGCGGCACGGCGGCGTGCGGCGACCAGTCCGAGGTCGTCGGCATTGGGTGCTGCCGCAGTGGACGGGAGAGCCAGAGCGTCTGGGACGTTGCCAGCCGCAAAGCCAGCGGGGAGCCGCAGGCATGTGAACAGTCGAGCGCTCATAGCCCAGTTACCCCTGCTCGGGGCGGCGGCGGCGCGCCGCCAGAGATCGTCGGCGGGCGCCGTAGCGACGCTGGCAGTGGCCCGCGTGCGCGCGGCGTTGATTGCCGTCGGGACCCGTACGCTCCCCGCCCCGTCGACCCACCACGCCTCCCAGTAGTGGGGCGTGAGAGTCTCGGCGATCGCACCACCGCCGCAAGTAGTCCTCGCCCGCGTATTGACGATCTCCTGAACAATCCAACCGTTGCGCAGCGAGGTGGAGAAGTTGAACGTCCCACTGGAAAAACGTCGCGAGACCGCTGGCATCGGGCGCTGCACCGCAGCCGTTGTGCGTACCCGCCGCGGGCGCCCACGTCACGAAGTTGTCGGCACGCAACTGATTGGCATCTTTCGGCAGATTCTCCGCCCGTGCCTCCGAAACGAGTCGCCCCGTCGTCTCGGGACCCGCACGCCCATCCGGCGTCAGGCCAAACGCGGCCTGGTATCGCGCCACGCCAAGGGCGAGTTCCTCGTCGGAGATTGCCGGGAACCGAGGCACGCCGACGATGTCGCGGACAATGGCGATCGAGTACGGATCTTTGAAGCGGAAGGCGTTGTACCGTATCGCTCGCTGAATCTGCTCCTCTGACAGGACCGGCTCGGGAGCGTCCGGTCTCGTCGGCGCGATGGCGAGGTCGCGCGATATCCGCACGCCGCCGCGTTCGAGGACGCGCACCGCAGTTTCGCCGGCGCCGCCTCCCACCTCCAGCCCTTCTGCGCGCGGTTTGTCTTCGTCTTCCTCACGGGCAGCCGGCGTCCGTCTGGCGCATCGGCCGCGGCGTGCTGCCCTGCTGGAGGACGTGGGTCAGCTCGTGGGCGATGAGCAACCGGCCGGACGGGGTCGTCGGTGTGTATTGACCCGCTCCGAACACGATGCGATTCCCCAACGTGTACGCGCGAGCGCGCAGCGCGTCGGCTGACTCCGCGGCCCGGGCACCCACATGCACGCGCACCCGGCCAAAGTCGTGACCGAATCGCGGCTCCATGAATGCACGCGTCGCTGCGTCCAACGGCTGACCCGGTGTGCGCAGCACCTCATGGACTGGAGCGCCCAGGGATGATACCGACGGCTCCGGCGCGTTTGCCTGGCTTCGACTTGCCTGCAGTCGCGTGCCTTCCTGATCATGCCGTCCCTCGCTGCACTTCGGGCACCCTGCGCCCAAGACACATGCTCGTTGCAGTCGGGGCTCAGGTACGCGCATCACATCGGCCGCAACACGGTCTGCTTCGCGCTCGTAGCTGTCTCCCGGAGTATTCACCGCAATGTCTGACCGAGCCTCGTCAAGCTGCTTGCGATAGATGGGCAGTCTTAGTGCCTCGGACTGTCCCGGATCACCTGGGAGTACGGCCCGAGGATCACCATCGCGTCCAACATGTTCAAGCGTGGCGCCCGTGCGGTCGACGACGTGATGGTCCACGAGATGCTGCACTGCTGGCTGTACGTCACCGGCCGGTCGATCGACCACGATAGCGACGACTGGTACGCGGCGATTAGGCGGCTTTCACCCGAGGTCCTCGGCCACCAGCTCGACGCGCGCCGCGGTGGCGATCGTAAATCGGTGCGGGTCAAACAGGCCGACGGCACGAGCGTCGTGCGCAAGATCCGCAACCCGGACGTCACGCCGCACGGCGCTGTGGCCCGCTGGCCGTACTCGTTCCGCCCCGCAGACCTGGGCGAGCCGATCGGATGCCCGAGCTACTGATGATCCAGCAGGATGGCGCCATGGTCACCGTCAGCGGTATCGAGCTGCTGGCGATGACCTACCGTGCCGTCTTGCAGGCGATCGCACGCCGCCGGCGCGACGGTCTGGCGTCCCAGGAGCTGCACGATCTTGCCCGGGCCCTGCGCGCGGCGCACACAATGTCGCTCGAATGTCGCCAAGTGGACGACGCGGCGGACGCCGTCGCAGACTGGCGAGTACCAGTCGGCGTGCGACTGGTGCAGCGTCGCCGAGGCAGCATCCCTTCTCCTACTGTCGAGCGCCCAGATTCAGCGGCTGGCCGAGTCCGGGAGGCTCGAAGCCCGCCGCGCCGGCAGGATCTGCGGCAGTTGCGCCGGGCGCCGCTGCTGGTGTTAGCGAAGGAGCGTGATGCACGTGACCGAGCCCGCCGGCCCGACTTACTCGGCATCTTGGGCGCCGAAAAGCGGGTCTGACACCGCTGCGGTCGAATCGCTGATGATCGCGGTCGACCTGTATCTCTCAAGCCTGTCCGAATCCGACTGGCGATCGCTGGTCGGACGTGTCCGGGAAAGGATTCGATGATGACCACACAGACCACACCCGAGCCCACAGATGACTCGTATCCATCCGATTGGAAGCCCAGGTGGGTAAAGGACCGCGAGCGCGAAGAACGTGAGCAGGCTCGCGAAGCCGCGCCGTCGCAGCGGCGGGGTGTCTGACATGCCCGCCACACGATCGCTCGCCGACTGCCAGCGGCTCTGCGATGACGTCGTCAAGGCCTCTGGGAGCGTGCCCGCACCCTTGCAGCGGCTGCTTGATGCCGCTGACATTCTCATGACTCCAGCAGCCACTGGTGGGGACGTGCTGAAGCCCATCCTGGACAAGGCGCTGGCCGGGGAGCTGCTGGACGCCAAGTCGGTCGACAAGATGCTGGCCACCGCGGCCACACAACAGCAGGTCGCCGAATTCCGTCAGGGTCTGCGTCAGGCCGCCGAACCCGCGATCGTCACCAGATTCCACAGGGAACTGGCCAGCGGTTGCGCCGATGAGCTACTCAGTTCGATGAGGGATGCATTCGACGAAGCCGCAAAGGGTCTCGCTCGCGCACGGGCGGCCGGAATCAACAGCGAGTCGGATCCCAGCTTCATCCTGTCGACCGGTGACGCCAACACCGTCGCGGAGTGGAAGGCCCTGCCTCAGCATTTGGCTGTGGTGTCCGGCATTGGGGCGGTAGCGCGGCTGTTCGGCTGTCGGCCGACGGCACAGTTCAGTCAGATTCGCGAGTATGCGGGCGCCGAGAATTACAGGCTCGAAGACGCAGCGTTGATGTGCTGCGCAGGGAACCTTGTTGCCGAGAGTGCGATGTTCGTGCGTCCGGACCCGATCGGGCACCGTGCCTCGCCGTGGGCTCGCTGCGTCCTGCGCCTGAATACGATCAGCGAGGCCCGCGATCGCTATCGCTCGTTTGCGGAATCGGAGTTCGACCGGGTCAACGATCGCGCCCTCGGCGGTTGGGTCGACCAGGAGACCGGCCAGGTGCATCCACATCCGAGGCCCCAGAACCCCTACCGCGCGGAGGTCTCAGCGTAATGGCCCTGCCAACCAGCCAGCCGAGTCAGCCGCCGACCAGTCCGATCAGGGGGCAGCCGGGCGCGCTCCCCGGCAAGCACGACGACAACGACAACGCCGCCGCCCCTCCGCTGCCAAAGGGCAAGTAGCGCAGCGTAATTCGAGGAGAGAGGAGCTTTCACTGTGGCCAGTATCGCTGACGTTTACGTCACAGTGCTTTGACTCGCCGAAACGAGCAAGGTCGCGGCCGGTACGGAGGACGGCTCACGTCGACTACGTCAGTCGCGGCGCTGACCCGCCGTACGATTAACCTGTGGGGGATGAAGGCCAATACTGGGCCAACCAAGTGGGACGCGATCCTTCGATGCCAGACGTGGCACATGTGGCCTGAAAAGCTCTCGGCCGAGCTTGCCGGTGTGCCGGTTAATTACGGTGCCGACTCGCCTTTATCGGTAAGCGTGGTCCTAGATGCGTACGTGCCGAGATCAGATCCTTCGAAGTTCGTTATCGAGGCGACCGACCGGGGTCCCGAGCTTTCCGACGACCGACTCTTGGCTCTGTACCAGGTTGGCGAATTGTTCTTGAAGACGCCGACGGAGCCCGTACCAATTTTGACTGCGCCGCCCCGGCACGCGAGGCGAGGCGAGCTGGACATCGTTCTTGACTTTGAGTTTGAAGGTGGCCTTCCGGCGGTGTTGAAGGAAGCGCTTCGGGATACCGCCTACCAAATCATGGGGTTGCTAAACCTACACATTCGCGACTTCTTAGTTCCTGCGTTGCCGTTCCAGATCAGGCAACTGGGCGATGACGACACGGCCACCGCTAGCTTCGTCCGCTCTATATGGGTGCAGGAGCGTCAGGACCTGGGTGCCCACGAATTGGCGCAGTCACTCAACGACATCATGCGATTTTTGATCGATCCCACGAAGGGCGAGAAGTATCGAACTGCGTTGGAGCTCTACGCGGCTCATTTCAACGAACGGCAAGCGCGCGTCCGGTTCCTCCTCTTAATCATCACGATGGAAGCTCTAGCTGAGGCATCACCAAAAGAGCAGGTTGCGTTGGATCTCGTGGATCGGTGGAGCGCCGAACTCATGGACGAGATGGCTAAGTACGACACGGACTCTAGCGATTACAAAACGCTCAATTCCCTTAGCGGACAAGTCCGTCGACTGAAGGACAAGTCAATAGGCGCGCAGATTGCCGACCTGTTCGCCGATCTTGCAGATGTCAGCGAAGACGAGCGAAAAAAGCTGCAGCGCAGAGCAAAGATGTCTACAATGCGCGAAGCAAGCTCGTCCACGACGGCTACCTACCACCTGGCGAACTCCGTGACTTAGAAGTCGAAGCGCGGAAACTGGTGGAGATGCTGCTTGGGGCTGCAGTGACCCGCAGCGATCCGCCTACCGGTGTGAGTATCGAGATCTCTGGCTAAGTTCGTATCCAGCGCGGCGACAAGTCCGGCTGGTCAGCCGATTGGGATCAAATCGCAAGTGCGGAGAGCGGCAACAACTGGAGCATCACCTACGGCGAGGGCCCCGACGTGACCGGCGGCCTGCAGATCGCTACTGCGACGTGGCTGTCGCACGGCGGTGGCGACGCCTACGCGCAGAAGGCGTATCTGGCAAGCAAGGCGCAGCAGATCGCTGTTGCCGAATCCATCCTCGCCGACCCGAACCAAGGACCATCGGCGTGGCCGACCACGTACCGCAACCACCCCGACTGGTTCAAACCGCCGGGCAGCAGCAACAGGACACCGCCCACACCCAACGCCCCCAACTACAGCTCGGGCACCAGCATGTTGCCCCAGCACCCCGGCGGCTTCCCGCAAGGGTCCAGCGTCACGTACACGCCGCAGGTGATGCAGGAGTCTCGGCATTCCGGCGCTGTACACCAACCCACAAGGCGGCGGGCCCGCGCAGATACCGCAATGGGTCCAAGACTTCGTCAAGGAACACGGCGGGCCGAGCTTGGTGGCCACCAGTATCCCGCACCCCGGCCTGCACGGTGCCGCAGGAGGGCCAGGCTGGGCTGTGGACGTCATGGGCGACAGCGCCGAGATGGACAAGCTGGCGCAGTTCCTGGTCGACAACCCCGGCGCTTCGGTGCAGCTGATCCACCAGGGCGGCGGCGGCAAGCAGGACGGTGTGGCCGGCGGGCAGAACGTCAGCGGCTCCTACTACGGCAACGCCACCTATCAGAGCGAGTCGGGCATGGTGCACTGGGCCCCGTCCGGCCAGCCCACAGCCACCGACACCTGGACCAACGACAAGAACAACCCCATGTACGTCAGCTCTGTGGACAAGGAGAAGGACACCGGCGGCAAGCAGCTCGGCAAGGACATCGTCTCCGGCATCATGGAGATCTTCGGCTTCGGAGATATCTTCAAGTCCCCCTTTGACTTTGGGGCTTTCGGGATATTCAAGAGCATCATGGGGCTGAAGCTGAAGAAACAGAACGGCCAGGGTGGTGACGGCGGCGGCGACGGCGGATTGGGCGTATCCCCTCGAATGTGCTGCACTCGACTGAGGACGCGGCGACGAATATCTTCTCACGATGGA
>CAVUHQ010000006.1:0-33728 GCA_963741215.1 uncultured beta proteobacterium
GGACTATACGGCAACCGTCTCATCGGGCTCTTGACCTAGATCAACCGCCGAGACGCGTAAGGGCTGCACCGGCGCCATTGGTCCGTGCACGCCGCCCACGCAAGGCAGGGTGCCACACGATGTCGTGACCACGGTGTTGGGGTCGTGACCACGGCGCTGGTCGCCGATGCAATGGGCCGGCTCTCACTGATTGCGGCCGCCTTCGATGCTCATCGCTTCGACCGAGTGAGTCGACAACGCCCTGCGAGTCACTCTCCCCGGCAGTCCGGGCATACAGCCAAGCTCGAGCAGCGCCTCCCTCCGTGGACTACTCCGCGGCGTCTCAGAAATGTAACGGGACGTGATTAGACTTGGGCCGGCTTCGCGAGGCGGTCGTCAGGTTGCATCTGCGCAACCATCCGGCTCGGTGTCGCGGATCAACGCAGCTGCGCGGGCCTTGCAGATCAGGCGCCGCACCTGCAGTTGCCCAAGAGCATACAGTCAACGTGAGATCAAGGAGCCGCAATGAATCCGAATCAGCCAGGCACTCGTCGGTCGTTCCTCAAAGGAGCGCTCGCAACACCGCTTCTCCTCGTCGGTCCGGCCGCACTGGCGCACGCTAAATCCCGCCCCGAGGGCACCGACATCGGTCCCAGCACCAGCACCGAGCCGTACCTCCTGCCCAGCATCACGGGTGCCCGGACGAAGTCCATCCTGACCGTCGGCGATTCCGTCGAGGGCTACCGGATGGTCGGGATCCCGGACGGGCTCGGGGCCTTCCGCACCGGGCACCGCGAGTTCACGCTTCTCATGAACCACGAGATCACCGCCGGCGCCCCCGGCGTCGTGCGCGCGCACGGCAGCAACGGCGCCTTCGTCTCGCGGTGGGCCATCGACTCCGAGACGCTGCGCGTCTACAAGGGCCGGGACCTCACGCCGTCGCCCGCCAAAGTGTTCCTGTGGGATGCCATCGGCGGCAAATACGTCGCGGGCACGACGCAGTGGCAGCGGTTCTGCTCCGCCGACCTTCCGGACGAAGGCGCTTTCTACGATGGCCAGGGCACGCGCGAACGCATCTACATGGGCGGCGAGGAAGTCACCGAGGGCCGCGCCTGGGCGCGGGTGGTACCGGCCCCTACGCCGGTGAAGCCTGGCAGCTCCCGCGCATGGGCCGCATGGCCTTCGAGAACGCGGTGGCCTCTCCGTATCCCCAGGCGAAGACGATGGTCGGTCCTGACCGACGACAGCAGCCTCAGCACCGCGCCGCACCGGCGACGGTTCCCCAGCGAGGTGTACGTCTACGTCGGCCGCAAGATGCGCCACGGCCATCCCGTGGAACAGGCCGGCCTCATCAACGGCTCCCTCTTCGGGGTCACGATCTCGATCGACGGCCAGCCCGTCACCGAGGAGAGCAACGTGTTCGGGCTCGGGAACGCCACCACCGGCTACATCGGCAAGGGCCGCTTCGACCTCTTCGACCTGGGCGACGTCTCCGCGCTCGATGCGGCGGGGCTGGAGGCGGCCTCGATCGCGGGCGGAGTCGCACGCTTGCAGCGGTGCGAAGACGGAGCCTGGGATCCGCGCGAGGAGCGGCGCAACGACTTCTACTTCGTGACCACCGCGAGTGAAGCGAACAACTGCCGGCTCTGGCGCCTGCGCTTCGACGACATCGAGGACCCCGGGCAGCGGAGGCACGATCGAGATCCTGCTGCGGGGCGACGAAGGCCACAAGATGCTGGACAACGTGACCATCGATCGCCTCGGCCGCATCCTCATGGACGAGGACCCCGGCAACAGTTCCCGCATCTCGAAGGTCTGGCTCTACGCGATCGACACCCGCGAGTTCATCCAGGTCGCGGCCCACAACCCGAAGTTCTTCGACGGCTCCACGCCCAACAACCCGAGCTTCCTCACCCAGGACGAGGAATCATCCGGCATCATCGACGCCGCCGAGGTCCTGGGCGAAGGCTGGTTCCTGCTGGACGTTCAGGTGCACAAGGCGAACCCCGACGTCGAGCTGGTCGAGGGCGGCCAGCTTCTCGCGCTCTTCGTGGATCCCGGCGTGGGCTTCACGTCGTGCCGCAGCGACCGCGACGACGACGACGACGATCGCAGGAGCCGCTGAGACAACCGCCAGAGCAGCTCCGGTGCCGGGCAGGCGGGGGACCAGATGGTCCATCGCCTGCCCGGCCCGGCGTCCACCCCCGGCACGAATCTCACGCGCACTCCCCAACACCGCTGACATCCCACTGCCCGCACTTCAGCAGCGTGCAGACATCCCCGTTGGGCTGCCCTCCCTGGCGCTCCGCCTGCCCACCCCACACACCCATCGGTAAGTCATTTGTAAGACTCGGGTTGGTATCCTTGCACAACTCGACGGTTCGGAGGCTTCCATGCGTTCCTTGAAGCTTTGGGCCCTGTGCTTCTCCGTAGGCGCCCCAGTCGACCGCAGCGCTGTGCGCCGCGGTCGAGATTTCGGACGATCAGGCCCGGCCTGCCGCGCGCAATTCGCTGCACATCGCGCAGGACAAGCAATGCTCGCAACGCGCCGGGCCCTTTGCCACCCAGGACGCAGCCTGGCGAAGGCTGCGCGCGGCGACGACCGAAGGGTATGGTGTGGGCAATGGCATCTTCCCGTGCCTCGACGCCTCCGGAGCGAGAGGCTACTGCTTCAAGGTATTCTTTCTCTGCTAGCGAGCTGGAACAGCTGATTTGAGCAATGCGCCGGCCGGTGACGCCAACGCTCATATTCCTTGCTGCCTGTGGCGACATGGAATAGTTTGCGCGCAGGGGTTGGAGTGGCACGGTACGAGATCGGGCGGCTCGATGCGCTGTTCCATGCCAGCATGAGAACCGCGCTCTCCCCTCGCGGGAGAGGGCCGGAGAGGCCTAGCGGCTGCCTCACCAACCTACCCGAGCGCCGCCTCGATGTCGCCCGCGATGGCTTCGGGCTTGGTCTGCGGCGCGTAACGCTTCAGCGCCTTGCCGTCCTTGCCCACCAGGAACTTGGTGAAGTTCCACTTGATGGCTTCGGTGCCCAGCAGGCCCGGCTCGCTCGACTTGAGGAAGTCGTAGAGGGGGTGGGCCGCAGCACCGTTGACATCGATCTTCGCGAACAGCGGAAAGGTCACGCCGAACTGGGTCTCGCAGAAGCTCTGGATCTGCGCTTCGCTACCGGGCTCCTGCGCTCCGAACTGGTTGCAGGGAAAGCCCAGCACCGCGAAGCCGCGGTCCTTGAACCGCTCGTACAACTGTTCGAGTCCTTCGTACTGGGGCGTAAAGCCGCACTCGCTGGCCACGTTGACCACCAGCAGGACCTTGCCCTTGTAGTGGGCGAGGGACTGATCCTTGCCGTCAACTGTGCGTGCGGTGAACTCGTATACGGTTGCGTTGCTCATGGCATCCTCCTTAACCGAGTATACGCTGGCTGCCCCTCGAGAATAGGCGGCCGGAAGGGCAGGAACAGTGCACTGAACAGCGTCCCTCAAATCACCAGATCGACTCGGCCGGTGGCGAGGTTGTACGCTCCACCTACCGCGCGACTTGACAGTCACGTTAGTTCGCTGAACAGCTTAAGCCGCCAGCGCCGGAGACGCGCTCGGGGCAGGCTACGAACCAGCGGAATCTCCTGAAATGTTTAAGCCACGCGCGCGCGCGAGCGCTTGTTGGAGCGCCGGAAGATCGACGGGTTTGACAAGGTAATCATCGAACCCCGCCAGGCGAGCACGTTTCTTGTCCTCGGCCTGACCGTATCCACTCAGCGCAACCAGCCGGATCCCGGCCAGATCGGGCCGCGCGCGTATCCGGCGGGCGGAGCTCATAGCCGTCCATCTCGGGGAGCCCGATGTCCAGCAGCACCACATCCGGTTTGTGGACAGGCATTGCCTCCAGCGCCTCTCTGGAGGAGTACACCGATCTCACGTGGTGACCGTCCAGGCGCAGGATCATGGCAAGCGAGTCCGCGGAATCCTCGTTGTCGTCGACAACCAGAATTTTTCTGGGGGGCACGGTAACCGATGCAGGGCCGGTTCTGGGTTCGTCCTCCCGCTCGACGATGGGCAGGCGAATCTCGAATGTCGAGCCACGCCCGACGCCGTCACTGAACGCCGTCACACGTCCGCCGTGCATTTCGACCAGACGCTTCACCACCGACAGTCCGACCCCCAGGCCCCCCTGCGCGCGCGATCGAGTGTCCGATCGCTCTGCATGAACAGGTCGAATACCCTGGGCAGCAGGTCACCCGAGATGCCCGCACCGTTGTCGGCTATTGTCAATACGCCATCCATGCTTTCCCTGCGGGAATCTACCTTGATCGCTCCGTTGGGGTCGGTGTACTTTGCGGCATTCGTCAGAACGTTCGCCACGCATTGAACCAGTCGTGCGGGATCACCGTTTACCCGCAGGGTTCCATAGCTCGTGATCGAGAGCTTGTGCTGCTTTTCTCTCAGAAGCGGCTCGACCATCTCGACGGCTTGAGCCACGATTTCCGCGAGTTGGATCGGTTGGCGCTGCAGCTCGATCAATCCCTGCGTGATGCGCGACACGTCGAGCAAGTCGTCGACCAGCCGAGCGAGGTTGGTCACCTGACGCTGGACAATGCCGATGGCAGCCTGCGTATGCGCATGCTGCCCCGATGGCCGAGAGAGCACCTCACCGGCGTTGCGAAGCGGCGCCAGTGGATTGCGCAGCTCGTGCGCGAGCATGGCAAGAAACTCGTCCTTCTGCCGGTCGGCCGCCTGCAGTTGTTGTCGTGCGTGAACGTGAACGGAGATGTCACGGAAATAGCAGACCACACCGTCTCTGCCATCGGTCAGCGGCATGCGATTGACCTGCCATTCGTAGTACTCGATCACCCCTCTATCCAGACGCTTCTCGATGTGTTCGGGCGCGAAGTAAGCTTGACCGGTCTCCAACGTGTGCCGGAACACGCGGACAACTTCGTCTGCATAGGCCTTTGGCCACAGCAGATGGATCACCTCGTCGAAATCGAGGCCGATCAGATCGGGGATGTCGCCGAAGACGGCACGCGCGGTCGGGTTGGCCTCCCGAATTCGAAAATCGGCGTCGACCAGATAGACCCCGAGCGGGGCTTCTGTGAGCAGGGTCTCGAACTGTGCCGTGCGCAGCCGAAACGCCTCCTCGGTAGTCCGGCGCATATGCCGGAAGCTCCAGCAGAGCACCCACGCGGGCGAGAAGCTCTCGTGCCGAGAATGGCTTGATAACATAGTCGTCGGCGCCAGCGTCGAGCCCCTCGATCCTGGCTTCCTCGCCGGCGCGCGCGCGGACAGCAACAGCACGGGCACGCCGCGCAGTTGTTCGTCGTCACGGATTCTGGCTAGAAGCCCGAAGCCGTCCAGATGTCGGCATCATGACGTCGGTCAGCACGAGATCGGGCGACAGACGGCGCGCGGCCTCGAGCGCCTGCTCGCCGTCCGCCACGGTCTCCACCACGTAGTAGGGAGCCAGCAGATCGCGTACGTAACGGCGGACGTCGGCGTTGTCGTCCGCGAGCACGATACGCGAGCCAAACGTCGCGGCGAAGCGCCGGTCGGGAAAACGGGGCAGGAGCGGATTGTCCGGCTGCGCATCCGGGCGGGTGGGCAGGTTGTCGGTTGGATCCTCGAGCCAGCGCAAGGCCTCTTGCACGTAGGTCTCAGCTCCCACCGCGGTGGACGAGAGCGCGCGCGGCTCCCGCACGCGACCGTGCGGCAGATGCGCGGTTCCGAAAGGGATGCCTACCCGGAACGCGGTCCCCTGTCCGACCTGGCTCGTTACCTCGATCGTGCCGCCGTGCAGCTTCACGAGCCTCCTGGACGAGGGCCAGGCCGATGCCGGACCCCTCGTGCGTGCGCCCGTGCGTCGTTTCGACGCGGTGAAAGCGCTCGAACAGCCTCGGCAGCTCCTCCACGGGGACGCCGACACCCGTGTCAGCGACCTCGAACATTGCTTGGCCATCGGCTCGCCACAATCGCACAGCCACGCCCCCGGCGAGTGTGAACTTGAAGGCGTTCGAAAGAAGGTTGAGCACGACCTTCTCCCACATGTCGCGATCAATTTGGACAGGCTCGCCGAGCTCGCGACACTCGACGACAAACCGCAAGCCCGCCATGTCCATCGCGGAGCGGAAGGTGCTCGCCAGATCCCGCGTGTATGTGGCCAGGTCGGTGGCCTCGTACGAGGCCTGGACCCGTCCGGCCTCGATGCGGGAGAAGTCGAGCAGCGAGTTCACGAGCTTCTGCAACCTGGCTGCGTTGCGTTGAGCCAGCTCCAGCTGTTCCCGGACCTCCGCTGGCACGCGTGGATCAACGACGGCGTCGGCAAGCGGACCGAGCATGAGCGTCAACGGCGTGCGAAACTCGTGGCTGACGTTCGAGAAGAAAGTGGTCTTGGCCCGGTCGAGCTCCGACAGCGCCTCAGCGCGCCGGCGCCTCTGCGTCGTAGGCCTGCGCCTCGGCTATTGCAGCGGCAATCTGGTTGGCGACGAGATCGAGGAACGATTGGTAGGCCTCGTCCATGGCGCGGCGAGGACTGGTCGCGAGGACCAGAAAGCCCGCAAGACCAGTCTGCCCGCTGGCTTTGAGAGGCAAGACCAGCGCGCGCTGCACGAGGTCTGCCCAAGGCCCGGCGGGGATCTCGACACCCGCTGCGGGCAGGTCCTGGAGTTCCTGAACCGCCGCCGTCTCGATGAGTCTAGTGATCGGCGACCGAATATCTGCGGCGGTGAGCATCCCAGTCAACTGCCCCGGCAACTCCCGCGTGCACGCGATCTGGCGAGCTTGCCCTGCCGAGGCATCGAGCAGGTACAAGGCAGCAAAGGGCACATCAAAAGAAGACTCAGCCAGGACATCGCACGCTCGCCGGCAAGTCTCTTCCACGCCTGCCACTCCTCCCGCGCGTGCCGCAAGATCCCGAAGGACGCGCAGGCGCCTCTCGCCGATGACCCGCTCGGTAACCTCGGTTACAACGCACAGCATGCCTGCGATGCGGCTCGCGTCGTCATACACGGGACTGTAAGAGAACGTGTGATACGTCTCTTCGGGAAAGCCGCTGCGGTGGAGGAAGAGCAGCAACGCCTCGTCCCAGGTTGCCTCGCCTCGCTGCAATACCTGTGCGATCCTCGGACCGATATCAGGCCAGATCTCTTCCCACACCTTGTCCGACCGGGCGCCGAGCACCCACTCGCGCTTGATTCCCACGGTCGGCAGGTAAGCGTCGTTGCAAAAGAAGGTCAGGTCTGGGCCCCACAGCATCCACATGGCGTAGCGTGAATCGAGCAGAACGCGCACGATTGTCTTAAGGGACTGGGGCCAGTGTTGGGGGTACCCAAGCGGTGTTGCGGTCCAATCGAGCGCACGCATCCGTGCACCCATTTCGCCGCCACCGGACAGGAATTCCAGCTGATTGGAAGACGAGCCCCCTTCCCGAGATTCGGTCGGAGCAATCAGGGAACCGTTGTCCATGGGCAATCGCCGCAGAAGGGAGCTAGACACAGAGCGCTGCTGGCCAAGGCTTGTGTGTGCGGCGTTCTTCTTGTAAGAACTACACGGCGGAGTGTACTTTTTCGCTTACCCACCCAGGTCTGTCCCCCTGGAAGGGGCCCGTGTGCAGGCTGTAAGCCTTTGATGACTGGACGCGAGTCGGCACATCAACCGATAAACTCATCTGCACAGTACTGCGAAGAGCAAACTTTGCTCCTGACGAGAGGCGCGCTTCGGCTGGAGGTCAGAAGTCGACCTCTCGCGAAATTGAGGCTGTCCGCTATGGACGAGTCCAAGCGAAGCCTCCCGAATCGCTGTATTGCGCAGAACGTTGCAGAGCCAGGCGTCCGGGTCGGTCGAAGCAGATTAAGCGAGGTAAGCGGCTAACAGTCCACCCAGCCGGATTTGAGTCCAAGCATCTTCGGAAGTCAGTGAGGGCTAATTACTGTTCTTGTGCTTCTGAGCACTGTTCTCAAGGCTTTCGCCGCCTTTTTGGATGTCCTTACCCGCGCCTTCCATAGTGTTGCACCCAGCGACGAATGCCAGTGCCATCACGGCCGCGATGATCCTCAGATACATGACTTGCCTCCATTCAGTGAATTATCCAAGAAAGACTGCATAACTCATCGCGCAATCGGCGTGCCCGCAGATACATCCGCAAGGGGTCGCTCTCGATTGCCTTGGAGACCAGGTTTGCGGTAGGAGCGGCGACGATGCTCGTTATCGGGCTGTCGACCATCCAGGGGATCATGGCCCGGCCGAACGTTCTGCGATTCGTCCGCAGCGGCGGAAGGGCACAGGCAAAGAGGCTTTTGATTCGGCGAGCTGCCGGGTTCGCTGTTGCCAACGCGCGAGAAGAGATGTGACTTGCGCAACGTTAGCTGCCGCGCTAATGTAAACCAAGGCGGTCGCCGGCATGGAGGCAAAAATGGCCAGCAGCAACTCGGATATGGAGAGATCTCTTTCAGCCGACCAAATTCACGCTGGAAGGGATCGCCGCCGGTCAAGTCCAACGCTGACCGACCTTTGCGCGCTCTTGCTCATGGGTCTTGGCAACGCGACGGCGACCACCCTGGATCCCGCAAATATTTCCGGCACCGTCTTCTTCAACATCCCGCCGCCCGCTCGGCTCGATTTCAACACCTTCGGAACGTTCCCGCAAACCGGACCCGGTGGCTTCCTGCAGTTCACAGCGTCAGGCACTCCCGGTCCGTTTCTATCGGGTGAGGCAACCATATCGAAAAGCTTCACGGGACGCGTCAGCGGAATCCTCGTATATGGAATCGAGATCCTCGGACCCGCCGGCAACGTTCCGGTCGCGGTCGACGTGTCCGGCGGCGCCTCCGGCTCCTCGGTGACGAACGATCCATTCGCAGCATTCGCGATGAAATCACTGTGGAGTCTCGAGGGTCCCAACCTCGGTCCTCAAGGGATATTCACCGAAGGTATCGATACTGGGCAGTTAAGCGGGATCTTCAACCAGAACTTCGGTCACACGGTCAACCTCACGCTGAGCGCGAATCACGTCTACAAGGTGACTATGGTCGCCGACGCATTCGCTGCCGCGGGGTCCTCTGGACCCCTGGCGTTCGCCTCGGCATTCATCGACCCGATATTCTCGTTCGGACCTGGCGTTGGTCCTGAATATTCGTTCCTCCTGAGCAACGGGATTGGGAATTCGGCCCCTATTCCGGAGCCGGGCTCCCTCGTCTTTTTCCTAGTGGGCATGTTCTCGTTAGGTCTCCTCCGAATACGTGCATGAGCACAGGCGTCTCACATGGGAACTCGACGCGGGAACACGGCGGGAACTCGACGGGAGGAACTCGGGGCTCCTGAAATGGGAGCTTTCGGGCCTTAAGTTCCAACTACAGTAATTGAATGTCGCAAGGTGGCCGGCTGCTGCCGCTGGCGGTCCTCGGAAGCGGACATTCCGGCGAACGACCGCTCCGGAGACAGCCGACCGTCGGTTGTCGACCCATTGCGGACATTCGGTCCCTGCTTGCATCACCCCCGCGTCAGAGGCCAGAACCATCGCACGTGGCCGGCGCTTGGGGCGCGCCGGCAGTGTGCGTGCAGCCCACCTCTAGAATAATTACGGGAGGATGCATCCTTTCTCGCCGATGGCAGCGTAGTAGCAAGTAGATATCGGATCCACTGGTATCGCCGAGGTGCCAACGGAGGAGGACATCTATGAAATCCGCCCCAATCCCGGTCGATGACGGCGAGCGGGTCGCCGATCTTCACGCACTGAATATTCTCGACACAAAGCGCGAAGAACGCTTTGATCGCATTACGGATTTGGTGGCCGACGTGTTCGGCGTGAAGATGTGCTTCATCAACATGGTTGACGCGAGGCGGCAATGGTTCAAGTCCACCTGCGGATTGCAGGGGGTGGATGAAACCCCTCGCGAACCGGGCTTTTGCGCCCATGCGATCTTCGAGCCCGAGGTCATGATCGTTCCCGACGCAACAAAGGATACGCGTTTCTCGGACAACCCATTCGTGACGGGTGAGTTCGGTCTCAGATTCTATGCTGGTACCGTGTTGAAAGGCCCCGCGGGAAAGCCCGTTGGAACTCTCTGCCTGGTCGATACGACTCCGCGCGAGTTCTCCTCCCGTCAAGCAGATCAGCTGAAGAAGTTTGCAGCACTGGTGCAGGCCGAGTTGCTTCGCCACGCATGAGCATGCGCCCGAATTGGCCTCCCTGTCCGGCGCCGGTCATCGCCGTCGCTATTGTAGGAAAACAACCTCACATCCTGTCCTCGCTGGGCCGTCGACCTGGCCGTCGTGGAAGATCCTGATGTCCAGGCAACTCCAGCCGCTACCATACCCGCATATGCCGACGATCGGGGCCATGGATAGTGAGCCGGATACGCCGCTCCGCACCATGGAGCACCGCGGGAGCCCGGACAACAAGCAGTTGGCCGACGACCTGGATCGCATCGCAGAGGGCGATAGGGCACGGTTCGAGGCGCTTTATCGACTCACCGCCTCCCGGCTGTGGGCGGTCGTCCGTCGGATGGTGGTGCAGAAGCAGCCGGCGGAAGACGTGCTGCAGGAGACATACCTGACCATCTGGCGAAAGGCCCATCTGTTCGATCGAACGGCAGGCGACGCACTGGGCTGGATGACCACAATCGCGCGACATCGCGCGATAGCATGGTTGCGCCAACCGGGTAACGCGACCCGAAAAGCAATCACTGGGACGACATTGGATGGCGATGAAGAGACAGCCGCAGAGGGCACGCCGGAAGGATCGGTCTTGTTCAAGGAGCTCATGGACAAGCTGACACCCGAACAGCGGGAGTCTCTTTTGTTGGTTTACCTCTACGGAATGACCCAGGAGGAAGTCAGCATTGCGCTCGATGTGCCGCTGGGCACCATCAAGAGCCGGGTTCGTCGGGGATTGATCGCACTCAAGGAGTTGTTGGACTCATGAGCAAGGACGACGTGGAGATTTCGGCAGGTGAATACGTCCTCGGCATCCTCAGTCCCGAGGAGCGTCTGCGTTTCGAGCAACGACTGGAGGCTGAGCCCCTGCTCCGCGAGCGCGTGGCCAGGTGGGCGACCCTCCTCAGTCGTCTCGAACGTGAAGACCAAACCGCAACGCCCCCCGATCTATGGTCCAGGCTGAAGCGTGCGTTGGATCAGGAGGCATCCGTCTCGACGTTCCACACCATACGTGTGGACGATGGCGAGTGGATGTTGATCCGGCCTGGCTTGGAAAGAAAGGTGCTGTATCGCGATCCGGAATCGGGAGCGGAGTCGTACCTGTTCCGGATGGAGCCAGGCGCGTTGATCGAGGGACATCATCACGCGAGTGCGGAGGAATGCCTGGTCTTGGAAGGTGACTTGACGATCGGAGACTTGCGGCTCAACGCAGGTGATTACCATGTGGCGGCCAGGGGCTCGATCCATCCCAACCTGAGGAGCCAGGGAGGTGCCGTGATGTTCGTGCGCGGTGCCGTGCTTTGAGAACATCGGCCCGTGCTGCGAAATGATTCCAACTCCATGGATGTCGCGCGTTGCGACCCGGGAGTCCGAGCTATGCGGTGCGCCGGAGATGTTGAAGGTCGACCTGGGTGACAACCATGGCGGACTCGCTGATAACGCCGTCCCGAAATTAATCCTGACCTGAGGAGGGTTCGAATGTCGATTGTGTTTCAATCCATGCATGCGCCGACTGCAAGGCTCGGGTCAGCAGATCCCGCCGATGTCCCTGCGGTCGCGCCCATCGACCGCCGAGGTCGTTGGAGGACCGGAGCCTGTGCCGCCGCGCTCTCGCTGTTGCTTTCCACGCACGCCTTGCACGTTGGCGCGGATGAGCCCAAGGTCAAAGTCACTGACGAGTCGTTCAAGTGCATCACCGAGATGACTAAAGTTCGGCATTTCTACGTAGACAACCTCGCTGGTGAGCTCGCCGGTACCGTGGCCGTAGCGACAGCTGGCATGGGCGACTACCCAACGGGGTCCGTCGTGCAGCTCATGCCCAATGAGGTCATGATCAAGCAGCAGAAAGGGTACAGTCCCGCCACGCGAGACTGGGAGTTCTTCTGGATCGACGTGGACAAGAACGGCTCCAAGATCTATACGCGAGGCTTCGCTGAGGTCAACAATCGATTTGGCCTGAACTGCTTCACTTGCCACGTGAAAGCGCGTCCAGAGTTCGATTTCATCTGCGAGACCGAGCACGGTTGCGACGCCATTCCAGTGACCAAAGCCATGTTCGGCGCGTTGCAGCGGACCGACCCACGCTGCAAGGGCTCCGAGCAGGTAAGTGCTGAGGATGCTGAAGCGCTCAAGCAACTGGGCGAACTCGTCAAGGCGCTCACGGAGAAGAAGCAATAGCGCGACGAGACTGCTCAGCGGATGCGGGTCCGGACGTAGTGCACCCCTGCGATGCTACTCCGTCGGGGGTATTGCCTTCGGTCCCGCAATCGCCATCGCTCTGATATAGGCGGGGCGCGACTCAATGCGCCGCACGTATGAGACCGCGTTTGGCAGGTCGTCGATGCTACGGCCACCGAAAAGCACAGCAGTGGTAAGCTGAAAAACCACCATCACATCGGCACAAGTAAACTCCGGACCTGCCAGGTACGGTGAGTCACCAAGCCTTCGCTCCAGAAACCGGAAGTACCCCTCCTCTCGTCGTTTGATCAGCCCGCCAATCCTCTCGGCCTCTGGCCCATGCGCTCCGGCACGCAACGCAGCTTTGGCGAAGAACAGGCCCACGACGTTGTTGTTGAAATGCATCCAATACAGGTACTCGGCGAAGGTGGGTTGTTCCGGACGCACCGTCAGCTTCCCGCCCGCGTATCGATGACAGATGTACTCCACAATCGCACCGGACTCGGCAAGCATCAAGTCACCATCCTCTATGACCGGTGCGGTCGCGGCCGGATGGAGCGCAAGATACTCGTCCGGGGCCAGCCGATTCTGCTTCCGCTTGTACCACTTCAGTCGATAGGGAAGCTCTAGCTCCTCCATCAACCAGACGATCCGTTCCGATTGAGAAACGCCGAGGTGATGGATCGTTATCATCGATTGATGCTCTTACACGTTGGGACGAGAACTACGCAGCAAGCAGCATATCGGCTTCCCCAGAGCAGGAGAAGCGGCGGAGCGCAGGGAACCGCAAGGAGCACCGCAGCACCCGAAGGTTCTCGACCGGTACGTCTGACTGGTCTCCAACGGCCGCTGTTGGCTGCAGCCGTTCGTAGATTTCTCGTAGCGGCCCCTCCCCCGCTAGCGGCTGGGCCACTAGGCGCAGAGCACGACTACCACTCCATGCTGGGCAGGTGACGCAGATTTGTCTTCGATGCGCCGCTGTGCTTCAGGCCTTCGTACTTCTTGATCGCGCTCGGATGGGCCAAATGCACCCGATAGCCCCCGTATCCATCAGTCCGTCCACCAGCCAGTACCAGTTGTATGTGCTCTCGATAACCAGCCCCGTCAACTCTTCCTGATGCGGCTCTAGTGCCGCGCGAATCTGCCCCAGATCGTTCGGCAACCGCCTGTTGAACACGATCCGATCTTCTTCGTCGCTGATGATCACCACACAATTGTTCGAGTGCAGGTCTATGCCACAATATTTCATGCCGGTCTCCTTCGGGTCAAAGTACATTTCGCACATTGACTTGGAAGCTCCTCCGCATGGCCAGTCCACCAGCGTTGCCACAAGCGCCCGCCAACGTACTTCACCCGCACATTGTGCATCACGAGTAGCGAACGAATCCGATTGCTGTGAGCGGTGCGCTCTTGCCCGAGGCGTCCCAATTCGCGGTGTATCCGCCGTTCGTCTTCTTGCTCCAGCGTGGGCACTCGCACCACCGACCATACCCGCCGCTCGCCGCCCGCATAGCGCAGCAACATCGCCAGCAGCTTGTCGCCGTCCAGCCGGTCGGTCTTGACGCGCCGCGCACGCCGGTTGACCTCAATGCTGGCAGAATCCACCACGATGTTGTCGATACCGTGCTCGATGAGCCAGCGGTGCAGCCAGAAGCCGTCGCGTCCGGCCTCGTAACAGCTGTGCACTCTCGCCTCCGGCGCAAGCCCGCAGCGTGCCTTGGCCTTGGCGATGCACTCGAGCAGCGCCGCGGTGTCCCCTGCCGCCACCGTGTAATGGCTTGGGCTGCGCGCCCCGTCGCTCAGCGACAGTTTCCAGTTCTTCTCACCCAGTTCGAAGGCCATGTACAGCTCGCCTGCTTCTCCCTTATGCTTTCCCTGAAGGGCTGTTCGAGATGCATTCATTTACTCCTCCTTCCGTCAAATCGAGTTGGTGGAACTCTCGTTTTAACTCAAAGGGGGGCTAACCACGAGCAGCCCTTCATAGTATCTAACGGGCGCTTCGCCTTCCCTCAATGCCCTTTGTCCAGTTGGAGCCCGCTGGCACCCCATCCCAGCACCTCCGCGCGAGTCTCTCTTCGACCAGCGCTAGCTGGTAAGCATCCCCCAGCTGATGTCTGTCTTCGTCGCCGCGCTCGTGCAGCCCTCCCCCCGGGGCAGCCCCCGGACTTTGCCCTCGCTCCCAAAACCGCGACGGTCATCACAATGCGCCGCTGTAAACTGGCATCCGGGCGCGCATCTCGACCCCTTCGCCAGCCCCTGCAGGTCAACCCCACACCTACGCTTGAGGCGTCCCGCGACCCGTGTTACGGTTCAATTCCTATCGGTCCACGGAACCAAGCCCGATGAAGTTGCCGTTCGGCACCGGCCGACTCAGCCAGCAGGGGATCGTGTTCGCGATCTTCGTGGTGATGTTCGTCAGCTTCGCGCTGTTCCTGCCTGGTTTCGGCACGACGTCCAACATGCTCGGGCTGCTGCAGAACGTAGCCATTCTCGGCATCCTCGGGTTGGGCATGGCGATCGTCGTCATCGGCCGCGGCATCGACATTTCGATGGTCGCGGTGCTGGCCGTGCCGGCGGGCCTGGTGCTGCAGATGGTGCAAGACGGCCATTCGTTGCCGGTCGCATTCGCTTCCGCGCTCGCGCTGGCGCTGGCTTTCGGCCTGGCCAACGGCTGGCTGATCGCGTATGCCGAGGTGCCCTCGCTATTCACGACGCTGGCCTCGGGCCTGTTCCTCGCGGGGCTCGGCCAGGTGGCGCTGTTCCGACTCGACATCGTGCAGTGGAGCCCGCAGCTCGACTCGTTCGCATGGATTGGGCGCGGCACGCTCGCCGGCGTACCGATGCCGGTGATCGTGTTCGGCGCGGTCGCGCTGCTGGTGGCGTTCTTCCTGCGCAAGACGCGACTGGGCGCCTATGTCTACGCAGTCGGCGATAACCCGTTCGGCGCACGCACCACCGGCATCCCGACGCGTCCGGTGATCGTGCTGCAGTACGTGCTGGCAGCGCTGATCGGCATGTTCGCCGGCCTGGTGATGGCGGCATCGGTGAACAGCATGCCGACCCGCATCTACAATTCGACAATGATCTACGACGTGATCCTGGTTGTCGTGCTTGGCGGCATTGGCCTGTCGGGCGGCCGCGGCGGCGTGGCCAACGTGGTGATCGGCACCTTGCTGATCGGCACGCTCCTCAATGGCATGACGATTCTCGACGTCTCGTATTCGGCGCAGAACCTGATCAGGGGCGTCGTGCTGCTGGCGGCGATCCTGATCGACTCGTTCGTCAACCCGCGCAACGAGGAGACGGCACAGCAAGGTGACATCTGACGCCGCGGCGGCCAAGTTGCCTGGCCGTCGCGCGAACCATCCATTAGGCAACCAAGAGGAGAAACGCCATGACATGCAAGCACGACATCCGCCGCGCCATCGGCACGGTTGCGCTCACCGGCGCTGCGCTGGCCGCCGGTCTCGGGGCCAGCCTGAGCGCCTTCGCGCAAGGCAAGGGCATCGACGAACCGTTCCGCGAGGGCTACCACAAAGCGTTGGCCGGCAAGACCGTGGCCTACGTGCCGGTGGCGCTCGGCTTCGACCTCGCGCAGGGCTGGCTCGAGGGCCTGAAGAAGGAGCTCGAGCCCGTCGGCGTGAAGATCGTCGTGCGCGACCCGAACTGGAACACCAACGCCGGCGCGCAGGCGGTGACCACGTTGATCAGCGAGAAGCCCGACGTGATGGTGCTGCACAACCCCGACGTGCAGACCTACGCCAAGCTGATCCAGAAGGCTGAAGCTGAAGGCATCGATGTGGTGCAGATCAATATGCGCTCGGCCTATCCATCGGTGGTGTACGTGGGCGCCGATTGGATCGAGATCGGCGAGAAGGCCACGACCGCGGTGGCCGAAGCGTGCAAAGGCAAGTCCAACAAGATCGCGATTGTGCAGGGTGCGCTGTCGGCCGCGGCCAGCGCCTACACGCTGAAGGGCGTGGAGAACGTCCTTGCCAAGCGTCCTGAGCTGAAGGTGGTCTCGAGCCAGGCCACCAACTGGGACGCCACCAAGGCGTATGAAATCACCACGGCGGTGCTGCAGCAGCATCCTGACGTGTGCGCCATCTTCGGCCCCTACGACATCATGACCATCGGCGGCGCGCAGGCGGTGAAGAAGGCGGGTCTGACCGGCAAGGTGATCGTCTACCAATGGCGGCGGCTACAAGGAAGGCTGCGACGCGGTCAGGTCCGGTCTTCGACATCGACAAGCTACATGAACTGGGAAGCCAGGAACCAGGGCCGCGAGGTCGTGGTGATGGCCAAGAACCTGCTGATGGCCGGCGAGAAGCCCGACGCCCACAGGGCTTCGTTCTCCAGCTTCTTCTGGGTGACCAAGGACAATATCGACCAGGCACGCTGCACCGACATCCCCAAGAAGGGCTGATCGCTGACAACGTTCGGGCGGCTCGTTGCGTTTGGCCGCCGAGAACGACGAAAATACGGGGAGGAACGAATGACTGACAGCACCTTCAGGGGAGGGCCTTCAGCGCCTACGCTACAGATGGTCGTTCCAGCAGTTCGTCGCGGAACTCCTGCAGAAGCGCTGGATGGAACCGGTGGTGCCGTTCACGGCAACGATCCTGGTCATGGCGGCCTTCGCCTTCGCGCATTCCAGGCTACCTTACCCTCGACAACGCCGCCGCCACCGGACGCCAGTTCGGCGAGTTCGGCTTTGTGGCGATGGCATGGCGATCGTCATGATTTCTGGCGGCATCGATCTCAGCGTCGGCTCGATCTTCGCCATGGCCAATTTCTTCGCGCTGATGATGTTCAACATGTGCGAGCTGTCGGCGCCGGTGGCGATCGCTGCGTGGCGCTCGGCGCGTCGGCGCGCTGATGGGCGCCGTGAATGGTGCGCTGATCGGCTTCATGGGACTTGGCGCTTTCCTGACCACGCTCGTCACCATGCTGATCTTCCGCGCTATCCTCAATCTGCTGATCCTACGCTACTCGCTCGAGATGGCGCTTTCGATGGGCGACAGCCGCATCTGGGACTGGCTGGGCGGCGGCAGCCTTCTCGGCGTGCCGATCCAATATCGTCATCCTGGTGCTGGTCGCCATCGTCGGGCACATCTTCCTCAGCCGGGGCAGGCCGGGCTGGTACATTCGCCGCCATCGGCGCCAATCGGCGCGCGGCGCGCCATGCCGGCATTCCGGTCGAGCGGCACCTCTTCCTTACCTATGTGATGGCGGGCGCGCTGACGGCGCTCGGCGGCGTCTTCTACGCCGCGCGCCTCAACAGCCCAAGCTCCGACACCGGCGTCGGCATGGAGGTGCTCGCCTTGACGGCGGTGGTGCTGGGCGGCGTCAACCTCTCCGGTGGCAAGGGCTCGATCGGCCAGTCGCTGATCGGTGCGACCATCGTGCTGGTGCTGACCAATGGGCTGGTGCGATTTGGCCTGGTGGGCGGCGCAACCTCGACCTTCCTCGGCTTCATGATGCTGCTGGCCGTCGGCATCGACGTCAAATGGTCGCGCAACCGCCACAAGGCGATCGAGAAGATCTATGTCGTGCCGACCTATTTCAAGCTCGGCGCCCGGCACGACATCGCGCCCGAAAGCAATTCGCCCTACGCGCTGAACAATCGCTTGCGCGACGCCGAAGCGATCGGCCTCGGCAAGCTCGACGGCCCCGAAGACGTCATCTTCGACCGCGCCGGCAATCTCTATTGCGGGACGCGTGAGGGTTTCATCTGGCGCTTCAGCGGCAAGGACCTGGAGACGCAGGAGATCTTCGCGCGCACCGGCGGACGACCGCTCGGTATGGCCTTCGATCGTGACGAGAACCTGATCATCTGCATCGCCGGCATGGGCGTTTACGGCGTGCGGCCCGACCGGTCGGTCTACAAGCTCACCGATGAGACCAACCGCACTCTTCGGCAAGGTGATCGACGATTCCCGCCTGGTGCTGGCCGACGATCTCGATATCGCGCCGGACGGCAAGATCTATTTCAGCGAGGCGACCTTGCGCTACACCGCCCACACTTGGGCGACCGACGCCTGGAAGGCCGCGGCAACGGCCGCATCATCATGTTCGACCCGGCGACCGGCAAGACGCATACCGTGCTGCGCGACCAGAGTTTCCCGAACGGCGTCTGCGTCGCCCACGACGGGCAGTCAGTGCTGTTCGCGCGAGACCTGGGCCTGCCGTATCGAGCGCTATTGGATCGACGGACCGAAGAAGGGCAACCGAGACTGGTCTCGGAATCTGCCGGGCTATGCCGGACAACATCAACAACTCCTCTGACGGCCACTACTGGCTGTCGCTGGTCGGCCTGCGTACGCCGGCCTACGATCTGGCATGGAGGATGCCGGGCTTTCGCCGCCGCATGATCAAGCGCATCCCCAACGACGAATGGCTGTTTCCTAACATCAACAATGGTTGCGTGCGTGAAGTTCAACGAACGCGGCCAGATGCTTGAAACGCTGTGGCGACCTCGGCGGCAAGAACCACCCATCGGTCACCTCGATGCGCGAGGACCGCGGCTATCTCTACCTCGGCGGCCTGTCGAACGACCGCGTCGGCCAGTACAAGATTCCTGGGGCCGACCCCGGCTTCGTGCAGTACGAGCGGCGCTGGAGACAACAAGCATGATCGACGCGCTCAAGCGGTGGACCGAACGCCTGCTCGGCCGTGGCGACGCGGCGATCAGCGTGCCGGTGCTCGACGGGGCGCTCAAATCCAATCGGCTGATCGAGGACGCCGAGGTGGTCGCCGAACTCGATGCGCCCGAAGATCTGGCGAGCGACGGTCAAGTGCTGTGGATCGCCGACGGCGCCCGCGTGCTGCGCGTCGACGGCCAGGGGCCGCTCGCAGTTGCGCATGCGTTCGACCGCGCGATCAGCGCGCTAGCCTGCCTGCCGGGCGGCGGCATCGCGGTCGCGCTCGGCGGCAGCGAGGTGCGGGTCGTCGGCGGCCCGCACGACGGCCGTTGCTTCGACGCCGCGGATGGACGGCGATTGAATGCGGTCAACGCGCTCGCGGCCACACCGAGCGGCCGCCTGCTGGCCAGCGATGGCTCGCAGACGCAGCCGCCCGAGCGTTGGAAGCACGACGTGATGGAGCTCGGCCGCAGTGGCCGCCTGCTCGAATTCGATCTCGCCAACGGCAGCGCACGCGAACGTGTCGCCGGGCTCGCCTATGCCTTCGGCGTCGCTGCGGTCGGTGACGATGCGGCTTGGGTCTGCGAGAGCTGGCGCCATCGCGTCGTGCAGGTGGGTGGCGCACAGGCTGGGCGCGCCGTGCTCGATGGGCTGCCCGGCTACCCGTCGCGCATCGCGCCCGCGCAGGGCGGCGGCTGGTGGCTCACCTGCTTCACGTTGCGCACCCAACTGGTCGAGTTCGTGCTTCGCGAGCCGGCGTTTCGCAAGCGCATGCTCAAGGAGATCGATCCGCGCTACTGGATCGCGCCGGCACTGACCTCGGGCAACACCTTCCTCGAGCCGATGCAGGGCGCGCACCTGAAGATGATGGGCGTGGTCAAACCGTGGGCGCCGCCCCGCTCGTACGGGCTGGTGATCCGCCTCGACGAGCTCGGCCTGATCCGCTATTCGCTGCACAGCCGTTTCGACGGCAAGCACCACGGCATCGTCGCCGCGATCGAGCGCGACGGCTGGCTCTACCTGCTGTGCAAGGGCCGGCGACGCCTGCTGCGGCTGTCGATCGCAGCCGCCCAGGCGAGGCTGGCTTCATGAATACCATTGCGCCCATACTCGAGCTGCGCAAGGCGACCAAGAAGTACGCCGGCGTGCCGGCCATCGAAGACGTGGACTTCGAGCTGCTGCCGGGGGAAGTGCACGCCATCGTCGGCGAGAACGGCGCCGGCAAATCGACCCTCACCAAGGTTATGGCCGGCGTGGTCAACCTCACATCGGGCGAGATGCTGATCGAGGGCCGCAGCGTCAACGCGCGCACACCCACCGAGGCGCGCGAGCTCGGCATCGCGATGGTGTTCCAGGAGACCAGCCTGGTGCCGACGATGACGGTGGCGCAGAATCTCTACCTCGGACGCGAGCGCTACTTCAACCGCCTGCGCGGCATCTACATCGCGGCGCAGCAGTTCATGCAGTCGCTGCAGTTCGACGTCAACCCGACCGCGGTCGTCAGCAAACTCGGCGCCGCGCAGAAGCAGATGGTCGAGATCGCGCGCGCGGTGCTGCACAACGCCAAGGTCATCATCTTCGACGAGCCCACCGCGAGCCTGACGCCCGAGGAGAAGAAGTACTTCTTCGATCTGATCGCCACCCTGAAGAAGCGCGGCGTGTCGGTGATCTTCATCTCGCACGCGCTCGAAGAGGCGCTGCAGGTGTCCGATCGCATCACCATCTTGCGCGACGGCAAGCACGTGGTCACCGACGAGACGCGCCGCTTCGATCGCGCTCGCATCGTGCAAGCGATGGTCGGCCGCGACCTGTCGCAGACGCTGTATGGCCAACGCAAGACCAGCGTGCGGCCGCAGGGCCGCCGCGTGCTGTCGGTGCAGAACCTGCGGATGGCTGCGATGGTGAAGAACAATTCGCTGTCGGTGTTCGCCGGCCAGATCACCGGCGTGTTCGGCCTGGTGGGCTCGGGGCGCACCGAGACCTTCAAGGTGGTGGCCGGCATCGCCAAGCGCGACTTCATGCACGGCGGCGAGGTGCTGCTCAACGGTCGGCCGGTGCGCTACTTCGTGCCGGCCGCCGCGGTGCGAGACGGCATCGCCTACGTCACCGAAGAGCGCAAGATCGAAGGTTTCTTCGAGACCAAGTCGGTCGCCGACAACATCTACCTCGGCCTGCTGGCCAAATTGCGTGGCCAGCGCACGCTGGTGTCCAAGAACGAGGCGGCGACGGTGGGCGAGCAGTGGATCAAGCGCCTCAACATCCGCGCCATCGGCAAGGACGTCAAGGCCATCGAGCTGTCCGGGGGCAATCAGCAGAAGGTGGTGATCGCGAAGTCACTGATCCAGGAGCCCGAGCTGATCATCTTCGACGAGCCGACGCGCGGCGTCGATGTCGGCGCGATCACCGAGATCCATCAGTTGATCAATCGGCTCGCCGACGAGGGCAAGGCGGTGGTCGTGATCTCGTCGTACCTGCCCGAGGTGATGTCGCTGTCCGACCGTATCCTGGTGCAGCGCATGGGCAAGGTGGTCGAAGAGTTCTCGGCGCTCGACGCGACCGAGGAGAGGATCATGTACGCGGCGATCCACTGACCGGAGCGGCGGCGATGACCACGGAGCGCGAGGCGATCGATTTCTACTTCGACTTCCTATCGTCGTACGGCTATTTCGCGAGCCTGCGCATCGAGGAACTGGCGGCGCGCCATGGCCGCAGCGTGCGCTGGCACAGCATGTTGCTCGGCGTGTCGGTGATGAAGACGATGGGGCTCAAGCCACTGCTGGACACGCCGCTGAAGAGCGACTACGTGCTGCGCGACACCGCGCGCTACATGCGCCGCCATCGGCTGCAGCTGCGTCGCAAGCTGACCGACCCGTTCATGGACCCGCGGGCGGCCGGGCGCGGCTTCTATTGGGTGCGGCGCCATCGCCCTGGGCACGAGGCGGCGTTCGCGCGAGTCGCCTTCGACCGCTACTGGCGCGAAGGGCACGACCTCGGCGCGCCGGCGCAGGTGGCCGCGCTGGCGCCGGCCATCGGCCTCGAGCCGGCGGCGATGCTCGAGGGCATCGAGGGGGAACAGGCGCGCAGCGACCTGCGCGATGCCGTCGCCGCTTCGCTGGCGCGCGGCGTGTTCGGCTCGCCGTTCTTCTTCGTCGACGACGAGCCGTTCTGGGGCAGCGACCGGCTCGAGCAGATCGATGACTGGCTGAGCGCGGGCGGCTGGTGAAGGAGTAGGTGTGAGCACACGAGCGCTACCACTGGAAGGCATCGCCGTCATCGACATCACCCGCGTGGTGGCCGGCCCGTACTGCGCGCAGATGCTGGCCGACCTGGGTGCGATGGTGATCAAGGTCGAACACCCAAGCGATCCTGACTACGTGCGCAGCTTTCCGCCGCGCCTGCGCGACGCGCAGGGGCACGACGCAGGCAGCGGCTATTTCGCGCAGTACAACCGCCACAAGCTGGGTGTGGGCCTCGACCTCAAGCACCCGCAGGGCAAGCAGCTGCTGCGCGAGCTGGCGGCCAAGGCCGACGTACTGATCGAGAACTTCAGGCCGGGCACGATGGACAAGCTGGGCGTTGGCTGGCCGGTGCTCAAGACGCTCAACCCGCGCTTGATCTACACCTGCATCAGCGGTTATGGCCACGAGGGCCCGCATTCGCTGCGGCCCGCGTACGACAGCACCGCGCAGGCCGCCGGCGGCCTGTGGTCGATGAACGGCGAGCATGGTCATCCGCCGCTGCGCGTGGGCAGCATCCTCGGCGACCTGGCCGCGTCGTTCTACGCCACCATCGGCACATTAGCCGCGCTGCGCGACCTGGAACGCAGCGGCCTCGGCCAGCGCGTCGACATCTCGCAGCAGGACTCGGTGGTCACGCTCACCGAGAGCGCTATCGTCAACTACACCGTCGATGGCAAGGTGGCAGAGCCGCTCGGAAACGACCATTCCTTCGCGCGACCCTATGGTCAATACGCCTGCAAGGACGGCCACGTTTTCTTCGGCAGCTACACCGACAAGCTGTGGCGCGAGAGCTGTGTCATTTTCGGCGAGCCCGAACTGTGCGACGACCCGGAGATCGACACCATGGCCAAGCGCTTCGATGAGGCCACCTACCAGCGCCGCGTCAGGCCGATCATCGAGCGCTGGTTCGCCGACCGAACCAAGGCCGAGCTGGAGGCGATGGCCGGCGATCGCATCGCACTCACACCAATCAAGCGCATCGACGAGGTGGTGACCGACCTGCACCTGCGAGCGCGACAGATGTTCGTGCAGGTGCCGTTCGGGCAGGTTGACGTCGAGGTGTTCGGCTCGCCGATGAAGCTGTCGGGTACTCCGCCGCGCACAGCGGGCGCGGTGCCGCAGCTCGGGCAGCACAACCGCGAGGTGTATGTCGACTGGCTGGGTATCGCCCCCGAGCGCTTTGACACCCTGCGCAGCGCCGGCGTGATCTGACAGCGCGCCGCGTCGATCGACCACAGTCTGCTATCCGGCGCCGAAGACATTTTCCGCCCCTGCCGGTGCGCCGGTGGATGCTGCCGATCCCCAAAGCGTATTCGCTATTTCCTGCAGCACCAACCGAGGTGATCAGTGCGCTACAGGCTGAACATGAAGCCTACCGGAGTTAAGGTGGCGTCCCCACGGGGGTTTGCTAGCTTTATAACCGGGATGAGCCTCCCGGTCGAGGCGATACTACAGGCTGCTTAGCACGTCTGACCTGAGCGCCTTGTCCTCGCTCGTAGACTATAAGCGGTCTAGCAGACAGACAACCATTGGATTCCTTCAGTAGCATTACACGAGAACCAGGCTGAAGCGGCCGCGCAGTGGCGTCTCAACGACACCGGCGCATGTCGGCAACAGCCCCCCCACGAGGAGACCTCATGAAGAAAGCATCGTTGTATACCTGCCTAATCGCTGGGGCCCTGTTGACCCTCGCCGGCTGTGCGACCGCCCCCGATACACAGGCAGAAAAGGCCAAGCTTCACACCGACGTTGTCAACGCCATGACGCGCATCAAGGGGCTGGATCCCACTCTTGAAAAGCAGATTGCGAACGCGTATGGCTACGCGATCTTCCCATCGGTGGGCAAGGGCGGCCTCGTCGTCGGCGGTGCCTATGGCCGCGGGGAGGTTTACGAGCAAGGAAAGATGGTCGGCTGGGCAGATCTGACGCAGGCCACGATCGGCGCGCAGATCGGCGGGCAGACCTTCAGCGAGCTGATCCTGTTCGAAAACAAGGCGGCGTTGGATAATTTCAAGAACGGGAAGGTGAAGTTCTCGGCGAGCGCGTCTGCCGTGGCGTTGAAGAGCGGCGCCGCTGTTGATGCGAAGTACACCGACGGCGTCCTGGTATTTGTGGAGCCCATTGCGGGCTTAATGGCCGAAGCCGCGCTCGGCGGGCAATCGTTTAGCTTCAAGCCGGTGTAGTCGGCCGACATACCGAAGCGAGCACGCCAAGCCGGCGGGTACGTTCCGCCGGCTAACGTGCGGTTGGATCCGATGGCGTCCCCACGGGGATTCGAACCCCGGTTACCGCCGTGAAAGGGCGATGTCCTAGGCCTCTAGACGATGGGGACTGCGCTAGAGACTGGATACCGGAGATTCGTTCGAAGCAGACAACGCTAACCTGTTCGACTCATCCCTAGTCACTGAATTTTCCAGCCTCTAGATTGGTGGAGGTAAGCGGGATCGAACCGCTGACCTCTTGCATGCCATGCAAGCGCTCTCCCAGCTGAGCTATACCCCCACGCGGAGGTGCGCATTATACGCAAGGGGTCAATGGCCTGCAAACGCTCGGCCGTCCCCGATCAGGTGGGAAACCGCGGCAACTCCTCCTCCATCCGCGACAGCACTTCGTCGCGCCCGATAAGCTCCAGAGTCGCGTCGATGGATGGGGTGTGCGCTTCCCCGGCGACCATCACGCGAAGCGGCATGGCGACCTTCGGCATCTTCAGCTTGTGCGCGGCGACCGCAGACTTCAGCGCTGCTCCGATGTCGGCCTTGGTCCATGGTATCTCCCGAAATTCGGCTCGCAGCGCCTCCAACGCGGGGCGCGCTTCGGCCGAATAGTGCTCCGCACGCAGCTCCTCGCGGGGGATCAGCCGGCGGAAGAAGTACACCGCCGCGTCGGCCAACTCTTCCAGGGTATTGACTCTCTCCTTCAACAACCCGACCACTTGCTCGAGCGGGGGGCCGCGCTCGGGGTCGCAACCGTCGGCGACCAAGTACCGCCTCACCAGCGCAGCCACGCGGCCGTTGTCCGCGGCTTTGAGATATTGCGCGTTCATCCACAGCAGCTTCTCGGGATTGAATTGCGCCGCCGAGCGGCTAATATGCTCGAGGTCGAACCACTCGACGAATTGCTCCAGGGAGAACAGCTCCTCGTTGCCGTGCGACCAGCCCAGGCGCGCAAGGTAGTTCACGAGAGCTTCGGGAAGATACCCATCCTCCTCGTACTGCATCACGCTGACTGCGCCGTGACGCTTGGACAATCGCTCGCCGTCGGAGCCAAGGATCATCGGCACGTGCGCAAACTTCGGCAACTTAGCATCGAGCGCTCTGAAGATGTGGATCTGACGCGGGGTATTGTTGACATGATCATCGCCGCGGATCACGTGAGAGATAGCCATGTCGATGTCGTCGACCACGACGCCGAAGTTGTAAGTGGGTACGCCGTCCGCGCGCAGAATCACGAGGTCGTCGAGCTCGCTGTTCTGGACGATGATGGTGCCTTTCACCAGATCATCGATGATGACCTCGCCATCGAGCGGGTTCTTGAAACGCACGACCGGTGTGACGCCCGGCGGCGGAGTCTTGCCCTTCGCATTTTCCGGACGCCAGCGGCCGTCGTAGCGCGGCTTTTCGCCCCGCGCGCGCTGCCCCTCGCGCATGGCATCGAGTTCTTCTTTGCTCGCGTAACAGTAATACGCGTGCCCCGCTTGGATGAGTTGCTCGGCGATCTCGCGATAACGGTCCAGTCTCTGCATCTGATAGAACGGACCTTCGTCGTAGTCCAGACGCAGCCACTGCATGGCGTCGAGGATCGCTTGCGTCGATTCCTGGGTGGAGCGCTCGCGATCGGTATCCTCGATGCGCAACACGAACTTGCCGCCGAGCTTGCGCGCGTACGCCCAGGAGAACAGCGCGGTACGCGCGCCGCCGATATGCAGATACCCGGTTGGGCTGGGGGCAAAGCGTGTGCGAACCATGAGTTAGGGGTGCCTCTAAAATGGCCAATCAGTGCGCCGATCGTCACGATGTCGCTGAGATCTAGCGTCTCCAAGCGCGTCGTGAGGACGCTCCGACGATGCCCTTAGCTCCGAGCGGCGCTTTTCGATAAAATGCGCAATCCGTTGCGCCGTGGCGTTCGTTGCGGCCGAATCGGGCGGTTAGCTCAGCGGTAGAGCACGCGCTTCACACGCGCGGGGTCACTGGTTCGATCCCAGTACCGCCCACCATATGAATCAATGGCTTATGAATGTCTGGGCCAAACTGCACCATTATTCGCGTCAAAACAGCTGGTTGCAACTGATGCTCGCTGACCGCGGCGGGTCGACAACGACGTTGTCATATGCAGATCTGTGAGGGTGTCCGGTATCCACCGCAGGCTTGACCCGGGTAGGTCGCTCGCTCAATCCGCTTTCGTCGATGAAGACGATGGTGCGCCCTTCGCGACGGGACTTTTTTTTAGTGCTGGCCAGCGCTTGCTGCGCCACTGTTTGATCGCCGCCTCGTCGCGCTGGATCGCGCGCCCGGTCGGACGTTGGCTGGAGAACCCGATCTCGCGCAGGATGCGCCAGACGTTGACCGTGCTGTACGCCACCCCAAATTCGCGCTCGATCAACTTGGCCACCCGCGCCAGCGTCCACAGCTCGGTCGCAAAGCCGCTGGCCACCGCGCCCGCCAGCAAAGCCTTGCCCAGTTCCTTCTTCTGCGTCGCGTCCAAGCCCGCTGGGCGTCCCAACGGCTTGCCTCGCCACGCTTGTGCATCCTCGTCCAGCTTCTTGGCCCAGCTCGATGCCGTCTGCCGGCTGACTGCCAACACGCGCGCCACCTCGGCCTGCGCCACGCCGCGCGCCAGCATGCGCATCCCTTTGCGCGCGTAAGACCCAGTGCAATCTACATCTCCATAGTGCTTCGGCAACGACCACAAGACGCCCAAACGAGCCAGCTAGACGGCGCGCCGCCGGGATGCTGGCAAAGCAGAACGGCTCTTTTCGGCGCGTCCGCTTGGGCGTTGGCTTGGCCGTCCCTTGTCCGCTACCTCCTCTCGAATTACCCGGCGAAGTACTGACTCGGTAACAGGCGCCTCTGCTTGCGATAGGAACGCTTTCAGCGCGTCGTTCATCATCGTCTGATATCCGGTTCCGGCTCGTTCTGCCTGCGCCCGAAATGCGTCTAGAACAGTGTTGTCGATATATATGGTGATGCGAGTCTTACCCTTGGTCGGGAGGATCGCACCACGCTTGCCTTTGGAGAAGTCGTACTCAGCTCTCATAGTCGTAGATAGCAAGTGGATCGTAGAAGACGCCTTCAGCATCGGCGAAGGAAACGCGATGTTTCTTGAGGTTTAGCGCAGCCTTGGTCGAGTCGTACTGAAACGCCATGGGATAGTATATGCACCATATACATACGTGTCAACTCGTGCGGTCAACGTGCGTCCGAGCGCACCCCACTCAGCGGCGTCTCGCCCATCGTAAGGCACCTCAAGCGGATGCCGGCCCGATGCAGAAAGACGCCACACCCGGCGCTGTTCTCGAGATACTCTTCGTTCACAGTGCAGGGGCGGTCAACGCATACTGGAGGCTGGAGCTGCCGTAGTCGACGGCAATCTAGAGGAGCCAGGGGCCGATCAAAGAACCGGTCGGCGCAGATCGCTGGTTCTGCTCAAACCCGGGTTGCCGCGCGTGAATCAGGCGCAGGCTCGAGCCAGCAGCAATGTATTGGTAGCCTCGTCCTCCAGGCTGCAACCCGGTGAGCACTTGCAACGCTACTCGCATGGAGGCAGCGACTCAGTTCGGTAACCCACACTCAGAACGGCCTTTTCCTCGTGGCCAATGAGTCTCTTGATTGGATGCACGAACCTGACGTTCTCCCGTTCCGCGACAGTTAAGCTGGAATCGGGTGATGGAGCCCCCTCTTTTAGCAGATCCACCGGACCGGTTGCACCATGTGCTCAGAGGCGGCAAGTAGTCGCTTCGCTAGCCGACACGGGACGGTCATGCACACAGACCGAGGCGACAGCCTGTCCAAGACAAGGCGGGGGCGACGAGTCGCTCGCCCGCTTGGACGCTGCGGGCAGCGCTTGACGCGCCGAATTGAGCCATGACAGCATCCGGTGAGCCCTGTGAAGCGCGCCGACCTGCTTTCCGAACCATCGAATGAGCGTGGAAGATCATTTGCTGACTGATTGGCGCGCTCAGGCGCTGCGCGTGGAGGACGCCATCGGCGGCATCGTGGTCGGTCTGCGCCGTGCGATCCGCCTGGTCAACACCGCCATCTTTGCTCGCGGGCACGTGCTGCTCGAAGGCGACGTGGGCGTAGGCAAGACGCTGCTGCTGCGCGCCTTCGCGCGCGCCATCGGCGGCGGGTTCAGCCGAATCGAAGGCACGATCGATCTCATGCCGGCCGACCTGCTGTACCACACGTATATCGGCGAGGACGGCCGACCTCGGGTCGACCCCGGGCCCTTGGTGCGCGAAGCCGAACGGCTGTCCATCCTGTTCTTCAACGAGATCAACCGCGCGCGCCCGCAGGTGCACTCGGTCTTGCTGCGCGTGATGGCCGAGCGCAGCGTGTCGGCGTTCAATCGCGAGTTCCGCTTTCCCCATCTCACGGTGTTCGCAGACCGCAACCGGGTGGAGAAGGAGGAGACTTTCGAGATTTCGTCCGCCGCGAAGGATCGCTTCATGATGGAGGTCGCGATCGAGGCCCCGCGCGAGGAAGCCGACCAGCTCGCGCTGATGTTCGATCCCGCCTATCACGACATGGAGGCGTTGCTCTCGCGCGTGCCGGAAGGGCTGGTGGACTTCCACGCTTTGAACGAGATCGGTGCGCTGGTGCAGCGCTCGGTGCGGGCTGGAGACAGCCTGCGTCGTTATGTATTGCAGTTGTGGCGCACGCTCGGACGTCCGCACGAGCATCGCATCGCCGTTGACGGCGTGGATATGGCGGCGCTGGTTCTCGCCGGCGCGAGTCCACGCGGCATGAGCCTCGCCATGCGCGCTGCGCGCGTAAACGCCTGGCTTGCCGGGCGCGACTACGTCGAACCCGGTGATGTGCACGCGGTGCTGTTCGAAACACTGGCTCACCGCATTTTCTTCGAGCCGATCTACGAGCTCAGACGGGCCGCTATCGTGCGCGAACTGTTCGCGCAAGCCTTTGCGCGCGTGCCGGCGCCATGACCGGCCTTTGAGCGTGGTCGGCGAGTTTCACTACCGCATCCCGGGAAGACCGGTAGGCTCTCGCCCCGGCGCCCATATGTCGCGGGCGGAAGGTATGGCTGGCGTCTACCTGGGGTTGCGGCCGCTCATCGCGCGTTCTGATCCGCGGCGCATCGATTTGCGCCGCAGTGCCACGGATCCTCTCGGCCAGTGGCTGGTGCGGACCATGAGCGAAAGGGTGGCCGTGCCGGTCTACGTGGTCGCGGATATCTCGGCGTCGATGGCCTTCGGCGCGGGAGGCGGCAAGCGGAACACGGTCTCCGATCTTGTGGAGAGCGCGGCGCAGTCTGCGTGGCATGTAGGCGATCCGTTCGGGTTCGTTGCGGCGGATACTCAGGTGCGCGAGCGGCTCACGTGGCCGGCGATGGTTTCGCGGGCCCAAGGCGCGCGCATCGCGGGTGCTCTGCGTTCCCATAGGCTCGAAGGGCGGAGCGCCGCCGGCCTGCTGCGCGCGGCGCAGTACCTTGGTAGGCGGCGCTCGCTCGTACTGCTGGCCTCGGACTTCCATTTCGATCTCACTTTCGCACGCAATGTGCTGGCTACGCTCGCCAGGCATTTCGTCGTCCCGATCGTAATCTGGGACGCGGCGGAGACGACGTTGCCCGCACCCAGCGGCTGGATTGAGGTCGCCGACAGCGAGTCCGCGCAGGCGCGTTTTCTCTGGCTGCGGCCGCAGCTCGGCGATCGCATCCGGGCGGCAGTGGCGGCCCGCAGGGATTCGCTCACCACGCTCTTCCATACCCTTGGACTGCGGCCGCTGTATCTTGAAGGGAGCTTCAACCCGGAGCGTCTGACGCGCTATTTCCTCGGGGGCGGCGAGGATGCCCGCTAGTCGTCTGGCCGCGCTACTGCTCGTACTCTCGTCGGCCTGCGCGGCGAGCGCGGAGGAGGCAGGCGTGGTCCTGCAGCCCTTGCGCCGGTACGGTTACGTGATCGGAGACCAATTCGAGCTGCAAGCTGCGGTTGATGCGCCGGCCGGATACATCCTCGATGCGGACACGCTGCCCAAACCGGGCAGGGTCAACGCATTCCTGGAGCTGCGTGGGATCGAGCCTCAGCAGGGTGTGTTGCAGCGAATATGGTCGCAGGGCGCACAGCGGGTGGCGCTGCGGTTTCTGGTGGTCAACAGCGGCGCTGAAGTGCATAGCGCGCAGACGCCGGCGCTGCTTCTGCATTTCAAGCGCGACAAAGGCCCAGACATCGCGGCCCGCATCCCGGAAGTGTTGTTCACCGTGTCCCCGCTCACGCCCACGTATGTGTCTGGGGTTGCCGGACTGGAGGAATTGCGGCCGGATGTACCTGCGCCGCGCATCTCTCCGCGCGCCGAGCAGGTAAGGCTGTTGGTATACACGCTTGCCGCACTGGTGCTCGCCGGGTATCTCGCCTGGCGGCAAGGATGGCTTCCACTGCGCTGGTTGGGCAAACGCCCGTTTGCACGCGCTGCTGCGGAGATGCGTCGTCTGCATCGGAATGCCGAACCCGAGGCGCAGGCCGTGCGCGCTCGGCGGCTACACCGTGCGTTCGACGAGGCCGCCGGTTTCGCTGTCGCGAGTCACAGCCTCGAGTGGTTTTTTGCGGCGCAGCCGTGGTCGCGGGCTGTGGAGGCAGAGGTCCGGGAGTTCTTCGCCGGCTCGGATCGGTTCTTCTATGCCGGCGACGTGGCTGGGATGATCGCGGCGGAGCGCCTGCCGCGGTTGGCGCGGGCGCTCGCGGAGCTCGAGCCGAGGAAGGTGGTCGCGAGATGATCGCCGATCTCGCACTCGCGCACCCTCTCGCCCTGCTCGCGGCGCCCGTGGCACTGCTGCCATGGGTGAAGGCACGCGAGCGCCTGGGGCGGTTCTCGTATCTTGCACTCCTGCCGCGGGACCGGGCGTCCGACGCGCTGGGAGTTGGACTGCGTTTGGCGGCCAGCATCGCGCTCGCCGCTACGGTGGTCGCACTGGCCGCGCCGTACCGGGCATCCACGGCGGCAATTCGCGCCGGAGAAGGGGCTGAAATCGTGGTACTGCTCGACCGCAGCCGCAGCATGGACCAGCCTTTCGGCGACCAACCGGGGATGCACTGGAGCGACAGCGGGCGCGAATCCAAGGGGCATGTCGCGGGCCGGTTGCTCGCGCAGTTCGCGCGCCGGCGCTCATCGGACGCGTTCGCGTTCTTTATTTTTAGCACGCAGCCGATGCTGGTTCTGGATTTCACCGCCTCGGCCGAAGCGATTCAGGCGGCAGTCAGCGCGCAGGACATCGGACGCGGACTGGGCGAGACCGACATCGGGCGCGCGCTCGAGGCGGCGACGAGGCTGTTCGAGCCGCGACCGTACTCAGGGGACCGGGTGGTGTTGCTGGTCTCGGACGGGGGCGCGCGGCTCGACGAGCGCACCCGCGTGCGCCTTACCGCGGCACTGAAGCGCGAGCGCGTGGCGGTGTACTGGCTGTATATCCGGTCCGCCCAAAGCAGGAGTCTGGCCGAGGCCGACGTCATCGAGAATCCCGACGCCGCGCCCGAGCTTGCGCTGCACCGCTTCCTGCGCAGCACCGGCGTGCCCTATCGCGCCTACGAGGCCCAGGATCCCGAGGCGCTGGAGCGCGCCATCGCCGACATCGGCAAGCTCGAAAGGCACCCGATCTATACGACGTACATGGAGCCGCGGCGCGAGTATGCAGGCTGGCTCTACGCGCTGGGAGCGGCGTGCGCCATCGTGCTTCTGTTGGCGAGGCTGGTGGAGAGGCTGGAATGGAAAGCGTCGTGAGCGCGCAGCACAGACGCTGGTGGCGCTTCGTCGCGGTATTCGCTGGGATTGCTGCGCTGGCTGGTGCGGACATTTACCGTTTGCACGGAATCGAGGGTTGGAACGAGCGCATCGCCGCCATCGAAGTTGGCGACGGGGCGCAGAGCGCCGCCGCGTTAGGACCGCGCGCGCCGGTGGAAGCCCGCTTCGCGGTCGCGTGGGCCGCGGCACGGCAGGGCGAGGTGACCCGTGCGGTAGCTCTATACCGGGAGATCGCCCATGCTCGGCCGCAGTTGGCGGGCGCTGCGTTGTTCGATGCCGGGAATGCTCTGCTGGTGGAAGGCAATCGTATCGCCGCTCACGGCGACTGGGTGCAGGCTCGGCCGTTGTTCGAGCTCGCCAAGGAAACGTACCGCGAAGCGCTGCGGTTCGATCCCGGCCGATGGGACGCGCGCTACAACCTGGAGCGCGCCCTGCGGGCTGCGCCCGAGGACGAATCCGCGCAGGCCGAGAATGAGCCGATGGGCGGCGAATCGGAGCGCTCGGTGACGACAATGCGTGCTTTCACCTTGGGGCTGCCATGACCGTGAGGGCTGCGCGTTTCGTCTCGGCGCGGATTGCGCTTGCGACCGCGGCCCTGACGCTTCTGCTCGCCGCGTGGGGACCGCAGCTTCCGCTGCCGGTCTCGCACTTCGAAGGCGTGTTCGTGCTCGACATCACCCAGAGCATGAACGCCGAGGATTATGCCGTCGGCGACAAGCCGGTGAGCCGGCTGGGCGCTGCGAAGCTCGCGCTGCGACGCGTGCTCGAGGCATTGCCCTGTGGCAGCCGCGTCGGCTTGGGCGTGTTCACCGAGTACCGCACGATGGTGTTGATCGCGCCGCTCGAGGTGTGCGCCAATTTCCGCGAGCTCACCTCTACGCTCGAGCGGATCGACGGTCGCATGGCCTGGGCCGGAGCCAGCGAAGTGGCCAAGGGTATTTACTCCGCGATCCGGGCCGCGCGCGCGCTGCCGGAGCATCCGACGATTGTGTTCCTGACCGATGGCCACGAAGCGCCTCCAGTCCACCCGGGGCACCGGCCGCGGTTCGACGGCCAGCCCGGCGAGATCACCGGCCTGATCGTGGGCACCGGCGGTCCGGTGCTCGTGCCGATACCCAAGTTTGATCCCGACGGACGGCGGCTGGGGTTTTGGCGCCCAGACGATGTGATGCAGACCGACCCCTATTCCAAGGGCCGCGGAGGCAGCGTCGCGAACGAGCGCTTCGCTGACATCGAAGACGTCAAGCCACCGCCTGGTTGGCCCGTAGTGGGCCACGAGCATCTGTCGCAGCTCCACGAAGGCTATTTACGGCTACTCGCCGATGAGCTCAGGTTCGACTATTTGCGGCTCGACTCGGTCAGCGGCGGCGCGGAGGCACTTTCCGATCGGATCCAGGAGCGGCCGCTCGCGCGCTTTGCCCCGACTCGCGTGTCGTTGCGCCCGTTGTTGGGGGTCGCAGGGCTGATTGCGCTCGTATGGCAGCACGCCGCCGCTGCATTCAGTCGCCTGGGCGGCGGCGCGGTACGACAAGCCCGGGCCGACTGGCTTGCACACTCGCGCCTGCGCCGCGGAGC
>CAVUHQ010000007.1:0-111278 GCA_963741215.1 uncultured beta proteobacterium
GCTTGGAGGGCTCGAGACAGGGCGTCGGTGGGCCTGCGGGGCCTGGAAGCGGTCGGGGACGGTGCCGGGATATTGAGCAGAAGCGCCTGGCTGGCAGCTACATGGACTGAGGAGACGGCTTCGGCGACGACACGCAGCGCATCAATGCTGGCTCCGCCCAGCAGCATGGTGCCGATCTGCCGTCCTTGGAATTCCTTCCAAACCTGGAGCCGGTCCTGGATGCGTTCGGCGAGCCGAACCAGGGCGATCTCGTCGATGAAGCTGTCTGGGACAGCCGCGATCGCCTCGTCGCGTCGCCCGTCCAGGTAAGCGTCCTGGATCTTCACAGCCGCAGCCTCGTAGCCCATGCGCTTGAGGTAGTCGTTGTAGAAGTTCTTGCCGCGTGCGCCCATCCCGCCGACGTACAGCGCCATCTGCGGCTTGATGGCGTCGCGACAGGCCTGCAGGTCCTGGCCCATTGCGACACACACGAACGAAGCGATGTCGAAGCCGGCCAGCGTGTGACCTTTTCCCGCTGCCAGCCTCCCTTCGAGCACCGGATCGGTGACGATGCCAGTCCGCTCCGGACTCATCAGGAACGGCAGTACACCATCAGCGACCTCGCCGGCAGTGCGCAGCCCGGTAGGCGAGATCGCCGCTGTGTAGATCTGGAGATCGGGGGTTGCGTACAGATGCTCTTCAGCGGCTTGCCAAGGCCGCTCGCGTCCGCGCCCGGCATAGGGGATCTCATAGTGCTCACCTCGATGCTGCAGCGGGGCCTCGCGTGCGAACACTTTGCGCACGATTGCTATGTATTCCCTCGTACGGGTGGAGAGGTTCGCCATACGGCACGCCATGCCAACCCTCGATCACCTGCGGCCGACGGGCCAACGCCGAGGAGGAAGCGGTTGTTCGACATGGCCTGCAGCGTCGCCGCGGTCATGGCGGCGCAGGCCGGGTGCGGGTCGACATCTGCATGATGCCGGTGCCAGCCTTTATCCGGTTGGTGCGGGCCAGCACCCAGGCGATCGGCGTAACGGCATCCGTGCCGTACGACTCGCCCGCCCATACCGAAGTGTAGCCCAGCCGCTCGGCCTCCAGCACGAGGTCCATGCGCGGGCCGCCGGCCTCTCCCGCATAGCGAAGCAGTAGTCCTAGCCTCATGTGCGCGCTCCTTTACGTTTTCGCGTTGCAAGTGGCAGCGAAGGGCTCTCAGGCGAGCACGTTTGAGCCAAGATGCTCTCTAGCTCGGCGCGCTCCGTGACGCCGCAATTCCGCCAGCTTGCCTCCAAAGAAGGGCTCCCAGGAAATCAATGAAGAGATTGTACCTTCGGAGTCTTGTATGGTTTCCCCGGCTCCTCTGCGAGTAGAGTGGAGGGGCCGGGGTGGAGGGTTTTTAGGGAACATCTGCCCTGCATGCAGGGACAGACAGCGAGAGAAATTGCCCACCGCCCGGTCCTCTCAGGTCGTCGCCATCCTCGGTATCAGGCTGAACAGCGCCCGGACGTTCGCGCTTCAGACGGGTCGTTCAGCTAGCTGCTCGCTCAAGTCGATCGCGTTGTGTGTGCCAAGCGCGACTCTTGTCTGACGGTCGGCAAACGGCCAATGTCCGGACCTTGACGACAATATCGAGGTTTGCTCAAGAGCGGACGTTCAACGATTGGACTGAGTAACCGCTGACGAGCGTGGTCAGTCCGCCCGCCGAGGTCACGCCGGCGACCGCCAGCGCTGCGGTTGTGAAGCACATGGGACACATGGACGTTTCCACTGCATGGCCGAATGGGGCAGCCCGAAATCGATACCTCAGGCATAAGAATCTCACGGCTACAGCTGCTCGGACGCTATCGACCGGATCTTGCGCTCGCGCCTGCTTAACCACCGCTCAGCGCTTGAACGACGACTACCTCGTCGGTCGCGCGCAGCGGCTGCGACAGGTGTCGAACCTGCTTGCCGTTGACGAAGATGCGGATGTGGGGCCGTATCCTGTCCTGCTCGTCGATCATGCGGAAACGAATCCCGGTGTATCGGCGGTCCAGGTCGGCGAGGACGGCGCCGAGCGTCGCGCCGCTCACTTCGGTCTCGCTTCGCTCCGTGTACGAACGCAGCGCGCTGGGTATGAGCACTTTCATGGTAGCGGGAGCTGCCTACATCAGCTCTGCTGCTTCCACGGCGTAAATTTCCGGAAGGTGCCGCGCGATGCAGGCCCACCGGCGGCCCTCGTCGCGGCTTGTCCACAACTCTCCGCTGGTCGTGCCCAGGTATAGGCCCACCGGATCCGACGCGTCCGCTGTCATCGCCTGGCGCTTCACGGTCCACCACGCCTGCTTTCCGGGGAAGCCAGCGTCGAGACGCTGCCACGTCTTTCCGGCGTTATGCGTCGCATAGACCGCAGGCTTTCCCTCCGGGCTCGTTCGGGGCCACACGCTGGTGCCGTCCATCGGGAACACCCACACGGTGTCCGCGTCGCGCGGGTGCACCACCATTGGAAAGCCGATGTCGCCCACCCGCTTCGGCATGGTCTTGCCGACGCGCACCCATTCGTCCGACGGCCGGTCGAGCCGGTAGATGCCGCAGTGATTCTGTGTGGTACAAGCGGTCGGGGTTGCTGGGACAGAGCCGGATGCAATGCGGGTCGTGAAAGGTGACGTTGGCGCGGTCGAAGCCTTCGACCACTTCGAGCCCCTTCAGAATCGGCGCCCAGGTCTGGCCGCCGTCGACCGATTCGTGCATACCCCCGCCCGACATGCCGAAGTACAGATGCGCGCGATCGCGCGGGTCGACGATGATCGAGTGCAGTTTCGGCCCGTCCGGCGTGCCGTCCTGCACGGTACCCATCCATTCGCGGTACTGCGGGTCGTCATTGATCGAGGAGAACGGCTCCCACGTGACGCCGCCGTCCGCGGAGCGGAACAGTCCCTGCGGCGAGGTTCCCGCGTACCACACAAGCGGCTCGCCTGCGTGACCCGGGGTGAGCCAGAACGTGTGATCGACCGCGCGGCCTTCCTCGCCGTCCCCGGCCTTCGCGAACGCAGGCGGCCGCGCGGCTTCCTTCCACTTGCGCCCGCGATCGGTGGAACGAAACACGGTGGGACCGAGATGGCCGGTCTTCGCCGCCGCGAGCAGCGTCTGCCCGTTGCGCGGGTCGAGCACGACATGGCTGATGATGTGGCCGAGAAAGTGCGGTCCGTCGGCCCGCCAAGTCTTTCGTGCCGAATCGCTGTGATACAACCAGGCGCCTTTGCGCGTGGCGACCATCACTAGCACACGGCGCGTGCGCCGCGCGCGAGTGCTTGGGTCCTGTGTTCGATCTGCAGGTTTCCTGCTAGTGCGCGCCATTCATCGCTCCTCTATGAGACGCTTTTTGGCTGATGCGATTCGGGCCTGGGCGACCGTTTCCCGGACCGGCCGGATCTACGCGCGCCGGCCTACTTTTCGGCGATCGCCTTCAGGTTCGCCAAGCCGGTTTCGAAGTCTTTGCCGACCATGCGGTCCATGTTGATGAACACGTGGATGATTTTCGCAAAGTAGGGCGTGTCGCCCTGCATGGCCCACGTGATGTTCGTCGCCTCGCCTCTGGGCTCCATGGTGAACTCGACGAGGTTGTGGGCTTCGAACGGCTTCACAAAATCCAGCTTGAGCGTGATCTTGGAAGGTGCAACCGACTCCGCGATCTCCATGCGTCCCTGGCCGACATCCTTGTTGCCTTCCCACGCGTACACGGCGCCCTTGCCGCTCGTTGTGACGCCGAACGTTCTCTTCATCGCGGGGTCCTTTTTCTCCCACGGCGACCAGGCGCTCCATCGGTTGAAATCGTTGATGAGCGCAAAGATTTTTTCCGGCGGCGCCTTGATGCTCGCGGCGCGCTGGATACGGAACGTGTCAGGCTTGGTCGCGGCAAGGATAAGAACGGCGGCGATGAGAACGACGATATAGTCGATCGGCGGAGCGCGAAATCGACAATGGACCTTTCCTACGACGTTGGCTCGAATTCGCGCGCCTGAAGCGCGAATCGAGCGTCACGCCAAGCCCATAGAGGACGCCGACCCAACGCGCCTTGGTGTGGTCCGCGCAGTCCGGCGGTACGTTCTCGTGGGTCAAGCGAGCTCGCACCCAGTGATCTCGACCCTCACGCGCGTGATGACTTGCGGGTGATCCTCCATGGAAAGGGTGAAGACGCGTACATCTCGCGAGTGTCGAACCCTGCTTCGGTGTGAGAGATGCGGGGCTCGTCGCTAGGGTTGTGATGTTCGAAGTCAACCCCGCACGATTGCCGTTGCGTTGTATTGACAGGCAGCGTCCGGCCATGAGCCGCCGCTCACTGTTGCTGCCCATTCCACTACAAAGCAGTCGTTCCCCTCGGGAGTCGCCGATTGCCTGTGCTGTGATGCACAATCTGCTTTACGAGATCTTCAGTGGGCTTCGCCCGCTTGCAGTGGCTGGTGATCGCTAGCGTTGGGCGCCGACGGGAATGCCACCCCCATTGCGATGACGGAGCACGCTTGATCGAACATAGGCGACTGGCGTTTGCGCTACTACTCTCGCTGATCATTCATGCGCTGCTTTTGAGCCTGACTTTCGATGGCGAGGGGCTTGGGCTTCCGGGCTTCGGCTTCCCCTGGCGAGATCGACGCATCGAGGCGCCCGGTTTGATCGTCAGGCTCATTCCGCCACAGGCCCCACCTGCGGAGCCGGCGATTCCGTCGGTCGCACTGCCCTTGCAGCAAGGACCGGTCGAGCAGCCTTCTGCCAGTCGACCGCATCCGACTCCTTCCGCGCCACCGGCGCCGCATGGACTAGCAATCGTTCCATCTGCCAGGCCAACGGCAGAAGCCAAGCCAACGCAAAACGCCCGGGCCGGTGCGGACACTGCGAGAGCGCTCCCGCGCGCCGAAGGGCCCGCCGACGCGGCGCTCACTGAGATCATTGAATTGCCCGTCACCGACCTGAAGCCCGCCAACGAGGTCGAAGCCGCGCGACAGGCAGCCGCCGAGCTGGAGGCGCAGCGGCAAGAAGCAGCTCGTCAAGAGGCGGCCCGTATCGAGGCCGGGCGACAGGAGGCCCAACGCCAGGAAGCCGCGCGACAGGCAGCCGCCGAGCTGGAGGCGCAGCGGCAAGAAGCAGCTCGTCAAGAGGCGGCCCGTATCGAGGCCGGGCGACAGGAGGCCCAACGCCAGGAAGCTGCGCGACAGGAAATTGCACGACAGGAGGCCGCGCGACAGGCCCCAGTGCGCCAACAGGCCGCGCGTGTCCCGGCCGAACAAGAGGAGGCAAGACGGGAAGAGAGGCTTCGGGCCATCGGACGGCAACTCGATGAAGAGGCCGCCCAACGCCAGGAAGCTGCGCGACAGGAAATTGCACGACAGGAGGCCGCGCGACAGGCCCCAGTGCGCCAACAGGCCGCGCGTGTCCCGGCCGAACAAGAGGAGGCAAGACGGGAAGAGAGGCTTCGGGCCATCGGACGGCAACTCGATGAAGAGGCCGCCCAACGCCAGGAAGCTGCGCGACAGGAAATTGCACGACAGGAGGCCGCGCGACAGGCCCCAGTGCGCCAACAGGCCGCGCGTGTCCCGGCCGAACAAGAGGAGGCAAGACGGGAAGAGAGGCTTCGGGCCATCGGACGGCAACTCGATGAAGAGGCCGCCCGGCGCGAAGCCGCCTCGATTGCCGATCGCCAGCCCAACCTGCTACCCCTGTCGTTGAGTAACGGGCGTCGAGTCAAGCTGTTCGGACGCACCCACCCCAACGTCGAACTCATCCGGTACGCGGAGGCGTGGGCCCAGAGATTCCAATTCAACACCGAGGTCGAAACGATCCACGAGGTGGCGAAGCGGCCTCACAGGGATCCACTGGTGACGGTCGCCATTCGAAGCGACGGTTCCGTGGAGTCGGTGACTTTTGAACTCCCCAGCGGGGTGGCGGAGGTCGATGACGCGATACGACAGATCGTGGAGCGCCAGAAGCCGTACGTAGCGTTTCCAGATGCGCTGGCCCGCGAATACGATGTGGTCGAAATCCGCCGCACCTGGCACTTCGATACGGTCATCCGGCTGTACTAATGTGAGGCAGGAAGGCGCTTTTGTGAGCCAGGAAGGCGCTTTCGCACCGGCGAACGTCGGCTTTCCGCAAGATCGAGCGACCCTGAGGGTCGATCCCGGCCAGTCACCAAGAGCCGCAACCAGCCAACGCCCGTCTGTCAGGCGCTCAGAATCCCGCGCCGCGTCGCTTAGCTCAGCAGTCAGAGGGCGGCTGACCCTCTGAAGGAAGCGCGCGGCTCGTCGCGTGCTGCTGACGCTGTGCGCCCTTGTACCGGTGGTGGCAGTCGACGCACGGCTCGAGTGTGCACCTTGCTACAGACGTGCACGCAAGTCCTATGCAGGCCGCGATCCGTCCCGGGCTGCGCGCTGAGATTCTCACGCGCGTTCCAAAGAGTCGACGATGGTTGCGGCCTGCGGCCGCGCCTGACCTGCGGGGTCCGCTTGTTGAGCCCACCCCGCACCCTGGGGGCTTTGAGCGATCGTGCCTGAAGCGGCACCATCGCGCGCGTTGTCCCCGCCCACCTGCCCGGTCTTCTCAGGGATCGCTGTCTTCGGTGTCAAGTGAATAGCGTCTGATCGTCGCGCTCGAGTGGGTCGTTCAGCTTGCACTCCGAGTATTCGCCGCGCCGATCTAGCCACCGGGATGGCGAGGTGCGAGGTTGACAGGAATCATAGAATCTCTCGGTCCGACGCGCACTGGCGCCTCGAAGCCCGAAATAGTCTATTCTTCGCCAAGCCGGTCCGATGCTGACGCGCTGAAGACCCACTCTATCGAGGAGATCGGAACATCGATGAAGGCAGCCTTCTTCATGCGGCATGGGGGTCCCGAGGTCTTGCAGTACGGCGACCTGCCTGACCCCGTGGCTGGCCCGGGCGAACTGGTCGTTGACGTGCATGCCGCGAGCGTGAACGCAGCCGACTGGAAAATGCGCGCCGGAGGCTATACACCCGTTTCGCGTTTTCCGTACGTGCTGGGCCGAGACTTCTCTGGCGTCGTCGCCGCGCTGGGCGAAGGGGTGCGCGATTTCAAAGTGGGTGATCCGGTCTTCGGTGTCTGTGACGTGGGCCAGGAAGGCGCGTATGCGGAGAAGATCGCAATCAAGGCAGCGATCGTGGCGAGCAAACCTGACGCACTGTCGCATGCGGAATGCGCCGCGTTTGCGCTCACTGGTTTGACGGCTCTGGTTTCGATCGAGGACACGCTCGAGCTGGCGCGTGGCGAGACCATCCTGATCCAGGGCGGCGCTGGAGGCGTCGCGGGTTTTGCGATCCAGCTCGCGAAGCACCTCGGCGCGCGTGTCGTCACCACCGCGAGCGCTGCGAATCATGCCTACGTGCGAGGGCTCGGCGCAGACGAGATCATCGACTATCGGACCGAGGATTTCACGCACAAGGTGTCGGGCTGCGATGCGGTCTTCGACACGGTAGGAGGCGAAGTGGCATTGAAGTCATTTGCCGTGTTGCGATCTGGTGGCCGCGCCGCGTTCATCGCCTCCGGTGCATCGGCACCTCCTTCGCCACGGACGGACGTTCGCGCGTACCGCCCGCAGGTCGGACGCGACCGGCACCATCTCGAGCGCATCGTCGCGCTCGCGCTGTCAGGTGCCGTTCGTCCTCCCGAGATCAGGCACTATCCTCTGTCGGATGCTGCTGCGGCCCACGCGATGAGCGAAGGCCGTCATCTTCGAGGGAAGCTCGTATTCGACGTGCGCTGAAGCGCCCGAATTGACCGTGAACCGGGCGGCAGTTCACGCTGCCGCAGAGCTTGAGCAAGATCGTCCCTCACCGCGCAACCGCGTAACGCCGCACTTTGTCCTCGTCGAGCTCGACGCCCAGGCCGGGCTTCTGCGGCAGCGGCATGCTGCCGTCGGCAGGATCGAGGCGGATCGGTTCCGCGAGATACCACTGAAAGATATCGCTGCTGAATCCGGGAAGGTCGTGGAACACCTCGACGAACGGACAGTTCGGCAACGATGCGCACAGGTGCAGATGAGCGACGAAACCGAGACCGCCCCCGCCGTGATGCGGTGCGCACAGCTTGTGGTGCATCTCCGCCAGCGCACAGGCCTTGCGGATCTGCGACATGGTCTCGCCCACCATCGCTTCGGGCTGCAGGACATCGTAGCAGCCGCGCTCGATCAACCAGCGGTATTCGTGCAAGCCGCAGTTGTTCTCCCCGCCTGCAATCAGAATATCCACTGCGGCTGCGAGCCGGGTCAAGTTGTCGAAATCGTAGCGGTCGAGAGGCTCCTCTAGCCAGTAGACGCCGAGGCGCTCCAGCTCGCGCGCAGTGTTCAACGCGCGCTCGTAGCTCCAGACCGGGCCGGGCTCGGGTTGCAGCGTGCCGGGCAGTTGCGCCTGGTTGGCGTCGACCAGCAGAGTGAAGTTCGCACCCACGGCCCGCCGCACCGCCTCGATCTGGGCGATGTCGGCCTGGATGGTCCAATCGTGGATGCGCAGCTTGGTCGCCCGCCAGCCGTCCGCCTGGAGGCGCAACACATCCTCGGCACGCTGCTGCGGTGTCCCGACCTCGATGCAAGAAGCATAGGCCGGCACGCGCTCGCGAAAACCGCCCCAGAGCTTGTACACCGGCTGGCCACACGCCTTGCCGATGATGTCCCAGAGCGCGATCTCGACTCCCCATCCCGCGCCGGCATTGCGGAAGATCCGGGCGTGTCGCTCCAGCGCGAACGGATCCTGGCCGATCAGCTGCGGCTTGATCCAGGATTCGATCAAGGGCGAGACGCCATAGCCGGGCGAGCCCAGGCCGACGATCCCCTCGTCGGTAAAGACCTTCACGATGGTGCCGCCCCAACGGCGCCACTCGCTGCCCGGTGCCCATGCCGGCCGCATGACCTTGGGCAGCTCCGGCCCAGCCAACTGCAGAACCTGAAGATCGGTGATTTTCATGGCTGAAGGCTCCTCCACTGCCGGAACCGCGTTCGTGACCCGCTGTCGCCGTTGCAATGCGCCGGCCACGGTCGGGCTTCGTGATGGTGCGGCGGATTTTGCGCTTTTCTGTCGGTTGGTGCGTGACCAGCCAGCTGCGCTGGAAGCCCGTCGTCCGCCAAAGCAGCCGCTCACCGGCACCGGCCAGCCCGAAGCTGGGGCTTGTCTTTATCGATGCAATCGGCGTAGCGTTATGCCTCACGGAGATCCCGTCCGAACTGGAGGATGCACTATGCGAATCCGGATTGCTGTTGCGTTTTGCGCAACCCTGCTGGTTGTTGCCGGCGCGCACGCCGTGGAACCCATCAAGATCGGCGTCGTCAACATGCTGACCGGGCCGCTCGCCGAAGGCGGAAGCTTTCAGGTGAACGGATTGCAGCTCGCTCTGGAGGACGTCAACAAGGCGGGCGGCATACTGGGGCATCCGGTCGAGCTGCGCACCGAAGACAACGCGAGCACCAATCCCGGCACCGTGCTCGCCTTCTCCAAGCTCTTCACCGATCCCGCTATCAAAGCGATCGTCGGGCCGATCGCCAGCACGCAGATTCAGGCGGCTTCGCCAGCCATCGCGAAGGCAGGCATTCCTACCATGATCGGCGGCACCGACCCCAGCCTCACGCGCGTGAACAACAAGTGGGTGTTTCGTGCTCGACCCAACGATCTGTACTCGTCCAAAGTCATCGCAGACTTCGGCGTCAACACGCTGAAGCTCAAGAAGTGGGCGATTGTCCATGCCACCGATGCGTTCGGGCAGGGCGGGGCGAAGGCGCTCACCGATGCACTGCAGGCGCTTGGCGTGACTCCCATCCTCGATCAGGGGTACACCAGCAACTCGCAGGACTTCGCTCCGATCGTGCTCGCCATCAAGAAATCCGGCGCCGACGTGCTCGGAACCTACATGACGATCCCGGCCGATCAGGCGATCTTTGCGAAGCAATTGCGCCAGCTTGGCGTGAACATTCAATGGGTAGGATCGCCGACGACGGCGACGGTGACGACTCGAACTCTGGCAGGCTCAGCGCTGTATGGGACTTACGCAGTTGCCGATTTCAACGCGGAATCCAACGAGGCGGCACGTGAATTCGCCAGGCGATATCGCGAGCGCTTCGGCATCGATCCAGACGGCTTTGCCAGCTGGTCATACGACGCGCTGCAAATCCTCACACTGGCCATGAACAGCGCGAACAGCACCGAACCTGAAGCCATCCGCAAAGCGATCCTCGCCATCAAAGGCTACAAGGGCCTCGAAGGCACCTACGAGTACGATGCCAGAGGCGACGGCTTGCACGGCTACAACGTGGTCAAGAACGAGGGCGGAAAGGTCGTGTTCATCAAGCGAGTCGATTTCCCGGTCGACTGACTCTGTTGTTCGTCTCTGGACCAGAATAGAGAAAATCCAAGCGGCACCAGCAAGGGCCTCACTGCAGGAACAATGCGATCATGGACATCGATCAATTGGAATTCGCTCACTCGCCAACCACCGGCGTGCGGCGGGCGCACGAAACGCCGGTGGTGCTGGCCACCGAAGCCAGTCTCAAAGGCTACGGCTGTCTCCTGGATGATCCCAAGAGCATTCCCAATCGAGATCGTCCGCTGGCCGGCTCAGGGGTGGCGTCCGGTCGACTTGAACTCCGGCGATCAGGGCGGCGTGACCGAGGGTCTGTTCGAGTTTTGCTGGAAAGGCGAGACTCTGTATGCGCGCAACAACGCGGTGGGCGACAGTTATCTATTCGGCTGGAGCAATTGGCCGGAAGAGGCCAGCACCGGAAGCTCCGACCGATTGCGCGAGCGCGCCCTGATCTGGCGCGCGAACTATCACCCGGACGGCGGCCAGCTCTTCTATCCGCTCAACGGGCAGAGTTTCGTGGTTCCGCTGGCGCTGCCGGGAGACGATGTGACCCCCGAAAAGTTTGTGACGTTCTGGTGCGAGGGTGGTCGCGGCCTGTACCTGCATCCCAATGTGTGGCACGGAGCGGTCGTGCCGCTGGACGATGAGGCCGAGTTCCTCGACCGGCAGGGGCGCGTCCATGCTCGCGTCTCGGTCGATTTCGTCAAGGAGTTCGGCTGCTATCTCGCAGTGCCGATGCGACGCCCCTAACGTCGGCGCCAAACCCAGCGCGCAACAACAAGAAGTGGTGACGCCCACAGAATGACCGGGGCGGACAGGTTTTCCCGCCATGGCCGAACTGGCCATGTCCCGCCTTGCTAAGATAGCGTCGCTTCCTCGCCTGCGGGCGGGACGCCATCGAGGGGGATCCCATGACAGTCACGCTACGCGTCCTCGCGGTCGCATTGCTGCTCTTGCCTGCGTCCGGGTTCGCGGCGAAGGTGGACTTTTTTTCCCCGCAGGGCGAGGTCAAGGGTGTGCGGCAGGTCGCCGCACGCTTCTCCGACGTCATGGTCCCCTTTGGCGATCCGCGTCTGACCGAACCGTTCGACATCGATTGCCCCGAGAAGGGCACGGCGCGCTGGGCCGACCAGAAGAACTGGGTGTTCGACTTCGAGCACGACTTGCCGGCCGGCGTGCGCTGCAGTTTTACGGTCAGATCCGGACCTCAAGACCGTTGACGGCCAGCCGGTCGAAGCCGGCGACCTTCTCGTTCACGACCGGCGGACCCGCCGTCATCGAGTATCTGCCCTACCGTCACGATCTGGTGGACGAGGAGCAGATCTTCATCCTCGGGCTGGACGCGCCGGCCAAGCCGGACACGGTCGTCCAGCACGCTTACTGCGACGCTAAAGGTGTCACCGAGAAGATCCCGGTCAAGCTGGTCACCGGCGACGAGCGGCTGCAATTGCTCGACGCGCGCAAGGACTTCGTCGGCCGTTACCTTTTGGCGCTGTTCAAGGACAGGCGCGTGGCGGCGATCGCCGAGCGCGATCTTCTCCGCGGCACGCGCGCCGAGCAGCTCAAGTCCGCCGACGAGTCGAAGCTCCCGATCGTCATGCTGCGCTGTGCGCGGCGCCTGCCCAACGAGGCCGAGCTGCGCCTGGTGTGGGGGCAGGGCATCGAGTCGCTCACGGGCGTGCCGACCAGCCAGGACCAGGTGCTCGAGTTCACGGTGCGGCCCGCGTTCTCGGCCAAGTTCTCCTGCGACCGCGTGAATCGGGATGCGAACTGCCTGCCGTTCCTGCCTATGCGGCTGTCGTTCACGGCGCCGGTGCCGCGCGGATCGGCCGAGAAGACGGTGCTGCGCGGCGCCGACGGCAAGCTGTACAAGCCCACGCTGCCCGATCCGAAGCAGGACGGCGAGTTCGTTCAGGAGGTCTCCTTCGCGGCGCCGTTCCCCGAGCAAGCGCAGTTCAAGCTCGAGATCCCCGGCGACCTGCGCGACGACGCCGGCCGCAGGCTGATCAATCAGAAGCGCTTCCCGCTCACGGTCAAGACCGACGTGGCACCGCCGCTCGCCAAGTTCCCGGCCAAGTTCGGGATCATCGAGCTCAACGCCGATCCGACGTTGCCGGTCACGTTGCGCAACGTCGAGCCAGAGGTGCCCGGAAAGGAATGGAACTCGGGCGGCACCGTCCCGGGCAACGTCCTGCGCGTGGGCAGCGCGAATGCCCGCGACGATCATCGACTGGATGAAGCGGGTGAACGACTCCGAGCGCGTCGACGTACGAGCAGCGCGGAAGGCGACGCGCCGCCGTCTGCGCACTACGCGGCAGCGCAGTCGATCTTCGGCGCCTCGGATCAGACGCGCTCCATCAACGTGCCCAAGCCGGGCGGCGCGCGCGCGTTCGAAGTGGTCGGTATTCCGCTCAAGTCAGCCGGGTTCTACGTCGTGGAGCTGGCCAGCCCACGGCTCGGAGAAGCGTTGCTCACCGGCGCCAATCCGGACCAGAAAAGCAAGCCGGTCTATCACGTGTCCACTAGCTGCGCTGGTGACCAATCTGTCCGTGCACTTCAAGCAGGGCCGCGAGTCCTCGCTGGTGTGGGTGACGGCGCTCGACAGCGGCACGCCGGTGGCCAAGGCGCAGGTGTCGGTCCAGGACTGCGACGGCAAGGAGCACTGGACGGGCGTGACCGACGACCGCGGTATCGCGCGCATCAGCAAGCAGCTGCCCGAGCGGCGCGCGCTGCCCGGCTGCTTCTCGTCGTATGACCAGCAGTACATGGTGTTCGCGCGCAGCGGGACCGACGCGAGCTTCGTGTTGTCCGACTGGAACGAAGGCATCTCGCGCTGGCGCTTCAATCTGCCCGGGGCCGAGCTACGACGGCCCGTACATCGCCACCACCGTGTTCGACCGCACGCTGGTGCGCGCGGGCGAGACCGTGCACATGAAGCACTTCTACCGCCAGCACGCGCGCGTCGGGCTTTCGCTTCGTGCCCGTCGCAGGGCTGCCGCGCAAGGCGGTGATCGAGCATGTGGGCAGCAATCAGAAATACGAAGTGCCGTTGAAGTGGGATGCGAAGGACATCACCGAATCGAGCTGGGTCGTGCCGAAGGACGCCAAGACCGGCGTCTACCGTGTGCTCATGGAAGACAGCCTGGGCGCGAGGCGCAGAGCGGACGCCGCATGCGCACGTCCGGTACCTTCCGCGTCGAGGAGTTTCGCGTGCCGCTGCTGCGCGCTTCCATCGATCCGCCCGCCAAGCCGCTGGTGAACGCGGACAGCGTGGAGGTGGGCATTCAGGTCAGCTTCCTGGCCGGCGGCGGCGCCAGCTTTCTGCCGGTCAAGCTGCGCAGCGTGGTGCAGCCGCGCGGGGTGAGCTTTCCGGGTTTCGAAGAGTTCTCCTTCGCCAACGGCGCGGTGAAGGAAGGGCCGCAGGAGGACCGCCGCTACGATTGGTACCGGGGCGACTACGCGACTGTCCGACGAGGATACGGAGAGCGCCGCTCGATGCCGGCGCGGCCAGCGGTCAGACGCGCCCGCTGAAGAGCGTGTCGCTGACGCTGGACGCGCGCGGGCGGTGGCCGGGCGCAGCTCAGCGGAATCCCGCAGCAGGATACGCCGCAGGAGATCGTGGCCGAGCTCGAGTACAGCGATCCCAACGGCGAGGTGCTGACCTCCTCGACGCCGCATACCGGTCTGGCCTGCGCAGATCGTGCTGGGCCTGAAGCCCGATTCCTGGGCGCTGTCCAAGGACAAGATCAAGTATCAGGTGGTGGCGCTGGATCTCGCCGGCAAGCCGGTCAAAGGGGCGAAGATCAAGCTCGATCTGTTCGAGCGCAAGACGTTCTCGCACCGCAAGCGCCTGGTCGGCGGGTTCTACGCCTATCAGAGCGGAAGCGAGGTCAAGCGCCTGCAGAGCGTGTGCGAGGGTGAGACCGACGACAAGGGCCGCCTGTTCTGCGAGTTCGCTTCGCCGGTTTCCGGTCGAGATCACGGTGCAGGCGCAGCGCGCAGGATGCGGCGGGCAATACCGCGTATGCCAACAGTTCGGTGTGGGTCGCAGGGGCAGGCGATTGGTGGTTCGACGCTTCCAACGACGATCGCATGGACGTGCTCCCCGAGAAGAAGCGCTACGAGCCCGGCGAGAAAGCCGTATTCCAGGTGCGTATGCCGTTCCGCAAGGCCACGGCGCTGGTCACCGTCGAGCGCGAAGGGGTGATGGACGCCTTCGTCACCGAGTTGTCCGGCAAGTCGCCGGTGGTCGAAGTTGCGGCGCGCGGCAACTATGCGCCGAACGTGTTCGTGTCGGTGTTCGCGGTGCGCGGCCGCGTCGGCGATGTGCAGCCGACCGCGCTGGTCGACCTGGGCAAGCCGGCGTTCAAGATGGGTGTGGCCGAGATCAACGTCGGCTGGCGCGAGCATGAGCTGAACGTGAAGGTCACGACCGACGCCCCGGTGTACCGGGTGCGAGACAAGGCGAAGGTGACGATCGAGGTCAAGCGCGCAGCCGACGGCAAGCCCGCGCCGAAGGATTCCGAAGTGGCGCTGGCCGCGGTGGACGAGGGTCTGCTCGAGCTGGCGCCGAACGAGAGCTGGAAGCTGCTCAACACCATGATGCAGCGGCGCGGCATCGAAGTGGACACGGCGACTGCGTCCATGCAGGTGGTGGGCAAGCGTCACTACGGCCGCAAGGCGCGCGAGGCCGGTGGCGGGGGCGGGCGGCACGCTGCGCGCGAGCTGTTCGACACCCTGCTGTTCTGGAAGGCGCGGGTGAAGCTGGACGAGCAGGGCAGGGCGACGGTGGAGGTGCCGCTCAACGACTCGCTCACCTCGTTTCGCATCGTAGCGGTGGCCAACGGGGAGGCCGGCCTGTTCGGCACCGGCCAGACCGCGATCCGCTCCACGCAGGACCTGATGTTGTTCTCCGGCCTCCCGCCCCTGGTGCGCGAGCAGGATGCCTATCGCGCCACCTTCACCGTGCGCAACGCAAGCGAAGGCGCGCTCGACGTAGAGGTGCGGGCGAAGTTCGACCCCGAGGCCGGCGGCAAACGCATGGGCGGGGACGATCTGAAGCCTATCGCGCTCAGCCTGGCACCCGGGGTCTCGCAAGACGTGAGCTGGGACGTGAAAGTGCCGGTCAACGCCGACAGCCTGCGGTGGGAAGTCACTGCGCAGGCCAAGCGCCCCGATGGGGCCAGCTTCGAGCGACACGATGAAAGTGTCGCAGAGAGTGATCGCAGCGGTGCCGGTGCGCACCTTCCAGGCCACCATCCTGCAACTCGAGAAGACGTTTCGAGCTGCCGGTGGCGATCCCGTCGGACGCGATCCCCGGCCGCGGCGGTGTGCGCGTCAGTCTGCTCAAGAGTCTGGCGGGACAGCTGGCCGGCGTGCAGGAGTATATGAGCCGCTATCCCTATACCTGCTTCGAGCAGCAGGTGTCGCAGGCCGTGGCGCTGCGCGACAACGCTCGCTGGAGCTCGGTGATGAGCGCGCTGCCGTCCTACCTCGACCGCGACGGCTTCGCCAAGTACTTCCCGATCATGCGGGACGGCAGCGACGTGCTCACAGCGTACATCCTGACCATCGCCAACACGGCGGGTTGGGATATCCCCGAGTCGTCGCAGCAGCGGATGATGTCCGCCCTCGCAGCGCTTCGTGCAAGGCCAGGTGCAGCGCGATTCCGAATGGCGCGTGGCCGACCTCTCGATCCGCAAGGTCGCGGCCCTGCAGGCGCTCGCGCGCTGGGGCCGCAAGATCAGCGACGGCGATATCGCTTCCATCGCCATCGAGCCGAACCTGTGGCCTACTTCGGCTGTGATCGACTGGTTCGATCTGCTCAAGCGCGCGCCGGGATTGTCCGGTCGTGACGAGCAGATGGCGCAGGCCGAGCAGATCCTCCGCTCACGCCTGAACTTCCAGGGCACGACCATGGGCTTCTCCACCGAGCGGACCGATTACCTGTGGTGGCTGATGGTTTCCGGCGACGTGAATGCCAATCGCGTGGTGCTGTCTATGCTCGATCAGGACAAGTGGGGCGAGGACATGCCGCGGCTGGTGCGCGGCAGCCTTGGGCGGCAGCAGGCTGGACGCTGGAACACGACCGTAGCCAATGCCTGGGGTGTGCTGGCGATGGGGCAGTTCGCCGCTAGAGTTCGAAACCGAAGCCGTGACCGGTGTCACCCTCGGCCAACTGGCCAAGCAGGAGCGCAAGCTCGACTGGAGCAAGCAGGAGGAGGGCGGCAGCCTGATGTTCTCCTGGCCGGCCGCGGCAGCGAACTTGAGCCTGCAGCAGGATGGCACCGGCAGGCCATGGGCCACGATCCAAAGCCTCGCTGCGATCCCGCTCAAGGAGCCGTTCTCGTCCGGCTATCGGATCAAGCGCACGGTGTCGGCGGTGGAACAGAAGGTCAGCTGGACAGTGGACGCGCGGCGACGTGATGCGCGTGCGCCTGGACCTCGAAGCGCAGTCGGACATGAGCTGGGTGGTGGTCGACGATCCGGTGCCCGCTGGCGCGGCCATCCTCGGCACGGGCCTGGGCCGCGACTCGCAGATCCTCGCGAGCGGTGAGAAGAAGCAGGGCTGGGTATGGCCGGCCTACGAGGAGCGGAAGTTCGACTCCTTCCGCGCCTACTACCGCTTCGTGCCGAAAGGCAAATGGACCGTGGAGTACACGCTGCGGCTCAACAACGCGGGCGAGTTCCTGCTGCCGCAGACGCGCGTCGAGGCGTTGTATTCACCGGAGATGTTCGGGGAGATGCCGAACGCTCGGGTGACGTGTGCCGTGAAGAGTGAAGCGGAGAAGAGTGAGAGTGAAGACGTGAAGAGTGAAGACGTGAAGAGTGAAGAGTGAAGAGTGAAGAGAAAATCCCCCCTGCCCCCCTTTGACAAAGGGGGGTCTACGTCGAGCGTCTGGCAGCTCCCTCCTTTGCAGAAGGTGGATTTGCTGCGCCCGCTCCCCCCTTTGCCAAAGGGGGGTTGGGGGGGATTTCGCAAGCGCTCGACAGGTCGCCTCGTCTGCTGCTCGCGCTGACTCTTGGCCTGGTGTGCAACGCAGTCTCCGCCGCTCCGCCGAGCTACGACAAAGTCAAACACGACTACGTCTCTACCGAGGGCGTGTTGCTCGACCGCAACGGCGAGGCGATCCACGAGCTGCGCGTGGATCGGCGCGGGCGGCGCCTCGACTGGGTGCCCCTGTCCGAGGTATCGCCGGCCTTCCTCGGGGCGCTGATCCGCGCCGAGGACAAGCGCTTCTATGAACACCGGGGCGTCGACTGGCTGGCCATGTCCGATGCCGCCGTCGACAGCCTGTTCTCGTCCAGGCCGCGCGGCGCCAGCACCTTGTCCATGCAAGTCGCTGCGATGCTCGAGGGCACGCTCAAGCGCGGGAAGGAGCACCGGACCCTGGGCCAGAAGTGGGATCAGATCCAGGCGGCACGCGCGCTGGAGAAGGCCTGGAGCAAGCAGCAGATCTTCGAGGCCTACCTCAACTTGTCGACATTCCGCGGCGAGCTGCAGGGCGTTGGCGCAGCCGTCGCGTGCCCTGTTCGGCAAGCAGCCGAGCGGGCTGGACGTGCGTGAGTCGCTGTTGCTGTCCGTGCTGCTGCGCGGACCGAACGCGACGCCCGAGGCCGTCGGCAAGCGCGCGTGTGCACTCGCGAAATCGATGCACCCGCCGCGCGCCTGCGACGGGCTGGACGCTCTGGCGCGCGAGGTGCTAGCGGGCACGCCGAACCTGCGTCCCGCGGTCGCGTTGGCGCCGCATGTCGCGCACATGCTGGTCACACCACAGGCGCGCAACGTGCAGTCGACTCTCGACGGCGCGCTGCAGGCGTTCGTGCTGGACGTGGTGGAGCGGCAGCTCGCGGCGCTCGGCCAGCAGCACGTGGCGGACGCGGCGGTGCTGGTGGTGGACAATGCGAGCGGCGAGGTTCTCGCCTACGCCGGCAACTCGGGCGAGTCCTCCAGCGCGCGCTACGTGGATGGGGTGAAGGCCGCGCGCCAGGCGGGCTCGTCGCTCAAGCCGTTCCTCTACGAGCTGGCGATCGAGCAGCGGCTGCTGACCGCCGCCTCGCTGCTGGACGACTCGCCCGTGAATCTGGTGACGCCAGGCGGATTGTACGTGCCGCAGAACTACGACCACGACTTCAAGGGCCTGGTGAGCCTGCGCACGGCGTTGTCGGGATCGCTCAACGTGCCGGCAGTGCGCACGCTGACTCTGTTAGGGCCGGAACTATTCGCAGAGCGGCTGCGGGCGCTCGGCTTCGAGTACGTGGTGCACGATGGCGACTACTACGGCTACTCGCTGGCGCTGGGGTCGGCCGAGGTCAGCCTGTGGCAGCTCACCAACGCGTATCGGGCGCTGGCGAACGGCGGCGTGTCTGACACCATTGAAGCTCATGCCGGGAGGCAAGAGTACCCCACAGCGCGTCGCCGACCGGGCCGCCAGCTACATCGTTGCCGACATCCTGGCCGACCGGTCGGCGCGCAGCATCACGTTCGGATTGGCGAGCCCGCTCGCTGCGCGCTTCTGGGCAGCAGTCAAGACGGGTACCAGCAAGGACATGCGCGACAACTGGTGCGTGGGCTTTTCCTCGCGCTATACGGTGGGGGTGTGGGTCGGCAATTTCGACGGCAGCGCGATGTGGGACGTGTCGGGGGTGACGGGGGCGGCACCGCTCTGGCTCGAGGTCATGAACTATCTGCATCCGGCCGGAGCCGGCGCGCCCCCCGCGCCGCCCGGCATCGAGTCGATCCACGTCGATTTCGAGCCGGCAGTGGAGGCGTCGCGGGAGGAAATATTCCTGGCCGGGACGGCGCTCGCGCACGTCGAAGCAAAGGCCCCGCAGACAACCCACCCGGGAATCGTCTACCCGGGCCGCGGCGAAATCATCGCGATGGACCCGGACATTCCCCGCGAGCTGCAGCGGATGCGGTTCGAGGCCGTCGGCACCGGCTCCAACGCGCAGTGGAAGCTCAACGGTGAACCGGTGACCGAAGACGGCGGTGCAGTGTGGCATCCGCGGCCCGGCAGATGGCTGCTGACGCTGCACGATCCGGCCGGCAATAAGCTGGATGAGGTGAGCTTCGAGGTGCGCGGCGGCGCGGAGTAGCGGGCTCATGCACGCTGCAGGGTCGAAGCGTGCGCATCATCCATCTCGGTTACCATAGTCCGATCCTCGCGCTTTGAGGCAACTCCAACCATGCAAAAACTCATTCTCTTCGCGGCTCTGGCACTCGCTTCCGCGCTTCCTTCCGCGGGGCTCTCCAAGGAGGATCTGCCCCCGATCAAGGTCCATCGCCAGGCCGGGATCGACTATGTTTCGGGCGGCGTCGACCCGCTTGGAGCGCAAGGCGCTGAAAAAGATGGCCGAGCGCTACCAGGTCCAGCTCAGCTTCGCCCGCGAGGGCAGCGACGAGAAGCTGGCGGGGGTGAAGGTGACCCTGATCGACTATAAAGGCGACAAGGCGATCCAGACCGTGTCCGAAGGCCCCATCTTTTTCGCCAATCCTGCTCCCGGCCGCTGGATCATCGAAGCGGAGCTGGACGGGGAGACGTTCACCAAGACGGTGGACGTGAACGGGCGCTTCTACGTTACCTTCGACTTTCGCTTCAAGGGGCAGAGTCGATAGCGTCGCTGCATTTTATTTCGCGGGCTCCGCGGGCTGTCGCGACCTGGCCGCCCAATCGCGATGGTCGAAGTACTCGGGATAGCGCTGCAGGGCGGTGATGATCTTCAATGCGCCTTCACGTTGCATGCCCCGCTCGTCTCATCATGTCCGAACCGTCAACCATGTCGAGAAGGATCGCGTAGAAGTTCTCGCGCGCTGCGCGCGTCAATTGGCTTTCGCCCACGATGGTGCTGATCTGCTGATTGACCTGACTGGCGAGTACGTTGTACTCGGCCGCTGTAATAGTGTTTTGCAGCGATGGCCTTGCCGGGCTTTAGCCATCGCATCGCGCACGTTGGTCATCGCCAGCCGCAGCGTCTCGTCGATCTGCCACTTCTCGCCCTCGTTCAACAGCAGCAAGGGTTTTCGCAGCTCATCCCCGGACTCGGTCTCGTGGTCGATGCCGTCGACCTCATGCGCCATCGGCCGATGTGCTGGTGCTAGAGCGCGAGCAGCGTTGAGCAAAGGACCGCCATACGCAGGAAAGCTTCGACCTTCATTCGCCCGACCGGGATGAACGCGCGAGCCGCAGGCCGACGGCGGTATCTCACTGGAGCAGCTGCACAATCTTCGCCACCGAAGGCGCGCCGTTGCTGTTGACGATGAACAGCATGTAGTGACCCGGAGGAGCGAGCGTCTTCTGCGTGGACACGGGCGTAGTCTATGTTCAGGATGCTGCCGCCCAACGGATTGGGCAATGCAGTGAAGGCTTCAGGAATTTGATGCGCTGACTCATGTCGAAGGTGTGGGTGACCGAACCCAACCGCACCAGGCTGACTTGTCGTGATATCGGCTGCGTCAGTGGTGACTTGGAACGGTGTGTCATACGCTATGCTGGCAGGCGACGTCTTGATCGTCGGTCGTACCCCAGTGAACAGATAAGGCGGCGAATAGATTTCGACGTTGTAGTTATCAGAGCCGCTGCCGTTCGTCGGCGGCGGCTTTCCGCCGCCTGCGGAAATCACGCGCCCGTCGGGGAGTAGGAGCGCCGTCGAGTGGTAGAGGCGTTTTACCTTTGCGCTGGCCATCGTGCTCCACAATCCAGTGTCGGGGTTCCACATCTCTGCGGCGTAAACGGCGTTGGTTCCATCATTGAACGTCGAAGAGCTTGTGCCGCCCGTTACCAGAACTGCTTCCATCGGGGAGAAGGGTTGCATTCATTTGCCGGCGTGCGAACGCCATGCTGTTCTTCGTCCAGGTCCAGGTAGGCGAGGTGCTCTTGAGATCGATGATCTCGGAGGTGACGGTGGGCGGCACCGGTGCAGTTTCCACCTCCGCCCATGACCAGCACCCTGCTGTCCTCCAACAGCACGGAGGACCCGTAGTCTCGTGAGCCGGTATATTGCCTCAGCTGGCCCCATGATCCAAGCCCGGCTCCTGACGGCCCGGTTCGAGTGGTCAAGAAAACGGCTCTGTGCGGCGCTGCCGGACATGAAGACCGTTCCGTTCGGTGCAAGGTGCATCGGCGAGAACAGCGGCACGCCGACAGGCTCGCGCCGCTCAACTGGGTCCAAGTGCCGTTGGCGCTGTTCCATACCTCCGGAACCAGGTTGCGCACTATTTGGCCGTTAGCCAGCATATCGCCGCCGACAACGAGCACATCCCCGTTCGCAAGTCGGGTCGCAGTCGGGTACCAGCGTCCCAGATGCATCTGCGTGCCCTGCTGCCAGCTGATACGGCCCGTATGCAAAGGTGTTGCTGTTTCTCGAACCGTCGTGGTCCCCGGTTTGGTGCCCGCCCGCGACGAACAGTCGCCCGTCGGGCAAGAACGTATGCCCGCTGCAGAACAGGTTGGTGCTTGCGTTATCGACCTCTATCGCCGTTCCAGGCACGCCGTTGGCCGGTATGGGCACCACGAACGTCTTGCTGAAGTGGAGTGCAGTGCCGCCACGCTGTCGAGGCTGAGGAGGTTGCCATCCTTGAGCAAATGCAGGTGAATCGCGACGTTGGGCCACGGGTAGATGCCAGTCTGGTCATTATCGTGATTCCAGGACGACCATTGGCCTTGAGGCTTGGAAGTGACGATCGTGCCGGTTAGCGCCACCGTCTGGCTGCGGCTTATCCCTGCAACGGCCATGCTCGCGGTCTTGGTGCCGCTAGAGGTCGGGGCGAAGCCGACCGTGAGGATGCACGTGCCATTGGGGCTGACCGACGAGGCGCAGCCGTTGGAGAGGGGGAACTGAGCGGCACTCGCGCCTGTGACTTGAACACCGGGGATACCGGCAAAGCTCCCGGTGTTGGTCACGGTGACGGCCTTCGTCGCAGCAGCCGTTTTCACGGCTGTGGCAAAACTGAGGCTTGTCGGGGAGACAGAAAAGACGGCGTAAAGCACTACCCCGGTTAGCGCAACGGTCGGCGCGGCTGCGGAGCCACCATTGATAGTAAGGCTAGCCGTGCGTGTGACGGTACTTCCCGTAGGCGCGAACTGCACCGACATCGTACAGCTGGCTCCCCGCTTCAAGCTGGCACGAGGTCGGCGTCACGTGGAACTGCGGTCGAGGTCAGTGCGGCTGTTGCGGTGCCCTCCCGCCTGCCGGTGTTGGTCACCGTAAAACTCTTTGCAGTAGTCCCGCCCAGTGGGGCTGACAGGGATAGAGATGCAGGGGCGGCTTGAAAGATCGGCTTTCTTGCTGCATTCGCCGACTTGATAGGTGTGCACAAAGAGAAAGCAGTAAAGGAAAGGGCGAGGGCGAACCGCGCAACGTCCCGACATCTCGGCGTTTGGGATGACATGAGGCTCCCCCAATGCGACGTACCTGACACGCCGGCAGATTCTTATTCTTGTAACTCTTGTTCTCGTGCGCATCCTCCGGCCGATGGCCGGTAGAAAAGTATCGACTTCAGGAGTGCAGAATTGCAAACTATGTCAGAGGAACGTAAAAAAGCAGTGCCGGGTTGCTAATGACGAAGGAAGAGACGGAGCGTCAGTAGCCAAGGGACGTCAGTAGCCAAGGGCCTGTCAGCCCCCTACAATAGGCCCGGCACCGGTCCGGGCGCTGCGTATTCCGGGCGGCCCGAAGGGGACAACTACAGCACGAGCGGAGGAGATTCAATTGAGCACGACCACCTATACGCCGGAGTTCGAGAAGGCGACCTACGCCAAAGTCAGCTGGCGCCTGATCCCCTTTCTGTTTCTGTGTTACATCCTGGCCTACCTCGACCGGGTGAATGTCGGTTTCGCCAAGCTGCAGATGGCGACCGACTTGAGCTTCAGCGATACCGTTTACGGGGCAGGCGCGGGGATCTTCTTCATCGGCTACTTCTTCTTCGAGGTGCCGAGCAACATCATCCTGTCGAGAGTCGGCGCCAAGATCTGGATCGCGCGCATCATGATTCTGTGGGGCTTGATTTCCGCAGCCATGCTGTTTACCAACAGCGAGCTGACGTTCTACATCCTGCGCTTCCTGCTGGGCGTGGCAGAAGCCGGCTTCTTCCCCGGCATCATCCTGTATCTCACCTACTGGTACACGCGCACTCACCGCGCCAAGATGGTGGCGGCGTTCATGACCGCCATCGCGCTGGCGGGCGTGATCGGCGGGCCGGTGTCGGGCTGGATCCTCAACGCCCTGGGCGGAGTGGGCGGCCTGAAGGGCTGGCAATGGTTGTACTTGGTCGAGGGGATGCCGTCGGTTCTGGTGGGTATTGGGGTTCTGCTCTACCTGGATGACAATCCGGCCAAATCCAAGTGGCTCACACAGGAGGAGAAGGGACTGCTGCTGCAGCGTCTGGAAGAGGAAGAGCAAATCAAGAAGGCGCAGGGGGAGTCGTGCCACAGTTTCACAGAGGCCTTCAGCAATGCCAAAGTCTGGCTGTTCTGCGCCGTCTACTTCGGCATCGTGATGGGCACCTACGGCATCTCTTTCTGGCTGCCGCAGATCATCAAGGAGACCATCACCAAGGACCCGTGGCACATCGGCCTGATCTCGGCCATCCCATGGTCGGTAGCGGCGGTCGCTATGGTGCTGAATGGCAATCACTCGGACAAGACCGGCGAGCGGCGTTGGCACGTCGCTCTGGCTGCCATCATCGGCGCGCTCGCCTTCGCGGTCAGCGCCATGCCCGGTGTTACCGGGTGGGGCGGAATCGCGGCGCTCACGGTCGCCACCGCGGGCGTGATGTCGGCGGTGTCCTGCTTCTGGTCGCTGCCGACCAGCATCCTGTCCGGCACCGCGGCCGCTGCCGGCATCGCCTGGATCAACTCGGTGGGCAACCTGGCCGGCTATGTGAGCCCCATGGTGGTCGGAAAGATCCGCGACGCCACCCACAGCATGACGCTGGCGCTCAGCGTGTTGTCCGTGTCCGTGCTGATCGCTGGGCTGCTCACGCTCTACGTTACCAGCATCAAGTCCAAGCAGGCGGCCACGCAACCGGCCTCCCAGACCAGCTGACCTTAGCCGGCCCGGTCGGGCCGGCTGCGCGCTTGGGGTTGACCACACGGCCCGAACAGCCAGCAGCATGGCTCTTCGGGCCGTTTGCATGCATTCGCCGCAACATAAATACACATTTAGCCCGGTGCGCTATTGCTATCATTGCGCTGCCGCGGGGAAGGGAAGCCCCGCGGCCTCTCATTTCCGAGCCGCGTCCTGAGACAAAAAATCTTACGCGACGCTTACAATTCCGAATCGGGATTGCTGGACCGCGGGCACCGTTGCCTGGCAGCGGTCCTCTTCCACTTGCGTCTCCAGCCATAGCGACAACGGGTACTGCGGATGTGGATCGTCCAACTTGCGCTGCGCCGGCCCTACACGTTCATCGTGCTGGCGCTGCTCATCCTGATCATCGGGCCCCTGATGATCTTTCGCACGCCGCTCACGCCGGGCACCCCGACCGACATCTTCCCCAACATCAACATCACGGTCGTGAGCGTGATCTGGCGCTACAGCGGGCTCGCGACGGAGGAGATGGAAGGGCGCATCGTATCGCAGTTCGAGCGGGCGTTGACTGTCACCGTCAACGACATCGAGCACATCGAATCGCAGACGTACAACGGCGTCGGCGTGGTCAAGGTGTTCTTCCACCCCAGCGCGAACATCCAGACCAGTCTCGCGCAGATCGTGGCGATCGCGCAGACGGTGCTGAACGCCTACCCGCCGGGCGCACAGCCGCCGCTGATCCTCCAGTACAACGCATCCACGGTTCCGATCCTCCAGCTCGCGATGTCGAGCAAGTCGCTGGCCGAGCACGAGCTGAACGACCTGGGCAACAGCTTCATGCGCACGCAGCTCGCCACGGTGCAAGGCGCGGTCCTGCCCTCCCCCTACGGAGGGAAGACGCGCCAGATCATGGTGGATCTCGATGCGCGCGCGTTGCAGGCGAAGGGCCTGTCGCCGGCCGATGTGGTCAACGCGCTGAATCAGCAGAACCTGATCCTGCCGACCGGCACCGTGAAGATCGGCGCGCTGGAGTACGACGTGGCGCTGAACGGCAGCCCCAAGTCGATCAAGGAGATGAACGAGCTGCCGATCAAGACTGTCCAGGGCAGCACGATCTACATCGGCGACGTGGCGCACGTGCGCGATGGCTTCATTCCGCAGACCAACATCGTGCGCCACGACGGTCAGCGCGCGGTGCTGCTGACCATACTCAAGTACGGCAACGCCTCCACGCTCGACATCGTGGATCGTGTGAAAGCGGAGGTCCCGCGCATGCAGGCGGCGCTCCCGCCAGAGCTCGAACTGCAGACGGCGCTGGACCAGTCGATATTCGTCCGCGCGGCGGTGAACGGCGTGATCCACGAAGCGATTCTGGCCGGCTGCCTGACGGCGCTGATGATCCTGCTGTTTCTCGGCAGCTGGCGCAGCACGCTGATCATCGCGATATCCATTCCGCTGGCCATCCTGACATCGCTCGGGATACTTTCCGCGTTCGGCGAAACCATGAACATCATGACGCTGGGCGGGCTGGCGCTGGCGGTCGGGATCCTGGTGGACGACGCCACGGTCGAGATCGAGAACATCAACCGCCAGTTCGCTCTGGGCAAACCGATCCAGCAGGCGATCCTGGACGGCGCGCGGCAGATCGCGGTGCCGACCTTCGTGGCGACACTCTGCATCTGCATCGTGTTCGTGCCGATGTTCCTGCTCACCGGTGTGGCGCGCTATCTGTTCGTGCCGCTGGCGGAGGCGGTCGTGTTCGCCATGCTCGCCTCCTACTTCTTCTCGCGGACGGTGGTGCCGACGCTGGCCAAGTACCTGCTGCGTGCGGAGGACCATACGACCCACAAGGAATTGAGCCGCTGGAACCTGCTCGGCCGCTTTCATCGCGGCTTCGAGCACCACTTCGCGCGCCTGCGCGACGCTTACCACGACATGCTGAAGCGATGCCTGGGCGCGCCCGTGCTGTTCATCGTTTTGTTCCTGTTCGGCTGCGTGGCCTCCGCTGCGCTGCTGCCATTCGTCGGGCGCGATTTTTTCCCGACCGTCGACGCCGGTCAGTTCAAGCTTCATCTGCGCGCCAAGACCGGCACGCGCATCGAGGAGACTGCGCGCCTGTGCGATCTGGTGGAGGCGGAGATCCGCGCCGTCATTCCTGCGCGCGAGCTCGACACGATCATCGACAACATCGGCTTGCCGAACAGCGGAACGAATCTGTCATACAACAACTCCGGCACCATCGGCCCCGCCGATGCGGACATCATCGTGTCGCTCAAGCCGGATCATCGCCCGACCGACGAGTACATCCGCATTCTGCGGCAGCGCCTGCCCGAGAGCTTCCCCGGCACGATGTTCTACTTTCTGCCGGCCGACATCGTCAGTCAGATCCTGAACTTCGGGCTGCCGGCCCCGATCGACATCCAGGTCATCGGCCGCAATATCGACGCCAACCGCAAGTTCGCGCTCGGCTTGCTCGACAAGCTGAGGCAAGTGACTGGGATCGCCGATCTGCGCATCCAGCAGCCGTTCGATCAGCCCAAGTTCGACCTGACCGTGGATCGGACCAAGGCTCAGCAGGTCGGGTTGTCGCAGAAGGATGTGGCAACCAGCTTGCTGATCTCGCTCTCCGGCAGCTTCCAGACCAATCCGAGCTTCTACCTCAACTGGAAGAACGGCGTGAGCTACAACGTGATCACGCAGATGCCGCAGTACAAGATCGATTCGCTGCAGGGGCTGTCGAATATCCCGATCACCAAGAGTGACGGGGGCGGAAAGTCCGAGATCCTGGGCAGCCTGGCCGCGGTGACCCGCGGCACCGAGCGAGCGGTGATCAGCCACTGGAACGTGCAGCCGGTGATCGACATCTACGGCGGCGTGCAGGGCCGGGACCTGGGCGGCGTGGGCGACGAGGTGAGGAAGATCGTCGATGCCAGCATGAAGGATTTGCCCAAGGGCTCGCGCCTGATCCTGCGCGGACAGATGGACACCATGCAGTCGTCCTTCACCGGCTTGCTGCTGGGGCTGATCTTCGCGATCGCGCTGATTTATTTCCTGATGGTGGTGAACTTCCAGTCCTGGCTCGACCCGTTCATCATCATCACCGCGCTGCCGGCGGCGCTGGCCGGGATCGTGTGGATGCTGTTCGCGACCCACACCACGGTGAGCGTCCCGGCGCTGACGGGCGCGATCATGGCGATGGGGATAGCCACTGCGAACAGCATTCTGGTGGTGAGCTTCGCGCGTGAGCAATTGCAAGCCGAGGTCGAGTCATTCAGCGCGGCCTTGGAGGCGGGCTTCACGCGCTTCAGGCCGGTGCTGATGACGGCACTCGCGATGATCATCGGCATGCTGCCGATGTCGCTGGGCCTGGGCGAGGGCGGTGAGCAGAATGCCCCGCTCGGCAGGGCAGTGATCGGCGGGCTGCTGTTCGCCACCGTGGCTACGCTGTTCTTCGTGCCGACGGTGTTCGCGGTCATTCATGGCTGGCGTCTGCGCGGGCGGACAGCGGCGGTGGCACCGGCGCCGGCCTGAGTCGAACATCAAGCTAGGGAATAGAATCCCAAGTAGGGAAAGGAACCATGGCATCGAATTCGAACAACCGTGCGGAGGGACTTGGCGGCGCCGGTCTCGCGTCTGGGCGCCGCAAGCGTTTCGGACTCCGATGGATCGTGGCCGGGGTGGTTGTCGCAATCTTCGCGGTCGCCTTTATTCTGGGCATCAAGCCCCGCCTCGAGGCGAACGCGGCGCTCAAGAAGGAGACGCAAGCGCTCAGCGTTCCGACCGTGTCGATCATCCGGGCCAAGCCGGGCGAGGCGAACCAGGAGCTCGTGCTGCCCGGGAACGTGCAGGCCTTCATGGACACCCCGATCTATGCCCGGACCAACGGTTATCTCAAGCGGTGGTATGCCGACATCGGCGCGCGCGTGAACGCCGGTCAACTTCTTGCCGAGATCGACGCACCGGAGGTGGACGATCAGCTGCAGCAGGCGCGCGCGGATCTGGCCAATGCGAAGGCGACCTACGCGCTGGCCGCATCCACCGCTGAACGCTGGGAGGGATTGCTCAAATCGAACTCGGTGTCGCGCCAGGAAACCGACGAGAAGATGGCGGACACGCAGGTCAAAAAGGCCGTGCTGGACGCGGCCAGCTTCAACGTGGCGCGCCTGGAGAAGCTGCAGTCGTACAAGAAGATCTACGCGCCGTTCAGTGGCGTGGTCACCGCGCGCAACACCGACGTGGGCGCGCTGATCGACGCCGGCAGCGCGGGGGGGCCCGGCAAGGAGCTGTACCACCTTGCCGCTACCGACCGCATGCGCGTCTACGTCAGCGTTCCGCAGCTCTACTCACGCGATGCTGCACCCGGCACGCCCGCCGATCTGACCTTGGCCGAGTTCCCGGACAGGCGTTTCAAGGGAAAACTGGTGCGCACCACCTCCTCTATCGATGCCGCCTCACGCACATTGCTGGCCGAGGTGGAAGTGGACAACCGCACGGGGGAACTGCTGCCGGGCGCCTACGCACAGGTCCACTTCAAGCTCAAGACGATCAACCAGGCGCTGGTACTGCCGGTGAATACGTTGCTGTTCCGCTCCGAAGGCTCGCAGGTCGCGGTGGTGGGGCAGGATCAGAAGGTGGTGCTCACGAAAGTTGTGCTCGGGCGCGACTTCGGCACCGAGGTGGAGGTGGTTTCGGGGCTGGCCGGCACCGAATCCGTGATCCTCAACCCGTCCGATTCGCTCGCCGCTGGAACGCAAGTACGGGTGGTGAAGGAAGCGACCAAGGAAGCCGCGAGCAAGGATGCGGCGAGCAAACCGCCGAAGTAACAAGACGATCCGAATCGGCGACGCCAGGCCCGCACTGGTTGCCCATCGGTGGAAAACTCCCTATAATCCGCGCCTTCCTCAGGTTGAGGCCAGCAGCAACGGCCTCTATCTGGGGCCCTTCCAGGAACCAGGTAGTTTCACGCCCTCGAGTAGTTCGGGCTCCGCGCAGTAATTCCTGGAGCGTTGTCCTTGCCCCACCGTCGCGCACGCGGGGGGCATCACCCATAAGGAGATGCGATGCGACACTACGAGATCGTCTTTATCGTCCATCCCGATCAGAGCGAGCAGGTGCCCGCGATGATCGAGCGCTACAAAGGGATGGTCGCCACCCGCAACGGCCACATCCACCGGCTGGAGGACTGGGGCCGGCGGCAGATGACCTACCCCATCCAGAAGATGCACAAGGCGCACTACGTTCTGATGAACGTGGAGTGCGACCAGGAAACCCTGGACGAACTGGAGCACGCCTTCCGCTTCAACGATGCCGTGCTGCGTCATTTGACGATGAACATGCGCGGCCCGGTCACCGAGGCCTCGCCGATGATGCGGCAGGAGAAGCGCCCGGCGAATCCGGACGACCGGCCGAGATCCTTCGAAGACCGGCCGAGATCGTTCGAAGATCGGCCGCCGCGATCGTCCGAAGACCGGCCGCGAGCGTCCGAAGACCGACCCAGGCCGTCCTTGGACGCACCGCCCGCTCCGCCCAGCGCGGACTAGGTGCACAATCAGGTCCGGCTGGGCGGCACCGTCGTTGCGCGCGAGGCTCTGCGGCACACGCCGGCTGGAGTCCCCATCCTGACCTTCACACTCAAGCACGAATCCATGCAGGTCGAGGGCGCTGTGCCCAGGCAGGTAGGGTTCGAGATCGAGGCGATGGCGATGGGCGATGTGGCACAGGCGATGAGTGCTCTGCGGGCGGGACAGCAGGTCCGCCTCGCGGGCTTCCTGGCTAGCCGCAGCCGGCTCAGCACCCGTGTCGTGCTCCACGTGAACCAATTCGAATTCGAGTAGAGGATAACGATCATGGCATTCGGAGGCAGCAGATTCGGCAGCAAGACCAAGGACAAGCGCAAGGAAGGCGATCGCGGGTTCCGCCCGCTGTTCAAACGGCGCAAGTTCTGCCGCTTCACCGCGGAAGGGATCAAGGAGATCGACTATAAGGACGTCGAGCTCTTGAAGGACTTCATCAACGAAAACGGCAGGATCATCCCGGCGCGCATCACCGGGACCAAGTCCCACTTCCAGCGCCAGCTGTCCGCGGCCATCAAGCGCGCGCGCTTCCTGGCGCTGCTGCCGTACACCGACCTCCACTAAAGGACACCGACCATGCAAGTGATCCTGCTGGAAAAGCTCCCCAACCTCGGCTCGCTTGGCGACATCGTCAAGGTCAAGGCGGGGTATGCCCGCAACTACCTGATCCCCAAAGGTAAGGCCAAGCGCGCAACGGAATCCAACGTGGCCGAGTTCGAGGCGCGCCGAGCGGAGTTGGAGCGGGCGCAGAGCGATATCGCCGCTGCGTCGCAGGCGCGCGCTGCGCAGCTGGAAGGAGTGATGATCCAGGTCACGCAGAAGGCCGGCGTGGATGGCCGCCTGTTCGGCTCGGTGACCAACTCCGACATCTCCGAGGCGCTCAAGGCGCAGGGCTTCGACGTGGCGAAGGCATCGGTGCGCCTGCCGCACGGACCGCTCAAGCAGGTGGGCGACTACGAAATCGTCATCGACCTGCACACCGACGCGAAGGCGACCATCAAGGTGTCGGTGCTGGGCGAGCAGTGACCTTGAGCGGCTAGGGTCCAGGGAAGAGCTCTAGCGCGCCTATCGCTGGTGCGGGATTGCACACAGAAGAAGGAGCTTCGGCTCCTTTTTCTTTTTTTCTTTTTCTCGAAGTCGTATTGAGCGGATGTGTGCAGTCTGGCGGTAGAATCACTTCGGTTCCCTCGTCCCTAACTCCTCGCTTCGTCCCTCTCCCTCCAACAGTGGCCCAATCCGTCTCCCAGATCATCCAGGACGCGCAAGTCGATGTCCTGAAGCTGCCACCGCACTCCCTCGAAGCGGAGCAGTCGGTCCTGGGTGGGCTGATGCTGGACAACACGGCCTGGGACCGCGTGGCCGACCTCATCGCCGAGAGCCACTTCTACCGCGCTGACCACCGTCTCATCTACCGCCACATCTCCAAGCTCATCGAGCACAGCCGGCCGGCTGACGTGGTGACCGTGGCCGAAAGCCTGGAAGCGACAAAGGAGCTGGTCGGCGTCGGTGGCCTCGCCTACGTCAGCGCCCTGGCTGGCAACACGCCCTCGGCTGCCAACATTCGCCGCTACGCGGAAATCGTCCGCGATCGCGCCATTCTGCGACGCCTCGCCGAGGTCGGCACCGATATCGCCGACTCGTCCTACAACACCATGGGCAAGGAGGCGAACCAGCTTCTCGACGAGGCCGAGTCCCGGGTCTTCGAGATCGCCGAGCAGGGCGCGCGGGGCCGCCAGGGCTTTCAAGAGATGCCGCCGCTGCTCACCAGGGTGGTAGAGCGCATCGACATGCTGTACAACCGCCAGGGCGACAGCGACGTGACCGGCGTTCCTACCGGATTCGTCGACTTGGATCGTATGACATCCGGGTTGCAGCCGGGCGATCTGGTGATCATTGCCGGTCGCCCGAGTATGGGGAAGGCGCAGCCGCTCACCGCTCGAATCAAAACCATAGATGGCTGGAAGCGGATGGGCGAGATACGGCTCGGCGACGAACTTGCCTCGATCGATGGCCGCCGCTCTCTGGTGAGCGGAATATTCCCGCAAGGCCGGCGACAGGTCTTTCGCGTCACCTTCTCCGATGGCAGGTCCACTGAATGCTGCGGCGAACATCTGTGGAAGGTGTACTACCGTGAGTGGGAAGAGCCAAGGGTCGTCTCCACCGACCGCATGGCAACCATGCTCCGGACACAGCGGTACAAACACAGGGTCTGGATCGATACGGCAACGGGCGCGTTTGGACATACGCAGCGGCTGCCGATGGATGCGTGGTTGCTGGGCGCCCTGCTGGGTGACGGGAAGCTGTCCAGTGGCGCCCTGATGTTTTCGACAGCCGACGATGAGATGCTGGAACGGCTTCAGGAACGCTCCGGAGCGCAGTTCACTCTTCGCGCGGCAGGCGGCTACGACTGGCGGATCGTTCAGGCGGGAGGGAGTCACCGGAAGGGCGTTTGCGGCGTTACGCCGAACGCGCTCAAGGAGTCGCTGAAGGCACTCGGCCTCTGGGGGCTCAAGAGCGAAGAGAAATTTATTCCGGCGCCATACCTTACCGCATCGTACGACACCCGCCTCGATCTCCTACGCGGCTTGCTGGATACCGACGGATGGGTGGAGAAGTGGGGCAGCCTGCGCTTCTGCTCGAGCAGCGAGCGATTGGCACGCGATGTGGTCGAGCTGGTTCGCTCGCTGGGCGGCTGGTGCACCGTGCGATCGAAGCGAACCAGCTACAGTTATCTCGGAGAAAAGCGAGCAGGCAGACTAAGCTATATCTGTAACATCCATCACGACAATCCGAAGTCGCTACTGCTCCTATCTCACAAGCAGAGCCGGGCGCTCTCGAAGCCTGTCCGTAGTTGGCGCCCCGTCTTCGTTTCCATTGAACCGACACGAGTCGAACAGACGCAGTGCATCGCCGTTACGCATCCGAGCCGGCTGTATATAACCGACGACTACATCGTTACCCACAACACGTCGATGGCACTGAACATCGCCGAGCATGCTGCGCTGACTTCAGGTCTGCCGGTTGGCGTTTTCAGCATGGAAATGGCGGCGACGCAACTCGTCATGCGCATGATCGGCTCGGTGGGCAAGCTCGATCAACACAAGCTGCGCACCGGCCGGCTGCACGACGACGACTGGCCGCGCCTGACGCATGCCGTCGGCAAGCTCAACGAGGCGCCGATCCACATCGACGAGACAGCCGCACTCAATCCTCTCGAGTTGCGTGCGCGTGCGCGCCGTTTGCACCGGCAGTACAAGAAGCTCGGGCTGATCGTAGTCGACTATATCCAGCTCATGTCGGCTTCCGGCACGGGAGAGAACCGTGCTACCGAGATCTCGGAGATCTCGCGCTCACTCAAAGCGCTGGCGAAGGAACTCGACGCGCCGGTGATCGCGTTGTCGCAGCTAAACCGCAGCCTGGAGCAGCGACCGAACAAGCGGCCGGTGATGTCGGATCTTCGCGAAAGCGGTGCGATAGAGCAGGATGCAGATTTGATCTTGTTCATCTACCGCGACGAAGTGTACAACCCGGACACTGCGGACAAGGGCGTGGCCGAGATCATCATCGGCAAGCAGCGCAACGGACCGATCGGTACGGTGAGGCTGGCGTTTCTGGGCGAGCACACCAGATTCGAGAACCTGGCCGATCCGACGAGGTACTGATAACTAAACGCGAGAACGCTTGTCTAGATACATCTGGAGAAGAGACGACAGTGTTCGAGTATTTGAAAGTCGGTGATATGGTTACCTATGTACTGGTCGGCAAGGCATCCAGGATCAAGCTCACCGGTCGGACCGCGCATCAAGTGGTTTGCGGCGACTGGAAGTTTGACGTGTTCACAGGCAAGCCAGCTCGACCCGACGTTGCAACCTGGTGCCAACGATTGGGGTGTACCTCCAGCCCCTGTGCTCGGGTATCTGCTTAAGGAATGACTGTGGTGCGACGCGCGGAGCTTGGCGTCATGCGAAGGCAAGAAAGAAAAACCCGCCGGGGCCATGGCGGGTTTTGAAAGGTACGTCAGAAAGGTTTCTTCTTAACTGCACAGCCACCTTATCGGACCTCGTATCTGGCGTCGATTAAGGTCAACGCACTGTGAGATGTCAAAGTTGTGCAGCTGTGAATGGAAAACGATCATTCATTGATTCCACTGGGCAGTCGCCGACGGATCGTCGATTGCCACGTCAACCACACTCTGCGAACTGCCGCTATGCTCGTGCGTCATTCTGCCAGTTGCGACCCCATCCATATGGACCGCCAAACGCCACGCACTTGGAGAATCACAGCTTACATCCCGTATCCGATGGAAGCTGTTTCGGCATCGACATCGGCATCGGAGAGATTGGAATGCCTTACCCGCATTCGGCCTAGTTCAGTGCGTCACAGCGACATATCGGTATCTATCAGGCGTTCGGCACTCAACCGAAGCCAAGCACTATGGGCCGCCACTCTTCTTGGACACTTCATTGAGCCCGCAGAACTCTCACTAGAGACGATCGCGGACAGTGATCTGGATGCACTACGGAAGGTTGAAGGACTACTAGAAGACATTTGTGATGATCTCGCGTTTCGCCTGCAACTACCGCTGCAGATTCGTGAACTAGAGATACTCGATGCGACCCCGCCGCTCGCTGAAGGGGATCTCAGGCAGATGATGTTTTTTCCGTCTCCGCAGGGATTCAAGCCTATTAAGTTCATGCTGTCGGCACACATCGGATCGACCGTGACCGAAAGATCCCCGGGGTTGATCACGGATCGTTCGAGTCTTGGGGCGCGTGGGCGGGCTGCGCTTCGGTGGTATCACAAGGCACTCGCGACCGAGTGTGAATTGGATCGCTTTGTCTTCTACTGGATTGTGCTGGAGATACTTTGTGCGGAGATTGGGAAGCGCGTCAAGCAGCCGTATCGCAACCGGATTTGTGGACACACCGTCGAGAATTGCCCGAGCTGCGGAGCGGCAACGTCGTCTGTCGTGAACGGACCAACCTTGATCGCATTTTTGCGCGACCTTGGGCTTGAAGAGGCGACCGCGCGGGTGCTTTGGGGGTTCCGTCAAATGTTTCACGGCGCTAACGACTTGGCCGCGGAAAGCAACGAGGAGTTATCCAAGAATTGCATGCGGCTCCGAGGAGCGGTCACCTTGGGTCTGAAGAGATTTCTTGGCTGGCCCGACGAAGCGCTTCCGTCGGTCTCGCATGAAGGCTTTGCAATGTCCGCCACGTTAGCTCCGTATGGATTCCGAGAGTTGCGCAGTGCTGACCTTGGCGTAGTGCCCGGGCACCCGCGCGAGGTAAACGGCACTGTGGATGGGCCAGAAAGCTAGATGCCCGGGGCGTGGCCGAACGCCGTACCAACGCCTCGGACCCGGGGATGATCGTCCATGGTAGAGAAGCAGACAGCCCCTCACGGCGCTGCCTGTAGCGGCGCCGTGGAAACGGTGGCCTAGGCTGCGCGAACCAGGCGTAACAGCCCCTTGGCCCAGCGCTTTCACCTTCTTGGCCGGGGTTCTTTTTATCCTTCCAGCACTGCTATGACGTGCGCATGACCTAACTTCCGCGCGTGCACCAATTCGTGGTCAACTACGAAGATCCCTACGTCTACCGATTCTTTGACCAGGAGTCGCACGCCGACGATTTTCTGCGAGGCGATATCCTAGTAACAACCCTGAATAAGTGTCGCGATCACGAAGACCCAACGCGCCGCGACGCGCGAGAGGCAACCGAGACCTACCACACCGGGGTTGTACGGGGCCATACAACAAGCAATCCCGCGATCGGACGGATCGCTGAACACCTTGGCGTGGTCCGTCGAGATTACGCCACGCGGGTGGATCTCACTGGGAACGTCTTAGAACACACGGCGCCTGACGCGCATCTGCTCTGCGCTTCGGACCGCTCGGTCGCGACGAGATGGCCGAATTCGGGCGGTTCTGCGTCCCGATCTCCAGACGAAGAAATTCTTCGAGCGCCTTAGCTTGCAAATGGGAGAGATAGGCCCGTTGGTGTTCAGGATGATGGCCCGCGTACAGTACCGGGATCGAGAATACGCAAACGACGAAGACCCGCCGGGACCCATCGGTTTCGTCAAACCGGAAATCTTCGCTCGCGAACGGGAGGTTCGCATGCTCTGGGCATTCGATGACCGGCTCACTCTGGTTCGGCATGTAGTGAAATGCCCAACGGTCGCCAGATTCTGCAAACGAATCAGGTAGGGCCGCCAGCCGCCGCGCCTCGTCTTTCTGCGCCACTGGCTCGTCCTTGAAGGACTCGCGCAACCCATCCAGCAACGCGTTCGATGTGGTGTCCATCGTCTTGGCCGCGCCGCGCGAGGTGGCGTGACGCACGAAATCGTTCGCGCGAAGTACCAGCGCCCAGAGACGGTATATCTCCGACAACAGCAGCTTGACGGCGGGCGAAGGCGCGCGCTGCAAAAAAAACCCGCCCAGTGGCCCGGGCGGGTTGAAGGAGGCACTCAGGGGGAGGAGTGTAGTGTTTCGAGGCGTAATGTACCGGTTGGCTGCTTCAGGTGGTATCAGCCGATCGCTCAATTTCCTGTCGGCGTTGCGCCTACGCTGGCACCGCGTCCAAGCGCGTCGAGTGCGTGCTGCGATGCAAAGACGAATCACGTGGACATTTGCTGAGAACAAGGGCACATTTGGTTCGGCCAAAGGGGAGAGGAAAGCGCGTTGACCAAAGCGCGCAACGAAGCCGGTAGACTAGAAAAAACAAGATCCCACTAGCCCCGCCTCTACGCGGGGCTTTTTCTTCGGGGGCGGCGGCGACCGCTAGCCCAGTTGGAAGTGTCCGGCTTCATGATTGGCAGCCCCTCCCATTTGAAGTAGCCAGCCCAAGCCTTGCCCAAGTCTCGCCTATCTTTACGAGCGTGGTGCCGTACTGCTTGTTACCGTCCCGAGCGACAAACACTTTGCCTTCGTCTCCAATGCTCTGAGTTTGTTGCACAGCAAACTCCTTTCTAAACCCCGCTTTCACCAGCGCTTCGATAGGATCGCGGAAGGTGCCCCGGTGGCAGCCGATGTAGTATTCCCCTTTCATTGCTGTCTCCCGATTCGCTTCGCGAACCCGGATAGGATACGCCGATGCCGGGCGCAACCGCCTCACTGAGGCCGATCCCATTCCCCAGGCGTTTCACTGATGCCTATCCGTTGCCTTTCTGTGAGAAGCGACTCTGATGGTAGACGATTACTCATTGATTCCTAAAAGCAAGAGCCTTCCCATAACAGATTGCCACGTCAACATCTGGGAAGACAAGCACCTCCTGCCTGCGTTTGCTGAGCAAACTGCTTCGGCACGTCCAGGTTCGGTTGGGCTCAAGGCGGATGCGGAAACGCTGTATAGCGCCATGGCCGAGGTGAGTAAGGCCATCATCTTCTCGCTGCGCTACGGCGACTCCGCCGGGATCGACGGCGATGACGAAGTCACCGCCGCGGCGGTGCGCAAGTACCCGGACAAGTTCGTCGGTTTCGCATGCATCGACCCGCGCCGCAACCTGTGCATGGAGCTGCTGCGGCATGCAGTCGAGGATCTTGGTCTCAAAGGTGTCAAATACGGGCCCATCTACAACGGGGTGCACCTCAACGATCCGCGCATGGAGCCGATTTACGATTACTGCGTGCGGCACGACTTGCCCCTCACGATGCACATGGGTACGACCTTCGCGCGCAACGCGCCGGCCGAGCTGGGCCGTCCGATCTACGTGGACGACGTGGCGCGGCGCCACCCCGATCTGAAGATGATCATGGCCCACATGGGGCATCCGTGGTACGAGGAGTGCATCATCGTCGCGCGCAAGCAGCCGAATGTGTACTGCGAGGTGTCAGCCATCTTTTATCGGCCGTGGCAGTTCTACAACGTTCTGCGCTGCGCCGAGGAATATCGGATCGCCGATCGCGACAAGATCTACTGGGGCACCGATTTTCCGTTTTCGGAAGTGCGGGAGTCGATCGACGGGTTGTGCAATGTGAACCGTATCGTCGGAGCTAGCGGGCTGCCTAGGGTGTCGAGGGAGACGATTGACCGTATCCTCTACTCGAACCCGTTTGCCCACTGGTGGCATCAGCCGCTCGCGGCTGATCTGCCAATTGCACCGAGCGCAAGAGCCTGAAGGAGGAAGCGGTGGATACGGCAGAGATGAAAGCAAGGGAGTTCGGGTCGTGCCCGGGCCCTCGGGCGCTTCGACTCTGCGGCTTTCGCCGCGACGCTCAGCGCGAACGGAGCCTTTGTCGAGCCGCAGTGTCCGCAGGCTCCCGGTTCTGAAAAGCGTCCCGGCTTACAGAATCTCCGCCGCGTGATCGGCGAGCCGCGAGCGTTCGCCGCGCATCAGCGTCACGTGGCCGCTGTGGGCCCAGCCTTTGAAGCGATCCACCACGTAGGTCAGGCCGGAGCTGCCCTCGGTGAGATAAGGCGTATCGATCTGCGAGATGTTGCCCAGGCAGACGACCTTCGTGCCGGGCCCGGCGCGCGTGATCAGCGTCTTCATCTGCTTGGGCGTCAGGTTCTGCGCCTCGTCGATGATCAAAAACTTGTTGATGAAGGTGCGCCCGCGCATGAAGTTGAGCGACTTCACCTTGATGCGTGAGCGGATGAGGTCGCGCGTGGCGGCGCGGCCCCATTCGCCGGCGTCGTCGTCGGTCTTGTTGAGCACGTCCAGGTTGTCTTCCAGCGCTCCCATCCAGGGGGTCATCTTCTCTTCCTCGGTCCCGGGCAGAAAACCGATGTCCTCGCCCACCGGAACGGTGACGCGGGTCATGATGATCTCCGAGTAGGTCTTGTCCTCCAGGGTCTGCATCAACCCGGCGGCGAGCGTGAGCAGCGTCTTGCCGGTGCCGGCCTGGCCCAGCAGAGTAACGAAGTCGATGTCCGGGTTCATCAACAGGTTCAGCGCGAAGTTCTGCTCGCGGTTGCGCGCCACGATGCCCCATACGCTGTTGCGCTGGCCGGCGTGGTCGGTCAGGGTGTGCAGGATCGCGGTCTGGCCGGACAACTCCTGTACCTGGGCGTAGAAGGGCCGTTCGGCTTCCTGGTAGACGAATTCGTTGATCAGCAGACTGGAGGACAGCGGCCCGTGCACGCGGTAGAAGGTGCGCCCGGCCTGCTGCCACGATTCCATCTCCTTGCCGTGCGTGTCCCAGAAATCCGCCGGCAGCTCGCGCACGCCGGTGTAGAGCAGGTCGGTGTCCTCCAGGACCTTGTCGTTGAAATAGTCTTCGGCCGCCAAGGCGAGCGCACGCGCCTTGATGCGCATGTTGATGTCCTTGCTGACCAGGATCACGTGACGCTTCGGATAGGCCTCGGCCAGATGACGCACCACCCCCAGGATCTGGTTGTCGGCCTTGCTGGTGGGGAGGCTGGAGGGCAGCTCGCCGCTGATGGCGTTGGTCTGCAGGAACAGGCGGCCAGTGGCTTCCTTGGCGCCGTGCGCGTCGAGCGCGAAGCCTTCGTCGATGTCGTGGCCGGCGTGGCGGAGCAGCTCGTCGATGAAGCGGCTGGCCTGGCGTGCGTTGCGCGCGACTTCGGACATGCCCTTCTTGTTGGCGTCCAGCTCCTCCAGCGTCGCCATGGGCAGGTAGATGTCATGCTCCTGGAAACGGAACAAGCTGGTCGGATCGTGCATCAGGACGTTGGTGTCGAGCACGAACAGCTTGGTGTCCGGATGCAGGCGGGTGACGGATGCGGGTTTGCGCTGGGACATCAGAGTCGGATCAGGCGTGAAGAGGTGAAGAGTGAAGGGTGAAGAGTGGAGGCCTAACACGGCGTTCGCCTCAAAGGCTCTTGACGACGTCGAGGACGGCTTGCGCGTGCTCCGGTACTCTAACCCCGCGCCACTCCTTTCTGAGATAGCCGTCCTTGTCGATCACGAAAGTGCTGCGCTCGATGCCGCGCACCTGCTTGCCGTACATGTTCTTCATCTTCATCACCCCGAACATCTGGCACACGCGCTCGTCGGGATCCGACAGCAGCTCGAACGGAAAGCTCATCTTGGCCTTGAAGTTCTCGTGGGATTTGAGGCTGTCGCGCGAGATGCCATAGATCGCGCAGTCCAACTCCTGGAACTGCGGGTACAGGTCGCGGAACTGCATTCCTTCGTCGGTGCAGCCTGGCGTGTTGTCCTTGGGGTAGAAGTACAGCACCAACGGCTTGCCGCGTGCATCCTTGAGCCGGAAGGTATTCCCGCCCGTGGCAGGGGCCTCGAAGTCGGGGACGGCCAGGTTTTCCAGCATGGTCTTGCCTCCAGTGGGATCGGGTTGCAATGCGATCAGGCCAGGAACTCCGGCCCCTGCAGCGCAAGCGTGCCCGAGCGCCCCGGCACTTCGCCGACAGCGGTCTCGTGGCGCGGCAGGTTCTTGTTCTCGAGCGCGTCGAAGTAGTCGCCCAGCGACATCAAGTTGTAGCCCATCCCGCGCCACCCCTCGAGCAGGCGCTCGAACACGGGCGCCAGCTTCATGCCCTCGAGTTCGGCGTGCAGCGTGTACACATGACCGCTCGAAAGCGCATCACGGCTGCGCTCGAGCAGACGATCGGCGACATTGTGCTCGGTCACGCCATCCACGCCGATCATTTCGTCCAGGGTCGGCAGCGTGGTCGGCACTTGCGGGCAAGCGACAATCTCCGCCTGGTACACGGGGATGTACGGCTGCGTCCCGCGCGTGTCCGAGCAGATGCCGAAGCCGAGCAGCTGCGTCAAGCGATAGGCGTGGCGGTTCATCTGCCACCCTGCCGCTCCATGGACTTTGGGGTCGGCACCGAAGATATCGCGGTAGCGGTCGCAAGCCCGCTCCATCTCGTTCCTGGTCCACGCCGAATCCTTGGCACTCACATGGTCTTGCCAGCGGATGTGATCGTAAGTGTGGATGCCCGTCTCGAAACCCTCGTCCCGGACCCGGCGCAAAATGTCGCCACAGCGGCGCCCGATGTCCGGCCCAGGGAGTACCGTGCCGTAGAGCAGGGTGGTTATGCCGTAGTGAGACAGCACCGAGGTGCGTTGCACCTTCTTGAGGAATCCGCGGCGGAACACGCGCTTGATGGCACGGCCGGTGTGATCCGGCCCCAGGCTGAACAGGAACGTCGCCCCTGCGCCGTGCTGCTTCAGCATCTCCACCAGTCGCGGGACGCCGTCGCGTGTGCCGCGGTAGGTGTCGACGTCGACCTTGAGCGCGAGATTCATCGGGAGCGCGCCGCCAAGGTACGTCAGTCAACCAGCCCGCGCGCCTCGGCCACCATCCCGCGATACGCATCGAAAATGTTGATCAACGCCTGCTCCATGTTGACCTTGGGCTCCCAGTCGAGTTCGGCGCGGGTGTTCTCGATCTTGGGCACGCGGTTTTGCACATCCTGGTAGCCGGCGCCGTAGTAGGTGCCGGAGCTGATGTCCACCATCTTCACCTGCTTCGCCTGCTCGCGGTACTCCGGGTATTTGAGGGCCAGGTCGATCATCATGGTCGCCAGCTCGCGCACGGAAAAGTTGTTGCGTGGATTGCCGACGTTATAGATCTTTCCCGTGGCAATTCCGTTACGGTTGTCGATGATCTTCATCAGCGCGTCGACGCCGTCGTCGATGTAGGTGAAAGCGCGCTTCTGGGTGCCGCCGTCCACCAGCTTGATCTCCTCACCGCGCACGATGTGTCCGAAGAACTGCGTGATGACGCGCGAGCTGCCTTCCTTGGGCGTGTGGATGTTGTCCAGGCCGGCGCCAATCCAGTTGAACGGGCGGAACAGGGTGAAGTCGAGCCGCCCTTCCGACCCGTAGGCCCAGATCACGCGGTCCATGAGCTGCTTGGAGCAGGAGTAGATCCAGCGCTGCTTGCTGATCGGGCCCAGCACCAGCTCCGAGGCGTCCGGGGTCGAACTCGGCGTCCTGGCACATGCCGTACACCTCCGAGGTGGACGGGAAGGCAATGCGTTTGCCGTACTTGACGCAGGAACGCACGATCGGAAGATTGGCTTCGAAGTCCAGCTCGAACACCCTGAGCGGCTCCTTGACGTAGGTCGCCGGCGTGGCGATCGCCACCAGCGGCAGGATCGTGTCGCATTTGCGGATGTGGTATTCGATCCACTCCTTGTTGATGGTGATGTCGCCCTCGAAGAAGTGGAAGCGCGGATGGTCCATCAGGTCGGCGACGCGCTCGTTCTGCATGTCCATGCCGTACACCTCCCACTCGGTGGTGTCGATGATGCGCTTGGACAGGTGGTGGCCGATGAAGCCGTTGACGCCGAGGATGCAGATTTTTTTCATGATCAGGGCCGGTGTTGGATGGGTAGCCGCACGGGCGGAGTGGTGCCGGCGCGCTGGAAGCTGCGCTCGTCGAGCATTTTACCGTCCACTTCGAGGGACAGGATGCGCAGCAGGCCGCCGTCGCCGCATTCCGCATAGCAGCGGCCGGCATGGCAGAACAGTGCGGGGAAACCGGTCTTCGGCACGCTCTCGCGCGGCACCAGCGTGCGCAGCACCCGCACCCGCTTGCCCTCGACCTCGCTGAAGGCGCCAGGGTAGGGCGGGGCGACGCCGCGGACGAGGTTGTGGATCTCGACTGCACCGCGGCTCCAGTCGATGCGCCCGTCCTCCGGCTTGCGTCCGCCGAAGTACGACCCGCGGCTCAGATCCTGCGGGACGCGTGCCGCCGTGCCGGCGAGGAGCGCAGGCAACACCCGGTCCAACGCGATTTCCGCCGCCACGGTCACTTTCGTGAATACGTCGAAGGCAGTGTCGTCGGGCAGGATCGGCACGGCTTGCTGCGCGACGATAGTCGCCGGCATCGGGCTTCTCGAGCATGTAGTGCAACGTCGCTCCCGTCTCCCGCTCACCCTTGATCACGGCCCAGTTGACCGGCACCCGGCCGCGAAAGCGAGGCAGCAGCGAGCCGTGCATGTTCAAGCGCACCGCGCGCAGGGAGTTGGAGCAGGGCGGGCTGACAGCATCATCCGATAGTAGAACGAGAACAGAAAGTCGGGCGCGACTGCCGCGATCTCGCGCACGAACGCAGGATCATTGGGGTTCGCGGGCTTGACCACGGCGAGATCGTGCAGCCGCGCCAAAGCCTCTACGCTCTCGAACCAGATGTTCTCGCCGGGCTGGTCCTCATGCGTGACCACCAGCCGGAACGTCGAGGCCGTGGCCCAGCAGCACCGACAGGCAGCGGACGCCGACGTTGTGGTAGGCGAAGACGACGGCAGAAGACATCAGGCGCGCGGCGCGAAGTGCGAGGCATGCGGCACGGGGCTGGCCTGCGCGAACTGTGTCGCTTCCGGGATTGCGTCTGTCTCCTTCTCCGCCTCGAGAATGGCCTGGATCAAATAGCGCGGCCGCTCGCGCACCTGCTGATAGATCCGGCCCACGTATTCACCCAGCAGCCCGATGCCGAACAGCGCGACGCCGAGCAGCAGGAAGGCGATGGCGAACAGGGTGAACAGGCCCTCGGCTTCGGGTCCGTAGGCGATGCGCCGATAGACGATCAGCGCGAAGAAGCCCAGCGACATCAGCGAGACCAGAAAGCCCAGGACGGAGTACATCTGCAGCGGCACGATGGAGAACCCGGTGACCAGATCGAAGTTGAGCCGGGTCAACCGGTACAGAGAATACTTGGACTCCCCCGCGGCGCGCTCTTCGTGCGCGACCTCGATCTCGGTCGGGTTGGCGGCGTAGGTATAGGCCAGCGCCGGGATATAGGTGTTGACCTCGCGCGAGCTGACCATGGCGTCGATGATGTCCCGGCTGTAGGCCCGCAGCATGCAGCCCTGGTCCGTCATCTTCACCCGCGTGATGCGCTCCCGCACCCGGTTCATCGCGCGGGAAGCGTAGCGGCGAAACGCGCTGTCCTGACGCTTGCGGCGGATGGTGCCGACGTAGTCGTAGCCCTTGTCCATCGCAGCCATCAGGTTGCCGATCTCCTCCGGCGGGTTCTGCAGGTCGGCGTCGAGTGTTACCACGCGGCGACCCCGCGCATGGGCGAAACCGGCCATGATCGCCATGTGCTGGCCGAAGTTGCCGTTGAGCAGGATGACGCGAGTCACGTCCCGGCGCTTCTGGAACTGCTCGCGCAGGAGCGCGGCCGAGAGGTCTTTGCTGCCGTCGTTGATGAAGACGATCTCGTAGGCGATCTTCAGCGCGTCGAGGGCCGGGTACAGGCGGGCGAAGAGTGCCGGCAGGCCCTCCTGTTCGTTGTAGACCGGGATGATGACCGACAGGTCGGGCGTGCGCATCGGCGTATTCTAGCCGGCGGCTACCGATGTCCCTTTCCTGGCCGACTTCAGCACCTCGGCAACCGCATCGCATACCCGGTCCACGTCCGACAACTGCATGGTTGGGAACAGCGGCAGGGTGACGGTCTCCCGCCCGATCCTCTCGGCGTTGGGGAAGTCGCCCTCCTTGTAACCCAGCTTTCGATAAGCGGTAAACAGATGCAGGGCCGGGTAATGCACCCCGACGCCGATGCCGCGCTCGTGCATGGCTTTGATGAACTGGCCGCGGGTCATGCCGATGTGGGCGAGCGGAAGCAGGGGAGCAAAGATGTGCCACGTGTGGCCTTCGTCGCCGCGTGCCGGGAGCAGGCAGGGCGGATCGGAATTCATTCGCTCGAAATAGCGTGCTACCAGCTCCTTGCGTTTATCGTTGAAGCCTTCGAGCTGCCGAAGCTGAGACAGGCCGATGCGCGCAGCCACGTCGCTCAGATTGTACTTGCCGCCGGGAAGCAGGACATCGGCGTTGCCGTCGGCATCGCGCACCAGGCCGTGGAAGCGCTGCAGCTCGACCGCCTTCAACTCGGCGTCGGACGGCAGGCTCAGGGCGCCGCCCTCGATGGTGGTCATGTTCTTGTTGGGATGAAAGCTGAACGACACCAGATCGCCGAAGCTGCCGATCCGCTTGCCCTTCCAGCGTGTGCCGATGGCGTGTGCCGCGTCCTCTATTACGCGCAGCTTATGTCGTTCGGCAACGTCGTAGACCCGATCCATGTCCACCGCCAGTCCGGCGAAGTGCACCGGCATGATGGCGCGGGTGCGCGGGGTGATGGCCGCTTCGAGCCTGCCTGGATCGAGGTTGCGCGTGACGAGCTCGACATCCACGAACACCGGCTGGGCCCCGACGCGCATCACGACGTTGGCGCTGGCGGCGAACGTCATCGCCGGCACGATCACTTCGTGCCCCGGGCCGATGCCGCAAGCCTGCAGCGCAACCTCCAGCGCTCCGGTTGCCGAGGTGAAGGTGCGGACGATGCGGCCGCCCAGGTATGCCGACAAAGCCTGCTCGAATTCCTGGACCTTCGGCCCGCTGGTGATCCAGCCCGAGCGCAGGACCTCGGCCACTGCCGCGATGGTTTCTTCGTCGATGGTGGGCTTCGCGAACGGCAAGTAGCTCATGGCGGTTCAATCAAGATCTTGCGACGATGTACACACCAATGATGATGATCCCAATGCCGACCAGGCGCTGAACGCCGACGGCTTCGCCGAACAGGACATACGCCGCGACCGCATTCACCACGTAGCCGATGGAGAGCATGGGGTAGGCGATGCTGACCTCGACGCGCGACAGCGCCAAGATCCACACCACCACGCTGATGGCATAGCAGGTCAGGCCGCCCAGGATATGGGGCTGCGTAGCCACCTTCCAACCGATCGGCGCCAGGTTGGCGGCGCTGAACTCGAACTGCCCGATAGCATTGGTGCCAGCCTTCAGCAGGAGTTGCGCCGCGGCATTGAGCAGCACGCCGAACAGCACCAGGGCGAAGCTCAGCGCGTTCATCGGAACTGCGACGTCAGCGGGAGCGGCGACATCATCGCGTCTTGATGAAATAGCGGCGGTGGTCGTTGGCGATCAGCTCCATCGGCACGCCCGTTGCGGCGAGCTGCTCATAGAGATCCTTGCCCACCAGGGCCAAGGCGTAGGGCTGCTGCTTCCAGATCTCCACCCATTCGCCCACCGTCGGGATCGCGAGCCGCGGCTCCTGCTGCAGGCCGAAATCCAGCTCGTCGCGGAACTGTACCAGAGTCACGGTGCGACCGAGATAGAAGTCGAGCGTCTGGTCATAGGTGTACACGCTGTAGAAGGGAACGCCCGGCTTCAGATAGGGCTTCACTTGCTGGGCCATGCGATAGGCCGAGGTGGAAGGCGACAGCGATTCGTGCCCGGTCACGATGATCTGCGCGCTCAGCAATCCACCCAGCCCGCCGGCCAGCACCGCGCGCGCTAATCGGCCGCTGCGCGCGGCCCACATGGCGTAGATCGCGAGGGCCAGCATGAGCCCAGCGGCGGCCGCAATCCAGGGCTTGAATGCGAGGATCAGCTCCACCGGCGTGTCGCCCGGAGGTTTTGATGAAGGGCCACGCGCACAGCGCACCCAACGCGAGCAGCGCTATCGGCGCGAGTTGCCAGGTCAGGGCTTTCCCGGAGATCGAGGTGAGGCGCCAGCCGGTCAACAGGGCAAGCGCGGGGAACAGCGGCAGGATGTAGGGCGGCAGCTTGGAGCCGGAGGCGCTGAAGAACAGCAGCACGAAGCTGCACCAGATGAGCAGAAACCGCCGCGCCTGGAATGTCTTCAGGGCCTCCAGTTTCCAACTGTGCCAGGCGGCGTCGAGCATGACGACCGTCCACGGCAAGCCACCGGCGATCAGCAGCGGGAGGAAGTAGTACCAGGGCTCGTCGCGCTGGTGGATCTTGGTGGTATAGCGCAGCAGATGCTCGTGCACGAAGAAGAACCACGCGAACTCGGGGTTGCGCATCGACACCAGCACGAACCAGGGCGCGGCGATGGCGAGGAACAGGAGCAGGCCGGTGATGAGGTGCAGGCGACGCCACACGCGCCAGTCGCGCTGGATGAGGCTGTAGAGCACCAGAGTGGCGCCCGGGATGACCAGGCCGACCAGCCCCTTGCTCAACACCGCACCGGCCATGGCGGCCCAGGCCACGTGCATCCAGCGCGCGTTCTCGCCGGGGTCGGCCTCGTCGCGCTGGCCCAGCAGAAATGCGCACAGAGCCAGGAACAGGAACAGCGTCAGCCCCATGTCCAGCGTATTGAGGTGTCCCACGACCACGTACATCAAGCTGCTGCCCAGCACGACTGCGGCGTACAGGCCTGCAGCAGGGCCGAACAGGCGACGGCCTGCGTACCAGGCCAGCACGACGCCGAAGAGCCCGGTGAGTGCGCTCCACAGGCGGGCGGTCCACTCATGCTGGCCGAAGAGGGTGAACGCCGCGGCGCCGGCCCAGTAGTGCAGCGGCGGCTTCTCGAAATACTTGATGCCGTTCAGGCGCGGTGTCACCCAGTCGCCGCTGACCGCCATCTCGCGCGATAGCTCGGCATAGCGGCCTTCGTCCGGCTTGATCAGCCTGCGGTAGTCGAGATTGCCGAACCAGATGATCAGCACCGCCAGGGCGAGCACGAGGAGGCGGCGGATGTCGAAGTCGGATGGCATGGTCAGCGGCGGTCGGGCGGGAGTATAACCTCAAGCTCCACGGAAGCTCTGATCAAGAGCTCGCATGCGCGACTTGATCAGAGCTTCCCTAGACCCACGGAGCGGGTTTCAGACCGCAGGGGCGAACGATTCGTCCAGCAGCGCATGCGCGGCAAGCGCAAAACTCTCGTCGGAGTAGGACACGATCGGGACCGTCCGTGCTCGCTGCAGGCCGGGATAGTGCGACACGATGGAGCGGGTGTACGAGGGATCGTAATGCCGTTCGAGCAGTTCCCGGATCAGTTCGTCCCATTCGGCATTGCCTGCCATGCCTTTCCAGCGCTCGATCACGGCGTGCCCGTGCAGCTGCGACAGACGGTCGAGCTGCCGGCCGAGGGGCGCGGGATCGGCCAGGAAATGCGCGTACTCGTGCTTGAGCAGCTCCACGCGCACGGCCGCTGGCGTCTCGATCTGCACGCATTCGCTTTCCCACATGGAAGCCATCAACTCGTCCGGCACGTGCAGCGCGCCGATCCGTTTGCTCTCCGATTCTACGAATACGGGACGGTTCGGGTCGAAGGCGCGCAGCCGCGACCAGACGCGGCTCTCGAACATCTTCTGGGCGGGCTGCGGCTGGTCCGGCAGGTTGCCGAGCACCGAGCCCCGGTGGGCTGCGAGCTGCTCGAGGTCGAGCACCTGCGCGCCCGCCCGGTTCAGCGTCTCGAGCAGGCGGCTCTTGCCCGACCCGGTCAGGCCGCACACCACGCGCAGCCGAAAGCGTCGCGCGAACTGCGGCAGATCGGCCACCACGGCACGCCGATAGGCTTTGTAGCCCCCCTCGATGCGCTTAGCGTCCCAGCCAATCTCGCGCAGAATATGCACCAGCGCCGCGCTGCGTTGTCCGCCACGCCAGCAGTAGACCAGCGGGCGCCACGTCTTCGGTTTGTCGATGAAACGGGTTTCCAGGTGGTGGGCGATGTTGCGTGAAACCAGCACGGCGCCGAGCTTGCGGCCGGTGAAGGCGGACACTTGCTTGTACTGCGTGCCGACCCGTGCGCGCTCCTCGTCGGACAGCACGGGACGATTCACCGCGCCTGGCACGTGGTCCTCGGCAAATTCCGCGGGCGTGCGGACGTCGATGACCTCGTCAAACTCGGCCAGTTGTTCTACGGTCGCAACGTCCTGGGCTGCCGCCAATGATCTCGTCCTCGCGTTCGACAGGTGCGCTCGAGCCAGTCGAGACTTTTACTACGCTAACACGTTCAGCTTCAACCCTTCCGCGCCGGCTTGACCAGCAGAGGCTTGAGCTGCTTCCAGATGTTGTCCAGCATCGGGGCCTGGCCGGCTGCCGCGGGATGGAGGCCGTCCGCTTGAAACATATCGCGCCGGTCGGCGAACCCCTCCAGGAGAAAGGGCGTCAAGGGTACATGGGTGGTTTTCGCGACGGCGTCAAAGGTAGCGCGAAACTTTTCTGTGTAGTCCGGACCATAGTTGGGCGGGATACGCATACCGACCAGCATGGCCTTCGCCTTCGCGGCCTGGCTGGCGCGCACCATCTGCACCAGATTCTCGCGCATCGCGTCGAGTGGCTGGCCGCGCAGCCCGTCGTTGGAACCCAGCTCGATGATCACGACGCGCGGACGATGTTGGGCGAGCGCCTGGGCGAGCCGGTTGCGGCCGCCTAGCGTGGTTTCGCCGCTGATGCTGGCATTGACCACGTGGTAGCCGTAGCCTTGCTGGTCGAGCCGCTGCTGCAGCAGGTCGACCCAGCCCTTGCCCTGCGGCAGACCGTAACCGGCCGAGAGGCTGTCCCCGAACACCATGATGACACGCGCCTCGGCGGCCAGGCCCACGTCTGCCAGCAAGAGCGGCAGCGCCCACAACCAGCATGCGAGCAAGCGGGACATCCGGAGGTTTAGCTTCGACGAGCGAACCACGCGCATCACGCGCGGTCTCATGAATCACTGCTGGCTGGCATAGAGCTGAATGCTGCCCAGATTGCCGTTCGGGCCGTAGTCGGTCTGCAGCGAAACCACCTGCAGCTTGACGAAGCGCGCCTCGGACGGCTTGATGTGGAGCTCGTGAAACGGCTTCTCCATGTTGCGATAGTTGGGCACCGTGAGCTGCGCAACCTTGGTGAACGGCCCCTCTGGGGACGCCGAGCTGGTGTAGATCGCGAGTTCCTTGATGTTGTCGACGGAGGTGGAGTCCACAAAGACCCCGAGCGTATCGAACTTCGCCACCTTGTCGCCACGCACCGCTAGCACCGCAAACCCGTTCCGGCTGACGATCGTGGTGGTGGGTTTGCCCGCGAACAGGCGCTTCCAGCCCTCCTCGTTGGCGGCGAGCAGGCGCGCCCCGGCCTCGGTATCCAGTAGATTCAGCGGCTCGGCGAAGGACGCGGTGACGGCTCGCGGCGGCTGTCCAGCGACCTGGGCCGGCGGGGTTTGGGTTGCCTTTACCGCCGGGGCAACGACCGGGGCCGACTGGATTGCCGGCATGGCAGCGATAGTCGGAGGTCGCGTGGGAGCACCGATCCAGCCTACTTGCTTGAGCGTGATCAGGAGCGCCGATAGGCCAATCAGCAGCCCGCCCACACCCACCGCTTGCCCTGGGCGCGTCTGCCACCAGTGCAACGTGGGTGCAGCCGCCTGCTTGGCAGGACGCGTCGCGTCGCCTCGGCCTAGCATCGCGGTCACCGCTTTGCGCAGCCCGGTGAACTGCGGGTCGGCCGGATCCCCCTGCCAGCTCGAAAGGTCGGCCGCCTGCAGATGGCGAAACTCGAGCGGCGGGGCTACCGGATCGAGCAGAACCGGCACCAGGCGGTCGCGCTTGCGCGCATCGGACGCCTCGTTCTGGACCCATTCCGAGCCGACCGACTCGCGGGTCCACACCACGATCACGCAAGTCGCACCAGTCAGGGCTTGTTCGATGACCTTATTAAAACTTTGGCCGTAGGCGATGTCGCGATCCCACCACACTTGCAGTCCCTCGGACTCGAGCGCATGCACGAGCTTCGCGACCCGCTCGCGGTCGGTACTGGCATAGCTGACGAAGATTTCGCTCATACCTCACTCTACTCAAGGAACGTTCAGATCAACTCGTGCATGCGCGACCGGCGCCCCGCCAGGGCCTACAGGCTGAAATCGGCCATAATCTATACCTTCGCGTGGAGAAGTTCGCTCCTTCCCAAAGCCTTTCAGCAGTCTCAAAGCCGCCCCCGTCCGTAGTCGCATGCAACCTATTGTGAAGGCCGTTGCTCTCGGCAAGCAAGTCGAGACGGGCCACAGTCGACTGACCATTCTGGATGGCGTGAGCTTCGAGATCGCAGCGGGCGAGGCCGTGGCCATCATCGGCGCGTCGGGCTCGGGCAAGACCACGCTGCTCGGGTTGCTCGCAGGGCTCGATGTCCCCACTGCTGGGCAAGTTGTCATCGACGGCGAGGACCTCTCGGCCCTCGACGAGGACGGGCGCGCAGCACTGCGCCGGCGCCTGGTCGGCTTCGTATTTCAGTCTTTCCAATTGCTGCCGGCGCTAACCGCACTGGAGAACGTGATGCTCCCCATGGAGCTGGCCGGCGCACCATCTGCGCGGGAAGCCGCGCTGGGCTTGCTCGGGCGCGTGGGCTTGGCGGAGCGCCTGCACCACTATCCGCGACAGCTCTCGGGCGGCGAGCAGCAGCGCGTCGCTATCGCTCGTGCCTTTGCGGGCCCGCCCCGACTCCTGTTCGCCGACGAGCCCACCGGGAATCTCGACTCGGCCACGGGCGAGGAAATCGTCAACCTCATGTTCGACCTCAACCGCGAGCACAACACCACCTTGCTCCTGGTGACGCACGACGAGAAGCTTGCGGGGCGGTGCGGCCGCCGGCTGCGACTGGCGGCGGGACGATTGCTGAATGGCCAGCAGACTTAAGCTCCCCCTCTCCCGGAGGAGGGCAGGGTGACGGAGAACCCGCCAGTTCACAGTCGCGAACTGTCTCTCCTGCGCGGCATCGCACTCTCGCTGCGCCTGCTCGCGCGTGATTGGCGTGCGGGCGAGTTGCGCGTGCTGGTGGTCGGGCTGGTGATCGCGGTCACCAGCCTCACCACCGTGGCGTTCTTCGCCGATCGCGTGCGCCAGGCGCTCAGCCTGGAGGCGAGCCAGCTCCTGGGTGCCGATCTGGTAGTCGTCTCGGACCGCCCGCTGGATCCGGCTTTCGCCACGGAAGCGCACAAGCGCGGCCTGCGCACGGTGGAGACCGTCCGCTTTCCCAGCATGACCATGCACGGCGAGCAGTCCCAGCTCACCGAGGTCAAGGCGGTCGGACCCGGATATCCGCTCAAGGGACGCCTCACCATCGACGACGGCCTGCGCGCTCTGGACAAGCCCGCGGATACCATTCCCTTGCTCGGCACGGTATGGGTCGACGAGCGCATGCTGGCACGGTTGGGCGTGCAGATCGGCGACAGTGTCACACTGGGCAGCCGCAGCTTCCGCATCGCCGCGCGCGTGACCGAGGATCCGGAAACCAGCGTAGGGTTCCTGAATCTCGGACCGCGCTTGATCGTGGCGCTCGCGGATCTACCGTCGACCGGGCTGATACAAACAGGCAGCCGGGTAACCTATCGTCTCGGCCTGGCCGGGCCGCTGCAGGCGATCCGTGAATACCGTGCCTTCGCGGAAACCCGTGCCGGTCCCGGACAGCGCGTGGAGGACGTGCGCGATGCGCGCCCCGAGATACGTTCAGCCCTCGAGCGCGCGGAGAAATTTCTCGGGCTCTCGGCGCTCCTGTCTGTGATTCTGGCCGCCGTGGCAGTGGCTCTGGCTGCTCGCCGCTACCTCACGCGCCACCTGGACGGCTGCGCGATCATGCGTTGCCTGGGCGCCAGCCAGGGCCTGATCCTGCGCCTGCACGTGCAACAGTTCGTCGCGCTCGGTCTAGCCGCAAGCCTCGTGGGCTGCGCGCTGGGCTTCGCCGGGCAGATCGTGCTTGCGGCGATGCTCAAGCCGCTGGTGGGTGTGGAGCTGCCGCTGCCCGGCCTGGTCCCGGTGCTGCAGGGCTTTGTCGCCGGGTTTGTCCTGTTGCTGGGTTTTGCCATCCCGCCGCTGGTGGCGCTGCGCAAGGTCCCGACCTTGCGCGTCCTGCGCCGGGACCTGGGCGTGCCCGACACCGCGGGCATCACGGGGTACGCGGTAGGCATCGCCGCATTGGCCGGATTGATCCTGTGGGAGGCGCAGGATCCGAAGGTGGGGGCCTACGTGCTGGCCGGTGCAGTCGGCACCATGGCCGGCTGCGCGCTTGTCACCTGGGGGCTGATGCGCGTGTTCGCCTGGACTTCCGACCGCGCGGGCTTTGCCTGGCGCTTCGGGCTCGCGAACCTGCGCCGCCGGCCGCTCGCCACCATCACGCAGGTTGTGGCGCTCGGCGTGGGAATTATGGCGCTTGTGCTCCTCACGCTGGTGCGGGGCGATCTGCTCGCGAGCTGGAAGAAGAGCCTGCCGCCCGATGCGCCCAATCGGTTCCTGGTAAATATCCAGCCCGATCAGCTGGACGCCGTGCGGGCGTTCTTCCGCGCCAGCGGATTGCAGCCGCCAGAGCTCTATCCGATGATCCGCGGCCGGCTCATCTCCCTCAACGGGCGCCCTCTGTCCTCGGCGGATTTCGCCGACGATCGGGCAAAGCGCCTGATCGATCGCGAATTCAATCTGTCATCGGCCGAACGGATGCAGCCCGATAACGTGATCGTCGCGGGGCACTGGTGGAGCGAGGCCGATCGAGGCAGGCCGCTGTTCTCGGTGGAAGAGGGAATCGCGCAAACGCTGGGCATCAAGCTGGGCGACCGGCTTGGCTATGAGATCGCCGGCAGCCAGCTGAACGGTGTGGTGACATCGCTGCGCAAGGTGGAGTGGGACTCTTTCCGCGTCAACTTCTTCGTGGTCGCGCCGCCTGGTGTGTTGGATCCATATCCTGCCAGCTATGTCACGAGCTTCCACCTGGCGCCCGATCGCTCTGCGCTCATGGATCAATTGGTCAAGCGCTTCCCCAATTTTCTGGTGATCGACGTTGCGGCGGTCCTGTCGCAGGTCCAGCGGATCATGGACCAAGTGGTCAAGGCGGTGGAGTTCGTGTTCTTGTTCGGCCTGCTGGCCGGGCTGGTGGTTTTGTTCGCAGCCATCAGTGCAACGCACGACGAGCGCGTGTTCGACGCCGCGATCATGCGCACGGTGGGCGCGACGGGCCGGCAGATGCTGTCCGCGCACGCATCCGAATTCGCTGCGATCGGCGCTCTGGCGGGCGTGCTGGCTGCGATCGGCGCATCTCTTCTGGGCTGGGTGCTGGCCACCCGTGTGCTGACCGTGCCCTACCAGGTGAGCCCCTGGGTCTGGCTGGTGGGATTGATTGGCGGCACTGGCGGGGTGCTGATCGCGGGGTTGCTCGGTACGCGCCGCGTATTGCGGACACCCCCGATGCAGATATTCAGGGAGGCGGGGTGAGAGGTCTCCTTACGGCACAGTAGTTGCGTTCTAATCGAACGCCCCCCATGTTACAATCTGCGGCTTTTCTGAATCGCGCCAGCCCCATGCACCGACCCGTCCGCAACCTCGCCATCATCGCCCACGTCGACCACGGCAAGACCACTCTGGTGGACAAGCTGCTGCGTCAGTCGGGGGTGTTCGCCGCCCACCAGCATCTGGAAGAGCGGGTGATGGACAGCAACGACCTCGAGCGCGAGCGCGGCATCACGATCCTGGCCAAGAACGCTGCCCTGGACTACCGCGGCGTGCACATCAACATCGTCGATACGCCCGGCCACCGCGACTTTGGCGGCGAGGTGGAGCGCGCGCTGTCCATGGTGGATGGTGTGCTGGTCCTGGTCGATGCCGTCGAGGGTCCCATGCCGCAGACTCGTTTCGTCACGCGCAAGGCGCTGGCGCGCGGTTTGCGACCCATCGTGGTAGTCAACAAGATCGACCGCGCGAGCGCGCGGCCGGAGTGGGTCGTGAACCACACCTTCGATCTGTTCGACAAGCTGGGCGCCACCGAGGCGCAGCTCGACTTCCCCGTCGTCTACGCTTCGGCGCTGCAGGGCTACGCGACGCTCGATCTAAAAACGCCGGGCACCGACATGCGGCCGTTGTTCGAAGCCATCCTCGAGCACGTGCCGGCACCCACCGGCGATCCCGACCAGCCGCTGCAGTTCCAGATCAGCGCCCTGGATTACTCCAGCTATATCGGCCAGATCGGCATCGGCCGCATCGGCCGCGGGCGGCTGAAGGCCGGACAGCAGGTGCTGATTTTCGGTGCCGATGGCAAGTCGCAGCCTGCGCGCGTGACCCAGGTCTACGGATTCGAGGGGCTGGAACGCGTGCCGCAGGAAGAGGCGCTGGCCGGGGACATCGTGCTGCTGCAAGGGATCGAGGGTCTCACCATCGGCTGCACGCTGACCGATCCCGAGCACCCCGAGCCCCTGCCGTTTCTGGCGGTCGATGAGCCCACGCTGGTCATGAACTTTCAGGTCAACACCTCGCCGTTCGCCGGCAAGGAAGGCAAGTTCGTGACCAGCCGCCAGGTCCGCGAGCGGCTGCATCGAGAGTTGCTGGCGAACGTAGCGCTGCGCGTCGAGGATACGGCGGATGCCGATGTCTTCCTGGTGTCGGGACGCGGCGAGCTGCACCTCACCATCCTGCTGGAGAATATGCGGCGGGAAGGCTACGAGCTGGCGGTGTCGCGTCCGCGTGTGCTGATGCGCGAGATGGGCGGCGAGCGGAGCGAGCCCTATGAGCTGGTGACCATCGACCTGGATGAGCAACACCAGGGCGCGGTGATGGAGGCATTGGGGCAGCGCCGTGGCGAGTTCACCGACATGCAGCCCGATGGCAAAGGGCGCGTGCGGCTGGAATACCGCATCCCGGCGCGCGGGCTGATCGGCTTTCAGACCGAGTTCCTCAACCTCACGCGCGGTTCCGGAGTGATGAGCCATGTGTTCGATGACTACGGCCCGGTCAAACCGGAGATGCCCGAGCGCCGCAACGGCGTCCTGATATCGGCCGAGGAGGGCACGGCTGTGCCTTATGCGCTGTTCAATCTGGAGCCGCGCGGGCGCATGTTCGTGAGCCCCGGCGATCCCGTGTACGAGGGTATGGTGATCGGCATCCACACCCGCGACAACGACCTGGTGGTCAATCCGATCAAGACCAAGAAGCTGACCAACATTCGCGCTGCAGGCAAGGACGAAAACGTCGTTCTCACTCCACCTATCCAGCTCACCCTGGAGTCGGCCATCGAGTTCATCGCCGAGGACGAGCTGGTGGAGATCACGCCGAAGTCGATCCGCATCCGCAAGCGTTATCTGACCGAGCACGAGCGCAGGCGCGCGGAGCGCACCGCGGTTACGGCGTAGCCGGCTTCGCCAGGGACTGGCCGAGGTTTCCTCGGCTTGATCCGCTGCACGCAGCGTCGGCGAAGAGGCCTGAGCAGGCGCGACGCGCAGATACTGCGACCCGGACCTCGTGCCTCCTCTGCTTTGACCCCGGAGGTATACTCGCACGGTGGAACTCGGCCTTCCTTCCCTATCCACCGTGCTCCTCGCCGTCCTCGCACTGATTGCCGTGCTGTGGATCGGCTATCGCATCGGCGTCGTGCTGCAGCGTCAAGCGGAGCTGCCGGAGCAGATTCAGCGCAGCCTGGAGGAGATGCGCCCGGCGACGGTAAAGGACGTCTATGACGGCCTCAACAATCTCGCCGATCGCCTGAGCTCTACCCAGGCGGAATCCTCCGAGCGCCTGCGCGGCACGCTGTCGCAGGACCTCAAGCAGACGCGCGATGCGATGCTCGTGCTGCAGCTGTCGCAGACCGAGGAGCTCTCGGCCACGCGCGAGACGATGAGCCAGAGGCTTGGGTCTCTCAGCTCCGACATGCACACGAAGCACGACGAGCTGCGCACCGAGCTGCTGACCAAAGTTCTGGAGCGCCTCGCCGAGCAGGGGCGAGCCGATCAGGAGCTGATCCAGAGCACGCTGCGCAACGTCTCGCAGCACCTGGCCACCGCCATCGAGGCGCTCACCAAGACCACCGACACCCGTCTGGATCAAATCAGCGGCAAGGTCACCGAGCGGCTCGAAGAGGGCTTCAAGAAAACCAACGAGACTTTCACCAATGTGATGGCGCGGCTGGCCACCATCGACGAGGCGCAGAAGAAGATCGACGGCCTGACTACCAACGTTGTCAGCTTGCAGGAACTGCTGGGTGACAAGCGCTCACGCGGGGCATTCGGCGAAGTGCAACTCGAGGCGTTGATCCGCAATCTGATGCCGCCCAATGCTTACGAATTTCAGCACACGCTGTCCAACGGCAACCGTGCCGATTGCGTGCTGCTGCTCCCCGAGCCCACCGGCATGGTGGCAGTGGACTCCAAGTTTCCGCTCGAGAACTATCACCGCATGCTCGAGCCGGGTGTGGCAGAGGCGGATCGCCTGCCGGCTCAGCGCCAGTTCCGGGCCGATGTGCGCAAGCACGTGGACGACATCGCCGGCAAGTACATCATCCCCGGCGAAACCTCGGACGGCGCGGTGATGTTCGTCCCGGCCGAGGCGGTGTTCGCGGAGATCCACGCCTACCATGCCGAGGTGGTGGATTACGCGATGCAGCAGCGTGTCTGGATCGTGTCGCCCACGACCATGATGGCGGTGCTCAACACCGCTCGAGCCGTGCTCAAGGACGTGGAGACGCGCCGCCAGGTGCACATCATCAAGTCCGAGCTGTCCCGGCTGGGAACGGAGTTCGGCCGCTTCGACCAGCGCATGAAGAGGCTGGCCGACCACATCCGGCAGGCGCATCAGGACGCCGAGGACGTGCGCATCACCAGCGACAAGATCTCGCGCCGCTTCTCGCAAATCGAACGCGTGGAGCTGGATGACCTCGACAGCGTCGCCGGCCTGGAGCAGACTCTGTCCGAGCCCGACGCGCCGGCGTTGCCCGAGGGAGGCTAGCTCGTATTTCTCGACCATGAGAACGCGCCGACGACAGCGTCCGTCAGCCAGCCCGAGCGGTGTGCACGCGCGCGCAGCCGACTGGGCGAGCGAGAGGGCGCGATGTTCCCGTCCGGGTGAATCATGTGGGGCAAGATCAAGCAATGGCGCCGCGACCGGATCATAGCGAATGCGCGGTTCGACGACCGCGCATGGCGTCTGGCGCTGCAACGTTTCCCGTTTACACGCCCGTTGTCGCCCGTCGAGCGGGAGCGGCTGCGCTATCTGACCATCCTGTTCCTGCATGAAAAGCATTTCTCCGCCGCTCACGGTCTCGCGCTCGACGACGCCATGCGGCTGCACGTCGCGGTGCAGGCCTGCACGCTGATCCTGAATCTGGACATGGACTACTACCGCGGCTGGAGCGAGATCATCGTTTACCCTGCCGAGTTCGTGCCGCGCCACCAGTACACCGACGAGATGGGCATCGTGCACCAGGGCGACCAGTCCTACGCCGGCGAGGCGTGGCTGCATGGCCCGGTGATTCTGTCATGGGCAGACATCGCGCAGGCCGAGTATCCGGACGGGGTCAACGTGGTCATCCACGAGTTCGCCCACAAGCTGGACATGTTGAACGGAGGAGCGAACGGCTATCCGCCGCTGCACAAAGGCATGAGCCGGCCGGCCTGGGTGCAGATCTTCAGTGCCGCGTACGAGGACTTCTGCACACGGGTGGACGGGGACGAAGAGACGATCATCGACCCCTACGCATCGGAGAGCCCGGCCGAGTTCTTCGCTGTGTTGAGCGAAGCCTTCTTCGAGCTTCCCGATGTGGTGCAGCAGGAGTATCCCGGAGTCTACGAGCAGCTTTCCCTGTTCTACCGGCAGGACCCGGCCGCGAGGAGTCCGCGGAATCGCAGAGAAGTGGCCGCCTCGCCCCTTGTTGGAGGGGATCGGCGGGAGGGGTGAGGAGTACGAGCATGACCAAAACCTGGGCTCGCGGCTTTCTACTGGGACTTTGCATCTTCGCCCTGACGCTTACGGCCCAAGCCCAGCAGCAGGTGCTGGAAGTAATCACGCTGGGCTATCGCCAGGCGGACGAAGTCATCCCGATGTTGCGGCCGTTGCTGGCGCCTGGCGGCACACTCACCGGCATGAACAACCGCCTGGTCGTCAAGACCACTCCCGCCAACCTGGCGGAGATCAAGCAGGTGCTGGGAGCCATCGATTCCAGGCCGAGGCAGCTGATGATCTCGGTGCGCCAGAGCTCGGCTGGGGATGCGTCCAGAGACACTACGTCGGTTTCGGGCACGGTCGGAATTGGCAGCAACGCCCAGGTCAAAGTGCCAAGACCGCCAGGCACTGGCAATGATCCCAGCGTGACGGTGCAGAGCGGACGTACCCAGGTCGAAGGACGCGCGATCACCAGCCGGTCGTCGCGCGACGAAGGGGTAACGCAGACCGTGCAGGTAATGGAGGGAAATGACGCGTTCATCCGCGTCGGTCAGTCCGCACCAATTGAGAACACACAGGTGACTCGAACCCCGCGCGGAACCCAGATCACCCAGGGCACGGACTTCGTAGACGCCGACACCGGTTTCTATGTGACACCGCGCGTGAATGGGGATCGCGTCACGCTCGAAATCAGCACGGCGCGCGACCGGCTGCGCAACTCCAACACGGGCGCGACCAGCATTCAACGCGTGAGCACCGTCGTATCGGGCCGACTCGGCGAGTGGATCGAGATCGGCGGCTCGAGCGAGACCGTCGAGCGCTCCCAGACCCAGGCTCTGACCCGCAGCCGTGACGCACGCAGTGAGGACCGGCGGGTGATGTTGAAAGTGGACGAGGTGAGGTGAGGGGTGAAGGGTGAAGAGTGAAGGGTGAAGGGTGAACGACGGCAAGCGCTACCACGTCGCGCTTCTCGTGATCGGCCTCGGCATCCTCGCGTGGTCCGCGTGGAAGCCGCACGACTACTTCACCTGGATCCTCGAGGTGTTCCCGGCCATCATCGCCGGTGTAGTGCTGACCGCAATCTATCCTCGCTTCCGCTTCACCAGCCTGGTCTACGTGTTGATCCTGGTCCACGCCGCGATCCTGATGATCGGCGGACACTACACCTATGCCGAGATGCCGCTGTTCAGCTGGTTGCGCGACGAGCTTCACCTGTCGCGCAACTACTACGACCGGCTGGGGCACGTCGCACAAGGCTTCGTCCCGAGCATGATCGCCCGCGAGATCCTGATCCGACAGCGCGTGGTAGCCGGGAGAGGCTGGCTGACGTTCATCGTCTGCAGCATCGCACTCGCGATCAGCGCCTGCTACGAGTTCATCGAGTGGTGGGTAGCGCTTGCCTCGGGTACCGACGCGGAGGCATTTCTCGCCACACAAGGCGATGTGTGGGATACCCAGTGGGATATGTTCATGGCCCTGTGCGGGGCCATCCTTGCGCAGCTCACGCTGTCCCGTTTGCACGACCGGCAGCTCGCCGCCCTCCCTAGCGGTTAGCCGCCTCGGCAACTCGCGCGCCGCCGCCAGACCTGCCAACGCTCTCCACCCTGGAATACCGGCAAAGAGCCGGTCGCCGGGCGATCCTCGATCAGTTCGAAGGCTGCGTCGAGCAGTCCGTGCAGCTCCGCGGGGCTGGTTCCAAAGGGCGGGCCTCTGGGGTTGTCTCCGTAATAGAAGAAACCGGCCAGCCGTTTTCCCGGGCGCAACAGGTCCGCCATACGCTCGCCGTAGCGAGGCCACAGCGCGCGCGGCAGTGCACACAGAAAAGCGCGCTCGTAGATGACTTCGAAAGGGGTCGGTCCGGGGTCGAAGGCAAAGAAGTCAGCGAGCTGCACGCGGTCCGCGGAAGATCCCATGCGTTGCTTCGCCAGCTCGATTGCCTGCGGGCTGAAATCAATTGCCAGCACGTCGAGGCCGCTCTCGGCCAGGATCACTTCGTGGCCTGACCCGCAACCTGGGATCAGGATGCGGGTTCCGGCCGCTAGCGTACGCGCGAAAGCGCGTAGATCCGGCGGCACCCCGCCAGCGTCCCACGGTGTGACGTGGTCCCGGTAGCGGGTGTCCCAGAACTCGGGCTGAGAGCTGTCCTGGGCCATGCAGCATCAGGCGACGGCCGGTGGGGCCTGAGCTTCGCCACCTTCCGGACCATAGAACACGACCCACAGCACCATGTCATCGCTGAAGTCCTCGAACCGGTGCACGACGCCCGCCGGGACGAACAGCACGTCGCCTGCCGCGAAGGGATGGCGTACAGCACCGTTGACGAACCAGCCCCGGCCCTGTGCAACCACGTAGATCTCGTCGCGGACGTGTGGCTGCTGCGGGTCGTTGCCACGCGGCGCGAACAGCTTCAGCAGCAGGCTTCCGTGCTGGTAGACCGCTGCGGAGCGCGGGTGAGTGCCAGGCGGGGGCAGCAGCGATGCCGCCTGCGCCAGCGTCCAGTGACGCGGGACGGCCGGGTTGGACAGATGGTTGCGCTCGAACTCGTCCATGGATCCTCTCCTGTGTGCGTGCCCGGCGAGGGGGCACCTCACGCCAGACGCGTCAGCGCCTTCCAGCGGAAGCAGTCGACGGTGTGATCGTTGACCATGCCGACGGCCTGCATGAAGGCGTAGCAGATCGTCGTCCCGACGAAGTTGAAGCCGCGCCGCTTCAGATCCTTGCTCAACGCGTCGGATACTGCCGTGCTCGCCGGTACCTGCGCGGCGGTCTTCCAGGCATTGCGTACCGGCTGGCCGTCCACGAAGCCCCAGACATAGGCGTCGAAGCTGCCCGCCGACTCTTGCAGCTCCAGAAAAGCGCGGGCGTTGCGTACCGCCGATTCGATCTTGAGGCGGTTGCGCACGATCCCTGCGTCCGCCAGCAGGGTGCGCATGCGGCGGGCATCGAACCGCGCCACCTTGGCCGGATCGAAGCCGGCGAAGGCTTTCCGGTATGCGTTACGCTTGCGCAGGATAGTGGACCAGCTCAAGCCGGCCTGAGCGCCTTCCAGGAGCAAGAACTCGAACAGACCGCGGTCGTCGTGGAGCGGAACGCCCCATTCGGTATCGTGATAGTCCGTCTCCAGCGGGCCGCTTTCGGCCCAACCACAGCGCTTGCTCAAACCTCGTCTCCCTGTCCGTTACTGCGGAACTGCGTGGGGTGCGGCCCATTCCGTCTGCATTGCATTTCACCGGCTAAATGTTAATGTGCCCAAGCCGATAAAGACGCGTCTATGAGACCATTTTCCCCAGTGCCGGCTCGGCGGCGAGCCGGGTTTCGCTGGAACGATCCCTGCATCTGGGCTTGCGGGGTACCTGCGAGGGAAGGCCCGGGCGACGTTCATGGGACAGAATAACAGGCAACCAAGGGGACCGGGCACGCTCAGACGGCGAGTCTTGACGGTCGGGCTGAGTGTGCTGTTTGCCAGTGTCGCGCTGACATTGATCGTGGCCACGGCCTGGTCGATGTGGGTCCAGCGCCAGCAAACCCTGCAGCAGGGGGGCCGGGATGGGCTCAACCTGGCCTGGACCCTGAGCGAGCGCGTGGCTCGTGCGCTGGAGACCGCCGACGATGTCTTGGTGGAGAGCCAGGTTCGTCTGTTCAGCCAGGGCGCTCTGCACCCGCTCGATACCCGCGCGCTGACGGCACTGCTCACCTTGCACCGGCTCGTGAGCCCGGAGCTCCGCTCTCTCGAACTGTTCGACGCGAACGGCCGCTTGATGGTGTCGGCGCAGGAGGGCGGCGGGATGAATGCTCCCGTGCATTCCCGCGACTTCTTTGTCGGGCTGCGCGAGCGCCCCACGCTGCCGAATTTCGTCGGGCTGCCGGTGCGAAACGGGGATGATTGGCTGATTCCGATCGCGCGCCGGGTGAATGGCATCGACGGTGGCTTCGACGGCTTGCTGGTTGTCACAATCGACACCGGCTCTCTGCGGCAGGCGGTTCAGCGCCTCGAGCTGGACCCGCGCACGGTCTTCTGCGTCGCGCGCCTCGACGGCAGGATATTGTTCCGCCATCCCTATCTCGAGAGTGCGGTCGGCGCCGACACCACCAGTACCCAGGTGCACCAGGCGAAGAAGGAAGCCAACGGCACCATGCAGGCGGTGAGCGCCCTCGATGGCATCGAGCGGCTGTACGCGTATACCCGGCTCACCTCCTTCCCACTGACGATGACCGTGGGTATCCCGACCGACAGCCTGCTCGCGGGCTGGCGCGGGGATTCCCTCAGGAAAGCCGTGTTCACCGGCGTGGCGCTGATCTTCGCGGCATTCCTGTTTGCCCTGCTGCTCCGGCAACTGACGCGGATCGAACGCAGCGAGGCCCGCTTCCAGGCCATCTTCCGCAACAGCCCCGTCCCGACCGCCATCTTCACGGTGGAGGAAGGCCGGTTGCTGGATGGCAATGGGGCTTTCTTCGACTTGATCGAGGCCAGCCGCGGCGAGATGATCGGCAAGACATCGGTGGAGCATCGGCTTCTGGAGCGACGCGGAGCACCGCGCGGAATCCATCCGTGAGCTGGTGAGCAAGGGCAGCGCGCGGCAGCGCGAGGCGCCGTTCCGAAGGCGCTGCGGCAAGCCGGCCTTCGGTCTGTTTTGCTCCCAGGTGGTGGAGACCGAGGGTCGCAAACGGGTGCTGCTGATGGTCCAGGACATCAGCGAGATGCGCGCGGCTCAGGATGAGATCAAGCGCATGTCGGAGCGCCTGTTGCTGGCTACGCAGTCGGCCAATCTCGGCATCTGGGATTGGGACGTCGGAGCACGACACGCTCGAGTGGGACGAGCCGATGTGCCGGATCTACGGCATGTCGAGACAGGAGTTCGCGGGCAACTTCGACGCCTGGGTCCGCGCCCTGCACCCCGACGACCGTGCTCAGGCGCTGGCCTATCTCGAGCAGATCCGTGCCGGCGGGGAAACCTACGACACCGAGTTTCGCATCCGGTGGCCGGACGGGCAGGTGCGTCACGTCAAAGCCTACGGCCGCGTGCAGCGCGACGCCGCGGGACGTGCCAGTGCGCGTGACCGGCATCAACTTCGACGTCACCGACCAGCGCCGAGCCGAGGAAGTCGTGAGCCGCAGCGAGGCGCTGTTGTCGGCCACGGTCAATACCACGGACGACGCTATCGTGGCGCTCGACCGCGATCTGCGCATCACCATGATGAACGAGGCGCTGCGGATCGCGGTGCGCCGGTATTTCGGCGTCGAGCCCGCCATCGGGATGGAGGCGACGCATCTGGTCGTGCCCGAGCGCCAGGAGGAGGTGCGGGGCATGTTCGCACGCGTGCTGGCCGGCGAGCGGCAGCGCGCCGAGAGCATGTTCCGCACGCCCGCGGGCGAAGTGCGTTACGCGGACGAACTGTACAACCCGATCTTCGATGCGGCGGGCAAGGTCATCGGCGCTTCCGTGTTCGTGCGCGACGTGACAAGCCGGCGCCACGCGGAACAGACCATCCAGGCCGTGGTCAAGGGCACTTCCGCCTCGCTCGGGGAGCAGTTCTTCCGCTCCCTCGTGCTCGAGCTGGCGGCGGCGTTGAACACACGCTACGCGTTGGTGGCCGAGGTGGCGTCACCCGGGGCGCATCCGGTCTGTGGCCATATGCGCGGCCGGCCAGATAGTCGAGAACAGGGAGGTCGTTCTAGAGGGAAGTCCCTGCGCCGAAGTGATCGCCCAAGGCGCGTGCTTCTGTGCACGCGATGTTCAGCAGCGTTTTCCCGCGGATCGCCTCCTGACCGATAAGGGCATTCAGAGCTACCTGGGCGTGCGATTGACTGCGGCATCGGGGGCGACGCTCGGCGTGCTGGCAGTGCTGCACGACCAGCCGTTGCACGAGTCGGCGCTGGGTCAGACCATTCTGAACGTCTTCGCTGCCCGGGCGGGCGCCGAGCTGGAGCGCATCCAGGCCGAGGGCGAACGCCGCCGCACGCTGGCCATCATGGACGAGGCGAGCGACTTTATCGGCTCGACTAACCTGCAGGGCAACTTCCTGTTCATGAACGCTGCGGCGCGGCGCCTGCTTCGGTATTGGACCCGATGGAGGACGTGCGGCAGCGGCACATTTCCGAGTTCTACCCTGCGTGGGCATTGGAGCTGATTTCCGCTACCGCCATTCCGGAGGCGGTCCGGACCGGTCTGTGGATGGGCGAGAGCGCGCTGCTGCGCCACGACGGAACCGAGATCCCGGTCTCGCAGCTGCTCATCGCCCACCGCTCCAAGACCGGCGAGGTGGAGTATCTGTCGACCATCATGCGCGATCTCACCGAGCAGAAGCGCACCGAGGATGCATTGCGCCAGCGCGAAGAGACGTTGCGCATGGCCCAGCAGGTCGGCAACGTCGGCAGCTGGGAGCGCGATCTGCAGCGCGACGACGCTGAGCTGGTCCGAGCAGATGTACCGCATCCTGGACCAGGACCCGCAGCGTTTCGAAGCCACGCACGCGAGCTGGCTCGAGCTGGTGCACCCCGACGATCTGCCGCGCCTGCTGGCCGTCATCCGAAGACGCGGTCGCCGGGCGCCGGCCGTTCCTGATCGACCATCGCATCCGTCTGCCCGACGGCTCGATCCGCCACGTGCACGAGCGCGCGGAGGTGGTGCGCGACGACGCCGGTCGGCCGCTGCGCCTGGTCGGCACCATGCAGGACATCACCGAGCGCAAGCAGGCCGAGGAGGCGCTGCGCCGCAGCGAGCGCCGCTTCCGCCAGCTGGTCGAGAGCACCGACGTGATGCCGTGGACGGCCAGCCTGCGAGACTTTCGCTTCACCTACGTCGGCCCGCAGGCGGTCAAGGTGCTGGGCTTATCCGCTCGCAGCACTGGTACGAGCACGGCTTCTGGGCCGACCACCTGCACGCCGGACGACCGCGACTGGGTGCAGCGGCAGGTCCAGGGCGGCGCCGCTGCAAGGGCGGCGATACCGAGCTCGAGTTCCGCATGCACACCGCGGATGGGCGCATGGTCTGGTTGCGCAATATCTTCAGCGTCGTGTCCGGGGAGAGGCGGGTCGCCCGCGCTGCAGGGCTTCCTGTTCGACATCACCGACGAGAAGCATGCGGAGGAGCAGCTGCGCCTGGCCGGCGAGGTGTTCCAGAGCAGCGGCGAGGCTATCGTCATCACCGATAGCGACATGCGCATCGTCTCGGTCAACCCGGCCTTCACCACTGTCACCGGCTACACGGCGGAGGACGCGGTCGGCCAGACGCCCTACAGCCTGAGCCCGGGCATGCGCAGCCAGGAGCGCGACCGCGAGATCTGGGAGCGGGTGTGGCACCACGGCTACTGGCAGGGCGAGGTGTGGGACCGGCGCCGCAACGGCGACATCTACCCCAAATGGCTCACCGTGAGCGTGGTGCGCGACGCCAACGGCCGCCCGGTGAACTACATCGAGATCTTCTCCGACGTGTCCGAGCGCAGGGAGCGCGAGGAGCGCGTGCGCCATCTCGCCCATCACGATTTCCTCACCGATCTTCCCAACCGAGTGCTGCTCAACGATCGCATCACGCAGGCGATCTCGCACGCCGAGCGCAACCACACGCAGGTCGCCGTCATGTTCCTCGATCTGGACCGCTTCAAGGACGTCAACGATTCGCTTGGGCATACGATGGGCGACAAGCTGCTGCAGGAAGTCGCGCGTCGGCTGCGCGCCTGCATGCGCGCCAGCGACACCGTGAGCCGCCAGGGTGGCGACGAGTTCGTGATCCTGATGCCCGACATGGACGACGCGGCGGATGTCGCGCGCGCTGCCCAGAAGGTGCTGGACTCGGTGTCGCCTGCCCTACGCCATCGACGGGCATGAGCTGGTCAGCACGCCCAGCATCGGCATCAGCGTGTACCCGGCCGACGGGCACGACGTCGAGACCCTGCTCAAGAATGCCGACGCGGCCATGTATCACGCCAAGGAGTCGGGCCGCAACAACTACCAGTTCTTCACCCAGGACATGAACACGCGCGCGCTGGAGCGTCTGTCGCTCGAGCGCAGCCTGCGCCGCGCCGTCGATCGCGACGAGCTGCGGTTGCACTACCAGCCGCAGTACGACGTGCGCACCGGCCGTATTGTCGGGGTGGAAGCGCTCGTCCGCTGGGAGCATCCCGAGCTCGGGCTCCTCCCGCCACGGCGCTTCATCCGCTTCGCGGAGGAAACGCGCCTGATTCTTCCGGTCGGCGAGTGGGTGCTGCGTGAGGCCTGCCGGCAGAACCGGGCGTGGCAGAATCAGGGCCTGCCGGCGGTGCGGGTGGCGGTGAATATCTCGGCCGTGCAGTTCCGCGAGGCCGGCTTCGCAGCCACGGTGCGGGCGGCGCTGGACGAGACCGGACTGCAATCGCGCTGGCTGGAACTGGAGGTGACGGAGAGCGTGATCATGGAGGACGTCGAGCGGGTTACCGACGCGCTCGATCAGCTCAAGGCGCTGGGGGTCGAGCTCGCGATCGACGACTTCGGCACCGGCTCACTCCAGCCTGTCGTATCTCAAGCGTTTCCCGATCGACAAGCTCAAGATCGATCAGTCCTTCGTGCGCGATATCAGCACCGACAGAGACGATGCTGCCATTACCAGCGCGATCATCGGACTGACCCGCAATCTGGAGCTGCGCACCATCGCCGAGGGTGTGGAAACCCGCGAGCAGCTCGAGTTCCTGCAGGCGCACGGGTGCGACGAAGCACAGGGCTTCCTGTTCAGCAAGCCGCTCTCAGCCGAGGAGTGCACCGCTCTGCTGGGCTCCCAGGCGAGCCGTCAGAAGGCGCGGATAACGGAGCGCTAGACCCCGACCAGCGGCGACCGAGTGCCCAGACGATCAAGCAGCGCTCGCATTCGGGCTTAAGCCCAAGCCGGATCACGCGTGGTGACAGACGGCTTCGACGTTGTTGCCATCCGGATCGAGGACGAACGCCGCATAGTAGTTCGGATGGTAGTCCGGCCGCAGGCCAGGCGCGCCATTGTCCTTGCCGCCGGCAGCCAGCGCGACGCGATGAAAAGCGTCTACGGTGGGCCGGTCGGGACTGGCAAAAGCGATGTGCAAGGGCGGCTTGGTCGCGGACCCCTGGGCGATCCAGAAGTCCGGCTTGCCGTCCCTCCCAAACCCGCCCGTATCGCTGAACTCCATCACCAGTTCGTAGCCGAGCGCCTTCAGCGCCTGCGCGTAGAACTGCTTGCTCTTGCGATAGTCCTGCACTTGCAGGCCGATATGATCGAGCATGTAGGCGTCCTCCTGCTGTGAGCTTCAGTGCTTACGACAACCGTACAACTATCCGCGCCATGATAAGTCACCGGCACCGCAGCGAGAGCTGCCCTAGGCGTTGGAGTCGGACGGCTCCCATAGCTCGATGCGATTGCCCTCCGGATCCAGGATCCAGGCAAACCGCCCGTAGGCGTCCTGTTTGATTTTTCCGTCCACCGCAACGCCCTCGGCCCGCAGCGTTGCCAGCAGCGCATCGAGGTCCGCCACGCGGTAGTTCACCATGAACGGCGCCGTGCCAGGATCGAAGTAGCTGGTGTCGGCGGGGAAGGGGTTCCAGACGGTTTCCCCAGTAGCAGCTGTGCGGTCCAGCTCGCGCCACCGAAACACCACGGCGCCGTCGGTCCTCAGCAAGAACCCGAGATGGCGCTGGTACCAGGCGCGCAAGGCGTCCGGATCGCGCGCCTTGAAGAACACGCCGCCCAGCCCCGTTACCCGCGGCGCGGCGCCCGAAGCCGGGCTGGGGTAGGCCAGCGCATAGTGCTCGACGATCGGGAACGGATCGTAGAAGTGATGCAACAAGCGGCGCCACTGCTGATACTCGGGTGAGCCGCGGAAGCCCACCGTGTGGTCCTCCAGACGTCGCCACCACACCAGCAGCAGATACTGGTCCTGAACCTCCAGGCACCGTTGCAGCTCGTGAGACACGTAGCCGGTCGACGCCGAAAGGATCTTCGACGCCTGCGCAAAGGCCTGTTCGAAGTCGGCACCCATGCCCGCGCGCACTTGCAGGACTGCGGACTCGAGGATCATGCCCTCACCGGACTCGCTGACAAAGAAGATGTACCAGTCCCAAACGACGGGATCAAAGAGAATGTTGTCACGGAGTCGAGATTTCGCATCATGAAGTTGCTGACTGCGTACCTGGCAGCCAGATGAGATCGGTCACCCAGGGTCGACGCTATCAGAGCTTACCTGGATCAGCTCCATATCGCCTTGGTTCGCTTCGACCACTCGATGCGCTCAGGGAGGCCGATCTGACCGCCATTGATGGCGCGCGTAATCGCTTTGATGTCGTCCTGGTCTGCCAGAGCGTTGCAGCCTTTCGTCGCCCACTCGGCGGCGGCAACCTCCAAGCACCAGCGGGCGCCGATCACCTCATCGGGATTGGCAACGAAGTCCGGCGCATCTGGCGCGATCTTGCGCAAGATTGTCGTTGCGGCTTGATAGCTCTCTTTGCCCGTCAACTGCAGCAAGCCTCGACCTCGATAGGTGAAGCCGTCGTTGGGAGCGACGTTACCCATTCGTCCGCCATAGACTGCGTTGGCGAGCCGTTCTGGATCGTGACCGTACCGGGCTGGATCCAGCGGCCCCTTGGGCCGAAATCGAGACGGCCACACCTTGGGCAGACGCTCGGGACTGTAGTTGAGGTTCTCGAACTGGATGGTCAAACCGCCGGACTCGTGGAGAATCTGCGCCATGAAGTGGGCCACGCGAAGCGGCGCAGCGGAAATGTCGCTGCGGTCGAGAACGGCTTGCCCGTTCTCGAACGCTTCGCGATAGCTCGACCGTATGTTGGGAGCAAACTGAAGGACTTGGTCAGGGGTGACGATCACAGCCATGCGCATCTCCCGTCTACGCTTCGACACAGATGGTAACTGTTCCTGGCCAGCCACAATATCAGTCATATGCTCGTCATGCTTCGGTGTCAGGGCTGACCGATTGCGCAGCGGCGCAAGATTCGGCTGAAAGCGACCTATGCGAGGCGCCGCTATGTTGCGAGCCTCGCCATGGTGCCCGCCGCTGCCAAGGCTCTACGCCTATGTCCTCAATCGAAGAGGTCCCGGCGTCGCAAGCTTCCCGGACCGGTAGAATCGTGTCTATGAACGATCTCGAGGCCCTGTTCGCCGAGACGGGGCCTCTGGCCAGCGCCATCCCGGGCTACAAGCTGCGCCAGCAGCAAGTGGAGATGGCCAACGCCGTCGCGGAGGCGATCGATTCCCGCAGCCTGTTGATCGCGGAGGCCGGGACGGGCACCGGCAAGACCTTCGCTTATCTGGTCCCAGCGCTGCGGACCGGCGGCAAGGTCATCATTTCCACCGGCACCAAGACCCTCCAGGACCAGCTCTTCAACCGCGACATCCCGACGGTGCGTCGCGCGCTGCGCGTCCCTGTAACGGTCGCCCTGCTCAAGGGCCGCGCCAACTACGTCTGCCACTATCATCTCGAACGCCAGGTCGCGGACGGCCGCTTTGTGAGCCGCGCCGACATCGGGTACTTGCATGCCGTAGTCCGCTACGCACGCACCTCCAAAACCGGGGACCGCAGCGGCCTGAGCGAGGTGCCGGAGGACGCGGGCATCTGGCCGCAAGTGACCTCCACCCGCGACAACTGCCTGGGTGGAGAATGCCCGCGCTATAAGGACTGCTTCGTGATGGAGGCACGCAAGCAGGCGCTGGCCGCGGACGTCGTGGTGGTCAATCATCACCTGTTCTTCGCCGATCTGATGCTGCGCGATGAAGGGGTCACGGAGCTGCTCCCGGCCTGCAACACGGTGATCTTCGACGAGGCGCATCAGCTTCCCGCTACAGCCAGTCTGTTCTTCGGCCAGAGCGTGTCGACCGCGCAATTGGTGGAGCTGGCGCGTGACACGCGGATGGAGGCGGCGGCTGGCGCCAAGGACTTCGCGGCGCTGCCGGAGGCGGCCGTGGCAATGGACCGCGCCGCGCGCGATCTGCGCCTGGCGGTGCAAGAGGATACCGGCCGCCAGCCGGCCAAATCCCTGGAAGGACGTGAAGCCTTTCAGCAGGCCCTGGACCGGCTCGCAGAGAAGCTCGGCGCGCTGGGGACTCTGCTCGAGTTTCAGGCCGATCGCAGCGAGGGGCTGGCGAATTGCTTCCGCCGTGCGCAGGAGCTGGCCGCGCATATCGCGCAATGGCGCCTGGCGGCCGAGAGCGAGACGGTGCGCTGGGTGGAGGTGTTCCAGGGCTCGCTGCAGTTGAATGCAACGCCGTTGTCCATCGCCGACATTGTGCGCAAGCAGGTGACCGGCAGTGCCCGCGCCTGGGTGTTTACCTCGGCTACGCTCTCGGTGCGCGGAGACTTCGCCCACTACCAGTCGGAGATGGGGCTCGAGAGCGCGCGCACGGCAGCGTGGGAGAGTCCGTTCGACTTCCCGCGCCAGGCCCTGATGTATGTGCCAGAGGAGATGCCCGGCCCCAACAGCGAGGGCTATACGCGCGCAGTGGTGGATGCGGTGCTGCCTGTGGTTGGCGCCAGCGGCGGGCGCGCGTTCCTTCTCTTCACCAGCTTGCGTGCCATGCGCGCCGCGCATCAGATGCTGCTGGAGGGGTTCGCGCAGCGTGGCTACGATTTCCCGCTGATGCTGCAAGGCGAAGCTCCGCGCAGCGAGTTGCTGGAGCGTTTCCGCCGGCTGGGCAACGCGGTGCTGGTGGCGAGCCACTCGTTCTGGGAAGGCGTGGATGTGCGGGGTGAGGCGTTGTCGCTGGTGATGATCGACCGGCTGCCGTTCCAGCCGCCCGATGACCCGGTGCTCGCGGCGCGCATCGACAAGATCAACGCCGCCGGACGCAACGCTTTCATGGAATACCAGGTGCCGCAGGCGGTGATTACGCTGAAGCAGGGCGCCGGGCGTTTGATCCGCGACGAGACCGACCGCGGCGTGCTGATGATCTGCGACACGCGCATGGCCACGAAGCCTTACGGGCGTCGCATCTGGCAGAGCCTGCCGCCGATGCGGCGCACGCGTGAGCTCGGTGAAGTCCTCGGGTTTTTCACGCGGGACGTGGCGCACACGCGCGACTGAACCGCGCCCGGAAACGACACCGGTCCAGGTTTCCTGAAGAGGCAAGGTTGTAGGAGGCGAGCGCCTCTTACTTCGCTGTCTATCGATTCGCGCCTGCAGGTTCCGGCTGGCTCAACCGCGCCAGGATCCGCTGTCGCACCAGGTCAATATGCTGCCGGAAAACATACAGGTTTTCCGAATAAGCGAGCGGGGTCGACAGGCGATTGACGGCGCTCTCGATGTGGTCGAGCCGTTCCAGCATGGCCTGCAGGGCCGGCGCCGCCTGCTTCTCTTCCAGCTCCAGCTCGATTTCCTTGAGCCGCGCGTAGCGCCGGTAGATGCGGGAGCGGATGCGCCACCGGTACAGCGGAGGCACCAGGCGGAACAGCGGAAACACGATGGCCACGATCGGCAGCAGCATGACCCACAGCCGGTCCACCAGATTCGCGCCCCAGTAAGGCAGGTAGCGCTGCAGGAACGGCGGGCCCGACTTGTAGTAGCGCTGCGCCTCGGCGCTCAATGGAAAATCCGCGTCTCTGGGGGCGGGGAACTCGCCCTGGTGCTCGAACAAATGTGGCTGGCCGTGGACTTCGGCTGCCGTACGCAACAAGAGGTAGGCAAGTGCCGGATGCAGATCTTCCTTCACGATCAGATTGGCTGTGCTGGCGAGCAGCACGACATCGTGGTCCGGTATCCGCGCTACCAAATCGAACACCCCCTTGGGCAGCACAATGCGCGAAAGGTAGGGCAGGCGGCGCGTGTACGCCTCGGCTTCGTCGAGACTCATCAGCCGGACGCCGGGCGCCTTGATCAGCCGTTGGACCATGATGGAATCGGGCGCTGCAATGAGCAGAGCAGCCCCTACCTTTCCCTCCAGCAGCGCGTCCACCGCCTGCAGCCCGGCGAGCGGTACGGTTCGAGTGGGTGGCTGCGTGAGCTGATTGGCCTCCAGCAGTTCCGTGGCGAGCGCACGAGTGCCGCTGTTCTCCGCACCAGTCGCGATCGTCATGCCGCGCAGGGCGCGCAGGCTGCTGAGCTCACGCGGGGCGCGGTAGAAGATCCAGAGCGGCTCGTAGTACAGGCTGCCGAGCGAGACCAATCCGGGCGTGCGCTCCGCGTTGCCGGTGCCGCCTTGCACGAAGCCCACATCGACCCCGCCGTCGGGGTTGGCGAGGCGAGCGAGGTTCTCGATCGACCCGGCGGACAGCCGCAGTTCCAGCTTGACGCGATCGCGCGCCAGGATCGCCCGGTACTTCTGCGCGTAGGCGTAGTAAGCGCCCTCCGGCGCACCGGTCGTGATCACCAGCGTGTCGGGCGGTGCCGGCTTGATGAACTTGACGGCGAACGCGAGGCCGGCCACCGCAATCAGCACTGCGGGTGTGAACGCGAACAGCAGGTCGCGCGTGTGGCGGGTCATCCCGAGGTCACGCTTCGCGCAGCATGCTGGCCGGACACGCGGCGCTCCGTTTGCGTCCCCGCCAGCCGCACAATCACACGCTGACGTACGAGGTCGATATGCTGGCGGAAGCTATACAGGTTCTCGGAGTAGGCGAGTGGCGTGGGGATGTGATTCACCGCACGGTCGACATCCTCGAGGCGCGCGAGCATCTCCTCCAGTTTCTTGGCGTCGGGGTTGTCCTCCAGCTGGAGCTCGATTTCTTTCAGGCGTGCGTACCAGCGGTAGATGCGCGAACGGATGCGCCAGCGATACAGCGGCGGCACGGCCTTGACCAACGGCACCAGGATCGCGATGGCCGGCACTACGATCACCCATAGCCGCTCCACCAGGTTGGCGGCCCAGAACGGCAGATAGCGTTGCAGGAACGGCGGCCCCGACTTGTAGTAGCGCTTGGCCTCGACGCTCAAGGGAAAGTCGGCGTCCAGCGCGGCGGGAAACGCGCCGGCCGGGTTCAGCAGGCCGCTGCCGCCATGGATCGCGGTCGCGGCGCGCATCATCAGATAGGCAAGCGCCGGGTGCAGCGTGTTCCTGGCTATGAGATTCGCCGTTGGCGAAAGCAACACCACGTCCTGGCGTGGGATGTTGTTCATGAAATCGAACACACCTTGCGGGAGCGTGAGCTTGGTCAGATAGGGGAAGCGGCGGTTGTAGGCATCGGCCCGCTCGAAGCTCAGCAGTCGAATGCCAGGCGTGGCCGTCAGCTTCTGAACCATCTCGGACTCTGGTGGCGTAACGAAGAACGCGGCATCGATCTTGCCACGCGTTAGCAGGTCGGCGGCCTCTTCCCCTCCGTTGGCCAGCAGTTGGGTGGGGGGTAGCACAACGGCATTGACGGCCAGGAGTTGAAGAGCGAGCGCGCGCGTGCCGCTCGCTTCCGGACCGATAGCGATCTTCTTCCCGGCCAGACCGGGGAGGTCGGTGATGGGCGCACCACGGTAGAACACCCACAGGGGCTCATAATAGACGCTGCCCAGTGAGACGAGGTTGGGAGCATTGGCTGCAAAGGCCGTGCCGCTCTGGATGAAGGCGACCTGCACGTCCGAGCGGGGGTCCATCAGATGTGCCATGTTCTCCATGGCGCCGTCAGAGGTTCGGATCTCGAGCATGACGCCATTGCTCGCCAGGAACTCCTTGTAGCTCTGTGCGTAGGCGTTGTAGCCCCCGTCCAGCGTACCGGAGGAAAGGATGATCTTGTCGGGAGGCGCGGGCTGCACGAACTGATAGGCGAGGATGACGACCACGGCGACTATCACCAGCGTGGGGGCGAGCGCGAGCAACAGGTCGCGGCGGGTTGCTTTACGGAATCGGCGCGGAAGCATGGTATCGGGCGGATGGTGTGCGGGCGATTATAGGCTGCGCATCGCGCCAGCACTCTCGGAGGACCGGCAGTGAGATGGGCCATCGCCGTGCATGGCGGTGCGGGAGAGTGGGACATAGCCCGCCATGAGCAGGCGCAGGCGGGAGTGCGAGCCGCCGCGGCCCAGGGCCAGGCCATGCTGCGGCAGGGTTGCGCGGCGTTGGATGCAGCAACGGCGGCCGTGGTGGTGCTTGAAGACGATCCGCTGTTCAACGCGGGTACGGGCTCGGTGCTGAACCTGCACGGGGACGTCGAGATGGATGCCGGCGTGGCAACCGGTCACGATCTCGGCTTCGGCGCAGTGGCGGCGATCTCCCGGGTGCGCAACCCGGTACTGGTGGCGCGCAGCGTTCTGGAACGCAGCCCACACGTGCTGCTGGCCGGCGCCGGTGCGCTCCACTTCGCGCGCGCGCAGGGTTTCGGCGACTACGATCCGATCACTGCTGAAGCACGCGCGGAATGGCAACGCGCTGGCGCGGAACCGCGCCTGGGAACTGTTGGGGCCATCGCGCTGGATAGCGATGGCCGGCTGGCAGCAGCGACCTCAACCGGAGGGACGCTGCTCAAGCTTCCAGGTCGCGTCGGCGACGCACCACTGCCCAGGTGCAGGCACCTACGCCACAGCGTATGCGGCAGTGTCGGCGACCGGCAAGGGCGAGCTGATGATGCGCGTGCTGGCGGCGAGGACCATCTGCGACGCTGATCGAGCGTGGGCTGGCGGTGCAAGACGCGGTCAACCGCCTGCTCGCGACGATGCGGGACACAGTTGGTGCGGACGCTGGATTCATTGCGATCGGGCGGGATGGCTCGATCGGGTTCGCGCACGGGACACCGTATATGGCGCACGCGTGGGCGACGTGGTCTGGCCCCGATATCAAGGCGAGCATGAGGACGCAAACGCCCTGACACGCATGACTCGGTTCACGGAGCTTTTCCGCTTCGAAAGGGGGGCGAGGGGGATCTGAAAAAGGGGGCGCACGGGATTTCCTGGAGGCGACTCACGTCCGCCTTCGCGCCTCAAATCGGCACAGCCCAGAGATCATGGCTGTCGGCGCGAGTGATGCGCACCTGCGCGAACGCCCCCGGCGTCAGGCGCTTGCCGCCTTCGACATAGACCAGACCGTCGATCTCCGGCGCGTCGGCCGAGCTGCGCGCTACGGCGCCCTTGCTCACGACCTCGTCCACCAGCACGGTCATGGTCCGGCCTATCTTGGCCTTAAGGCGGGCGGCGCTGATCTTCTTCCTGCGCGACCATGAAGCGCGCGCGTCGCTCTTCTCTTACTTCCTCGGGGAGCGGGTTGGGCAGGGCGTTGGCAGCCGCGCCCTCGACCGGGGAATAGGCGAAGCAGCCGACGCGATCGAGCTGCGCCTCGTCCAGAAACGCCAGCAGCTCCTCGAATTCGGCTTCGGTCTCGCCTGGGAACCCCGCGATAAACGTGCTGCGAATGGTGATGGCTGGACACATCTCGCGCCAGCGGCGAATGCGCGCCAGCGTGTCCTCGGCGTTGGCCGGCCGCTTCATCAATTTGAGAATGCGCGGACTGGCATGCTGGAAAGGCACGTCGAGGTAAGGCAACAGCTTGCCTTCCGCCATCAGCGGTACGACTTCGTCCACGTGCGGGTAGGGATAGACGTAGTGCAATCGAATCCACACGCCCAGTTCGCTCATGGCTTTCGCCAGATCGGCCATGCGGGTCTTGAGCGGCCGGCCGCCCCAGAAGCCGGTGCGGTATTTCACGTCGACGCCGTAGGCACTGGTGTCTTGTGAAATGACGAGGAGCTCTTTTACGCCGGCCTTCACCAGGTTCTCCGCCTCGTGCATGACGTCACCGACGGGCCGGCTGACCAGGTTGCCGCGCATGGAAGGAATGATGCAGAAGGTGCAGCGGTGATTGCAGCCCTCGGCGATCTTCAGATACGCATAGTGCCGGGGCGTGAGCTTGATGCCCTGAGGCGGGACGAGGTCGGCGAACGGGTCGTGCGGCTTGGGCAGATGCTCGTGCACGGCCGCCATCACGTCGTCGGTCGCGTGCGGTCCGGTGACGGCGAGCACGCGCGGGTGCGTCTGCCTGACGATATCGCCCTTGGCGCCAAGACAGCCGGTGACGATCACCTTGCCGTTCTCGGCGAGCGCCTCACCGATGGCTTCCAGCGACTCCTCTACCGCAGCGTCGATGAAGCCGCAGGTGTTGACCACGACCAGGTCCGCATCCTTGTAGGCCGGCGCGACGAGATACCCCTCGGCACGCAGCTGAGTCAGGATACGTTCGGAATCGACCAGCGCCTTGGGGCAGCCGAGCGAGACGAAACCGACCTTCGGCGCAGCTGCCGCCATGGAGGAAGCGGGTATAAGGATCAGGCCTTGCGTTCGGTCTCGGGGCCTTTGCTGGTCTGCGCCTCGCCGGCGGCCTCGCCCGAGAACTGCGCGTATGGATTCGCAAAATTGGGGAAGGGGAAGGCGCCAAAGATATTCCGCGCCTGCTTCTGCAACTGTTGCTGCATCTCCAGGAACGTCTGCGCGCTCTGATCCAGGTAGCTGGTCATCAAGCCCTGGATCGCCGGACCCTGCATCTTCACGAACTGGCTCCAGGCTTCGGTGTTCAGCATCGGCGTGTCGCCGAGCTTGCCCAGCGACTGTTCCTGCAAGCGGCGCTGGATTTCCATGAAGGTCTGGATATTCTTTTCCAGGTAGGTGCCCATCATCCCCTGCATGGCGTTGCCGTAGAACCGGATGATGTGGGACAGCATGTCCGAGGAGAACATCGGAGCGCCGGCCCCTTCTTCCTCGAGAATGATCTGCAGCAGGATGCTGCGGGTCAGGTCTTCACTGGACTTTGCATCTACGACTTTGAAGGCGATCTGCTCGAGCACCAGCTTCTTAACGTCCGCGAGTGTGATGTAGCTGCTGGTCGCGGTGTCATACAGGCGGCGGTTCGGGTATTTCTTTATGAGTCGGGTCTCTTCGGACATTTGCCGTTTCCCTTTTTGTGCTGCAACGCTTTGACTTGATTGACTTATGGTGGTGGCCCCGAACCTACCAATGTGTGAAGTTTAACCTATTGAAAAGGTGCCGCAAACGGTTTTTGTGCAGGTTTGCTGCGTCGCCGTAACGAATTTCTTGACAAGGCTAGCTTCGGTCGCTACTATCCCCCTTGTGCATCGCACCATAAGAGGCCTTGTAGTTTGGCCGTCTGGCGGTTAACGCAAGGTAATTAAAGGACTAGAGATGCAGGGATCACTGAATCAATTTGCGGCGCTGAACAATACCGGCCTGGAGGCAATGCTCGATGCAGCGCTATTGCTATCCGAGGGTGCCGCGAAGCTCGGTAGACTGCAGTTCGAAGCGGCGAAGGTACTGTTCCAGGAAAGCGCCGAAGTCGGCCGTAACCTGAGTGCCATGAAGAGCTTTGAGGACCTCACGCCGAACACCAAGGCGGTCGCGGTAACCAGCATCGAAAAAGCACTCGGTTACTCGCGCAACCTCTATGACATCGCCACCGGCACCAGCGTTCAGTTGTTCGAGCTGCTGAACGCAACCTCGACCCAATTGCGCAAAGGCTGGGGGTCCGCGCTGGAAGAGTTGCTGGACTCTTCCGCCATCGGCAAGACGAACGCTACGAACTCTGCGCTGAAGTCGATGCTGTCCACGACGGACGCCGTGATTGAAGGATTGACCAAGACTGCGAAGCAGTCCATGCAAATGGCGGACACGGCGATCAAGAACGCCGCCGCCGCTGCTACGGAGGCCACGAAGGCCACCGTGTAGAGCAAGGTTAAACGTCTCCTCCCCCTTTATATAAGGTTCGTCCTTATATCAAAGGTTCACCCCGGTGGTAACTCACCGGGGTTTTTTTTGGTGCGCTCGAATCGCTGGCCTGGTGTGCAGGTTTCCGCCTCCGGCTAGTACATGTGCTGCCCGCCGTTGATCGAGATATTGGCGCCGGTCACGAACGCAGCCTCGTCGGAGGCCAGGTAGATAATCAGTCCGGCCACTTCCTCTGGCTTGCCCAGGCGCCCGCGTGGTATCTGCGGCAGGATCTTCTCGTTCAGTATGTTTTCCGGGATCGCCATCACCATCTTGGTTCCGATGTAGCCGGGCGAAATGGTGTTTATCGTCACGCCTTTCTTGGCTACCTCCAGCGCTAGGGCCTTGGTGAAACCGTGCATGCCGGCCTTGGCAGCCGAATAGTTCGTCTGGCCGAACGCGCCCTTCTGCCCGTTCACCGAGGCTACGTTGATCACGCGTCCCCAGCCGCGGTCGACCATGCCATCCATGACCTGTTTGGTCATGTTGAACACGCTGTCCAGGTTGGTGCGGATGACCGCGTCCCAGTCGGCCTTCCCCATCTTCTTGAAGGTCATGTCGCGTGTGATCCCCGCGTTGTTGACCAGCACGTCGATGGGCTCGGTGTCGGCTTCGATCTTCTTCACCGCCTCGGCGCAGGAGTTGAAGTCGGCCACGTCGCACTGGTAGGCGCGGAAGTTGTAGCCGCGCGCCTTCATGGTCGCCAGCCAGTCCTCGGCTTTGGTGTTTCCCGGCGAGTAGGTGACGGTGACCTTGTAGCCCGCGTCCGCCATCTTGGTGCAGATCGACTCTCCGAGGCCACCCATGCCGCCGGTGACAAGTACGTTACGCTGTGCCATGTTGCCTCCTCCCGATTGGTTGGTGATTCGATACGTCCACTGCTGCCTGTGCACTCAGCTTCCGGGCTCCCGCACGTAGCTGCCCGGGGCTGGCTCGAGCGGGGGGTAGCGCACGCTGCCCACCGCCTTCGGTGCCGGCACCTGGCTTCCCGAGCGTCGCTTCAGCCACGCCGACCAGTGCGGCCACCAGCTCCCAGGCCGGCTTTCGGCTTGCGCCAGCCAATCGTCGCCGCTCGCCGGCGTACCCTTGCCCAACCAGTGGCTGCGCCGCCCTGCGGCTGGCGGGTTCACTATCCCGGCGATATGGCCGCTCGCCGCCAGGACGAACTCGATTTTACCCGCAAGCAGTTGCGTGCTCGCATACGCGCTGCGCCAGGGCACGATATGGTCTTCGCGCGTGGCGAGCACGAAGGCGGGACAGCGGATCTCTCCCAGATCGAGCCGGCGTTCGCACAGTATGAGCTTACCTGGCACGCGCAGGTTGTTCTCCAGGTAGGCGTTGCGCAGGTACCAGGCGTACAGTCGGCCGGGCAGATTTGCGCTGTCGCTGTTCCAGTACAGCAGGTCGAACGCGCGCGGCGTCTTGCCTTTGAGGTAGTTGTTGATCACGAAGTACCATACGAGCTCGTTGGCGCGCAGGCTGGCGAAGGTGGAAGCGAGCACGGCGCCCGGCATCAGCCCGCCCTCGCGATACGTCTCCTCGCATTGCCGTACGTAGTCCTCGTCGACGTACACGCCGATCTCGCCCACGTCGCTGAAGTCCAGCATGGTGGCGAGCAGTGTAAGGCTGGCGACTTGCCGTGGCTGTTCGATCACCGCCAGCGCCGAGGCGAGCAGCGTGCCGCCGACGCAGAATCCCAGCGTGTTCACCTTGTCCGCTCCGGTGATCTCGCGCACCACTTCCAGCGGCGCGTACACGCCTTGACGGATATAGTCCTCCCACGTCGAGCCGCCCAGTTCGCGCGGAACGTTGCGCCAGGACACGAGAAAGACCTGCATACCCTGCTCGAGCGCGTAGCGCACGTACGAGTTGTCCGGCTGCAGGTCGAGGATGTAGTACTTGTTGATGAAGGGTGGAACGATGAGCAACGGGCGGCTGCTGACCTCCGGCGTCCGGGGCGTGTATTGAATGAGTTGAATGATGGGGTTCTGGTACACCACGAACCCGGGTGTGATAGCGAGGTTCCGGCCGACCTCGAAGGCGGTCTCGTCGCTCATCTGAATGCGGCCGCGGGCCAGGTCCCGGCGCAGGTGCTGGAGGCCCTCCGCCAGACTCACACCCCGGGTCTGCGCGGCCAGGCGGATCACCTGCGGATTGGTGGCCGGGAAATTGGTCGGCGCCAGGGCGTCGAGGTGCTGGCGCAGCACGAAGGCCGCGCGGCGCTTCTTCTCGCTCGGCAACTCGGCGATGTCGAGCAGTTCGGTAAGCCAGCGTGCGTTGAGCAGGTAGGAGCGCTTGAGAAAATCGAACCAGGGAATCGCGCTCCATTCTGGATCGTCGAAGCGAGGATCGCGTCGCGGGTGCCGTGTCGCCTTGCTCGGAAGCGGGCGCCAGCGGACTCGCGACCAGAGCGCCAGATGTTCTCGGTAGTAGCGGGCCTGGATCTCCCCTACGCGCTCCGGTTGCGCCGCCAGTGAGCGGAAAACTTGTTGGAGCGCAAGGCCATCGCTGTCGGGCAGCTTCGCGATGAACTCGCGCAGCATACGATCGAGCAACACCTGCACGTCGGTTGGCGCATGGTCGGAACCGGGCTGTGTGGTTCTCGCGGCGTGCTCTCTATCGATCGAGGAAGACATGGCGCCGATTCTGGGTTTGGTGTGCCTGCCGGTCAAGCCGGCACGAGGAGGTGGTCCTCCAACCTTTCCGGGCACTCCGCGGTGTGCTCTTGCACTCGGGCGCGCGAGATCGGACAGCCGATCAGTCGGCGTGGCCGGTGAGCGCCCGCACCAGCCAGATCGTAACGATGCCGAGTCCCATCAGTGCCACCTGATGCAAGGTAGCCTTGAGCTCCGGGCGCCGGTGCAGGCCGGGGATCAGATCCGCCACCGACACGTAGATCATGCCGGCTGCGACGAACCCCAACAGGTAGGGGACCCAACCCTGCAGCGTGTTGAGCGCGGCATAGCCCAGCAGGCCGCCCAGCACCATCGCTGCGCTGGAGGCCAGATTGAACACGAGCGCCTGCCGCTTCGAAAAGCCGGAATTCAGCAGGACCAGAAAATCGCCCACTTCCTGCGGGATCTCGTGCGCGATGATCGCCAGCGCCGTGACGATGCCGAGCTGCGGGTCGGCCAGGAAGGATGCGGCGATCAACACGCCGTCGACGAAGTTATGGAAGGTGTCGCCGACCATGATCATCATGCCGCTGCGCCCGCCGTCGTTTGCCGCCTGCCTGCCCGTGCGAGTGTCCGGCATGGGCATGTGGCGCTTCGATCTCCTCGCCGTGGTGGTGACGCCAAAGCACCAGCTTTTCCAGCACGAAGAAGATCAGCAATCCGATCAGGATCACCCCGCCCAGCGCCTTGGTGCTCGGCGCGCTGCGAAAGGCGTGCGGCAGGATCTCGAGAAACACCGCACCGAGCAGCGCGCCCACCGCGTAGCTGATCAGCATGGGAATGCGCGCGGCACTGGCCTTGAACGCCACGGCGGCGGCGGCGCCCACGCTCAGCACCCCGCCGGCCAGAGTCGATACCAGGATCCAGAGGAAGATGGACATGACGGTCGACGATCGAGGCCGGCGAGCTCAGTCGCCGAGCCAGATGAAGGCGGCCTGGCGACCCGTCACGCGGTCACGGCGGTGAGAGAAGAAACGAGCAGGATCGCCGAACGTACAAAATCCGCCGCCGTATACCGCGGACACACCGGCTCGCGCTAGACGGTCGACGCGCGAGCGCGTACAAGTCGGCCAGCCACTTGCCTTCCCGCAACGGCTGGAAGGCGGTGGCGGCTTCGGAATCGACAGCAACGAAAGTGTCGAAGACATCCACTCCAACCTCGAACGCGCGCGGGCCGATGGCCGGACCGAGCCATGCCAGCAGCGCTTCTGGAGCAGATCGAGCGCGGCCACGGTCCGCTCGAGCACGCCGGCGCTCAGGCCGCGCCAGCCGGCGTGGGCGGCAGCGACCCGCGTGCCTTCTCGGTCGCACAGCAGCACGGGGAGGCAGTCGGCCACTTGGATGACGCACACCACGTCGCGCGCACGGGTGAAGGCGGCATCTGCGCATGCGTCGGCATCGGCGCGCTCGGCCTGCACGACGTCCACGCCGTGCACCTGGTGCAACCATTTCGGCTTGGACGGCAGCGCAGCGCCTGCCCGCGCTCGGTTCTCGGCTACCGCTTCGGGGTCATCCCCCACGCGGGTGCCGAGGTTGAGGCTGGCATAGGGAGCACGGCTGACGCCGCCGTTACGCGTTGTGACCAGCGCTCTGACTCGACGTGGCGCGGGCCAGTCCGGCTCGATCCAGTCAGCCGGCTCAGCCATGCTGATCAAGCACGGACAGCAGGCGTTCGAGGTCGGAGGGCAGCGCAGAATCGAACGCGAGTCGCTCCGCCGCTAGCGGGATGGATGAACTCGAGCCGCGCCGCATGCAACGCTTGGCGTGGAAAGCTCCGCGCTATCTCCGGCAGCGCGCGATCGAGCTTGGCTCGGCCGTACGTCGGGTCCCCGAGGAGCGGATGGCCGATGGAGTGCATGTGCACCCTGATCTGGTGTGTGCGCCCGGTTTCCAGGCGGCAATGCACCAGGGACCAGCCAGTGCCGGTGCGCAGCACACGATAGTGGGTAACGGCCGACTTGCCGTGCGCGACCACCGCCATTTTGGTGCGTGCACCCGGATGGCGGCCGATGCGGGCTTCCACTCGTCCCTGCGCCGCGGGCCGGCCGACTACGAACGCGCAGATACTCGCGCTGGACCGTGTGCGCCTGAAGCTGGCGCACCAGGCTGGTCTGCGCTTCGAGGGTCTTGGCGATCACCAGCAGTCCGCTGGTATTCTTATCCAGCCGATGCACAATGCCCGCACGAGGCACGACGGCAAGCGACGGGGCGTGATGGAGCAGGGCGTTGAGCAGCGTGCCGTCGGGGTTGCCGCTGCCCGGATGCACCACCAGCCCGGCTGCCTTGTCGATCACGAGTACCTGCTCGTCCTCGTACAAGATCACGAGAGGAATCTCTTGCGCAGCAAACGCGCGCGCAGCGACATCCGGTTCTGCGCGCAGCTCGATACGCTCGCCGCCCCAAACCTTGTCCTTGGGCGCAGCGCCGGCTCCGTCGACTGTCACGCGCGCACGCTTGACCCAGTCTTGCAGGCGGCTGCGCGAGAAATGCGGCAGCAGCCGTGCCAAGGCCTGATCCAGGCGCAAGCCGGCCAATTCCGGCGGCACGCTCAGCTCCAGTGGCGCGTCGCCAGCGTCTGGCGCCGCCTTCGGAGGGGGGTTTCCGCTATAATTCGACGCGTTTTTTTCGAGAACCCGCATGCGAAGTAGTTTAGCGTCAATCGCCATCTCGCTGGCGTTCAGTTGTGCCTTGCTCCTGGTCGGGTGCGCCAGCGGCGACGACAAGTACGACGAAACCCGCGACTGGTCCGCCGAGAAGCTCTACACCGAGGCCAAGGACGAACTCTCGGGCGGCAACTACAAGAAGGCCATCGGCTACTACGAGAAGCTGGAGGCGCGCTACCCCTACGGCAAGCTGGCCCAGCAGGCCCAGCTCGAGGTCGCCTACGCCTACTTCAAAGACAAGGATGCGGTGGCGGCACTGGCCGCAGCCGACCGCTTCATCAAGCTGCACCCGAACCACCCGAACGTGGACTACGCCTTCTATCTCAAAGGGCTGGTCAACTTCAACGAGGACCTCGGTTTGTTCGGCAGCATCTCCGGGCAGGATCTGGGAGAGCGCGACCCGAAGGCGGCGCGCGAATCCTTCGAGGCGTTCAAGGAGTTGGTGACGCGCTTTCCGGACAGCCGTTATACACCCGACGCCATGGCGAGGATGCGCTACCTGGTCAACGCCATGGCCATCAACGAGGTGCGCACCGCCGAGTACTATCTGCGGCGGCAGGCGTATGTAGCGGCCGTCAATCGCGCGCAGTTCGTACTGGCCAACTATCAGCAGTCGCCCGCGGTCGAACAAGCGCTGATCGTGCTGGTGAAGGCCTACGAAGCGATGGGACTGACCGAGCTGAGCGACGACACCGCGCGGCTGCTGAAGCTCAACTTCCCCAAGACTCAGTTCTCCCTGGTCACACTGCGCAAGAAGGCCTGGTGGCAGATGTTCTAGTGCGCGACTGCGACTGTATTTGCGCTAGTCGGTCTGGTAGCCGGCGCCGTCGATTGCGGCCTTGAGCCGCTCGACGCTGACCTCACGCGGGATGTAGGACACCTTCGCTTCGGCCTGCTCCAGCGATACCTCGACGGCGGTGACGCCGGTCACCCCCTGCAGCGCTTTGGTCACGCTGCGGGCGCAGCCCTGGCAGGTCATGCCGTTCACCTTCAGTGTTATGGTTTCCACTTTTGGTCTCCGAACAAGGAATTCGACCCCTCTGAGCGGTTCAATTCGGGCTTCCAACGCCGCAGCAGCAACGAGTTGCTGACCACGGAAACCGATGACAGCGCCATCGCCGCCCCGGCGATCACCGGGCTGAGAAGCCCGAGCGCGGCCAGCGGGATCCCCAGCGCGTTATACACGAAAGCGAAAAACAGATTCTGCCGGATCCTGGACAGCGTCGCTCGCGACAGCGAGATCGCGTCGGCGACGCTCATCAGGTCGTTGCGCATGAGCGTCACGTCGGCCGCTTCCAGGGCGATGTCCGCACCGTTCGCGAAGGCAAAGCTAACGTCGGCTGCAGCCAGCGCTGGGGCGTCGTTGATGCCGTCGCCTGCCATGGCCACTACGTCGCCCGCGGATTTCAGACTCTGCACTTCGGCTGCCTTGTCCTGCGGCAGCACGCCAGCTTTCCAGCGTGCGATACCGGTCTGCCGCGCTATTGTTTCGGCGGTCGCTTCGTTGTCTCCAGTCAACATCACCAGCTCCACGCCGCCCGCACGCAGGCGCGCGACCGCGGCTGCGGACGTGTCGCGCAGCCGATCGGCGATGCCGAGGTAGCCGAGCGCTCGGGCGTCGTCCGCGAGCACGATCCGCGTCGTGCCTGCGCTGGCGAGGCCATCTAGAGCTTTGATATCAACCGTCAGTCCGCGTGATGCGATCCACGCGGCCGCACCCAACGCCAGCCTGCGGCCTCCCACCTGTCCCTCGATGCCCTGGCCGGGATAGGCCTGCACGTTGGATGCCACGCTTGGCGTGACGCCGCGTTCCGCTGCCTCGCGGAGCACCGCGCTCGCCAGCGGGTGCTCCGAGCCTTGCTCCAATCCGGCGGCGAGCGCGAGAAGTTCCCGCTCGTCGATGCCGGCGGCCGGCACCAGTGTGGTCAGCGCGGGTTTCCCTTCTGTAAGCGTGCCGGTCTTGTCCACGACAAGGGTGCGGATGTTCTCGGCGCGCTCCAGCGCAGCAGCGTCGCGGACCAGGATCCCGCACTGCGCGCCGCGCCCGGTGCCGACCATGATGGCTGTTGGAGTAGCCAGGCCCAGCGCACACGGGCAGGCGATGACCAGCACGGCGACCGCATTGATCAGCGCCCGGGTGAAATCGCCGCTGCCCAGCCACCAGCCTGCCAGGGTGATCAGCGCGATCACCAGCACGACGGGCACGAAAATGCCCGACACGCGGTCGGCCAATCGCTGGATCGGAGCCTTGCTGCCCTGCGCCTGCCCGACCAGCCGGATGATCTCGGCGAGCTGAGTTTGCGCGCCCACGCGCGTCGCCCGGCAGCGTAGACAGTCCGTTGCCGTTCTGTGTGGCCGCGAACACTCGCGCTCCCGGCTGCTTGGTCACGGGCAGACTCTCGCCTGTGAGCATGCTTTCGTCCACGCTGGAGTGGCCCTCCAGCACCTCACCATCTACCGGCATGCGCTCGCCCGGGCGCACGAGGAACAAATCGCCGACCACCACCGCTGCCACGTCTACGTCGAGCAGTTGTCCGTCGCGCTCGATCCGCGCCTGCCTCGGCTGCAGGCGAATGAGCTGCTCGATGGCGGCCGACGTGCGACCCCTGGCGCGCGCCTCCAGCAGCTTGCCCAGGAGCACCAGTGTGATGATCGCAGCGCTGGCCTCGAAGTACACGTGCTGAGAGTGCAGGGCGAACAGCGTGACGACGGCGCTGAAGAGATACGCGGCGCTGGTGCCGAGCGCAACCAGCACGTCCATGTTGGCGCCACCTCCGCGCAGCGCGTGCCAGGCTCCGACATAGAAGCGCCGGCCGCTCCAGAATTGCACCGGTGTCGCGAGCGCCAGTTGCAGCCACCTGGGCAGCAGATCGCCGTGATGACCGGCGAGCATCCAGACCATCTGCGCGACCAGAGGTAGAGTCAGCGCTAAAGCGATCCAGAACTGCGTCAGCTCCTGCCGGTATTGAGCCGCGCGCCGGGTCCTGTCCGCGGCAGGGTCGGCTCCAGCCACTACCTCCGCGCCATAGCCAGCGCGTTCCACCGCCTCGATGAGGCGCTGCGCCGTAGCCGCCCCGGGCCCTACTCGCACGCGGGCGTACTCGGTAGCCAGGTTTACGCTCGCTGCCACTCCGGGCAGGCGATTGAGCGCCTTCTCGATGCGCGCGGCACAGGCGGCGCAGGTCATGCCGGTGATGCGAAGGTTTACGATGTCCCCGCTGGCGGGGTGGGGCGCGTTCATCGGCCCAATTCTAGGCGGATGGGAGAGAAGCGAAGGAAACAGCTATCGGCTGCAGCCGGCGCGCCCACGAGAAACGCAAGCGGCCTGTCGATAGCGCTGATCCCGCCCGCGGTCACGCTTTGCGCTCACGGGCGCTGCAGGTCCGGGAGGTTCCGGAATAGCTCCAACGCCTCGGGGTTCGCCAGCGCCTCTTTGTTCTTGATCGGCAGGTCGTGCACCACGTTGCGCACCGCCAGCTCGACGATCTTGCCGCTCTTGGTGCGCGGGATGTCGGCGACCTGGATAACTTTGGCCGGCACGTGGCGCGGCGTGGTGTTGCTGCGAATCTGGGTCTTGATCCTCTTGGTCAGCGTCTCGTCCAGCGTCAGGCCGTCGCGCAAACGGACGAAGAGCACCACGCGCACATCGTTATCCCAATCCTGGCCGATAACCAGGCTCTCCACCACCTCGCTCAACTGCTCCACCTGGCGATAGATCTCGGCGGTGCCGATGCGCACTCCGCCCGGGTTCAGCACCGCGTCGGACCGACCGTAGATCACCGCGCTGCCGCGCGCGGTCAGCTCCATGTAGTCGCCGTGGCACCAGATTCCGGGAAAGCGTCCGAAATAGGCATCGCGATACTTTTTGCCCTCCGGGTCGTTCCAGAACCCGATCGGCATGGAGGGGAAGGGCGCCGAGCATACCAGCTCACCCTTTTCGCCGATCACGGGCTTGCCCTCGTCGTTGTACACCTCGACCTTGAGCCCCAGCCCGCGGCACTGGATCTCGCCGCGATACACCGGCAGCAGCGGGCTGCCGAGCACGAAGCAGGACACGATGTCGGTGCCGCCCGAGATGGATGAAAGCAGCAGGTCCTGCTTGATGTTGTCGTAGACGTACTGGAAGCTCTCCGGCACCAGCGGCGAGCCGGTCGAGGCCATGGTTTTCACGCTGGCCAGCCGATGGGTATCCTTCGGTTTCGCGTTGAGCTTTGCCAGCGCATCGATGTATTTGGCCGAAGTGCCGAACACCGTCATGTTCTCGGTGTCGGCCAGATCGAACAGCACGCCCGCGTTGGGGTAGAAGGGCGAGCCGTCATACAGGAGCAGCGTAGCGCCCGACGCGAGCCCCGACACCAGCCAGTTCCACATCATCCAGCCGCAGGTGGTGAAGTAGAACAGCCGGTCGCCGCGTTTGACGTCGGTGTGGAGCTGATGCTCCTTCAGGTGCTGCAACAAGGTGCCGCCGGTGCTGTGCACGATGCACTTTGGCACCCCGGTGGTCCCAGACGAGTAGAGGATGCAGAGCGGGTGGCTGAACGGCACCGGCTCGAACTCGATTTGCGGCGGCCTTGAACTGGTTCGTGAAGGCGCCCAGAGTCACCGCGTTGGGGATGTCGCCGATGAGCGGTTTGACGATGAGATAGGGCACCACCACCACTTTTTCCAGCGTCGGCAGATGTCGGACGATCTCGGCGATGCGCGACAAGGTGTCGTGCGTCTTGCCGCTGTAGTAGTAGCCATCCACGCAGAACAGCACCTTCGGCTCGATCTGACCGAAGCGGTCGAGCACACCCTGGGCGCCGAAATCCGGCGAGCAAGAGGACCAGATGGCGCCGATGCTGGTGGCCGCCAGCAGCGCGACGATGGCCTCGGGCATGTTGGGCATGAAGGCAGCCACACGGTCGCCAGGCTTGACGCCCATCGCACGCAGTGCCTGCGCAGTTACGGATACCTGGTCGTAGAGCTCGGCAAAGCTCAGCTTGCGGCGGACTTTGTTCTCACCCCAGAACACGAGTGCGGTTTCGTGGTCGCGCTGCCGCAGCAAGTTCGCAGCGAAGTTAAGGCGGGCGTTTGGAAACCAGCGGGCACCCGGCATCTTGTCGCCGTCTGCCAGGTAAGGTCCGGCGCCCATTTCGCCGATCACGCCAGTGAAGCTCCAGACCGACTGCCAGAACTTCTCCGGCTCCCGGATGGACCACGCGTAGAGCGACGGGTGGTCCGAGCAGCCGGCACTCCAGCGGGTGTTGACCTCGTGGATGAAGCGGGTGAGGTTGGCCTGAGCCTTGCGCTCGGCAGAGGGTTCCCACAGGACTACAGGTTGGTCTTCAGTCATCTCGATCCATTCGCGGACAACAGCCCAAGCTCGGGGCCGAAGCCTTTACTGCGGCCGCATCTGAGGAAACAGTATCACGTCGCGGATGCTGGGGCTGTCGGTCATCAACATCACCAGCCGGTCGATCCCGATGCCCTCGCCCGCGGCAGGCGGTAACCCGTACTCCAGAGCGCGCACGTAGTCGGCATCGTAGAACATGGCTTCTTCATTGCCCGCCGCCTTCGCTTCGGCCTGCTGGCGGAAACGCTCCGCCTGATCTTCGGGGTCATTCAGCTCCGAAAAGCCGTTGGCGATCTCGCGTCCGGTGATGAACAGCTCGAAGCGATCGGTGACCGCCGGATTGGCGTCGCTCCGGCGCGCGAGCGGTGAAACGTCGGTAGGATGCGCGACGATGAAGGTCGGCTGGATCAGCTTCGACTCCGTGGTCTGTTCGAACAACTTGAGCTGCAGCAAGCCGACGCCGTCGGTTGGGAACACTTCGATATCGAAGGGCGCGAGCGCGACGCGCAGATATTCCGGCTTGTCCAGTTCGTGCACCGGATAGCGCGGGTTGTATTTCGCGATAGCCTGCGGCCATGGTAAGACGGTCGAACGGTTTGCCCAGCTCGATGGCTTCGCCCTGGTAGCTTATCGTGGTGCCGTCCGCCACCTTCTGTGCGACCTCGCGCAGCAGCTCTTCGGTGAGGTCCATCAGGTAATGATAGTCGCGATAAGCCTCGTAGAACTCGAGCATGGTGAATTCGGGATTGTGCCGGGTCGAGATCCCTTCGTTGCGGAAGCTGCGATTGATCTCGAACACCTTCTCCATACCGCCTACGACCAGCCGCTTGAGATACAGCTCCGGCGCGATGCGCAGATAGAGCTGCATGTCCAGCGCGTTGTGATGCGTGACGAACGGGCGCGCCGCGGCTCCGCCCGGGATCGGCTGCATCATCGGCGTTTCCACTTCCAGGTAGCCGCGCGCGACGAAGAACTCGCGGATGGTCTGGATGATCCGCGAGCGCGCCTTGAACACGCGTTGCGACTCCGGGTTGGTGATCAGATCCAGATAGCGCTGGCGATAGCGCTGCTCCTGGTCGGCCATACCGTGGAATTTCTCGGGCAGCGGGCGCAGTGACTTGGCGAGCAGACGCACGCGGCTGACTTTCACTGAGAGCTCACCGGTCCGTGTCCGGAACAGAGTCCCCTCCGCACCCAGTATGTCGCCCAGGTCCCAGTGCTTGAACTGCTCGTAGACGCCTTCGCCCACCTCGTCGCGGGTAATGTAGAGCTGGATGCGGCCGGACATGTCCTGGATGGTCGCGAAGCTGGCCTTGCCCATGACGCGCTTGAGCAGCATGCGGCCGGCCACCGCGACTTCGATGTGCGTGGATTCCAGCTCTTCGTTGGACTTCTCGCCGTAGCCAGCGTGAAGCTCGCCCGCTAGGCGATTGCGCCTGAAGTCGTTCGGGAAAGCGGAGCCGCTTTCTCGCCAAGCCTGCAGCTTTGCACGGCGTTCCGCGACGATCTGGTTCTCGTCGACCGGGGGGTGTGCCTTTGGATCGTCTGGCTGTTTGTTATCGGACATGCGTTGGCTTTGGTCGAATCCTTCGAATCACGCTTCACGTGCCGCGGCTCACACGCCCTGTTTCAGGCTCGCGGCAATGAACTCATCCAGATCGCCGTCCAGCACGCCGCGGGTGTTGCCGACCTCTACGTTGGTGCGCAGGTCTTTGATGAGGGACTGGTCCAGGATGTAGTTGCGGATCTGGTGGCCCCAGCCGATGTCGGTCTTGGAGTCTTCCATCTTCTGCTTCTCGGCGTCGCGTTTGCGCAGTTCGGCTTCGTACAGACGCGACTTCAGCATGGCCATGGCCTCAGCCCGGTTGCGGTGCTGGGAGCGGTCGCTCTGGCACTGGACCACGATGTTGGTCGGCAGATGCGTGATGCGGATCGCCGAGTCGGTCTTGTTCACGTGCTGGCCGCCGGCTCCGCTGGCGCGAAAGGTGTCGATGCGCAAGTCCGCCGGGTTGATCTCGATCTCGATGGTCTCGTCCACCTCCGGGTAGACGAACACGCTGGCGAACGAGGTGTGGCGTCGCGCGTTGGAGTCGAATGGCGATTTGCGGACCAGCCGGTGGATGCCGGTTTCGGTGCGCAACGTCCCGTAGGCGTAGTCGCCGGTGATCTTGAGCGCTGCGCTCTTGAGCCCCGCCACTTCGCCAGGCGACTCCTCCAGGACCTCGACCTTGAACCCGCGGCGCTCGGCGAAGCGCACGTACATGCGCTCCAGCATGGCGGCCCAGTCCTGCGCTTCGGTGCCGCCCTGTCCAGCCTGGATGTCGAGGAAGCAGTTGTTGGGATCCATGGGGTTGGAGAACATACGGCGGAACTCCATCTCCGCCACCACCTTCTCCAGTCCCTCCACGTCGCGAGCGACCGCCTCCAGGCCAGCCTCGTCGTCTTCCGCCCGGACCATCTCCAGCAGCTCCGCACTGTCCTGCAGCCCCTGGCTTACTCGCTGCACGGTGCCGACCACCGCCTCGAGCGCTTTGCGCTCTTTGCCGATCTCCTGGGCCCGCTTGTTGTCTTCCCACAGGGCGGGGTCCTCGCCCAGCTTGATCACCTCGTCGAGGCGGCCGACTTTCGCATCGAAGTCAAAGATACCTCCGAAGATCGCCTGCTCGTTGGGTCAGATCCTCCAGCTTGTTGCTCACCGCGTTCAGACGTTCTGCTTCCATGTTTCGAATCCTTGACTGCGACTGCGAAAAGGGCGAATTCTAACAGCCCGGCGCGTGGCAGCGAAGCGATGCCCTTACGCGAAGAAGAACACACCCACCGCTGCGCCCGCCGCGGTCACCGCGAGCGCGGGGAGGCAGCGGCGCAGCAGGTCCATGCCGCCAGCCGCCCCGATCAGGCCGAGCTTGAAGGCGATGTTGGCCATGAAGGCAAGCGCGATGGAGGTCACTGCCTGGGAGCCTACCAGGCTGTCGAGCCGAAACAGCCGCAGGGACGACAGCGTGATCGCGTCCACGTCGGTCAAGCCCGAGACCAGCGCGACACCGTAGAGGCCAGCGGCGCCCGCCTTGTCGTGCACCCAGGCCGCGACCAGCAGGACGCCGCCATACAGGAGCGCGAATACGATGGCGGTCCGCAGCTCGGTCGGGTTGCCTATTGCCGGCATGGGCGGTTCGTCGCGGCTCAGCAACCGGCGTAATCGGTATGCCACCAACGCCACACCCGGAACCAGGGCGCAAGCCAGCACGGGAAGCAACTTGCCCAGTAGCGTGGGTGCTACCACGGCGGCCAGCACCGCGAGCCGGACCAGCACGACGAGATTGGCCAGCACGATGACGGTCACGGACAAGTCGCGCAGTTCCGGGGCCGAGCGGGCATGGCGGGCATAGACGAGACTGGTGGCAGTGCTGGATACCAGGCCTCCGAACAGCCCCAGCAGGGCGGCGCCATGCCGGCTGCCGATCATGCGCAGCGCCAAGTACCCCGCCAGGCTTACCCCTGAGATCAGCACCACCATCAGCCAGATCTGGCGCAGGTTGAGCGCAGCGTAGGGGCCGAAGTCCCGGTCCGGCAGGATCGGCAGGATGATGAAGGACACCACCGCGAACTGCAGGATGGAGCGCAGATCCCGCCGATCCAGGTGTTGCGCCAGGCCCTTCAGCTCCGGCTTGGAGTAGAGCAGCACGGTGGTCGCTATGGCGATCATCACGGCCATCTGGCCGAAGCCATAGGCGACCATGGTTCCGAGCGCAAAGCACAGCATCAGCGCCGCGCTGGTGGTCGTGCCGGGGTCGTCCTGCACCTCGTGAGCCCGATTCAAAGCGGCGTCGAGATACGCCGTGACGATCATCGCTCCCACCATGACCAGTCCGGCCACCGTGAGCCACGGCGCGCCCTGCGTCTCGGATATCACCCCGCATATGGTTCCGAGCAGGGCCACCAGGGCAAAGGTGCGCAGACCCGCCCGCGCCGAGGGGTTGCGCTCGCGCTCGAGGCCGATCAGCAGCCCGATGCTCAAGCTGGTGAGAAAGAGGGGCAGGTGGTCCAAACCTTGGCCGGCCAGCCAGGAGAAATCGGTGAGCGACGAGAGGTCCATTCAACTGACCGGCACGGACAACGGCTCCCAGTGCTCCAGTACCAATTGCACCGCAGACGCCCCGTTGAACTCGTTCGCTTCGAGGCGGAACACAGCGCGAATCTCACTCGGCAACGGATCCGCGCTCCCGAACAGCATTCCGTTGACCCTGCGCGCACCCGGCTGCCGACTGAGCAGCTGCAGCCTCAGGTGGCGTTCCCCGACAACGCGCTGGTTCTCTACCAGGAACTCACCGCGGAAGCGCGGCGGGGGAAAGCCCTGGCCCCAGACAACTTCGCTCAGCTTCTGTGCCAGTGCCAGATTCATCTCGGGAGGAAACAGCGGTCCGTCGGTCTCGATGCGCAACTTCAGATCTCCCTCTGTCAACAGCTCGCGCAGCGTGGCGTCGAAGGCGTCGCGAAAGCGTGCGAAGTCCGCCTCGCGTATGGACAGGCCAGCAGCCGCGGCGTGGCCGCCAAAGCGCAGCAGCGAGACCCGGCTCACGCTTGGCTACGAGGTCCAGCGCGTCGCGCAAATGCAGGCTGGGAATCGAGCGGCCCGATCCTTTCAGCTCACCCGCTGCCCCCGGCGCAAACGCGATCACGGGCCGGTGAAAGCGTTCGCGGATGCGTGCGGCGAGAATCCCGATTACGCCCTGATGCCATCCGGGATCGTACAACGACAGCCCGAACGCCGCGCCAGGCTCGATCGCCTCTAGATGGGAAAGCGCCTCGTCATGCATGCTCGCTTCGATGCCGCGCCGCTCGCGATTGAGGGCGTCGAGCCGGCTCGCGAGCTCGAAGGCCTTGCCGGGATCGGAGCTGATCAAGCATTCGATCCCGATCGACATATCCTCGAGGCGTCCCGCGGCGTTGAGGCGCGGACCCAGCACAAAGCCCAGGTCGTAGGCGCTGGCGCGGGCGGCATCTCGCCCGGCCACACGCAGGAGCGCCTGGATGCCGGGGCGCGAACGTCCCGCCCGGATGCGCCTCAGGCCCTGTGTCACCAGCCGCCGATTGTTGTCGTCCAGGCGCACGACATCGGCTACGGTGCCGAGTGCGACGAGGTCCAGCAGGTGCGCGAGGTTAGGCTCCGGGTGTGCGGCAAAGGCGCCACGGGCACGCAACTCGGCGCGCAACTGGAGCATCGCGTAGAACATCACACCGACCCCTGCCAGGTGCTTGCTCGGAAAGCCGCAGCCGGGCTGGTTCGGGTTCACGATGCAAGCCGCGTCGGGTAAGCGCTCGGCGGGAAGGTGATGATCGGTGATCAGCACCTGGAGACCGAGGCGGTTGGCTTCGTCGACGCCGTCGACCGAGCTGATGCCATTGTCCACCGTGATGAGAAAATCCGGCTGGCGCTCCGCGGCCAGGCGCACGATCTCGGGCGTCAAGCCGTAGCCGAACTCGAAGCGGTTGGGGACGATGTAGTCGACCTGGGCCCCCATCTCCCGCAGCGCGAGGAGGCCGACTGCGCAGCCGGTGGCACCGTCGGAATCGTAATCGGCGACGATCAGCAGCCGCTTCTGCGCCGCGATCGCATCGGCCAGAATTGCTCCCAGGCGCTGGAGATTGTGCATTTGGTTCGGGGCGGCCAGATGAGCCAGCCTGGTATCGAGCTGGACCGTCCCGATGATTCCGCGCGCCGCGAGCACTCGCGCCAGCACAGGGTCCAGGCCAGCTTCCGTCAGAATCCGGCAGTGGTCGAGTGAGAAGGTGCGGTCGACGATTTCCGGCACGTCAGCTCATCCGCGCGGCCGCGCGACGCCAGAACTTCCACAGATCGCCACTGTCCAGGTCGAGCCGGAGCACGTCCTCGCGGCTGGTGATCAGCAAGCACAGCTGCGCCAAACGCCGCTGCTTCAGAGCCAGCAGCAGCGGGGCAAACCAGCCGTCCTCCAGCCGTTGCAGGGCGTCACTATCCAACGCGGAGGACGCATCGAGAACCATGAGATGTTCCCCATCGCTGGCCTGATCCAACCATTGCTGCGCGTCGTCCAAGGGCGCGGCCAGCCGAAGATGTGCCGCCAGCGCGAGCCCGCGTGCCAAGGGATCATTGCCCCAGACGCATGCGAAGCCGCCCTGCACCTCGGTGGGCAGGTAGCCCCCGCCCCAGAACCAGACGCTGTTGATGCTCGGTTCGCCCGCGGCTTCCCGCGCCTGGTTGACCGGATGCTCATGGAACAGCATCTGGACTTCGTTGAACCGCCGATGCCACGCGAGCGCGTCTTCCCCATAGGGCAGCAGCGGGTCGACACTACGTCCGGCGACTGCCGGCAATGGCCAGGTCGTGATGCCAGGTAGCTGCGCGAGGCTGACGTACCATCGTGCCGGCGTTGGTGCATAGAAGCGCACCGCGTCGGAGTCGAAGTGCGCGTTGAGGCAATCGACCAGAGCGTCGGCGGATGCACGGACCATTTTGAGCTGGCTTGCATCGACCAATACGAGCGCGTCGCGCTCGGCGCGCAAATGCACGGGATCGGCTCGCAGCCAGAAGCGCCCCACGTCGTCGCCGGCCAACCCAGCCGCGTTGCCGCCATCAGCCAACCAGGTGAACGGTGCCACCGGCCAGTCGCGCTGCCGCTGTACGCCGAAGGACTGCAACAGGGCAGCTTCCAGGTCCTGTCGCACAAGGCGTGTCTCACGCGCTCGCGCTAACAGCCGCCGCAAAGCCGGGACGCCAGCATCGAGCGCATCGGCGCGCAGGAAGCGGGGCAAGAACAGCAGTAGCGATCGCATGATTAGACTGTTTTTCAGTCTAGCACGACGCTCGACGGGCGCGACCGGACGTCGCAGCAGGTCATCGACTGTGGCACACTTCAGCCCATTTCGCCGCCTGCCAATAATCTCCCGCTCTCCAACCTGTGCAGCCCTACGAGCTCCTAGTCGGCTTGCGCTATACGCGCGCCAAGCGACGCAATCATTTCATCTCGTTCATTTCCATGGCCTCGATGGTCGGCATCGCCATCGGTGTGATGGCGCTGATCGTGGTGCTGTCGGTGATGAACGGCTTCCAGCAGGAGTTGCGTGCGCGCATTCTGGGGGTCGCCTCACACGTGCAGATCACGGGGTTCGACGGGCAGCTCGCCAACTGGCCAGAGGTCGCAAAGCAGGCCACGGCCAACCCTGAGGTTGTTGCTGCAGCACCCTATGTGTCCGCCCAGGGGCTGCTCGCGAACCAGCAAAGCGTTCAGGGGGCGCTGGTGCGCGGGGTGCTGCCGGAGCTCGAGGACAAGGTGGCCGACATCGGCAGCCACATGAAGCGCGGCCAGCTGACCGATTTACGTCCGGGCGCGTTCGGCATCGTCCTGGGCGCCGAGCTGGCGCATTCGGTCGGCGCCCGGATGGGCGAAAAGGTGGTTCTGATCGCGCCGCAAGGCCAGGTTACGCCCGCTGGCATCCTGCCCCGCATCAAGCAGTTCACGCTGGTGGGCGTGTTCGAAGTGGGGATGTACGAGTATGACGCCGGCCTGGCGCTGATTCATCTGGAGGATGCGCAGAAGCTCTACCGCCTGGGGAATACCGTGTCGGGCGTGCGGCTGAAGCTGAAGGACCTGTTCGACGCGCCTGAAGTCGCTCGCGACCTGACGCGTTCGGTGACCGGCGATCTCTACATCACCGACTGGACCCGCAGCCACGCCAACTTCTTCCGCGCGGTGCAGATCGAGAAGAACGTGATGTTCATCATCCTGACCTTGATCGTCGCGGTGGCGGCGTTCAACCTGGTGTCCACGCTGGTGATGGCGGTGACCGACAAGCAGCCCGACATCGCCATCCTGCGGACGCTGGGAGCCTCGCCCGCTTCGATCATGAAGATCTTCGTGGTGCAGGGCTCCCTGATCGGCGTGATCGGCACGGCCATCGGAGTAGTCGGCGGCATTCTCATCGCGCTCAATGTCGACGTCGTAGTGCCTGCCATCGAACGATTGTTTCGCGTGCAGTTCCTGGCCAAGGACGTGTACTACATCAGCGAGCTGCCCTCGCACCTGCAGTGGCCGGACGTGATCACCGTGGCGGCGATGTCGTTGGTGCTCAGCCTGCTGGCGACGCTGTACCCAAGCTGGCGCGCCTCGCGCGTGAACCCGGCCGAGGCTCTGCGTTATGAGTGAGCTGGTCATCAGCGCGCGCGGCGTGCGCAAGGTCTTCCGCGAAGGTCCGCAGGAGGTGCAGGTGCTGCTGGGGGTCGACCTCGATGTGCGTCTAGGGGAGAGCGTGGCCATCGTGGGGACTTCGGGCTCAGGCAAGAGCACGCTGCTGCACCTGCTGGGCGGGCTCGACGCTCCCAGCGCAGGTGACGTCCTGATCCAGGGGAAGGACATCGCCGCGGTGAGCGAGGCGGAGAAGGGACGCATCCGCAACCGGGCGCTGGGTTTCGTCTACCAGTTCCATCACCTGCTGGCGGAGTTCACCGCCCAGGAGAACGTGGCGATGCCGCTGCTGATCCGGCGTCTGCCCGAAACGGAAGCTAAGGCGCAGGCGGCTGAGATGCTGGGCCGCGTAGGCCTGTCGCATCGGCTGACGCATACCCCAGGCGAGCTCTCCGGCGGGGAGCGCCAGCGCGCGGCGCTGGCCCGAGGTCTGGTCACCCGGCCGGTCTGCCTGCTGGCCGATGAGCCCACCGGCAACCTCGACCGTCACACCGCCGAGGGCGTGCTGGAGCTCATGCTGGACTTGAATCGCAATCTGGGCACCAGCCTGGTGATCGTGACGCACGATCATTCCATCGCAGCGAAGATGGATCGAGTGCTACGGCTGGACGACGGGGTGCTTCACCCGGAACGGGCGAGGGGTGAGGAGCGAGGGATGAGCGACTAGGTATCACGCGGTCCGCGCTCTGACGCGTTTGAGAATTCAGATCCGGCACACGCTCACGGCAATTTCCACAGGCTTGGCGGCTGATCCTTCATCCCCCGCCTCTCGTCCCTCGCCCCTTATCCCTCATGCCCCGCCCCTCATCCTGCGCTGGCGGCGTCGCCACCCTATCACGACGTAGAGCCGCCAGGCGCCGAGCACGGCAAAGTAGCCTGCCGTCGCCAGCGCAATCCCGAGTGCGGCCAGCCCAACCAGCAAGGGCTTGCCTAGCTCGGTTACCCAGCCGAACAACAAAGGTATCCAGTCGCCGAGGTTGTGCAGCGTGAGATGGACGGCGGGATGCAGACTCGCACTCGCCCCTTCACCGGTCAGTAACACGCCGATCTTGTAGGCGAGGTAGTAGAGCGGCGCGACGGTAAACGGGTTGACGTACCACGATGCAGCCAGCGCTACCGGCAGATTGACCCGCAACAATACTGCCAGCACTACGGCACTGATCGTCTGGATCGGCCCGGGGATCATGCCGCAGACCATCCCGACCGCCACGCCGCCCGCCACCGAGCGCCGGTTCAGATGCCACAGGTTGGGGTGATGAAGGCGGGGACCGAGAAAGGCGATGTAGCGATTGCCGCGTATCTTCTCATGGCTGGGCAGAAACCTTCTGAAGTGCTTGCGCGGCATCGCCTCGTTGCTCGGTAAACTGCCTGTGATTCTAACCGTCCGGCAATCAGCGCTTTCAGTTTTCGGTGCGTCGCCGAGCCCCCATGATCCTGAACGTCGTCCTGTTCGTCCTCGGTGCCGCATGGCTGCAACAGCAGCCCGAGCTGCCGAACGTGTTGTGGGTCTACGTGCTCCTGGCTGCAGCTCTGGGATGGTGGCTGCTTCCCGCCCCGATCAAGCCCGGCCGCGCAGTCGTGCGGCAGGTATGCGGCGCAGTCTTGTGTTTCGCGGCGGGCTTCCTGTGGGCCGCGCTGATCGCCCACGTCAAGCTCGCCGACCATCTGGCGCCGGAATGGGAGGGCCGCGATGTATCCGTCCGGGGCGCAATTGCAGAGTTGCCCCAGGTTACGGACCGTGGCGTGCGCTTCGAGTTTCAAGTGGAGCAAGTCAGCACGCCCCTGGCGCGGGTGCCGCGTCACGTTACGCTGACCTGGTATGCGGAGAGAGACGCCAGCACACCGGCGTCTCTCCCGCCGCTGCATCCTGGTCAGCGCTGGCAGCTCACGGTACGGCTGCGTCGCCCCCACGCGCTGGCCAACCCGAACGGTTTCGACTTCGATGCGTGGCTGCTCGAGCGCGGCATCCGCGCCACCGGCTATGTTCGGCCGGAGCCGTCGAACCGGCTGCTCGAGCCGATGGTCTGGCGGCCGGGCTACCTGGTGGAGCGAGCGCGGGAATGGGTGCGCGATCGCATCGTCACCGCGCTGCCCGATGACTCAGCAGCTGGCGTGCTGGTTGCGCTGGCCATCGGGGATCAGCAGGCTATCTCGCGCGACGAATGGACGGTATTCACCCGCACCGGTGTGAATCACCTCATGAGCATCTCGGGCTTGCACATCACTATGGTGTCAGGGTTGGCTTTCGCCCTGGTGCTGTGGGCATGGCGGCGCATTCCGAGGTTGACCGCTCGCTTGGCTGCAGTGAAGGCCGCAGCCATCGCCGGCCTGCTGGTGGCGTGTGCCTACGCACTGCTAGCGGGTTTTGCCGTCCCCGCCCAGAGGACCGTGTACATGCTGGCTGCGGTAGCCGCGGGCCTCTGGCTGGGACTGGCATCGTTGCCGCTCACCGTGCTGGCGCTCGCCTTGTTTGTCGCGGTGGCAGCCGACCCCATGTGTGTGCTGGCGCCGGGCTTCTGGCTCTCGTTCGGGGCTGTCGCGCTGATCATGTATGTGACGCTCGGACGCTTGGGCCAGCCATCCTGGCTGGTGAACTGGGCGCGGGTGCAATGGGCCGTGACCATCGGCCTGGCGCCGTTCCTGGTCGCAATGTTTCAGCAGATCTCAGTGGTCTCGCCGCTGGCCAACGCGGCTGCGATACCGTTGATCAGTCTGGGCGTGGTTCCACTCACTCTTGTCGGTGTCCTGCTGCCGACGGACTGGTTGCTCGAGCTCGCTGCATGGCTCATGTCGCTGTGTACCACCGCACTGGCATGGATGAGCTCACTGCCCGCGGCGGTTTGGCAGCAGCACGCACCGCCCTGGTGGGCCGTGCCGCTCGCGCTGCTCGGTACGATCTGGGTGCTGGCGCCGCGCGGAATGCCTGGGCGTTGGCTTGGGCTTCGCCGCCTTCCTGCCGCTGCTGGTGATACCGGTGGACGCGCCGGCGCCAGGCGAGATGTGGGTCGACGTGCTGGATGTCGGACAAGGCTTGAGCGCAGTCGTGCGTACCCATGGTCATGCGCTGCTGTACGACGCCGGGCCGGCATACTCCGCTGACACAGACGCAGGCAGCCGTGTCGTGGTGCCGTTTCTGCGCGCGCAGGGGGTCGAGCACCTGGATGGGCTGATCGTCACTCATGACGACAGCGACCACAGCGGCGGAGCTGCTTCAGTGCTCGAGGCAGTGCCAGTAGACTGGGTGGCGACGTCTCTGCCGGCGGACTCCGCGGCGGTGGTCCTGGCCCGTCAGCGGCTACGCTGCTTCGCGGGCCAGACCTGGGAATGGGACGGGGTGCGCTTCAGCGTTCTTTACCCGGAATGGCAGAGCTATAATCACACCGAGTTGAAGGACAACGCTAGAAGCTGCGTGCTCAAGATCGAGTCCGCTTTCGGCAGTGTGCTGTTTCCCGCGGACATCGAACTCGGTTCGGAGACGGATCTGCTGCGTACGCAGCGGAGCGGCGCTGCGCGCGGATGTGCTCGTCGCCCCTCACCACGGTAGCGGGACCTCCTCCAGCGTTGCCTTTCTCGCGCAGGTCGCTCCGGGTGTTGTTGTGATTCCGGTGGGTTACCGCAACCGCTTCGGTCATCCCAAACCCGAAGTGGTCCAACGCTATGAGGCCCTGGGCAGCCGCATCCTGCGCAGCGACCGGGACGGTGCGGTGATGTTGCGTTTTTCCGCCGCGGGGCTGTCTGCGGACGGCTATCGTGCGCGCTACCGTCGCTATTGGCAGGACCGTTGATTCCGTTCCAAGCGCTCGATGGATCGGTATATAGAGCTGAAATGACAGTCCAGGTTAGAGAAGCGGTGGCCGAAGCCGATCCCGCGCAGTGGTTGTCCGCAATGGGCCAGCGGCTGGGCCATGCCGACCAGGCCCTGTTGTCGCGCGCGTACGCGCTTGCCGTTGAGCGCTATCCGGGGTGCTCCAGCGGTTCCGGCGAGCCGCTGTTATCCCATTGCCGTGCCGTCGCGAGCATCCTCCTCGAACTGAGATTGGACGCCGAGACACTGGCTGCCGCTCTCTCAAGCGGGCTGCCGGTGGCAGACGAGGGCTGGCAGAAGGACGTGCAGGATGCACTGGGTCCTGAAGTCGCTGCACTGGTCGAGGGCTTTGCGCGGATGGGCCACATTCAGGCCCTGCGCTCTCAGGGACAGGAATCGAAGAAGGCCGCCGACCGCAGCGCCCAGCTCGAAGCGCTACGCAAGATGCTGCTCGCCATGGTGCAGGACGTGCGAGTAGTTCTGCTCAAGCTCGCCGATCAGACACAGACGCTGCGCTACCTGGCCGGGCGCGGCGACGCACCGGCGCGGCAGATCGCAGCGCGCGATACGTTCGAGCTGTTCGCGCCGCTCGCCAACCGGCTGGGCATCTGGCAGCTCAAGTGGGAGATGGAGGACCTCGCGCTTCGTTGCAGCGACCCGGACACCTATAAGCGCATCGCTCGCGAACTGGACGAGAAGCGGGGCGACCGCGAGGCCTTCATCGCACAGGCCATGACCGTATTGCGGACAGAGCTGGCCAAGGCGGGTATCGAGAGCGAGGTCATGGGTCGGCCCAAGCACATCTACAGCATCTACCGGAAGCTTGCGCGCAAGGACCGGACGCTGGGCGAGCTGTTCGACATCCGCGGCGTGCGGGTGCTGGTGAACGATGTGAAGGACTGCTACGCGGCACTGGGCCTCGTGCACAACTTGTGGACCCCGCTGCCCAGGGAGTTCGACGACTACATCGCCAAGCCCAAGCCGAACAACTACCGATCATTGCATACAGCGGTGGTGGGGCTGGATCAGAAGGTCCTCGAAGTGCAGATCCGTACCTTCGAGATGCACCAGCATTGCGAATACGGCGTTGCCGCGCACTGGCGCTATAAGGAGGGAACGCAGACCAAGCCGCGCGGGCGCGCCGCAGTTGGCGAGGCGACTTCTCAGATCCAGGACAAGATCTCATGGCTGCAGCAGATTCTGGATTGGAAGGAGGGCCTGTCGAACTTGACGGACCTCGCTGAACACTTTCGCGCCGGATTGTTTGAAGACAGCGTCTACGTGTTGACTCCGCAGGGGCGGGTAATCGATCTGCCAAAGGGCGCCACGCCAGTGGACTTCGCCTATCACGTCCACTCCGAGCTGGGGCACCGGTGCAGAGGGGCGCGCGTGGACGGGGAGATGGTGCCGCTTAACACGGCCTTGGCTAACGGGCAGACGGTGGAGATCGTGGCGGCGAAGACCGGCGGTCCGAGCCGCGACTGGCTCAACCCCGAGCTCGGTTTTCTCCACAGTCAGCGTGCGCGAGCCAAGGTGCGCCAATGGTTCAACAATCAGAACCAGGAGGCCTCGATCGCACAGGGCCGACAGCTGGTGGAGAAACTGCTGCAGCGCGCAGGCATGACGGCGCTGGCCCTGGAAACGCTCGCGGCGCGCTTGGGCTTTCAGAGGCTGGACGAGTTGCTCATGCTGGTCGGGCGAGGCGAGGTAACGCCGCGCCAGGTGCAGGCGGCGCTGCACGAGGAGGGCGCCGCCGCAGGAACGGTGGTCGCACCGGATAATGCGCCGCTGCAAGCGCCTATCAACGCGCCACGCGCCCGCGAAGACTCGCGTGCCCGCGGGGATGTCCTTGTCGTAGGGGTCGACAAGCTGCTCACAGTGCTGGCCAAGTGCTGCAAGCCGGCTCCGCCCGATCCCATCATCGGCTTCGTGACGCGCGGACGCGGGGTGACAGTACATCGGCAGAGGTGCCCCAACGTCGCCCAGCTGGCGGTCGAGCGTCTGATTGTCGCAGAGTGGGGCCGCGACGCCGCGAAGGGTCAGTTTCAGGTCGACGTAGAGGTAGATGGGACCAGCCACCCCAGCCTGCTGCGCGACGTCCTGGACGTGTTTTCACGCGAGAAAGTGAGGGTCGCCGCTGCCACTTCCCAGGCTCGCGATCTCGATGCCCGCATTTTTTTTACCCTTGAAGTCAATGGCCTGGAGCAGGTTCGCCGACTGCTGACCCTGATCGTCGAGTTGCCGGGGGTGAGCTCGGCGCGGCGCCTCTAAAGATCGCTCAGCCCCCGTCGATATCCCAGCCAGAGGTGTCTGCATTCACCGACAGCAGCGGGCGCCAATTGCCGGCGGGAGGCCAGGGAATATGCTCAGCATCAGAAGCGTCCGTAACAACTCCAACCATGCCAACGACCTGAATCAGCTGCTGGCGGCAATCGAGGCAGCCACCGAGGACACCAACCTGCTGGCGCTGAACATGGCGCTCGAAGGGGCGCACGCCGGAATCGGCAGCGCCGCTCAGCTGGCCGACGCAGTCGGCGAGTTGTCGATCCGCGCGAACCAGTTCAGCCACCGGGTGCGCGGTTGTATGCTGGGGCGCGGCGCCAAGCTGGATTCGCGCAACCTGGCTCAGCTGCACCGGGTCACACGGGGAGTGGCGGAGCTGATCGAAGAAGTCAGCGGACTGGCAGGCGACGTGCTCGACGGCATCGCCGATCCTCTGATCGAGCGGCGTTTGCCGGAAGTGGTGCCCGACCTTCTGGATCAGGTTCGCAGCCATGCCCGCGCATTCGACCTGCTTTTGCATGACCTGCCGGACGTGGCGCGCGCATCCTAGGCCAGGGAAAGTCTAATCAATTCGCACGACGCGAAACCAAGGTGAATTTGAGCTAGGTTCGCCTTTCCGTTAGAATCCCGGCCCATAGGCGCGTAGCTCAGCTGGTTAGAGCACTACCTTGACATGGTAGGGGTCGTTGGTTCGAGTCCAATCGCGCCTACCACCTCAGGAATCGGGAGTCGGGGAGCAGAGTCCAAAAGACTTCGAGACCCTGGCTCTTGTCGTTTCTGATGCCTTCCCCAACTCTCTGACCGACCCATGCCCGTAGTGCGTTTGCCCGACGGGGCGGAAAAGCGCTTTGATGCGCCAGTGACCGTGGCCGAAGTGGCTTCCGCCATCGGTCCGGGGCTGGCGCGCGCTGCGCTCGCGGGCAGGGTGGACGACCGGCTCGTGGATACCAGTTACGTGATCGACCGCGACAGCCGGCTCGCGATCATCACCGACAGAGACGCGGAAGGTCTGGAGATTCTGCGCCATTCCACCGCCCATCTGTTGGCCCATGCGGTCAAGGAACTGTTCCCGGATGCCCAGGTCACCATCGGTCCGGTAGTCGAGGACGGCTTCTACTACGACTTCTCTTACAAGCGGCCCTTCACGCCCGATGACCTGGCCGCGATCGAGAAGCGCATGGGGGAGATTGCCAAGCGCGATATCCCGGTCAAGCGCTCGGTCTGGGAGCGCTCGGAGGCGGTCGCGTTCTTCAAGAATCAGGGCGAGCACTACAAGGCCCAGATCATCGAGAGCATACCCGGCACCGAAGCGATCACTCTGTATCAGCAGGACAACTTCACCGACTTGTGCCGCGGGCCGCACGTGCCTTCCACCGGCAAGCTGAAGGTGTTCAAGCTGATGAAGCTGGCTGGGGCGTATTGGCGCGGCGACTCGCGCAACGAGATGCTGCAGCGGATCTACGGGACAGCCTGGGCGAAGAAGGAGGAACTGGACGCCTACTTGTATCGGCTCGAGGAGGCCGAGAAGCGCGACCACCGCAAGCTCGGCAAGCAACTCGATCTGTTCCATCTGCAGGACGAGGCACCCGGGATGGTGTTCTGGCATCCCAAGGGCTGGACCATCTGGCAGCAGGTGGAGCAGTACCTGCGGCGCGTGCTTGCCGAAGTCGACTACCAGGAGGTGCGCACCCCCATGATGATGGACCGCAGCCTGTGGGAGCGGTCTGGGCATTGGGAGAACTACGGCGAGAACATGTTCACCACCAGCTCAGAGAACCGGGACTATGCGGTCAAACCCATGAACTGCCCGGGGCACATCCAGATCTTCAACCAGGGCCTGCGCAGCTACCGGGATCTGCCGTTGCGCTTGGCCGAGTTCGGCTCCTGCCACCGGAATGAGCCCTCGGGCGCGTTGCACGGAATTATGCGGGTACGCGGATTCGTGCAGGACGACGCCCACATCTTTTGCACCGACGATCAGATCCAGTCGGAGGCGGTGACCTTCATCGACCTCTTGCAGCGCGTCTACAAGGACTTCGGTTTCGACGAGATCCTGATCAAGCTTGCGACCCGACCGGCCAAACGCATCGGCGCGGACGAGGCCTGGGACCGGGGCGAGGCGGACCTCGCGAAGGCCCTCGATTCAAAGGGCCTGGCCTGGCAGCTTTCGCCGGGGGAAGGCGCCTTCTACGGGCCCAAGATCGAGTTCTCCCTCAAGGACAGCATTGGCCGCGTATGGCAGTGCGGCACCTTGCAGGTTGACTTCTTCCTGCCCGGGCGCTTGGGCGCCGAGTACGTGGCCGAGGACAACACCCGCAAGGTCCCGGTCATGCTGCATCGGGCCATCCTCGGGTCCCTGGAGCGCTTTATCGGAATCCTCATCGAGCACCACGCCGGAGCGCTGCCGCTGTGGCTATCGCCCCTCCAAGTGGCGGTCCTGAACATCTCTGAGCATCAGGCCGAATATGCCAGCCAGGTCGCCAGGATTTTGCGGGAGGCAGGCTTCCGCGCCGAAGCGGACTTGAGGAATGAGAAAATTACCTATAAAATTCGAGAACATAGTCTTCAGAAGCTACCCTACCAGGTGATTGTGGGCGACAAGGAGGTAGCTTCGAAGGTGGTTGCCGTGCGCACGCGGGCCGGTGTCGACCTGGGCCAGATGCCCATCGACGCTTTCGTCTCTCGCCTCAATGCAGAGTCGGGTCCCGCAGCGGCGGCTTAATTTTTCTGGAGGTGCGACTTATCGCTCAGGATAAAGACAAAGATACGCGGATCAACGAAGAGATCACCGCGCCCGAAATCCGGTTGATCGGAGTCGACGGCGAGCAGGTCGGAATCGTGAGTCTCGCCAGCGCCAACAAGATGGCCGAGGAAGCGGGAGTGGATCTGGTGGAGATTGCGCCGACCGCGAAGCCGCCGGTTTGTCGCATCATGGACTACGGCAAGTACAAGTATGCCGAGGCCAAGAAACGGCACGAAGCCAAGCTCAAGCAGAAGCAGATCCAGGTCAAGGAAGTGAAGTTCCGGCCCGGCACCGACGAGGGCGATTACCAGATCAAGGTGCGCAACTTGATCCGCTTCCTGGAAGAAGGCGATAAGACGAAGGTCACGCTGCGGTTCCGCGGCCGCGAGATGGCGCACCAAGAGTTTGGCGTCAAGTTGCTCGAGCGGATCCGGACCGACCTGGATCCTTTCGGTGTGGTGGAGCAGATGCCGAAGCTGGAAGGCCGGCAAATGATCATGGTGTTGTCGCCCAAGAAGAAGCCGGTGCATTGAGAGATTCCCGGTTACCCAAGCCGGGGTACAAAACAAGTGATGCCGTGGTTTCCGAAGCGCCGCTCCAAAGCGGCCACCCGTCGTCATGTCAGATAGGAGTTGCAGCAATGCCGAAGATGAAGACCAAGAGCGGTGCCGCCAAGCGGTTCCGCGTACAAGGTGGTGGCGGTATCAAGCGCTCCCGCGCCTTCCTGCGCCACATTCTCACCAAGAAGAGCACCAAGCGTAAGCGCCATCTGCGCGGGACGACGCAGGTGGACTGCTTCGAACACGCGCGCCGTCAAGGCGATGCTGCCTTACGCATAAGGAGAGCGAGCCATGCCAAGAGTCAAGCGTGGGGTGACGGCACGCGCCCGTCACAAGAAGGTTCTGGACCAGGCCAAGGGTTTCCGCGGCCGGCGCAAGAACGTATTCCGCATCGCCAACGAGGCGGTGATGAAGGCGGGGCAGTATGCCTATCGCGACCGTCGCGTGCGCAAGCGGGAGTTCCGCGCGCTGTGGATTGCGCGCATCAATGCCGCTGCGCGCGAGTGCGGGCTGAGCTATTCGGCTTTCATGAACGGGCTGAAGAAAGCCGCCATCGAACTCGACCGCAAGGTGCTGGCGGATCTGGCCGTGTTCGACAAGCCGGCCTTCGCGAAAATCGCGGACCAGGCTAAAGCCAGCCTCGGCGCCTGAGTTGCCTATGGCAGCGACAAAGGAGGCTCACCGGCCTCCTTTTTTGTTTGCATCAACGCACAAGTCAACATGAGAGACGGGCTCTCCTGAACAAACGATGGATGAGGCGTCGCTGGACAAGCTGGTAGCCGAAGCCACCGAGGCGTTTGCGCGCGCGGGATCCGCGGCAGAGCTGGAGCAGGTGAAGGCGCGGTACGTGGGCAAATCCGGTGCGCTCACCGAGTTGCTGAAGGGCCTTGGCAAGCTCCCGCCCGAGGAGCGCCCGCTCGCTGGCAGCCGCATCAACGACGCCAAGGCGCGCATCGAGGAAGCCCTTGCCGCCCGCAGGGAGGCGATGGCGCAGGCCGACGCTGGACGCGCGTCTGGCCGGGGAGGCGCTCGATGTTACGCTGCCTGGACGCAGCCGCGGGCTGGGCGGCATCCATCCGATCATCCGCACTTGGCAGCGGGTCGAAGCGATTTTCGGCTCGATCGGTTTCGACGTAGCCGACGGTCCCGAGATCGAGACCGACTGGTATAACTTCACGGCGCTGAACAGTCCGCTCAATCACCCGGCGCGTTCGATGCAGGACACGTTCTACGTCGAGGGCCACGACTCGACTGGCCTGCCGCTGCTCCTGCGCACTCACACCAGTCCGATGCAGGTGCGCTATGCGCGACAGCACACGCCGCCCATCAAGGTGATCGCTCCGGGGCGCACCTATCGCGTAGACAGCGATGCCACGCATTCGCCCATGTTCCACCAGGTCGAGGGGCTCTGGATCGATCGAGCACATCAGCTTTGCCGACCTGAAGGGTGTGTACACCGATTTTCTGCGGCGCTTTTTCGAGACCGACGATCTGCAGGTGCGTTTTCGGCCGTCCTTCTTCCCGTTCACCGAACCTTCGGCCGAGATCGACATGGCGTTCCAGAGCGGCCCGCATCGGGGGCGTTGGCTGGAGATCTCCGGGGCCGGGCAGGTGCACCCAACTGTGGTGCGCAACTTCGGGCTCGATCCGGAGCGTTGGATCGGCTTTGCTTTCGGCAGCGGGCTGGAGCGGCTCACCATGCTGCGCTATGGGATCGACGATCTGCGCTTGTTCTTCGACGGCGATCTGCGCTTTCTCAAGCAGTTCGCTTGAGCAACAGCCGACGCCAATCGATTCGAGGTTCCTGACCGATGCAGTTCTCCGAAACCTGGTTGCGCTCTATGGTCGACCCGCCGCTGAACACGGCGGCGCTCACCCATCTGCTCACCATGTCCGGTCTCGAGGTCGAATCCTGCGAACCGGTGGCGCCACCCTTCTCCGGGGTGGTGGTAGGCGAAGTGCGTGCGGTCGAGAGGCATCCCAATGCGGACCGCCTTACGGTTTGCCAGGTCGACGCAGGAACAGGCCATTTGTTGAACATCGTATGCGGCGCACCCAATGTCGTGGCCGGCATGAAAGCGCCGTGCGCGCTGGTTGGGGCGACGCTGCCGGGAGAGGAGCCAGGCAAACCGCTCCGGATCAAGCCGGCGATGATGCGCGGAGTGGAGAGCCAGGGCATGCTGTGCTCGGCGAGGGAGCTGGGGTTGTCCGAGGATCACAGCGGGCTGCTCGCGCTCGACCCCGATGCCCCGCTCGGGCGCGACGTGCGAGATTACCTCGCCCTGGACGATCACATCTTCACCATCAAGCTGACACCCAATCGCGCGGATTGTCTCTCGGTGCTCGGCGTTGCTCGTGAAGTCACTGCACTCACGGGAGCGGAGTTGCACCGGCCGGCCATTCCTGCAGTGCCCAAGGCGTGTGATGCGACGTTCCCGGTCAAGATTTCCGACCCGCGCGGCTGCGGCCGCTTCACTGGCCGCGTGATCCGCAATGTCGATGCGCGCGCGGCGACGCCTGAATGGATGCGGGTGCGGTTGGAGCGGGCAGGGCAGCGCTGCATCTCCGCGCTGGTGGACGTGACCAATTACGTGATGCTGGAGCTGGGCCGTCCGCTGCATGTGTACGACATGGACAAGCTGTCTGGCGGCATCGATGTGCGCTTTGGCCGCGCGGGCGAACGCGTGAAGCTGCTCAATGAGCAGGAAGTGGAACTCGACGCCGACGTGCTCGCCATTACCGATGCCTCGGGTGTCATCGGCCTCGCCGGTATCATGGGCGGTGACAGCACCAAAGCCGATCTCGAATACCGCCACGTGTTTCTGGAGGCAGCGTTCTTCTATCCCGACGCCATCGCCGGCCGCGCGCGACGCTACAACTTCGCGAGCGATGCCTCGCATCGTTTCGAGCGCGGTGTGGACTTCGACAACAATATCGCCGGGCATCGAGCGTGCCACCCGGTTGATTCTCGAGATCTGCGGCGGTGAGCCGGGGCCGGTGGTGGACACTATCGCAACGCCTGCCGGAGCGCAAGCCGGTGCGCATGCGGGTCGGTCGCGCGCGCGGCGTCATCGGTATCCCGGTCGAGGCGGACGAGATGGCTGACATCTTTTCACGCGGCTCGGCCTGCGCTTCCAGCGTGAAGGCAGGGGCGCCGACGGTGTGTTCTGGGTCACGCCGCCGTCCTACCGCTTCGATCTCGAGATCGAGGAGGACTTGATCGAGGAGGTGGCTCGGGTCCACGGCTTCGAGAACATTCCTGCTAGCCCGCCCTCGCGCGCCTGCGGTGATGCGCAGCGAGCCGGAGACGTATCGCTCGTTGCACGCGCTGCGGGCCGCAGTCGCCGCTGCGGGTTATCAGGAGGTCATCAATTTCAGCTTCGTCGAGCCGGAGTGGGAAGCCGACTTCGCCGGCAATGCAAGCCCGATCCGGCTGCTCAATCCGATCGCCAGCCAGCTCTCGGTCATGCGCACCACGCTGATCGGGCGGCCTGGTTGCCAACGTGCGCTACAACATCAATCGGCGCGCTACCCGGGTGCGCGTGTTCGAGATCGGACGCGCATTCCTGCGCGCGCCCGGCGTGTCCGAAGGACCGCTCGACGTCGCGGGCATACGCCAGCCGGTGCGCGTGGCTGCGGCTGCCTTCGGTCCGGTCGCCGAGGAGCAGTGGGGTGTTCCCACGCGACCGGTCGATTTCTTCGATCTGAAGGGCGATCTCGAAAGCCTGTTGGCACCGCAGCACGCGCGGTTCGAACCCGCTCCGCATCCGGCGTTGCACCCGGGACGCTCCGCCCGCGTTCTGTTACGTGGCGAGGCCATCGGGTGGATCGGTGAGCTACACCCCCGCTGGCAACAGAAATACGAGTTGCCCGCCCCGCTGGTTGTGTTCGAAGTGGATGCAGCGCCCCTGCAGCGAGTCGATCTGCCGGTCTACCGGGAAGTGCCGAAATTCCCCGCCGTAAGCCGCGATATCTGCGGTGATCGTACCCGATGACGTCCAGATCCAAACCATTCTCGATCATCTTGCAGTGCACAAACCACTGCAGGTCGAAAGCGTACAACTGTTCGACTTGTACCGCGGGCCGGGTGTGGAAAACGGCAAAAAAAGTCTTGCTTTCCGAGTGTTATTGCAAGATACTCAAAAAACTATGACCGATTCGGAGGTCGAGTCGGCCGTGGCTCAGTTGGTGGATCGGCTGGCTGGGCAATTTGGCGGAAAACTGCGCGACTGAGGTTGTGAGATGACGCTCACCAAGGCCGATCTGGCCGATCTCCTGTTCGAAAAAGTGGGTTTGAACAAGCGCGAAGCCAAGGATATGGTGGAGTGCTTCTTCGAGGAAGTGCGCAAGGCGCTCGAGGCCGGGGAAGGCGTCAAGCTGTCGGGCTTCGGCAATTTCCAGCTGCGCGACAAGCCGCAGCGCCCAGGGCGCAATCCGAAGACCGGTGAAGAGATCCCCATCACGGCGCGCCGTGTCGTCACCTTCCACGCCAGCCAGAAGCTGAAGGCGATGGTGGACAAGAATTACCATGGACGAGAGTCCGAACAGACCCCAGCAAGCCTAGCCTTCCCGCCATCCCAGCCAAGCGCTACTTCACCATCGGTGAGGTGAGCGAGTTGTGCGGGGTGAAGCCGCACGTGCTGCGCTACTGGGAGCAGGAGTTCACGCAGCTAAAGCCGGTCAAGCGCAGGGGCAATCGACGCTACTACCAGCATCACGAAGTGCTGCTGATCCGCCGCATCCGCCAGCTCCTGTACGAAGAAGGGTTCACCATCAGCGGCGCACGTCATCGCCTCGACCAGGCGGTGGAGCAGGCAACCAAAGCGACTCCGGGTTCGGCAGCCAAGGTCAGCTCCGCGACGCTGCGCAAGGAAATCAAGAGCGTCCTCGATTCGCTGCGCTGAGCGCGCGATCCACACCTCGATTCCGGCTTGGCCAAGGCCCAACAAACGGATGGGCCTGCGCCATGCAGAGGCGGCTGGCGGGCGGCGTGGTCATCGCACTTGTGCATATCCACATCGAATATTAAGACGCTTCGCCCGGAGCCAGAATAGTCTTCACCCGTTTCGTCTGCGCGCGGCGGGCCTTCTCATCACGGTGGCCACCTTCAAGATGGTCTCGCGTTGCTCCGGGTCCAGGGCACGATAGGCAT
>CAVUHQ010000008.1:0-8638 GCA_963741215.1 uncultured beta proteobacterium
TCGAGCGATAGCTTGCCGCGGAACTCGGCGAGTACGCTGCGATGCATGAACGATCGAGGATGGCGGTGGTCAGTGCGGCGTCACCAGTACTTTCCAGTCGTGATGATGCGATTGGAGGTGATCAGTTGCTCGCCGTAGTTTGTAGCGGCGGTGCAGGATGGATTGCAGTTCGTCAGCTCGGGAGCGATGCGTCGACCAGAACAGATCGTCGAGCACCAGCAGGTCGTCGAGCGCGGTTGAACAGCAACGGCGCTTGGTCGGCGAGGCGTGCAGGATCGATCAGCAATTCATCGGCCGTGGCATACACCACGCGCAGTCCGGCACGGCGGCAAGGCGATCGCTTTCGCGACATGACTTCCGGTGCCACGGCCGATGAGTAGTCCGCTGTCGCCCTCGGCGATGAACCAGGTATGCAGTTCGAAGCAGGTGCGCTTGGGGATCTTGGGTTGTAGCCCAGTCGAACTCGGCAGCGAGGCGCGCTCGTCGAGGCCAGAGCTGGAAGCGGCGTTCGAGCAACCGCGATTGACGGCGATCGAGCTCATCCTGGAGGATGGCCGCGAAGGTCTCGAGAAAGGTGAGGTTCGGACCTGCGACTCGATGATGCGGTTTCCAGCGTGGCGCGCATGCCGGACAGCGCAACTGCTTTAGCTGGTCAATTTCCATCATGCTCATGCTCATGATCAACTTCTCCAGGTCGGTGCGAGGTCGGTGACGGCCGGTGGGCGGTGGTAGGTAGGTAGCGGCAAACCCAACCAATCGCGTGGCGGCGGTTTAAGCGCCGGGTTTGGTGCATCGGGTGACGCCGGTCATCAATCGTCGCCCGACTGGTTGCTTGTCATGGCTCAACGCCCTCCGCCGGTGAGGTGTTGGCGGCGGCGATGCGGGCAAAGAACTCGGCATACTCGGCCGGCGGGCGAATCAGTTCATGCTGCTGGGTCAGCGGCAGTTGTGGCTGGCGAGCATCGAGGTCGATCACCGCTTGGGCGAGCAGTTGCTCGGCGAGCACGCGCACGGTTTGTAGGAGTGGCTCTGGCGCGCCACCGCCACCGCGGCCGCCTGGTCGAGGATGCCGGCCGGATAGCGGGGGCTCAAGCCGACGATGCCCCACATGCTTTTTTGCGCTTCCCGGCCGCGCTGCGCGAACAGTTCGCGGCAGAGGGCGAGGATGCTGGGGCCGATCAGGCTCGGCGCGGGCCAGGATCTTGATGGGTCTGGCGGTCGGGATCGAACACGCGTTCGGCGTCGGGCGAGTTGAACCTCGCCCTTGCAGGCTGGCGAGCGAATGAGCGGCGGATCGAGCTCCAGGGTGTGCCGATGGCGCGGATCTCGAGCTCGCGCTCATCGACGCGGATCAGACGCTTGGCTGCCGATGCGTGCCGGCCGCGCCGCGTGCCAGGCGCTGTCGACCTGGATGGTGGTGTCGTCGCCCGCCGTGCGCTGGCCTTCCCACGAAATAGCGAAAGCCCTCCAGCGGCAGCGGCTTGAGGTGCGGGCGTTCGTTCCTCGGAACGTCTCTTCGACTTGCCGCTTGGCTCGGCCGTGGATGCGGAGCGCCGCCCACTTCTCTTCCCAGTGCTGCAGGTAGCTGTTTTCCCCTCCAGCGATTCGAAACGCCGTCCCTTCAGTGCCGTGTCCTGGGTGTGGCCGATGGCATTCTCGACCGCGCCTTTTCGATTGGGATCCTGTACGCGAGCGGGGTCGGCGACAACACCGTAGTGCGCGAGCATCGCGCCATGACGCGTTGAGTTGCGGTTCATTTCCGGCGTGATCACGCCTTCCTAAATCTGACGCAGTAATTCACGCTGCCAAAGTAACGGAACGCCTGCTCGTGCACCATACCTCGCTGCTCGACTTCCACACCGCCTGGCGAAACGCGGCGCGATAGCAGCGTCATCACGAACAGCGCGCCGGCGGTAGCGGCCGCTGTTGGGATGGCGCGTAGCGCGCCTCGCCGTAGTCGACCTGGCACTCCTCCCCACTTCCAGCGGTCGAACTGCTCCGCTCCGGCGGCGCAGCGCCGACGAAGCGCTCACGCTGTAGCGTTGGGCGAAACCAAACCGATCGACCAGCTCCTGGTAGATGGCCATGGCGTTGGGCCCGCGCACCTGCGCCTCGATCCACTCCCGATGCCCTCGCAGGCCGAGCGCGCGTGCGCGGGCAGCCCAGCAGCGGCGAACGACCAGCGGTGGCCGGGGTGGGAATTTGAACGGCAGACCAGCCGAGCCGGTGGCCATGGGGGAATTTGACCCCCCCGAGCGCGCCGCGGCCATGGCCAGCGCAGCTTGCGCACGTGCGGTCAATGCCGGTCTGCGACTGATCTCGTGCTGCGACCTCGTTCTCGACAACGTGATCACAGCACCCTTCTGATGCAGCTTCAACATCACTCCCGGCCCCTCCGCGGGGCGATCATGTCCTGTCGTCGCCACCGTCGCGATGGCCGCAACGGCTATAGCTGACTACCGCTGCTGGGGGATTTTGAAGATCGGAGCACGAGTTCAACCCCCGACCCAGTGACGATACGCCTCGATCCACTCGGCACCCACGGGTCTGGGCGATGGTAGTGGCAGATCGAAGATGGGCACAGACTGTCGCTCGCGACCGCGAGTGCAGATGGCGACGATAATGTTATCGCCACGAAGGTCGAACCTGGCGACTTTCACCACCACACCGAGCATCGTAGTTTCAAATGGCAGTGCCACGTGTTCCTCGAGCATCGTGTACCAACCGGTGGTCTGCTCCGATTCGCCATACGCGTCGACGGTGGCCTCTTCGATCATCGCGGCCAGCCGGGCCTTGCTGATCCGGCTCGCCGTGTTGCTGCTCTTCTTGGCTGATTTGCGCAGTGGCATGTGAAAATTCTTCTCAAGCAAAGTCGTCGTTCCGGTCGAGTTCGGCAAGTACGTCCTCGTCGTACTCGATCGTCGTTTCATCCGCGGGCTCCGCATACCCGAGCGGCGCCTCCCCGCGCGCGTAGCCGATCGCGCGGTAGCCTCGAAGGCGCTTCTCGAACATCCGCAGCAGCATCGGAACTTCGCGATCAACGTAGTCGAAGATGCGGAGATCGCACTTGCCGGGATGGAGGCGATGCAGGCGACCGGTGTATTGGACGAGGGTCCCCTTCCAGGAAATGGGCAGTGCCAGGAAGAGCGTGTCCAGCCGCGGATCGTCGAATCCCTCGCCGATGTATCGCCCGGTGGCGAGCAGGAGTCGTTCCTCAGTGGCAGGGATGGCGGTGAGCCGGTCACGAACGTCGCGAGCGGCCTTGGCGCCCATCCCTCCCTGCAGGACGACCAGATGCCGCGCAAATGGTCGAAGCTTGCTCGCGAAGTACTCGAGGTGGTCCCTGCGTTCGGTCAGGAGGATCGGTGAGCGCCCGTCTACGAGAGCTCCGATCACGTCATTGAGGATCATCGCGTTGCGTGTCTCGTCCTGCGCCAGCGCGCAGTAGAGACCCTGGATCCCTCCCTCGGTGGCAACGGTCGAAGCACGGAAGGCGGTCTCGCGCACGATGAGTCGGTGCTCGAACGGGCGTTGACTCGCCTGCGCCTTTGCGTTCACCGTGAAGCGCACCGGACCAAGCTGCATTTGGGTTATGGGATGGCGCCCATCTCGGCGCTGCGGTGTTGCGGTGAGCCCGACGACGTAACGCGCCTTCGCCGACGCCAGCACGCGCTCGAACGAGACCGCCGGAAGATGGTGGCACTCGTCGACAATGACCTGCCCGTAGCCGGCCACGAGATCCGCGACTGACTCGTTGCGCACCAGGCTCTGGATCATCGCGACGTCGATCCTGCCGGTGGGGCTGCGCTTACCGGCACCGATCTGCCCGATCTCCTTGGGGTCGAGACCCAGGAAAACGGCGAGTTGCGTGCGCCATTGGTCGAGCAGCGGTCTTCGATGTACCAGGATCAACGTGCTGCAGGCACGGGCGGCCACCAGATACGTGCCAATGACCGTCTTGCCGGCGCCAGGAGGGGCGACAAGAACGCCGCAGTCGCTCGCGAGAAGCGCACGGGCCACCTGATCCTGAACCGGCGTGAGCGTTCCGACGAAATGCAGCGCAACCGGCTCACCGGAGACGCGCTCGTCGACGACCTCGAGCGCGACACCGAGACCGCGGACCAGCTCCTCAAGATCGGGTCTGCAGCCTCGGGGTAGCGCGACATGCTGCGGGAGATCTTCGGCGCAGGAGATCACCCGCGGGGTGAGCGCTGTCGACAGTCGCATGCTCTGCTTCTTGTAGAACTCCGGATTCTGGAAGGCCGCAATACGCTTGATCTGATTGAGTAGCGGCGAGGACAAGCCTGCCTTCGCGACGAACAGCCTCTGCGAGAGCACCGCTGACACTCGATTCGGCAGAGGTCCGATGACGCGCGGTGATCGCGCTTTCGCGGATGGCGGCCGCCTCCACGGCTGAGCATCCTCTTCGTCGGCCACTTCCGCCATGCGAACTCCGACGACGCCTCCCGCGCGGCTCGCGTCAGATGCGATCTGCTCCACCGTCAACGCGTCGATGCGCTGGATGGACGCGAGGTGAACCCACTGCTGCTCGTCGGGGAACGCTACGAGGTCGTCGTTGAGAAAGACCGAGTTGCCCTCCCGCCTCGGTCCGTGCTGAAGGGGCAGGGCGATCAGGTTTCCAAAGCCACCGCGCGGCATCGTGTCCTGGCTGGGAAACAGCCGGTCGTAGGAGTCCATGCCAAGCTCGTGTCGGCTGGCCATCGTCTCGGTGATGAGGTGGCAACCCATCTTGCGAGCTGTGGCTGCCGCGATCGGGGTCGCAAAGAAAAACCAGACGTGCGCACCGTTGCCCGAGCGTGAGCGCTCAACCGCCAGAGGCAGCCCCAGGCGACGGCTTGTCTGCACGAACGCACGTACGTCGTCCATCCAACCGCTCTTGTCGAAGTCGACCGCGAGAAACCAGCAGGTCTCGTCCTCTTGCATCGGATAGATGCCCATCACGTGCTGGCCCTTCAGGTGGGCAATCACGGCGGCGTCGTCGACGGGCTTGAACGCCTGCCGAGTGCAGTCAGCGCATTTCACCTTTGGGAGCTCGCAGACACCGGGCACGAACTTGTTCGAGCAGGCGGGGGCATACCCTGGGTGGCCCGTCTTCTTACTGACGAAGCGCGTCGGGTAAACGTCTGGACGACCGCGGAAGAGCTGACAGAACAGCTTCACCTTGTCGGCCGGTGTCTGGGGAACAAGTCCCGAAAGCGGCTCTGAAGCCGACGGCCGGGGACTCGCATCAAGTGTTGCGAGTTCGTTCCGAAGGGCGGCGATTCGAGCCTTCGCCGCGATACGTTGCGCTTCGATCCGCTCGAGGTCCGACTCCGCCTTCGTGAGTTCAGCGACGAGCGGGTCCCGAGGCGCGGACTGCGAGAGATTCGGAAACGCTTCTTCGCCGGGCGCTTTCACTCGAAGGTTTCCGAAATCCGGCTTCGAATAGCGTCGCAAGCGCGAGCTACCCGGGAAGGTAGTTGTTGGGGCTGGCGATTGAAGGCATCGTTTTTTGGATTGCGTGCAGCACGGTGGGTCTAGATAAAATCGCCCTTCGCTTCCATTCGAATCTCCTCGACTTTTGCCAATCAGGCCACGAGGCGCATCGCAGCGTGTCATTCGACAGGTCACAGCGTATCGGTCGACTCGGATTCGATAGCAGCGAAATAACCTTTTTCCGGGCACGCCAGTAGCCAATCGACGAGCCCCTCATTGGTGAGGGCGCTCTCGGCGCAGGAGACTGATACTCGCCCCGATCGATACGCTCGACCTCAAACTCCTGGCCAGGCTCGATGTTGTCTCTCTGCCGGATCTCGGCGGGCAGCATAAACTGCCCCTTCGTAGAAACCGTCGTCTTCATGTGGAGTCAACCAGGTCGGCGATCATAAGCACTTATTCGCAGGGAGAAGAATTTCCTCAGTGGTGGCGAGGAAGAAGGAGGTCGTGGTGCGATCGACATTCCCTTGAAGATATCTCCAATGCTTGCAAGCGTTGTCGGCTGCATGTTCGATTTTCAAAAACTTATTCAAGCCGCACGTCGACGCGTGCCCATTGTCGCGCGGGCCTGCGGGGATTTGCTTTTTGCAGCCATCTTGTGCGTGCCACTGCGGACGACAGGTTTCGCAGCCTCCAAGGCCGCGAGCACGGCAGCAGGTTGCTTTGAGGCGACCAAGAGCAGGGCGCGCGCTGGGCCTTGTGGCTCGCGACGTTCCTGCTCCCAGTTGCGCAGGGTGCCAAGGCTGACGCCCATAAAGCCGGCGAACTCCGGTTGCGATAGGCCGAGCTCCTTTCGAATTGCCGGCACGTCGGCAGCTTTAGGCATCTCGACCGAGTAGGTCTTAAGCTTCAGCTCGCCCCGTTTCCACGCCTTGATTTCTTCCAATCCCTTAATAATCTCTTGCGCAATGTTGCGTTTACTCATTTCAGTTCCTCAATCAGCTTCGCAATCCGTTTGAGATCGGCCGCGCTCAAATTTTCCTGTTCTCCCTTTCCATAAAGCGTGAGCAGAAATATCTGACCTTCGGGCTTGAGCCAGTAATAGATGATGCGCAAGCCACCCGACTTACCTTTGCCCGCGACAGCCCAACGAACCTTGCGCGCACCACCAGATCCTCGGATTAGCGCACCGGCATCAGGTCGCTGCAACAGATGAATTTGCAAACCGCGATATTCATCATCGCTCAGGTAGTGCGGCAGCAGCTTGGTGAAAAGGCTGGCTTCAACGAATACCATGATCGATGATACGCCATTGACGCACATAAGTCAATGGCGTACGCCACCTCCGGCGCGCACTTTAGGGCGCACGTACTTGGAGGTGGAAGTCCTCTACACACCCGGCAAGGGGAAGTGTTAGCCGAACGGCAAGGGTGTCGCGGGCGACTGCGAATCTGGAGGAAGCTGAAGGCAAAGCGCTGGCCTGACGAACAGGAAGCGGATAGAGGCGGCGCAGCGGGGTGAGCAGGCAAATATCTGCAAAGCCCGATACTTGCACGGAACGCTGCGACGTAGATCCGACAGGCATAAGCGTGAAGGTGCGTGCGCAATACCCGGGGAGATCTGGCGGTCTGCCTTGTGCTACCGACATCGAGAGGTGTCGGGATGGATCGCCAGAAGTCAGCCGAGGCCATAGTAGGGGTCAGCACGAGCCGAAGGGCCGAACGTGAAGTGCCGCGAGTAGGCGGCGGGAATCTCAAGGAAGCCGATGAAGGCAGAAGCTGATCGGGCAGATCAGGCGGGCGCGGCGGACACCGGACGGAATTCGGTGGGCGCTGCTGCTTGCGCCGAGGCGGACATGGCGACCCGAACGCGGACGAAAGCGGAGGTAGCGACAACGAGCCTGATGGAAGCCGTAGTGGAACGCGGCAACCTGATGCTCGCGTATCAGCGGGTGGTCGAGAACAAGGGTGCGGCGGGGGTAGATCAGCTCGCGGTGTCCGAGCTCAAAGACCATCTGAAACGACACTGGCCGACGATACGGGCCAGACTGCTGGCGGGCGAGTATCAACCGCAGCCGGTGCGCCGGGTGGACATACCGAAGCCGCAAGGCGGGGTACGGACACTGGGCATTCCGACGGTGGTGGATCGGCTGATCCAGCAGGCGTTGCATCAAGTGCTGCAACCGATCTTCGAGCCGACCTTCTCGGAGGCGAGCTACGGCTTTCGTCCGGGACGCAATGCGCATCAGGCGCTACGCCAAGCGCGCCAGTACGTGGCGCAGGGCAAGCGCTGGGTGGTGGATATGGACCTGGAGAAGTTCTTCGACCGGGTCAACCACGACCTGCTGATGAGCAAGCTGGCGATGAAGATTGGCGATGCACGAGTGCTCAAGCTGATCCGGCGGTATCTCGAAGCGGGCATGATGGCGGACGGGCTGGTGCAGCCGCGCACGGAAGGCACGCCGCAAGGCGGGCCGCTGTCGCCGCTGCTGTCCAACATCCTGCTCACCGAGCTGGACCGGGAACTGGAACGACGGGGCCACGCGTTCTGCCGCTACGCGGACGACTGCAACATCTATGTCGGCAGCGAACGGGCGGGCGTGGGGCTGCTGCAGAGTCTGACCGGGTTTCTGGACCAGCGGCTCAAGCTCAAGGTGAACGAGCCAAGAGCGCGGTGGCGCGGCCGTGGCAGCGGAAGTTTCTGGGCTACAGCATGACGTGGCACCAGAAGCCGAAGCTGCGCATTGCCGCGCCGAGCCTCGAGAGGCTGACGGAGAAGGTGCAAGTGCTGCTGCGCGGGCGCGCGGGCGCAGCCTTGGCACCACGATCCAGACCCTCAACCCGGTGCTGCGTGGCTGGGCGGCCTATTTCAAGCTGGCCGAAACCAAGCGGGCGCTGGAGGAGCGCGATGGATGGATACGGCACAAGTTACGCTGCATCCTGTGGCGGCAATGGAAGCGGTCCGCATGCGCGTGCGCGCAACCTGATGCAACGGGGACTGACGGAGGAGCGGGCATGGCGCTCGGCCACCAACGGGCGCGGCCCGTGGTGGAATGCGGGCGCGACGTCACATGCACGCGGCCTTCCCGAAGTCCTGGTTCGACCATCTGGGGCTGGTGTCGCTGCTCGATACGGTGCAGCGCCTCCAGCGCGTTTCATGAACCGCCGTATGCGGAACCGCACGTACGGTGGTGTGGGAGGGC
>CAVUHQ010000009.1:0-64306 GCA_963741215.1 uncultured beta proteobacterium
ATCATGAGCAGCATGTCAGACCTCCTGCGCGGCGGTCACGTTGAGACCCGCCTGGGCCATTTCCGCCGCGCGCAGCACGGCGCGCGCTTTGTTCTGCGTCTCGGTCCATTCGCTCGCCGGCACGGAGTCGGCCACGATCCCGGCGCCAGCCTGGACGTAGAGCTTTCCACTCTTGACCACGGCGGTGCGGATGGCGATGGCCAGGTCCATGTCGCCGTTGAAGCCGAGATAGCCCACTGCGCCGGCATACACACCGCGTTTGGTCGGCTCCAGCTCGTCGATGATCTCCATGGCCCGGACCTTGGCCGCCCCGGTGACCGTCCCGGCGGGGAAGGACGCACGCAGAACCGACAGCGCATCGAGTCCGGGCTTGAGCTTGCCCTCCACGTTGGAGACGATGTGCATGACGTGCGAGTAGCGCTCCACCACCATGTTCTCGGTCACCCGTACTGTTCCGGTCCTGGCTACGCGCCCCACGTCGTTGCGCCCGAGGTCCATCAGCATCACGTGCTCCGCCCGCTCCTTGGGGTCGGACAACAGGTCGCTCTCGTAGGCCTGATCCTCCTCGCGGGTCTTGCCGCGCGGGCGCGTGCCGGCGATGGGTCGCAGCGTCACCATGTCACCCTCCAGCCGCACCAGGATCTCGGGCGAAGCGCCGACCACGTGAAATCCCCCCATGTCGAAATAGAACATGTAGGGCGACGGGTTGAGTGCACGCAGCGCCCGATACAAAGACAGCGGCGACGCGGTGTAGGTGTGGCTTATGCGCTGCGACAACACCACCTGCATGATGTCGCCGTCGAAGATGTAGCGCTTGGCCCGCTCGACGGCTTCCACGAAAGCATCCTCGCTGAACTCGTATTGCACCACTCCCGGTTCGGTCGGTTGCTCTTCGGGCATCGGCACCGGCTGGCGCAGCTTCGCGGCCAGCTCCTTCAGCCTGGTCTGAGCCTTGTCGTACGCACCGGACTCGCGCGGGTCCGCGTAGACGATGAGGTACAGCTTGCCCGACAGGTTGTCGACCACCGCCAGCTGCTCCGACAGCAGCAGCAGGATGTCCGGGGTTTCGAGGGCGTCCGGCTTGACGGTATGGGCCAGCTTGCGCTCGATGTAGCGGACGGTGTCATAGCCGAAATAACCCACCAGCCCGCCGCAGAAGCGCGGGAGCCCGGGACGCAGCGCCGCTTTGAAGCGGGCCTGGCAGGAGCGCACGAACTCGAGCGGGTCCTTGTGCTCCGCCTGCTGGATGAGCTGGTTGTGACGATACTCGGCACAGTGGTTGCCGCGGACTTCGAAACGGGTTTCGGCCGGCAGGCCGATGAACGAATAGCGCCCGAAGCGCTCGCCGCCCTGCACGGATTCCAGCAGATAGGACCAGGGGCGGTTGGCGAGCTTGAGGTAGACCGACAGCGGGGTATCGAGGTCGGCGAAGGTTTCCAGGACCAAGGGGATGCGGGTGTATCCCTTGGCCGAAAGCTGTCTGAATTCAGACTCGGTCATGACGCCTCCACAGCAACTCGTGAAACGGGAAAAGCGAAGCTAGATTGCGAGCAAAGCGAACGGTTACGGGCGCCAGTAGCGCCAGCTGCCCGCCGCGAGCAACCAGATCCTTCCTGTTTTCAGAGTTCCGCGGGTCACGACCGTATCGGGGTGATCAGTCTGAAGGCCTCGATGAGGTCAGCAACTATAGCATCGCAATCCAGGTCACGCACGTCCCCGGCGCCCATAGCCGTACGGCACGCAGAACACCGGGCAGCCCGCCGCCCGCGCGGCCTCGGTATCGTTGACCGAATCGCCGACCACCAGCAGCTCGCCGGGCAGCGCACCGAACTGCTCCGCGCAATGCAGCAGCGGCAAAGGGTCGGGCTTCCTCTTCGGCAGGCTGTCGCCGCTCAGTACCAGGTCGAAGTACTGGCGCAAACCGGTCGCCGCAAGCAGAGGCAGCGTAAAAGACTCGGCCTTGTTGGTGATGCAAGCGAGCCTGAGCCCTTCCCCTTGAAAGCGGCGCAACCCATCCTCGACCCCGGGAAATGCCTTAGTCCGACGCGGTCAGCGTGGCCCGGTAGTGACTCTCGAACAGCTCGAGGGCCCGGGCGAACGATTCGGCCGACGGCTCACCCTCCATCTCGCCGGTGAGCAGTCGCTTGGTCAGGCGGGCGATGCCGTTGCCTACGTAGCGGCGGACGGTTTCCTGCCCGGCAGCTGCGCGGCCGAGCTCGGCGAGCATGCGATCGGCTGCGTCGGCGATGTCGGGCAGCGTATCCAGCAGCGTGCCGTCGAGGTCGAAGGCGACCGCTTTCACCGCTATCGGAAAGTGAACCCTGCGATCAGTCACGGGACAATGCCTTGAACCACAGGGCCACAGTCAATCAGCTCATCCCATGGAACGCGGACCCGCGCTCCGCATCTTGTCTCTGCTCTTGCGGCGTCTGCTCTGTGGTCAAGCATCAGGCTCTCGCCAACGCGCTACGCATGGCGGCTATGGTCTGCGCGTAGTTCGGTGTGCCGAAGATGCCCGAGCCCGACACGAAGGTATCGGCGCCGGCGCGGGCGACCTCTGCGATGTTGTCGACCTTGACGCCGCCGTCGACCTCCAGCCAGATGTCGCGTCCGAGCTGGTCGATGCGGCTGCGCACCGCACGCAGCTTGTCCAGCGCGTAGCGGATGAACTTCTGACCGCCGAAGCCCGGATTCACCGACATGATCAGCACCAGGTCGAGCTCCGGCAGCACGTAGTCCAGGTAACTGAGCGGCGTCGCAGGGTTGAGCACCAAGCCGGCGCGGCAGCCCGACTCCTTGATCAGCCTGATGGTGCGATCGACGTGCTCGGACGCCTCCGGGTGAAAGCTGATGATGTCGGCGCCGGCTTTGGCGAAGTCGGGCACGATGCGGTCCACCGGCCGCACCATGAGGTGCACGTCGATAACCGCCTGTGGTCAGGGGACGCAGCGCCTCGCACACCATGGGCCCGATCGTAAGGTTGGGCACGTAGTGGTTGTCCATGACGTCGAAATGCACCAAGTCGGCGCCGGCCGCGACCACCGTTTCCACCTCCTCGCCCAGGCGAGCGAAGTTCGCCGACAGGATACTGGCCGCGATGCGGAAGGTGCGCGGGTTCGACATTGGGAACAGGACCCGAGAGTTCAGGACCCGGCAGATTGTAGCCGCAATCTCGAGGCCGGTGCCGCGAGCGCCTTGCCACAACGCGCGAAATCGTGTGCAATGCCTCGATGGAAACCAAGCGGTACGAGATCACGGTCAAGGCACGCTCGACGTATGTCCCCGAGCAGTCGGACGAGGATGGCGGACGCTTCGTGTTCGCCTATACCATCACGATCACCAACACAGGGACGGTGCCGGCCCGTCTGATCAGCCGTCATTGGATCATCACCGACTCCGACAGCCGCGTGCAGGAAGTGCGCGGCATGGGGGTGGTGGGCGAGCAACCCATGCTGCAGCCGGATGAAAGTTTCGAATACACGAGTGGCACTGCCATCGCCACGCCGGTGGGAACCATGCGCGGCAGCTATCAGATGGTAGGGGAGGACGGCACCGCCTTCGACGCGCCGATCCCCGAGTTCACCCTCAGCATCCCGCGCGTGTTGCACTGAACCTTGACCGACGCAGTACTGCGCAAGCCATGTCTTTGCGGCGCAGCTACACGCTGATCGCCCCGTTCTACGATGTGTGTCCGAGGCCGCGCGCGTAGTGAAGCGTGGCGGCACCGCTGCTGGTGCTCGACAAGATTCCTCGCCGCGGGCACGGGGCCTGGCTGCGACGAGCGATCAACCCGGTGGCACGCCGCATCGCGACGCGTACCGATGTGGTATTCGAGGAACTGTTGGACAAACTGCCGCAGTTGCAGCTCGCGGAGGACCGTGGAGTGCTGTTCGGAGGATGGTTTCGCCTGATCCGGTTAGTCCGGATCTGAGTGGTTTGGTACGCCAGTGTTGGCCGCATCCTTACGGCGCTTGCGGCTGGGGAAGGTCCACCACACGATGAACAGCAGCACCAGCAGGGCCACGCCCGACTCGATCAGGAACCAGGTCATGGGTATTCGTGTCGCACGCGTGAGGCGTATCCGGAATGACTTCGCGACAATTGCAGTGCTCGCCCGCGGCGAGTCCAACTCTGCTCCGATGACCAGGATGCCCCGCAGGTTCGCTCTGCTGGCGGCGCTCGCTGGCCGGCTGCGCTAGTGTACCGAAGAGCACGCCGCCCGCACCAGCGCCCGCCACGGTCTGCGCAGAGCGTGCGGCTCCGTCGCCTGCAAGCGTCTGCCCCAGTGCACCGGTCACCCCTCCTGCAACTGCCGCACCTCCTGCTCTGCCTCCGATCTCCTGGGCCAACAATCTGAAGCCGGCGGCCTGGACCGAACTGCCCGGGTGGGGCGAGGATGCGGCTGCCGATGCCTTCAGCACCTTCCTGCGCAGCTGTTACGCACTGAAGAGCAAGCCTGAATGGCAGAAGGTATGCGCCGATGCCTCCACTGTCCCGGCGCGGGACGATGCGTCGCTGCGCCGGTTCTTCGAGTCCGACTTCACGCCCTACGCGGTGGCGAATCCCGACGGTTCTGGCCGAAGGCACGATCACCGGCTACTACGAGCCGCTCCTGCGCGGCAGTCGCAAGCAAAGCGCGCAGTACCGGTTCCCCGTGCTCAGCGTGCCCGACGATCTGCTGATAGTAGACCTGGGCGAGCTCTATCCCGAAGTGAAGAGCCTGCGGATGCGCGGCCGCATCGACGGCCGGCGCGTGGTCCCCTACTACACCCGCTCCGAAATCGAAACCGGAAAGGCCAGCGTCGCTGGCCGCGAGATCCTGTGGGTGGACGACGCCGTGGATCTGTTCTTCCTGCAGATCCAGGGCTCCGGCAAGGTGGCGCTCGACACGGGCGAAGTGGTGCGCGTGAGCTATGCCGACCAGAACGGACATCCCTATCGATCGGTCGGCCGTCTGCTGGTGGAGCGCGGAGAGCTGACGCTGGATCAGGCTTCCATGCAAGGGATCAAAGCCTGGGGCAGCCGCAACCCGGACAAGTTGCCCGAACTGCTCAACGCCAATGCCAGCTATGTCTTCTTCCGCGAGCAGCCGGCCAGCAGCAGTGGTCCTTCCGGAGCGTTGGGCGTGCCGCTGACAGCAGGCCGCAGCGTCGCGGTCGATCCGCGCGCGGTGCCGCTCGGTGCTCCGGTGTTCCTCAGCACCACCTGGCCCAACTCGACGTTGCCGCTGAACCGGCTGATGATGGCGCAGGACACTGGCGGCGCCATCAAGGGCGCGGTGCGCGCCGACTTCTACTGGGGCAGTGGCGATGAGGCAGGGGCGCAGGCGGGTCGAATGCGCCAGACCGGCAGGATCTGGGTGCTGCTGCCGAATGGCTTCCCGCTCAATCCCTAGCCTGGAGCTGTGGGGTGAACCGCACTTTGACGACGATCTGACTGCGGACCGGATGGCCATCGCGTTGGGCCGGCGAAAAGTGCGCCGCCTTGAACGCCTGCGACGCGGAGTTCTCGAAGTAGCCGGCCGGCTCCGCGTTCACGACCGTTACCTCCTGCACGGACCCGAACTCGTCGATCTTCAGCAGCAACGACACCTGGCCGGACACATCCGCCACTGATTCCGGGTACACGGGGTCAACAGGCGCCATTGCACGAGGGAAGAGGTCGAGGTCCCGGGCCGCGTACCAGGCGGGATCGACGATCAGCGGCACTTCGACATGGGGCAGGGTACTCTCGTCGGGGCGGGCAGGCGATGCCAGCGCGGGTTCAAGTGCCGCTCGAGGCTCTAAATCCCTGAGCTCGGGTGCTGGAACGCTAGCGCCGGACGCGGCCGGCACCACGACCGTTCGTTGTGCCCTGCGCGCCTCAACCGCAGCCTTCGAGACCACTGGCATTGGCGCCAGTCGAACCACGATTGCCTGCGCTGGGTCTGGCTCCGCCGGACCGACGGCGATGCCGTAGATGAAAGACAGATGCACGGCCGCAGACAGAACGAGCGCGAGAAGCAATCGGATGCTCGCTGCGCCCTGCATGCGTACCCCGCCGGCGCCGTGGCGCCCCGCCTCAGTTGGCCTTGACGCCGGACATCAGCTTCTCGATCTGGGCTGCGGAGATGGCGCCGGGCACGCGGTCTCCGTTGGCGAACACCAGCGTCGGCGTGGCGTTGATCCCACGCTTCGTGCCGAAATCGACCACCTTGTCCACCGGGTTGTCGCAGGTAGGCGCTGCGGTTGGCGCAATCCCCTTGCTCACGTAGTCATCCCAGGCCTTGGCCCGGTCCGGCGAGCACCAGATGCGCTTCGCCTTGTCGCTGGCCTGCGGGTGCAGGCCGTCGATCGGGAACAGGAACATGTAGATGGTCACGTTGTCGAGCTTGGCCAGATCGCCCTCGATGCGCTTGCAGAACGGACAGTCGGGATCGGAGAACACGGCGATCTTGCGCTCGCCTTTGCCCTTCACTTTCTTGAACGCCAGATCCAGGGGCAGCTCGTCGAAGGGGATCATCGCCAGCTTGCGCTTGCGCTCCTCGGTGAGGTTGCGGTCGGATCTTGGTCTCGATGATGTTGCCGTCGTAGATGATGTAGTCGAAATTCTCGTCGGCATACAGGATCTCGCCGTTGATCACCACCTCGTAGAGTCCGAGATAGGGCAGCTTGGTGACGGTCTGCACCTTGGCGTGCGGGAACTTCGCCTGCACCGCTTTGCGGATGCTGGTCTCGTCGGCGCACGCGACGGTGGCGGCCAGCAGCAAAGTGGCGGCAAGGTAGGCAATTCGTTTCAGCATGGGGATCCTTAGAAAGCGGGTGGTGGATCGATTGTCATCCCAGCGCGTGCTTCACGAGCAGGGCCTTGATCGGGGCCAGACGATCGGTCAGGTCGAGCCCCAGGTTGCGCAGCCACGCCAGCGGCGCGACCGAGTTGTTGAACAAGCGTTGCAGCCCGTGGGTGGCTGCGGTCATGGCCAGGATGTCTTCGCGCCGCGCCCGCTCGTAGCGGCGCAACAGCGGAAAACTGCCCGACATCCTGCTGCTGACCGCGCGCGCGCAGCACCGCGGCCAACTCGCGCGCGTCCTGGAAGCCGAGATTGACGCCCTGTCCGGCGAGCGGGTGGAAATTATGCGCGGCGTCTCCCACCAGCGCAAGGCGAGGCGCGACCAGTCTGCTCACCCGAATCAAGCGCAGCGGAAACGCCGACGCCGGCGAAATGACAGTGCAGCCGGCCGAGCACGTCGCCGGGAGGCGGCGGAGACCTCCGCGGCAAGGTCGGCGGCGTCGAGGGACAACAGCCGGTCCGCCAGGTCTTGCTGCGCTGACCACACCATGGACGCTCGATCGCCGGGCAACGGCAAGAGTGCGAGCACACCATCGGTACGAAACCACTGGAACGCCGTGTCGCGGTGTGGCCGCTCGATCGAGAAATTGGCCACCACCGCGGTCTGACCATAACTGGTTTCTTCGGCCTGCACGCCCGCCTGCCCGCGCAGCCAGGAATCCGCGCCATCGGCCGCTACCAGGAGCTTGGCGCGGAGCGTTTCCCCGCTATCGAGCTGCAACTCAGCCTGGTCGCTTCCCCAGTCGACGCTTGCACAGCGGGCCGGACTGAACAGCGCGAGATCGGCTTGGTCCTGCAAGACACGGTGCAAGCGCGGCTACCAGCGCTGAGCTCTCGACGATCGTCGCGAGCCTGGCCACGTGTGCCTCGTAGGCGCTGAAAGTGAGGTCGCTGCCGGCGCGGTCGCCGAAAACACGCATCTGCGTCAACCGGGGCCAGCCGCTCCGTGTGCTCGGGCCACGCACCCAGGTCTCGCAGGAACGCCTCGCTGGCGGGGCTGATCGCGTACACGCGGGCATCCCAGCCGTCCGCCGACCGGCGCAGGCGGCCGGCTGCGGTCCACCAGGGCCAGTCGTCAGACCGCTGCCGGCAAGCGCGCGGGCGAGGCTCAGACCGACCAGGCCGCCGCCCACGATAACGCTATCGAAGTCGAGTGAGTGCACGCCGATTAGACGGTCGGACGGGCGTAAGGTTCTGATTTGCCGAGCGGCTTGACGCGGTCTGCCTTGACATCATGGGCCGCGCTCAGTACCCTTTCGACCCCTCTTGCTAGCGTACGTTGGCGAATTAGTTCACTGGTTGAGGTTAGAGCAGAGCGATCATAATCCTTTGGTCCGGGGTTCGAATCCCTGATTCGCTACCACATCCAGCAACCATATGGACCACTTGTTCGATGCAAATGCCGCGAGACTTCTCCAGCGCCTGGCGGCGGCATGGGCCGTCGGCTTGACGCTGTTCGTCTGCGCTTCCGCTGTCGCGGCCGCTCGCACGTTTCCGCCTGACACGACGTTCGCCAAAGCTGCGATATTCGACTACCCCTTCCTTCAGATGGGCAGCAAGACGCTCCGACTGGCGGTGGGAAGCCGGATCTACGATCAGAACAATCGCATCCTCATCCCGGCGTCCGCACCGGCGACCGCTAACGTGCTGTACAAGACCGACTCGAACGGCGAGGTCTTCAAGGTCTGGATTCTCACCGACCAGGAGACCCAGGCCTTCGTCAAGAAGCCCTTCAACACCAAGAAGTACTAGCAGAGTGAGGCCTAGAGAGCGAGGCATGACTGGCAAGGTATACATCAAGACCTTCGGCTGCCAGATGAACGAGTACGACTCGGGCAAGATGGCGGACGTGCTCGCCCAATCGGACGGGCTGCAAGCCACCGACGACCCGGAGCAAGCCGACGTCATCTTGTTCAATACCTGTTCGGTGCGCGAGAAGGCGCAGGAGAAGGTGTTCTCCGATCTCGGGCGCGTCAAGCACCTGAAGCACCGCAATCCCGGGCTGCTCATCGGCGTGGGCGGCTGCGTGGCGAGCCAGGAGGGGCGAGCCATCGTAGAGCGCGCGCCGTTCGTCGACCTGGTATTCGGACCGCAGACTTTGCATCGGCTGCCGCAATTGATTCGGGCGCGTCGCCGCAGCGGCGAGCCACAGGTGGACGTGAGCTTTCCGGAGATCGAGAAGTTCGACAGCTTGCCGCCGCCGCGAGTGGACGGCGCGACCGCCTTCGTGTCGATCATGGAAGGCTGCAGCAAATACTGCAGCTTCTGCGTGGTGCCCTACACCCGCGGCGAGGAAGTGTCGCGCCCGCTCGATGACGTGCTGACCGAGGTCGCGGACCTCACCGATCAGGGTGTGAAAGAGATCACGCTGCTGGGCCAGAACGTCAACGCCTACCGCGGCCGCCCGAGTCAGACTCAACCGGGCGCCGAGGGCGAGATCGCCGACTTTGCGCTGTTGCTCGAATATCTGGCCGAGATGCCCGGGCTCGAGCGCATCCGCTACACCACGTCCCATCCCAAGGAATTTACCCAGCGCCTGATCGAGGCGTATGACAAGGTGCCGCAACTCGCGGGCCACGTGCACCTGCCGGTGCAGTCCGGTTCGGACCGCATACTGGCGGCCATGAAGCGCGGCTACACCGCGCTCGAGTACAAGGCCATCGTGCGCAGGTTGCGGGCGATCCGCCCGGACATCTCGATCTCCTCGGATTTCATCGTCGGATTTCCCGGCGAGACACAGGCCGACTTCGACGCCACTATGCGGCTGGTTGACGACATCGGCTTCGATCACAGCTTCAGCTTCGTCTACAGCCCGCGTCCTGGAACGCCCGCCGCGAACCTGCCCGACGACACGGCGCGCGAGATCAAGCTGGAGCGGCTGCAGCGCCTGCAGGAGCGGCTCAACCAGCAGGGCCAGGCGATCAGCGAGAAGATGGTGGGCACACGCCAGCGCGTGCTGGTCGAGGGCAACTCGAAGAAGGACCCCACCGAGCTTGCCGGGCGGACCGAAAACAACCGGGTAGTCAACTTCCCCGGCGGCAAGCGGCTGGTCGGCCATTTCGCCGATGTCGCCATCACGGCGGCGCTCCCGCACTCTCTGCGCGGTCAAGTCGTCACACAGTAGCGCTCCTTGGATCCGGTCCAGATCTCCTTCACCCCGGTGGACAACGAACGGTTGTCCAACCTGTGCGGCGTCCTGGACGAAAACCTCAAGCAGATCGAAGCGGCGCTGGACGTGAGCATCGCTCGCCGCGGCGAGAACTTCTCCGTATCCGGCGAGCCCGGGCAGACGCGCCTCGCGGCGGAGGCGCTGCGGCGCTTCTACCAGGCAGCCGGCGAGAGCCTGTCGGTGGAGGACCTGCAGCTCGGCCTGATCGAAGTAGCCAACCCGGTCAGGGCGACCACCACGGCCGAGGGGGATCCGATCCTCATCACGCGCCGGCGCGACCTGCACGGCCGCACACCGAACCAGGCGCAGTACCTGCGCAGCATCCAGGAATACGACATCACCTTCGGCATCGGTCCGGCCGGCACCGGTAAGACCTACCTCGCGGTCGCCTCGGCCGTCGACGCGTTCGAGCGCGACGCGATCAAGCGCATCGTGCTGGTGCGGCCCGCGGTGGAGGCCGGCGAGCGACTAGGATTCCTGCCCGGCGATCTGGCGCAGAAGGTCGATCCCTATCTGCGGCCGTTGTACGACGCCCTGTACGACCTCATGGGCTTCGAGAAGGTGGCCAAGTTGTTCGAGCGCGGCTCCATCGAAGTCGCGCCGCTCGCTTACATGCGCGGACGCACGCTGAACCATTCGTTCATCATTCTGGACGAGGCGCAGAACACTACGCCCGAACAGATGAAGATGTTCCTCACGCGCATCGGTTTCGGCACCAAGGCGGTGATCACCGGCGACGTGACCCAGGTCGATCTGGCCCGCGGGCAGAAGAGCGGGCTGGTAGACGCGCGCGAGGTGCTCAGTGACGTGCGCGGCATCGCCTTCACTCTGTTCACCAGCGTGGATGTGGTGCGGCATCCGCTGGTGGCGCGCATCGTCAACGCGTACGAAGCGCGCACCAAGCGCGAGCAGCCCTGATCGCTCTCATGCCCCGAACCCGTGCACCGAAGCTCGGGCTCACGGTTCAGTACGCCTCGCGCGCGGCAGGTATACCTTCGCGGCGCCAGCTTCGCCGCTGGGCTGCGGCGGCGCTGACGCAGGATGCCGAAGTCACGCTGCGCATCGTCGGCAAGCCCGAAGGACGGCGCCTGAACCGCGATTTTCGCGGCAAGGACTACGCCACCAACGTGCTCACGTTCATCTATCGGGGCGAGCGCCCGCTGGCCGGCGACATCGTGCTGTGCGCGCCGGTGGTGCGGCAGGAAGCCGGCGCGCAGGGCGTGTCGCTGGCCGCGCATTACGCGCATCTGGTGGTGCACGGCATGCTGCATCTGCAGGGGTATGACCACGAGCACGCGCGCGACGCCAAAGTGATGGAACGGCTGGAGACTGAAATCGTAACGCGCCTGGGGTATCCTGAACCCTACGCGGTGCAGGCCCGAAACCCCGGCAGTCTTCGCCGGGCGCTTCCCGCAACGAATGGACCCTCCCGCTAAACCGACTCTTCTCGAGCGCATCGGCGCCATCCTGATGCGCGAACCGGAAGACCGCGAGCAGCTTGCTCGAGCTGCTCCATTCGTCCTACGAGCGCAACCTGATGGATGCCGACGCGCTCGCCATGATCGAGGGCGTGCTGCAGGTGTCCGAGCTGCAGGCGCGCGACATCATGGTGCCGCGCTCGCAGATGGACGTGGTGGACATCCACGAGAAACCCGAGAAGTTCCTGCCCCAGGTCATCGAGTCCGGTCACTCGCGCTTCCCGGTCATCGGCGAGAGCAAGGACGACGTCATCGGCATTCTTCTCGCCAAGGACCTGCTGCGCTACTTCGCCGGACAGGAGTTCAACGTGCGCGAGATGCTGCGGCCGGCGGTGTTCATCCCCGAGTCGAAGCGGCTCAACGTGCTGCTCAAGGACTTCCGCCGCAACCGCAACCACATGGCCATCGTGGTGGACGAGTACGGCGGCGTGGCCGGGCTGCTGACCATCGAGGACGTGCTGGAGCAGATCGTCGGCGACATCGAGGACGAGTACGACTTCGACGAGACCGAGGCCAACATCCTCCTCGATCGCAACGGGCTGTACCGGGTCAAGGCGCAGACCGGCGATCGAGGATTTCAACGCCACCTTCGGCACCGAATTCAGCGACGACGAATACGACACCATCGGTGGCCTCGTGCTAAGCCAGTTCGGGCGCCTGCCCAAGCGCGGCGAGGAGGTCGTAGCTCGATCGTCTGCGTTTCCGCGTACTGCGCGCCGACAGCCGGCGGCTGCACTCCTTGCTGGTCGAGAAACTTCCGGCTGCTGAATGAAGCGGGGCAGGCCCTCGCTGCGCCAACGTCTGGACCTCGTGCCGCTGAGTCCCGGCTGGCATTGGATCTTTCTGTGCGCGGTCCTGGGCGCCATCAGCGTGCTGGGCTTCGCGCCCTTCTATCTCTTTCCGCTTCCGATCGCTACTCTCGCCGGGCTCGCCTGGGCCTGGCAGCGCGCCCGCAGCGCGGGCCAGACGCTCACCCTGGGCTTCGCCTTCGGGCTCGGTTACTTCTTCACCGGCACCAGCTGGGTCTACGTGAGCATGCACGATTTCGGCGGCATGCCCTGGCCGGTGGCCGGCATCGCCACGGCCATCTTCTGTTCCTACTTCGCGTTGCTCCCCGCTGCTGCCGGGTGGCTCTTTGCACGCGTGCCCGCTACGCGGTGGGCCGGAGCCACTGATTGTGTTTCCCGCCGCATGGACACTCATGGAGTGGGTACGGGGCTGGACGTTCACCGGCTTTCCCTGGCTTGCGGTCGGTTACTCCCAGTCGCCGGCCGGCCCGCTCTCGGGGTTTGCGGCGGTGCTTGGCGTGTACGGCGTATCGCTGCTGTCGGCGACCAGCGCAGGCCTGTTGGTCTGTCTTGCGAGCGCCGTGGCATCCACGCGCGGTGAGACTCCCGCACAGCGCGCGATGGCAGCAGTGAAGCATCCTGCGGCAGTGGCGCTGGCAGCGCTCTGGCTGGCCGGATGGGGCCTGCAGCGCGTCGACTGGACCACACCCGCGGGCAGCCCGATCAGCGTGAGTCTGATACAAGGCAACGTCGAACAGGACATGAAATGGCGTCCGGAGTGGGTGCAGAGCTCGCTCGAGACTTATCTCAAGCTCACGCTGGCGTCCGGCAGCCGCCTGATCCTGTTGCCGGAGACCGCGATCCCCGTGTTCAACGTGGACGTCCCGGCCGACTATCTCGAGGCGCTGGCGCGTCACGCGCGGGCCAACGGAGGCGACCTGCTGCTAGGGATCCCGGAATACGTGCCGGGCGCCGCGCCGCGCTACTACAACAGCGTCATGAGCCTCGGCACCCATCCGGTTCAGACCTATCGCAAGTATCACCTGGTACCCTTCGGAGATTATTTTCCGCACTGGGGCTTCTTGAGCTGGATCATGAACACGCTGCACATCCCGATGTCCGATTTCTCCCGTGGCGATCCCTACCAGCGGCCGTTGGAGGTGGCAGGCCAGAAGGTGGCGGTCAACATCTGCTACGAGGACGTGTTCGGCGAGGAGATCATCCGCCAGTTGCCGGCAGCCACGCTGCTCGCCAACTTCACCAACGATGCCTGGTGGGGCGATTCGGTGGCCTCGGATCAGCACTTGCAGATGTCCCAGATGCGCTCACAGGAGACCGGCCGCACCATGCTGCGCGCGACCAACACCGGTGTGACGGCCATCATCGACGAACACGGGCGCGTAATCCAGCGCGTTCCGGAGTTCGTCACGGCTGTGCTGGAAGGCCAGGCGCAGGGCCGGACTGGAAGCACGCCATTTATCGTCTGGGGCAACTGGGTGTTCCTTGGCCTGGCCGCTGGCTCGCTGCTATTGCCATGGCTGTGGGCACGACGATGGACGCAGTGAAGCGAACAACGATCGCGAGGAGGGCATCATGTTCAAAACGACTGTGGTGATCGGCGCGGTGCTCGTTGCCCTGTGGGGGCCGGCGCGAGCCGACAATGCGCCGGTGGTAGTCGACACGACGTTCGTGGAGCAGGCCGTCGCGCGCGGTTCGATCGTCTGGGACGTACGCAGCGAGGAGGAATTCAAGCGCGGCCACATCCCCGGCGCAGTGAACATGGACGACGTGCTGGTCGAACTGCGCGAGGCAAGCACTGAGGACTATATTCCGGTACCACAGCTGGAAAAGAAGATCGGCGACGCGGGCATCGATCTCGACCAGGAGATCGTGGTCTACGGCGCCAAAGCTGGCCCATCGGCCTATTTCGCCCAACTCACTCTGCGCTATCTCGGCGCAGACAAGGTCTCCGTGTATCACGGCGGCATGGACGACTGGCGCGCCGCAGGCAAGCAGGTATCGACCCAGACCTCACCCCGGCCAGCAGTCACATTGAAAGCGCGGCTGCGCCCCGAGATGCTGATCTCGACCAGGGAAGTCATCGGGCGGCTCGACAACCCGGACGTGCAGATCCTGGATGTGCGCACCGCCAGGGAGTTCAACGGCGAGGACATCCGGGCGCTGCGCGGCGGTCACATCCCTGGCGCCGTCAATATCCCCTACGAGGCCAATTGGGTCGATCCCGACACGCCGCGCAAGCTGGCTCGAAAGCAGGTCGGCAACAAGGACGGGATGAACCTCAAGCCAGTGGACGATCTGCGCAAGCTGTACGGCGGCCTGGATCCGGACAAGGAGACCATCGTTTACTGCCAGAGCGGCAACCGCGCCACCGAAACCTACGGGGTGCTGCAGATGCTCGGCTTCAAGCATGTGAAGCTCTACGACACCTCGTGGCTGGGCTACGGCAACACCTTCGATGCGCCGGTCGAGAACGTGACCTACTTCAATGTGGCGCGCGTCAACGGCACGCTCAGCCAGCTGCAGAGCCGCATCGATGCGCTGGAGGCGGAGATCGAGCAGTTGAAGGCGCAGTTGCCGAAGAAGCCCTAGCGGCCTCAAGCCGTTCGTGCTGAGCGTAGTGGCGGCAGCCACGGAGTCGAAGCATCCAGGCGACCTCGCTCATCTGGGCGCTTCGACTCTGCAGCTTTCGCTGCGACGCTCAGCGCGAACGGGGCTTCATATCGACTGCTAACGGCTGCGTTACTGCGTACGCTCCCAGACCAGCGTGGAAACCCGCAGCTTGCCGTCGGGCCGGGTAGGAAGCGGCGGCGTGACAATGGTCAGACGATTGCCCTCCAGCCTGGTGAAGCGCACCTGGTCTGTGCCGACCCAGTTCGGGTTCACCGCGACGTCGACGTGGTGCACGACCTGGCCGTCGGTCAGGGTGTAAGTGCCGCTGTACGCAGTGGCGGTCGTGAAGGCATCTGCTCGATCTTCGATCGGCGCGGTGATCCGGTTACCTCCGGTGAGCGGTTTGCGTCCCTCCGCGGCGAGGATCGCGAACATGCGGCCCTCGGCCGTGTACACGATGTAGCCGGTGGCGCGGCTGCCGAACGGATAGAACACCGCATGCGTGTCGGGATCCTGGGTCGAATAGGACACCAGCTTCCAGACTCCGACAAAGCCGCCATCCGCGATCAGCGGACCCGCGGTCAGGCTGGCGACCAGCGTGATCGCAACCAGCAGCAAGCGCCGTATGCGCGTCATATCGTTACCTCCCGATTCTCGTGAATGAATTGAACTGGCGCATCGCGGCGACCGGGAAACCAAGTAAAATCCGCGTTCCTCCGGGACCGGCCGGCTCATCCGAGTCCACCATTCGGACTCGCCACTGCGACGAGCGATGAACTTCCAGGACGTCATTCTTACCCTGCAAAGCTATTGGGGCAAGCACGGCTGTGCGCTGCTTCAGCCCTATGACATGGAGGTGGGTGCAGGCACCTTCCACACCGCCACGTTTCTGCGCGCACTCGGGCCCGAGCCGTGGCGGGCCGCGTATGTGCAGCCGTCACGCCGGCCCAAGGACGGCCGTTACGGCAACAACCCCAACCGGCTGCAGCACTATTACCAGTATCAAGTGGTGCTCAAGCCTTCGCCGGACAACATCCAGGACCTGTACCTCGATTCGCTGCGCGAGCTGGGCATCGACCCGCGCGAGAACGACATCCGCTTCGTCGAGGACGACTGGGAATCGCCCACGCTGGGCGCCTGGGGCCTGGGCTGGGAGGTCTGGCTGAACGGCATGGAGGTCACCCAGTTCACCTATTTCCAGGAGGTGGGCAGCCTGGTATGCAAACCGGTGCTGGGCGAGATCACGTACGGCCTCGAGCGGCTCGCCATGTATCTGCAGGGCAAGGACAACGTCTACGACCTCGTGTGGGTGGACGGAATGAGCTACGGCGACGTCTATCACCAGAACGAAGTCGAACAGTCGACCTATAACTTCGAGCACTCCAACGTGCAGATGCTGTTCGAGCATTTCAACCAATACGAGCGCGAGGCCAAGCGCCTGATCGAAGCCGGGCTCCCCCTGCCGGGCTACGAGATGGTGATGAAGTGCTCCCACACCTTCAACCTGCTCGACGCACGCGGCGCCATCTCGGTGACCGAGCGTGCCGCGTACATTGGCCGCGTCCGCACGCTGGCCCGGCTGGTGGCTCAGGCGTACTACGACTCGCGCGAGCGCCTGGGCTTCCCGATGCTGAAGCAACCGCAGCCGGTTGCCTGAATCACGACACGAATCCAACACCATGCAGGACGCGCTGCTGATCGAGCTCCTCACCGAGGAACTGCCACCCAAATCCCTCCAGACGCTCGGCAACAGATTTGCGGAGAGCGTGTTCACGCGCCTGGTGGAACAGGGATTCGTCGACCGCAGTGCGAACTTCGAGCCCTATGCTACGCCACGCCGGCTCGGGGTTCTGGTCGACGGCGTGCGTGACGAGCAGCCAGAGCAGGCGGTCGAACGCAAGGGTCCCGCCGTCAGCGCCGGACTGGCTCCCGATGGCAAGCCGACCAAGGCGCTCGAGGGCTTCGCGCGATCCTGCGGGGTGGCGGTCGATCAGCTCCAACGAATGCAGGATGGCAAGGCCGAGTACTTTGTATTCCGCACACGCAAGCCGGGTGAGGCGCTGGCCCAGCACCTTGCGCGGTTCGTGCAGGAGGCGCTCAAGTCTCTCCCCATCCCCAAGCTGATGCGCTGGGGTGAGCGCGACACCGAGTTCGTCCGTCCCGTGCACGGGCTGGTCATGCTGCACGGTGCCAGCGTAGTGCCGGGCGAGGTACTGGGCCTCGCCAGCGGCAACGCGACCCGCGGCCATCGATTCCTCGGCAGCGGTGTCTTGACTATTCCTCGCGCGCAGGACTACGCCAAGGTCCTGGCGGAGCAGGGAGCGGTGATCGCGTCCTTCGAGGTACGTGCAGAGCGCGCCCGCGAGCTGTTGCAAATGCGCGCCGGCGGTGCCAGTCTCGGCGACTACGAAGCGCTGCTGAACGAAGTCACTGCGCTGGTGGAAAGCCCGGTGGTGTACGAGGCGCGTTTCGATGAAGCCTTCCTGGCCGTCCCGCAGGAATGCTTGATCCTGTCGATGAAGCAGCACCAGAAGTACTTTCCGCTGCTCGATGCGCAGAGCGGGAAGCTGCTCAACCGCTTTCTGATCGTGAGCAACCTGGAGACGAGCAACCCCAAGAACATCATCGCCGGTAACGAGCGTGTACTGCGCGCAAGGCTGTCGGATGCCAAGTTCTTCTTCGATCAGGACCGCAAGACTGCACTAGCCGATCGCGTCGAACGTCTCGGCACGGTGGTGTATCACAACAAGCTGGGCAGCCAGCTCGAGCGCGTGCAGCGTATGCAGAAGCTGGCCGGCGTCATCGCGGAAAAGCTGCATGCCGATGTGGCGAAGGCCGAGCGCGCTGCCTGGCTGGCGAAGGCGGACCTGCTCACCGACATGGTGGGCGAATTCCCCGAGCTGCAGGGTCTGATGGGTCAGTACTACGCCTTGCACGACGGTGAGGCAGCAGCGGTGGCGCGCGCCATCGAGGCCCACTATCACCCCCGTTTCGCCAACGACACCTTGCCGGAAGACAATCTCGGCTGCGCAGTCGCGCTGGCCGACAAGCTCGATACCTTGGTCGGTATCTACGGGATCGGGCTGGCTCCCACCGGCGACAAGGACCCGTTCGGCTTGCGGCGGCAAGCGCTGGGCGTGCTGCGGATCCTGTCCGAGAAGTCCCTGCCGCTGGACCTGGTTGAGCTGCTGCAACTCGCCAAGCTCAACTTCGCGCCCGGTGTCGTGCACGACAGCGTCGCAGTGGATCTGCATGCGTTCATGCTGGACCGGTTGCGCAACTATCTCCGGGAGCGCGACTTCGCGCCGGACGAGATCGAGGCGGTGGTGAGCCAGAGCCCCACGCGCATCGATCAGGTCGTTCCGCGCCTGGAAGCGGTGAAGAGCTTCCGTACGCTGCCGGAAGCGGAGAGCCTGGCGAGCGCCAACAAACGCATCCGCAATATTCTGAAGAAGACAACGGTCACGCACAACAAGCCCGACCCGACGATCCTGCAGGAGGCCGCCGAGAAGGATCTCTACGCGGTCACGTCGCTGCTGATGCCGCAGGTAAGCGCGCTAAGGGAGAAAGGGGAATACACCGAGGCGCTGCGTGCGCTGGCCGGTGTGCGCAAGGAGGTGGACACCTTCTTCGACCAGGTGCTGGTCATGACCGACGATCCGATCATCCGCGACAATCGGCTCGCCCTGCTGAGTCAGCTCGAGCGCCTGATGAACCAGGTGGCGGATATCTCGAAGCTGGCGAGCTAGAGCGCCCTCGAAGGCTCTATTCAGAGGTCGCGAATGGCGCCGGGCGGGGTGGATTTGATCTGCTTCAGCAGCGGCGCCATGGCCTTGGCCGAGCCGTAGATCAGCGAGGAGCGGTCGATCTTCTGGTCGAACTGCTGCGCGATCACGACCAGATCGTCTTTCTCCCACAACAGAATATCGTCCTTGAACGTCCCCGCCATGCCAGAGCGGACGATCACGCTCCAGTCCGTCGCCTCACCCAGTCTGACGGCGAGCACGCGTTTCAGATCGGGGAAGCGGGATTCGGGCAGAAATACCGTGACCTGCGCCAGCAACCGGTTCTGGAACAGCGCCTCGACCCCAATCACCGGCACGCCCCCAATACTGTCGAGTGCGCCGGGCAGCGGCCTGCAGCGCCGGACAGCGGCATCCTTCAAATCCTGCTGACAACCCAGTTCGGCGCCTTCCAGCACGGCAGTCAACTCGGCGCCGACCAGCCCAGGGGCTAGACCATCGAACACGTCGCTGTCGGCCGCCGCAACCGGCGCAAAGACGCAGCAGGCGCAGATCAGTGCACGCCTTGCACAGGATCCGATCAAAGTCTCCCGAACTCCTTCATCACGTGTTGCTGGCGGCGGCTGACCGGCAGCCGCTCGTCCAAGCCGCGCAGCTTGACCACCCAACCGCTCTCCCCGCCTTCCTCGCCGCCGCGCTCGAAGCTTTCGATATGCTCGCGCGCCACCAGACAGCTGCGATGGATGCGGACGAATTTCTCGCGAAACTCCTGCTCCAGCCGGGTAAGCGATTCCTCCAGCAGGTGTTCGCGCTCGGCGGTGCGGATGGTCACATACTTGAGCTCCGCCCGCATGAACAGGATCTTGTCTACTGGGACCAGAAGCACGCGCCCGCGTTCCTGCAACGACAGGTGTCGACGGGCATCCGGGGCGATTTCCTGCAGCACGTCGAGGCTGAGCGGCGTGATCGAGCGTACGCGCGCCAGCGCCTCGTGCAGGCGCCGCAGCCGAATGGGTTTGAGCAGGTAGTCGACGGCGTGCAGCTCGAAGGCCTTGAGCGCATAGGCGTCGTAGGCAGTGGTGAAGATCACCGACGGCGGGTCGGCCAGCTTCTGAATGTGCTGGGCGGCCTCGATGCCATCCATCTCGGGCATGCGGATATCGAGCAGCACCACATCGGCAGGCGTGCGCTGCAGCAGCTCGATCAGCGCGCGCCCGTTGGCCGCCTCGCCCACCACTTCCAGCGCGAAGCTGGCGGCGCAATCCTCCAGCAGGTCGCGGATGCGGCTGCGCGCAGGCGCCTCGTCGTCGGCGATCGCAATCCGCAAGGCCTGGCCACGCTTGTTCATGCTCTTCTGCTCCAGGCTGTGCTCATCGCTCCTCCTTGCGGTACGGCATGACGATGTGGACCTGGTAGGCGTCGTCGGTGATGCTGCTCTTGAGGCTCGCCTCGGCGTCGAAGTGCAGCGTCAGGCGCTCGCGGATGTTGGCGAGCGCCATCTTGTTGCCCGGCGTGGTGGTTGCCGTCCTTGCGATAAGGATTGCGCAACACCAGGTGGACCTCGTCGCGCACCTTGTACACGTTGATGCTGATCACACCCGGCTCGGAAGACGGTTCGATGCCGTGATAGACGGCGTTCTCCACCAGCGGCTGCAGCACGAGCGGCGGGATGAGCGATTCGCCCGGCATGTTCTCGGTATGCCATTCCACTCGCAGCCGCTCGCCCAGGCGCAGCTGCTCGAGATCGAGGTACTGGCGCGTCAGCTCGACTTCCCGCACCAGGGCGGAGAGGTCGCGGTTGTCCGCCATCAGCACGCGGAACAGGTCCGCCATGTCCTCCATCGCAGTCTCGGCGCGCTTGGGGTCCTCGCGGATCAGGCTCAGCACGGCGTTGATGCTGTTGAACAGGAAATGCGGCCGGATGCGCGCCTGCAGAGCCTGCAGCCTCGCTTCGGTGTAAGCCGGCGACAGGGCCCGACTGCGCAGGTGGAAGTAATACAGAATCAACCCGGTGGCGGCGAGCGTGAACAGCCAGAAGCGCTCGAGCTTGCCGTATGGGTCGCCGCTGAAAAACTGGCCACCCATGCGGAGCACGGCCGTCACGACGATCAGCTCGATCAGCAGCACCAGCAGGATGCCGACGGGATAGTCCAGACGGCGCAACGCAGGCGCTCAAGGCCGCACAGCACCAGGATGCTCAGCACCAGCGCCGGCTGCACCGGCGCGGACAGCTCCAGGAAGCGCGGCGACCGCGCCGCTCCAGCTGTCCGCCTGGCACAGCGCGACGAACAGCGGACAGCCCCAGCACGAACGAGCACGATGCGCAGGATCACGCCCAGATTGCGAAAGTCCGGCAGGGCGTCCCGGTGGACGTTTTGATTTATACTCTTCACCGCTCGCAAATGCCTGTCTGAACGGGCTTTTTGGGCCAAATCAAGGTCTCGAAAGGGATACCGGAGCACAGGCTATGCCAGCCGGGCTGGCGCAAGAATGCGCTTCCCGTTACGCCTTCGATTCCGCTGTCAGCCAACACCTCCGCACCCGATGCACAGCACGACGATACCCAGCACCGAAAGCCTGGTCCGGCCGCTTCAGCGAGCCGGTGGACGAGCTCGTCAAGCACTACACCGCTTCGGTCGGCTTCGATCAGCGGCTGGCCGAGTTCGACATCCAGGGTTCGCTGGCCCACGCGCGCATGCTGGCGCGACGTCGGCGTGCTGTCGGCCGCAGGATCTCGCCGACATCGAGCGCGGCATGGCGCAGATCCTGGCGAGAGTCCACGCCGGACGCTTCCCCTGGTCGGTCGACCTGGAGGACGTGCATCTCAATATCGAGCAAGCGTCTCACCGACCTGGTGGGCGACGCCGGCAAGCGGCTGCACACCGGCCGCTCCCGCAACGACCAGGTGGCGACCGACGTGCGCCTGTGGCTGCGCGCCGCGCTCGACGCGATCGACCTGCTGATCCGTGCGCTGCAGATGCAGCTGGTCGATCTGGCCGAGCAGCATGCCGACACCGTCATGCCCGGTTTCACCCATCTGCAGGTGGCGCAGCCGGTCAGCTTCGGCCATCACCTGATGGCCTACTACGAGATGCTCAGAGCGCGACCGCGGCCGGCTGGCCGATTGCCGCCGGCGCGTGAACCAGTTGCCGCTCGGCGCCGCGGCGCTGGCCGGCACGACCTTTCCGATCGACCGCGAGAAGGTTGCGCGCGAGCTGGGCTTCGACGGCGTGTGCCTCAACTCGCTGGACGCGGTCTCGGATCGCGACTTCGCCATCGAGTTCGCCGGCGGCGCCGCGTTGCTGATGACCCATCTGTCGCGCTTGTCCGAGGAGTTGATCTTGTGGATGAGTCCGCGCTTCGGCTTCGTCACGCTCGCCGACCGCTACTGCACCGGTTCATCCATCATGCCGCAGAAGAAAAATCCGGACGTGCCCGAGCTCGTGCGCGGCAAGACCGGGCGCGTGTACGGCCACCTGGTCGCGCTGCTCACGCTGATGAAGGCACAGCCGCTGGCCTACAACAAGGACAACCAGGAAGACAAGGAGCCGCTGTTCGATATCGTCGACACGCTGATCGACAGCCTGCGCGTCTTCGCCGGCATGATGGGCGGGCTGACGGTGAATGCCGACGCGATGCGGCGAGCCGCGGCGGAAGGGTATGCCACCGCTACCGATCTCGCCGACTATCTGGTGAAGAAGGGCATGCCGTTTCGCGAAGCGCACGAAGTCGTGGCACGCGCGGTGCGCTTTGCATCCGATGCAGGCAGGCAGACCTGGCGGCGCTGCCCCTGTCCGAGCTGCAGCGATTCTCGTCGTTGATCGCGGATGACGTGTTCCAGGTGCTGACGCTGGAAGGCTCGCTGCGGGCACGCAACCACATCGGCGGGACTGCGCCGGAGCAGGTGCGCGCCGCCATCGCAAGAGCGCGGGACGAATTGACTGCGTAGCTGGACAACCGTGCAATGGCGCCCGGGTAGGGGAGGACGAGCCACGAGCCGACAGTTGTGGGACGCCGTAGCCGCTTCCATTCACACGGCCACCGGCCAGGCATGCAAAGTCGAAAGTTCCAGCGCGGTTGGCGGCGGCTGTATCAACCAGGGCTTCCGGCTGCAAGGCGGCGGGCGCGATTTTTTCGTCAAGCTCAACAGCGCCGCCAGTCTGACGATGTTCGAGGCCGAGGCGGCGGGCCTGGAAGAGATTGCCGCAACCGCCACCGTGCGGGTGCCACGCCCGCTCTGCGCCGCCGCCGATTTGGATCGCGCCTGGCTGGTGCTCGAGTATCTGCCGCTCTCCACAACGCACAGCCGCAACCTGGCAAAGCTGGGCGAACAGCTGGCCGCCATGCATCGCGTCACTCATGCGCACTTCGGCTGGAGCCGCGACAACACCATTGGTTCCACGCCTCAGGTCAACACGGAACACGCAAGCTGGGTCGAGTTCTGGCGGCTGCATCGGCTCGGCTACCAGCTCGATCTTGCCGCGCGCCGCGGTTACCGCGGAGAGCTGCAGCACAAGGGTGCAAGACTGCTCGAACAGCTCCCGCAATTCTTCTCGAGCTATCAGCCCGCGGCCTCGTTGTTGCACGGCGATCTGTGGGGCGGCAACGCCGCTGTCACCTCCACCGGCGAGCCGGTGATCTTCGACCCTGCGGTGTACTTCGGCGACCGCGAAGCGGATATCGCCATGACCGAGCTGTTCGGCGGCTTCCCTGCGGAGTTCTACGCACGCCTACGCGGCGATCTGGCCGCTCGATTCAGGCCATCGCGAGCGGCGCGAGCTGTACAACTTGTATCACGTGCTGAATCATCTGAATCTGTTCGGCGGCGGCTATCTCGCTCAGGCCGAGGGGATGATCGCAAGGCTGCTCGCTGCGCTGCGGTAGAGTGACGTGAGGCGGGAGCCGCTGCTAGCCTTGCTAGCGATTCCCGCGTTGAAGCTGGCGTCTAGATTCGCCGAGCCGTCCAGTGCGGGAGTCCGGTTCGGGCTGGACTGTTCGACAACACCAAACAAGCACCGACCGAAGGAGACGACCATGTGCCATCGCTTATTCCGAGCTGGCGCGCGTGCTCGCGTTGACACTGCTGTGCGTCGTGGCAACCGCCGCTCAGGCCGACGACCGCAAGACCATCCGCATCGGTTTCGTCACCTTCCTCTCCGGCCCCGCGGCCGGGCCGTTCGGCGTGCCGGCCAAGCTGGCGGCCGAGGCTATCGTCGAATCGCTCGAACGCGGGCAAGGCGCCGCCACCGTACAACACCAAGGGCTTCGGCGGCACGCCGGTGGAGCTGGTGATCATCGACGAGGCGGGCGGTGCCACCAAGCAGGTGAGCGAGTACCGCAATCTGGTCGAGCGCAGCGACGTCGATTTCGTCATCGGCTACATCTCGAGCGGCGACTGTCTGGCCATCGCGCCGGTCGCCGAAGAGATGAAGAAGATCACGGTTCTGTTCGACTGCGGCACGCCGCGCATCTTCGAGGATGCCAGCTACAAGTACGTGTTCCGCACTCGGCCGCATGCCACGATGGACGCCGTCGCCGCCGCGCTGTATCTGATCGAGATCCCGCCCGGAGGTAAAGCCTACGGCGGCATCAATCAGAACTACGCCTGGGGTCAGGACTCCTGGAACGACTTCAGCGCGGCGATGGGCGTGCTCAAGCCCGACGCGAAGATCACCACCTCGCAGATGCCGAAGTTCGGTGCCGGTCAATACGGCGCCGAGATCTCCGCGCTGCTTTCGAGCGGCTCGGACGTGATCCATTCCAGCCTGTGGGGCGGCGATCTCGAGGCGTTCATGCTGCAGGCCACGCCGCGCGATCTGTTCAAGAAGACCCAGCTGGTGCTGGTGGCGGGCGAGCCTTATCTGCATCGCTTGGGCGACAACATGCCCGACGGCACGATCGTCGGCGCCCGCGGCACCCATGGCGTGTTCGCGCCCAGCTCGCCGCTCAAGACTGGCTCGAAGGACGATCTACAAGCCCAAGGCCGAGGGCATCAGTCCGAACTACCCGGCCTACAGCACGGCGCTCGGCATTCTCGGGCTCAAGGCCGCGTACGAGAAGGCGAAGATCGCCAAGCTGTCGGCCGCGATACCCATGGGCGCGAACAAGGGCGTCAAGGAAGAGATGGAGAAGGCCTACCAGGTCGGGCCGAGCGATGACGAGATCATTGCGGCTTTCGAGCGGTCTGACCTTCGATTCGCCGAGCGGCAAGATGACCCTGGGCCTGGGCAAAGGCCATCAGGCGGTGTCCGGCACCGCGTACGGGGTCACCAAGCTCGTGAACGGGCAGGTCACCGTGGTCAACATCAAGCAGTATCCGGCCGCAACGCGTGCAGCCGCCGGAGGGCATGCTCAGCGCCGACTGGATCAAGTCGGGAATGAAGCCGGCGCAAGTAGCGCAGCGCGCGACTCTGACTGGCGTCGCCACCGCATCGGATCGCGTCCTCATGAACCAGCTGCCCGCCGTCATCATCGACGGCATCCTCTACGCGTCGTGGATGTTCATCATCGCGGTCGGGCTCACGCTCATCTACGGCGTGATGAAGATCCTCAACGTCGCCCATGGCAGCCTCTACGCGCTCGGCGCCTACACCGGCGAGCACGTTCGCCGGCTACTGGCTGGCGCACGGCCATGCGCCGATGGGCAGCTACGGTGTGCTTGCTGGTAGCGGCGATCGTGGTGGGCCTGGTCGCGGGTCCGCTGATCGAGCGCGGCCTGCTGCGTTTCATGTACGGACGCGATGAGATCGTGCTGGTGCTGGTCACCTATGCTCTGTTCCTGATCCTGGAAGACTTCACCAAGCTGCTGTTCGGCGTCGATCCCATCCTGGTATCGCAGCCTTACAGTCTGCTCGGCAACATCGAGATGGGCTCGCTCATCTACCCGGTGTACAGCCTGGTGCTGGTGGCCGTGTCGGTGCTGGTCGGCGTGGCGCTTGCGCTGGTGCTCAATCGCACGCGCCAGGGCAAGATCCTGCGCGCGGTGATCCACGACCGCGAGATGAGCACGGCGGTCGGCATCAACGTCTCGCGCGTCTACCTGGTGACCTTCACCGTCGGCGCGATGCTGGCTGCGCTCGGTGGAGCGCTCACTGCGCCCACCACGTCGGTGCAGCCGGGCATCGGAGCGGAGGTGATCGTGCTGGCCTTCGCCATCGTCGTAGTGGGCGGGCTCGGCAGCCTGGGCGGCGCCGCCGTCGGCGCGCTGCTGGTCGGCCTGGTGCGCTCGGGGGCCGTGCACTACCGGCCCGAAGTGGAGCTGTTCAGCGTTTACGTCGTGATGGCGCTGGTGCTCATCATCCGGCCCAAGGGGCTGTTCGCCGCTCCCGAAGTGCGCAAGATATGAAGCGCGATCCCACCCTGCCGCTGCTGCTCGCCGCATTGGTTGTCTTGCTGGCGATCGGACCGTTCCTGCCGCAGTGGGCGCTGTCCTTCGTGAGCGTGGCGCTGTATCTGGGCATCGTGGTGCTCGGCATGGCGCTGATGATGCGCACCGGTCTCGTGTCCTTCGGCCAGGGTCTTTACTACTGTCTCGGGGCGTATGGAGCCGGCACGCTGGATCATTTCTACAAGTTGTCCGACCTGCTGCTGATGGTGATCGTCGGCGCGTTGGTCGCCGCGGTCGTCGCCGTGATCCTGGGCTTTCTGCTGGCCAAGTATCGCGACATCTTCTTCGCCATGCTGAGCCTGGCTTTCTCCATGATCCTGTACGGGTTGCTGGTGAAGACGTTCGAGCTCGGCAGCACGGACGGCTTCGGCCTGTCGGTCAAGACCTTCGCCGGCATTCCGCTGGGCCACGGGTGGGTGCGCTACTCCATCTACGCGTTCAGCGCAGTGCTCGCCGCGCTCTTTGCGGCCGGGATGCACCGCTACCTCAACTCGCACCTGGGCCGGCTCGCCGGCGCGATCCGCGACAACGAGTTGCGCGTGGAGTACATGGGCGCCTCGGTGCGGCGAGTCATCCACCTCAACTACGTCATTGCCGCGGCGCTGGCCGGCGTCGGCGGCGCGCTGATGGCGGCCACCATCGGCCACGTCGACCCGGAGACGACCGCCAACTGGACCACGTCGGGCGAGTTCGTCTTCATCGCCATCCTGAGCGGCACCGGCAGCGTGCTGGCGCCGTTTCTGGGCGCAGGCATCTTCGAGGCGGTGCGCACCTTCGCGCTGCAGTACTTTCCCAATACCTGGCAGATGACGCTCGGGCATCACCATGCTGCTGGTGATCATGTTCCTGCCGGGCGGGCTGTGGTCGGTGTTCGGCCTGCGCCGCAGGAGCGCCTGACATGGCGAGCATCCTCGAGGCGCGCAACCTCAACAAGAGCTTCGGCGCGGTGACCGCGGCAGCGGACATCAACGCGCGCATCGAGCAGGACAGCGTGGTCGGACTGATCGGCAGCAACGGAGCCGGCAAGACGACGTTCATCAACATGGTCACCGGCTATCTCACACCCACCTCCGGGCAGCATCCTGTATCAGGACCGCGACATCACCGGCATGCCGCCGCGGGAGATCACACGGCTCGGCATCTGCCGCTCGTTCCAGATTCCGCAGCTGTTCAACACGCTGACGGTGAGCGAGAACCTGCTGGTGGGTGTCGGCATCGCTGCCCGTTCATCGCACGCGAGCGCAAGGCGCAGCGAAGAGTGCGGAAGAGAGCGCGCAGGTCGAGCAGCTGATCGAGCGCTTCAGCCTGGGCGGCTACCGCACCCAGGCGGCCGGGCTGCTGCCCGAGGGCGTGCGCAAGCTGCTGGACATCGCCATGGCGGTGGCGGGCCGCCCGCGCGTGCTGCTGCTGGACGAGCCCACCAGCGGCGTGTCGGCGGACGAGAAGTTCCGGCTGATGGACATGGTGATGGGGGCGCTCAAGTCGGAAGGCGTGACGGTGCTGTTCGTGGAGCACGACATGGACATCGTGGGCCGCTACACGCACCGCATCCTGGCGTTCTACGAGGGCCGCATCATCGCGGACGGCGATCCGCAAGCGGTGTTAAAGGACGCCGAAGTACGCCGCTACGTGATCGGCGAGCAGATCCACGCGTCCGCAACCAGGGAGACCGCCGGTGCTGCGGATTGAAGGCCTGGACGTGGCGATCGGCCCCGTCGGCATCCTGCGCAACGTCAACATGGAGCTGCCGACGGCCAAGTTCACCGGGCTGATCGGCCGCAACGGTGCAGGCAAGACCACCTTGATGCGCTCCATCATGGGCATTCTCAAGCCGCGCAACGGTTCGATCCATTTCGACGGTGCCACGCTCGATCCGTTGCCCACGCATCTGCGTGCGCGCGGCGGCATTGGCTATATGCCGGAGGACCGGCGGCTCGTTCCCACTCTCACGGTCGAAGAGAACGTGCTGATCCCGGCCTGGGCTTCGGGGCAGCCCGAAATCCAGGCGCGTCTCGCCAAGGTGTACGAGATGATCCCCGAGGTCCAGGCATTCGCGGAGCGCAAAGCCATGCAGCTTTCGGGCGGTCAGCAGAAGCTGGTGGCGCTCGCCCGCGCGCTCATGTGCGGCACCAAGGTCCTGCTGTTGGATGAGCCGTTCGAAGGCGTTGCGCCGGTGCTGGCGCGCCGTCTGGCCGAGGTCATCGCGGGCTTGAAGCAGGAAGGCCTGTCGATCCTGCTGACCGAGTCCGACCTGTCTCACTCGAAGGAGATGCTGGACGCCGTGTTCATCATCGACCGCGGGGAGGTGCACCCCGCGCCGGTGTGACGCGGCCCTCTCATGCAGTCGGGAGATGTACCATGGCGATCAAACCGGGGGCTGGGCCCCACGACCCAGCGGGTCCCGGCGGGGGATTGCTTTTAATGCTCCTGAACTGCGCCTCGATGGAGCGAGGCGACGGTTTCGGACGTGAGGTGCCTGCGTCGACAATCGGCGCGGGTTGTCAGTGTTCAACAAAGAGGAGAACGAGGTGATGGATACGACAACAAAAAGGCAGGAGTTGTTCGATCTCGGCGAGCCGGAGCGGCGCGACAGTGGCGCAGGCGTCGGCCGCCGCCGGTTTCTTGCAGGGCTCGGCGCGGGTGCAGTCGCCCTTGGAGCGCGGGCGGCGCTGGGTGCCGAGGGTATGGGGCCGATCGCGCCACCGAGCACGGTGACCAGCCCCCCGCGAGATTTCGGCCCGAACGGCGCGCCGAACGTCTATTTCTGGGATGCGGACGTCCTCGCGGTCGATCCGTCCTTCAATGGCCTCGCGCAGCCGAACGCGCCCATTCAGCGCCTGTGGACCGGGGCGCTGTGGATGGAGGGCCCGGCGTGGAACTCCGAGGGACGCTACTTGGTCTGGAGCGACATTCCCAACAACCGGCAATTGCGCTGGATCGAGGACGACGGCCACGTGTCCGTCTTTCGGATGCCTTCAAACAACAGCAACGGCAATATGTTCGACTACCAGGGCCGCCAGCTCACCTGCGAGCATCTCACCCGGCGCGTGGTCCGTTACGAACTGGACGGCTCGATCACGGTGCTCGCCGACTCCTACAAGGGCAAGCGGCTCAACTCGCCCAATGACGTAGTCCCGCATCTGGACGGCAGCGTCTGGTTCACCGACCCACCGTACGGCGCGCAACTCTACGAAGGCACGCCGGATCCCGCGGGCGGCAAGAGCAACAAGGCAGGCAAGCTCAACAACAAGGTCGGTCAGCCGGTCGGCGTCAGCGATGTGAAGCAGGAGTTGCCCACCCAGGTCTATCGGTGGGATCCCAGCGGCCGGCTCGATGCGGTGATCGTCGACGACAAAGTGCCAAACCCCAACGGCCTGTGCTTCTCACCCGATTTCAAGAAGCTGTACGTCTCCAGCACCGGGCCGGCCGGCAAGGGCGACATTTTTGTCCTCGATGTCGGATCGGACAACAAGCTGTCCAATCAGAAACAGTTTACCGACTGCCATGTCGATGGCGTGCATTGTGGTCCGGATGGCTTCCGTTGCGACGTTTTCGGCAATCTCTGGTGCGCAAGCAATGCCGGCCGCGCGGTCGGCTACAGTGGGGTCACGGTGTGGAGCCCGGAGGCCAAGCTGCTCGGCCGGATTCGCCTGCCCGAGATATGCGGCAACGTCACCTTCGGCGGTCCCAAGCGCAACCGGCTCTTCATGGCGTCAAGCCAGTCGCTCTACGCCGTCTACACCGCGACCCAAGGCGCGTCTCCCGGCTGAGCTCGGCGCGGAAGAGCTGACGAACCGGGATTCAGGGTTCCCGGACTGCGCCTCGAAAGGAGCCGAGGCGCGGTCCGGTGTGCTGCATTACGCGGTGACCTGGCGATCGAGCAGCCGACGAAGTTCGACCTTGTCGGCAATCTCACGCGCGCCAAGCGCTCGGTTTCGCAATCCCGCAGTCGATTCTCTTTCATAGGTCTTCGCCAGGCTCCCTTGCAGCAAGGGAGTCCCTGGCTACATCAAACTCACGAGGAAGGCCCGCATGCCATCCCATGCGGGCCTGTGCTCGTCGCCGTCTGCGTGTCAGGTCAGCGGGAATCCCACTGCGTTGACGTAGATGGAGTAGATCGACGTGCTGCCGGTCATGAACAAGCGGTTGCGCTTGGTGCCACCGAAAGCCAGGTTGGAGATCACTTCCGGCGTATGCAGGAACGCGATTGCTTCACCGGTCGGTGCGTGCACGCGCACGCCGTTCGTGTCTGGACCGCCCCAGCCCCAGCCGCACCAGACGTTGCCGTCGGTGTCGCAGCGGATGCCATCGGTGAATCCCGGCCGGAAATCCGCGAACTGCTTGCCGCCGCTCACACCGGTTCCATTGTTGGTCACGTCGAACACCATGATGTTGGCGGGATACTGCGGCCCGTCGGTTGCACCGGTATCCACGACGTAAACCTTCTTGAAGTCCGGCGAGAAGCAGATGCCGTTCGGGCGCTTCATCGACTCGACCATCACCGTCGCCTTGCCGCTCGGATCGAGACGATACACACGGGTGGGCAGCTCGAATTCGGCCTTGTGCCCTTCGTACGGCCCCAGAATGCCGTAGCCCGGATCGGTGAACCAGATCGACCCATCGGGGTGGACTGCCGCATCGTTGGGAGCATTGAGCTTCTTGCCTTGGAAGTTGTCGATCAGGACGGTCCAGCTGCCATCGTACTCACGGCGGCGCACCCGGCGCGTATCGTGTTCCATGGCGATCAGGCGGCCCTGGTTGTCGCGCGTGTGTCCGTTCGAATAGCCGGACTCGGTCTGGAACACGCTCACGTGGCCGTCATCCTCGGACCAGCGCAAGACGCGGTGATTTGGAATGTCGCTCCAGATCAGGCAGCCCCAGTCGCCGAACCAGGCCGGGCCTTCGCACCATAGCGCGGCGTTGTTGCCCATCCCGTGCCAGATACGCTGCAGGGTCGCGTTGCCTTGCCGGCCGCTGAAGCGCTTGTCCATCACTTCCCATGCGGGCTCGGGATAGGTGACTGTCGCTTCGCCGGTCCAGTCGCGATCGGTAGCATACTTGTTGAGCGCCAGAGCGTCGGTTGCCGCAACCGCCGTTGTCGCGGCCGCGCTGTCAGAAATGTGCGTCTGTTGATTTCCATCTGAACTCCTCCATCAGGGTAGGTGTATTTTGATGATCGGGAAGACTTCTCGCGCGTGGACAACCGCTCCCCTTACCGGTTCGAGCGCGATGCGTCGACGCTGTCCCCTCCAGCGACCGGAGGGCAGGTTACAACATCTGCACCAATGTTTCACCTTGCAACACCGGCTGGAAACGGAGTCTACGCTCGCGGCTGCGGAGGTGGTGCCGGAACCTGCGCGTGAGTGGCGCGGGAGAAAACGGCGGCGCGGTTTGGCTGTGCAGGGCTAGAATTGATCAAATCGAGAACGCATCGCATGCCACAGGGTCTTCCGTTCCGCCTCACCCCCGTTCGAGACCTGCTGCAGCGGCTGATCCTGCTACGCAGCGTGCTGGTGGTAGCGCTGGGCGTTGCGCTGGGCGTCGCCAGTCTGGTGCTGAACATCGACCTGGCCTGGGGTTGGATGCTGTTCATCCTGCTTCTGCTTGCCGCCGCCAACGTCCTGACACACATGCGCGTCAGGCGTCCGGGCCCGATCCGGGAGAGCGAGGTTTTCTTCCAGCTGCTGTTCGATGTGGGCGCCCTTTCCGGCCTGCTCTATCTGAGCGGCGGTTCCACCAATCCCTTCGTATCGCTGTACCTGCTGCCGCTGGTGATTGCCGCCACCACCCTGCCCGGACGCTACGCCTGGGCCATGGCCGCGGTGACGGCGACCTGCTACGGGCTGCTGTTCTTCTTCTACCTGCCGCTCACGGAGGTGCACGCCACGCATGATGGCCCCGGCTTTCAACTTCATCTGGTCGGCATGTGGATCAACTTCGTGCTGAGCGCCGGGATCATCGCCTTCTTCGTTGCGCGTATGGCCCAGGCCATTCGCCTGCGCGACGCCGAGCTCTCCCGGCACGAGGAGCAGGCATTGCGCAATGAGCGCATCGTTGCGCTCGGCACATTGGCGGCCGGCGCCGCCCATGAGCTGGGCACGCCGTTGTCAACAATGGCGGTAGTCCTGGGTGAGATGACCCGGGACCACGCGCATCAGCCCAAGCTCGCCGAGGACATCGCCACATTGCGCAGCCAGGTCGACACCTGCAAGCACACCATCACGCGGATGGTCGCTGCCGCCGGCCAGGCCCGCGCGGAAGGCGGCGGCGCGCAGCCGGTGGACGAATTCGTGCACGAGACGCTCGAGCGCTGGCGCCTCGTCCGTCCTGCGGTGAGCCTCACCGAGCGGCTGGTCGGCCCGGCCCCGGCCCCCAGCATCCTTACCGAGCAAACGCTGCGGCAGGCGATCGTGAACCTGCTCAACAATGCCGCGGATGCCTCGCCCGACAGTGTGGAGCTGGATTGCAACTGGGACCGCGATCGGCTGCGGCTGGAGATCCGCGACCGCGGGCCGGGGTTGAGCCGCGAAGCCGAGAGCCGGGCCGGACGAGGTTTCTTCAGCACCAAACCGGCGGGCGAGGGCAACGGCATCGGCCTGTTGCTGGCGCGCGCCACTCTCGAACGGCTGGGGGGCCAGTTGCGCCTGCAAGCACGCAGCGGCGGCGGCGTGTCCACGCTACTCGAGTTGCCTCTGCGCACCCTCACGTCAGAGCGTCCCAGCGACGCGGTCCCAGGCGCGCAGGCATGAACGACGCACCGCACCTGCTGCTGGTGGACGACGACCCCACGTTCTGCGAGGTGATGCGGCGCGCCCTTGCTCGGCGCGGCTATCGCGTCACGCTGGCCCACGGCGTGAACGAAGCGCTGGTGTCGGCCCGGAACGAGCCGCCGGCGTATGCCGTGATCGATCTGAAGATGCCCGGTGAATCGGGCCTGCGCCTGATCCCGGAGTTGCGCTCGCTGTCCGCCAGCGTGCGCATCGTCGTGCTCACCGGCTACGCGAGTGTGGCCACTGCGGTAGAGGCGATCAAGCTCGGTGCAACCCACTATCTGGCCAAACCGGTCGATGCCGACGAAGTGGTGGCTGCGTTCGGCCGATCGCTCGGCGATCCCGGCACACCCGTTCCTGGCCGGCCGCTGTCGGTGGATCGGCTCGAATGGGAGCACATACAGCGCGTGCTGGGCGAGAACGGCGGCAGCATCTCCGCCACCGCCCGCAGCCTCGGCATGCACCGCCGCACCCTGCAGCGGAAGCTGTCCAAGCGTCCGGTTCGCGCTTGATGTTCGCAGTGCGGTGCGACGATTTGTCGCATTCTTGCACCGCGCTGCGTCTGGCTATCCTGCGGTTCTCCTTACACGCTCCTTGCTGCGAAAAGAAGATCCCATGGACCGTCGCCTGGCTCTCGCTGCCGCTCTCGCAACCGCTCTGTCCGCTCCAGCCTGCGCGCATGCCGGCTGTGGCAGCGCCTTCTGCACCGTCAACGCCGACTGGGGCACACAGGGCCTGTGGACCGAGCCCGGCGGCCGGGTCGATCTGCGCTTCGAGTTCATCGATCTGAAACAGCCTAAGCACGGCGCAGAGAAAGTCGGGCTCGGCGAGGTCCCGGAGGAAACCGAGGAAGTCCAGACCATCAACCGCAACTGGGTCGCCGCCTTCGATTACAACTTCGACGGTCATTGGGGCGTTACCGCGACGGTGCCGCTGGTCAATCGCGACCACAACCACATCGTCGATCCCGAAGACGACCCGGTGCCCGAGCAATGGGCATTCACCGAGCTGGGGGATGTGCGTGTGCAGGGGCGCTACCGGTTCACTCTGGGTACGGACTCGCCTATGAGTGCGGGCGTTGCGCTCGGATTGAAGCTCCCGACCGGCAGCTACACCGTCACCAATGATGAGGGCGTGGCGGCCGAGCGCATGCTGCAGCCTGGCACCGGGACGACCGATGCGCTGGTCACGCTGTTCTTGAGCCGTCCGCTCGGCTCGCAGGCTTCGATGTTCGTGCAGTTGAGCTTCGAAGCGGCGCTGGACAGCCGGGACCAATACCGCCCCGGCAATCGGACCTATCTCAATCTCGGCTACAACCGCTGGTTGACCCCACGACTGGGGCTGCAGCTGCAGCTCAATCTCGCCTACAAACGCCCGGAAGAGGGCAGCAACGCGGAGCCCGAGGTGAGCGGCGGCAAGTACGTCTACTTCTCGCCCGGTCTCAGTTTCGATCTGACCCATGCCTGGCAGATCTACGGCTACGTCCAGTTGCCGCTTTACCAGTACGTCAACGGTGTGCAGTTGACGGCGAACTGGGCCGCTCTGGCAGGCGTGAGCTGGCGCTTCTGAGCTGACGCTTGAGGCCTGCCCTGTCTTGAGCAGCAGGCCATGGATGGCCTACCATGGGTACCCGTGAGGTATCCGTGAAACCACTCGTACTTTTGTTGCTCTTGCTCGGCGCCGGCGTCGCTTGCGCCGCCGATGACCATTCCGACCACCAGCAATCCCCGTCGGGCGGATGCGACGCATTCACCTGGAACATGGCCCGGGAGTTCAACCTCCTGCGGGCGACACCATTCGCCCTGGAGGCGGTAGCTACACGTGACACAGAGGCGAAGTTCACGCCGCTGGACCGGCGTCTCGATCTGACGCTGAAACCAGCCGGCGAGGTCAAGTTGCTGGTACCCCCCGGCCGGGAGGCGGGTGCGGGCAGCTACGCCGGGCTGCTCCCTCTGCTCGTGCCGCGCATCAGCACCTACCGCATCTCGTCGGATCAGCGCCTGTGGATCGACGTGGTCGGTCCGGCAGGCGTGGTCAAGTCGAGCAAGTTCGACATGCAGGCCGGCTGCGACAAGCTGCGCAAGAGCGTGGCATTCCGGCTCGAGCCCGAAACACAATACTGGATTCAGCTGTCCGGCAGCCCGCTCTCGAACCCGGTCCTGCTCATCACGCTCGACCACTGACCTGCCGTTCCGAGCGGACGTGCGGTGACGGTCCGGCGCCCCCGCGGTAAACTGGTGCCCGCTCCGGGGATCCCCGGAAAGCTGGTTCCTTCCTCCTCGTCTCGCCCGCCAGGATGCTACCGATGCCCGCCAAAACCCTCCTGGACCTCATCGGCAACACGCCGATGCTCGAGATCACCCGCTTCGATACCGGAGCGTGCCGGCTGTTCGTGAAGCTCGAGAACCAGAATCCCGGCCGGCTCGATCAAGGACCGTATCGGGCTGTCGATGATCGAAGCCGCCGCTCGCGACGGCAGACTCAAGCCGGGCGGCACCATCATCGAGGCCACCGCCGGCAACACCGGCCTCGGACTGGCGCTGGTGGCGGCACAGAAGGGCTACAAGCTGATTCTCGTCGTACCGGACAAGATGGCGCGCGAGAAGATCTTCCATCTGCGCGCGCTGGGCACCGAGGTCATGCTGACGCGCTCGGACGTGGGCAAAGGCCATCCCGAGTACTACCAGGACATCGCAGAGCGTATCGCCAACGAAACCGGCGCGTTCTTCGTCAACCAGTTCGCCAATCCGGCCAACCCGGAGGCGCACGAGAAGACCACCGGGCCGGAGATCTGGGAGCAGATGGAGCACGACGTGGACGCGGTGGTGTGCGGGGTCGGCTCGGGTGGAACGCTGGCGGGCCTGTCGCGCTTCTTCGCGCGTGTGTCTCCCGAGACCGAGATGGTGCTGGCCGATCCGGTCGGCTCGGTGCTGTGCGACTACGTGAAGACCGGCAAGTACGGGCCAGCCGGCAGCTGGGTGGTGGAAGGCATCGGCGAGGACTTCATCCCGTCGGTGGCCGATCTGTCGCGCGTGAAGGCGGCCTACTCCATCAGCGATACAGAGAGTCTGATTACCGCGCGCGACTTGCTCAAGCGGGAAGGGATTCTGGGCGGGTCATCCTCCGGCACGCTGGTGGCGGCTGCGCTGCGCTACTGCAGGGAACAGACGAAACCGAAGCGGGTCGTCACCTTCATCTGCGACACCGGCAACAAATACCTGTCGAAGATGTTCAACGACTACTGGATGGTCGGATCAGGGCTTCCTCAAGCGCGACAGCTACGGCGATCTGCGCGACATCATCAGCCGCCGCGCCGACGAGCTGGCGGTGGTGAGCATCGGAGCCGAAGACACGCTGATGACGGCCTACGCGCGCATGAAGCTCTACGACATCTCGCAGATCCCGGTCATGGAGGACGAACAGGTCATCGGCCTGATCGATGAGTGGGACCTGCTGCTGGCAGTGCAGGACGACCCGGCGAAGTTCCGCGCGCCGGTGCGCAGCGCGATGACCCAGCGGCTCGAGACCGTCGGCCTCACGACACCGCTGGCATCGCTGATGGACACATTCAACAAGGGCTACGTGGCAATCGTGGTGGATCAGGGGAAATTCTGGGGCCTGATCACGCGTATCGACGTGCTCAACTACCTGCGGCACAAGGCACCATGACAGACAAACCACCCTTACCTCGGCCCTCTTCCACCAAGACAGCGCAGGATTCGTTCGGGTTCGCGACGCGCGCCATTCACGCGGGCCAGACGCCCGATCCGACCACGGGCGCAGTGATGCAGCCGATCTATGCGACCTCGACGTTCAAGCAGTCCTCCCCCGGCGTGCACACGGGCTACGAGTACGCGCGCACGCAGAACCCGACGCGCATGGCCTTCGAGCGCTGCATCGCCGATCTGGAGGGCGGCACGCACGCTTACGCGTTCTCGTCCGGACTGGCGGCAAGCAGCACCGTCCTCGAGCTGCTGGACGCGGGCAGCCATATCGTGGCGGTGGACGACATGTACGGCGGGAGCTGGCGCTTGTTCGAGCGCGTGCGCAAGCGCTCGATGGGGCTGCGGGTGAGCTACGCCGATCCAGGCGTGCCGGGCTCGCTGGCAAAGGCGCTGCAACCGGACACCAGGATGATCTGGGCCGAGACGCCTTCCAATCCGCTGCTCAAGGTCACCGATCTCGCACGAGGTGGCGAAGATCGGCAAGGAGCGCGGCATCCTCACCGTCGTCGACAACACCTTCGCCTCACCCTGGCTGCAGCGGCCGCTCGAGATCGGCGTCGATCTGGTCGTGCATTCGGTTACCAAGTACATCAACGGCCATTCGGACATGGTGGGCGGTGTGGTCGTGGTGCGAGACCGCGACGACCTGGCGGAGAAGCTGGAGTTCATGCAGAACGCGATCGGCTCGATCCTCGATCCTTTTTCCAGCTTCCTCGCCTTGCGCGGAGTGAAGACGCTGCCGCTTGCGCATGCGGCAGCACTGCGGCAACGCGATGCACCTGGCGACGCTGGCTCGCGTCGCAGCCCAAGGTCGAGCGCGTCGTCTATCCAGGCTTGCCGAACCATCCGCAACACCTGCTCGCCGCCAGGCAGATGAACGGCTTCTTCGGCGCCATGATCGCGGTGTACTTGAAGACCGACATGGCCGGCATCCGCCGCGCGCTGGAGGCATGCCAGGTGTTTACGCTGGCGGAAAGCCTGGGCGGCGTCGAAAGCCTGGTCGGCCACCCTGTGACGATGAGCCACGGCTCGCTGCCGGTAGAGCGGCGCGCGCAACTGGGTATCACCGACAACCTGGTGCGCTTGTCGGTAGGGATCGAGGACGTAGCCGACCTGATCGCCGATCTGGAGCAGGCGCTGGCCGCGGTGTGATTGCTCGAGCTAGCCGAATGACCGCGCTGCTTCGCCCACGCCTGATCTACCTCGCCGTCTTCCTCGCTTGCGCCGGGTTGATGGGCTTCGGCTTGTACTTGCAGATCGCCAAAGGGCTCGAGCCTTGCCCGCTGTGCATCTTGCAGCGCTATGCGTTCGTGCTGACGGGACTGATCGCGCTGGTCGCTGCGCTCCACGACCCCGGCCGCATCGGCCGCTGGATCTACAGCGCACTCCTGGTTCTGTCTGCAGCCACTGGTGCAGTCATCGCCGGACGCCAGAGCTGGCTGCAGCACAATCCGCCCAACGTGCTCGACTGCGGGCCCGATCTCGCCTATATGCTGGACTCGTTTCCGCTCTCTGCGGTGCTGCCCAGGGTGTTCAAGGGCGAGGGCGACTGCGCCAAGGTAGTGTGGAAGTTCCTCGGCCTGTCCATTCCCGAATGGGCTCTGGTCTGGTTCATCGCTTTCATCATCGCAGCCGCGATCGCCGTGGTAATGCGGCGCCGGACGCGCTGAAGCCAAACCCGCAACAGGACCGGGCGACCGCCTCCGGCGCGCGGTGTCAGCCTTCGGGCCGAGGCCGCGGGATGGTCGGGGCGAGCCCGCGCTTGTAGACCATCACCGTACGCTTGAAGGTGATGACCGCCGTGCCGTCCTGGTTGAAGCCAGTGGTCTTGACCGTAACGATGCCGATGTTGGGGCGCGACTTCGACTCGCGCTTCTCCAGCACCTCGGACTGCGAGTAGATCGTGTCGCCTTCGAACACGGGGTTGGGCAGGCGGATCTCGTCCCACCCCAGGTTGGCGAATACGTTCTGCGAGATGTCGGTGACGCTTTGCCCCGTGACCAGCGCCACCGTGAAAGTCGAATCGACCAGCGGACGCTTGAACTCCGTCTGCGCCGCGTAGTGTGCGTCGAAATGAATCGGCGCCGTGTTCTGCGTCAGCAGCGTGAACCAGATGTTGTCCGTCTGCGTCACCGTCCGGCCGAGCGGATGCGGGTAGACGTCGCCGATCTCGAAGTCCTCGTAGAACCGTCCCCTCCAGCCTTCTTTCACTGCCATCGTTCGATCAAGGGTTTCAGATTGGCGCTTGGCGCCTCAATCGGGTTCGGGCGCGGCTGCGAGAGCCACGCCGATCATCGAATCGCGAGTGGCCAGGGCAGCCAGCCGATCCTCGCTCCACCCTTCCGTCCCAGCCGGTCGAAGCGGTAGCACCAGGTAACGCATGTCGGCGTTGGAATCGTGCACGCGCACGGCAACACTGTCCGGCAGCTCGAGGCCGAACTCGCGCAGGACGGCACGCGGCTCGCGCACGACACGAGACCGATAGCTGCGGCTCTTGTACCAATCCGGCGGCAAACCCAGCAGCCAGCGCGGATAGCAGGAGCACAAGGTGCACACGATGACGTTGTGCGCAGCCGGCGTGTTCTCGACCACCACCAGCTTGTAGGCGCCGTGGTCGAGTCCGACTTCCTCGGCGGCGGCGTTGCCGTCAGTCAGCATGCGCTGCTTGTAGTCGGGGTCCATCCAGGCGCGCGCCACCATCTTGGCGCCGATCCCGGCGTTGCGCCCGTCCATGTCCTCGATCTGCCGCCGCACTTCGTCGGCGGTGACGATTCCCTTCTCGATCAGCAGCTCGCGCACCGCGACTTCCATCGCCTGGTAGTAGCTCAGCTGCTCCGCGGCATCCGGCAATACTGCGTGCGGATGATCGTGGTCGTGATGTTCGCTCATGCTCCGATCCTCTCGGCTGGCTCGAGCCAGTGCTGATAGATCTCGATGTCCACAGTATCGTCCGGACTGCCAGAATAATCCGGCCAGACCTCGCGCTGCAGGAAGCGCACGCGATACAGCGGTTGCGCCGGCAGACCGCTGCGCGCGTATGCCAGCTCCTCGGGATTGGGGTAGGCGCCGCACAGCCGCTCGATCACACCGGCGTGGCCCCGAATGTACCAGGGCGTGCGCACATGACCGGGTGGATAGGCACGCCGCACCTGCACCTGGTCCCCCGGTTGGAAGCGCGCTTCCGGGACAGATGCACTCACAGCTCGCCCCTGCGATGGCGTGCCTCGACGTCGGCTATCTTGCGGCCCAGCTCGTCGATGCTGAGGACGCCGCGCTGGATCAGCGTCTGGCTGATGGAGTGGATCCAGCGCTCATAGTAGGTCATCTTGTCGTAGGCCTCCGGGCCGAGGCTTTCGATGTTGCGACGAAGCTCGTCCACGGTCATGAGCCGGCGGTCTTTGCGAGACAGCAACACCAGCAGCGCATCCACGCGCTTCTCCCACAGCACGTAGGCGTGCTCCGTGGGGTGCACGGGATCGGCCGGCAGGCCGCCCATGTCGTGATGGCTGCGCGGAGGGTTGAGCTCGCTGCGCGGGGCTGTTTGATCGCTGCCCGGGGCTGTGGGATCGCTCATCCGCGGATTATAGCGTCCTCTCAGGCGGGTCGAACTTGCGGTGCTCGAGCGCTGCGTGCGTCGTTCAACGCGCCGGGGCTGGCGGCTTGAGTGGTGCGGGAGGCGCCGCAGCCGTGCCTGGCGACGCCGCAACGCCCGCTGCCGGTGGTGCGACCGGCGCCGCCGCTTGTCCCGGCGGCACGGCCGCCGTGACCTTGGATCCATCCGAGACGGTGTTCGGCAGGCCGAGCACAACGCGCGCATTCTCGTCCAGTCCGCTCTCGATGCGGATGACTTTGCCGTCGGTCCCTGCAACGTTGATCGGCGTGAGCTTGACCCGGCTGTCGGAGCCCAGCACCGCCACCATGCGCTTGCCTTCGCGCATCACCAGTGCGCCTGCCGGCACCTCCACGTAGCTCTTCGCGGGTATCAGCAGGCTCACGTTCACGAAGCTGCCGGGGATGAATTCGCCCTTGCTGTTGTCGAAATCGACTTCCGTGAGCTGGGTCCGGGTCTTCGTATCGAGCTCGCCCGCCGCGCGCGCGACTTTGCCCAAGCCTTTTCGCTCGGGATTGGAGGAGTCCACAACTTCCGCCGGCGTACCGACGCGCACGTTGGGCGCCTCGGACTGGTCCACGTACACCGTGACTCTTAGGCGAGACGCATCGGCGATCGTGACAAGAGGAAGGGCCGAGGTCTGGTTCGATGTCGCGTTCGTGACCAGGGCACCTGGATCTGCGTAGCGCGCCGTTATCACCCCGGAGAATGGCGCGCTCAGCACTTTATAGGACGTGATCGCCTTGAGCTCCGCCACCTGCTGCTCGGCCAGACGCACGTTGGTCTCGGCATCCTCGGCTGCCTGTTCGGAGAAGAAGTGCTGGTCCGCCAGCTCACGCGCACGCTTCGCGAGGCGCCGCTTGTTCTCCAGATCGGACTGGGCGCTGCTGTATTGATGATCCAGCTCCGGTGAGTTGATCTCAGCGATGAACTGACCCTCTTTCACGTGGTCGCCCTTGTCCACGGCGATCTTGGCCAGGTAGCCGCTCACCTTGGCGTACAGCGTCGCGGTCTTGTACGGCAGGCCTTCTCCGAGGAGCGTCAGCTTGCGCACGTCCGGCCCCCGCTTGGAGATGGCCACGGCCACCAGCGGCCCGCCTTCGGCGACTGCCCCGCGCGCCTTCAGCTCCTCGGCCAGCAGCGTCTGCTTGCCATGCCAGAAGTAGTAGACCGCGCCGGCGGCGACCGCGACCACCGCCGCACCGAACAGGTAAAAAGCGAGAAACGATCCCGGACGACGTTGCATCTGCAATCCTCAGAACCCGCCAGCGCTGTTAGGTCGAATGGCCGCGCGCTTCGGCCTCGAAGCGCTCGTCCAGCTCGTGCAAGGTGGGCGCCGCCTTGCGCAGGAATGTATAGATTACCGGCACGACGAACAGCGTACTGAACGTGGCCAGCAGCAACCCGCCGATCACCGCACGGCCGAGCGGGGCATTCTGCTCGCCCGCTTCTCCCAGCCCCAACGCCATCGGTACCATGCCGATGATCATCGCCAGCGCCGTCATCAGCACCGGGCGCAGCCTGGTCTTGCCGGCTTCGATCGCTGCATCCATCAACCCCATGTCAGGGTGAGCGACACGGATGTCGTTGATGAAGCTGACCACCAAGATGGAGTTCGACACTGAGATCCCCACCGCCATGATCGCACCCATCATCGATATGACATTGATGGTCGTACCGGTGAGAGCGAGCATCCACAGGATGCCGATGAGCGCACCGGGCACCGCCATCATGATGATAAACGGATCGATCCAGGACTGAAACAGCACCACGAGCAGCGCGTAAACCAGCACGATGGCGAGCGCCAGCCCGAGCAGAAGGCTGGAAAAAGAGTTCTGCATCACGTCGTATTGACCGCGCACGATGATCTTGGCCGCTTTGGGGAAATCCTTCTCGCTCACGATCTCCTTGATCTTGCGCTCGATGTCTCCCGCTACGCTGCCGAGGTCGCGGCCGTCCACGTTGGCTGCCACATCGATCACGCGCTGCACGGTGTAATGGCTCACGGATTCGAAGCTGGTCTCCGGCGTCAGGGTGGCGATGTTGGACAGGCGCGTCACCCCCGCTCCGGGCATGGTGGTGAGGCCAAGTGCTGCGGAAGTGCTCACAATCGGGCTGGTGGTTGTGGTGACCGTGGTAGACATCAGATCGTCCACACCCTGGATGTTCTCGATCGGCGTCTGTACCGCAACGACATAGTTGACGCCATTGGGCGCCAGGAAATACGAGGGATTGACCAGCGAGCTCGATGCGAGCGACGTGAGCATGGCGTTGGCCACGTCGCGCTGGGTCAATCCCAGCCGCGCCGCCCGCAGCCGGTCGACTTCGACCCGCAAGCCGGGGTAGTTGAGCACCTGCAGCTGACGTACGTCCACGGCGCCGGGGGTTTCCTCGATCGCCCTGCGCAACCGCCCAGCATAGCGCTGACCGCGCTCGAAGTTGAAGTCCTGCACCTGCACGTCGATCGGGGCGGGCAGGCCGAAGTTGAGCACCTGCGTCACGATATCCGCGCTCTGGAAGTAGAAGGTCGAACCGGGAAACTTGGGTGGTACCTGCGAGCGAATCGCGCGCTGGTACTCGACCACCGGACGATGCGGCTGTTTGAGCGAGATGAGAATCTCGGCGTCCATCCCGCTGATGTTGTCGGTCGGGACGAACGCGAGATTGTAGAAAATCGGCACACCCACCATGTCGTTGATCGTCGCCAGCTCATTCTCCGGGATGATCTTGCGGATCTCGTCCTCCACCTGCAGCACGAGCTTCTCGGTTTCCTCGATACGCAGCCCTACCGGAGCGCGGTAGTGCAGTTTCATGATCCCCACATCGACCGGCGGGAAGAAATCGGTACCCACGAAGCGCCCGAGTATCGCGGTGATCACCCCCACCAGCGCCATCAACAGGAGAACGAACCAGCGATGGCGCAGCAGCAGCGCAAGGAGGCTGCCATACCAATCCCGCAGACCGTCCAGGGTACCCTCGCGCAGCGCATTGAGACGATCAGGCAGGCTGCGCCGGCCGGAGTGACCCGATGTCCTCATGCTTTTCGCCGGCGAGAAGATAGCGTGACAGCGTCGGCACCAGCGTGAACGAGAGCACGTAAGAGGCCAGCAGCGAGAACACCACCGACGCAGCCAGCGGCGTGAACAGGTATTTCGATACGCCGAACAGGAAAGTCACGGGGAAGAACACGATGCAGATTGCCAGCGTGGCCATCGTGCGTGGCAGCGCCACTTCGTGCGACCCGTCCAGAATGGCAACCGTGAGGGACTTGCCGAGTGTGCGGTTGCGGTGGATGTTCTCCACCGCCACCGTCGCATCGTCGACCAGGATGCCGGTAGCGAGCGCCAGTCCGCCCAGGGTCATCAGGTTGATGGTGTTCCCGGTTAGATACAGGCAGATGATCCCCGCTGCCATGGAGCACGGTATCGAGGTGATCACGACGATGGTGTTGCGCCAGCTCCCGAGGAACACCAGCACCATCGAGGCTCACCAGCACCGCGGCGATGATCGCCTCGGACACCACGTTGCGGATGGCGGCCCGCACGAATACCGACTGATCGAAATCCAAATTGATATCCAGGTCTTCGAGGCCAGCGGCGCGCGCGCCGGCGCGGATCTCGTCCAATAGCGCGCGGGCCGAATCGACCACCGTCAAGCTCGAAGCGTCGGCCGCTTTCAGGATACTGAGGTAGGTCGCACGGCGGCCCTGCACATGCACGATGTTGGTCTGGACCGCGAACGAGTTGCGAACTTTGGCCACGTCTCCGATCAGCACCGGCACCCTGTCCACCACCTTGATCGGCATCTGATTGAACAGATCCACGGTCGGTGGGCTGGAGTTCATCATGACGTTGTAGTCGATGTTCGCCGAGACGCGCGGTACCCGCCGGGATCAGGAGGTTGGAGCTGATCAGCGCGTTGACGACGTCGTTGGGCGAGACGCCCTTCGACTCCATCAAAGGAGGGTTCAAGTCGACTTGAATCTGCGGGAACTTGCCGCCAAACGGCGCCGGCGTCTGCAGGCCAGGCACCGTGAACAGCTTCACGCGCACGAAATTGAGTGTGTGATCGAAGATCTGCGCCTCGGACAGCGTCTTGCTGCCGAGGATCATCTGCACGATGGGAACCGTTGCCGGATTGAACCGGATCATCACGGGCAGGCTGATGCCGGGCGGCAAGATGCGCAGAACCGTGCCATTGACAGCGTTGATCTGGGCGATCGCCTGGCCGAGATCGGCACCCTCATGGAAGAACACCTTGACCAGGCCGGTACCAGGAATGCAGTACGACTCGATGCGCTCGATGCCGTTGACCGTGGTCGAGTAGGCGCGCTCGCTGATGATCACAACCCGGCGTTCCATCTCCTCGGCCGACAGGCCCGGATAGTTCCAGCCGACGAACACGACCGGGATGTCGATCTTCGGAAAGAAGTCGACGATCATCCGCTGCACCGACAGGAAGCCGAGCAGCAGGATCAGCAGCGAGAGAACCGCGATCGTGTAAGGACGGCGTAAGGCCAGCCGTACCAAGGCCATCATGGCTCAAGCACCTCTTCGCAGGGAAGCGAGCGCGACACCGGATGCGGCCCGCGTTCTAGCTCACTCTTGTCCGTTGCCGCAGTAGAGAATCTTAAAGCCTTCCCGCGGAAATCAGAAGTCCTGCTTGGCGGCAACCCCCGCCCCGAACCCAGCATTGCCAGGTCTGGCGCGGGTTTCCGAGTTTCGGTACGGTGCGTCTCGGTATCAGCGGGCGGGTACCGAGGCTCTGCTGTGGAGAAAGATTGGCCGGTGACAAGGCGCCCGCGGGTTTGCCTTGGACAACGATTCGAATGTTAGACGGACCCTCGGGCGCCGAAGTTCTGCAGGCTGAGCGGCAGCGTGTGAATGCGCTTGCCCGTCACCTGGAACAGCGCGTTGGCCAGCGCCGGCGCGGTTGGCGGCGTGCCGGGCTCCCCCACTCCGCCCGGGTCCAGCTCGCTCACCACCAGGTGCACCTCGATCCTCGGCGCCTCGCTCATGCGCAGCACCGGGTAGTCGTGGAAGTTGCCCTGTTCGACTCTGCCGTCCTTGAAGGTGATCTGGGAGTGCAGCGCAGCAGTCAAGGCGTAGATGACGCTGCTTTCCATCTGCGCCTTGACCTGGTCGGGATTGATCGCACGCCCGCAGTCGATGGCGCACACCACCCGATGTACGCGTGGCTTGCCGTCTTGCACAGACGCCTCCACCACCTGCGCCGTCCAGCCGCCAAAAACTTGCACGCACGCGATGCCGCGTCCGACCCCTTTGGGCAACGGCCTGCTCCAGCCGGATTTCTCCGCGGCGAGATCGAGGACCGCGCGCAACCGAGGCTGCTTATCCAGCAGGCTGCGCCGGAACGCGTAGGGATCCTTGCCCGCCAGGGCCGCCAGCTCGTCTATGAAGGTCTCGGTCACGAAGGTGTTGTGCGTCGCTCCGACCGAACGCCAGAACCAGATGGGCACGCCAACGTCGTGCTGGATCCAGTCGATCTGCAAATTGGGAATCTCGTAGGCGATATCGGCCAGCCCCTCGACCGCGACGCGGTCGACACCGTCGGGCCGCAGCAGCCGCTTGAACCCGGTCGCTTCGGCCACCGACGGCACTACGATCTTGGCGCGCAGCATCACCGGATTGCCCGCTGCATCCACGCCGCCGCTGATCTCGGTGTAGGACATGGGGCGATAGTAGCCCGCCCGCATGTCCTCTTCGCGGCGAGTAGATCACCTTGACGGGCGCGCCCACTGCCTTGGATACCTCGACCGCTGCATTGACGAAGTCCTGCGCTGCGCGCCGCCCAAAGCCGCCGCCGAGGAACATCGTATGCACCCTCACCTGCTCCGGCTTCAACTCCGCGATCGCGGCCGCGCTCTGCTGCACAGCGGTCTGCGCCTGCGTCCCCACCCACACCTCCACTTCGTCCGGCTTGACCCAGGCGGTGCAGTTCATCGGCTCCATGCAGGCGTGGGCAAGATACGGCAGGTGATAGGCTGCCCTGATCATGCGAGCCGGCTTCACGGCGCCAACGTCACCTTCCTTGCGGGCGGGGAGGCCCTCCAGTTTGGCGGCCTGCTCCAGCGTAGCCTTGAGGTCGTCCGAAGAGTGCCCGGCCAGCGTGCCTTCGCCCCATTCGACTTCGAGCAGCTCGGACGCCTTGCGCGCATGCCAGTAGGTGTCGGCCACCACCGCGACGCCGCCCGCGATCGGCACCACGGCCTTGACGCCCGGTGCTGCCCTCGCCTTGGCGGGGTTGAACCGCGTGACCTGCGACCCGAGGGCAGGTCCCTTGATCGCCACCGCGGTGAGCATGCCCGGCAAATTCACGTCGATGCCGAAGAGCGCCGACCCGTCGACCTTCAGCGGTGTGTCCAGCCGCCTGACCGACTTGCCAACCAGCTTGAAGTCCCTGGGATCCTGCAGTGGCACCACCTTCGGCACCGGCATGCCGGCGGCCTTCTCGGCCAACTCGCCATAGCTCAGCCTCTTTTTCCCGGGTCCGATGACCATGCTGTTCTCGGTGCGCAGGGTCGAGGCGTCGACCTTCCAGGTGTCGGCGGCAGCCGCCACCAGCATGGCACGAGCAGTCGCGCCGGCCTTGCGCAAGGTTTCCCAGCTCGAGCGCACCGACCACGAGCCGCCGGTGATCATCAGCGGCGTTCCCGGCCGGTTATAGTCTGGATCCGCCGGCGATTGTTCCCAGCGCACCTTGTTCCAGTCGGCGTCCAGCTCTTCGGCCACGATCTGCGGCAGCGATGTGAGCACACCCTGGCCCATCTCCGAGCGCCCAACGATCACGGTCACCACGTTGTCCCTGTCGACGCGGATGAAGGCGTTGGGCTTGAACCTCGGAGCGGCCCGACCTTCGTCGCGCGCGGCGAGGATCGCACCGGGCAAGCAAAAGCCCAGCAGCAGCGCACTGCCGGCGCCAGCCGAGCGTTGCAGAAACCTGCGACGGTCGATAGGCTCGATTGCGTCCATCGCTGCGCCTCTCCACAGGCCAGGCTCTTCACCGCGTGATGCGCGGCAGCGCGAATACGTAGATTGGGTGTGCGGCGGTATTGGCACCCGCCGCAGCTGGCGTGCCGGGCGAGATGTCCAGGCCGTTGGTGGTTCCCCGGCGCCCGCTTCAGCGTCGCCGCGGCATCCACTGCCGGTGGGACGCCTTGTCTTCAAATAACGGCGTTTTGCGGTCGCTCTGCAGGAAACAACAAGGCCGCGGGGCATTTCTGCCCCGCGGCCTCTATTAGCTTAAAGAACCAGCTTTGCCGTATCAGGCGCGGCCGGGCTTGGCGTTCACACTCTCACCGACCGTGATCCCGGTGGGCTTGCTCAGCTGCGTATCCTTGGTGACGTACACGCTGTCGCGACCAAAGCGGTCGATTTGCGCCTTGACCGCCGTGCTCGGCGTAGTCGACGCGGGTTGGCCCGGCCGGGCATAAACAGAGTCGCGGCCGAACTCTTGCGCAGCGAGCGTCCCAACCGCGGGGAGAGCCAGTGCGGCGGCAACGAATAGAGAAGCAAATTTGCGAGTGTTCATGGTCATTCCTTTCAGTCATCCGAACCAGTTTAACGAGGCTGCTCCGCTCCACGCACTGGAGCGGACGGCGTATGGATGAAGGCTCGAACCATCTATTTAGTCACCCATCACGCCCAGCATGGTCAGCATAATGGGGTGTTTTGCGACGCAACATAAGTGATCGAGGCCGCATAGGAGTTATGCCCGCCTAGAATCAACGATCGGATGTCGCTTCTGACCTACATCCCTATGAAAAGACAGGTCAGGATGCGGGTAACGTCAGGCAACCAGCTTTGGGAAAAGCACTTTGCTGCAATGCAGAATAGCAGCTCGAAGCGTAGCGCTCAATAGGACCTTGGCAAGCCCAGGACGTGCTCCGCGATATAGGCGAGGATGAGATTGGTCGAGATCGGGGCTACCTGATACAGGCGTGTTTCGCGAAACTTGCGCTCCACGTCGTACTCGGCCGCAAAGCCAAAGCCGCCGTGGGTCTGCAGGCAGGCGTTGGCCGCCTCCCACGAGGCATCCGCGGCCAGCAACTTGGCCATATTGGCCTGGGCACCGCAGGGCTCGCCTTGATCGAACAGCTCGGCCGCCTTGAACCGCATCAAGTTGGCCGCCTCCACATTGACGAAGGCGCGCGCAATGGGGAACTGCACACCCTGGTTCTGCCCGATCGGGCGATCGAATACGACGCGCTCGCGTGCATAGTCGCGCGCCTTCTCCAAGAACCAGTAACCGTCGCCGACGCATTCGGCAGCGATGAGGATGCGCTCCGCGTTCATGCCGTCCAGGATGTAGCGGAAGCCCCTGCCCTCCTCGCCGATCAGGTTCTCCGCCGGGACCTCGAGATTGTCGAAGAAGATCTCATTGGTCTCGTGGTTGGGCATGTTGCGAATCGGCCGCACCGTGATGCCCTTGCCGATTGAGCCGTGCAGGTCGACGAGAAACACCGACAGACCTTCGGACTTCTTCTGCACCTCGGGCAGCGGGGTAGTGCGCGCCAGCAACAGCATCAGGTCGGAGTGCTGCACGCGCGAGGTCCAGACCTTCTGGCCATTGACCAGGTAGCGGTCGCCTTTGCGCACGGCGGTGGTCTTGAGCTTTGTAGTATCGGAGCCCGTCGTGGGCTCGGTCACCGCGAAGGATTGCAGCCGCAGCGCGCCGGCGGCGATGCCGGGCAGATAGCGCTGCTTTTGCTCCGTTGAGCCGTGGCGGAGCAGCGTGCCCATGATGTACATCTGGGCGTGGCACGCGCCAGAGTTGCCGCCGGAGCGGTTGACCTCCTCCAGGATGACCGATGCCTCGGTGATCCCCAGCCCGGAACCCCCATACTGCTCTGGGATCAAGGCCGACAGCCAACCCGCCTCGGTCAGGGCCTTGACGAAAGCCTCCGGATAGGCACGCTGCTCGTCCAGCTTGCGCCAATAGTCGGGCGGAAACGTCGCGCACAGCGCGTGCACGGCCTGCCTCAGTTCAGCGAATCTGTCCCCTTGCGCCGAAAGCATGCGCCTCCCTGCATCCTGACTTTCACTCCGCTCGGAGTGAGCTACCGACACCAAACGGAAGGGGGCATGCTGCAATGGCGAAGGCGTCCCGTCAACCCGGACTATCCCATGAGCAGCAACAACCCGGCGTGAATTTCACACACACCCGCCGGTAATCCATCATCGAGCGAAACGCCCCCTCCCCGTACAGTGCACCCATCAGAAGACGCAGTACGGAGCACCCAGACCATGACGACCAAGACCCTGACCAACCTGCTGATCGCCGCCCTGCTGGCCGGTTCCGCCGCCGCCTACGCCGACGAGACCCCGATCCAGATCGCGATGGAAGAAGGCAAGGCCGTGGCCCAGTTCCAGGTCGGCGACTCGCGCTGCGTCCTCAAGAACGACCAGATCCGCTGCACGCCGGTCAACAAGTAACCGAGCCCCTTCAGCGCGCGCACCCGTTTCGAACGACCTCTCCCCAGAGCGTTTAGCCTGCCTCCCGGCAGGCTTTTTTTTGGGCAGCTGCAGCAACAACCCCAAAGCAAGAGGGGCTGGCAATCGCCAGCCCCTCCGAGTGCGGCACAAACTGGTGTTACTTGTCGAAGATCTTTTTCAGCTCGCCGCTCTGGTACATCTCGCGCATGATGTCGGCGCCGCCGATGAACTCGCCGCTCACATACAACTGCGGAATGGTCGGCCAGTTGGAGAATTCCTTGATGCCCTGGCGAATGTCGGCGTCGGCCAGCACGTTCACCGTTGCCACTTCTTCCACTCCACAGGCTTCGAGCATCTGCACCGCGGCGGCGGAGAAACCGCACTGAGGCGCCTCGGGCGTGCCCTTCATGTAGAGCACGACCTTGTTCTCGGTCACTTGCTTGCGAATGCGTTCCTGTGTATCCATGTCGTCACCTCGTCTCCGCCCCGGCAGCCCGGGGCGACAAAAGAACTCAAACGGTTCAAAAACTGAAGGGTATCCCGCCTAGCCTTGTCATGTGGGGATACCCTTTCGATGTGGGTTCCATGTTAGCGGTTTCAAGGGCTTGCTTCAAGGACGGCGACCCGACCGCGGCACGCGGTATACCCGCGAGATCATTGCGGGAACTGACTTTGTCGAACCCCGTCGCCAACAGGAATTGGGCTCACCGCCGCGGCCTGGTCAAAGCCATGTTCGAGCACCAGCCATCCTCCTGGCAGCAGGTGACGCGGCGCCGCGGCAATGATCTCGCTCAAGGCCCCGAAGCCGTTGGCTCTGCTGAGACCAGAGCCGATTCCGGCTCGAAGCGCAGATCGCCGCTCCGCAGATGCGGGTCGCCTTCGGCGATATAAGGCGGGTTGGACACGATGAGATCGAAGCGCTGCGCAGCGACCGGTGCGAACCAGTCGCCAGCTCGCAGATCGAGATTGGTAACACGATGACGCTGTGCATTGCGAGCGGCCACCGCGAGCGCCGACTCGGACAGGTCGGTCGCAACGACACGAGCATGCGGCAGCAGCTTGCCGAGCGTTACCGCGATGCAGCCGCTGCCGGTGCCCAGATCGAGAATCCGCCACGGAGCCGCCGTGGGAACGCGCGCGAGCGCCAGCTCGACCAGCAGCTCGGTCTCGGGCCGCGGGATCAGCACGTCGGGCGTAACCTCGAAGGCCAACCCGTAGAACTCGCGCTCGCCCAGAATGTAGGCGACCGGCTCGCTGCGCCAGCCTGCGCTTCAGCATCGAGCTATAGCGCACCTGCGCAGCCTCCTCGAGCGCCGACTCGGGATGAGCCAGCAGCCAGGCGAGCTCTACACCGAGTGCGCGGCAGAGCAGGATCTGGACTTCGCGCCGGGCGTCCGTGACCGAGAGGCCGAGTGCCTGCGCCAGCGCAGCGCCGTCGAGCCGCAGCTGCTCGCCGATGGAGCGCCTGAATACGAATGGAGCTTCAGCCGCGCGGTTGCTGCGATGCCACGCGCGTGCCTCACGCCTCCTCGGCCAGCGCCGCGAGCTGCTCGGTCTGGTGCTCCGCGCTGAGCGCGTTGATCAGATCGTCCAGGTCGCCGTCCATGATCTGTTCGATCTTGTACAGCGTGAGGTTGATGCGATGGTCGGTCACCCGCCCCTGGGGAAAGTTGTAGGTGCGGATGCGCTCCGAGCGGTCGCCGCTGCCGATCAGCGACTTGCGGTGGCCGCCTCTTTGGCCTGGCGCTCGCGCAGTTGCTTGTCCTTGATGCGCGCGGCGAGCACGGACAGCGCCTGCGCCTTGTTCTTGTGTTGCGAGCGATCGTCCTGGCATTCCACCACGATTCCGGTCGGAAGATGGGTGACGCGAACGGCGGAGTCGGTCTTGTTGATGTGCTGACCTCCAGCGCCGGAGGCGCGAAAGGTGTCGATGCGGATCTCGGCCGGGTTGATCACGACTTCGCCGATCTCGTCTGCCTCGGGCATGACCGCCACCGTGCAGGCGCTGGTGTGGATGCGTCCCTGCGTTTCCGTGGCCGGCACGCGCTGCACCCGATGGCCGCCGGACTCGAACTTGAGCCGCGAGTAGGCGCCCTGGCCGATGATCTTGACGATGATTTCCTTGTAGCCGCCCACTTCGCCCTGGCTCTGGGACACCACCTCCACGCGCCAGCCGTGGCGCTCCGCGTAGCGGGAGTACATGCGGATCAGGTCGCCGGCGAACAGCGCGGATTCATCGCCGCCGGTGCCGGCGCGCATTTCCAGGAAAATGCTGCGATCGTCGTTGGGATCGCGCGGCAGCAGCCGACGCTGCAGCTCGGCCTCGATGTCGACCAGCCTCTGCTTGCCGTCCCGGATCTCGGCTTCGGCCAGCTCCTTCATCTCCGGATCGGAAATCATCGATTGCGCGGACTGCACGTCCTGCTCGGCGCCGCGGTAGGCCTTGAACAGTTCCACCACCGGCGCGATCTCGGCGTGCTCGCGCGTGAGCTTGCGGTAGTTGTCGAGATCAGCCGTGACGTTCTCGGCGGACAGCAGATGGTTCAGCTCCTCCAGTCTGGCGGAAAGCTGCGCCAGCTTGGCGGCGATGCTCGACTTCATTCGCGGCCGCGGATCAGGTACATCCGCTCCAGCAGCTTGACCAGCTGCTCGCGATCGGCTTCCGGGGCGTGATGCAGCGCGTGAGTGGGAGGGTGGAGCAGCTTGTTGGTGAGGCGCCTGGCTCAACTGCTCGAGTACCTGCTCGGGCGCTTCGCCCTGACTGAGACGCCGCAGCGCACGCTCAAGCTCGTGGCGGCGGTTGCGCTCGGCCTGGTCGCGCAGCGCTCGGATGGTTGGCACCGCCTCGCGCGTGCCCAGCCAGTGCATGAAGTCGGTGACCCCGGCATCGATGATCGCCTCGGCTTTGCTCACTGCGCCCTCGCGCAGATCGCGGCCTTCCTGCACGATCTTGCCCAGGTCGTCCACGGTATAGAGAAACACGTCGCCCAGATCGCCGACTTCTGCTTCGACGTCGCGCGGGACCGCCAGATCGATCATCAGCATCGGCCGGTGCCGCCGCGCTTTCAGCGCGCGCTCCACCAGCCCCTTGCCGATGATGGGAAGCTGGCTCGCCGTACAGGTGACGACGATGTCGTAGTGCGCGATGAAATCCGGCAGATCGGTCAGCGACTGGGAGCCGCCCTCGAAGCGGCGCGCCAGCTCCTGTGCGCGCTCGAGGGTGCGATTGGTGAAGGTCATCGCGCTCGGGCGTTGCGCGGCGAAATGGGCCGCGCACAGCTCGATCATTTCCCCGGCGCCGATCAACAGCACCTTCTGCTGCGAGACGCTGGGATAGATACGCTCCGCAAGCCTGACTGCGGCCGCCGCCATCGACACCGACGCTGCGCCGATCTCGGTTTGGCTGCGCACCAGCTTGGCCACCGAAAAGGTCTGCTGGAACAGCTTGTGCAGCACCAGACCCATGCGTGCCCGCCGCCTCGGCCGAGCGCACCGCCTCCTTCATCTGGCCCAGGATCTGAGGCTCTCCCAGCACCATGGAGTCCAGGCCGCTCGCCACCCGGAACGCATGCTTCACTGCCCGCTCGCGGGGCAGCGTGTAAATACAGGGCTCGAGCAGGGACTCCTTGAGCTTGTGATAGCTCGCCAGCCAGCGGATGGCGGTGGACGGCTCCGGCGTGCTGCAGTAGACCTCGGTGCGGTTGCAGGTGGAGATGATGGCGGCTTCGCGCACCGGCTCGCGGTCGACCAGGTCGCGCAAGGCGACCGGCAGCCCTTCCGTGTTGAACGCTATGCGCTCGCGCACGGTCAGTGGCGCAGTCTGATGATTGACGCCAAAGGCGAACAACTGCATCGGCAAATGACCTCGGACAAGAGGTCCCGCTTAGGACCCCGTTTCACCGCAACGGCGGCCTGGAGGTACCGGCGCGCCGTCCATGACGGCTGAACCGCCGTCACGCCAACAACGATATTATAGGGCAACCGAGCTGTCGTGCCGGCCGTTGACCCGCGTCCAGCTTGACTTCGACTCGTATCGCCCATATACTCAGCTGCTCTGCTTGGAGCCTTCATGCCGCATTTGAACACGACCACTGCAGGTCACAGCACCGGCCGTCGCCGCACCGCGACCGGCGGCTGTGCCTTTGCGTGTCCGCTCCAGGCATCGCTGTCTTCGATGCGCGTACTCAAAGCGCACGTAGCAGCAGCCAGCTAGCCCGCCTGCCGGTTGATCCCCGCCAGGTGTGGCGGGGCGGTCGACCGGAACCCTTCTTAGTATCGAGCGTCGTTCCGGACCGCCCCGGGAGCAGTCCGCGCGCAAATGCGCGCGGTGGAATAGCCTTTTTTGGGGACGACGACGATGGAGCAGGCGATCGAGCGTTTCCTGGCATTGTCCAGGCGCTATCTGTTGGAAGAGAAAGACGCGGGCCCCCGGCTCGAGCCGGATCCCGGAGCGATGGAGGTGACTGAAATGAGAGCAATGGACGAACGCCAGCGGCAAGTGCTGGCAAGCCGCATGAAGCAAGCAGTGGCCAACCCGCCGCAGCGCGCCTTTGCGCGCGAGCTGCTCGAACGCGGCATGACGGCCAACGAAGTCTGGCAACTGATGATGCACGACCCTGCCTTCGTGCGCGTGCCGGAGGCCTTCCGCATCGCGGTCGCTAACGCGGCGCGCGAGATGATCGCGGAGCAACTGCTGGCGACGCGGAAGCCGCCGACCACCGGCCGCAGGACCCCTGCTGCATGAGCTACGCGCCCGTGCGACCGGGCGAATGCGCAGCGCAAGAAAACGAAAGCCCGGGAATCCGCAATGTTCCCGGGCTGGTGCGCGTGCGAACGACGACTATGGGTGGCTACCGCGCGTGTTCCCGCTAGCCATGATGGTTCACGACCGTCTTGGTCGTGCTCATGTGCTCCAGCGCGATGAACCCCTTTTCGCGGGGTTGCAGCCGTGTCCATGTGCGCGGGCTCCGAGTGAGCGGGCCAGCCCGCGCGGTGGCTGGTGATCGCCAAAGCTTCAGGATATGCGACGAGGTGTTCGGACCGGTGCTACGGGAGGATGGAGTAGCAGCCAAGAATCCGAGGCGGGCGCTGTGCAGCGCACGGCAGTGGCGTCGAAGAGTCGGCCCGGCCATTCTCGACCAAGCCGTGGCGGGGGAGGCTGGTTGTTCGCCCCGCCCGCAGTGGCTGACCCCCGGTGAGCACCGGGTGAGAGGCAGTCAGCGTTCCACGTCCATCATCCGGAGTCGGTGCGCCAGAACGCGCATTACCTGCAGAGCGAACTCGGGCTGGCGTGTGACCAGTCCGGCAAAGCCCTTTTCATCGATCGGAATCAACACGCAGGGCGTCTTGGTGAGCGCAGTCGCGCTGCGCGGCTCTGCATCGATGAGCGCCATCTCGCCTAGAATGCCGCCCGCTCCGACGGTCTCGACCACCTTGCCCTCGATCAGTATCTGCGCCTCCCCTTCTACGACGACGTACATGAGCTCGCCCCGATCCCCTTGAGCGAAAATGAGCTCGCCCTCGGGCAAGGAGACGAGGTGCGCATTACTCGGCAACAGATCGATGAGTGACATCACAGCCTCCAAGTCCGCCGATACCGGCGCCTAAGCCATACGCTTATTGCGGCCGCAGGTCAAATCGCGACCCCTGCGGCGATGAGAGGGATGGGCCATTGTTTGTTTGTGTCAGTCAGCTCATGCCAGTCGCGTATTCGCCGCAGTACTTGCAAGTCCCCATTACCAGCCGCCACCACCACCGCCGCCCCCGCCACCGCCCGACGACCCGCCGCCCGAAGAGCCGCCGCTGCTGCCCGACGATTCGCCTGGCGCGGTAGAGGCCGATGCGATGGCCGAGTCGAACGAGCTCGACAGCGACGAGGAGAAGCCGCTCACGTCGTTCATGTCCCAACGCTGGCCGCTATACCATAACGGTGTGTAACTGACGTTCTGCTGAGCCTGCATGCGAAACACCTCGGCGAACTGCTCGGACCAGCGCTGCGACACACCCAGCGCCAACGCAAACGGCAGGTACATTTCGAACAGCCCCGGGGTCTTGCGCGGAGCGCCTGCGAGCGCCAGCTCGTCGCCCTCGGCCACCGCGAGATAAAGGCGGAAACCTTCGATTTCGTCCATGCGCTTGCGGCCCGCGCGCGTCGGTGCGCGGAGCAAGCTCGCAAAGGGCCAGTTGGCCAGCAGGACGGCGAGGCCGACTGCGGCCGTCGCCCAACCGGCGGGCGTCACCAGGAACCATTCGACGCCGAAGCCGCCCGCCATTGCCGGTGCAACGATCCCCAGGCCAATCGCCAGGAAGCTCAGCAGCACGCCCAGTGCGTGCCAGGCACCGTTGAGGCGGAAGAAGTTGTTCAGCGAGCGCCCGCGCAGCTCCTTCTTGTGTGCGCGTTGCGCGCGCTGCAGGACGGCGTAGTTCTTGTCGTCGAGCCGGAGCGAGGCGTCATTGGAAAAGAGTTCCTGCAACAGCGCGTCCTCATCCGCAGAGAGCGGCGTGTTCGACCCCGCCGTGCGCTGGAGGACGTACTTGCCCTTGCTCAGCCGTCCGCGCGGCTCTTCCTCGATGGTGAGATAGCCTTTGACCGCGAGGCTCAGGACTGCCGCCACGAAACAGCGGTTATCGTAGCCCATGTTCTCCAGGAATCGCATCGAAGCGGGGGATTCGTCGTCCGGCGGACGATACTGCGGGACCACCACACCGCGGGGCGGGTCTCGGCCCACGCGCTTCCAGATCACGATGTAATAGGCCAGCACACACAGCAGAGCCAGCACAGCGCAGGCAAGCGGCTTGTTGTCGCCCAGGAAGTGCAAAGCTGAAGCAAGCTCGCCGGGTGCGGTTACGTAGCCCTTCGGCCAGCTCACCACGATGGTCAGCCCTTGCTGCACGGCGAGCGGCCGCGTCGTCTCGAACAGCGCCGAGCCATCCTCTATACGCGCGATGTAGTTGCTGCGCTTGGCACCCGCGGAGCCGGTGTAAGCCTCGAGACGTATTGCGTCCTGCGGAACATTGATGGGAAGCTGCACGCGCGCGCGCGCGATGTCGATCGGGAACGCCCAGCCTACGCCGGTGACGTTCCAGTAGAGCTCGTCGTGGTCGGCGAAGAATCCGAGCTGCTGATCGGTGCGATAGCGGATCTCGTAGGCATACTCGCCCGGCGCAAGATAGTGATCCTTCTGGCCGATGTAGATCGCCACACCGTTGACGCGCCGCTCGACGTGATATGCCTCCTTCGTCCCGTCGCGCTTGATCGAGAGCACGTCGAACCCCGACCGTGCTCCGGCTGCCGTCGGTTCTGGCGTAGGTGGTAGGAAACTCGCGGAAGATGCCGCGGCGGATCTGGTTGCCTTCCGCGCGCACGCGGATCGTCTCGGTCACCAGCACGCTGCTGTCGGCCCTGACGTCGATCGTGCTGTCGAACGAGAGGATGCGCTCATCGGCGCGGGCGAGGCCGGCCGCCAGCAGCAGTGCGGTCACGAACAAAAAGCAGCGCATCAGCGTACCTCCGCGGGCTGGGCCTCCCCGGCGCTGTCGAGATCGAAATACTCGGCAGGGTGGAAGCCGAGCGGACGCGCGATCAGCAGATCGGGGAACGTGTCCACGCGCGTATTCAGGTTGTTGACCGCCCCGTTGTAGTAGCGCCGTGCGAACTGGATCTGATCTTCGACCTCGGTCAGGCTGCGCTGCAGGTCGAGAAAGCTCTGGCTCGCCTTGAGCACCGGATACGACTCGGCCACCGCGATGAGCCTCTGTAGATCGCGCCCGAGGTTAGTCTCGGCCATGCGCTGCGCGGCCGGGCTGCTGCCGGCCTGGGCCTGCGAGCGCGCCAGCGCAACGCGCTCCAGCACGCCGCGTTCGTAGCCGGCGTGCTGCTTCACCGTCTCCACCAGCTTGGGAATGAGGTCGTGCCGGCGCTTGAGTTGTACGCCCACGTCGCTCCACGCCGCCGCGACGCGGGCGCGATCACGCACCAGCAGGTTGTAGAGGGCGATGGCCCAGACCGCCAGCGCAGCGGCGGCCACACCCAGGGCGAATAGGACGATCATGACAAGCGGGCGGAGTTGACCCGCGAGCCCACACGCAGGATACGCGCCAGGTGAACCCGCCGCCCGGCCGGGCCGGGCCCCTGATGTGACGGAAGCCTGACAACTAAGGGCGGGGCACCTGCCCGCCCGCGCAAAGCCAGCCGGGAATGGCGCAGGCCGGCGCAGGAATCGGCGGGATTTTTCGGGCGGTTCGACCGGGCACGGCCGCGTCCGTCGTCGGCAGACGCGACATGCCTTGGTCCGAGCTCGACGGCGCTGGTCGGGTCACTGCGTCGCTGTAGGCGCTGGCGCCGCGTCGACAAAGCCGGTCACCGTCTGGAACCGCCTGGAAATCACCGAAGCGCAGTACCGCCAGATCGAGCACTGCTTGCCCAAGCAACGCGGCAACGTCAGCCATACGAATCTGCGCGTAATCAATGCGATCCTGTACGTGGCCGAGCACGGTTGCAAGTGGCGCGGGCTGCCCAAGCGATTCGGCAATTGGCACACCATCTACACGCGCATGAATCGCTGGTCCAAGAACGGGGTGCTCGATCGGGTGTTCGAGGAGTTGCAGCATGCTCAGATCGTGCGCATCAAGATCGAGGCGGTTGGCCTGGACAGCACCATCGTCAAAGTGCATCCGGACGGCACCGGGGCTCTAAAAAAAACGGCCCTCAAGCCATCGGCAAGTCGCGCGGAGGATGGAGCACCAAGATTCATATGGTTGCCGCGGATGCTCGAACGGCCATAACCTTCGCCCTGTCCCCGGGAGAAGCGCACGATGCACCGGAGGGCCGCAAGCTGCTGCGCGAGTTGGGCGAGGCGAAGTGGCCGATCCATCTGCTCATGGATCGTGCCTACGAGGGCGACGAAACCCGGCAACTGGCGCTGGATCTGAACTTCATTCCCGTGGTTCCTCCCAAGAGCAATCGAGTCAATGCGTGGGAATACGATCGCGCGATGTACAAGCGACGCAACGAGATCGAGCGACTGTTCCGACGGCTGAAGGGATTTCGGCGCATTTTCTCGCGATTCGAGAAACTCGACGTGATGTTTATCGCCTTCATCAATTTCGCCCTGATCGTCGAAGCGCTTCGTATAACGTGCGACTAGTTCGTTCACATTGCTCACTTGATTGCCCCTCTTCGCTGTGGTTGGGTTCGTCTCCGGACTGCGACTCGAATCGCCTCCTGCGTTGGACGTCGCTGTTAGGGCAGCGGCGCCTACAAGGGCAACCCATTTGAGAACATCTCGTCTGTGCATAACGTTTTCCTCGATTGAAGTACAAGCTGAGACCCACGGATCGGCGGAGGCTGCCTGCCCCCTACTTCCTTCGATCCGGTTCGACGAATTAGAGCAAGAGCGGGGAACCCAAGTCGATTACGTCGGAGGTAATCGCTCCTCGATAGCACTGATCTGCCGACTGCAATTGGCGCTCGTTTCTGAAGGCTTTGGGCGTCATCCCTGTGAGGCGCTTGAACACTTTGCTCATGTGGCCCTGGTCCGAAAATCCCGCTTCATCCGCGATTGCTGCCAGGCATAGTTCGCTCTGCCGTAAAAGGTCCTTCACCTTTCCGACGCGCGCCTGCATCAGGTAGCGATGCGGCGTCATTCCGATCGTCTTCCTGAACATTCGGGCGAAGTGGCACGTGCTCAGTCTAGCGGCGCCAGCGATATCCTCGAGCTGGACATCCTCCGACAAATTCGCATGGATGTATTCGATCGCGCGGCGTACCGCTCGTGGTAGGAAATACCTTTGAGGCGCGACCTGCAGGTCGGTCCTGATCTCTGCATGTGTGTCCGGTTCTGAATGGTAGTCGAGCATCCATACTCCTCAAATGAAACCACTCTGGTGCAGCAAGACTCAGCACAGTCATGCTCTTCTCCCTTACGGTTGAAGTCGCGAAGGTGCGGGAGCATCATCGTGCCGCTGCGCGAGCGCTGCAATTACCTCCCGGGTAATTGCCAGCGCTGGCAATCAAGAGGAAAACGGCGCCATGACGATCTCGACCCGACAAGCTTCGACCACTGCCGGCTTCGGCCCCATGCTGCGCGAGTGGCGCAAGGCGCGCGGTGCGAGCCAGCTCGAGCTCGCACTTAACTGCGGTCTCTCGCAACGGCATCTGAGCTTTCTCGAGTCCGGCAGGAGCCGGCCCAGCCGCGGCATGGTGCTGCACCTTGCTTCTGCGCTCGACGTGCCGCTGGGACAGCAGAATGCGATGCTGCTCTGCGCCGGCTTCGCACCGGTGTACAAGGAGCGCGGACCGGACGCTGCGGACATGAAGCCCGTCGAGCTCGCACTCGACCACGCGTTGCGCCAGCAGGAGCCCTATCCCGCCTTGGTGGTCGATCATGCCCACTACACTCTGCGCGCCAATCGCGCGTGCGCTGCGCTGGTCGCATTCCTGAGGGCCGGGACCAAAGCGCCCGAATCCCAGGCACCGATGAACGGCATCGAAATACTTTTGAATCCGGAAGGCTTCCGGCCCTTCATCGAAAACTGGGAAGAAGTCGCGCTCTGGTCGATCCGGCGTCTGCGTGCGGAAGCCATGCTTGAGGTCGCGGGGACGCTGGCGACGGACCTGCTGAAGAAAATGCTGCTGCTCCCCGGCGTAGAGGAGATTGCCCAAGCCTCAAATGCCGACCCCGATTTGCCGCCGACCCTCGTCCTGCGATTTCGCAAGGGCGATACGACGGCTCGCGCTCTTCACGATGATCGCGACCATGGGTACGCCCCTCGACGTCTCCCTGCAAAACCTGCGGCTCGAACTGTTCTTCCCGGCCGACGACGCTACGGCGAAGTGGTTTGCACAGGCCTCTGGTACGCAATAGTGGATAGGGCGCATCGCCCAGCGCGAAGTGGCCATTTTGATACCGTGCACTGGGCGCTCGCGCTCGCCGCGGAGTATCTGCTCCTCAACCAATCAGCTGCTGATCAGTAGTCGCTAGCAGGATGAGGCGCGTCGTGAACGGGAGGCCCACCGCAACCAAGTATCCGCCAGGCGTCAGAAGCCATATCCCAGCTTCAGTAAGACCGCGTAGTTGCCCGCTTTACCCTGAGCGTATTCCAGGTTCACCACGATGCCTGCCTCAGGCTTTAGGATATACTGGATGCCCACCCCCACGGCGGGATACAGATTAGCCTCCTCGTCGCATTTCAGATCACCTCCATAGAGGCACGCAACACCGGCAAAGGCCGTAGCAGTCCACCGCTGCGCCACATGCAATCTTTCCTCTACTTCGATGGAGGACATGTACTTCCCGAGATATTGGCCGAACTTGTAACCCCTCAGCGTAATGGGTGCATAAGCAGAAGGTGGAGCATCGGCCGTCCATTGATTGTTCTGGCGCACGGCTAGCACGTTGCCGTGTCCGTGTTCCCAATAGCCCTTGAGATCGAGCCGGTACACGTCGAAGTTCTGCTCGCCGTAGATCCATTCGCGATAAGCGATGTTGTTGAAGTTCATGACCCAGCCCTTGGTGGGGCTGTTCTCTCTGTCGCGTGAATCGTGCATGATCACTGCCCCGATGCCGCCGGATTTGAACCCCGTCAACCCGAGCGTGCTCAGAACTTGGTCGTCCAAGGCGCTCTGCCCCAGAATTTCGTAGTTCGTGTATACGCCTTGCAGACCGATGAACCAGTCGTCCCAGACGCGATACTCGTAGCGCGTCGCAAACGCGCCCAGATCATCCGTGCTTTTAAGCGGCTGCCCGGTGCCGAGAAAATCGTCGTAGTCGTTCTTGATCACGCCGCCGACGACCAAGGCAAGCAGCCGCTGGTGGTCGGCATCGAACGAAGTCTTGGCGAACGCGGCGGCGACCGTCGACTCCGTCGATGTGTATTGTCCACTGATGCCGAACATGGAGACCTGTGACTGCTGGTCGAAGTAGTGGAGATATGCTCCCAGTGCGCCTAGGGAAAGGCCGAGCTTTGGGTTCGAAGAGAAGGTGGGGATGAGCAACCAAGGAGACTCCTTATCTTTCTTGCCCTCTTTCTCTGCTTCCTGTTCCTTTTCCTGTGCCTGTTCCTTTTCCTGGTCCTTCCCCGCCGGCTGTACCCTCGGGACTACCTGCGCCAGCGCATTGTGCGCCCAGGGTGCGGGAAGCATGAGTCACAGCGAACATGACCAGGCACGCTCGCATCAAAAGCACGAGCCAGGGCCCCCGTATCTCGTGTCGTTTCTTCACCGCATCGCCATAGGGTCGAACTCCGACATTCACCAAGACCTGCGACCGGTCATGAGCCGCCGGTCACCATCGCCCGCCAACACACCCGTCGCCATCCGTCGGCAGGATATAGATTATCACCCGGGGAAAAGTGCGCGAAGTACAGGATCCGATGGTGAACACGACCCATGCCTCGCCTCTTCAATCGGTCGGCGCCCGGAGGAGACGGCATACCACTAGCGCGCGATGCGTGCCGATTTGCGTGACGATCATTCCCACCGGCGGCGAGTGCTGGGACGTTTTCGCACGAGCCTCGGCGTCAACGGCCTGTCGTGGATTTGCGAAAGCAGCAGGCAGTCCTCGCTGTAACTTGGCGCGCGCGAGGTTAGGGACGCGCTGTTGGGGTTCGTCAGCGAGCGCAGGAAACCCACTGACGCTGGTGGTCCAGGGCGGTAGCGCTATCGTTTGCCTGCAGACCGTTGACGGGCGCGACGGCGGAGAATGGCATTGCTAAACGCGCAGTCGCCTAGGCCGGTTGCGCTCGACGTTCAGTCTGCGTAACCCGGCAGCTCGCGATCCAGCACACGCATCATGGCTTCGAAGTACAACCGTTCGCGCTCGGTGGGCGAATGGCGGTCGTCCGGCGGCAACGCCTGCACTTGCGCCACGATCGCGTCGGATAGCACTTCGATCGGCTGGCCCGTCGCCATCGCCAGCACCTGGGTGCGGCACACGCGTTCGAGCTTGTATATCCGCTCGTAGGCCTGCGCGACTGTGGCGCCGACGACCATCACGCCGTGGTTCTTCATGAACAAAACCTGCTTGTCGCCTATCAAGCGGGCCAGGCGCTCGCCCTCGTCGAGCGTGTCTGCGGTGCCAGCGTAGGTGTCATCGTAGGCCACATGGCCATAGAAGTAGGCCGCGGTCTGGTTCGCCGGCAGCAAACGGTTGTTCTGCAGCATGTTCAGCGCCAGTGCCCAGGTTTGATGGGTGTGCAGCACTACGCGCGCACCTGTAATGCGGTGGACCGGCGCGTGGATGCATTGCGCTGAAAGCTCGACCACGCCTTCACCCTCCAGGGTCTTGCCCGACTCGTCGAACACGATCATGTCGCTCGCCCGCGCCTCCGACCAGTGCAAGCCGAAAGGCAGAATCAGATAGCGGTCGCTCCGGCCGGGCACCGTGACCGTGAAGTGATTGTCGATGCCTTCCTCTAGCTCATGCAGAACCGCCAGCCGATGTGCGGCCGCAAGGTGGATCTTGGCTTCGCGGATCGGATCGGCGGCCCGGTCGCGGGACAACGAATGAACGGACATGACAGACCTCCCAGCTATCACCAATGAACGCGATGGTACTACGTGCCGCGCCATGATGCCTCGCCGCCATCACCCGTAAGCGCTCCCGATCTGCTGTCACCGGTGTTGCAGTGCATTCACCGGACTAGAGCCATTACGTGCTTTTTAGTCACCAGCAACGTGGGCGGCCGATTTGCGAAGCTTATGGATATTCATATTGAGAACCGATGACTTTAATGCTTAGTTATGTCTATGAGATGCCCGATAGCAGACGGTCGTGAACGACGGTATGGGGTCGACTGCAGTCCATCGACTGACAGTCTCAATCCGGCCATGAACCCACTCTCTTGCAGCAGTCGTGATCGCGTTGCACGCTACTGCTTCGCTGCGATCTGCGCGCGCAGGCGCGCTTCCTGTTCCTGCAGCTCAGGCGTGAACTCGGCACCGAAGTCTTCGGCTTCGAAAACCTGTCGAATCTCGATCTCTGCTTCTTCACCCATTGGATTGGGGCAGCGCTTGACCCATTCGATCGCTTCTTCCTTCGATTTCACCTGCCAGATCCAGAAGCCGGCGACCAGTTCTTTGGTCTCGGCGAACGGCCCGTCGACCACGGTGCGCTTCGCACCGGAGAATTTGACGCGCGCTCCCTTCGAGCTCGGATGCAGGCCATCGCCTGCGAGCATCACACCCGCGTTCACCAGTTCCTCGTTGAACTTGCCCATGTCGCTCAGCAACTTCTCGTCCGGCATGATGCCGGCTTCCGAATTCTTGTTGGCTTTGATGATGATCATGAAACGCATCCCGGATCTCCTGTTGGTTGGTTCCGATCGAGAGCCTCGACTCGAGCTCTCATACCATTAGTCGAATGGGCAGGTGCCGGATCGACAGGCCTGCCGCCTTTTCTTTGCACCGCCCTGCGCCGTCGTTCAGTTCCTGGGCGGTGCACCGGCCGTTACAGCCGATTCGGTGGTACCTCTCACCGTAATACTCTGCCACAAGGGGAGAGGTCCTCGGCCTCCTGAGCGTTTCAGTCCATTAGTCGAATGGCCAAGGACCGGTTCCTACAGCAGAAGTTGGCCACCGGTACGCTGGAGGCGGTCGGACCGCGAAGCTGAAGCCCAACCGGATTACCACCATGCCCGCAACCATACTGCTGAACATGCCGCCCAGCATCGAGGACGGACCGCGCGCACCCGATGGCCAGGCTAAATATTCGGACACGAGCA
>CAVUHQ010000010.1:0-107106 GCA_963741215.1 uncultured beta proteobacterium
GCGCTGCCCCGGAGCATTCCGCCCGCAACGCTGCAAGGTCAATTCGAAGCGCCCTTCAGGCGATCATGGGCCGCCCGACCATGTTCACCATCCCGGTGCTGCGCTATTTCCGAAGACCTACGGCGTTACGCAGGCACAGCTTGCCATGGTGGCGGTGGTGCCGGCGCGGGTGGGCGTCAGACCCGAGGGCGATGATGAAGAATCCGGTGAGCGTGGATGACGTGCTCGACTCGCGCGCATGATCGCGTATCCGTTCCGGCTGCTGATGTTGCTGGTCACCGACGGCGGCGGCGCGCTGATCCTCGCGTTCGCCGACCGGGCAAAGGATTTCCCGCAGAGCCGGTATACATTCTCGGCAGCGGCGAAAGCGTGAGAAACGCCGATGATCAGTCAGATGGCGGATTTCACCTCGTCGCGAGCCTTCTCGTGTTGCCGGCAAGCAGGCGTTCGACAGCGCTGGAATAGAACGCGAACATCGATCACCTGATGATCTACGACGCCTTCGCGCGCTCCGCTGTATCGGGCTCGAAGATCTCGACTTTCGTCGGCCGCGGTGAAGCCGCTGCCTCCATCGCCGAGCGCGATACCGCACCGGGCGGCAAGCTGCCGCTGAACACCAACGGCGGCGGCTGAGCTACGCCCACACCGGCATGTACCGGGATGTTCGCGCTGCAGGAGACGCGTGCGGCGAGTCCACGGGACGGCGCGGCCCGGTGAAGGCACGTGCACGTCGCGGTCTGCCACGGCGTCGGCGGCATGTTCGCTGCGAGCGGGACGATCGTGATGGCGGATCCGGCGGCCGTAGCGCGGGTGCGGGTTACGGTGGATCGTCCCGCGATGGCTGGGGAGAGCACCCTTCGCTTGGGCCTGACGACAGTACGGCTCAACGGCTATTGTTTACCGGCTTACGCCATCGGCGGAAACAGCTGCGAGGTCAAGGTGCAAGCGTCGATGGTCAGTGCGGTCCGTACAGCGGTTGCTGACCGGTATTGCGACCGGCGCAATACTCGGGTTCCCTGGATATGCCGCGGAGCCTGTCAAGATCGGTGTAGTCAACATGCTGACCGGTTCGCTCGCCGAAGCCGGACGATTCACCGTCAACGGCCTGACCATCGCGCAAGAGGAGATCAATGAGGCGGGCGGTGTGTCCTCGGACACAAACTGGAACTGAGCACGGAGGACAACGGCAGCACGAATCCCGGCACGGTGCTCGCCTTCTCCAAGCTGTTCAACGATCCGGGCATCGCTGCGATCGTCGGACCGTCGCCGACACTCGATCCCGGGCTGCCTCGCCTGCCATCGCCGAAGCGGGCATCCCGACCATGATCGGGGGCACCGATCCCAGCCTCACGCGCGTGAACAACCGCTGGGGTATTCCGTCGCGTCCAACGATCTTTACTCATCGAAGGTCATCGCGGACTTCGGCGTGAACACGCTGAAGGTGAAGAAATCGGCGATCATTCAAGCCACGCGATTCGTTCGGACGGGCGGGGCAAAGGCCCTTACCGACGCGCTCGGAGCGCTGGGCGTGACGCCCGCCGTACTGGATCGGGCTATACCGGCGACACGCAGGATTTCACGCGGATCGTGCTGGCGATCAAGAAGTCAGGCGCCGATGTCCTCGGGACCTACATGACGATACCGGCAGACCAGGCGATCTTTGCCAAGCAGTTGCGACAGCTCGGCGTGAGCATTCAGTGGGTCGGCTCTCCGACAACCGCCGCGGTGACGACGTTGAACCTGGCGGGCGAAGCGTTGCATGGGAGCTATGCGGTAGCGGACTTTACCATCGACGGGAGCGATGCGACGCGTGCGTTCACCAAGAAGTATCGTGACCGCTACGGCATCGATCCGGACAACTTCGCGAGCTGGTCCTACGATGCGCTGAACATCCTGGCGCGAGCCATCAACAACGCCAACAGCACCGATCCCGAGGCCGTACGCAACGCCATTCTCGCGATCAAGGGTTACAAGGGGCTGGAAGGCACGTACGAGTTCGACAAGAATGGCGACGGCCTGCACGGCTACAACGTGGTGAAGAACGATAGCGGCAAGATCGTCTTCATCAAGCGGGTAGACTTTCCGGTGCAGTAGCCGGGTGGACGGGTCCCTCTTTGTCAAAAGAGGGTGAACCGGGATTGGGTCAGGCCGCCGTCATCTGCAGGCGACGGGCAACCGTCACCCGACGTACGGGCTGATCCCTAAGCAGACCCGGAATCGTTTGCCACGGCGCCGATCAGTTCCCGGCTCTCCGCCTGGTTCAGGATCCAGACTCCTGCTACCGCCGGGCGGCCATGTCCAGTGATTCTGCGTGAGCTCTTCGCCTAGACTCAGGTTGGCTCGGGCCGAGGCAATGACCAGAAACAATCTCGGTCCATCACCGCGCGTCGCGCGCACCTCTACTGCGTCGTTGGGATCCGCGATGCCTTTGGCTGCGAGCATGCGGGTGAGAGCAGAGGAGACCTGCTCGCGAGTTGACGTGTCGGTCCATAGGGACATCACGGTAGTGGGTGCGAGTGCCGGCGGCAATAATGGTGTCAGGAATGTGATACGAGTGCCGCGAGTCTGATCCCGCTTGGTCAGGTTTGCCTCTATCGCCGTCCGCGGCGCATGACGAGCACGCGCGAACCGACCTCAGCGGCCTCCTCAACACTGTGAGTGACGTAGACCAAGCTAAAGCTGAGCTCCGCATGCAACCTCAGGATCTCCTTGCGCAGATGGAGGTTCAGCTCCGGATCCAGGCTGGACAGCGGCTCGTCCATGAGCACGATGGTGGGGTTGGCGACCAAGGCGCGCGCCAGCGCGACGCGCTGCTGCTGCCCGCCGGATAGCTCTCCCGGTTTGGCCTGTGCACGATCGGCGAGGCGGACCATCTGCAAGACTTCGCGAATCCGGACTGGTCTGTCCGTGGGCTTGTTCCGCGTGTCGTAGCGCAGCGCAAACTCGAGGTGCTGGTACACGGTCATGTGTGGCCACAGGGCGAGGTCCTGGAAGACCATGCCGATGTGACGCTGTTCGGGTTCGACGAGGTTGCGCCCGTGCTCGGCTACCAGCATTCCGTCGATGCTGATGGCACCCGAAGTGGGTACTTCGAGGCCGGCCAGCAGACGAAGTACAGTGGTCTTGCCGCACCCGGAAGGCCCCACAAGCACCACGCGCTCGCCGCGCTCGACCGACGCTGAGAACCCCTCGACAACCGTGCGACTTGTTGTAGGTCTTGGACACCTCGCGCATTTCGATGGTGCTCATCGATGACTTGCCGTCGCTCGGAACAATGCACCCAGGATGCCCAGCGAGCTCAGGGTGACAGTCACCAGGATGACGCACAGGGCCGAGATCAAGCTGGGAGCGCCGTTGGCCATCAGGGTGAAGATGCGTACCGGCAGCGTGTCTTGCCCCGCTGGATAGACCAGCATGGACGCACCGAGATCGCGGAGGCAGAAAATGAAACCGATCAGCCAGGCGGCGATGACGCCCGGGAGGGCGGCGGGCACGACCACATGCCAGATGCGTGCGAGCCATGGGGCGCCGGTCATCTGTGCCGCCTCCTCCAGGGATCGAGGCACGTTGGCGAGTGTTGCGAGGGTAATACGGCTGGTCAGCGCGGTGTACTGAGCCAGGTACGCGAAGATCACCATGGCAGCCGACGCGTAGAGGAAACCGATGCCGGGCCGGTTCCATAGAGCAATCAGCCCCACCCCGATCACCGTTCCCGGCAGGGTGAACAGCAGCAGCGTGAGGGTATCCACTGCGCGCCAGAGACGAAGCGCACGATGGTGGATGAGGTAGCCGCAGAAGAATCCGATTACCGTAAGCAGGGTCGCACCGACGCCAGCGAACACCAGACTGCGCCCCAGGCTGTCGGCTGCTTTGTTCCATGCCTCCAGATAGGCGAATGGCGTTAGGGAGGACACGAGCAGAGCGAGCAACGGCAGCGCTACGGTCGTCGCTGCGAGCAGGCTAACGGCGAGAAGAGCTGGAATACGCCAGCGGCCGAGCGGGATGACCAGCATTTGCCTGCCGGGCGTCGTCGGTCGCAACCGGTAGGTCCTTTCACGCAGGTAGACACGCTCCAGGGCTAGTACCAGCAGGGTGACGGCGAGCAGCGGAGTGGCAGCCGCAGCCGCAGCGCCAAAATCGTAGAAGGCAGAGAACTGCGTAAGCGTTTCGAGCGGGAAAGACGGGATAGCGCAGGAACATCGGCACGCCAACCTCGCCCAGCGCGAGCAGGAACACGAGGATCCCGCCGAACAGGATCCCTGGCCAGATCATCGGCAGCGTGATGTAACGCAGGATCGCAGGCCAGCGGGAGATCAGCCGTCCTGCTTCCTCGAGCCGCGGATTCACCGCGTGCAGATAGACCAGAGTCAGGATCATCACCACCGGCAGGAACGCGCTCACCAGCACCCACAGGCAGCCGGGCAACCCGAACAGCCAGCGGGACAGCAATTCCAGAGTCTGCGCCGGTATGACGCGAACGAGCACGCCGTTTTTGGCTAAGCAGATTGAACCAGCAAACCGCGAGGATGTAGGGTGGGAGCAGCAGCGGGATCGAGAGCAGCACCGCCAGGATGCGTCGGCACGGCAGGTCGGTCTTTCCGAGCAGCAGGCCGAGAGGCACACCTATCAGCGTGACACAGCCCGCGGTCAAGGTGGCAAGTGTCAGGCTACGTCCCATCGGTATCCACTGTTGCCAGGGATCGGCGAACAGCTTCTGGTAAGTGGCGAGGGTCAACCTGCCGTCGACGAAGATGCTCTTGCCCAGCATCGCCGCCAGCGGCAGCAGGCCAACGACCACCAGTGCGAATACGACGAGCAGCAGGGTGAGGCGCCGCTCCAAGCTAATGTCCCACCCAGTCCTTGAGCAGAGGTTGGATCGCCTGCATCTTGGCCGCCACCTGAGCGTAGTCGACCTTCATTGTCTTCAGCGTCTCCAGCCGACGGACATCAGGCGGTGTCTCCACCCCAGGGTGTAGTGGAATCTGCGCGGCATCGGAATAGGCAAGCTTCTTCTCCGTCGTCGCGCGACAGGAGGTAGTCGATCAGCTTTTTGCCCGCCTCTGCGTGCGGGCCGTTCTTGATCAGCAGAACGGCATTCGGAACGATGAAGCAACCCAGGCCGCCTTCTTCCTGGTCGGGGTAGACGCCATCGATTGGCTGCCCCTGCTTCTGGCGGCTGTGCACATCGTCGCTGTCCACCAGCGCAAACAGAAACGGACCGGCGGCCACCTGATCGGCGCTCTCTCCGTTGCTGGACGAGATATGGACACCGTTCTTACGCATCGCATCGAGGAACGCCTTGGCGCGGTCGTCGCCCCACACCGTGAACAGAGCGGCCATGTGTGCGGTCGTGGTGCCAAACAGCGGATTGGCGATGACCGCCTTGCCGTTGAAACGCGGGTCCGCGTAGGCCTCAATGGAGATCGGCTTGTCCTCGAGCCTCTTGTCGACGATCAGCATGCGAGCCCGAGCAGAGAAACCGGTCCAATGGCCTTGCGGGTCACGGAACTGCTCGGCAATGCCCTCCGCGCTCGGAGAGCGATAGGGTGCCGAGACGCCTTGTTGCCGCAGCACCTCGGCGCGGATCGGCTCGTTGGCCCAGTACACGTCGGCCTGAGGATTCGCCTTCTCGGCGATCAACCGGTTCATGACTCCTGCGCTCTTGGTTTCCTCCGTGTCATAAACCGCCCGCACGCTCGTCCCGGTGTCACGCTCAAAATCCTTGAGTATCGGCTCCGAAAAGACCTGGTCCTCGCTGACATAGACCACGACCACGTTGTCGCCGCGACGAAAAGCGAGTCCAAACCACCGCCGCGACCACCGCCGCCACAACCAGGAGCAGCAACGCCAAGACGCGCCTATTCATGCTTCACCCGCGATTGGGTAAACCATGAGAACGGACTTGCCACGCTGATCATCAGAGCATGCAAGTCCCAGCGCCTGCCAAGGCGGGCGCACGCTCGATTCATTGGGCAACGCGCCAGGGCGAGCGATCCTTCCATGTCTTCAGAGCGTCGGTCGCCCACGCGGTGGTCTTGTCCGTGTGGCAGACGTTGCAGGCATTCGGAATCTTCAGATGCGTCGCTCTCCGCGGGCGTGATGAAGCGGAAGGTGTGGGCGCGCACGTTCACGTCCGCGATCGTCTGTTCGATCTTGGGCATGTGGCACGCGATGCACTCGTTGCCCGTGCTGCCGGGCTTGTGATGGGTGTGCGCTTCGATCGTGGGCGCGTGCGGACCGTTCGGCGTGTTGGGGCCATGGCAGTCGAAGCAGATGTTCTTGGCCGGCTTCCACAGCACCGCGTCGTTCTCCGTGCCGTGCACGTCGTGACAGCTGAAGCAGGTGACGCCGCGCGTGTACATCAGGCTCTGCACGAAGTCGTTCCCCTGCATCCGGTTCTTGTGCGCGGTGCCGTCGGCAAAGTGCGTGAACGACGTCTCGCCCAGCTTGTGCTCTTCCAGCTTCCAGAAGTCGGCCAGATTCTTGCCCACGTGAAAGCCGACCGGCCAGTCGTAGTACTTGCCCTGGATCGGGTTCTTCAGCGGCTGCCCCTGCGAGTGGCATTGAATGCACACGTCGTTGGCCTGCACGTAGTCGAGCTTCGCCGGATTGATGATGTTGGGGCGGCCCTGGTGCGCCACGTGCTCGCTGCCCGGTCCGTGGCATCGCTCGCAACCCACGTTCCACTCCGTGACTTTCTTGGTGGCGATGTCGTAGTTCACCGAGTGGCAGCCGTCGCACAGCGGGCCGGTCGGCCGCTGGAAGTTGTCGGGCGGATACAACGTCGCCCACCAGTCGGTGCCGTTCTTGACGAAGTACGGCCGCCACATCTTGTGCGTCACGTCCCACTGCGCGGGGAACACGAAGTAGTCGTCGCCGACCTGCTTGAAGTAGCGCTGCTTCCATTTGCTGCCGTAGGTGAACGCGATGTCGTCCTTGGTGAAGGTGAGCAGCGGATCGGGCTTGGAGAGATCCGGAATGATCGCGTCCGGATGCTCGCGCGGATCCTGCACGACATTGGCCATGCGCGTCTTCTTCCAGCGCTCGTAGATCTCGGTGTGGCAGTCCTTGCACGCCGCCGAGCCGACGTAGTGCGCCGAAGCCACCGACGCGACCGGTTGCGCGCTCGCCATCTGCGGAGAAAGCGCGGCCACCTTGGGCAGGTTGCGCAGGTACGCGCTGACCTGCCAGATCTTGCGATCGGGAAGCTCCCACGCCGGCATGCCGGTATGGCGGATGCCGTTCTTGATGTGATAGAACAGCTCGCCGTCGCTCATGCGTTGGACGTCGGCGCTGCGCAGATCCGGGGGACGCGGATATTGACCGCTGCCGATCTCGGTCTTGCCGCTGCCGTCATAGGCGTGACACAGCTCGCATCTTGCGCGGTACACCTCGTGCCCGGCAGAGACATCCGGGCTGCCCGCGGCGGTGCTCAGCGGATTCTTCATCGCTCTGAAGCTGGCAGGCACGGTGTGATGCAGAAGCCACTGCGCGATGCTCGCCTCCAGAGCGGGCGCATCTTCGCGCGCGCTCGAGCCTTCCCACACGATGAAGGCATACAGGCCGCCAAGTAGCACGACGATGACCGCAATGCTCGCCAGGGTGATCTTCAATGCTTTGTTGCGCGTCATGTTCGACTCCTCACCACGCGCTGCCAGGTCTTGGCCCGCGACGACGCGGCGCTGTCCTATTTCTCCCCCAGCAACACTTGAACTCCGAGATAGGCGATGAAGGTCGTGGTCTCCGGGCCGTTGGTGAGTCCGGTGCCGACTGACGCGAGCAGCTTCACTTTGGAGCTCAACGCCAGGCGCAGACCCAGGTTCACGACCACGTCGCCGCGGTTCAGGAATTTCTCGCTGAAGCTGCGCACTTCTGCCAGCAGCTCGAGGGTGTCCGACACCTCCAGCGCACCCAGGAGCCCGACCACCCACTCGTTTTCCTGCGCACGAAAATACTGATAGCCGACCTCGCCGATCAGCCTCGTCTTTCCAAAGTCGTGGCCGATTTCGACCGGCAGGAACAGGTTGGGACCCGGTTCCGCGATGCCGCGCGCTACGGAGCCGGTGGAATTCTCCACCTGCAGTTGCGGGTAGACGGACATATCGACGCCGCTGCGCTCCTGGTCCAGAAAGCGCCATTTCACTCCGAGCAGCGAATCGTCCAGGCCGCTCTTCACGCCGCCGCCTTCTGGTGCATCGACAAACAGCCATCCGGTCTCATACTTGAGCTGGATGTGCTCGCCCAGACCGTAGTTGAAGTCGACGTGCGGAAAGCTGCGCAGCCGTTCCTGGCGGTGTACGCTGCTCCAGATACGCGACGTTGATCTCCCATACACCGCTCCCGGGCGTGCCGGGATCGTCGGTGAGCATCGGCGGACCGCCTTGCGCAAACGACGACGGCGCCGAGCCCAGATACAGCACCAGCGCAGGAGTGCCAGTAGGCAGTTTCACGGGCAGTTTGGCTTACGCATCCTTACGCGGCACCCTGCGCGTCCCGCAGAAGGTTTCGCGCACCACGTGTACAGCGCGTCGTACATCACCATTCCATGGCGCAGCATCTCGTGATCGTCGCTGAAGTTTTGCGCCAGCCCCAGGGAAATGGCGAACAGACCGGCGCCTCCGGCGCCAGGTCGAGCCGCGAGGTATCGGCGCCACGCACGATCAGCGCAAGCCTATCCAGCGCAGGGTCGCAAAGCGCGTACTTCTGGAGGAAGGCGTCGAAGCTGCACCGCTCCGCGACGTGCGAGAGTTCCACGCCGGAACATCGTAAGGAATCGCGCCGCTCTCCTCGGCGAGTCGGAATCACCTGGGTTGCGGGAACGAACAGGAACTCGGGAGACTGGTCGATGAATCGCGCGATCAGCCAGGGACAGGCGATGCGATCGATCTTCGGCCGTTCGCGCGTGATCCATTTCATCGGACGATCTGTGGTCCTTCCCCCACGAGAAATCGTCGAATGCGGTCACGCTGTCGGCTTTGGTCCACACGCCGACCGCACCCGGCGCCCGGATATGGTCATCCTGCTAGATCGATGTATTGCTTGCCGTCCAGGGAGACCTTGATGCGCTTGCCTGCAAACTCGACGCGCAGCGTGTGCCATTGGTTGGCGGCTACCGGAGCATCGACGTACTTGATCGTGTGCCGGCTGCCGCGCGTCGTGTGGTAGAGCGAAACATTGTTCTCCAGAGCATTGGCCCGTGCCACGTAGTAGTTGTCGCCATCCTTGAAGCGCCAGACGACACCGCCTGCGCGGTCCTCCCTACCCTCCATCGGCTTGAATTTCACCTCCACAAATCCGTCGGCGAGCGAGACATCCTTCTTTGCGCACCAAGGGAACGTGCCTTGGCCAGATTGCTTCAATACGTTCGGTTTGCTCGGCGCGGTGCCGTCCGCTCTCGACTCCCCACTTGGGCGAGCCGCGGCCCGTGACCCCACATACCCAGCCTGCGGGCGGCGAGCCCGTAGGGTCCTGGTCGAACCCGACGGTGTCTGCCAGTGCCGTGGTCGCGCAGATCGATGCGAGCACTGCGATGTGCCTCTGTCGCATCGGTGCTCCCGGTCCAATGACTCGTCTGAGTAGCGCGAGCCGTCCATAGAGGTAGCAAGTGCTACACTAACGTAAAGACCATGACATTTCAAATGAGTTCGCAAAGCGCAGTTCCCAAACCTGCCACGCCCAGGCCGGCGTGGCTGCTCTTCGTCCTGACGTTGCAGGGCCAGCAGTCGGCCGTGCGCATGCGCGTCTGGCGAGCGCTCAAAGCACTGGGCACCGGCGTGCTCCGTGACGGCGTTTACCTGCTCCCGAATCGGACTCGAGTTGATCGAACCGTTGCAGGCGCAGTCCGACGAAGTCACCGCATCAGGTGGCAGCGCCCAGATTTTCGAGGTCAATGCGCGGGACGAGCAGCAGGAGAGCGAGTTCCGCCAGCTCTTCGACCGGACGCCGGAGTACGAGAAGCTGATGCTCGAGATCAGGCGTCGCCAGAAAGGAGATCCTGGGCTGGACCGAGCTGCGCTATCGGCGCGCCTAGCGCGCCTCCGGCGCGACTCGAGGCGATCGCGCTGCAGGATTTCTTCCCCGGAGCCGCGCGCGATCAAGCTCGACGAGGCTCTGGAGGATCTGGCGAGGGCGGCCAACGCCGTGTTGTCCCCCGACGAGCCACACGCCGCCGCCGGCCGGATCCAGCGGGTGGATCCTGCGAAGTACCGTGGCCGCACCTGGGCCACCCGCGCCCGTCCGTGGGCGGATCGCCTGGCGAGCGCGTGGCTGATCAAGCGCTTCATCGACCGGCGCGCGAAGTTCCTGTGGCTGAAGAGCCCGAAGGATTGTCCCAAGCGCGCGGTTGGCTTCGACTTCGACGGTGCCGAGTTCACTCACGTCGGCGCCAAGGTCACCTTCGAGGTGTTGCTGGCGAGCTTCGGCTTGGATGGCGATCCTGCGCTCTGGAACGGATCGGCGCTCTGATCCACTATCTCGACGTCGGTGGCGTGCCCGTGCCGGAAGCGGCCGGGCTGGAAGCGCTGTTGCGCGGTGCCCGCGCTGCGTTGAGCGATGACGACGCGCTTCTCGGCCGAGGCCGGCCGGCTGTTCGAGTATCTCTATGCTCACTACGCCACCGGCACCTGAAACTCGCGTCGTCTCTGCGGGATGCGCAGCTGCGACAACTCGGCGTGAGCAAATCCCCCCATCCCCCCTTTTTCAAAGGGGGCGAACGGGCAAAGGGGGCGAACGGGATCGACCCGGGCGAGCTGGATCGGCCGGTCAGGGCGCCGACACGCGCAGGTTGACCGGCACGCGCCCGCCCTGCGAGTCGATCACGTACATCTTCACCTTCGGCAGGATCTTCTCCATCGCGTCGAGATAGAGCCGCGAGCGCGTGACCTCCGGCGCCTTCTCGTACTCCTTCAGCAGCGCCAGGAAGCGATCGGTGTTGCCGACCGCTTCGGCGATGCGCTGCTGCTTGTAGCTCTGCGCGTCGCTCACCTTCTGGTGTGGCCTCGCCGCGCGCCTTCGGGATCTGGTCGTTGGCGTAGGCGCGCGCCTCGTTCTGCGTCTTCTCGCGGTCCGCCATGCGCGTCGGCGACGTCCTGGAACGCCTGCGCGACCGACACGTCCAGCGTGATGCTCATGATGCTCACCGAGGCGATCTGGATGCCGCTGCTGGTAGCGATCCAGCACTCTCCTGGGTCTTGAGCTTGACTCGCGCCTGGATCGCGAGCCGCCCGGTGGTCAGCACCTCGTCGACCGGCATGCCGACCACGGTCTCGGTCAGCACGCTCTCGCGCGAGCGTGCCGACCAGCGCCTGCGGCTGCTCGATCTCGAAACAGATAATCGGACGGATTGCGGATCACGTACTGGACCACCAGCGCGACGCTCAGGATGTTGGTGTCGCCGGTCAGCAGTTCGACGCCGGTCACCGTCCTGCGCGTCGTTCTCGGGCAGCGCGAAGCCGACGCCGATCTTCATCACGCTGGTGGTCTTGAGCACGTCGACGCGATCCACCGGCCAGGGCAGGCGGTAGTGCATGCCGGGCCCGACGCGCGCGTCGATGGCGCCGAAGCGGCGCACCACCGCGTGCTCGTCGGCATTGACGACGTAGAAGCCGGTGGCCAGATAGACCCGCAGCAGTGCGACCGCGAGCAGGCCGATCCAGTAGCGGCGTCGCCCGGCAAGCTCCGCGAAGCTGCGGCGGGCCGCAGCGCATCCGCCGCTGACGGGTGCTCGTCCGCGGCTCGGTCATCGCGGTCCCGGCTCCGGTCCGGAGCGACACGTCCATGGCGGGCGCGGACCCCGCGCCCGGCTTGCCGTGACGGCCGCGCGATAGCGTGCGCGCTGATTCGGCGGTCTTGCGCTTGGCCGTGACCGGCGGCGCGCTCGCGCCGGCTCCTGGCTCCCTGGCGCAGTTGCGGGCGCAGCATGCGCAGCACCTCGGCGTCGGCCGGCAGAAACAGCGTCGTGTTCTCGTCGAGGAACTTCTCGTAGGCCTGCAGGGTGCGCAGGAACTTGTAGAACGCGGGTTCTGGCCGAAGGCGGCCGCGTAGATGCGCGAAGCCTCCGCATCGCCCTCGGCCCGGAGGCGTTGCGCCTGCTCGTAGGCTTCCGCCTCGATGTGGCTCCTCTCGCGATCGGCCTCGGCGATGATCTTCCTCGCCTGCAGCTCGCCGGCGGTGCGGAACTCCTTGGCCATCTTGCCGCGCTCGGCCTTCATGCGTTCGAACACGTGCTCGCGGTTCTGCTCTGGCAGCGTCAGGTGCAGCAGCTCGACGTCGACGATCTCGATGCCGTAGGCCGTGCGCGCGAAGCCCGCGACCGCGCCGCGGATCTCGGAGACCACGCTCGCGGAACCGCTCCGCATTGCCGTCCGGCGCGATCAGCGCGGCGGCCGGATAGGTGCCGAGCACGGCGCCGATCTCGGCGAGCACGACGTCGGCGAGGCGCACGTCGGCGTTCGCTCGCGTGGCGCACAGTGCGCGAGAAACCGCTCGGGATCGGCGATGCGCCAGGTGGCGAGGCTCTCGACCACGACGTTTTTCTTGTCCACCGTCAGATATTCGGCCGGCGCGGCTGGGAGAAGGTCAGGCGCCGGTCGAGCCGCAGCACGCTGTCGAACGGCAGCCTTGACGATGCAGGCCGGGCTCGTTCGACCACTCGCACGACCCGGCCGAAGCGCATGACCAGCCCGTACTCGGTGACGTCGACGGTGAACAGGCTGGCGACCAGCGCCCAGAGCAGCAGCACGGCCGAGCAGCACCAGCGCCATGCGCAGCTGCGAGCGGCATGCGCGAGTCCTGCATGATGGGCGGACGATCATGTGTGCCGCTTACTTGCGTTTGCTCGCCCGACCGGCTGCAGCAGCCACATGTCGAAGTCCTTGATCTCGCCGGCGCCGGGCGCGACGAACTTCTGCAGCCCCGGCAGCGTCGCTTCGATCGTCTCGACCTGCAGGCGGAACTGGTCAGCTCGGGCGCCTGGCGGTAGGCACCGAGCCTGAGCAGGAAGCTCGCCGCGTCGCCCTGCGCGTGCAGGATCTGCTGCTCCTTGAAGGCCAGCGCCTGCTCGATCATCGGCGGCCGCCTCGCCCTTGGCCTGGTTGACCGTCTCCACCGCGAAGATGTTGGCGCGATTGATCGTGCGCAGCTTGTCCTCCTGCGCGCTCGCGACGTCGCGGAACGCGTCGTGCACCTCCTCCGGCGGATGGACGTACAGCAGATGGAAGGACAGGACCTCGACGCCGGTGCGGGTCGCGGTCCAGACGTTTCCTGGATCGCGTGCGCGACCTGCTGCTCGACGCGCTGCGGTCCGAGGTGTAGATCGCATCGATGCCGCTGCGGGCGACCACGACCACGCAGCGCCGCCAGGCTCGCGCCGCGCACCAGCGCATCGGGCTCGGCGACGTTGAACGCGAAGGCGACCGGATCCTTGACGCGGTACTGCACGCGCCCAGCGCAGGTCGATGAGGTTGCCGTCGCCGGTGAGCAGGAAAGGCTCCTCGGGCGCGCCCTCCTTCTGAAACCACGTCCGTTCGCGTTGACCGCCTCCGGCACCGGGTTGCCGCCCGCCATGTCAGGCGCTCGCGGGTCACGGGTGCGCGCGCCAGTCCGGGCCGGATTGCCGGCGACGCCGAACTCGATGCGCTGCACCCGCTCGGTCGCGAATGATCCGGTGCGCCTCGAACGGCCACGGCAGCCGGTAGTGCAGGCCCGGGTCCAGCATCGGCGCGACGATCGCGGCCAAAGCGCAGTGCGTCACGCCGACTTCGCCCGGTGGACGCGAACAGCCCGCTCGCCAGGTAGAGCGACGGCGAGCGTCGCGGCGACTGTCAGCGCCAGGCGCTTGCCGCTGTGAGGCGCAACGCCGGTCAGGGACGCGATCCGGTCGCGCAGCCAGATCCACTCGCCCGGCACGGCGCGTGCGGCGCATGCTAGCACGAGCAACAGCACGATGAGCAGCAGCGCGCCGCCGATCTTGACCGGCTCGGGGACGAACGCGGTCGCGGCGCCGAAGGTCGCGCGCGGATCGATCTCCCAGGTGCGGTAGACCCAGTTGAGCGCAAAGCCGGCGAGCAGGGTGAACGACGACGATCGAGGCGAGATAGATCGCGACGATCCGGGCGCCGAGGAAACTTCAGCAGCACGACGATGCTGCCGATGTTGGTGGCCGGTCCGGCCAGCAGGAAGACCAGCGCCGCGCCCGGATTCAGGCCCTTCAAGCACCAGCGCGGCGGCCACCGGTGTGGCCTCCGACGCGCAGACGTAGATCGGGATGCTGAGCAGCAGCATCACCAGCATCGAGGCGAACTCGCTGCTCAGGTACTGCTCGAAGAAGGTCGGCGGCAAGGCCGCTGCGACGATCGCCGACAGCACGATCCCGAGCACGCACCCAGTAGCTGGTGTCGTCCAGCAGCTGACGAAACGCGTAGTCGGTAGACGCGGCTCGCAGCGTGACCGAGCCCGACCCGATAGCGACAGGGTGTCCGTCTTCATCGTGGCGGGCGTGCGTCGCTGAATGATCGTGCCCATGCGGATGCGATGAGCGTGGCTCGAGTCGTGCGCATCCGCCGCCGATCGGATGCGCCTCCTCCACGGACGACGGTGTCGCGACAGCTGATCCGGGGTGTCCTGCGCGCGCCGAAGAAGTTGATGCAGATGCCGGCGCTGACCGCGGTCACCACCGCCGCCATCGGACGAAACACGGTCATGATCGGATCGGTCAGCGCGTAGCTCAGGCTGATGGAATCGACCCCGGTCTCCGGCGTCGCGATCAGGAAGGCGACGGTCGCGCCCGGCGTGGCGCCTTGGCGCCGCAAGCCCAGCGCGGTCGGCACGCACGCCGCAGGAGCACAAGCGGCAGTGGCGCGCCGATGCGCCGCTGCCCACAGCACCGACTTGATCTTGCCGGTGCCGGAACAGCTCGGTCAGCGCCTCTCGGGACCAGCACCGCGAGCACGCCGGCCAGCAAAAAGCCGAACAGCAGGAAGATCGAGGCCTGCTTGAGGATCTTCCAGGTCTGCCACAGCACCTGGAGCAGGAAATCGATCATCAAGCTGCTCACCGGGGTGCCGATCCTGCGCCCTGCGGCGGAGGGAGCTCGCGCCGCGCCGGCCGCGTCCGACTTGCCATGCTCTTGCATTGCGGCAGGTACTTCTTGTCCAGCGCGCAGGCCACCGAGTACTGCGGGTCGACCACGTTGGCGATCTTGAGCTGGGCGGTCTGACCGAGCAGCTGCAGCGCCTCGTAGCTTGTCGAAGCCGTAGTCCTCGACCAGCCAGTTGACCATGTCCACGCAGGCGAGCCGCAAGCGCATCGATCAGCGGCCGCGTGCTGCCGATCGACATGATCTCCTTGTCGTTGATCAGGTGCGGCCAGTTGATCTTCTTGCCCTTGATCAGGTTCACGGTGAAGTGCACGTTGAACGAGGTCTCGATCGCGGCGCCGTCGATCTCGCCGTCGCCCTGCGCGGCGTGTCCGTCGCCGAGCATGAACAGCGCGCCCGGCTCAAACACCGGGAAGTACATGGTGACGCCGTCGACGACCTCGTTGAAGTCCATGTTCGCGCCGTGCGGCCCGGGGACCAGCGAGCTGATGCATTCCTTGCCGGCCGGCGCGGTGCCGATCGTTCCGAAGAACGGCCGCAGCGGAACCTCGACCTTGCCGATCTTGCTGTTGGGCAGGTCGAGCGTGCCGACCTTGCGGTTCTTATCGAGACGCCAGACGAACAGGCGATCGGGCACCGGCGGCGGTGATCATCGCGGTCTTGTACTCCGGCGCGAGCGCGCCGAAGTAGGGAATCGAGCCGCCCCAGCCGAAGTCGCGATTGAGGTCGATGTTGTCGATGTGGACCGACCAGCGTGTCGCCCGGCTCGGCGCCCTCGATGTAGAACGGCCCGGTCTGCGGGTTGACCTTGGTGAGGTCGAGTCTCGGTGCACAGGGTCTTGTCGTGACGGAGAACACGTCGTTCGATGCGTCCCGCGTGCTGGTCACGACCGTGTCGCCCGGCTTGATGTGCAGCCGGCGGGTGCGCGTAGCAATAGGTGAAGTACACGTTGTCGCCCGGATCGTACTTGACCTCGGCTGCGACGGCTGGCCCGGATAGGGCGATGGCGAGTGCGGCCGCCACTAGGCCCAAGACTGGCGTTGCCGGTCCCCTGTGGTGCGTTTGCATTGTTAGCCCCCTGGTATGTCAACTGGTTTCAAAACCAGCACGATACTGCGACGCTGCTCCCGGTTCGCTTACATGGCCTCACTCCTTTCTGCGCTTGTTGGTGACTTTTCTGGTTGCGGTCGCGTAATCGGCGACGCGCGGTCGTAGTGGTTGCTGTCGTAGAGCAGGCCGAACAGCTCGGAGTCGGCCGGCAGCACCAGCGTGGTTCCCTTCGGAACGAGGTTGCGCGACGCCTCCATCGTGCGCACGAACTGGTAGAACTCGGGCGCCTGGGATAGCGCCTCGGCATAGATGCGGGCCGCCTCGCCTTCGCCTTCGCCGCGCTGCTGCTGGGCGAGCTTGAGCGCCTCGGACAGGATGTGCGTCTTCTGCTCGTCGGCCGTGGCCCGAACCTTGAGACCTTCCTCCTCGCCCTCGGAGCGATACTTCATGCTGATGCGGCCGCGCTCGGATTTCATGCGGGCGTATAGCGGGAGCCGGTTCTGCTTGGGGAAGTCGAAGGTGCGCAGCTGCACGTCGACCACTTCGATGCCGTAGTCGCGCAGCGCCAGTTCGCGGCATTTGGCTCCGACTTCGCCCAGGATGGCGTCCGCCCGGTAGGCTGCGGGCTCGATCGAGATGAAAGCAGCGAGCGGGCTGCGCCCGATGGCCGCGCCCAGTTCAGCGAACAGGATGTCGCCGAGCCTGGACTCGGCGCCGGTGCGGTCGAATACGGTCTCGAAAGAATTTTTTCGGGTCGCTGATGCGCCAGAGGATCGTGCTGGCGGCGACTACCGGCGTCTTCTCGAGGGTCAGGAACTCGGTCGCCGCCGCGCTGAACGCGAACAGACGCCCGTCGAACGCACGCACGCTCTGATACGGATACTTGAAGCCGAGCCCGGGCGTCGTGACCACCTGCACGGGATTGCCGAACTCGATGACGAGCGCGTAATTGCCGGTGTCGACGCTATAGGTGCAAAGCCACGCCAGAATAGCGAGCACACCGGCAGCCCCCAGCGCGGCGGCGGTTACAATCCGCCGTCGGCCGGTCGACCGATCGCTGCCATCGGCACCTGCCATCGCCACTCCCCAGTGATCGCGCAGACCGCTGGTTGGCGTCTGCTCTGGCTGACTGAACAGTGTGCGGCGGCCGCCGGGATTTTACAAGAGGCGGGCTCTGCCCAATGATCCGCGTGCATCGCCGACAAGGGAGAAGAGCATGGGAATTCAGCGCTTTCTGGTCACCGGGTTGTTTCTGACGGCCGCCGTCTGGCTGGCGCCGCCGCGGCGGAGACCATTCGGATCGCCGACATCGACGCTTTCAGCGGTGCTTTCGCCAACGTGGGCGAGAGCTTTCTCGCTCACTTGCGTATGAGCGTCGACGGTGTGAACGCCCGCGGATCCGCTGAAAGTGGCGATGCACGCGAGGGAATGAAATATGCGGGTCCCACCGGCGAAGTCTGGATGCGCGCCGAGGACCACCAGCTTATCCATTCGTTGTACCTGGCCGCGTTCTCACGCGCCGGCCAGAGCGGCGTGAAGTACGACGCGCAAAGCACCGGCTACGGCTGGCGGACCGAAGCCTGCATCGAGGCGAAGGACACGATCCTGCCCACGACGTGCCCGATGGAGCGGCCGTGATATCTCGTACGCCCCTGGTCCGGCTATCCCATTTGAGTAAGGCTACCGTAAGACCACCTGCTTACTCTGCGGAGTGCGTTTCAACGAGTTTCTAGCCTTTGCCTGACCCCGCATGCAAGACCCACTCGCCCTACGGCTGGGGCTGGCTGCCGCGACACTCGTGGCTGCCGCCGGCGCTGCACAGCCGCCGGCCCCGGTGGGGCCGGCAGACATCGAGCATCTGACGCTGGAGGCAGCGGAGCTGCTGTTCCGCGATCACAGCCGTGAACTGCTGGCCGCGAAGCGTGCAGTCGAGACTGCCGAGGCGGATCGAATAACGGCGGCGCAGCGACCCAACCCCACCTTGTCGGCGAACCTGTCCTCGGTGAACGCAGCCAACTGGGGCGCAGCGGGTGGGTTTCGTGACAAGCCCATCGATACCGGGGTCCAGCTCAGCCAGCTGATCGAGCGCGGCAACAAGCGCCAGTTGCGCACGGAGGCGGCACAGAGCAACCTCGAAGCGAGCCGCAGCGACCTGCAGGATGCGTTGCGCCAGCAGACATTGGCGATGCGCGGCGCGTTCTACGATCTGTTGCTGGCTCAAGAGCGTGCGCGCGTGGGCGAGGAAACCCTGGCGCTGTTCCGCAAGAGCGTCGAGGTCGCGCAACTGCGGCTCAAGTCCGGGGATATCGCGGCTTCGGACCTCTCGCGTCTGAAGGTGGACGCGCTGCGAGCCGAGAACGACGTGCGGCAGAGCCGCGCGGACCGCGAGAAAGCGCAACTGGGGCTCGCATATTTTCTCGGGGTGGAGGCCAGCGCGGCACGCTTGTACGCCGAGTCGCCATGGCCCGCGCCCGAGGCCATACCGCCGCTGCAGAGCATGGAGGAAATCATCGACCGGCGCCCCGATGTTCAGGCGGCGCGCCTGCGCCTGGAAGCGGCGCGCAAGATCCGTGATCTGGCGCGGGCGGCGCGCACGCGCGATGTCACGGTCGGCGTGCAGTACGACCACTTTCCGACGCAGATCAGCAACAACACCTACGGGGTGAACGTCAGCGTTCCCCTGTTCCTGTTCTACCAGTTCGACGGGGAGATCAAGCGCGCCGAGATAGCGGTCAATTCGGCCGAGGAGGACCTGGAGCGGCTTCGGGCACGCGCTCGAGCAGATCTGGCGCGCGGCCGTTCGGACCTGGAATCGGCGCAGGATCGTGTCGAGCGCTACAACGACGCGCTGTTGAAGGAGGCGGTGCGAGCGGCAGACGCGGCAGAGTATGCCTACAAGCGCGGCGCCGTCGGCGTGACCGACCTTCTGGATGCGCGCCGAACGCTCTACGCAACGCGGTTGGACGCGGCCTCGGCCGAGGCCGATTACGCCAAGGCACGTGCCGCCTGGCGTGCGGCTACCGGGATCGACGTCCCTGCACGCTAGGCGGTCAGCTCACGTATGTGGATAGTCATGCTCAGGGGCACGCGCAGCCTGATCATCGTGACAACTGTCGCCATGGCGTCGGCATTGGTGGCAGGCTGCGGCGAGAAGGCCAGCCATGCCGCCACACGTTCGCCTGCTGTAAAAGGTTCCAGCGTGCTCATTCCGGATGACAGTCCGCAGCTATCGGCGTTTGCGAGCGAGCAGGTAGAGCCCGGCAAGGCGCTCGTCCATACCCTCACCGGCCGAGTGACCTGGGACGAGGACCGCACCGTGCGCGTCTTCTCACCTTTTGCAGGCAGCGTCCAAGCGATATACGTGAAGGCGGGTGATCGCGTTTCCGCCGGCCAAGTGCTGGCGAGCATCGCCTCGCCCGATTTCGGACAAACGCAGGCCGACGCCAGTCGCGCGGCATCGGACTTCGCAGTGGCCCAGAAGAATGTAGAGCGGCTGCGCGACCTGGCCGCCAACGGCGTGGCGGCGGAGAAGGACCTCCATGCGGCCGAGGCCGATTTCGAGCGTGCGCGCGCCGAACTGCAGCGGGTGAACGCACGCAAGAAGCTGTACGGGGGCGGAGACACAGTGGACCAGCGTTACGCGCTGCGCGCTCCTGTCGCCGGCGTAATCGTGGAGAAGAACATCAATCCTGGCCAGGAGCTGCGCCCGGATCAGATCACCTCCAACGCTCCGCCGCTGTTTGTCATCACCGATCCCGCCAGGCTGTGGGTCCAGCTCGATGCCACCGAGCGCGACCTGTCCTTTCTGCACCCGGGCCTGCCTGTCGCTCTCCGAGCGCCCGCGTATCCCGGCCGGACCTTCGACGCGCGCATCGAAGCCGTGTCCGATTTCGTCGACCCCAGCACACGCATGATCAAGGTGCGTGCCTCGGTGGCCAATCCCGAGCGGGCGCTGAAGGGTGAGATGTTCGTGAGCGGCGAGATCGCCGGACCGATGCGGGAGGGAGTCCTGGTCCCGGCACCGGCTGTGTTCCTGGTCGGAGACCGCCACTTCGTCTTCGTCGAGGAAGGCAAGGGGCGCTTCACGCGCACCGAAGTGGCGCGCGATGGGGAAGTCGAAGGCAAGGTCGAGGTGCGCACTGGCCTGAAGCCCGGCATGCGCGTGGTCACCGGGGGCTCTTTGCTGCTGCAGCAGATGCTCGAAACCGAGGGCGGTGGCTGACGGGCTGATGCAACCAGAGCGAGCGTTCATCTTGAGCGTCGCGCGAGCAGAGTCGAAACACAATTCCGTGATCCGCCATATCGTAGCCTTCTGTCTGCGCCAGCCGATGTTCGTGCTGCTGGGTACGATCCTGTTCGTGGGCGGCGGGGTCGCAGCTTTCCTGCAGCTTCCGATCGAGGCCTTTCCGGATGTTTCGGACACGCAGGTGACCGTCATCACCCTGTACCCCGGACGCGCGGCGGAAGAGGTGGAGAAGCAGGTCACCATTCCGCTCGAGGTCGCGCTGGCTGGTCTGCCCAATGCCGTACGCATGTTCTCCCACACGCAGTTCGGCCTGTCGTTTCTGATCGTCACCTTCGACGACAAGGCGACTGCGTATTTCGCCAGGCAGCAGGTGGCCGAGCGCTTGCACGAGGCGGACCTGCCCAGTGGTGTAACGTCTCAGCTCGCGCCGCTGTCCACCGCGATCGGCGAGGTGTACCGCTACCGCTTGCGGGGCGACAGCCTGAGCCCGATGGATCTGCGCACCATCGAGGACTGGACCGTGGAACGCCAGCTCAAGCAGGTGCCTGGGGTGGCCGACGTCACCACGATGGGAGGCCTCATCAAGCAGTACGAGGTGAACCCCGACCTCGCGCGCATGAAGCTGTATCACGTCACGCTGCAGCAGTTGTTCCAGGCGCTGTCCAATGGCAACGCCAACGCGGGCGGCAGCTACGTGGAGCAGGGTCGCCAGCAGTTCTTGATCCGCGGCGTCGGGTTATTTCGCAACAGTGCCGATATCGGTGACGTGGTCGTCACCCAGCACAACGGTACGCCGGTGATGGTCAAGCACATCGCGGAGGTCAGCGTCGGGGCCGTCCCGCGCCAGGGGCTGGTCGGGCAGGATGGTGCCGACGACGTCGTGACCGGGGTCGTGCTCATGCGCCAGGGTGAGAATCCTTCGCGCGTGCTGGAGGCGGTGAAGCAGAAGATCGATCACCTCAACCGGGCGGTGCTGCCGAAAGGGGTGCAGATCGTTCCGTTCTACGACCGCACCTGGCTCATCGACCGCACCCTGCGCACGGTGTTCACCAATCTGGCCGAGGGCGCTGCGCTGGTGACGCTGGTCCTGCTGTTGTTCCTTGGCAACCTGCGCGCGGCTGCGATCGTGGCACTGGTCATCCCGCTGTCGCTCCTGGCCACTTTTCTCGGCCTCACGTGGCGAGGGATCCCGGCGAATCTGTTGTCGCTCGGGGCGATGGATTTCGGCATCATCGTGGACGGCGCCGTGATCGTGGTGGAGAACATCTTCCGCAAGCTGTCCGAAGCCCGCGGCGAGACCGACCGCGAGCGCCGCCTCGAGCGCATCCTGGACGCGACCGTGGAGGTTGGCCGTCCGACGCTGTTTTCGATGCTGATCATCATCGCGGCGAACATTCCGATCTTCACTCTGCAGCGCCATGAGGGCCGCATCTTCGCGCCGATGGCCTGGTCGGTGACCTCGGCGCTGGTCGGCTCGCTGCTGGTCTCGCTCACGCTGGTGCCGCTGCTGTGTCTGCTGCTCCTGGGCAAGAAGCTGCCGGAGGAAGACAACCTTCTGGTCCGCCGCAGCAAAGCGCTGTATCGCCCTCTGCTGGGATGGGTGCTCTCCCACAGGGGGCTGGTGCTCGCGGTAGCCGCCGTGGTGCTGGCCGGCAGTCTTGCGCTGGTCCCTCGGCTGGGCAGCGAATTTCTGCCGGAGCTGAACGAAGGCTCGATCTGGATCAACCTGCCGATGCCGCCGAGCGTCTCGGTGACCGAAGCGCAGACGTTGCTCGCCAAGGTGCGCGCTCTTCTGCGCAGCATTCCGGAAGTGAACACCGTCATTTCCAAGACCGGCCGGCCGGAGGATGGCACCGATCCCAAGCAGATCAACATGGCGGAGCTGCTCGTCGACCTGAAGCCGGAATCGCAGTGGCGCAAGGGTGTGACGAAGCGCCAACTGCTCGATCAAATGGATCATGTGCTGGACGAGGGCCTGCCCGGGCTCGATACCAGCTTCTCCCAGCCGATCCGCGACAACGTGCTGGAGAGCATCTCGCAGATCGACGGCCAGATCGTGGTCAAGATCGCCGGCGACGATCTCGGCGTGCTCAAGGAGCAGGGCAGAAAGACGCTCGATGCCATACACGACGTGCCCGGCGTGATGCGCGCTTTCATCGACCGCGACGGCGAGCTGCCGCAGGTCCTGATCGAGATCGACCGCGAGCGCGCGGCGCGCTACGGGTTGAATGTGGCGGACATCGAAGACGTGATCGAGACCGGGCTCGGAGGCCGTGCCGCAACTCAGATCTGGGAGGGCGAGCGACGCTTCGGCGTGGTGGTCCGTGTGCGAGATTCCGAGCGTGCCCTGGGAAAGATGCCCGAGATCATGGTGAGCACACCCGACGGGCAGTACATCCCCCTGTCCCAGGTGGCCACCTTCCGCACCGCCAGCGGCGCCATGAACATCAGCCGCGAGAACGGGCAGCGCGTGCTGTCGATCGGCGTGTTCATCAAGGATCGCGACATGGGCAGCGTGGTGGCGGACATGCAGGCGCGCGTGGCGAGCAGAGCTTCAACTCCCGGAAGGCTACACCATCTCCTGGTCGGGGGAGTTCGAGAACCAGAAGCGCGCCATGGCGCGATTGGCGATCATCGTGCCGCTCAGCGTCCTGCTGATCTTCATTCTGCTGTTCGACGCGTTCAAGTCGCTGCGCAACGCGGTGCTGATCGTGCTTAACGTGCCTTTCGCGATGATCGGCGGCATCCTGATGCTGTACCTCACCGGCACGCCGCTGTCGGTCTCGGCGGCCATCGGCTTCATCGCGCTGTTCGGGCAGGCGGTGCTCAACGGTGTGGTGATGGTGACGTACTTCAATCAGCTGCGCGGCGACGGCTTGCCACTCGAGCGCGCGGTGGTGCGAAGGGGCAGAGGTGCGCCTGCGCACGGTGCTGATGACCGCTTTGCTGGCGATGCTGGGCTTGCTGCCCATGGCGCTTTCCACCAGCATCGGCTCGGAGACGCAGCGGCCGCTGGCGCTGGTGGTGATCGGCGGGCTCGTCAGCGCGACGATCCTGACCTTGATCGTGCTCCCGCTGCTGTATCTTCTGTTCGAGCAGCGCCGCGGTGGGCGGACCGCCGAGGCTGGAACTCAGGCAGGCGCCCGATCCGACAGTGTAAGTGGCGCGTAAAGTGCCGGCGGCAGAAACCGCGCAGGCACGTCGTTCCCTCTTCGGTAAGGATTGACGGGCCGCTTGCCCCGGTTCTTTTCTACGCTCACCTGAGGACCCGCCGATCGAAAGCGAATGGCTCAGCCGGCCGCGCTTACACTCTCCGTAGGCTCGGATGCGCCGGGAGGGTGGCTCGTGGAGGTGTAAGCCATGCGCATGCCGGGCGAGTTCCAGCGGTTCCCGACAAGCGCGGCGCCGTGCCCTGAAAGTGGATCTGCCCTATATTTCACCCGGATCCGCTCCGAGTCGGTCCGCGAGGGTCTGGACGGAGCCGAACGGCACCATCCCTGGCCGCAGTTCGATCAAGTTCCCAGGCCGCGCTCAACTCGGACGCGGGTTCCACCATCCGCGATAGCGCACGCACCTACGCTAGGCCCAGCTTCTGCGCCAGGCCGATGCGCTGCATCTTGCCGGTGGCGCCCTTCGGGATTTCGGCGAGGATCAGGATCTTGCGCGGCACCTTGAAGTCCGCCAGGCGCGTCGCGACGAACTCGCGCAAGTCCTTCTCGACGGCCTGGGCACCTTCGCGCAGCACCACCGCCGCGGCCACGTCCTCGCCGAGCTTGTCGTGCGGGACGCGCGAAGGTCACGCACTGCTGCACGGCCGGATGATCGAGCAGCACCTCGTCCACCTCGCGCGGAGAGATCTTCTCGCCGCCGCGGTTGATGATTTCCTTCAGCCGTCCGGTGATGGTCAGATAGCCCTCCGCGTCCATCACGCCCTGATCGCCGGTGCGGAACCAGCCGTTGGTGAATGCGTCGGCGTTGGCTTTGGGATTGTTCTCGTAGCCGCGACGTCACGTTCTCGCCGCGGATTCCGATCTCTCCGGCTACGCCAGGCGGCAGTGGATTGCCGTCCGCATCGATGACGCGCACTTCCGGTCCGGCAGCGATTCCCACCGTGCCGGGCTTGCGCGTGCCGGGCGGCAGCGGGTTGCTGGACATCTGGTGCGCGGCCTCGGTCATGCCGTACGACTCGATCACCGGCGCGCCGAAGACCTCTTCCAGTTCCTTGATGACCTGCGGCGGCAGCGAGGACGAGGACGAGCGGATGAAGCGCAGCGGGTTCGCCTTGATCACGTCGGCATTCTTGGCTGCGCGCGAGAGAATCCCCTGATGCATGGTCGGCACGGCCGTGTACCAGGTGGGTCGAACCTCTGCCATCCAGGAGAAGAACTTCAGCGCGTTGAAGCCGGTCGTGTAGCAGACCTCGCCGCCAGCGGAGAGCGGGGCGAGCGTGCCGGCGATCAGGCCATGGATGTGGAACAGCGGCATGATGTTCAGGCCGCGGTCGGCGGCGGTCAGCGCCAGCGTGTCGCGGATGTTGCGCGCCGATGCGCAGACGTTGCGCTGAGCCAGGGGCACGATCTTCGGACGCGAAGTGGTGCCGGAGGTGTGCAGCACGAGCGCGATGTCGTCCGGCGCCGCGGGCCCGAGGCGGTCGGCCTTGGGCAAGACGAGCCTCGCTGGGAACTCGAGAACGAAACTACCGGCACCCTGCTCGAGGCGTCGCCACCAGCCGGACGACCGGGATACCGAGCTTGTCCGCCACCTCGACTGCCGGCGACGACTTGCCCTGCTCGATGACGAGGATCTTGGCCTTGAGGTCCGACAGGTAGAACTCGAACTCCTCGGCGCGGTAGACCGGATTCAGCGGCGCGGCGGTGGAGCCGGCGGCGACGCACAGGAAGGCGGCCGCCATCTCCGGACCGTTGTCCAGCACGATCGCGACACGGTCGTTGCGGCCCACGCCTTGGGCGTTGAGCGCGGCGAGCGTGTGCGCGCGAAAGCGCTCGCAATCCCGGGTAGGTGAGGGGAACGCCGCCGGGAGATGTAAGAGCGGGCGCGTCGGGTGCGCCAGCGTCCAACAGGGCGGCGACGGTGAAAGCGGCGGTGCTCATGCTCATGTTCCTTTAGCGATGATGCGTCGGGCCAGATGGCGCGGTGTGGTGGCGGCTTCGCGAAATCCCCCCCGACCCCCCTTTTTCAAAGGGGGAGAAGGGTGGCGCAGGCGGACGAATTGCTACCCCCCGTTGACAAAGGGAGGCGAGGGCTGGCGGAGGCGGACGAATTGCTACCCCCCTTTGACAAAGGGGGGCCAGGGGGGATTTGAACTCCAACGCACAGCGTCATGAGCTGATGGTCAGCTTGCCATGCTGCGCGTTCAATGTCTTCGCGAGCAGGCTGGCGCAGGCGTAGACGGAACTGATGTAAGGCGTGGGTGTTTGAGTGAGCGCACCCAGCTCCACTACCGAGCCCATCAGCGCTGCGATCTCGATCGGCCGGCCCTGCTCGATGTCCTGGAGCATGGACGTCTTGTGCGCGCCTACTTTTTCCGCGCCGGCGATGCGGCGCTCGATGCTGACGCGGAACGTTACTCCCAGCTTGCTTGCGATCGCCTCGGCTTCCGTCATCATCTGCGCCGCCAACTCGCGCGTGAGAGGAAACTGACAGATGTCGACCAGGGTCGCGTGGGTCAGCGCACTGATCGGGTTGAAGCTGAGGTTGCCCCACAGCTTCAACCAGATCTCGCTGCGGATGTCGCCGATGACGGGCGCCTTGAACCCGGCCTTGGTCAGGCTCGCCGAGATCGCCTGTGCGCGCGTCGTCGTCGCACCGTCCAGCTCGCCCAGAGTAAACCGGTTCCCCTCGACCACCTGGACGACGCCGGGCGCGACGAGGTTCGCCGCCGGGTAGACGACGCTGCCGATGATCCGCGCCGGGTCGATGCTGCGGCCGATGATGCCATCCGGATCGGCGCTGAGCACAGGGTGTCCTTCGTACTCGCCGCCGTGCCGGTGGAAGTACCACCACGGGATCCCGTTCTGCATCGTGACGATGGCGGTGTCGGCGTGACACAGATGCCGCAGCTCGGGCGCCACCGCCGCGACCTGATGTGCCTTGACCGTCAGCAGCACCACGTCGTGCGGACCGGCGTCGTTCATCTTTTCGATGGCGCGCGCGGTGGTCGTGCGCGCTTCGTTGCCGTCCTCGGAGATGAGCTTCATCCCATTCGCCTGGATGGCAGCGAGGTTCGGCCCACGCGCGATGAAGGTGACCTCCTCACCGGCGAGAGACAGCCTGGCGCCCAGGTAGCCGCCGATGGCGCCGGCGCCGACAACCGCGATTTTCATGCCTTGCTCCGAGTGCGCAGGTTCATTCGTACCGGTTCGAAAGCGTCCCGATCCCCTCGATCACGACCTCTACGGTGGCTCCGCGCGGGATGGGGCCGGCACCGACCGAGGTCCCGCAGGAAATCACATCGCCTGGAAACAAAGTCATGTCCCGCGAGACGAGGCTCACGAGCTGCTCGGGTGAAAAGATCATGTCGCTCACCGGGTAGCTCTGCCGTTCTTTTCCATTCACCAGCGTGCGCACGATCAAGCTGGCGGGCTCGAGGTCGGTGACGATGACCGGGCCGAAAGGTCCGAACGAGTCGAAGCCCTTGGCCCGCGTCCACTGCGGGAAGCTCGGATCAGCCTTCAGCAGGTCCACGGCGGTGACGTCGTTGACGCAAGTGTAGCCGAAGATGTGCGCTGTGGCCTCCGCCGGGGAGATGTCCCTCCCGGTCTTGCCGATGACCACTCCGAGCTCGCCTTCGAACAGCACTCTGCCGGAATACGATCGGGGCGCTGGGATGACCGTACCGTGGGCGCAGAAAGAGTTAGCGCCTTTGAGGAAGAACAGCGGCTCGGGCGGAACGCCGAGCGCAAACTTGGTCGCCGCCGCGTGGAAGTTGTTCCATAGCGCGATCATCTTGGTCGGCGCGCACGGCGTCGCCCAGCGGATCTGGTCGAGGGCCAATACCTCGTCGGTGAGCTCGCATCCCGAGAACATGTCGCCTCTGGCTACTCGAACCCGGTCTTCCTCGAGGAGACCGAGTTCGATGTCCTTATGACGTGAGAATCTCATCCAGTGCATCGCCGTTCTCCTGGGCGATCGCTGCGGTGCTAGTCCTGACGCGCGCCTGGACTGCCCATCCGTGCGCGCAGTGGCTTGAGGACGAGCAGCGCCATGAAAGCCGCGGCAAGATTCAAGCCGCTCGCAGCCAGGAACACCGTGTGCCACCCACCGCTGGTTGCGCTCAGCATGCTGGTCAGCGGGACCAGGAGCGAGGCGGTGCCCTTGGCGGTGTAGAGGAGGCCGGCGTTGGCCGCCGCGAATTGCGTGCCGTATGTGTCGCAGCACGTGGCCGGAAACAGGCTGTAGATCTCACCCCAGGCGAAGAACACCAGCCCGGACAGCAGGACGAAGGCGACCGGATCCTGCCCGAAGCGGCTGAGCAGCAGTATGCCCACCGCTTCCAGGGAGAAGGCGATGAACATGGTGTTCTCGCGCCCGATCCAGTCCGAGATCCAGCCGAACAGCGGGCGCGTCACACCGTTGAGCACCCGATCGATCGACAGCGCGAAGGTGAGGGCCGGGAGCGTCAAGCCCAGAATGCTCACCGGCACGTCGGCGATCTTGAAGTCCTTGGCGATAGGCCCGAGCTGGGCGGTGGCCATCAGCCCGCCCGCTGCCATCATCACGAACATCGCGTACATGATCCAGAACACCGGAGTCCTGATCATCTGCAGCGGGGCAAAGTCGCCGCGGGGCAGGGCGTAAGCGCTGGTCGCGCTCCGGAGGGCAGTCGGTTGTGGCGCGGGTTGCCGCAGCAGCCAGCCCAGGACGAAGACGACAAGACCTTGACCGATGCCGAAGTAGAGAAATGTCGCCTGATAGCCGCTGGCCTTGATCATCGACGCGATCGGGACCACGGTGAGAGCCGATCCTGCACCGAAGCCCATCGCGGTCAGACCCGCAGCCAGGCCGCGCCGGTCCGGAAACCATTTCAACGCGTTTCCCACGCACGTGCCGTACACCGCGCCGGCGCCGATCCCGCCGATAGCGGCAGCGACGTACAGCAGCGCCAGCGAATCCGCGACCGAGTTCAGCACCCAGGCGAGGCCGACAAGAAGCCCCCCGACGATGGTCACGGGCGCTGGCCCGAGCCTGTCGACCAGATAACCTTCGATCGGCACCAGCCACGTCTCGGTCAGCACGAAGATCGTGAACGCCACCTGGATCGACGCCTTCGCCCAGTGGAACTGGTCGCTGATGGGGTTCACGAACAGCGTCCAGCCGTACTGGAGATTGGCGATCATCGACATGCAGACGATGCCGATCAGCAGTTGCAACCAGCGGTTCGACCACGAGGCGCCAATGGTCCTGCTCGCGATATGCACGGCTGTGCCCATGTTCGGGCGGATTTCTTCCAGGGAAAGTCTGAATGAGCGAGCGGGATGCCACTCGTTACGGAGATTGCACTGTCCGAAAGAGGATACGATGCTTGCCGGGTGCAACGCAATTCGAGCTATCCATGAAAACACCACTGCTACATCTCCGCCGGGTGGCTAGAATCCGCTCCATGCGCGCGCTGATTGCCTGGCTGCTGTTGACCACGCCGCTGCTCGGGCGGACGGAGTCGCTCGGTGAATTCTGCGACCGGCAGCTGCCGCCGGCGCAGGTCGAGGTGCGGGTAACGTTCGACGAGCCTTTGATTTCGTTCGTCCTGACCGCCGCGCAGATCAAGCAGATGGCGAGCACCGCGCAGGCCGGCGTGCACTTCGGCCTGACCCAAGTGGAGACGAGAATGGAGCGGCGAGTGTCGTTTGTGACATTGCGCGACGCCGCCGACCGGGGCTTGTGCGCGCGGCCGCGCATCGAGCTGACGCTTGCGCTGCGTCGCGCACAGGTATTCGTGGCGCGCGAGCTGGTGGGGAACGAGTGCGCCGTCGCGGCGGTCTGGCACCACGAGCTGCGCCACTTCGCGATCTCTCAGGAGTCGGTGTCGGCAACTGCAGGTGAGCTGGAGCGCATGATGCGGGCGCACTACAACGGCGCGGTGCTTCTCGGGAGCGAAAGCGAAGTGCAGGAGCAGATCGAGCGCGAAATGCGCGAGCGCTGGGCGTTGGAATTCGAGGCATTGCAGACGCGCAACAATCTGGCGCATGCAGACCTCGATGCGCAGGATGCGCAGGCCGACGAAGCGCTCTGCCACGGTGCGCTCGCACGCCTGGCTGCCCGACTCGCTCGCCAGGCGCCGCCCTGACACTCTCGCGGCCTTCCGCTCGGCAATCCAGGACGTAGCGCGCAGGGAAGACAACGCTGATTGACAGCTTACTGCCCACACGCTACCTTCCCAATCGGTAAGGATCTAGGGCGCCGAAAAAAGAAATAGCTGATTGGGATTAGGAGCATTTGAGTTATGGGCCGTGAACGTGCCGTACAGGCACGGCAGTCGGAACCTGGCAATCGGAGGGCTCTCTCGGTCGCGCGTTACTCCTACGGGGCGGGTCACTTCTCAAACATCTGCTCCGAGCGGCCTGAGAGAGCTGCCGCGATTTCGTCTGACGCTGAAGCCCAGATCGACAGCCCCCGAGGCGAGGGTGACTCTTTGCCAGAGTCGGCACGGCACTTTTTCGATCCGCGCTTCGGCTTCGATTTCAGTCGCGTGCGGGTGCATACCGATTCCCGAGCCGCTGAGGCGGGACATGCGGCGTCTACCCTGACGCTCCGGCGACCTTCTTCCGCAGGGCCCAAGGAGAAACGCGACGCGCCCGTCAAACCGTTGAAGAAGCCTGTGATGGGCCGTGCCGACAACGAGGATGCCGTAGAGCGTGAGGCAGATGCATCGCCGATGCAGTGCTGGGCAACAGGCCCATCGCTCTCGGGCGCGATTTTGGCTCGATTGCGGTCGACGCCGGAACCTTATCACGGAAGAATTGCGGTGGGTCCTGCACCTGCGCGAAGTGCAGCGGACGCGAAGATGAGGTCATCCACCGCCGGTCGGCGGGTGGAATCGCGGGTCCCGCGGTCCCGGTGGGTGTCGGGGAGGTGATCGCCTCGCCCGGTACGCCGCTCACGTCTCCGGCGCGGGGGTTCTTCGAAGGTCGTTTCGGCGTCTCTTTTGCCGACGTGCGAATCCATTCCGATGGAAAGGCATGCGAATCGGCAAAGGAAATAGACGCACGCGCCTACACAGTGGGAAACCACATCGTCTTTGGTCGAGGCGAGTACAACCCGGCTTCGTCGTCCGGCCGTTGGCTGCTCGCACATGAACTCGCGCATGTTGTGCAGGCTTCTGACGGCATCATCCGGCGCAAGGGCAAGACGGCGGGCGACGTGCCCAAGCTCGAGTTTGAGCCCGCGGTGAACCAGCCGCCTTGCGCGTGCGTCGTATTCGTGCACAACGAGGAGCGTAAGGCGAGGAAGACCGCGCGGCTGTTGCACACCAACTGCCGGTACAACCTCGCGATGGTTCAGGATCCCGATGCATTGAAGGCTCGAACCATCCAGGTTCCCAAGCATGCTGACCCCGTAGCTCCGAACTCGCTCTTCCAGCCGATGCATCGACGCGTGCATGGGCGACGGAAAAGCCTGCCGCGACTTCGTCGCCGACAAGAAGACCTCGACGAAGCCGGACGAGATCCTCGGTTTCGCGCAGCGCCAGATTTCTCGCGGTACGGGCTGCTCGAACGGTTTCAAGCTGCCCGTCGTCGGGCTCCCAATAACGCGCTCAACGACACCGCGACCTACCGCGGCAACATGGGCAGTAAGGGTGTCGCCGACCTGAAGCTCAACGTCGACAAAGGCGGCAAGACGACTGGACCCAACGTCCTCGACACCATCCGTAAGCGGATCAAGGACAAGTTCGGCGGCGCCGGTGAGAAGGAGACGCTCGACACTCCGAAGACGACTAACATTTACCGTTGGTGCAAGAGCGATGACATCGAGCGGTGTCACATCGGGAATCCCGAGCACCCCGACAATGTGGTCTGGGTGACGAACGCCGCCGACTTCGACAAGTTGAAGACGACCAACGCCAACGTCGTGTTCGAATCGCAGAGGCCGAAGCCAGCCACAAGCGAGTCCGCTGGCGACTTGTCGACAATGTTCGTGCTGCTTGGGCTGCGGCTCGCCGACCAGTGGAGCACGCAGGCCAGCATCGCGAAGGGGATCATCGAGGAGAGAGTCCTGGATGCTGTGTCCGACACGCTGCGTCCGTTCCTGCTCCTCGACCCCAAGCCCGAGGACGCGGATGCTAAGAAAAAAAAGGCCAAGGCGCTCAGCGCTGCACTCGCAGCCATGGACCAACTCGGGGGCGAGTTCAAGAATCTCCGTTTCGCCAATATCGAAACCGAAGGGAAGGGCTGGGGCAAGGAGTCGGAACGGGTCGCAAACTATCGCGCGATCGTCGCGGTCCTCACCGACCTCGGCATCCACTGCTGCAACGTCGAGGGGAAGGGCGATGCCGGCGTGGAGGCCGGGTTAAAGGGCGCCGACGATTAGCGGTGGACGCGGGAACCGGCGGCTCTGGTGCCGGCGCCACGCCAATCCGGCGAGCAGCACCAAGCCGGCACAAAGCATTGCTAGCGATCCCGCTTCAGGCACCGGTATGGCGACCGCCAAGCCAGTGGTATCAGTGAAGCGCATCGTCATGCTGTTGAAGGCGTTGGCTACAGACGGGCCCCTTGTGCTGCGCGCGGTCGCGGACAGAAAGGCCTCCAGGTAGACACTTTCGCCCGGGTCGAGCGTGAAGCTAAAGCTCTTGGTAGTGCTGCCGGTAAAGGAAAGCGAGAAGCTGACGGGGTTGGTCAGCAAGGTGCCGGGCCCGTCGATGACTGTTCCGCTGAGGTAGTCCTCGGCATAGGCGGCGACGCCGCCGATCACCCGGTTGTCCTGGCCGGTCAAGGTCGCGTCCACCGTGATCGTTCAGCGTAAAGGTCTGGGCCGCGGCACCGTTGTAGGTGTAGGCCTGCACCGCTTCGGCGCTGGCGGTGGTCAGGTAGCCCGCCGCAGCGTTGGAGGAGGCCAACGCCTTCAGCACCGGCAGGTCCAGCACGAGCGGGTCGTATTCGGCGAGCGCGGCGAAGTCGATCCCCTGATGCAGCGCCCTGTTGGCAGGCGACATCGCCACCGCCGCCGAAGTTTGCAGGAACGCTCCGTCGGAGCGCTCCTCGATCGTGGGGCCCGCGCATGGCATCGTGAGCGGTTGCACGCATATCAGCGCGCTGCCGCTCGGCCTTGGTGCTACTGAATTCGCCGATCGCCCCAGCTGCTGGGGGCGGTGAGCGCCAGCGACAGGGTCATCAGGGTGTGCCGTGTCCAGGTCTGCATATCGACGCTCTTACAAGCGCAATCAAACCGAGTGGGGCTAAGGAGCAAACAAAGGCGCCTTCTTGCTAAACAGGACTGTATCCCTCGCCTGGTGCGCGGTCAATCGCACGAATCGTTGGCTTTCCTGCAGGGAATTTTTCGACGCGGCAAGTTCGTCGCGCAGGGCGGCATGAGCCGATTTGATGGTCGGAAAAAATCGATCGGTACGCCAAAATCTTGACCGCACTCGCCATCACGGGGTCGGGGGCCGATGATATAGTCGCCTTTGGTAAGAGAAGCGTTTCGATTTCCTATCCCGCTGCAGATCTGCGCAGACCCGTTGGCGCTTGTCGATGTGAGCTGACGGAGCATTCGTCAACCGAAAAAGCCGAAGCGAACCATGTTGACCATTGATGACGTGCGCGCAATCCCGCTGTTTTCGACGTTGGCGGCAAGCGATCTCGAGCGGCTCGTACAGACATCCGCCGACCTGCACCTTGGTGCTGGAGAATGGGCTGTGCACGAGGGAGGGCCGCGCGCGCTCTTCGCGGTTCTGGCGGGCAAGATCGAAGTGGTGAAGTCGTTCGATGGGATCGACCGCACGCTGGGTTGGCGTCTGCCAGGCGCTATTTTCGGGGAAGTGCCGATCGCCTTTGGCACGCCGTTTCCGGGCGGCTATCGAGCGGCAGAGCCCTCGCGCGTCATGCGAGTCGAGGCTCGCCAGTACTACGCCATCGCGGCCGCGTCGCCGGAGATCTCTGTGAAGATCGGCGCGCTCGCGCGCGAGCGCATCGGAGGCCTCCAGGGCATTGCGGCCGAGGCGCCCAAGGCGCGCATAACGATGTACGGTCCGCGCTGGGACACCGCGAGCGGTGAGTTGCGCCGATTCCTCGCGCGCAACCAGATTACTTATGAGTGGGTGACGCCGGACTCCCCCGACGCTGGCCACGCTTTGGCCGGGGAACTCCCCGCCGGAGGCCGACTGCCCGGTGCTGCGGCTCGTTGACGGGACGGTGATCAGTCGACCGAAGGCGCGCGATCTCGCCCGGCTCCTCGGTCTGCAGACGGACACGCGCCTGGCTGAATACGACACCGTGATCATTGGCGGGGGGCCGGCCGGTCTTGCAGCGGCCGTGTACGGTGCCTCCGAAGGGCTGCGCACGCTGGTGGTCGAGCGTGAGGCACCGGGCGGCCAGGCCGGGACGTCCTCGCGGATCGAGAACTATCTCGGGTTCCCCAACGGAGTGTCAGGCGATGAGCTCGCGAGTCGCGCGCTCCAGCAAGCGCGGCGACTCGGGGCGGAGATTCTGGTCACGCGCGCTGTCGAGCGCATCGATCCGACCACGCGCGAGGTTTTCCTCGATGATGACGACGTGGTACGGGCGCGGACCGTGATTCTTGCCACCGGCGTCACGTGGCGTCGCCTCGCGGTCGATGGCTTCGATCGACTTATCGGCAAGGGGATCTACTATGGAGCGGCGCGCAGTGAAGCGAGCGCCACCCATGGACTCGACGTGTACCTCGTTGGTGCCGGAAACTCGGCCGGTCAAGGCGCTTTGCACTTTGCCAATCATGCACGCAAAGTGACGCTCCTTGTCCGTGGCGATTCTCTGGAGAAAAGCATGTCTCACTACCTCATTGAGCAGCTCCGCGGGAAATCGAACATAGCGGTTGAGCTGCGTTCGGAGGTACATGCGGTCCACGGTGAGACGCACCTGACAGCGATCGACATTCGTGATGGCGCAAGCAAGGCGGTGCGCCGACATGACTGCGGTGGGCTGTTCGTTTTCATTGGAGCCGACGCGGACACCGAGTGGCTGCCAACGGATATCGCACGCGATGCACGCGGCTATGTCCTGACCGGTGACGATGTGGTGAAGGCCGGGCGCTGGTCGCACAACCGAGATCCCTACCTCCTCGAAGCGAGCGTCCCCGGTGTCTTCGCGTGCGGGGATGTGCGCTTGAGCCCGGTCAAGCGGGTAGCATCCGCGGTCGGGGAGGGCAGTATGGCAATCGCGTTGGTGCACCAGTATTTGCAGCAAGGGCGCACCTCCCCGTAACCGGCTCGGTGCCTGTACCGCCGGGGTGTGCGGTAGGCGGAACCCGATCGGCGTGCCTCTACCCCACCGTCACCCCGCACGTTGCGCAGAACTTCGCCCTGGCCGGCACGGCCGCGCCGCAGGACCCGCACTTCCTGCCGTTCGCGCGTAGCGGCACCGCCTTCGCGAGCGTGATGAAGCCTTCGGCATGCTGGTAAAGCGCCACTACCAGCCATAGCGCAGACGCGGTGATCCCGAAGACGAACAGCCAGTTGTAGGCATCCTTGAGCTGGGCGGTGAGAAATGGCCGCAGCAGCGAGAGCACGACGTCGTAGCCCACGCTCAGGACGATCAGGGTCGCGAGCGGCAGAACCAGGAACCCCAGGTGAGCGGCATCGCCGGCGGCTTTGTGGATTTGCCGGCCACTGCGCGCCGCCAGCACCCACAGGATGAGGAGCGCGCCGCCGCAGCCGAGGAACCGGGCCAACGCTGCGGCTGGCAGCTTCGGCGTTACCAGCATGGTTTGCTTGAAGACGGTCAGCTCGGCGAGGCCGGCGCCGAGCAGCAGGGCCGCCAGCAGCACCAGCGCGTAGCGACCCAGCCAATTCCAGGATCCCATTATTTCTCCTTCAGTCGGGCCCACCCGGACGCCGCCTGATCGACGGTGGGCGTAACGGCGCGGTGATAGTCGTGAAGCAGCTTGCGCAAAGGCTCGGCGTGACTGAACACGGCCATGCTGAACCATACCGCACACGCGCACGTGCCGAGCACGAAGCACCAGGTATAACTCGAGTTCACCGCCTCGTCCCACACCGGAGCGAGCGGCCGTTGCAGGACCAGGTATCCGATCAGCAGCGACAAGAGCGTGACAATCGGCAGCGAGAGGTGATAGAGGACCGCGCGCGGCCCGCCACCAGCTTGAAATCGCGACGCGACACCGCGGCCGAGCAGCCAGAAGAATCCGATGGCCCCGATCGCACCGAGCAACTGCGCCAGCATGGCAGCGCTGATCCTGCCCTCCAGCATCTGGGTTTCCTGGAAAGCGGGCAGCTTCCCGAGCAGAGCACCGAGCGCAGCAATCACGGCGACGAGGAGAAGGGTTTTCAGCAGACCGTCCACGGTTTGCGGGAGCGGTCCGCGCGCCTGTGTAGCGTCCAGCAGCAGAATGCTCGGCTCGATATCAGCGTCCAGGATCTCGGACCTGAGCATGGTGGTCGGCACGTGCGGCTCCACGCGCGCGCTTCGGGTGGAAGGCCGCACCGCTGCAGTTGCAGGCACTGCCGAACCGACGAGAGCATTGCGCCACGTCGCTACGTCGCGCGGCCGCTCGGTGTCTTCGAGGGCGAGCGACCATTCGATCGCCTCGATCAGCGCGACGCTGTAGTGCTGGCGAGAAGGCGCGAGCCGTTCGCCCAGCGTGTCCCCCTTCATGCGCGTGATTGCATCGGGCGGATTTTCGCCGCTGACCAGGAAGTACAACACGCCGCCCAAGGAGTAGATGTCCGACCACGGCCCCTGCTGTTTCGAAGTGGTGTACTGCTCGAATGGCGCATAGCCGGGCGATACGATGGTGGTGAGCGCTTGACCAGGATCGCTCAGAGTTTGGCGCGCCGATCCGAAGTCGATCAATACCGGGCGCCCGTCATCGCGCAGGAAGATGTTGTCGGGCTTGATGTCCCGATGCAGAAAACCGGCCGCGTGGACTTTCTCGAGGCCGTCGAGCAGTGGTCCGATCATCCCTCTCAGCTGAGCCTCGGACGGGAACGGATGAGCCTGGACGAATGCCTTCAGCGATTGCCCGCGCTCGTAGTCCATTACCATGTAGCCGGTGCCATTCAGTTCGAAGTACCGGTTCACGTGCACGATGTTCGGATGGCTGAAGCGTCCGAGCGTGCGCGCTTCCTGGCTGAAGCGCTCCAGGCCCCAGCGATAGTCGCGTTCCTGCTGCTGCGTGACCGGCACGACGAGTCCGTCGGCTGCACGGGCGGCGAACGCGCTCGGCAGGTATTCCTTGATCGCCACCTCCTTGTCCAAATGGGTGTCGCGCGCCAGATACGTGATCCCGAACGCTCCGGCGCCCAGCAATCCGGACAGCCGGTACTCCATGAGTACCGTGCCGGCCGGGAGAGCGTGCTGGTGTGAGGTGATGGTCATTGGGTCGTTGCGGGGGCTGCGGCCAGCATGGGCCGTGCTCGGCCGAGCCTGTGGCCGACCCGAGCGCCGCGCCCCTAATAACGGCTCAATTCTGTTACTTTGAAGTGCCGCAGCGCACGGTTTCAGTCAACCGCACGCACGTGCGAGCGCCGGGGGGCGGAGACGGGTTGGGCGAAGCGTATGGCGGATTCCCAGGTCCGACTAGGCCAGCGCGGGCCTGGCCGGCGTACCGGGATCGTAGATAGGTTCTCAGCCGATCTTCGAGTGCTGTGGCCGTTAGGTCACGTAAAGATGGAAAAGTCGACCGCCTTTTCAGTGATGAACTCGAGCAGCGCCGGAGTGCCTTCGCGTGTCTTCGCTATTGCGCGTTTGATAGCGGGAACGATTGCACCGGGCTCGGTCACGCGCTCGCCCCAACCACCAAGCGCTTTCGCGAATTCCGCGTAGTTCCCGCTGATGTCGGTGGAGCGATATTTCTCGGTGGCTACCTTCATGATCTTGAGCTCGATGGCCATCGAGAAATTGTTGAGCAGCACCGACAGGATCGGTATGCGCTCGCGCACCGCGGTTTCGAAGTCCATGCCGGTAAATCCGATAGCGGCGTCACCCCAGACGTTGATGCAGAGCTTGTCAGGAGCGGCGAGCTTCGCGCCCATGGCGAGCCCCAGACCGTAGCCAAGCTGTGTCGTCTTGCCCCAGCCGATGTAGGTGAGCGGTGCGACCGTTTCCCAGAACGGCGAGAGCTGATCGCGCGGGCTGCCGGCGTCGTGAGTGATGATCGTGTTAGCGACGTCGACGGTATGCAGCAGGTCCCAGATCACTCGGTAGGGTGAGAGCGGTGTCGACTCCGACTTGAGCCGTGGCATCCACTGCTCCAGCCACTGGCTCTTCAGCTGTTTGATCTGCTGCGCGACCGCGGCTGCGCGACCGCGCGGCTTTCCACCCAGACGATCGCGAACCTCGGCCAGCAACGCTTCGAGGGTGAGCCCCGCATCGCCTGCCAGTGCCAGCTCCGCGCGCACGTCCTTATTGATGTCAGCCGGGTCGAGCGTGGCGTGTACGATGCGCGCGCCCTTGGGCATGGCCACCCCATAGTTGGTGATCGAAAAGCTGCAGCCGATGCCGAAGATCAAGTCCGCGTTGTTCAGGAACTCATGCAGCTGCTTGGAAATCGAGCGGCCGCCCGAGCCGAGCGACAGCGGATGCGTCTCCGGAAATGCACTCTTGCCTTGCAGGCTGGTGGTCACCGGCGCTTCCAGCAGCTCCGCCAGCTCTTTGAGCTGTGGCCATGCGCGCGCGTAGTGCACGCCTTGCCCGGCGTAGATCACCGGGCGCTCGGCCGCCACCAGTGCCGCCGCGACCTCGGCGACGCCGTGCGGATCGGGGCCGCTGCGCAATCGTGGTGCAGGCGTATAGGTCCAGCCGTCCGGCACTTCCTCGTTGAGGAGGTCGTAGGGTAGCTCGACCAGCACTGGGCGCGGGCGGCCGTTGCGCACTTGCGTGAACGCGCGGCGCATCGCGTCCGGTACGGCGTTGGCCTGGATCACCTGCTCAGCCCACTTGGTGATGTGCTGGTAGTTGAGGAACGAGCTGAAGTTAGGCGGGATATTGAGGAGTCGCCGCGGGTAGCCTCCCGGCAACACCACGATCGGTACGGAGTCGCCGAAGGCCTGCGCAACGCCCCCGAAAGAATTCTCCGCCCCCGGCCCGTGCTGCATGGCGAACACTCCGATGCGCTCGCCTGATGTGATGCGGCTCACCGCGTCGGCCATGTGCAGGCCGGTGCGCTCCTGGCGCACGATGATCGTGCGGATGTCCGACCTCGGCCGCGGCCTCGATGATGGGGTTGACCGGATAGCCGATCAGGAACTCAACGCCTTCGCGCTTGAGGATGTTGGCTACGACCGCCGCTGCTTTCACTCGTACCTCCTGTCGCGGAGTTTGGTTCGGCTCAGCCGCCGCGAATCGCCGGCACCAGATGCACTTCGCTGTCGGGGCCGATCGGCGCGAACCACGCGTCCTGGAAGATCTCGCCGTCGATGGCGATGGCATAGCCCGATCTCGAGGTGAGGCGCGAGCTCGGGATAGCGCTCGCCGAGCTCGCGCAACAGCTGGCGCACGTCGCGGGCTTCGACCTCGATCTCGGACGCGCCGCCCGCCAGCTGCTTGAGGGTGCCGCTGAGGACGACGCGCGCCAAGCGTGAGCCTATGTCTTCGAGGCGCGCGCCGCGTCGATCGCCTCGAGCACGCGCGGCGGCGACATCGGCAGCGCCGTGAAGCGGATGCCGGTGGCGTTTTCCACCGCGTTCGCGATGGCGGCCATCGGCGGCACGATCGGGGTCTCGCCGACGCCGCGCACGCCATAGGGGTGGCGCGGATTGGGGACTTCGACGATGACCGTGTCGATCATGGGAACGTCCGAGCACACCGGGATCCGATAGTCGAGGAAGCCCGGGTTCTCGAGGCGGCCGTCCTTGTCGTAGATGTACTCCTCGTTGAGCGCCCAGCCGATGCCCTGCACCGCGCCGCCCTGCATCTGTCCCTCGACGTAGCTCGGATGCACCGCCTTGCCGGCATCCTGGATGGCGGTGTAGCGCACGATGGTGACCTTGCCGGTCTCGCGGATCGACCTCGACATCGACGACGTGCGTCGCCAGGCTCGGGCCGGCGCCCTGCGCGTTGATGGCGGCGTTGCCGACGATCGGTCCGCCGGTCTTGCCGGCGGTCTTCGCGATCTCGGCGAGCGATAGCGCGAGCTCTGCCGCGAGCGGCGCAGCCGTCCTCCCAGACCACTTCGTCGAGCGCAATCTCCCAGATCTTCGCCGCGCGCTCGCACAGCTGGCGTATCATGTCGCGCGCCGCCTCGATGACCGCCATGCCGCTCGAGAAGGTGACGCGGCTGCCACCGGTGAGAAAGTTGAAGCCGAGCGCGCTGGTGTCGCCGATGATCGGTCGCACCTTGTCGAGCGCGATGCCGAGCTCCTCGGCTGCCATCATGGCGAGCGAGGCACGCGAGCCGCCGATATCCGGCGTGCCGGCCACCAGCGTGACGGTGCCGTCCTCGCCGAGGTTGAGCGCGGCGCAGGTCTCGCCGCCGATGTTGAACCAGAAGCCGGAAGCGACGCCGCGCCCCTGGTTGGCCTTGAGCGGTGCGCGGTAGTGCGGATGCGCGCGAGCCGCCTCCAGCGTCTGCACCAGGCCGATCGGGCCGAACTTCGGCCCGTAGGCCGCCTTGGTGCCTTCCTTCGCCGCGTTCTTCAGCCGGAACTCGACCGGATCGAGATCGAGCCGCTTGCGCGAGCTCGTCGATGACGTACTCGACCGCGAACTCGGCGATCGGTCCGCCCGGCGCGCGATACGCGGCGACCTTCGGCCGGTTCACGACCACGTCGAAGCCGATCACCTTGACGTTGTCGAGGTCGTAGGGCGCGAACGCGCACATGCAGCCCGGGCTGCACCGGAGAACCCTGGAATGCGCCCGCCTGGTACTTGAGGAGAGCCTCGGCCGCGGTGATCCGGCCGTCGCGGGTGGCGCCGACCTTGACCCAGACCTTCGAGCCGGAGGTCGGACCGGTTGCCCGGAACACTTCGGTGCGCGACATCACCATCTTCACCGGCTGGCCCGACTTGCGCGACAGAAGCGAGCGCGAGCGGCTCGAGGTAGACGACGGTCTTGCCGCCGAAGCCGCCGCCGATCTCGGAGGCGGTCACGCGCAGCTTTGCGAGATCCATGCCGAGCAGCTTCGCGCAGAAGCTGCGCACGATGAACTGTCCCTGCGTCGTGCACCACAGCTCCGCCTGACCGTCCTCGGACACGCTCGCGAGGCACGCGTGCGGCTCGATGTAACCCTGATGGACCGGCTTGGTGGTGAACTCCCGCTCGACCACGACGTCCGCCTTGGCGAAGCCGGCCGCAACGTCCCCGAGATCGAACTCGACGCGCTTGGCCACGTTCGAAGGCTGCGCCGGCTTCGGATCGACGCCGATCGTGTACATGTTGTCGTGAAGCAGCGGCGCGCCGGGCTCCATCGCCTGCGCCACGTCGAGCACGTGCGGCAGCACTTCGTACTCGACTTCGATCAGCTTCAGCGCCTCGGCTGCGACCGCTTCGCTGATCGCTGCCACCGCCGCGACCGCGTGGCCTTCGTAGAGCGCCTTCTCGCGCGCCATCACGTTGCGCGTCATGTCGCGGTAGTTGACCATCATCTCGCCGGCCGGAATGAACTCGGACGGCAGATCGCCGAAATCGGCCGAGGTGATCACCGCCTTCACGCCCGGCAGCGCCAGCGCTTTCGACGTGTCGATCGACTTGATGCGGGCGTGCGCATGGGGGCTGCGCAGCACCTTGCCGATCAGCATGTTCGGCACGCGGATGTCGGCGCCGAACTTGGCGCGGCCGGTGACTTTGTCGACCCCGTCGGGGCGCAGCGGCCGCGTTCCCACGACCTTGAACAGCCGCTCGTTCAATCCCTTCGTCGTAACGTCGTTCATCGCTCAGCTCCTCCTCATCTCGCCGGCCGCATCCAGCACCGCGCGCACGATCTTGTCGTAGCCGGTGCAGCGGCACAGGTTGCCCGCCAGCCAGTACCTCACTTCGGTTTCCGTCGGATCCGGCTTGCGCTCGAGCAGAGCCTTGGCCGCCACCAGAAAGCCGGGTGTGCACACGCCGCACTGCAGCGCGGCGTGCTCGAGAAATTTCTGCTGCAGCGGATGGAGCTGGTCGCCGTGCGCCATCCCCTCGATGGTTTCGACGCTGCGCCCCTGCGCCTCGACGCCGAGCACCAGACAGGCGCACACCAGGCGCCCGTCGAGCATGACGCTGCAGGCGCCGCAGTCGCCCGAGGCACAGCCTTCCTTGCTGCCGGTGAGACCGCAGCACGTCGCGCAGCACGTCGAGCAAAGTCTGCTCGGACGAGCACAGGAACTCGACCGGGTCCGAGTTGATGGTCGTGGTCACATGATGCTTGGGCATGATGTCCTTTCCTATCGTGTCTTGCGGCGCGTTCGAGCGCGATGTGCGCGGCCCGCCGGGCGAGCACACCGGCCACCTTGATGCGATAGGCCACGGTGCCGCGCTTGTCGTCGATCGGTTTGCAGGCGGCGCTCGCGGCTGCAGCAAGCGCGGCCAATGCAACGTCATCGACTCGGGTGCCGATCAGCGCCGCCGCGGCATCGGCGACCAGCAGCGGCGTCGGTGCGACCGCGCCGAGCGCGACGCGCGCGTGGGTGCAGACCCCTCGCTCGTCGAGCGCGAGCGCGACGCCCGCGCCCACCACAGCGATGTCCATCTCCGTGCGCGGGATGAGTCTCAGATAGGCATCGCCCGAGCGGGCCTCGTGGTTTCGGCAGCCGGAACGCCACGACGAACTCACCGCGCGCAAGCGCGGTGCGCCCCGGACCGGTGACGATAGTCTCCACCGGCACCTCGCGCTCGCCCGCCGGGCCCGCCACCTCGCAGACGACGCCCGCGGCGATCATCGCCGGCACGCTGTCCGCCGCCGGCGACGCGTTGCAGAGATTGCCTGCCGAGGGTCGCCCGGCCCTGAATCTGGGTCGAGCCGATCAACTGGAGCGCCTCGACCACTCCCGGCCACGCGGCCGCGAGTGCAGCGTGCTCGCCGATCTCGGCGCAGCTGGTGGCCGCCCCGATGCGAAAGCCGCGCGCGTCCTCCCAGATCCCGCGCAGCTGCGGAATGGCCTTCACGTCCACCACCACCTCCGGAGCGACGTAGCCGCCCCGCAGTTTCACCAGGAGGTCGGTGCCTCCCGCCAGCACCTGCGCGCCGACCGCCGTGGGCGGCGAGCAGATCCACGGCTTCCCTCACCGAGCCCGGCGATCGATACTCCATGTGCGAACCCTCCTCTGCTGCCGCTCATTATGAATCGTCCGCGGGCATCGCGTCAGAACGACGCGTGACCTAAGGGGAAGCGGGGTTTGTCCGAGAGGAAGAATGACTTGCCGAAGGCTGGACTCGCGTCGTCCGTGCAGGTCGCATCGATGAGGCCATCGAGCGCGAGCGATTCGATGGGATAGTTGACCGTTTCGCGGCAGGCCGGGCGGCGCCGGTGGGTCAAACTAGGTCGGGGGAGGGGAGGGTTGGTGTCGTCGAGTCCCGACCCATGCGACGGCTGGGGTTCCTTTCCCTACGCTTGGCCTGCTACTTCTTCCGCTTCCTCATGATCCACGCCACCGCACCCACCCCAACCAGCAGCATGAGGTAGGTTTCGGGCTCAGGCACCGGGGAGACCATCGTCTGCATAGGATCTGCAGATCGCGAAGACGATCCATCGCTCGATGATCCGCCACTGTGGTGGTGAGGAAACAGTCCGAACGCGCTCGCAGAGGTGGCAACGAGAATCATCGGGATGGCAGCTACGAGTTGTCGGGCGTTCATGGTCGGTTGGTCTCGTGTTGATTTTTTTCGGCCAAGATCTCGAACATGGGCAAGGCCTTCTACCCGCAAGTTACACCCCTCCCGCCTGGCCGCCTATCCTTGTCAACAGTGCTTTGAGAACTGTGAAATATGCGCACGCACCCTGCGATACGCTCAACCCCGCCACGTCTGGCGTCAGCACCTGTCGAGCGGGGTAACGCGTATTCGATATCGATATTGAATGCCGCCTGCTGACGGCCGGGGGCCGCTTGCAGATCATCGCCGCAATCATTGATCGCCGGAATTTCGATCGAGCTGGCGCTCGGCACCCTCGAGGCGATCCTTTTGCCGTAATTACGTGTCCCGCCATGAGGGGAGGGCGTGCGCGGCCGTCTGTCACTGGCAAGGAAAATGCATATGCTTTCCTGCCTTGCCCGTATCGGCTAACTACGTGTTCGATAAAGACATTTGAGATGGCCCAGCCCACGCACCAGAACGCCTTGGCGACCGGCTCGATGCTAATGGAGTATCGGCTGGAGTCCGTGCTGGGCGCCGGCGGTTTCGGTATCACCTATCTCGCCTTCGATACCAATCTGGAGAAGAAGGTTGCGATCAAGGAATACCTCCCGTCGTCGGTGGCGGTGCGCAGCGGCACGACGGTGCTCCCCACCAGTGCGGGCCAAGAGCAGGACTACCGCTGGGGACTCGACCGGTTCATTCAAGAATCGCGCACCCTCGCACGCTTCACTCATCCGCACATCGTGCGCGTAAACCGTTTCTTCGAGGCCAACGGCACCGGTTACATGGTGATGGACTACGAAGACGGCGAGCCGCTCAAGGCCTACTTCGAACGCAACTCGTTTCCCGCGGAAGGGGTGCTGAAAGCCCTGATAGCGCCGCTCCTCGACGGCCTCGAAAAGGTCCACGCCCTCGGGTTTCTTCACCGGGACATCAAGCCGGATAACATCTTCGTGCGCAAGGACGGCGGGGCCGTGCTGATCGACTTCGGCTCTTCGCGCCAAGCTGCCGGCGGAAGTGTCCATGCGCTCACGACGATCGTGACGCCGGGCTACGCGCCGTTTGAACAATACACCACCAGCGCAGAGCAGGGTCCGTGGACGGACATCTACTCGCTCGCCGGCGTGCTCTATTTCGCGGTCACCGGACAGAGCCCGCCGGACGCGATCACGCGCATGAAGTCGGATACGCTTGCGCAAGGATTGGGCACCGCGCGGATGCGCTACAGCACTCCCCTGGTCGACGCGATCGGGTGGGGCCTCGCGCTCGAGGACGTCAATCGACCGCGTACCGTGGGACAGTGGCGCGAGGCGTTGTTCGGTCAGCGGCGTCCCAACCAGCCACCCGCTAGCGCGTCCGCGAAACCGCAGGCTGTGCCCGCAGCGGTCAAGACATCGACTTCCGCGACGGCGGCCGGAGCACCCCCCAAGGTCGATCCGATGCAGCGCGCCGCGGCGCTCGCAGCGGTGATTGCGGAGACTCGGCGCGAGCCGCGGCGTGGAACCTCACCCTGGCGCTGGATGTTCATGGCGGCGTTGGTCTTGGGTGTGGCCATCGTCGCAGCCAAAATGATGCCGAGTCGGCAGCAGAAGACCGTGATCCGGATGGTACCCCTGGTGCCGCTGTCAACAGCTGCGCCGGTGCCGGTTAGAATTCAAGAAGCGCAACAATTTCGTCAACCTTCGGCAGCGGCGCCCACGGTGCAACCAGCCACGCCCGCCGCCGATGACCCAGCGGCGGTGCAACCAGCAGAATCGAGTGCAGCGACTACACTCGCCGCGCACGTTCCCAACCGTGTAGAGCAGCGCATCGAGTCAAAAATCCACGCTGCCGATCCCGACGGCGTCGGCCTCACGCGAGAGCAATTTACGCAGACCTTTCCGCGCTTGTCCGAGCATTTTGAACAGCTCGATGCCGATCACAACGGCCGCATCACGTCGCAGGAGTTGATGGCTGCTTGGCAGCGCTTCTGGGCCAAGAGCGCGCAGGACGCCGAGTAGCCCGTAAGTGTCGCGACTTTCGACGGTCGCCTTCGCCTGGAGAAGGTGCATCGAGCACCGATCGGTCCTATGCAGCTGGCACTTCCCAAGACGCTTGGCATCGAGCTGGAGACATTGGACGTGCGTAGTCCGCAGGGGGTCGATAGGGCGCTTCGCAGTGCCGCGTGGAAGTCGGCCGACGCTGTCCAGCTGGGCGGAGGTATGTTCTTCATCGGACAAGGTGCGAAGATCGCTCAGGACGTGCGTGCGTCGAAGCGACCCGCGATCTATCCGTACCGGGAGTACCATGCGTTCGGCGTTCTGATGTCGTATGGCGTGGACCTCAAGGCTGTCTTTCGCCGCGCTGCTTATTACGTCGACAAGATCCTCAAAGGCGCCAAACCGTCCGCGCTGCCCGTAGAGCAGATCTCCAAGTTCAATCTCGTCATCGACCTGCGCGTGGCGCGCGAGCAGGGGATCAAGGTGCCGCAGGGACTCCTGTTTCGCGCCGACGAAGTGATTCGCTGACTTGACGGGTTTTCGTTGGCGGACTCCTTGGGGTGATGCCAAAGCCCGCCGCTGCGCAGCGCTCTCAGGCGCCTGGAGCGACGGATGTGCGGCCCCGCGCAGACTCCCAGGCGCCGGCGGCCAGTGCAGCCAGGAGAATGCAGCCGGCAACGAAGAAGGCCCAGTGCGTTCCACGCAGCAGGGAGGCCACGGGCAGCGTCAACAGCGCCTGATGTTGCCCGGAGCCGGCGTGGCCCAGGGCTGCGAGCGAGAACGCGGCGGCGATCAGCGGGACGCCGAGGGTCTGGCCGAGCGTGCGCATCAGCGACATGAGGGCTGAGGCGATTCCCAGCTGATCGCGCGAAACCGCGTTGAGCACGCCGCTGTTGTTGGCCGCGTTGAACAGACCCATGCCGACCCCGATCGGCGCCACGCGCATAGCATAGCCCCAGACGGTAACCTGATCGTCCACCGTGACGAACAGCAGGCATCCGCACGCGATCAACGCGAGCCCAGTCAGAGCGACCCAGCGTGTACCGAGCCGGTCGGCGAGAGTTCCGCCCAGCGGCGCCACCACTCCTCCGACGACCGGCGAGATGGCGAGCAGGAGGCCGACCCTGGTGGTCGGGTAGTGCGCGACCACCTCGAGGAAGAAAGGCAGCAGAAAGCCGGTTCCGCCAAGCACGAGAAACACCAGATTGGACATCAACAGGCCGATCGCGAAAGGACGGTTGCCAAACAGCCGCAGATCGAGGAGCGGAGCGGTAGCCCGCGATTCGGTTCGAAGGAATGCCGTGAGGCTGATGCCGGATAGCGCGAGCAGCGCCAGCACCAGCGGCGTGCCGAAGCCGTCGCGCTGGCCCCACGTGAGGCCGAGGGCAAGGCCCGACAGCATCACCGATGCGAGCAGCGTGCCGGTCCAATCGAACGCAGCCGCGGCAGGCCGCGGCGCGATGGCGGGCACGAAGCGATAGATGACGACCATGGTGGCGATACCGACCGGGATGTTCACCAGGAACATCCAACGCCACCCCGCGAGCTCGATGATGAGCCCTCCCACCGACGGCCCGAGCGCGACGCCGAGCAGCACTGCCGAGCCGATCATACCCATCGCCCGGCCGCGCTCGTGAGGCGGAAACATCTCGCCCACGATGGCCGCACCCAGCGCCGAGACGAATACGGCGCCCAGCACCCTGTAGCGCACGGCATGCGATGAGCCAGCCGATCGACGGCGAAAGGCCGCAGAGCATCGATCCGAACGTGAACACGGCGACTCCGAACAGATAGGCCCGCCTCTTACCGTAAACATCGCCCAGCCACGCTGCAGCCATCACCAGCGCAGTAGGGATGAGCAGGTAGGCCAGCACTACCCATTGCACCGTAGAGAAGGTGGTACCGAATGCGTGCACCAGCGTAGGCGTCGCCACGTTCACGATGCTGCTGTCGAGCGTGAACATGAATACACCCATGCATAAGCCCGACGAGTCCGAGCCAGCGATGGGGCGAAGGCTCGGCCTCGGGAACGTTGAGTGCGGCGGGTGCGGGTTGGCTCATCAGGACTCTATGCCAGGGCTGCTCGAAGGATGGGCGATTGTAGCCGCGTCTTGGTTGCGGATCACCTGCCTGCCGCTGCGGGTTCGATCGCAAGGTATCATTGAGACCGCTCCATGCGGCCAGCACCTTCGACGCAGGCAGCCGGGCCTCAGCACCAAGACGGCGACGCCAACAGCAACTCTCAAGGAGACGCGATCATGTCAGCGAACACCAGGATCATCCCGACGGCGACGTCGCAGCAGCGGCTCCCGACCTGTCCCGCGGAGGCTCATTCCCGCCGCCGGGTCCTGAAGATGGCCTTGGCGCTGGGCGCCGTGACGGTCGGAGCGGCGGTCCGCCCAGCCCTGGGCCAGGATGCTGCACCTCCGGTATCGCGCGGCCCGATGCCGACGCCGGACCAGATCCTGGGGCCGTTCTATCCAGTCAGGAAACCCATCGACGGCGGGGCCGATCTCACGCGCTTGAAGGGGAAGGCCGGGCCCGCGCGCGGTGAGGTGATCTATGTGGCAGGCCGCGTGCTCAACATGAAGGGGGAACCTGTGGACGGTGCCCAGCTTGAGGTGTGGCAGGCAAACAGCGTCGGCCGCTACGCGCATCCAAGCGACTGGAATTCCGCCCCCCTCGACCCCAACTTCGAGGGGTACGCCACGGTGGTGAGCGATGCGGAAGGGCGGTATCGGTTCAAGACGGTCAAGCCGGGCGCCTATCCGGTGGGCGGCGGCTGGGTGCGTCCGCCGCATATCCATTTCGACGTTCAGAGGACAGGTAAACCGACTGATCACGCAGATGTACTTCGCCGGCGAGCCGCTGAACGACAAGGACAGGTTGCTGCAAGGCTCGTGGGCCAAGGACAGTCTCATCGCCAAGGTCTTGCCGCCGACTGAAAACGAGGAGCCCGATGCTCGTCTGGTGGTCTTCGATATCGTGCTGATACAGGGATGAACCGAACTGGAGGTTGATGTGAAGTCGGTACGTAGTAGTCGCCGCGTTGACTGCGGCTGTTCTGGTGTCGGCCCCCGCGGCTGCGAAGGACGAAGACCAGGATCTCAAGCAAGATGCGGTGTCCCGCCTGGTTCAGAGCCACGACCCGGCCCTGTCAGTCTATATCGGCCGGGTCTACGTCAAACAGGCAACGCTCAAGGCTGCGCGCGACTTGCTCGCCGAGCGCGGGCAGGCGGCTGGCCTGACCAGGGACCAATGGAACCTGCGCTCGGCCGAGTGGCAGGCTGCCGAGCACGAGTTGATGCAAGGCGTAGACCCGATCATTCAGCGCGAGGTCGCCAACCCTGGGTGGGTCCAGGCCGCTTGGTCCGAGCTGGCCTCGAAGACGCTCAACGCCGAGGAAGCGGACGAGGTCGCGGTGCATTTCCAGAGCGAGGGCGGTCAGCTTCAGCGGCGCGTGATCGAATGGTTCGTGGGTGAGCTGACCTTGCAGACGTACACCTTCACCGATCGGTTGAAGTACGGCGTCCCGGGCTCGGAGCAGGAGATGCGCGACCTGCAAGAAGTCACCTATGCGCGCATTTTTCGCGGCATCCAGGACTTTACGCAATATCCGGATGCGATGCGCTTTGCCAGCCGCGATCCGGGCGTCAAGTACTTCAAGATGATGGTCATCCAAGGCGTGCACGCGGTGCACGTCCATCTCGAGGCGGCCGCCGACGAGGGCCGCGCGTTGATCCGGTCGCGCGCCGCTCTGGCGGATCCGTACATCGCTGCCGCGAAGAGCATCGCCGGCTCTCACGGACAGTGATAGCGAGATGCGCAAGTGGCTTTGCGTTGAGAGCTTCAGCCGCGAGCGCCTGCTGATTCGCGACACGCTGCTCGTGGGCGGCACTATAATCAGCCCCTCGTTACGCTGGCGTTGGCCACTGTTGCTGCCGCCGGCTCGACCCAATTTCCGGGAGAGCAGATGGTCCGTTTTTTGAAGACCGGCATCACCGCCGAGCAGGATGCCGCCGATATCGCCAAGGTGCGCGCCACCGTGGAGAGTATTCTCGCCGACATCGAGAAGCGCGGCGACGATGCGGTGCGCGAGTATTCGAAGAAGTTCGACAACTGGGATCCACCGCGCTTCCGGATGTCCGACGTGGAGATCCAAGCCTGCGTGAAGGCTCTGCCGGCGCGCGATGTCGAGGACATCAAGTTCGCACAGGCGCAGATCCGCAACTTCGCGCAGATCCAGAAGGAGGCGCTGCGTGACGTCGAGGTCGAGACCTTGCCGGGTGTGATCCTCGGTCACAAGAACATCCCGGTGAACAGCGTCGGCTGCTACGTGCCGGGTGGCAAGTATCCGCTGGTTGCGTCGGCCCACATGACCGTCCTCACGGCCAAGGTGGCGGGGGTGAAGCGCGTGATCGCCTGCGCGCCGCCGTATCAGGGCAAGCCGGCGCCAGCCATCGTTACCGCCATGCATCTGGCCGGCGCGGACGAGATCTACTGCCTCGGCGGCGTGCAAGCGATCGGTGCGATGGCGACCGGGACGGCCAGCATCAAGGCGTGCGACATGGTGGCCGGGCCAGGCAACGCTTACGTGGCCGAAGCCAAGCGCCAGCTCGCCGGGCGCGTCGGTATCGATCTGTTCGCGGGTCCGACCGAGACGCTGGTGATCGCCGACGACACGGTCGACGCGCAGATGTGCGCCACCGACCTGCTCGGCCAGGCCGAGCACGGCCCCAACTCGCCGGCCATCCTGCTGACCAACTCCGAGCAACTGGCGCGCGCGACGATGGTGGAAGTGGATCGCCAGTTGCAGACGCTGTCGACGGCGGCAATTGCCGGGCAGGCTTGGAAGGATTACGGCCAGGTGATCGTGTGCGACAGCTACGACGAGATGGTGCAGGAAGCCGACCGCATCGCCTCCGAGCATGTGCAGGTGATGACCAGGGACCCCGACTATTTCCTGGATCGGATGACCAACTACGGTGCGCTGTTCCTGGGGCCCGAGACCAATGTGTCTTTCGGCGACAAAGTAATCGGCACCAACCACACCCTGCCCACGCGCAAGGCGGCGCGCTATACCGGCGGGCTGTGGGTCGGCAAGTTCATGAAGACCTGCACCTATCAGCGGGTCAAGCCCGAAGCGTCCGCCATGATCGGGGAATACTGCTCGCGGCTGTGCGCCATCGAAGGCTTCGCCGGTCACAAAGCCCAGGCCGATCTGCGCGTGGCTCGATACGGGTATCTGAAGCCCGCGACACACCGGTAAAGCGCTTGAACCATCCAGACGCGCACAAATCCGAGAGCATGAAAGGCCAGGTGGCGGTCGTGACCGGAGGGTCGGGTGGGATCGGCTCGGAGATCTGCCGCCACTTCGCCGAGGCCGGCTGCACCGTGGCGTTCACCTACCGCACAGGCAAGCAGGCGGCGGAGCGGATCCTCGAGACGCTGCCTGGAACCGGCCATTGGGCCACGCGCGTCGCAGTGGATGATAGCGTGGCCCTGCAGGGCTTGGCTGCCGAAGTGGCGTCGAAGCGCGGCCGCTGCGACGTTTTGGTGAACTGCGCCGGCAGGACGCGCTTCGTACCGCACGTCGATCTCGATGCGCTCGACGACGATCTCATCGACGACATCTTTCGCGTGAACTGGCGTGGCGCATTCGCAGCGGTGCGCGCGTTCCGCCCGCTTCTCAAAGCGAACGGCAGCGGTCTGGTCGTCAACATCTCCTCGATTGCCGGCGTCACGGGAATGGGCAGCAACGTCGCCTATTGCGCCTCGAAGGCGGCACTGGACTGCATGACCAAGTCCCTGGCCCGGGCCCTGGCTCCCGAGATTCGCGTGGTCTCCGTCTCGCCCGGCCTGGTGGACACTGAGTTCGTCAAGGGCCTGGACCAGAAGTGGCGCGACGAGCAGGCAGCGCGTACGCCGCTTAGACGGCTGGCGACTCCGCAGGAGGTCGGCGCGGCGGTGCTGGCGCTGGCGTCTACTTTGAAGTACGCCAACGGCTGCATCATCCCGCTGGATGGTGGCAGGCCGTTGACCTGACTTCGCCGCCATCCGATTCTGCTTCCCTCGAGGCCTGCCCGATGATCCCAATGCTCACACTCAATATCCGCGGGGGAGCCAGGATCTGCGTACCAGACTCCGTCCATCACATCACACCGTACGTTCTGCTGGAGCAGGAGGACTGGTTCGAGGATGAGATCCGTTTTGCGCGCCGTTTTCTCCGCCCGGGAATGGCTGCTGTGGACCTCGGCGCCAGCTTCGGCATCTACACGATGGCTATGGCGGAGGCGGTCGGCGCGCAGGGCAAGGTCTGGGCCTTCGAGCCGACCCCGCAGACCGCGGACTTCCTGCAGCAGACCATCGATGTCAACCGGGCGCCACAGGTGCATCTCAGCCGCAGCGCTGTGTCGGATCGACAAGGCGAAGTGCAGTTGTGCGTGGAGGCGGATTCCGAGCTGAACTCGATCGCGCGGCCGGGCGAGAGCTTTGGCGAAATGCTGAGCATACCGGCGCACACCCTCGACCAGTTGTCGCTGGAGCATGGCTGGCGCAACGTCGATCTCGTGAAAATAGACGTTGAGGGTCACGAGCTGGAGGCGGTGACGGGCGGAACTTCTTTCTTCACCGCGGCGTCTCCGCTGGTCATGTTCGAGATCAAGAGACGCGAGCGTTCCGACGTCCGCACGCTGGCGCCGTTTCGAGCCATGGGGTATGAATTTTTCTACTTCGTCCCCGGCTTGACGCTGTTGGCGCGGTTCCTGGCAGACCAGCCGGCCGACATGGATCAGTTGATCCTGTTCGCCTGCAAGCCCGAGCGCGCGCTCGCGCTTGCGGCCGACGGGCTGTTGGCGCAGCCTCGCGACGCGGCGGAGGCGGAGCCGGCGAAGAGCGCATGGGCGAACTACCTGGAGGACGCTCCCTACGCGCGCGAGCTGGCGGGTAGATGGCCATCGCGTGCGGGACTGTTCGCCCCGCCCGGGCTCAAGGTCTTTCTCGAGGGGCTGGCGTTGTTTGCGCAATCGCGCGATGCCAAGCTCGACGGCACGCTCCGGTTCACCCTGCTGCAGCGCGCTGCAGAGCGCGTGTGGGAAGCGGCGAGGATGAAGGATACGCTTCCCCGCCAGCTCACTGCCGCGCGGCTGGCTTGGGAACTGGGGCGCAAGCCTGCCGCAGTGCAGCTCCTGCGGAGCGTAGGCGAGCGCATGGCGGCAGAGCGGAAAAGCCTGCTGAGCGAACCGTTCCTTTGCCCATCGCCGCGCTACGAGCACAGGCTGACCGGTGCGCCGGTGCACGAATGGCTCGCCTGCGCAGTCGGCGAGCAATGGGAGAAGCTGCATGCCGCGTCTTCCTACTTCACCGGGACGCAGTCGCTCGGCGTCCTCGAATTCATGGCCAAGGCGCCGTTTCGCTCGCCGGAAATGGAACGCCGCCGCCAGTTGATCCGGCTCCGCGCCGGGACGCAGCCTGCCCCCGAGCCGAATCCCCTCCTGTGCGAGAGGTCCGAAGAGAATTTGAATCCGCAGTTCTGGTGCGGCGCGGCCGCGGCCTGACGCGGGCTGCGCCCGGCCGCTCGAAGCTGGCGCGGACTCGATTGCCGAAGAGACGGACCGGAACGTCGTGCTCCGGTAAACTGCGCGTTTCGCAGGTAGTCCACTTGGGGTTCCCCCCGACCGCGCCGCACAATCATGCCGGATACGAGCACCCTATACGACGAGGTGATCCTCGATCACATCAAGAACGCCCGGAACTACCGGGTGCTGGAGCACGCCGACCGCAAGGCGGACGGTGTCAATCCTCTATGCGGGGACAGCTTTACCGTCTACGTTCAGCTCGAAGGCGAGGTGATCCGGGATGCGAGCTTCCAGTGCTCCTGCTGCGGCATTTCGATGGCCTCGGCGTCGGTGATGACCGAAGAAGTGAAGGGCAAGACCGTCGCACAGGCACGCGAGCTGCACCGTCGGTTTATCGCGCTGCTGGCAGAAGCCGCTGGGCCGGAGGCCGCCGACGATATGGGCGAAGTGGCGGTGCTGTCCGTGGTGCGGGATTTCCCCTCTCGCCGCAATTGCGCCGCGCTGGCCTGGCATACGCTGGCGGCGGCGCTGGAAGGACGCGAGAGCATGGTGCTCGGCGGCTAGCGCAGGTTGCGATGCCGTTCGCCCACGCCCTTCGACTCTGCAGCTGACGCTGCGACGCTCAGGGCGAGCGGAGGGCTTTGAGGCTTGCGCTGCGACGCTCACCACTCTGACTCAAGCCGCCCCGTCTTCCTTCTGTCTCCGCAGGCGCGGCGGGCGGACTTTTCGCCGCCCGCATCTGCTTGCTCAAGCGCCAGGCCATCCATCCGAGCAGCAGCACACTGGCATCGAGTGCGGCCCACAATGTCAGCGTCTTATAGTCGCGCTGCGGCCGCAGCGCCGCTGGCCCGGCGAGCAGCCGCTCGGGCAGCGCCTGTGCTTGTGCCAGCTTGACCTGCTTGTCGCTGCGCCATCCCGGCACCACCGTTTCGATCGGATACGCGGTGCGGTCCACACGGCTGTTGCCATAGGCGATCTGGAACGGCCCCTTGCCGCGGGCGGCAAACACCAGCTTCACGGGCACCCAGCCGGCGCTGAGCTTGGGCATCCCGCTGCCCAGACCCCCCCCTTTTTGATCCACGCGCAAGAGCCAGTAGCGGTCCCCGTTCGGTGCGAAAGCAAGCTCCGGGCTGGCGATCGACTGTCCCTGCTGCATCAGACGGTAGACCACGGCACTCGTTACCGTGCGCCATTCCTTGCTTGGGTCCGGGCGTGACAGCAACTCGACGCGCGCGACCGTATTGTCCTGTGGCAGGCCGATGCGAATGCGCTCAACCGGAAACCGGCCGCCCAGATCGAACAGGTATTCGCCGGGCTTCTCGCCGGCGGCCGCCTGGGCGTCCTTCCAGGCTCGTTCCGGTTCCTGCACTGCTCCGCCGGTGCGCACCTGGACTCGCGTCAACTCCAGCGGCTGGTCGGCCGTTCCTTCGACCCTGCTCTGCGGCCCGGGCGATCCGTGGATAGGCCAGGACAGACGCAGGTATTTCGCAGTGCGGGGCGCGAACTCGACCGTGCGCTGCTCGAGACGCTGTCCGCCATAGTCGATGCGCACCAGCGGCGCCTGCGACACCACGGTGGACCAGCTCCTCAGGTCGTCGCTTGCCTCCACTCGAAGATTGGTAGCGAAGCTCGCCGAGTCCTGGCGCCAGTCCACCTCAAGTGCCTCGTAGGGATGCTCCAGAGCGCTCACGTCGACCAGGTAGGCGAGCAACCGCCGTTTCGCGGCCGGAGGAGCGCCTTCGCTCCTCACGCTCACCACCGTGCCGCTGCCTGCCTTTTCCACTCTCAACTGCAGGCCATCCAGGTCAGCCGCCTGCTCCCCATACAGCGGGAAAACTTTCACGGTGACCGGCGGCGGCTTCTCCTTCTGCTGCTGCGGCCGCGGCTCGAATGCGAAGGGCACCGGCTCGCCATCGGCGTTGAACACGCGCAGGTCGCCGAGGTCGCGTCGCGCGACGCCCTGGTATACCGAGGCGGGAATCTCGAGCTCGTACAGCGCTTCGCGGCCGTCGACCTCCAGCGGCATGCCGAAGGCAAAGTCCTTCGGCGTCTCGGCCGCGCAACACAGTGCCGGTGTCAGCAGCACGACGAGCAGCGATTTCATTTGGCATTCTCCTGCGTCCGCGGCGGGACGGGCGATACATATCCGATGAGCAGCATCAACACCCCGACGCCGATGAAGGAGACGATGCGCTCCACGCCGCCGATGTTGGACAGGTCAACCAGGAACAGTTTGGCCACCACCACCGCCATCAACGAGCCTCCGACGATCCACAGCGGTCGAATGCGCAAGCGCGTGGCGACCACCATGGCGCACAGCGCGAGCACGGTCCAGAAGATGGACAGCGCTGCCTGCACCAGCATCGAATGCAGCATCGCCTGGAGATCGTAGGGAATGCCGGCCCAGTGGTGCAGGGCACGCAGCAGCGAGCCGTTGAGGCCGATGAAGCCGACCGCACCCAGCGCGCCATAGGTGAGGCCCGGGTTGTCGCCGGCATAGTCGGCCAGGTCCATGTTCTTCAGCCCCCGGATCCACGCGGCGATCGCCAGCCAGGCGGCGAACTGGGCGAGATCCAGCGGATTGAGCAAGGGCACATAGGGCAGGGGACTGGCGTCGCCGTCGCTGACCGCGTTCGCGAGGAAGATCCACAACCACAAGAACACCGCCAGCGGCGCACCACCCATAAGAGCATAGGTGGCGAGACGACCGCGCACCGGCCAGGGTAATTGCTGCGCGCGTGCCGCCAGTAGCCCCAGCAGCAACGCGGGCACGACAGCCCAGGCGATCATGCCCCAGACGCGGCTCGCCTCCACGCTCCGATCGACGAGCCAGGCCAGCTCCCAGGACGCGAGCGCGGCAAACAGCCAGAGCTGGCCCGCGTGCAGGAATTCCACATACCGATTCTCCGCCTCGTCATGCCTGCGCAGCAGCCACAGGTGTGCCGCAAACGCGATCGGCCAGGCCAGCACCCCGAGTTGCGCCAGAGGATGCCTGTGCTCCGCAGCGTTGGCCAGGGCGACCAAGATCATCACCAGCAGCAGGCCGAGCGCGGGATAGCGCGCCAGCCGCCAGCGCACCATCTTCCACAGCAGGCTGAACGCGACACACGAGCCGGCCGCAAACAGCACGAACACGTGGTTCGCATAGCCGCCGGTCGCTCGCAGATCGATCTCGCGTGCCGCGCCGCCGATCCACCACGCCAGCGCCCACACGAACACCACCGTGGCCAGAGGCGCTTCCCACGGCCGCAGCCGCTCGCGATTGCGTTCGAGGTACCAGTTGGAGAAGAAGCCCGCAAGGCTGATGAACAGGCACCCCAGGTAGAAGCTGTTGAACACCGGCACGTTACCGGGTTGGCGGTCGATCGTGGTCAGGAAGGCTATGCCCGCGGCGACTTGCAGAAACAATCCGAATGCGCGCGCGAGCCAGCGGTCCTGCCGTGTACCGGCCCACAGGATGGCAGCGCCCTCGAGCGCCCAGGCGGCGGAGGTCCAGCGGCCGTCCAGCGCCAGCGGGATCGCCAAGGTGCCGAACACGACCCCTAGCGCGAGGAAGGCCTCCACCAGCATGCGCAGTTCTTCACGGTGGCGAGTATAGAGCCAGCGCGCAAGCGATAGATAGACGAAGGCCAGCGCTATCGCACTCCACGCGGCGCCGTATTCGATGTTGCGTACCAGCTGCGTCTGCAAGCCGAACGCGACCAGCGGCGTGCCGAACACCAGCGTGCCGTCCACGTAGTTCTTGAGCTCCGTCGCGCGCCGGCGCGCGAACAGGATGGGAATCGCCAGATAGAGCAAGAAGAAAATCACCAGGAACGGCTCGGTGCTCGGCGAACAGCTCCGGACGGTAGAAGCGCGCACCCCACAGCGTGCCGATGCCGAACGTAAACAAGAATCCCAGCACATTCAGCGGCCGCCAGGCCTTGAACCAGGCGATGCCGAGCAGCCCGACGTTCAAGATCACGTAGTAGCTGAACAGCATGACGTGGCTGCCGGTTCCGGTAGACGCGAGGATCGGCGCGAGGAAGCCGCCGCTCGCACCGAGCGCGGCCAGCGACTGCGCGTCCTGCATCACGGCCAGCGCGGCAGACAGCGACGCGATCAGGAACAACAGCACCAGCGCTGCTTCCGGCGGCAGAACCTGGTAGAGGCGGAACGCGGCGAACACGGTGAGGTAGAGAACACCGACACCGCCGCCTTGCATCGCCAGCGCATAACCCGGACGTTTCAGCCGCAGGCGCCAGCCGATGAACAGCAGCACGACGGCGCTGATGGCCACACCGGTGAGACGCAGTTCGATCGGAACATGAGTGTGCTCGTAGGCGTACTTGAGCAGGAAGGCGACGCCGAAGAACAGGATCACCACACCCACGCGCACCAGAGTGTTACCGCCCATGAACCAGCGCCAGATGAACGAGGGCTCGCGCGGGACTCTCGGCGGACGGGGAGTGAGTGTGGCCGGCCGGATTGCTCCCGGCGCCGACGCTTCAGGCTCTGCAGTGCCCCGATCCGGCTGCGCCTCCGGTATCGTCATCTCCGGCGAGGCCGACATGGCGACCGCCGGAGCGCGTTCGAGGTTATCCGCCGCCGCAAACTGGACGTCCGGTGGCGCGTAGGGTTGCTCTCCCGGTACGGGTTGCGCCACCGGTTCCTGGGCCGGCGTGCGCTCCAACATCGAGAGCCTGGTGTCCAATGCGCGCAACGCGTCCTCGATCGTGGCGAGGCGCGACTCCAGCTTCTGCGCACTGAGCCTGCCGTCGTGGCGCGTGATCAGCTGACTAAAGCCATACCCGATGGCCCAACCGACCAGGGCGCCAAGGATTGCGCCTTCAACACCATGGATGGAGCCGCCGATCGCCAGCCCTAGCAATAGCCCGATGATCCCCATGTGATTCTCCCGCTGGACGTGGATCGGTTTTTGATGCAACCGGCATGCCCGCTACTGCGCCTATCCTGAGCGTAGCGCGCGCAGCGCCCGGACTCGAAGGATCAGAGCGAACGGCGTCTTGCTCACCCGGCTACAGAACTTAAGTCCGGCCCTTCAGCCAGATCGCCGCCCGACGCCCTGCCCGAAAATACACGGCCGCATTTCTGACCTTTGCCGTACCAGAGTGCCGCGAATAGTCCACTCCCTGTTGCTCGCTGCGCCCGCGCCTCTGGCCGCCCGGTCGGGGACGGGGCCGCCAAGGCCCGACCGCGGCTTGAGGGGTTTTCTCGGAAAATCGGCTAAGTCCCCGTGGCCAAAGCACTCTCCGGGTGCTCCGCCGCATGGGCATACTCCTTGCCTTTCTTCGTGTCAACAAAGTCTTGATTGGCCAGTGGCCAGTTTTGGAAGCGTCCTCGGAGATTGTCGATGCCTCTGCTCATTGCACTGACCGCCGTTATCCAGGCGTTCTTTCTGTACCACATGTTCCGCACCGGGCGACCCCATTTCTGGGCGCTGCTGATCCTGTTTCTGCCCGTGGTCGGTTGCGTCATCTATTACCTGGCGGAGATCTTCCCGGGGTCACGCGAGCATCGCAACGCGAGATTGGTGGCCAGTCATCTAGCCCAGGCATTCATGCCGAATTCGGAGCTTCAGCGCCGGCTGATGGAAGTTGCGCGCTGCCCGAGCGTGAACAACAGGATCGCTGCAGCGGAAGGGCTGATGCGGTGCGGCATGTATTATCGTGCGGTGGGGATGTACGAGAGCGCGCTCCAAGGCATCTACTCGTCCGACCCTCAGCTGGTGATGGGTCTTGCCCGCGCGCACGTGAACAACCATACGTTCGAGCAAGCCAGGGAAGTGCTCGAGCGCTTGTCCCGGATCGATCCGCGTTTCCGGCCCGACGACGCACGCCTGCTCAACGCGCGTGCACTGGAGGGCATGGGGCGCCATCAGGACGCCCTGCGCGAGTACGAAGCGTTGACGCATGTGTTCGTAGGGCTCGAAGCCAAGTGCCGCTACGGGCTGCTGCTCAAGCGCCTGGGCTACAAGAAGCAGGCCAATCACGTCTTCAACGACGTGCTCGCCTATGCGCGCCGCTTCAACATCCGGCTCGACGCCGAGCAGGTGTGGATCGACACCGCGAAGCGCAGCCTGTTGGAAGTTCAGGCCTAGTCTGGCACGGCGCCAGAGGTCAAAGGCGAGAGGTTAGTGGACCGGGGAGTCGGGCTGTTTGCTCGGTTCCTTCGTATCCCACCTCTCACCTCTGGTTTCTGGCGTCTCGGGGCGAGCTCAATCCGGAGTCCGCCTGCTCGGCTAGAGATCGGTCTTGTATCGCTCTCGCACGCCGGCGTCGAACTCCTCGACCGCCGCGGGTGCGAGCCCGCCTCCTGCCGCGATCTCCTCACCGAAACTGATCTTCATCGGGTCGGGCCACGTCTCGGGCTTCCAGAGCTCGGCCCGCAGGAACGCCTTGGCGCAATGGAAGTAGCACTGCGTGACCCGAACCCGTGTCACCAGCAACGCGGGCTTGCCGCGCTCGACAAAGGACTCGCACAACTCGCGGTCGTCGACCAACTCTGCATCGCCGCTCACTCGCAGCGTCTCGCCGGTTCCCGGCAAGAGGAAGATGAGGCCAACTCTTCGGGTTGGCCATTATGTTCTGCAGCGAGAACACCAGCTTGTTGCCCTTGCGTTCGGGGATCAGCAGCGTGCGCTCATCGGCGACGCGCACGAAGCCCGGCCCATCGCCCTTGGGAGCCACGGTAGGCTGCCCGGCCGCGTCGGCGGTGGACAGCAGGAACATCGGCGAGCGGGCGATGAACTCGCGCGCCTGCGCATTGAGCCGCCGATGCAGCTTGAGCAGCACCAGCTCGCTGGGCTCGCCGATGATGGCGCGCAGTTGCTCGATATTTTCGATAGTAGCCAAGTTGATCGTCCCTAGCCCCTACTTAGACGCATACAACGTCACCTTCGCCGGATCCGAAAACAGAAAATTCAACCCCTGCGCATACACCGACGCCTCGGGCTTATCCAAACGCGCTCCCACACCGAGCGGCACATTCAGCCCCAGCTCTTCGAGAAGACGAGCTTGCCCGGCATGACGATCGCGATCAGGCCCTTGTCGCCGCTCGGCCTGCACCGCGATCACCGGCAGTCCGCCGGTGGCCATTTCCTGCGCCCGGATGAGGATCGGCCTGATCGCTGGCGCTGCCCGAGCGCGGACCAATGCCCGCTCTTGCCGAGCTCGGCCGCGATCTCGTGCGACAGCAGGCAGCGCTCGTCGTTGCAGAACTCCCCGATGCCGAACAGCTGATTCAACGCTCGCGCCGGGAAGTAGCGGCAGGCGAACTCTTCGGTGCGCTCGGCGCAGGCCTGGATCTGCTCCTGCAGCCAGTCGGCGTTGCGGTCCCAGGTCGTGCCGGCCGCGCCCGCATCGCCGGCTGCGGCCAGCAGGGCCGCGCACAAAGCGACGAGCGCGTATGTCAGCATGCGTGCGGGGCGTGCCTACTTCATCGTCGGCATCACGAACTCCGCGCCCTTGCGGATGCCGGTGGGCCAGCGGCTGGTGATGGTCTTGAGGTGCGTGTAGAAGCGCACGCCCTCGGGGCCGTGCACGTAGTGATCGCCGAACAGCGAGCGCTTCCAGCCGCCGAAGCTGTGGTAGGCCATCGGAACCGGGATGGGAACGTTGATGCCGACCATGCCGACCTGGATGCGAGTGGCGAACTCGCGCGCCGCATCGCCGTCGCGGGTGAAGATGGAAACGCCGTTGCCGTACTCGTGGCCGTGGATCAGCTTGAGCGCGGATTCGAAGTCCGGCACGCGCACCACCGACAGTACCGGCCCGAAGATCTCCTCGCTGGTAGATGCTCATGCTCGGCTGCACCTTGTCGAACAGGCAGCCGCCGATGAAGAAACCGTTCTCGTGGCCGGGCACCTTCGACGCCGCGTCCGTCCACGACCAGCTTGGCGCCTTCTTTCACGCCCGGCGTCCACGTAGCCGGTGACCTTGTCCAGGTGCTGCTTGGTGACGAGCGGTCCCATCTCGGCATTCTCGTCGGTGCCGGTGTTGATCTTCAGGCTGCGCGCGCGCTCGGCCAGCCGCTGGACCAGCGCGTCGGCCACCGCCGCCACCGCCACCGCGACCGAGATCGCCATGCAGCGCTCGCCGGCCGAGCCGTAGGCCGCGCCGATGAGCGCATCGACGGCTTGATCGAGATCGGCGTCGGGCATGACCACCAGGTGGTTCTTGGCGCCGCCCAGCGCCTGCACGCGCTTGCCCGTCGCGGTGCCGGTCCGGTAGATGTACTCGGCGATCGGCGTGGAGCCGACGAAGCTGACCGCGGCGATGCGCGGATCGTTCAGCAGCGCGTCGACGGCCACTTTGTCGCCGTGCACGACGTTGAACACGCCGTCGGGCAGACCGGCTTCCTTGAGCAGCCGGGCGAGATAGCACGCTGGCCGAGGGATCGCGCTCGGAGGGTTTGAGCACGAAGGTGTTGCCGCAGGCGATGGCGACCGGGAACATCCACATCGGGACCATGGCCGGGAAGTTGAACGGCGTGATGCCGGCGCACACGCCGAGCGGCTGACGCATCGAATAGCTGTCGACACCGGTGCCGACCTGCTCGCTGTATTCGCCTTTGAGCAGGTGCGGAATGCCGCAGGCGAACTCGACCACCTCCAGGCCGCGCGTCACTTCGCCGCGCGCATCGGAGACGACCTTGCCGTGCTCGCTGGAGATCAGGCGCGCCAGCTTGTCGTGATCGCGCTCGATCAGTTCCTTGAACTTGAACATGACCCGTGCGCGACGCAGCGGCGGCGTTGCGGCCCACGCAGGGAAGGCGGCCTGCGCCGCGGCGACTGCCTGCCCGACCTCTTCGGTGCTCGCGAACGCCACACGGCTCGCCGACTTCGCCCAGCGCGGGGTTGTAGACGTCGCCATAACGATTGCTGGTGCCGGGCACTTCGCGACCGTTGATGTAGTGACGAATGTCATGGACCTGAGCGCCAGGCCGCTCGACGGGTTTGTTCATCTGTGCTTCCTCCTCGGGAGTAGTTCAGCATTGGCCGCGCTCTAGCGATGCTCGGCTGGAAATTCCGAGTCCAGCGGATAGATCGGCCGGCGCAGCTTGCTTGTAGTCGAACAGCGTCCAGTCCGATGAGCCCACACCGAGGCTGTCGCAGAACACCATGCCCTTGGCGATGGGCAGGAACACCGGACGGAAATACATGCGCGACTTGAGCAGCAGGAATAGCGCTTGCGTGTCGGATCGATGCCCACGCTGGTGAAGACGCCGCGGTCCCACGGCTCCTGATTGCGCTCGGTGACCACGATCTCTGCCGTCGCCGGTGTCCAGCACCGCGGTGCGCCCCATGTAGCAGCGCATGCCCTGGAACTGCGGCCCGGTGATGGTGTATTCGCCGTCGGTGATGGCGCGCACGACGCCGGTCACTTCCAGCGGTTCGCCCTTCGTCTTGATGGCGGGCATGTCCATCTTGCCGCCCAGCTTCAAGCTGACCTTCGCGCCCACGCCGGCGTCGATCATCGATGCCGACGGCCTCTGGGTCGCGCACCGGGCCCACCGCGATGCCGGTGAGGCCCTGGCGCAGCGCTTCCTTCAGCACGTACATGGTGTCTTGCGTGGCACCGGAGGCGCAGTTGTCGGCGTGATCCAGCAGCAGGATCGGGCCGCCGGTCTGCTCGGCCATTGCTTTGGCTCGCGCGATCGCCTGCTCCAGCGGTTCGCCACGGTAGATGAACTCGTCCTTGTGGCGCCAGGCGATGTCGAGGATCGCGTCGGCAGCTTTCGTCCGCCTTCGCTGGTCGCCGTCGGCCACCGTGACGACGCTCAAGCCGGCGTCGTGGATGTCGGCCATCTGGAAGCCGCCGAAGGCGGTGGCAGCGAGCAGGCCGTCCTTCTCCGCGGCACGGGCGGCATCGACGCAATCTTTCATCGGACTCTCATCCGTGTTCTGCCGCAGCGTCTGCGCGAGCAGGGAACGTTGCCCCAGGCCATCACCGGCTTCACTTCGCCTTTCAGGTAGCGCAATACGATGCTGCCGGCGAGCTGGCCGGACTCGTACTGGTCGACGTGCGGGTAGGTCTTGTAGCCGGCGATAGCGTCGCAGTTGCGCACCATGCGCTCGGTGACGTTGGCATGCAGATCCAGCGACACGGCGATCGGAGCGCGCGGCGCGATGGCTGCGGATCTTCTCCAGCAGCGTGCCTTCGCCATCGTCGGTGCGATCGGCCACCACCATGGCGCCATGCAGATCGAGAAAGATCGCGTCGCAGCCCTTCGCTCACCGCCTCGCAGATGAGATCGCAGATGCGGTCGTAGGCCTTGCCGTCGACCGGTCCGCTCGGATTGGCCCAGGCCGCCAGCGGCGTGACGATCTCGGCGCCGGCCGCCTCGGCCAGATCGATGAAGGCGGCCATCGGCAGGCGCGTGCCCTTGATCGCGTCGTAGGCGGCCTTGCCCCAGAGCAGGGCCGTCCTTCGCCGAACGCCTCCCACGGCGTGGGCACCGGCGAGAAGGTGTTGGTCTCGTGCTGCATCTGGGCGATGACGATTTTCACTGCTGTATCTTCTCAAGATCAGGGGCTAGGGACTAGGGGCAGAGGGACCGAACACCGTTCGCGCTGAGCGTGTATCGACTCTGCTGGGCGAGACTCAAGTAGCGTCCGCATTTGCAGCCCCTGGCCCTCCGAGTCCCGCGGCCCCTCGATCAAGGCAGCGTCTTGAGCACCTCGCGCACCGTCTCGAACAGCTGATCGATCTGCTTCTTCTCGATGATCAACGGCGGCGACATCGCGATGGTGTCGCCGGTGGTGCGGATCAGCACGTTCTTCTCGTAGGCACGCAGGAAAGCATCGAAGCCGCGCGCACCAGGCTTGCCGGCGATCGGCTCCAGCTCGATGCCCACCACCAGTCCGATGTTGCGGATGTCGATGATGTGCGGCAGGCCCTTGAGCGAATGTGCAGCATCCTCCCAGTAGGGTGCCAGATCCGCCGCGCGCTGGAACAGGCCCTCGACCCTGAACAGGTCCAGCGTAGCCACAGCTGCGGCCGCCGCCAGCGGGTGCCCCGAATAGGTGTAGCCGTGATACAGCTCGATGGCGTTCTCCGGACCTTGCATGAAGGTCTCGTAGATCTCCTTCTTCACGATCACCGCACCCATGGGCACGGCCGCGTTGGTCAGCGCCTTGGCGCAGGTCATGATGTCCGGCGTGACGCCGAACGTCCGCGCTGCGAAGGCACTGCCGGTGCGTCCGAACCCGGTGATCACCTCGTCGAAGATCAGCAGAATGCCGTGCTTGTCGCAGATCTGGCGCAGCTTCTGGAGATAGCCCTTCGGCGGGAGCAGCACACCGGTGGAGCCGGCCACCGGTTCGACGATGACCGCAGCGATGTTCGACGCATCGTGCAGCGCAACCAGGCGCTCCAAGTCGTCGGCCAGGTGCGCGCCCCACTCCGGCTGTCCGCGGGAGTAGGCGTTCTTCTCCAGGTTGTGCGTGTGCGCGATGTGGTCGACAGCCGGAAGGAGTTGTCCGTTGAACATCTTGCGGTTGCCCACCATGCCGCCGACCGAGATGCCGCCGAAGCCGACGCCGTGGTAGCCGCGCTCGCGACCGATCAGCACGCGGCGGGTGCCTTCGCCGCGCACGCGATGGTAGGCGATGGCGATCTTGAGCGCGGTGTCTACCGCCTCGGATCCGGAGTTGACGAAGAACACATGCTCCATGCCCTTGGGCGTGATCTGCACCAGGCGATCCGCCGCCAGGAACGGCCCCGGGCTGTGCATCTGGAAGCCGGTGGCGTAGTCCATGCTCTCGGCCTGCTTCTTGATCGCATCCACGATCGGCTGCCGGCAGTGGCCCGCGTTCACCGCCCACAGGCCCGCGATGCCGTCCAGGATCTGGCGGCCGTCGTGAGCGGTGTAGTGCATGTCCTTGGCGGCCACCAGCAGGCGCGGAGATGCCTTGAACTGGCGGTTGGCGGTGAAGGGCAGCCACAGCGGCTCGAGATTCAACTGGGCGAGAAGTTCCTGTTCGCGGGTACCCATAAGAAGTCCTCCAGGCGGTGCGTCCACCGGTTCGAGAGATGCGGCCCGCTCGACCGATGATCACTGGCGCGCGGGAGATTTGAAGTTGCGAATTATAGACCTGCGGCGTCTCCCGGGCCACCGCAGCCCGCCGCGCGGTTGCTGGTGCCTGGCGATTGCCGTATTCTTTCAGTCACCCTGATTCCCCGGTGCCCGTCGCGGCGATTGGCTCGACACCGTTTCGGCGCTTCCCACATCACACCGGAGTCCGTCCCAAGTGGATCTCAACTACACCCCCGAAGAGGAGGCGTTTCGCGCGGAGGTGCGCGCTTTCGTTCGCTCGAAGCTGCCGCCCGAGATCGGCCGTAAGGTGCTGGAGCACAAGCGGCTGAACAAAGACGACCACGTCCGCTGGCAAAAGATCCTGTACGAGCAGGGCTGGATCGCCCCCGGCTGGCCGGTGGAGTACGGCGGCACCGGCTGGAACGCGGTGCAGAAGCACATCTTCGAGGACGAGTGCGCGGCCGTGGGCGCGCCGCGCATCATCCCGTTCGGCGTGAACATGGTCGGGCCGGTGATCATCGCCTTCGGCAGCCCCGCGCAGAAGCAGCACTATCTGCCGCGCATCCTCTCGAGCGAGGATTGGTGGTGCCAGGGCTATTCGGAGCCCGGCGCCGGGTTCGGACCTGGCCTCGCTCAAGACGCGCGCCGAGCGCAGCGGCGATCACTACATCGTCAACGGCCAAAAGACCTGGAACACTCTCGGCCAGTACGCCGACATGATCTTCTGCCTGGTGCGCACTGCAAGCCAGGGCAAGAAGCAGGAGGGCATCTCGTTCCTGCTGATCGACATGCGCTCGCCCGGCGTCACCGTGCGCCCGATCATCACCCTGGAGGGCGAGCACGAGGTCAACGAGGTCTGGTTCGAGAACGTGAAGGTGCCCGCAGACAACCTCGTCGGCGAGGAAGGGCGCGGCTGGACCTACGCCAAGTTCCTGCTGTCGCACGAGCGCAGCGGGATCGCTGGCGTCGTCCGCTCCAAGCGCGAGCTGCGTTACTTGAAACACATCGCCTCGCAGGAGCAGAAGGACGGCCGTCCGCTGATCGAGGATCCGCGCTTCCGCGACAAGGTCGCGCGTCTGGAGATCGACCTGATGGCGCTGGAGATCACCGATTTGCGCGTGGCCTCGGCCGAACGCGAAGGTCGCGCCTCCGGGACCGGAGGCGTCGATCCTGAAGATCAAAGGCACCGAGATCCAGCAGACGTTGACCGAGTTGATGATGGAGGCGGTGGGGCCGTATGCGCTGCCGCACCTGCCCGACTGCTTGGGGCGATCACTGGCTGGGCGAGCGCGTCGGGCCGGAGTATGCCGCGCCGCTGGCCGCGCGCTACTTCAACTACCGCAAGGTCAGCATCTACGGCGGCTCGAACGAGATCCAGCGCAATATCATCGCGCAGCAGATTCTCGGACTCTAGAGCGCGGATTGAGAGGCAGACATGGACTTCAATTACACCGAAGAGCAGCAGCTGCTGAAGGACTCGGTCGGGAAGTTTCTGGAGAAGAACTACAGCTTCGCCACCCGTCGCGAGATCATCGCGGCCCGGCAGGGCATGAGCCCGGTGGTATGGGAGGGCTTCGCCTCGATGGGCCTGCTGGGGCTGCCCATCCCGCCGGAGCACGAAGGCTTCGGCGGCGGTGCGGTGGACACGATGATCGTCATGGAAGCCTTCGGCAAGTACCTCGTCGTCGAACCTTATCTGCCCACTGTCGTCCTCGGCGCCAGCACCATCGTGCTGGGAGGTACCGACGCGCAGCGCCGCATGCTGTTGCCGAAGATCGTGGACGGCTCGCTCAAGCTCGCCTTCGCTCACGGCGAGCCGGCGTCACGCTATTCGCTCAGCCACGTGGAAACGACGGCGCGGCAGGAGGCCGGCTTCTGGGTCATCAACGGGCGCAAGTCGGTGGTCTTGCATGGCGCCGTCGCGGACCTGCTGATCATCCCGGCGCGTACCAGCGGGCGATGCCGGTGATCCGCATGGCATTTCGCTGTTTTTCGTGAACCCGGGAGAGACCGGGGTGGGGGGCACGGACTATCCGACCTACGACGGCATGCGGGCAGTGGAGGTCGAGTTCGCCAACGTGCAGGTGAATTCCGATTCGCTGATCGGCGTGTTGGACCAGGCCTATCCGCTGATCGAACTGGTGGTCGATCGCGGCATCGCCGCTCTGTGCGCGGAAGCAGTGGGCTGCATGGGCGCGCTGAACGATGCGACGCTCGAGTATCTGAAGACGCGCCAGCAGTTCGGCGTTCCCATCGGCAGATTCCAGGCCTTGCAGCATCGCATGGTGGACATGCTGATTCAGTACGAGCAGGCCAGGTCCATGGCCTGTCTCGCGGCCGTCAGCGTGGATACCCCCGACGCGCAAGAGCGCCGGCGCGCGGTGTCGGCAGCGAAGGAACTGATCGGACGCGCCGGCCGCTTCATCGGCCAGCAGGCGATCCAGCTGCACGGCGGCATGGGCATGACCGACGAGCTGAACGTCGGCCACTACTTCAAGCGCCTCACCGCGATCGATACGACGTTCGGCGACAGCGACTATCATCTATCCCGCTTCGCCGCGGCGGCCGACAGCAAAGCAGAGCCAGTTCCCGTTGCCCCGAAGTCAAAGTGGAGGCAGCTGGTGTAAGCGCGCTGCTGCGTCAACGGGTTTAGGCGGAGAGCGCAGGCAACCCTCGGACAGACCGTGACTAGCGCGCAAGGGCGGCGCGCTCAAGCCCGCGCCCCCACAATGGGGAAGTACTCAGCGGTGCATCGGCGGTCCTACGGCCTGTACTGACCGCTCGGATTCCCCCGGGATCCGATCCCTACATTCCGAGTCTTTTCTCACCTGATTAACTGTTGGTTAATCATCTTGCCGACCTTTGCGCAATTCGGCGCCGTTTCACAATCCTACGAGAAAGTTTGGCGCCGCGGGAAGGCCTAGGTAGAGTCCGCACCGATGCGCCGGGGCCAGAGTGCCGGGTAATCGAGAGCGCACGCAATCCGGGTTCCGGAGTGCCGACGGAGACCACTGCAAAGAAGTCGAGTGAAGAAGAACACGACAGGTTTTACGCTGGTCGAGATCGCCATCGTTGTGGTCATCATCGGGCTGCTGCTCGGTGGGGTGGTGAAGGGGCAAGAACTCATCAGCAGCGCGCGTGTGCGCAGCCTGATCTCCCAGCAGGATGGCATCAAGGCCGCGTTCTTCGGCTTCCAGGATCGCTACCACGCGCTCCCGGGCGATTATGGTGCTGCCAATACCAGCATCAACTGCGGCGCGAACCCTTGCTTGAGTGGAGACGCGAACGGGCTGATTGAAGCACCCAATGCCTCGGGGCTGCACGAGGAAATTCTCGCCTGGCACCATCTGAGCGCCGCGGGATTCCTCAGTGGCACCTATGCCATGCCCAACAGCGGAACCGCTGCTCCGGACGACACCAGCACACCAAAGAACGCCTATCTGGTGTACCTCCAGCTCGCCCGTGACGGTATCTACGGCAATGGGACGACGATTGCACCGCTTCCGGCGCTACGGAACAACGTCAAGACGGGCACCTTGATCCCAGTCGAGCTCCTGGCGGAGGTGGACCGCAAGATCGACGACGGACAACCGTATACCGGCTCGTTCCAGTTCTCCGTCTATGCCCCTGCCGGATTCACGCCGCCCGATCCGGCGGCGTGTACCAACTCGGGTGCCTGGTACATCAACGGCGGCAGCACGAACTGCGGGGGCGTGAGCCTGCTCTAGAGCGCTGCGCCGTTGCAGGTGTCGCTGCGACGCTCAATTCTGAACCGGGACTCCGCAGCTCTGGCACAGTGTCTTTCGACTCCGCTGCGCGACGTTCGACACGAACGGTAAACAGGGCGGCTTGCACCTTATCCTGTGCACGTGAATACCTTTGCCGATTCTTCGATGTGCTCGACGATTCGGTAGCGTCCGAGATCGAACTCGGCGCGGTGCTCCACCATGCCGAGCGGAGACAAAGAGTACCTGCGATCGTAGACCGACATCAGCAGGCTCCGAGAGTGCGAGAAGAACTCGGGGCGCATCAGCAGCAGTGCTTCGCCGGTATTGACCGTGGACGACGGCAGCAGCACACAGATCTCTCCTTGCGGGGGAATAGCACTTCCTCTTGCGCTCAAAGATGCGGCCATGATCGTCACCGCGGTCCCTCCATGCGCCAATATCTCGATGCCGACGTAGCGGTTGCCCGCCTCGTCCATGGACACGCGTCGGACAATCGCCGCGCTCCAGGCCGCCCCTTCGTCACGTCTGATGGCGATGAGCGTACCAATCTCGAGCCAGCCACCCTGAGGGCTCTGCACGAAAGCGCCGAACCCGCTTTCGCTCTCGTTCTCGATGTTCCATTCTTCCTCGTTGCTCACGAACGGCGACTCGAGAAAGAGACCTCCTACCGCCGCCACGACTTCTTCGAACTCATGCACTACCGAAACGCGCTCGAGCTGGCGGCGTCGCCGGTCCCGCCGTTCGGGCAGCACCGCAGACCAATAGCGCAGCAGATGCGTGAGGGTTGCGTGTACGGCACCGACGTTAAGATCCTCGCCGATCGCCAGATCGGGCGGCGGTGCCCTGTGCTGATCCATGAACTGAACGGCCCGCTCGATTTCGGCGGCAGCCCCGGCCGGCCCAAAGCAGCGCAAGTCTTGAGTGAGCTTGAGGTTGGTCGACAGGCGTCCCGGTCCGTGCTCCCCGGACAGCTCGACGACATAGGAGATTCCTGACGCGGGGCGCTGGTTGACACGAAAGGTGTGCGCAACTTTCTCGATGACGCGCTCGGCGATGTCGATCTGGAGCGGCGTCAAGCCGTCGGGAGACGACACGGCGAGTATCGCTGCGCGCAGGAACTCCCGCTCGGGGGTCGAATCGATCTGCGGGTACATGGCGCAACTGGCTTGCGCGAACCCCAGCGACTCCGACAGACGGTACAGCCCGCAGAGTTCTTGCCACAGACGCTGCTCGACCGGACCGTAGCGCAGCAGCATCCACTTGAGCTGCGTCGCGCAGGCGCGCAGCGCCCGGCACGTGATCTGCGGCAGACGCCGCTTTAGAACGGCGGACCCCGCGGCACCCACCTGGTACTGCGCCAGGCAGAGGCGATAGACGTCGGCCAGCTCCCTCGCGTACGTATAGACCGCAGTCCAGATTCGGTTCTCGTGGAACTTCGTAAGCGGCTCTCGCGGGACAAGGTGAGCGCGGGTCAACTTGCGCTGCAGTGGAGCCCCCATCTTGTCGAGCAGGTCGATAATCTCGAGGGCCCGCGTGGGTCTGAGGTTCTTCGCGGTCTTGACGTTGTTCAGATGGGTGGCGAGCTGACTCAGCGCCATGACAGGACTCATGCGCGCCAAGTCGGCTTGCAGACTATCCCTTGCGTCCTGGCTGTCGAGGGGATGGTCCGACGTACCGCCTTTGATCCAACTCAGCATGCGTTACCTCCTAAGCGCCCGGGGAAGCCGCCGCCATCAGAGGCGTACGGGACCCTGCAAGTGCGTCTTCACCAATGCGTGCGACGAAATTTGAACTATCGACATGCCCGTTCTGCCGCAGAGGCGCGCGTGACAAGTACACGGCGGTGCCGGATCGGGCGTGTCCGTAACCGTACCCCTAGCCCGAGAAATAGATCGCGATGAGCTCGGCACTCCAAAAGACGAGCGCCGCCAGGAGAATCAAGGCGCCTGAATCGGCGATCGAGAACCGAACATCTGCGAGAAAGCGCATCAGTGCGAGCCGGGTATGAACAGCTACCAGGCAAGGCTACACGCGGCGATTTGAGTCGCCAACTAATGCGAACTAGTGTGTGACAAGTGTGAAGAACCGGCGCGAGATCGCAAGCAGCTCGAAAGTCCGCCGCTTGCTCTCACACTCTATGGACATTATTCGACGCGGGATCCCGTGCAGCAGTAGTGTTCCCCTGCTCCTCGTGGGCCTGGATCCCGGATCCCGGATGTACGGGTCAGTGCCCGTCTCCTGCAGCGACCTGTACGTCGGCGCGATCGGGCCCCGAGTGAGCACCATCGGAGCGGCGCGCTACCTCATTCTGCGACCTCGTCGCACTTCCTGCGGCTCGCTGGCGCCGGAACGGCGCGCCCGTGTCGCCAGACCTGGTTGTCGCCTCTCTGCTCGCCCGCTTATTGGTGGGTCACAATGGGCGGGCCCGCAGCAACCCGCGGGCGGGGCCATACCCGGAATCGGTTCCTGCGCCTTACTTGACCTCTCGGCCGCGGGCTTCGACGAGCGCAGGCTGATGCTCGAAATGCTTCGTGATGGTCGCGATTGCCTCCGCCCCCACCACGCCCCCGGCTCGACCATAGACCGTTCCAGCCGGTTCGTTCCCGGCGCTTACGGCCGGCCCCGGGTGCAGGGCGGCGGTGCTGGTGTCGGCGCCGACGGGGCCGCCCGCGATCCCATACCACTTTTGCATCTCCTCTGGTGCGTTGGCGCGCAGCGTTCTGTCGCATCTCGCGCTACGCGCGATCGCGTCACTGCCCACCGGGCCGCCTGCGATCCCATACCATCGATGCATGCTGTCCGGATCCGCCGTGCAAACCCTCGCGGCATCAGCGTTGAAAAAATAAGATGCGCACGCGAGGACTGTAATTCCCGCCGCGATGCGCAGTGCTTGTCGATATGGGTTAAGCGTGTTCATGATTGGAGCCTCTCCATTGCTGGTCCAAGTTCTGCCCGACGCCGGGCCGCCGAGCGGCCCGCTCACGTCGCGCATCGCGCTCGGGAAGGCTTTCACCTGATTCGCCGCCAACTCTGTCCCGCCGGGCAAGGCGGTCCGTCCTACCGGTCCGCTCCCTCGCATCAAAACAAGATCATCGCGGGGGCTGTAGGCGCGCTGCGCGGAGGACAAATTAGAGGAAGAAAGGCTGCGCAGTAAGTGAGCAAAGGTGGTAGGTAACCAGTCGCAGGCTTCTCGGTGTGCAACAGCTGCGATGCCACCTGGATAGCGCTACCTTACGCGAGGGAGCAGGGTGTTGGGGCGCGCATCACCACGCGGGCGGCGGCTTTCGATTGATCATGATGCGGCCTTTTTCCGTGGAAACGTACCCGCCCCGAACCAGGTCGCCGAGGATCCGGCTCACCATCTCCCGGGAGCAGCCTACGCGATCCCCGATGTCCTGATGGGTCAGTCGTTCCCTGACCATCAGGCGGCCCTCCTCGACATCCGAAAGCTCGAGCAAGAGGCGAGCTATACGCCCATAGGCATCCATCAGCGCCAGGCTCTTCACCTTTTCCGACGCAACCCTCACCTTTCGAATGAGTTTGTAAATCAGGTGCATGGCAAAATCCGGGCATTCCGCAATGAACTCCCGGAGTTCGTCGGCATCGATGACAGAGCAACGGGTGGATTCAAGCGCTACCACAGAGGCCACCCGCGAGCCGCCGTCCAGAGCCAGCTCGCCGATGTATTCGCCTGCCCCGTGCAAACCGAAGACTACGGCCTTGCCGGATGGGGTAGCCGCGAATACCTTTACGCGGCCAGAGAGAATGACGTACAGGGAATCGGTTCGATCCCCTTCATTGATGATGATCGCGTTGGGCGGAAACGTTCGAATGCTCCCGCGCGCCGCGATCCGGCTCACAACCCCCTCTTCCAGGAGGTCCAAAGTGCTCGCGCGCTTCACGCTTCCATCGGTCCTCGTAAGACTTCGACTGCGTGATCGCGCCATCGGGCCGGGCCATTTCTCTCCAATACCCCGCAGCCAGCCCGTCGCTGCTCCAGCCGTCGGGAGCGCGACCGCTCCTAAGGCCAGTGTACAGCTACCGCCAGGCTCCGGCAAAGAACAGACGACCGCCCGCCGCCGTCTGTCGATTTGATTATCAAACGGTCCGGCCCCCTAGGGGCCGTCGCGAAAATCCTAGCGGAAACCGCGCTGCGTTTGCTCCCGGCTGGAGAGCCGGTCCGCCGCGAGCCGCCGCGCAATTACTCGCGTTAGATAGTAGGCAAGCCGCGGATTCTCAAAATACAGGCGCTTGACTTGCTCCGCACTCAGGCGGAACAAGCGGGTGTCAACCGTGCACCGTGCACTACTGGTGCGCACCCGCTGAGGGGCGAAAACCCCAACTTCGCCGAGTACATCTCCCGCATGCACCTCGGTGCCGAGCTCGCACAGCGCCACGGCGCCGCTCTGAATGTAATAGAGAACGTCGGCAGGATCTCCTTTTTGGAACAGCAGCTCGCCCTGGCGGCGCGACTCGTGCTTTATGTCCGGCAACAGCCACTCGATCAGGCAGCCACCGTCCACCACAGACTGCAGCTGCATGTCATGAATTACGTCCAGTCGCTCGCCGATCGAGACGGCCTGGGTGCGGCTGTGGACGCCGAGCTTCTGGTAGACCCTGATCAGGTGCACCTTGACCGTCCCTTCGGAGACCGCCAGCCGGTGGGCGATTGCCAGGTTCGTCAATCCCTCGCACAGCAGGCTGAGCACTCTGAGCTCTGCCGGGGTCAGGCCATATGGGGAGCTCTGGTCGCCGCCGCGGTTCACGGAGCGCCTGGGAGTCGGCCGTGGGCGTCGTGCGTCGATGGCCGGCTCGCTGGCCTTGCCATCGGCACCGGCGCTCATCAGGACACGCCGCAAAGTCGTCAAGGCTTGCGCCTCGCTGCAGCTCTTTGCCAGACACGCAGTGGCCCCAGCCTCGAGGATCGCCGTCAACGAGTGGTCATCCAGGGCACTGGTAAGCGCCACCAGCGGTACGGCAGACTGCTCACGGAGCGCACCAATCAGATCCGCGCCGGTGCGATCTGTGCGATCGACATCGACCAGCATCAGCCCTACGTCCTCGCAGCTATCCGCAATTCTCTCTGGATGGCAGCGCAGCACCTCGACCTGGTCGGCGAGCCCGGCAAGCGAACGCGCAAAGCCGTCCGCAAAGAGCCCTGGGAAACTGACCAGCAAGACTCGCAGGCTGGACAGATACACCCTCGAATCGGATGCTCCATCCTCTCCGTTTGGGATGCTGCGTGGCCGCCGCCGGCCACCGCAGGGCGGCTCTTTGGTCAGTCCGCCCGGGCGATTCGAAAGCGCGCCCGGCCCAATCGCTGAAGCCGTGATAGCCTTAGGGTAGTCCTCAGCATCCAGCGTCGTCCGGTCTTTGCTCATTTGGTCTCCTCCCCAGGAACAGCGGTTTTATCCAGCCATCTAGCGCCCAAGCTCACGCGACGATAGCTCTTCTCCCGGTTTGGTCCTAGGAACTGTTACCGTCGCAAACTGTGACAAATTCACCAAATGAGCTAACCTGCCGCAACGGTCGTGGCCTGGCACGGCGCTGCTCGGGGGACCACCCTGACGATGGATAATCAGTGCAGGTATCCCGCCGGGTCGGCGCCGTCGGTGTCCCGTTCACCGTCTCATGCACAACAGGTTGTCGGAATTGCATAAGTATTATTGGGAAGACTTCAAAGTCGGCGACACCGGCCCCATGGGCGAAAAGGTGGTGGACAAGGACGAAGTCATCGCCTTTGCCAAGGCCTACGACCCGCAGCCGTTCCACGTCGACGAGCAGGCGGCAGAGGCGTCCATGTATGGCGGGCTGATCGCCAGCGGCTGGCATACCGTCGCCATGGTCATGCGCATGATGGTGGATTCCTATCTGCGCGATTCGGCCAGCCTGGGCTCGCCGGGAGTGGACAACGTGCGCTGGCTCAAGCCGGTACGTCCAGGAGACACCATCCGCGGCACACGCAAGGTGGTCGAGACGCGGACGTCGAAGAGCCGGCCCGATATGGGCGTGGTAAAGAGCCAGTGGGAGGTGTTCAATCAAGACGGCGACCTCGTCATGACCATGGAAGGATATGGCATGTTCCAGCGCCGTGAACCAGGAGAGCCGGCCTGATGCTGCTGGCGTTGAACCACAAGGTCCACGTGCTGTTTCGGCGCCAGGACCTGGACACGGTCAAGCTGGAAGGCAAGGTGGTGGTCGTGCTGGACGTGTTGTTCGCTACCTCCACCATGATCACCGCGTTGGCGCATGGCGCAGCAGAAGTGGTTCCTGCGCTGGACGGGGACGGCGCCAGGGCCGTTGCGCAGAGGTTGCGAGCGGGGTCTTACGTGCTGTCCGGCGAGTTGCTGGCAGAAACGATCGATGGCTTTGCCCCGCCCACGCCGCTGGCGCTGCTCGCGCACGGCCTGAGCGGCAAGACGCTCATCTATTCCACCACCAATGGCACTGTAGCGCTAAAGGAATCCTCCGCCGCGGGTCACGTTTACGCAGGGGCTTTGCTCAACGCGAATGCAGTGGTCAAGCACATCGCGGCTCATCACCGCGACGCCGACGATCCTGATCATCTGCTCCGGGTCGATGGGAAATCCCAACCTGGAGGATATGTACGGCGGCGGCTATTTCGTCGAGCTGATCGCGCGCGAGCTGGGCGAGGGGCGCGATTTTTCCGACGCAGCGATCGCCGCGCGGGCGCTGTGTCAGAGTGAGGCGGCCGAGAGTGCGCTGCTGCGCGGTCGGGTGGGCCAGCTGATGCAGCAACGCGGGCTGACCCAAGAGGTGAAATATGCCGCCCAGCTGAGCCTCCTCGACGTGGTGCCCAAGCTGTTCGACGGCGTTCTCAAAGCGGTTTGAGCATCCCTATGACAACAGCCGAGTACCTGGCGAAGGACCTGTTCGAGGGCAAGACGGTGTTCGTCACCGGCGGCGGCAGCGGAATCAACCTGGGCATTGGGAAGGCGTTCGCGGCGCTGGGAGCGAAGATCGGCATCTGCGGGCGCAGCAGGGAGCGGCTCGACAGCGCGGCGGCAGAGCTGCGTGCGCTGGGGGCCAAGGTCGTCGCCGAGGTCGCGGACGTGCGCCAGTACGAGGCACTGCAAACGGTTCTGGGGACGTGCCGAGACGAGCTGGGACCGGTGGACGTGCTGGTGTGCGGGGCGGCCGGCAACTTTCCCATCCCGGCGGAGAAGCTCAGCCCGAACGGCTTCAAATCGGTGGTGGACATCGACCTGCTGGGCTCGTTCAATGCCTGCCGCGCCGCCTTCGACCAGCTCAGCGCCACGCGTGGCTGCATCGTATTCATTTCGGCTGGAATGTCCTTCTTGCCCTATCCTTACCAGGTTCACGTCGGCGCGGCCAAAGCGGGCGTCGACAACATGATGAAGAATCTGGCGCTGGAGTGGGGCAAGTACGGCATCCGCTCCAACAGCATCGTGCCCGGGCCGGTCGCGGGTACCGAGGGAATGAAGCGACTCGGAGGAGAGGCGTGGGCGGCGACGTCGCTGAAGTCGATACCGCTCGGTCGTTTCGGCACCGTGGAAGACATTGCTCAGGCGGCCGTATTCCTCGCTTCGCCGCTGGCCTCCTATGTGACCGGCACGGTTCTGGTGGTCGATGGTGGCCAGAACCTGGCCGGCTCCGGCGCATTCGCCGGTGCTATCGAGGCGATGCAAGCCGAACAAAAGTAACGACGTTCGAGCGGGGGCAACTGCTACTCACTGCTCGGCCCTCGACACCGATGCTCAGCCACGCATTACGCCAACCTTACAAACAACATCCGCTTGCACTATGCATCTGCGGGTGCGGGGCCGCTGATCCTGTTCGTGCACGGGTTTCCCGAGTTCTGGTACGAATGGAAGGACCAGCTCGAGGAGTTCTCGCGCGATCACCTCGCTGTAGCTCTGGACATGCGCGGGTACAATCTGTCCTCCAAGCCGGTCGAGGTGAAGGCTTATCGGACCAGGCACCTGGTCGAAGATTTGCGGTTGCTGATCGATCATCTCGGCGGCCAGCCCTGCGTGATGGTAGCGCATGATTGGGGCGGCGCGGTGGCGTGGAATTTCGCCGCCCAGCATCCCGACTACCTGGCCCGGCTGGTCATGATCAATGCGCCCCATCCGGTGACTTTCGCCCGCGAACTGCGCGACAATCCCGCCCAGCAGCGAGCGAGTGCGTACATGAACCTGTTCCGGAGCGAGAAGGCCGAAAGGGTGCTGTCAGAAAACAACTATGCCCGGCTCCAGCGCATGACGCTGGACAGTTGGGCAGCCAACGGCGGTGTCGCCACCGATGCCGACCGCGAAGCCTACCTCGCTGCCTGGGCGCAGCCCGGTGCCTTGACCGGCGCACTCAACTACTACCGTGCCTCGCCTCTGCACCCACCCGATGACAGTGGGGCGAGCGGCGCGGCCGCGCTGCAGCTCGATGCGCGCACGTTTCACGTACACGTTCCGACGCTGGTGATCTGGGGCGAACGCGACGAAGCGCTGCTCACTGGCAACCTGAACGGGCTGGAGGCGCATGTGTCGGATCTGACGGTGCGCCGAGTACCGGATGCCTCTCATTGGATCGTGCACGAAATGCCGGGCCTGACGAATCGGTTGATCCGCGACTTCCTGGCGGTGGAGAAAGGCTAGTCCATGCTGCGCGATTTCTACTCCCGGCTGTCGCCCGGGCTGAAGCTCCTCTTCGTTGGGGTGATCTTCTGGCTGCTGGGCACCATCCCACTGTTGATCTACATGTTCCTCGCCCGCGTGAGCGGGGCTGCGCAAACGGGGCCTGGCGTCGTCGGCGTGTTTGGTTTTGCCGCCAACGTGGCTGCGCTGGTCCTGGTCGTCGCCGGATTGGTGAAATGGATGCGGGAGCAGAAGCGGGATCAAAGCAGCGAGAACGCGCCGCCCGGCAAATGAACGAGATGCGAGGCATGCACGTGAGGACCATCGGACTCCTCTGCCTTCTGTCGCAGCTTGGATCCGCGTGGGCGGTGGTCGACTGCAGCAAGCCAAAGACCAAGGTCGAGTGGATGCTCTGTTCCAACGATAAGGCGGCTTTGGAGGAAGAGCGCATGGCTTTGGAGTTCCGCGCCGCTATGAATCGCACCGACAAGCGGGAAGCGTTGATGCAGGAGCAGCGCGACTGGGCCGTGAACGTGCGCGATATCTGCAACGAAGTCGCCTGCCTGGTCAAAGCCTACCGCGACCGCGCCAGCGAGTTGCAGACGTATTAAGTGGCTCGAGATAGCTTACCCCTTTGCAAAAGGGGGACGGGAGGGGGATTTGAGTTCCTTCGACCGGTGCGCACCACCGCAAATCCCCCTGGCCCCCTTTTTCAACGGGGGGACGGATCAGCGTGAGTACCTGGTTCACGATCAAACGGCGATCGGTTTCGTGATATCTGTCCCCGGCAACACCTGAGCGATCAATGCGCGCACCTGCTCGGCCACGGCCGGTTGAATGCTGGCGCCCGGATGGCGTACGCGGCTGCTGTCGAGCAGCCCGCGCAGGCGCAGGATCTCCTTGCGGACGGCTACCCCAGGCTGCTGCTCGAACACGACGAGCGGCAGGAAGCGCGCGTACAGGTTCTGCACTCGCTTCACGTCTCCCGCCTTCATCGCCTTCACCATCAGCATTAGCACCTCGGGAAAGGCGAAACCCGTATTGAACCCGCTCGAGCCCGCTTCCAAGTCGAACTGACCGTAGAGCGCGCCCAGGCCGGTGAGGATCGGCACCTTCCGCTGCCTCATGCCTTGCAGCAGAGCGCGGATCTTCGGCGCCGTGGGTGTGGCTTCTTCCTTGATGCTGGCTACGCCCGGGATCTCGCTCACCATGCGCAGCATGAGCGGCGCGCTCATGTGTACGCCGGTCGAAGCGGGATGATCCTGCACCACCAGCGGGATGCCGATTCCCGCTGCAATGCTGCGGTAGTATTCGAACACGCGATCATCGTTGGGCACCGGCTCGGCTTGGGGTGTGACCATGACCGCGTCCGCGCCGAGCGACTCGGCCATCTGGCTCAAGCCCAGTGCGGCGCGTGTGCCGCTATGGCTGGTGCCGACGATGATGGGCATGCTCCCAGCCGCCTTCACCGCTGTCTGGACGAGTTGCTCGCGCTCGCGGTCGAGCATGCGGTTGGATTCGCCGAGCACGCCCAGGATGGTGACCCCGTCCACGCCCAGCCTGGCCATGAACCGGATCATGCGGTCGAAGGATTCGAGATCCAGGCTCTCGTCGTCACGAAACGGCGTGGCCAGAATGGGGTACACGCCTGCGAAGGAAATCGGTTTGGCCATCGCTATCGCCTGCTGTTGGGAATCGCCTCGATTCTCGCGCCGGCAGGGCGGGAAGTAAACCGCAAATCCAACTACAATCGGCTTTGCTTTATCTCCTTGCCCCCGGCCCCCTCATGGACATCCCTCTCAATCATCTCAAGCACAACCTCAAGGCCGGGAAGGTACAGACCGGTTGCTGGGTCAGCCTGGCGAGCCACGCCTCGGCGGAGATCTGCGCTGGCGCCGGCTTCGACTGGGTGCTGATCGACATGGAGCATGCGCCCAACGAGCTGCACATGGTGCATCATCAACTGCATGCGGTTTCCGCGTATACGGCGTCGGCCGTAGTGCGGGCGCCGTGGAACGATACCGTGGTCATCAAGCGCCTGCTGGATGTCGGCGCGCAGAGTCTGCTGTTGCCCTACGTACAGAACGAAGAGGAGGCGAAGCGGGCGGTGGCGGCGGTGCGCTATCCACCGAACGGTGTGCGCGGAGTGTCGACCAGCAGCCGTGCGAACCGCTTCGGGCGAGTGACGGACTACTTCAAGCGGGTGGACGGCGAAATCTGCCTGATCGTGCAGATCGAGACCAGAGAAGCGCTGGCACAGATCGAAAAGATCGCGGCCATCGACGGCATCGACGGCCTCTTCATCGGCCCTCAGGACCTGGCAGCCAGCTTTGGCCATCTAGCTGATCCCGGCCATCCGGAGGTGCAGGCTGCCATCGCCGATGCCATCACGCGCATCAGGAAGGCCGGCAAGGCGCCCGGCATCCTGGCGTTCGCCGAAGCCGACGCGAAGAGGTGGATCGCGCACGGCGCACAGTTCGTCGCTGTGACCAGCGATCAATTCTTGCTGACGCGGGAAACGGCGGCGGTCGCAGGTCGTTTCAAGGGCTGAGATGGCCTGAGCGCGTCGACTCCGTGGCTGAGGCCACTGGTCCGTTCGCCTGATCCTTCGGCTTCGCGCAAGCGGATTTTTTCATTCAACACTTCGCGTCGGCAAGCCAACCGACCGGCGTGTCGTCGGTATCGAGCACCTGAACCGGTCTTCCGCACGCTTCGTTCGGGGGCGGCGCGGACCCAAGCCAAAGGATCGGTCCGTCCTCCGGAAGCGTCTCGACCGGTTCGCGCTTGCGCAGGCTCGCGCCCGTGCCATCTTTCTTCGCGAAGCAGATCAGGTCCACGTCCGCGGCACCGCGCAGGTGCGTCATCACCACCTCGCCCTCCTCCTCTGTCCAAACCGACAGCACCGCGCGCGGTGCGGGCGTGGGCTTGGCGATGCAGGCACGAATCGCCTTCATGTACGCCGACATATTCTGCGACCAGCCCTTGCCGGTTTCCTTGATCAACGACTCGCTGAACTCTTCGTGCGGCCGCGCTTTGTCGCCGGGATAGTCCGGCCTGCTGGTGATCTCCTTGATGCGCGCCTCGTAGCGCCCTTCGAGACAACTCGGCGGATCTTTATCTTTCCGGCATTGCGCGAGGTTGGCCCACCACTTCCCGTACTCGGCGGTGAACGCCTTTTCGGCATCGCCGTTGAGCCCGTCGAGCATGCGGGAGCGAACCACCGCCAGCTCGAGGTCCAGCTCGGACAGCCGCTGGCTGGCGCAAATGGTCTTCTCGACCCAGCTCTTGGCCTTGCTGCAGAGGAAGCTCGGGGTGGCTGCGCTCGCAACGCCGGAACAGCCGACCAGCGCCGCGAACAGCAACGCGAAACTACGGTTCGAAGCCGTTAGTCGCATGGACCGCTCCCTGGACAAAGTTTCACTCGGGACAATCGTGAGCTTGCCTAGGCCGCCGAGTTGTCGCGACGAGCGTCAGGCTCAAGACCCTGCAACACGCGCTCGGCCAATGCTGCGGGTTCCTCGTCGATGTCGATATTCAGCGCGTCGCGCGGCGGTTCGAGCGCATCGAACTGGGACTGCAGCAGCGCGGGATTCATGTAGTGCCCTTTGCGCGCCTGCAGCCGCGACCTGATCAGCTCGATGTCCCCGTTCAGGAACACCCAGCGCACTTTTTCCAGGCCCTGCTGGAGGCGGTCGCGGTATCGCTGCTTGAGCGCCGAGCAGCCGAGGATGGCGGACGCGCCCTTGGCCTGGTCGGCGCGCAGCAGCGCGTTGAGGCGGTCGAGCCATGGCCAGCGGTCATCGTCGGTAAGCGGGATTCCGCTGCGCATTTTGTCGACGCTGGCCGGGGAGTGGAAATCGTCGGCGTCGTGAAACGGCCAGCCGGTCCGCTCGGCAAGCAGCTTGCCTACGGTCGTCTTGCCGGTTCCGGTCACACCCATGAGGATGACGATCATTTTTGGTGTTGGACGGCGTGTCCGCCGCAGCTGTTGGGCATCATGCTAGTTTAATGTACCTTCCGCCGTTGCTGCGATGTCCGACCCGGCGCCCGTATAATGCGCGCTTCACATCGCGGCCGATACCCATGCCCAGCCTCAAGCTTCAAAGCCTGCGCGACCTGCGCACCAGGATCGGCCAGGAGATCGTGACGAGCGACTGGCTGGAGATCACCCAGGAGCGCATCGACCAGTTCGCCGAAGCCACCGAAGACCGGCAATGGATCCACGTGGACGTGGAGCGTGCCCGGCGCGAGTCGCCGTTCGGTGCGCCAGTCGCGCACGGGTTCTTGACCGTGTCCATGCTGAGCCGCCTGCTCAGTGACTCGATCGACTTTGGCCCGGCCCGACTGGGGGTCAACTACGGCTTCAACCGCCTGCGCTTCACCGGACCGGTCCCGGCCGGATCGCGGTTGCGCGGCCGCTTCACCCTGAACAACCTGGAGGAAATCGAAGGCGGTGTCCAGGCCACCTGGGGGGTGCACGTGGAGCGCGAGGGCAGCGAGAAGCCCTGCCTGGTGGCCGAATGGTTGACGCGCCGCTATGACTGAGCTGCCCGCGCTGTCTCCTCGCGACGCGGCCATGATGCTCACCGCACCTGGCATGGACGCCTGCCGCTTCGGGTGAAGCCGGGCGCGATGAGTCGGAACGGGCAAGCGAGAATGAGCACGCCCCGCAGCGCTTTTGCCTTATCGCATCGCTTGCGCGTGCGCTGGGCGGAGGTGGACCGCCAGGGCATTGTGTTCAATGGCCACTATCTCACGTACTTCGATGTGGGCATCACCGAGTACTGGCGCGCCATCGGGTTTCCCTATCCCGATGCACTGCTGGCCGCGGGCGGGGACACCTTTGCGGTCAAGGCGAGCGTCGAATACCACGCACCAGCCCGGTACGACGATCAGGTGGATGTTCTGGTTCGCGTAGCCCGCATCGGGCGCAGCAGCATGCAGTTCATACTCGAGATCCATCGCACCGAAGCGGACGGCAGCGAAACGCATCTGGTTTCCGGCGAGGTGATCTACGTCTACGCCGATGCCGAAACGCGCAAGCCCTTACCGGTGCCCGATTTCCTGCGCGAGGCGATTGCGTGCTTTGGGCGCGTCGCGCCTTCGACATGAGCGGCGATTTCGGGCCGCAGTCCAAGATCTGATTGCGCTTCAAAGTCTTGCCCCGCGCGCGATTGCGCGTGCCTGGGAAACGGGCTACATTACCTGTCCTCACGCGCGCGGCTCATAACAATCAGCACAGCATTCATGCAGCAGCGGGACAAGCTCTATATCGGCGGCCAGTGGGTGCCTTCGGCCGCATCCGGGTTGATCGACGTCGTCAGCGCCTCGACTGAGGAAGTCATCGGACACATTCCCGAGGGCTCCCCGGACGATGTGGACCGGGCGGTCGCGTCGGCACGCGCGGCCCTTGAGGGCTGGGGCGCGACTTCCGCGGCCGAGCGCGCGGGATATCTGGCGAAGATTCATCAGGGACTGGTCGCGCGCGCGGACGAGATCGCACGCACCATTGCGGCTGAGGTGGGCACGCCACTCAAGATGGCCACCCGCATCCAGGCGCAGCTCCCCGCAGCGAGCTTCGCGCTCTACAGCAAACTCGTCACCGAGTACGCGTTCGAGGAGGCCGTTGGCAACTCCCTGGTTGCGCGCGAGCCTGTGGGGGTCGTCGCTGCCATCACGCCCTGGAACTATCCCCTGCACCAGATCGCGGCCAAAGTCGCACCTGCCCTCGCCGCCGGCTGCACGGTAGTACTCAAGCCAAGCGAGATCGCACCGCTCAACGCCTTCATCCTGACCGAGATCATCCACGAGTCGGGGCTGCCGGCCGGTGTGTTCAATCTGGTGACCGGCACCGGCGTGACGGTGGGCGAGGCTCTCGTGCGCAACGCTGGCGTGGACATGGTTTCCTTCACCGGCTCGACCCGCGCTGGGCGCCGTATCTCCGAGCTAGCCGCGGGCACGGTCAAGCGCGTCGCCCTGGAGCTGGGCGGCAAATCCGCCTCCGTGGTGCTGGAGGATGCCGATCTGCCCCAGGCGGTCAAGCACACGCTCAGCGTCTGCTTCCTGAACTCCGGCCAGACCTGCAATGCGCTTACACGCCTGCTGGTGCCCGCCAGCCGCTACGACGAAGCGGCGCGGCTGGCGGTCGAGGTGGCGCAGACCTTCACCGTCGGCGACCCGTTGACCAGTGAAGCCCGGCTTGGACCGGTCGTGTCCGGCGAGCAGCGCGAGCGGGTGAGAGGCTACATCCGCAAGGGCATGGAGGAGGGCGCACAGCTGCTCACCGGCGGCGCAGATGCGCCTCAGGGGTTGAATAGGGGCTACTACGTGAAGCCCACCGTGTTCGGCCGCGTGAAACCCGGGATGACTATCGCGCAAGAGGAGATCTTCGGTCCCGTCCTATCCATCATCGCCTACCAGGACGAAGAGGACGCTGTCCGCATTGCGAACGGCACCATCTATGGCTTGGCCGCAGCGGTGTGGTCGGCGGACGAGAACCGCGCAAGGGCTGTTGCGCGCCGGATCCGGGCCGGGCAGGTCGACATCAACGGCGGCCCGTTCAATCTGCAAGCGCCGTTCGGAGGATTCAAGCAGTCCGGGCGCGGACGGGAGCTGGGCAAGTACGGCCTGGAAGAGTTCCTCGAGTACAAGTCCGTTCAGGTCAAGCCGCCGAAAGCAGCTTAAGCCGGCAAGCGTTTCGATGATCGTCCGTGACGAAAGGGTCATGCAGCGTTCGACCGGCTTCTCGCCCTTCTGATCAACCGCGACGGCTGCGCCCGGCACCGTCGTCTATCCCTGGGAACCGCACATGGATTTCGCATATTCGGACAAGGTCCAGAAACTCCAGGCCCGCCTGTCGGCCTTCATGGAGCAGTACGTCTATCCCAACGAGGAGGTGTTCCACAGCCAGGTGGCCGAAGGCGACCGCTGGCAGCCGACCCGGATCGTCGAGGAACTGAAGAAAACCGCTCGGAAAGAGGGGTTGTGGAACCTGTTCCTGCCGCAGTCGAAGGCGGGCGCCGGGCTCACCAACCTGGAATACGCCCCGCTGTGCGAAATCATGGGCCGGGTCCACTGGGCGCCGGAGGTATTCAACTGCTCCGCACCCGATACCGGCAACATGGAGGTGCTGGAGCGCTACGGCACCGCAGAACACAAGAAGCAGTGGCTCGAGCCGTTGCTCAACGGTGAGATTCGTTCGTGCTTCGCCATGACCGAGCCGGCGGTCGCATCCTCCGACGCCACCAACATCGAGAGCCGCATCGAGCGTCAGGGTGATCAGTACCTCATCAACGGCACGCAAGTGGTGGTCGTCGGGTGCGCCCGACCCGCGCTGCAAGATCTTCATCTTCATGGGCAAGTCCGACCCGAATAACCCGGACAAGCACAAGCAGCAGTCGATGATCCTGGTGCCGCGCGATGTCGCCGGGAGTTACGGATCAAGCGCTGGTTGCCGGTGTTCGGCTACGACGATGCACCGCACGGTCACGCGGAAGTCGTGTTCGAGAACGTGAAAGTCCCGGCGTCGAACCTGCTGCTGGGTGAGGGCAAGGGCTTCGAGATTGCACAGGGGAGGCTGGGACCGGGCCGCATCCACCACTGCATGCGGCTGATCGGGCAGGCCGAGCGCGCGCTGGAGAAGATGTGCAAGCGGCTCAAGGCGAGGGTGGCGTTCGGCAAGTCGGTAGCGGAACAGACCGTCTGGCTGGAGCGCATCGCCGAAAGCCGCATCATGATCGACGAGGTACGCCTGCTGGTGCTTAAAGCCGCGTACATGATGGACACGGTCGGCAACAAAGAGGCGCGCGCGGAGATCGCCATGATCAAGGTGTCGGCGCCCAACGTTGCACTCAAGGTGATCGACTGGGCCATGCAAGCGCACGGCGGCCGCAGGTGTTTGCGACGACTTCGGCCTGGCCTACGCCTACGCCAGTGCGCGCACGCTGCGCATCGCCGACGGACCCGACGAGGTGCACCGCAACCAGATCGGCAAGCTCGAGCTGAGAAAGCACGATCATCGTTAGCGGCGGGAGGACGGGAATGACGCTGCAGCTGTGTGGGTTCGCGGTCAGCAACTACTACAACAAGGTCAAGCTCGCCTTGCTGGAGAAGGGGATCCCGTTCGCGGAGACACAGGCCTACCCTTCCGGCACCGAGGCCTTCCTGGCCGAATCGCCGATGGGCAAAGTGCCATTCCTCAGGTTTCCACGCGGCACGCTGTCGGAATCACAGGCGATCATCGAGTATCTGGAAGACGCGTTTCCGCAGACGCCGCTGTATCCACCCGGCGACTTCGAGCGCGCGAAGTGCCGCGAGCTGATCCACCTGATGGAGCTCTATCTCGAGTTGCCTGCGCGCCGGCTCTATCCCGCCGCTTTTTTCGGCGGCACGGCGAGCGATGAGTTAAAGAAGGAGGTGCAGGCTCAGCTCACGAAGGGAGTGCGCGCGCTCACGCGGCTGTTGGGCTTTGGCCCGTACATCGCGGGTCCTCAGTTCACCTACGCAGACTGCGCCGCGCTGGTGCACCTGCCGCTGGTATCCAGCGCTTGCAGAACGATTTTCGAAGATGACCTGCTCGCGTCGGTGCCCGGCCTGCGCACCTATCTCGCGGAGCAGGAGCAGCGGCCACACGTGCAACGCGTGAATGCGGACCGCAAGGCTGGTCTCGATGCGTTCGTGACCTATCGGGCTAAGGCAAAAGCCCAGGCCGCCAACGGCGCGGCGTCGCGCGTGGCCTGACGGGCCGGCCAACCAGCCCTGTTTGCAACCGCACCATTTCTGAACCCACGCCTTGCGAGGCAAGTCGCAGATGCCGAATGCGCTGAAGCAGAGCAGGCAGTCTCTCATGATGCGTTGCAATAAGTAATGCCGTGATGCAACCAGATGTCTCCACCAGCCGGAGATTGGCTTCAACTCAGGTGAAGCGGGTGACGGACTAAGGTTGAAACACTGTTTTGATTGGTGTATTTTCCCATCGTTGTCCACCAAATAAGTTGCTGCGGTTTGTTTTGATCCCAACCTACCTCGAAGGGGGAGTTTTTTTATGGCTACATCTCTAACACTAAACGGTAAAAGCGTGACCGTGAATTCGGCGCCGGATACCCCGCTGCTGTGGGTCCTGCGTGACGAGCTCGGCCTCGTCGGCACCAAGTTCGGCTGCGGCAAGGCGCTGTGCGGCGCCTGTACCGTGCACCTGAACGGCATGGCGATTCGCTCCTGTCAGACGCCGGTCGGGTCCGTCGCCGGTCAGAAGGTCACCACCATCGAAGGCCTTGGCAACAACGCCGTGCAGAAGGCCTGGGTCGCCCTGGATGTTCCGCAGTGCGGCTACTGCCAGCCCGGTCAGATGATGTCGGCCACCGCTCTGCTCGCTATGAATAAGAGCCCGTCGGATGCGGACATCGATGCTTTCATGTCCGGCAACATCTGCCGCTGCGGTACCTATCCACGCATTCGCGCTGCCATCAAGGCCGCGGCGAAGGCCTAACAGGGGGATTGACACATGGAACCGATCACGAACCAATCCCGCCGCGACTTTATCAAGGTGTCCGCCGCTGTCGGCGGCGGCGTAGCGTTGAGCTTCTACCTGCCCGGCAGAGGCGGCGTCGCACAGGCGGCCGAAGGCGCCGCGCCGAACGCTTGGGTGAAGATCACGCCGGATAACCAGGTCACGATGATGGTGGCCCGCTCCGAGATGGGTCAGGGCGTCGCGACTTCGCTGCCCATGCTGGTCGCGGAAGAACTGGAAGTCGACATCAACAAGGTCAAGGTGGAGTTTGCTCCTCCGGCCGAGGTATACATCAACTCCCTGCTCGGCGGCCAGATTACCGGCGGCTCGACCTCGGTGCGCGACGCCTGGGAGAAGCTGCGCAAGGCCGGCGCCAGTGCGCGCATGGTGCTGGTGCAGGCAGCGGCTCAACAGTGGGGCGTCGATGCTTCAACGCTCAAGGCGGAAAACGGCGTTATCAAGGGACCGGGCGGCAAGACGCTCACCTACGGACAAGTGGCCGATGCCGCATCCAAGATCGAGCCGCCGAAGGACGTACCACTCAAGCCCGCCAGTGCGTTCAAGGTGGTCGGCAATGCCAAGCAGAAGCGCCTCGATACGCCCGCGAAAGTGGCCGGGCAGCCGATGTTCGGGATCGACACGCGTGTGCCGGGCATGATGTATGCCGCGGTATCGATGAGCCCGTATCTTGGCGGCAAGGTCAAGAGCTTCGATGACTCGCGCGCCAAGAACATGCCAGGCGTCAAGACGGTGGTGCAGTACAGCCGCGGTGTTGCGGTTGTGGCCGACTCCTACTGGCAGGCGAAGAAGGCCAAGGACCTGCTCGTGATCGAGTGGGATCAGGGCCCGAACGCCGGCATGAACATGTCGAAGCTATGGGCGGGTCTGCGTGAAGCTGCGCAGGGGCCCGGCGCCGTGTTCCGTGAGAGCGGCAGCGATCCCGACGCGGCTATCGCCTCTGCATCCAAGGTGGTGGAAGCGACCTATCAGCTGCCGTTCCTGTCGCATTCGCCGATGGAGCCACAGAACACGATGGCGCATGTGACGGCGGACAAGGCTGTCATCATCACGCCGACGCAGTTCCAGCAGTTGATCCCGCACGTCGTCGGCGGCGCGACCGGCCTCAAGCCGGAGCAGGTGGAAGTGCACACCACTTATCTGGGTGGCGGCTTCGGTCGTCGCGTGGAAGTGGATTACGCCATCGACGCGGCCGAGATCTCCAAGCTGGCGGGCGGTGTTCCCGTGAAGATGGTGTGGAGCCGTGAAGACGACATGACTCACGACTCGTATCGCCCCGCGGGCCTGTACACGCTGAAGGCGGGGCTGGATGGCAGCGGCAAGCTGGCCGGTATCAAGTTCCACTCCACCAGCCCGTCCATCTCGGCGCGTCTGTTCCCGAGCATCGTGAAGGATGGCATCGACCCGTTTGCGGTGGAAGGCATCGACAACTTCCCGTATGCCGCCGAGAACCTCAAGTTCAGCTACGTAATGCACGACACGGGCGTGACGCCGGGGTACTGGCGTGCGGTGTCGCACAACCTGAACGCGGTGGCGCTGGAGTGCTTCATCGACGAGTGTGCCAACGCCGCGGGCAAGGATCCGATCGACTATCGCCTGTCGATCGTCGACATGAAGGAAGAGAAGCACAAGTGGTCCGGCCTGTCCGCCGGCGTGTCGGTTGGTCCGCGCATCAAGACCGTGCTGGAGCAGGCCCGTCAGATGTCCGGCTGGGGCAAGGCTTTGCCCAAGGGCAGGGGGCGCGGCATTGCGGTGATGGAAGGCTACAACACCGTGATCGCGATGGTGGCGGAAGTCACCGTCAGTCCTACCTACGACGTTACGCTGGATCGCGTCGTGACGGTGGTGGATGCCGGTCCGCTGGTCCATCCGGATCAAGCTTTGGCCCAGATGCAGTCGACCATCAACTTCGGTCAGTCGGCGGTCATGTTCGGCGAGATCACCGTCAACAACAACTGCGATCGAGCAGACCAACTTCGACCTGTATCGTGTGGTGCGCATGAACGAAGCGCCGAAGTCGATCGAAGTGCATTGGCTCAAGCCCGCTGCCAACCAGCCGCCAGGAGGACTGGGCGAGCCGGGTACGGCGGTTATCGCTCCCGCGATTGCCAACGCGATCTTCGCGGCGTCCGGCAAGCGTGTGCGTCCGTTGCCGCTGACGCCAGACAACGTCCGCGCGGCCTGATCGGCTGCACGGAAGGCATACCCCCAATTTCCCCCGCCCGCAAGGGCGGGGGCCAAATTGGGGGTTTTTCGTTTATAGTGTTTCTTGGGGTGCCGTCTCTCGCCGGCGCCGGCATTCATCGGGTGCAAGGCATGGACAGCGTAGATCTTCAGGTACTCAAGAGCAGTGTGGACTGGCTAGAGGCCGGCCATCGCGTCGTGCTCGCGACGGTGGTGGAAACGTGGGGCTCCGCCCCGCGGCCGGCGGGTGCGCTGCTCGCGATTCGCGATGACGGTCAGGTGTCAGGCTCGGTTTCCGGCGGCTGCGTCGAGGACGATCTGATCGATCGGATTCGCAACCATCCACTGGCGGGGAGCAAGCCCGAGGTGGTGGTGTATGGAGTGACCAAGGAGCAAGCCGCCCGCTTCGGCTTGCCGTGCGGCGGGCGGCTGCAGATCGTGCTGGAGCCGCTGGAGGATACAAACAGCCTGTCCGGCTTGCTCGGTCCGTGTCGCCAACCGTGAGCTGGTTGCGCGCACCCTGGATCTGCAGACGGGCCAGGTGAGCCTGGCACCGGCCAGCCGCAGCGACAACCTGAGCTTCGACGGCAGGTTGCTGACGCACGATACATGGGCCACGCTGGCGTCTGCTCGTCATCGGTGCCGGCCAGCTCTCTCGCTATCTCGCGCAGATGGCACTGGCACTGGACTACAACGTCGTGGTGTGCGACCCGCGCGAAGAGTACGCGGACACCTGGGACGTGCCTGGTGTGGAGTTTACCCGTGGCATGCCCGATGACGTGATCGCCGAGTTGAATCTGGACAGCCACAGCGCGGTGGTGGCCGTGACGCACGATCCCAAGCTCGACGATCTGGCGCTGATCGAAGCGCTGAAGTCCGCCGCGTTCTACGTCGGCGCGCTGGGATCTCGGCTGAACACGGCAAAGCGCAAGCAGCGCCTGGCCGAGTTCGATCTGTCTCAGGACGAGTTGGATCGGCTGCACGGCCCGGTCGGTTTGCGCATCGGCAGCAAGACGCCGCCCGAGATCGCGGTGTCGATCCTGGCCGAGATGACCGCAGTGCGCCACGGCGTCGACCTAGGCACCGTCGGCACCAAGGAGAGCAAAGAGGTGCCGGAAGAGCAGGACGGCCCCGTCTGCGTCAGCGCCACGCGCGCTTGAACCCGTCCGGAATCCAACGATGGGAGCCCTCTGGCTCCCTGTTTTTTTTGAACCGCACGAGCGGAAACAGACCCGTCCGTAGATGGAGGAGAGCAGCATGAGACTGAAGGACAAAGTGGCGATCGTCACCGGCGGCGGGTCGGGGTTCGGCGAGGGTATCTGCCAAGCGCTTTGCGCAGGAAGGCGCCAGAGTCGTCGTGAACGACATCAACGTCGAGGGCGGTGAGCGTGTGACGAAGGAGATCGTCGCCGGTGGCGGAACGGCGAAGTTCGTCAAGAGCGACGTCTCCAAAGACGCCGACTGGGCCGTGCTGGTGAAGGCGACGCTCGATACTTATCGCGCACTGCACATCGTGATCAACAATGCCGGCACCACGCATCGCAACCAGCCGCTGCTGGATGTGACCGAAGAGCAGTTCGATCGCGTGTACGCGGTGAACGTCAAGAGCCTGTTCTGGAGCGCCAAGCACTGCGTCCCGGTGTTTCAGGAAGCAGGGCGGGGGCGTGTTCGTCACGATCGCCTCTACTGCAGGCGTGCGGCCACGTCCCGGATTGACCTGGTACAACGGCAGCAAAGGCGCGGCCATCCTCACCAGCCGTTCGATGGCGGTGGAGCTGGCGCCGGACAAGATTCGCGTCAACGTCGTCAATCCGGTCGCCGGGGAGACGCCGCTGCTGGCGGAGTTCATGGGTGGAGCCGATACGCCCGAGATGCGCGCCAAGTTCATCGCCAGCGATTCCGATCGGCCGCCTGTCCCAGCCCCGCGACGTGGCCAACGCTGCCTCTACCTGGCATCGGATGAAGCCGATTTCATCACCGGCGCGTGCATCGAAGTGGATGGCGGCCGCTGCGTCTAGCTTTTCGTGAAATCCGCTGGTGCTGACGTGATCGCAGCACCAGCTGCGGCGCCGAAGCGCCGTATATCAAGCGGAGAACGCCTGAATTCCGGTCTGGGCGCGCCCGAGGATCAGGGCGTGCACGTCGTGAGTGCCCTCGTACGTGTTGACCGCTTCCAGGTTCATCATGTGGCGGATGACGTGATACTCGTCGGCGATGCCATTGCCGCCGTGCATGTCGCGCGCGGTGCGCGCGATGTCTAGAGCCTTGCCGCAGGAGTTGCGCTTGATCAGCGAAATCATCTCTGGGGCCGCGCGCTGCTCGTCCATCAACCGGCCCACCCGCAGCGCGGCTTGCAGCCCCAGCGCGATCTCGGTTTGCATGTTTGCCAGCTTGAGCTGAATCAACTGATTGGCGGCGAGCGGCCGGCCGAACGCGTGGCGGTCCAGCGTGTACTGACGCGCGGCATGCCAGCAGAACTCGGCCGCTCCCAGCGCGCCCCAGGCGATGCCGTAGCGCGCTTTGTTGAGGCAGCCGAACGGCCCCTTGAGACCGCTCACGTTCGGCAGCAGGTTCTCGTCGGGCACGAACACGTCGTCCATCACGATCTCGCCGGTGATGGAAATGCGCAGGCTGAACTTGCCCTGGATCTTCGGTGCCGACAGCCCCTTCATGCCCTTCTCGAGGATGAAGCCGCGGATCACGTCCTTGTCGTCCTTCGCCCAGACGACAAACACGTCGGCGACGGGCGAATGAGTGATCCACATCTTCGCGCCCTTGAGCACCCAGCCGCCGTCGACCTTGCGTGCGCGCGTGATCATTCCGCCGGCATCCGATCCGTAATCGGGCTCGGTGAGTCCGAAGCAGCCCACCAGTTCGCCCGTGGCCAGGCCGGGCAGGTATTTCTGGCGCTGCTCCTCGCTGCCGTAGGCATAGATGGGATACATCACCAGGCTCGACTGCACGCTCATGCTCGATCGATAGCTCGAGTCGACGCGCTCGATCTCGCGCGCGATCAGTCCGTAGCAGACGTGATTGACGCCGGCGCAGCCGTATCCCTGCAGGGTCGAGCCGAGGAAGCCGAGCGCGCCCATCTCGTCGCATCACCTCGCGGTCGAAGCGCTCGTGCCGGTGCGCCTCGAGCACTCGCGGCATCAGCTTGTCCTGGGCATAGGCGCGCGCCGAGTCGCGCACCATCCGCTCTTCCTCGGTCAACTGCTCCTCGAGCAGCAGCGGATCCTCCCAGCTGAAAACCGGTTTGGTCATCGGTGCGTTCATGGCGTTCGTCTCCCGGAAAGCGTGAAAAGTATACACGCCCCGTCGTCGCCCCTTCCCGTGAATGTGGCGCGCGCGAACTATAATGAAATTGCCGATGCGGTTAGGTGGTCGACGGCGACGCTCTCGCTTCCCGCGCGGGGCGTCGGAAGACAAGAGGTGCCGATGGTTATTCTGCTGGCCTACGATGCGACGAAGGAAGGGCGCGACTACCTGCTCCAGGCGCCCGAACTGGAGTGGCTTCCGCGCGAACAGATCCATTTGCTCGCGGTGATGCCGATTCCCACCGGACTGTTCCTCGGCGAAGGCTACGTTCCAAGCGACGTGCTGGACGAGGAGAAGGCTCGTGCCCAGACCAGCCTCGAGCAGGGATTGGTGGATCTGGCGAGCCGCGGATTCAAAGCCGCCGGCTACCTCGCATTCGGCGAACCGGTCGAGGAAATCTGCAGGGCGGCCAAGGAGCTTCACGCAGCCCTGATCGTGGTGCGCCATCCAAAGCGCATGTCCTTTGCGGCACGGTGGTGGAAAGGCTGGGTTGGATCGTCACTGCTTGAGCACGCCCCGTGCAGCCTGCTCGTCGCCGTTTCGGGTGGAGCAGAGCCTCCCCAGGCAGGATCAGAGCGTTCCTAAGGCGTTGGTTGATGCTTGCGGCAGATGTCGTTGCCATCGCGCCAGCCCATGGCGTACTGAGCGTCGTGCGCGAAGCGTGTTTCGTCGCGTTGTTTGGGAGTGCCGGGCTGGGCGCTCCGGCAGCCATCCCCATACCCGTCGCGGAACGCAGGCGGAAAGCCCGCCAGGTTGACTTTGGGCGGAGGCTTAGAGGCAGCGCAGCCTGTCAGCACGGCGGCCGCAACCACGATTACACGGATCGGCTTCGCGCCGCGCATGGTGCCACAGAAAAAAAGATGCCCGACAAGGGAGGCAATCGGGCATAAAGAGAGCGCTAAACGCGCACGAAACTGTGGGAGTTGAGCTGTAATGAAAAGCCTAAGTTGACCGCTCCTGATCCAAATTCTGCCGTCGGCGGCTGCTGAGCCGGGCTCAGTTCAGGGTCGGCTTGCGCGCCCCGACCGGCTTGCCTGCCTGGAACTCGAGCGCTTTCGTCGGTCCGTTTGCGCCATCGACAGCCACCACTGCCACTGGCTCCGTGGCCTGTGCGCGCGAAGGCACTGCTTGTTCCAGACTGATAGCAGACGCCGCTGGATAATCTCCCAGCTGCGTCACTCCCGCTCGCGCCAGCGGCAGATAACCGGTAATCGCCGCGATGCCGATACAGCCGAACGCGGTGACCGAGCCAGCGGCCAGAACCATCAGCGGAAACAACAAACCGTTGCGATGCCTCATTCCAAAACTCCCGGCCCGGGCCACCTTGGACCACGGCGTTCACTACCGTTCTGGCCGCGACAGGACGCTCCATACGGCCGTAATGGGCACTCACTCGCAAGGGCCGTACCAAGGATGAATATCGCTAACAATCATAGGGATGAGGACAGGCGTCAAGCGCGGTTTCGTCACCCCCCGGCGACGTGCCGTGGGATATCCCCATTTGGCCCATTAAAACAACGAGTTGTCTGTCTCCGACCAGTGACAGACAGACGGGGCGGCGAACGCGCCCCGAATCGTGCCTGCCGGATCCTAGCGCTGCGCCTCCGCCACCGGTTTGAACATGGATGGGTTCAAATGGTGCCGCTGAAGCAGCTTGTAGAATTCAGTGCGGTTGCGCTTGGCGAGGCGGGCCGCCTGGGTCACATTGCCATTGGTAATCTTGAGCAGCTTGGCTAGATAGTCGCGCTCAAAGTCGAAGCGTGCGGACTCGAACGATGACAGATCTCCCATCTCACCGCGGATTGCGCTTTCAAGCAGGCCCGGCGTGATGATCGGGGTCGTTGCCAGCGCCACGGCTTGCTCCACCACGTTGTAGAGCTCGCGCACGTTGCCCGGCCAGGTGTGGCGAACCAGCACTTCCATAGCGTCCTGAGCGAAGCCGTTAAGTGCTTTGCCGTAGCGCGCCGCGAGCGTCTTGAGGAAATGATTGGCCAGTACCGGGATGTCCTCCCGACGCTGCGACAGCGCGGGCAGGGACAGCGCTACCACGTGCAGGCGATAGTACAGGTCCTCGCGGAAGGTGCCGGCCTTGATCGCTTCTTCCAGATTGCGATGGGTGGCCGAGATGATGCGCACGTCCACCCGGATCGACTGCGTCGATCCGATCGGGCGTACCTCGCGGTCTTGCAGCACGCGCAGGAGCTTGACCTGCAACGCCAACGGCATGTCACCGATCTCATCGAGAAACACCGTGCCCCGTCCCGCTGCTTGGAACAGGCCCTTGTAGTCACTCGCTGCCCCGGTGAAGGCGCCCTTGACGTGCCCGAACAATTCGGACTCGAGCAGCTGCTCCGGGATCGCGCCGCAATTCACCGCGACGAAGGGCTGCCCGACGCGCGCGCTGGCTTTGTGAATGGCACGCGCGAGCATTTCTTTTCCGCTGCCGCTTTCGCCGAAGATCATCACGCTGGCGTCACTTCCCGCCACCAGCCGCGCCTTGGCGAGGATTGCGTCCATGTCCGGACTGCGGGTGATGATTTCGTTGCGCCAGGCATTGTCGGTGGCGCCGTTGGTGAGAGGTGTGCCACCGAATTGGAGCGCCTTCTCTACCTGGTCGATGAGAGCCTTGCCGTCGAAGGGTTTGGTCAGATATCCGGATACGCCGCGCTGCGTAGCTGACACGGCGTCAGGAATCGTGCCATGTGCGGTAAGGATGATCACGGGGAGCGCCGGGTGCTTTTTCTGCAGCGATTCGAACAGCGCCATCCCGTCCATGCCGCCCATGCGCAAATCGGTAATTACCGCGTCGGGGCTGGACACTGCCACTTGCGAGAGCGCGGCTTCGGCGCTCTCTACTGCAGTTACGCCGTAGCCAGCGCCCTGCAGCCGGATCGACAGCAGTCGCAGCAGATCCGGATCGTCGTCCACCAGGAGAATCTTGGCTTTAGCTGTAGTCATGGTTTTCTCGCAGGTTTGTTGCGGTCGAGCATCTTTCGCTCTGCATCGATGAGTGCGTCGAGCTTCTCTTTGACCTCGTCATAGCGCCGCGTTTCCTCCTTGAGTTTTTGCGCTTGCGCCTGAATTTCGGCGTCCTTCTGCTGTTGCTCGACCAGCGTGGTATGCAGCAGCAGCGCGAGCGGGCGCACATCCGAAGTGCGGGTCCGCGGCTCTTTCAGCCAAGAAGATAGCATGTCCCGGGCCTGCGTGCTGTCCCGGAACGGCGCCGCAGGCATCATCTGCAGCAGCACCACCTGCATGAACGTGAAATCCGAGTACTGCTGGCGATAGAAGCGCATGGTGCGCTCGTACTCCCGCGTGAGCTGCTCCCCCGACAGCGACTTCAACCACGCGTAATAGCCGACCAGGCGATCGATGTCGCCCGCTCTCTGCAGCTGGAACGGCGGCTGGGGCGTTGTTGCTGGCGGCGGCGGTTTGGGCGGAGCCGGTTCGGGCCGCGGGGGAGGCTTAGGCGCGGGCTGTGGACATCCGCTCAGCAACAGCACCGAGCACAGGGTTGCAAGCAACAACCACGCCGTGGTCCCTGCTCGGTAGCTCATGCGGCCGCCTCTTCGAGCGAACTCGAGGCGCCGATGACTGCGCGTCGGCGTCTGGCCGCATTCGCCTTGCTCGCATCCCCGGCCCCAAGGGCCGGGGCCCCTGCTCGGTAGCTCATGCGGCCGCCCCCTGCGCAACCGGAAGGCTCACGCGGAAATGCGCCCCGGCCGGACGCTCCTCCAGGATCTGCACCTTGCCCCGGTGGGCCAGGACGTATTCGCGCACGATCGCGAGCCCCAGTCCCGTGCCTTTCACCGGACCTCGGGGTTTGGCCGAGCCCTGGTAGAACGGGTCGAAGATCTTGTCGCGCTCTTGCTGCGCGATACCTGGACCTTCATCTGCCACGTCGATCAGCACCTCGGCGCCGCGCAGACGTGCGGCCACAGCCACTTCACCGAAGGGCGGGGAGAACTTCACAGCATTCGACAAGAGGTTGTCCAGGATCACCTCGAGCTTGTTCTCGTCGGCCTCCAGGGAGATCGACGGGCAATCCAGCTTGAGGCGGATCTCCTTGGCTCGCACCGGCAGCTGATGTGCGTCGGCCACCCGGTATAGCACCGGCGCCAGCTCGAACCGCCGGAGATTGAGGCCGGATTTTTGAAACTGTACTGTATGGTAGGTGAGCAAGTCTTCGATGAGACGCTGCAGACGCAGAGCGTTCTGGCGCAGAATCCGCGCCACTTCGAGCTGATCCTGAGACAGCAACCCCACCGATCCGTCTCCCAGCAGCTCGGCGCCTTCGCGGATCGCCGAAAGCGGCGTTTTCAGCTCGTGCGAAATCTGGCGCATGAAGCGCGTCTTTTGCTCCTCCAGTTCGATCAGTCGCAGGCGCACCCAGTCAAGCTGTCGCCCCAGCGCCTCCAAGTCCCGCGGGCCGGACACCGACACTGCGTGCGTGAAATCCCCGTCGCCCAGCCTCTGCAGCGCGCCTTCGATCTGGCGGATTGGCTTGAGGATAAGGATGGTGGCTCCGATCACCAGGAACAGCGCCACCGGAACCAGCGCTACCAGCTGCCAATAGATGAACGCGTGCACGTCGCCCGACAGCGCTTGCATACTGCCGACCTCGCGGTTCACGATGGCAGCGCCGGTATTGTCGAGCGAGCGTGCCAGCGACCCCAGCACCTGGTAGTGCTCGACCACCGTCGTCAGGCGCTTGGGCTCGTAACGCAGTGCAGTCACGTTCTCGAAGATCACGCCCTCGGCCTGCGCCAGCTCCGACAGCGCCCGCACCTGCTCGCGCGGCACGGTCAGGGCCTGCATGCGCTTGATCGTGTCGACGAAATCGTGGTGCGCCTGCTCGTAGGCATTGAACAGCCCGCGGTCGCCCAGAATCGAGTACTGGCGCGCGCTGCGCTCCATGCTGGTGAGCTGTTCGATGAGCAGGCGGCTGTTCTGCGTCGCCTGCACGGCGTTGTACACCGCGCGCTGGCTCTTGGTAGCCAGTTCGTGAATCGAGATGGCATTGTTGATGAGGGCGAAGATCAATGGCAGCACGGCAAGCGAAAAGCCCGCCAGGATGAGCATGGGGAAGGACTTGGGATAAAAGCGCCACATGGGCTCGGGGTCTGTCCTGCGCGTCTGCGCGCGCCGTCGGTGGAACAGCCTAAAGCGCGCGCCGTCGCTCCAGCCCGCGCCCGCAGGATAACTATCGCATTAACTGCCGCCGCTTTCCAATGCTGCGCTCAGCGGTCGGTCGGACGCTTCGATCGGTTCTGCGCTCAATCGCCGAACCGGACTTCCACCGCCCCAAAGTCACCGAAGTCCGCCACTACGCGATCCCCGGGTCCGACCGGGAGCGGAATCAGGCAAGTTCCCGTGGTCACTACCTGGCCCGCGCCGAGCGTGATGCCGAGCTGCGATAGCTCGTTGGCGAGCCAGGCCAGCGCTATGCGCGGATCACCCAGCACGTTGGCGCCCTTGCCGTCCCGGTGCAACTTGCCGCTCACGCTGCCCGTCACCGCATGCTCGGCCAGGTCCCGCGAGCGCCAGTCCGCGCGCGTGGCGGGTCCTAGGACGAAGTGATGGGCGCAGGCGTTGTCGGCGATGAGTTGCGCCGCGCCGACCCTGGCGAAGTCGTCGTAGCGCGAATCGGGCACCTCGATCGCGGGGTGCAGCGTGTCCACTGCGGCAAGCACTTCCTGTGCCGTATAGGCCTGGGCGCGCGGGGGCAGATCGCGCGCCAGACGGAAGGCGAATTCCGGCTCGGCGACTCTCATCTGATTGCCTTTGAGCGGCAACTGGGCGCCGGTCGTCGCGCGCCCGCTCTTGCAGCAGACGCCCGGCCAGCGGGCCATCTACGCCGATATGCGATTGGCCTGCCTGGCTGGTGGCCGCGATCTTCCAGCCGAACAGCGGGGCCGAGGTGCGCCGCTCGAGCAGGGCTTGGACAGCGTAGCCGTCTGCGCGTGTAGCCGGTCGGATTGCCTCGGGAAGCGCGGACAGGCAGCGGCCCTGCCGCCAGCAGTCCCAGAGCATATCCGACGCAGATTGAACTTGGAATTGGTCGAGCATTCGAGACTCAAGCTGGTTGTGTCGATCGGGATTCAGGGCCGCGCACGAGATTGAGCAGAGGCTCTGCGCGTGCCAGTCGATTCAGGTTCATGGCGATGGCCCGGTTGCGCCGCGGCAGCAAGCCATCGGTCCAGGCAGACGCGTGCGGAGTCATCAGCACGTTGTCCAACTCGTGGAAGGGATAGGATGCTGCCGGTGCGCCCCGTCTTTGTCCTTGCTCGGGATACCGATACCAGACGTCGAGAACAGCGCCGCCGATGCGTCGTTCCTTGAGTGCGGCGTAGAGTGCCGCCTCATTGATGATCGCCCCGCGCGCCACGTTCATGATCACAGCAGCCGGGCGCATTGCAGCAAAGGCGCGCTGATCGAACAGGTCGCGGGTCTGCTCGTTCAATGGCGACGTAACGACGACGAAGTCGGCCTCGCTCAGCAAGTTGTCGAAGCGTTCCATGCCGTCCACGCGGTCGGCGAACTCGTCCTCCTGTCGTGGCGTGCGCGTACAGGCGATGATCTTCATGCCGAAGGACTTGGCACGCCGTGCCACCTCGTGGCCGATGCGCCCGTAGCCGACAATGCCCACGGTCTTGCCGAACAGCTCGCCGTGGAATGGTCCGCACAGGTAGGACCCGGTCCAGTCCCCTTGCCGGAAGCGCGGATCCATGCGACGCAGCCCGATGGTCCACTCCAGCATGGCGCCGAGCACGTATTCGGCGATGCCGATCTCGTGCTCGTAGCAATTGCATACCGCGGTGCCGGGTGGTACGCGGGAGAAATCGATCTCATTGGTGCCGGCACCGGGCAGCTGCAGCAGTTTGAGGTGTGAGGCGGATGGCAGATCCCATTTCCAGCTCATCGACACCATGGCATCGGCATGGCTCAGCGCCCGGTCGAAGGCATCCAGGTCGTCGGTGTTCACGACTTCGATCTCCCAGGCGGTGTCGAGGAACTGTGGGACGAGGCTCAGGCGGCCGTCGTCGTCGATCTTCTTGATCAGCAGTTTCAAAGGCATCACGATGAGTTGCTGGCGCTTGGGAATGATCCGCGGCGAAGGTAATGGGGTTGAAGACAAAAGTCAAAGCCTGGTCCTCCTTGCCCTCGCGGATCACATTTCACGTCTCGAGTGACGAGCGCACTGTGGCCTGGGGGTCGAGATCCGCTACGTAGAACTGAACGGCGTTCCGCCCCAGGTCTTTCGCTCGATACATTGCCACGTCAGCCTTACGCAGCAGCGTGGAAGCCGTGTCGCCGTCGCGCGGATACAGCGCCACGCCAATGCTGCTCGTAACATTTACCTCCTCTCCTTCGATCGCGAGCGGTTCGGCCAGCACCTCCCGCATCCTGGCTGTGACCTGCTCGACCTCCTCCTGTTTATCAATATCCTCCAGGAGCACCACAAATTCGTCTCCTCCGTGGCGCGCGATCATGTCCACTTCGCGGAGACATCTCGACAGGCGGGTCGCAACTTCCCGTAGCAAGTCGTCACCAGCGGCATGCCCCAGGCTGTCGTTGACAGCCTTGAACCGATCAAGATCGATGAAGAGCAAGGCGAGCAGGCGGCCGGATCGCCGGGAAACCGCGATGGCATGCTCCGCGCGCTGACCCAGGAGCGCACGGTTGGGAAGCCCGGTTAGCGGGTCGTGGGTAGCGGCAAAGTTGAGATGCTCCTGGCGTTCCCGAAGCGCCGCCTCCGCTTGGATGGCTCTGCCGAGCTGAACATTCTTCTGCCGGACCATCTCCTCCAGGCGCTTGCGCTCAGTGATGTCGGTAACGATTCCTCCAAGGGCAGTGACCTGTCCCTGGCCGTCGCGCAGAGGAAACTTTTGTACGATGCTGGTATGCAACAAACCGTCGCCGTAACGAGCAATTTCCTCGACCTCGATGCCCACGCCGCCCGCCAGCACCTTGGCGTCGTTCGTCCGGAACTGCGCTGCAATTTCAGCGGGGAAGATCTCTGAGTCGGTGTGAGAAACGATGTCTTTGCGTTCCAGCCCGAAGGCCTGTGTGAACCGCTCGTTGACATACAAGTAACGGCCCTGCAGATCCTTGATGAACATCAGGGAGGGGCTGTGGTTTATGAATGCCTGCAGCCGCGCATTGCGCTCTTCGCTCAGCCGCAACTGCTCGTCCTTGGGCGTGGCCTTCGGTTTCAATCTCGGGTGCTTCTTTGTCATCGTGGCCTCTTTCGTTCCCCGCATGCGCCGCTGAAGACCCCTTCAGCAAGCGCTGTGCAAGCCACGCACGCTACCGATCCGAGAGACAGCCTCGTGGCGCAAGTATGGAAGTGGAGGTTAGGGATGCCAGCCCCGGTGGACGCTTGCCGAACCGTGTGTGCCGGGAGGGGGAATCGACACCTTTCCCCTATGGAAATAGAGCGGATGGATGCCATCGATACCGAAAGGTGGTCCCATGTCCCGCCGCTATCTTATCCGGTCCCGTCACCGGACCGTATTCTACGTGCGAGTCCACGTGCCTGCCGTGCTCCAGCAGTTGATAGGCAAGGCCGAGATTCGGCGCAGCCTGGGTGAGGTTCCGCCTACGACTGCCCGTCTTCGCGCCGCAGCAATAGGCACACGACTTGCTGAGTACTTCGACTCGATCATTAGGGAGCTACGCTCCCAGTCGCAGGCAAGCCCTGCTAGGACGCCCATGAAAAAACACTCCCCGGCTACGATCGGTGCAGCAATCGAGGAGATCATCAGATCGCCCGACGGCACCGTCACACTCAAAGGCGTACAGACTGATCCCCTGCACCATGAGGCCGAGATGGCTGCTCATTGAGAGGCTCATAGGCAAGCCAGTAGAGCGCCCTTCTGGTGCGACGCACACAGCCTCGTACGCTCAGATACGTGGACGGTTACGTCAAAGAGAACAAGGCGAACTGGACGCCGAAGACGCACGCCTCTATGGTCTCCACGTTCAACTCGTACGGGGATTGGTGTACGGAGCAGGGCGTCGATGCGTTCGTGCGTGCCAGTGCCAACCGCTTCAAGACCGAGGTCATCATGGCGGGGGAGCGTAGCCCCAAGACCATGAACGACCATCTCGGGAGACTGAGTTCCCTATTCGGCTGGGCTCTCCGTCACGGGCATACCAGCCTGAATGTGTTCGATGGGCTGGGAATCAGGCGCAAGAAGGACGAGCGGAAGTCGGCGAGGCAAGGCAGGGATCTGCTGCCGTCCGATCAGATGACCAAGCTCGTGAGCCTGCTGACGCCAGCGACCGACCCCCAGCTATGGTTGCCCACGATTCTCCTGCATACCGGGGCCAGGTCAGGGGAGATCGCACAGTTGAACCTGGACGACGTCAAGACAGAGGAGGGCATCGTCTACTTTGACCTGCATGCCAGGGGCGATGGTATGTCCCTCAAGACGCCGCAGAGCGAGCGCAGGATTCCGGCACACAGCAGGCTGCTGTCCCTAGGTCTAATGGCGCACATCAAGGCTCGACGTGAGGCAGGGGAGATTCGACTCTTCGACTGGTCAATACACCCGACCAATGGCGCAGCGCACTATCCGGGCAAGTGGTACGCGAGATGGCGCAAGCGGAATGGTATCGGAGGTGATTTGCATGTGCTCAGGCATCAAGTCGCCTCTGCCCTGTACGCCGCTGAGGTTCCCATGCCTGTGATCGCCGACCTACTGGGCCATGAGAATCCTGGTGAGACCCTGGGCCGTTACGCGAAGGCGGCGCCCCTGACGGTGCTTCAGACGGCCATAGAGAAACTCAGCTTCAGCTAGCAGCAGCACCACAGACCAACATACAGGCCGCCTTCGGGCGGCTTTTTCATTGGTTCATTTCTGGAGGTTCCAATGTTCGACCTAGTTCCAGGAGCCACGGGCTCCAACATGCTCGTCGATGCTATCGCCGACAGGATCGCAGAGCGCCTGCGGCCAGCGGTTGCCGCACCTGTGGACCTGCATGCACAGGTCGAGGTTTACCTGGCCGAGGGCGGGCGTAGGAATGCCGCCACGACGGTCGAGGTACGCAGGACGCTGGATTGGTTCCTAGCCTGCTGCGACTCCCAGGGGCTCGCCTACGACTCCAGACAGGGCGCAGTGGCGTTCAAGAAGTACCTGGCAGCCAGGGGCATTGAGGCGCGTACTCTCAACTTCCATCTCGGCAGGGTCAGCCAGTTCCTACGGTGGGCTGTGGCGCACGGCTACGTCGAGGCTGAGGTTGTAAGTGGTGTCAAGGTTGCCGGGGGCACTGGTCTCGCAGCGCACGAGGAGCGGAATGCTATCGACCCCGCTGTCCTGTCGATGTTCTTAAGAACATTCGACCCACGGACGGAGCCGAAAGCCTGGCTGCCGTGGCTGCTGGCCTACTCTGGCGCCAGGTTGAACGAGATGCGCCCAGCTGTACCTTGACGACATCAGGCAGGAGGATAAGGCCTGGTGCATCTCCATCCATGCTGGAAGGGAGCAGATGAGCATCAAGAACAACCAGAGCCGCAGGCTCATACCTCTCCATTCCAGGGTCCTAGACCTCGGGCTGGTCAGTCATTGCGATCGACTGCGCAGGGCTGGGCACGTACGTCTGTTCGAGTGCTGGTCAGTGAAGAGGCCAGGACGCTACGGCGCTCAATGGATGGGATTGCAGGGGCTTACCAACGTGCATGGCATCCGCCATGCCTGCCTGACGCAGCTCGTGAGGGCAGGCGTAGCCGAGGACATCATCAATCGAATAGCTGGCCATCAATCGTTCAGGTCGATGCTCGGTAGATACAGCAAGGGCCGGGACATCGCTGTCCTACGCGATGCGATCGAGCATCTGGAATACGACTAACGTTTCGAGCCGACTCCACAAACCCAGAGCAAGTACCCAGTAAAACAAGAGGAAAGACCAAGATTCGATCTAACGGGCATTGTCAGATTGTTTGCTTCATCCGGCACAGAACGGCCACAACCGGCCAGTCGGCCGTGAAGTCGGAACTGGCCAGAGCGGCGATTCCCTTACAAGGCTGTACATCGAGTTGACCGATGCTTGAAGTAGAACTGGATCGATCTTGCTAGGACTGGGCCGCTAAGATCCCGATTCGCTCCGAACTCCGGGCATGACGCCGTGTCCGATGAATTATCGGTCGCGCTGTGTTGGAGGCCGATCAACCCCTTGGAGGCATTCATGAACACTGTTCCCCGCAAGTCAGCAATCGCCCTTGCCACTTCTACGCTGATAGCCGGTCTTCTCGCGGCCGGCGCTACCTTTGCGGTCGATATGAAAGTGAAGCTGAGCGGTGATCAGGAAGTCCCGCCCGTGCAAACTCAGGCATCGGGCAGCGGCACGATCACGGTGAACGACGACAAGTCAGTGAACGGCAGTATCACCACGACAGGTATCAACGCCACTGCTGCGCATATTCATGAAGCAGCGGCGGGGAAGAACGGCCCGGTTGCCATTCCCCTCGAGAAGAAATCCGACAAAGAGTTTGCTGTTCCGGCTGGTGCCAAGTTGAGCGACGCTCAGTACAAAGCCTTCAAGGCCGGTGATCTTTACGTCAACGTGCACAGCGATGCACACAAGAACGGAGAGATTCGTGCACAGTTGAAGCCGTAGCAGACGGCACGCGGCGGTAGTTGGCGGCTAGTGCCTTGCGGCGTAGACGGGAGGTTGCGCCATTGACCTATCGAAACAGCCGGCGCTTGAATCCACGCCACTGAGCATTTGCCTCGGGCGCCAATATCCGCCGCTCCTCCGCGATCCCCGTGAATGACGGTCGTGGGTCGATAGTTGCATGGTGGGCCACTTGGTGCCATCAGAAAGGTAAGCGGCGCCCTTGCCCATTCAACGCCCGCGTTGCGTAGGCTTGTCCGCCCCCAGCCGCGTCAGCTTACGGCGCGCCCGGGAAGGGATTAGCTCCGACAGGCTGGCCGCGACCGCCGAACGCGACGGTCGCTGACCGGCCAGGAACTGCCGTACAGCTAAGGCGCCGAAAGCGGGCGTTCCCTCGCGCCATGATTTCTCGTTGGATATGAGCGGTCTAAAAGCGGTCGCTCAGCGCCGGGGCACCTTGTCAAAGCATCTTTCCCGTCAATGCAATGCTGATAACAATGCGGCACAAGCTGAAATCAACTTTCAGCGCACACTGATATTGTGGGAAATTCCGGACGCGGTGTTTATCTAGTCCGTTCCTTCTGATACTGTAAAATCGCTAGGGCTTCACGTGCGTCGAGCGCGAAGGAAGTCCCGCCAAGGCTGAACTTGCGATTCAGCATCTGAGCCAGTTTTCGTCGAATCGGTTCTTTTTCCGCCGAGCGGATCACGACGGTGTATAGCGGTGGTTTTCCTCCGTATTGCGCGACCGCGTCCACCCGAAACGGTGAATCCGTAGTGTCGCCTATTTCGCTCGCAACACCTTTCAAACAGTTCTCAACTTCCATTGGTGTGGGGTACTCCATGGCACTATCTCCGAGGTGTCGGTGTCGTTGTATCGGAACGCGCGTGGCGACGTGAATGCGTCTTTGTTTTCTTCGGCTCGTTTTAGCTGTTAGACGCACCTTATACATTTGATAGAAAATGAGAGCAAGTACGAAGGACTATTGGACGCGCTATTGCGAACGCCATCAATTAGGAAGCAGATCTTGGCAGAAGCATTGCGACAAAGTTCTCTCAATCACGAGTATTGGACGGACCACCCCACGCGGGAATAGGGGAGGTCGTAACTAAACGACTTAATAAGAATTGAGCAATAGGGCCCCCACGCTGCGGGTCGGCTTGCGACTTCTGATTGACGGGCGCTTCGCGGCCAAAAGCTGCCCGTCAACGGATCACCTCGTCGGCACGTAACAGGACCGACTGCGGAAGTGTCGATCCCGAGCGCCTCTGTAGTTTTCAGGTTGACGACGAGCTTAATGTTGGCCGTTTGCTCAAACGGGATGTCTGCTGGCTTGGCGCCCTTCAGCACCCGGTCGACGAAGTACGCTGCACGGCCGAAACTATCCCTCGGGTTCGTGCTGTAGGAGATCAGCCCAAATGACAAGTGGCGGCCAAGCTGGTGCGTGCCATTCAGACCACCAGGGTCTCTCAGTCAGTGCTGCGGTGCGTGGCAACTCTGCCGCACGACGAATGGAAGAGCCGACGTCAAGAGACTCGCGTGAGCAGCTTGTCAACCTCGGCTTCCGCTTCCAGCCAGTCCTGAAGCTCGCACCCGGGCAGGAAGCCACGATGTTGAGCGAGAAGATACGCGGCCTCGGCAATGCTGTGGTAGCGGTCCTTCGGACCTACGGCTGCCGCGGGTTGGGCTTGCTGAGTCTGCTGCTGGGTCGCAAAGGTTTGAGATTTCCCGTGAGATTTCTCGGCAGCGGGAGTGTATACGTGGGTCATCGCCGTCTCCTCATTTGCTCAATCAAGACTTGGTTGGGTCGGCCGTGCTGGGTCAATTGCTGATTGATGCGAGTCATGTTGACTCCTTCGCTGTGGCGCCCAAAGCGGGTCACTTCAGTGTTCAAGCAGTAGTCGTGACAGGCGTGTCCGGGCCGGTATAGGGACTACCTTGGCCGGACTGCTCAGCTGGATAGACACCGGCTGCCGATGCCATCAAAGCGACTGCAAGAATGAAACTAGTGATTGTGCGAACGTTCATGTGGGTCTCCTCGCCAGTCTAGATTCTGACCGGCTTTCAATTGCGGTGCTTTCCATCGTGCGGCACCTGAAGCGGATACGCGGCGCGATGTGGAAAGACGCCACACCCGGCGCTGTTCACGAGATCCTCTTCGTTCACGGCGCAGGGGCGGTCAACGCATACTGGAGGCTGGAGTTGCCGTAGTCGACGGCAATCTAGAGGAGCCAGGGGCCGGTCATACAACAACCGGTCGGCGGAGATCGCTGGTTCTGCTCAACCCAGGTTGCAGCGCCTGAATCAGGCGCAGGTTCGAGGAAGGCAATGGTGGCAATGGTATTGCTAGCCTTGTCCTCCAGGCTGCAACCCGGTGAGCCCTACCTACACTACTCGCACGGAGGACGCGAGTCCATACATTCCGAAGAATTCTCTCCATTCGGGAGATCGTGCACAGGGCACGCCGGCAACTGGGGATATTCTGCGTTTGAGCGTATGCTTTCCGAAACCGGCCGATTTGGATCGACTGCAGTGGGTCGGATGACAGTCTGAATTCGCCGACTGTCCGGAGCGGTTCAGTTGCAGTCTCAGGTCAAAATACCCCTAAACCGGCCATTCAGATCTGAGCAGTCTGGACGGTGAGTTGGAGCTAGCCCTCTCACGCGCTAGCCAAGAGCACGGGATCTATCGGCTTTAGTAAATGAGCATGGAAGGCGGCTTCTTTGGATTGGGCGCGGTCTGTGGCTGCTCCGTAACCAGTGATTGCGATGATTCGAACATTCGAATCAACCTTGGACGCAGCTCCTGCCACGTCGTGCCCAGCATGTCCGGCAATCCAATGTCCACGAGTACTGCATCTACCTGGCGAAGCGTTACCTGCTCAATGCCACTGCGACCAGTACAGCCGGCGGACTCTTCGAGATGCGATAGAGACGCCGGGCACTGTAGCGTGAGGCTAGTGTCCTGAGTCATAAGTTCGCCGCCGAAAACCGCCCAGTTGACCGCCATGCTGTGTTACGAAGTCTCGCCGTGGTACCCGCCACTGCCGAGCCTTCGCGCCATGCCTGGCGGCCAACTGGACGGTTTTTCAGTCGGCAGCGAGCCGGGTGCAGCGCGCACGTCCAAGCGCTTGCGCGGCATCGGAATTTGTCGACGAACTTACGACTCAGGACACTAGAGTTGGACTGGCGAGTAC
>CAVUHQ010000011.1:0-225935 GCA_963741215.1 uncultured beta proteobacterium
GGGATACGGTATCCGGGAGGCTGATCAACCAGCTCGCGGGACACGGCAAGAGAGTTTCTCGTGCCCTGTTCAGTCCGAAGGGCCACTTCATTCTGAGCGCGAGTCATGACGGTACCGCATGTCTATGGGCGCGCCAAACCGGAGAAGCGGTCGCGAAGTTGGTTGGCCATTCGCACGCCGTGCTCGATGCTGCCTTCAGTCCAGATGGCACTCTCGTGCTGACGACCAGTCAAGACAACTCGGCACGACTGTGGACGGAAACCGGAGAGGCGCTCGTCGTCTTGGGTGGCACGAAGCACGTGCGACCGGCGGGATCATTCGTCGCAAGCGCCTTCAGTCAAGATGGCAGCAAGATTGTGACGGCTGGCAGCGACGGGCGTGCCTATCTCTGGGATGCGCTGACTGGCGAGTTGTCCGCTGAGCTTGCAGGTCATCGTGATTCCGTTTTGCATGCGCAGTTCAGCCCGGACGGCACGGCAGTCCTGACGGCGAGCGACGATGGGACGGCGAGAATCTGGCGCACCCGGGATGGAGAGGCGCTGTGCTTGCTGCAAGGACATCGAAGCTCCGTCATGTGGGCGTCGTTCAGCCGGAGCGGCAGCGCGGTCGTCACTGCCAGCAGAGATCAAACCGCGCGTCTTTGGGAGCCGAGCACCGACGAGACTGGCAGAGCGATTGCGCCTGACGCCGCGGCGTCTGAGCTCTGGGGCGAAGGGGCAAGCACCAGCGCCGTGCTCTATGGCCACGGCGATGCCGTCGTCTGCGCCGCGTTCAGCCCCGATGGAGCAACGGTCGTTACCACGAGCGCGGATACGACCATGCGAGCGTGGGATTCCGCCACCGGACGGCCCCTTTCTGTCCAGTTCGGTCATAGTCAGGCAGTGCTCCATGCTGCTTTCAGTCCTGACGGCAGGACGGTGGCAACGTCCAGCGAAGACGGCACTGCCCGGCTCTGGGATGCTCATGCTGGCAGACCGGTGGCGACTCTATCGGGTCACGCGGGCAAGCTTCCTGGCCCGGTTCAGCGCAAACGGGAAACGGCTTCTGACCGTCAGTCAGGACACGGCAAAACTGTGGGACGCGTGTGGCCTCGAGCTCAGTGCAGATCTGCGCGGGCACGAGGGAGCTGTCCTCCACGACGCATTCAGCCCGGATGACGTTACGGTCTTGACCACCAGCGCAGATGGTACGGCTCGGCTCTGGGACGCTACGTTGGAGGAACCGGAGGTCAGAGAGCCACGGCTCGTATTGGGTGGACAGAACGCCGCCGAGCACGCCGGTGACGTGACCTCAGGCCGCTTCAGCCCCGACGGCAAAACCGTTGTCACCGCGAGTGAGGACGGCCATGCACGCCTCTGGGATCGAGCCACAGGCGAGCTGCTGTTCAGCATGGAAGGCCATTCCGGCAGAATCAACCAGGCAGTCTTTGGTGCCGGCGGGACCATGGTCGCGACCGCCAGTCAAGATCAAACCGTGCGGTTGTGGGATTCCGCCAATGGCCAGTTGCTGAAGGTAGTTGCGGGGCACACTGGCAGCGTGGCATGTGCGTGCTTCAGCCCCGACGGTACGATCTTGGCCACGGCTGGAGATGATAAGACGGCCCGGCTCTGGCGCGTCGACCGGGTTGAGCAAAGGCCGGAGAGTATCCAGCCAGGTGACGCGTTGCGAGTGGTGCCCCTGCACGTGCTGAAAGGACATCGTGGCCGGCTCGTTCATATCGCATTCAGTGGCGACGGCAACACGCTCTTGACGGCAAGTGGTGACAACACGGCCCGGTTGTGGGCGGTCGCTTCCGGCGAGCTCCTGGTTGCGCTCAGCGACCACCAGGACAAGGTCACGCACGCGGCGTTCAGCGCCGATGCAACCAAGGTCGTGACCAGCAGCAAGGATTGCACGGCGAAGTTGTGGAACGCATCCACCGGGAAGCTGTTGACCACGCTCGAGGATCATCCAGCATCGGTAACCTGCGCAGAGTTCAGTCCAGACGGCAGGTTCGTGGTAACCGCAAGCCAGGACGGCATGCTGCGTCTTTGGGAGACGCTGACTGGACGGTTGACTCCGTGGATCGCTGGGCACGCGGCCGGAGTTCGCAAGGTCATATTCTCTTCCACTGGCACAAAGCTCGTAACTGGCAGCGATGATCGCACTGCTCGAGTATGGAATGCTGCGGCTGGCGGGCGGGTCTGCGCTTTGGAGGGTCACGACGATTACATTCTGGATATCGCGCTCAGCCCGGACGATCAATGTGTATTGACTTCGAGCCGCGACCGTACCGCACGGCTTTGGGACGCGACAACCGGCGAGGCTGTGGCCACGCTCGGCGGCGGTGCTACGAAAATCGACGACGCGGTTCCGCTCGGCTGTTTCAGCCCGGACAGCAGCAAGGTAGTCACCATCCAGGGCAGCGCGGCGCGCGTCTGGGACTGCTTGACGGGGCAGCTGGCCGCGACGCTGTACGGGCACTCGGGTCGCATCCTGTCCGCAGCGTTCAGCCCTGATGGCAAGACGTTCCTCACGGCAGCGGAGGACCGCACTGCAAGGCTGTGGGATCTTGCGACGAAGAGCTGCATTGGTACGCTGAGCAGAGAGAATGACCTGGGTCACCCAGAGCAGTCAGGAACTCATGCAGACTCGGTACTTCACGTCGCCTTCAGCCCCGATGGACGGATGGCGGTGACCGCCAGCGCCGACCGCAATGCCTGCCTATGGGACGTCGCTGCGCGGCAGCTCGTGGCCGAGCTCAACGGTCACGACGGCTGGGTGGTCTATGCCGCGTTTGACCCAACCGGAACGCGCGTGGCGACCGCCAGTACGGACAAGACCGTGCGGCTTTGGGACAGCAGCACCGGAAGGCCGCTTGCCACTCTACGTGGACACACGAATGCGGTGACGCATGCGGCCTTTAGCCCGGACGGCAGGACGATTGCGACCGCCAGCAACGATTTCAATGCGATGCTCTGGGAAGCAGCGACGGGGAAAATGCTCATCACGCTGCGCGGGCACAAGGGGCCTGTTGCATTCGTGAACTTCAGTCCGGATGGCGATAGACTGCTGACCGCGAGTCACGACTGCACTGCAATGATCTGGGACTGCGGCATGTGCGCGTCGCCGCAGGAGTTGACCACCCGCATCGAAGCTCGGATAGGCCGTTCTCTGACGGCCGAAGAACGTGCTCAGTCTGGTCTTTGAGAACGGTACTGCGTAAACTCCGGCGGCTCGCACTGATCAGACCTCTTCGCATGATCCCACTCTCGATTCTCGACCTTTCGCCGATTCCCAGGGCGCCAGCGCCGCCGAGGCTTTGCGCAACACGCTCGCGCTGGCACAGCATGCGAAGCGCTTGGGTTTCAAGCGCTACTGGCTGGCCGAGCACCACAACATGCCTGGGATCGCCAGCGCCGCGACCGCGCTGGTCATCGGCCACGTGGCCGGCGGCACCAGGACCATCCGCGTCGGTTCCGGCGGCATCATGCTGCCGAATCACTCGCCGCTGGTCATCGCCGAACAGTTCGGTACGCTGGCGTCGTTGTATCCGGGGCGCATCGATCTCGGCCTCGGCCGAGCGCCCGGGACCGACATGCTGACTGCGCGCGCCCTGCGACGCGATATCGCGACCAGTGCCGAGCAGTTCCCGCAGGACGTTCAGGAGCTGCAGAGCTACTTCGAGCCCACTGCGCCGGGGCAGCGCGTTCGGGCGGTGCCCGGCGCTGGTCTGGATATGCCGATCTGGTTGCTGGGCTCGAGTCTGTTCAGCGCGCAGCTCGCGGCCATGCTCGGGTTGCCGTTTGCTTTCGCGTCGCATTTCGCGCCCGACGACATGATGCAGGCTCTCGAAGCTATACCGGAGCCGGTTCGCACCTTCCAAGCAGCTCGATCGTCCTTACGCCATGCTCGGCGTGAATGTCGTGGCCGCGGAGACGGACAAGGAAGCCCGGCGCCAGTTCACGTCGCAGCAGCAGTCCTTCATCAATCTCAGGCGCGGAACGCCGGGCCAGGTGCCGCCGCCGATCGACGATATCGATGCGTATTGGTCTCCCGCCGAGAAGGCGATGGTCGAACATTCGCTGGCCTGTTCGATCGTGGGCTCCGCCGATACGGTCAGGCGCGGGCTGGCGGCGTTCATCAATTCCACCATGCCGGACGAGCTGATCATCACGGCACATCTCTACGATCAGGCGGCACGCCTGCGTTCGCTCGAGATCGTCGCGGCAGAGCGTGACAAGCTCGGGCCGGCGCAGCATGCCACGCGATGAGGAGAGCCGACGCGGATAACGCGTTGTCTCGCGGATGAAGGCCCGTCGGGCTGACCTACTTCCGGGCGAGCGGGTTTGGCGTCGGCTCCGCGATCCTGGTCAAGGTGTTCTTGTCGGTGTGGTGAAACGGCTCGCTCTGGCCGCGGATCATCAGCACCGTATCCTCGTCGTATGACCAGGTCCCGTCGGCGCCGATCGTCACGTTGATCCGATACTCGACGGTCTTGAACGCGTACTCGAGAAACGGGTTCGAGCAGATGCCGTACACCTCGGTTCCGCGTTTCGCGACCAGTTCGAAGTTCTTCGAGTCCGCGCTGGCCTTGCCGACGGCCATGGCGATCTGGCCGCGCGGGATCGCGAGCGACTGAATCACGGTGCCGGTTGCCGGCTCCCACAGCCAGTAGCCGACCTGGTCGTGGTACAGCTTGGTGAGCCCCGGCTTCACGATGTACGTGTGGTAACGCAGACCGTAGAACATCTGCGGCCCGTTGGTGACCGGATCGATCGGCTGTAGTTCGATGCGCTCGACGAAAGCCTGTTTTTTCGGGCCCTCGGCCTTCGGCTTGAACGTCCATCCCACGGGTTCCCTCCCAGATTCCCGCCATGCCGGCAAGGGGACCAAGGTTTTTCAGCGTGTCGCCATCCTGAACTGACGGCTCGGTGTAGATGTCTTCTGGATATTCGTTCATGCGGGTTCTCGTGAACAGATTATGGGATATGGCGCTCACATCGGAGCGGCATCTCGTCATATGCCGACTCCAGAATCACATTTTGCCAGTCTTGCGCGTCGCGCACGAGGCGAGACCGCTTCATCCAGAGATCGTCGCCCGTATGACGTTCCAGGACGCCGGCAGCAGTGTCGCGTACAGGCTGCTGCCTTCCGCGCGCACCTCGGCCATGCGCGACGGTCTCACTCGATCCGGCTCCGCTTTGCTGTTGACGGCCTTGAGATCGGAGTCGCGCAACTGGAGCGCCTGGCCGAGCTGAAGATTGGAGCATCCCTCCATGGTCACTCGCAAGGGCATTTCCTCGGTCAGGCTGCGGTTGAGCGCGAACAGGGTCAGCGCGCCAGCCTGTTCGTCGTGCACGGCCGCGAGCTTGAGGCAGGGCACTTCCGGCAGCGGGAAGAACAGGTCCTGCTTCCCGCGCGGATCGAAGTAGGTGGCCGCGTAGGTCGGCGAATCGATCTGTGTGCGCAGCACGCGACCACGCCCGAGGTTGCTGAACTGCGCGAATGGCCAGAAGATCGTCTGGCGCCAGGCCGGGCCGCCGGTCTCGGTCATGATCGGCGCGATCACATTGACCAGCTGTGCCAGGCAGCCGGCTTTCACGCGGTCCGCATGATTGAGCAGCGAGATGCACATGCCGCCAAAGACCAGCGCATCCTCCATGTTGTAGATCTCCTCCAGGATGGGAGGGGCGACCGGCCAGCCGGGTCTGGTGCGGGCCTCGGGAGTGCGCCGCGTGCGATACCAGACGTTCCATTCGTCGAAGCTCAGCATGATGCGCTTGCTGGACCTGCGGCGGCCGGCGACGGCGTCGGCGATCGCGACAACCTCCTCGATGAAGCTGTCCATCAGATCGGGGCTGGCGAGGAAGGCCGCCGTGTCGCCTGCATAGTTGTTGATATAGGTATGCAGCGAGATGTATTCGACGTGGTCGAAGGTGTGCTCGAGCACGGTGTCTTCCCAGGCTCCGAAGGTCGGCATGTTGCGCCCGGAGGAGCCGCAGGCGGCCAGCTCGATCGTGGGATCGACCCACTTCATCATCTTCGCCGCTTCCGTCGCGAGGCGGCCGTATTCCTCGGCTGTCTTCGCTTCCATCTGCCACGGGCCGTCCATCTCGTTTCCCAGGCACCAGAATTTGACCTGATGTGGCTGCTCGAACCCGTGCGTGCGACGCAGTTCGGACAGTGTTGTGCCGCCGGGATGATTGCAGTATTCGACCAGATTGCGAGCGGCATCGGCCCCGCGGGTGCCGAGATTCACCGCCAGCATGGGCTCGATGCCGGCCAGCCGGCACCAGTCGATGAACTCGTTGGTGCCGAACTGATTCGTTTCCGTCGACATCCAGGCGAGATCCAGGCGCCGCGGACGGGCAGAGACCGGACCGACCCCGTCCTCCCAGTTGTAGCCGGACACGAAGTTACCTCCCGGGTAGCGCATGATGGTAGGGGCAAGCTCGCGGACGAGCGCCAGGACGTCCTGGCGAAAGCCGTTGCCATCGGCGGTGGGATGACCGGGCTCGAAGATGCCGCCGTAGACGCAGCGCCCCAGGTGCTCGACGAAGGCGCCGAACAGACGCGGATCGGTCTCGCCGATCGCGCGGTCGCGGTTGAGCAGAACATTGACGTCACGCATGCGCGATTGCCTCCATCACATCCGTCTCAACGCGCGCTGAGCGCGCGCCCCTTCCGCATGATCATGCTGCGGTCGCTGATGATATAGGCGGTCGCCAGAATTGACACGATCAACGCGGCAGCCGTACTCTCGCGGCGAACAATCTTCGTGCAACGGGAGACAGCAGTGAAAGTGAAGCGTATTGCGATCGCGGGATTCCTTGTCGGCGCATTGTGTTGGGTCGCCCTGCTCGCGGCGCAAGGCCTGCCTGCGGCTGCGCCCGAATCGGTCGGCATGTCGGCGCAGCGCCTGGGCCGCATCGGCGAGATCTTCAAGCGGGAGGTCGAGCAGGGGAACATGGCCGGGGTGGTGGTCCTGGTCGCTCGCAAGGGCCGGCTGGTCTATTCGAACGCGATCGGTTTTCAGGACAAGGACACCGGCAAGCCGATGGCGATGGACACGATCTTTCGGATCTATTCCATGACCAAGCCCATCGTCTCTGTCGCCGCCATGATGCTGGTCGAGGACGGCAAGATCGAGCTCACCGATCCGGTTTCGAAGTTTCTGCCGGCGATGAAAGGGCTGCAGGTGAGCGTGCCGCAACCCGACCCGGTCTTCGCCAAGATGGGCTACGCGATCGTCCCGGCAGAGCGCGAGATGACGGTGCAGGATCTGCTGCGGCACACGGCAGGGCTCGCCTACGGCGAGATCACGCAGAACGCGCCGGTGAAGGAGGCCTACGGCAAGGCGGGTCTGTACAAACCCGGCATCGATTACGACGCGAGAGACCTGTCTCCCGCGGAAGAGGTCGACCGCATCTCCAAAGCGCCGCTCGCGCATCAACCGGGCACGGTGTGGGAGTACAGCCTCGCGAGCGATATGTTGGGCCGCGTGGTCGAGGCGGCTTCGGGCCAGCGGCTCGCCGACTTCCTGAGCGAGCGCCTGTTCCGGCCTCTGGCGATGAACGACTCGGGATTCTGGGTCCCGAAGGACAAGCTCGGGCGGCTGGCCAATCCGCTGCCGGTGGATCGCCTCAGCGGCAAAGCCAACAAGCTGATCGACGTGTCGGCGGTCCCGAACAACGATTCAGGCGGCGCGGGCGGCGTCTCCACCGCGGGCGACTATCTGCGCTTTGCCCAGATGCTGTCGAACGGAGGCCAGCTCGATGGCGCTCGCGTTCTCGGCCGCACCACCGTTGCATTGATGACTTCCGATCATCTGGGTACTCGGATCAATGCGCCCGTCACTCCGGGCGAGCTGCTGCTGGGTACGCCGGGATACACCTTCGGCCTCGGCTTTGCTGTGCGCCAAGGTCCGGGCGTGGCGGGAGTGCCGGGGTCGGCCGGCGAGTTCATGTGGGCCGGGTACGCAGGGACCTATTTCTGGGTCGATCCGAAGGAGCAGCTGGTCGGCGTATACATGACACAGGCGCCGAGCCCGGTTCGAGCCTACTACCGGAAGCTGTTCAAGCAACTGGTATACGCGGCGATCGTCGACTGAGCGCTTGCTGCAGACCCCGTCCGCATCACCCGACGACGACTGCAAATCCCCCTCCCGTCCCCCTTTTCCAAAGGGGGAAGCTGGTATGTGGTGTATGAGCCATTCGATTGCGCTCAGGACAGGCTACACGCAGCAGAGTCGAAGGATCAGGACGAACGGAAGCTGGAGTCTCCAGGACAGACGCATAGACCGCCTGGATCACATGCGAACCTGCTGCGCGGCGCGGGCATAGCGCCGGAACGAAAAAAACCCGCCGCTCTTTCGAGGGGCGGGTTTTGGTGTTTGGCTGCAGCCGCTTTAGACCGGCACGGGCTGCGGTTGCTCCGGTTGCTTGACCGGCGGAATTCCTGGCGCCGCCTTCCGGCGGGCTTCCTCTTCTTCCTTGCGTTGGCGGGCTTCCTCTTCCAGCTTGGCCCAGTATAGATACTCGAACTCAAAACACATGGCGGACCTCCTCTTTCGATGAGTTGCCACTCAAGGCCTGGGTGAACCGTCAGGCCCTACAGGGTGCTTTTGTTCTGCTCAACGATGCTACCCCCGTGCACCGCGGATCGCAATCGGAATTCAGCCGCGTTTCTGTTGCGGTGCAGCGCAAACTGTCGAGATGCGCAGCGTCGCTTCTTCGCTGTCGAGGGCCTTGGCAGTGACTCACAGCGAACGCAGAAAAGCGAGCAGGGCTGCGCGATCGCTCTTTGCCATTGTCCTGAAGGCTTCGCGTGCGGCCTGCGCCTCGCCGCCATGCCACAGGATCGCCTCTGTAGCGCTGCGCGCGCGGCCATCGTGCAACAAATAACCGTTGCCGTTGACCGCTTGCGACAGGCCCATGCCCCACAGCGCAGCGGTGCGCCAGTCGCGCGGGCCGGCCTTGAAGTCGGGCCGCCCGTCGGCGAGTCCTTCGCCCATGTCATGCAGCAGCAGGTCGGTATAGGGATGGATGGTCTGGCGCGAAAGAGCGGGCAGCGCCGGATAGTCCGCGGTCTCGAGGGTGGGAGTGTGGCAACCGTCACAGCCGGCAAGCGCGAACAACGCTTCACCATGCCGGACCTGCGGATCGTCCACGTCGCGACGCGCGGGCACAGCCAACGCTTGCGCATAGAACAGCACCGGATCGAGAAAAGCCGCCGGCAATTCCGGATAGCCGCCAGGCTTCTCGGCCAGGCACTGCACTTGGACTTCGGTGCAGTTCTCCTCCGGAAACCAGCGGGAGGTCACACCCAGGTCCGCGTGGTAAGCGGTGACGATCTGTTGTTTCAGGCTCGGCTGATTGGCCTTGCGTCCGAAGCGTCCCACCGCCTCGCGCCCGGCGATCAGATCCCACACGAGGTTCGGACGGCCGTGCAGTCCCAGGCGGCGCTGCGCCGCCGCCGTTGCGTAAAGCGTCTCCTCGGCCACCGCATCCAGCAAGCCGACGCCGACCAGCGCCGGCGCAACCCGCGCCGAGGTCATGACTTCCTCGCCCAGCGGACCGAAACTCAGGTGCCAGAATTCCAGCACGGGCGAACGCAGAGCGATCGTCTCGCCGTCCGCGAATGCGACGCTGCGCGTCTCCCACGTCAACCGCGGATCTCCCTCCGGGGGCACGCGTCCGAGGATGCCTTGGTTCTGCATCTGATCGCCGTACACGCTGTGCGGATTGGGGGCACCGTGCGGGCCAGCGCCCGGAACGCTGAGCCGCACCAGCATCGACTGCATGGGCTCGGTCACATAGTCCGGCGGGCGGCCGCGCCCGCCGTGCTCGTGACAGTCGGTGCAGGCTTCGCCGTTGGAGGTGGGACCACGTCCCCAAAGACCCAGGATCGAAGGCGCCACCACCCAGCGCTGCTCGAAGCCTTTCTTGCCTTGGTTGAACTGCTCCAGCTGGTTCGCCGTCAAGGTGGGTGCAGGCTGCTGGTAGGCCTGGTCGGAATCCGCGGCGATGGTAAAGCTGCCGCCGGAGAGAGCGCCGGGAGCGAGGGGCGGGCCATCCGGCTACCGCGAGCAGAACAGCGGGCGTTGCGCCCGCCAGCGCGGCGGCGACAAACCTGAAGACACCTGACTGCATGCCGTTCAACCTAGCCCGGACCGTCAGACCTTCCCTACAATGCCCGCGGACACTCGCACGGAGGCATGCCGATGAATTTTTCCAAGTATCGCATCAAGCCCGGCTCCAAGGTCGATCTCAGGCAGTGGGACCCGGACGACCGCAGCGCATCGCCCGGCAGCAAGGAGGAAGACCGCAAACGCCTGGCGGAGCTGGCTGTCCGGTTGGACGAACTGCAGGACATTCTCTACGCCGAGCGCAAGCACAGCGTGCTGGTGGTGCTGCAAGGCATGGACACTTCGGGCAAGGACGGCACCATCCGCCACGTGTTCAGCGAGGTCGATCCGCTCGGGGTGCGGGCGGTCCGGTTCAAGGTGCCGACCGAGGAAGAGCTGGCCCACGATTTTCTATGGCGCGTGCACCCGCATGCTCCGGGGAAGGGCGAGGTCGTGATCTTCAACCGCAGCCACTACGAAGACGTGCTGGTCGTGCGCGTCCACAAGTTGATCACCCCGGCCGAGTGCAAGCGGCGCTATGCCGAGATCAATCATTTCGAGCGGATGCTGGCGCAGAGCGCGACGATCGTCCTCAAGTTCTACCTGCACATCTCGAAAGGCGAGCAGAAGAAGCGGCTGCAGGAGCGGCTGGACGATCCGAACAAGCAGTGGAAGTTCAGTCTCGCCGACCTGGCGGAGCGCAAGCTCTGGCCGCAGTACATGAAGGCCTACGCCGATGCCCTGGGAGCGACGTCAACCGACCACGCGCCCTGGTATGTCGTGCCGGCCAACTCCAAGACCAACCGCAACCTCCTCATCTCCTCCGTCCTGCTGGACACCCTGGAAGGGCTGAAGATGCGCTACCCGCGCCCGACGGAGAAGCTGGACGGGATCGTGATCGAGTAGGGCATCAGGCCCGCATCCCAGCCGCGGGAGTTGTCGGCTCCGGACGACGAGCCGGGGGGGGTTTCCTGAAGTGTGATTAATTCACATCCGGTGCGGGAATTAGCACGCGACCGGGGCGGCAGCGGGGCTTAAGCTCTGTTCCGAGGTTTGCGAAACAACACACGGAGGGCCAACCCATGAACCTGAAACTGGTGCTGACATTGACGGTACTGCTGGCGTGCGCGCCGGTCATGTTTGCGCAGCAAGGCGTCCAGTTGATGACGGAGCGCGGGGCTACGACGCAGACGGAGGCGGCTGGACAGGGCTTCGGCTGTGTGGTGATCGGAGCGGATTTGTTTCGGCCAGGCATCCGGATCAGCTACGCCGGGAGTGGCAATGGCGCGGAGTGGAACCTTCCCTTGGGCGATAAGCTCGCTTGCGCAGCCGCGCCCACCGAGGGCGTGTAACGACTGATTCTCGCACTCCAAGGGGTGGCGTTCCTTGGAGGACACGCCGCGCGGCCGTCAAGCCCGCGCCAGCGCCGCGTCGATTGCCGGCAGCGCAGAGCGTAGCCGCGCCAGCTCGGCTTCAGCGCGCAGTTGCTTCAGTGTGCTCACCAACGCCGCATCCAACCCGTGCTTGCCCGCAGCCGCCAGCGCGCGGGCCCGTGCCGCGCTCAGCCGGACCCAGGGCAGGGGCTCGGCGCGGGCGTATTCTTCCAGCGCATCGGCATAGCGGAGCGGCTTCGTCCCACTCCTCTGCCGCGAGGGTAGCGTCGATGGCGTCGCGGTAGAACCAGTAGTAACAGTGCCCGACGCAGTCCTCCCGCAACAGGTTCTCGGCCTCCTGTAACGCCCGCCTGCGTTCTTCGGACGCGTCAGCGGCGAGACCGAAGGCACCGAAGATGGCAGCGCCGAGGAAACCCATGCCGGTCTGGCGCGCGAGCTCGAGCGCTTCGGACAAATGCTCGCGCGCCTGACTCCGGCGTCCTTCGGAGATCCGCAGCAGCGCCAGCACGTAGAGATTCGCGCTCTGATAGCGTCTCGCTTCCGCGGAGCGCGCCAAGCGACAGGCTCCGGGTAAGCGCGTCCTCGGCCTCCCGGTGTTCGCCTCTCGCAAGGCGAATCACGCCCATCGACTCCTGCGCCAGGATCTCGCCTTGCACCAGCCCGACGCTGCGCGCGAGCTCACACGCAGCGGACAACTCGGAGACGGCGCGATCCAGCTCGTTGGCGTAGTACAGGCAGTGGGCCACCATCGCACGGTTGACGACCTCGGCTCGCGCCAGGCCATGCTCTTCGCACAGCTTCACGCACGCAACGAAATACCCAAGTGCGCTAAGCATTCGGCCACGGGCGTACTGCGCATCGCCCAGGCCGCTCAGCGCCTGCGCTTCGCACTCGGGATCGGCCGCCTGGCGGGCGAACTCGAGCGCCGCTTCGTGCTCGTTGCGGCAGGCGGCGACGTTGCCCTGGGCAAAGAACAGGTTTCCGCGCGTGTGGCGAATCCGCGAGCGCTCGACGGCGAGCCCCAGCCGCTCGGCGATCGGCTCGGCGTGGTCCAATGCGTCCATGGCGAGAGCGAACTCACCGGTGACGCGGTTGCCCCCCGCTATGCCCATCCACGCGCGGCAGCGCTGCCCGTCTTCCTGAGCCAGCTCGAGCGCTGTCTGGAAGGCCACGATCGAGTCTTGCGACCGCCCGACCTCACGCAGCAGCTCACCGCGCAGCAGGGCGAGCTCACAGCGCTCGGGTCCGGCCGATTCGAGCTGCGCTCCCCGCTCGGCCAGCCGCAGCGCCGTGTCGTAGCGGAACCGCCGTGCCTCGCCCTGCGCCGCGGTGAGATAGGCCTGCGCGGCACCTGGATCCTCCGCGCGATCCAGGTGCTCGGCGCGCAGGATAGGGTCGCGCTCGCCGAACCAGGCGGCTGCCTTGCGATGCAGCTCGCGCTTGCGGCTGTGGAGCAGAGAGGAGTAGACGCCTTCCTGGATCAGGGCGTGCGCAAACAAGTAGTCGCTCGTTTCCGGCCGCACCAGATCGCTGGCGACCAGCTGGTCACACGCATACCCGGGATCGCCGATGAGCGACCTCAGCGCCTCCAGGGTGAAGCGTTTGCCCACTACCGAGGCGGCCTGCACCGCCTGCTTGTCCCTGGTTCCCAGCCGATCCATGCGGGCCAGCACCAGGCTCTGAATGGTGGGCGGGACGTTCGCGGCCTCGCTCTCCTGCGCGTTGCGCAGCAGTTGCTCGAGGAACAGCGGATTGCCTTCGGCGCGCTCGATGCAACTGGCCGCGAACCGCGTCGAGGCCTCGATGAACGCGCCAGCCAGCAGAAGCGCTTCTGCGGCCCGCAGCGGCCCGAGATCGATGGTCATCAGCGGGCTGCCACGGGTCGATGCGCGCCAGATCTTGTCCAGGGGATCGCCCTCGATACGCGAGGTCATCACCAGGATCACCGGGCCGCGGGTGGCGCCGATGGTCAACTGCGCGAAGTACCTGAGCAAGGTGGGGGAGGCCCAGTGGATGTCCTCGATCACGATCAGCCTGGGCTGCCGGAGCGAGGCGCCCTGGACAACCGCGGTGAGCGCCTCGCCTGTCCGATGGGTGCGCGTTGCGTTGTCCATCGCGTCGAACACGGCCTGCAGTTCGGCGCGCTGGGGCAGGTCGAGCAGATCGTTGATGAATAACTCGTGCTCCGGGCTGATGAGGCCGTCCTGCAGGCCGCGTTCTACCGCCGACCGGCGCGCCGCCTCGTCGGCTGGCCGGCTTACCTGCAGGAGGTCGCGCAGAATGACGGGGATGGCGTCCTGACCCTTGCCGACGCCGAAATCCAGGACGTGCCCGGTGTGGCAGGCAAACCCTCGAGCGGCCGCGCTCGCCCGCAGTTCTTCCATCAGCCGGGTCTTGCCGATGCCGGGCTCTCCGCGGATGCAGATGGTCAGCCCGCCGCTGGTTTCCAGCACCGTGTCGAGCGCACCCAGGAGCTGGCGCATCTCGTTCTGACGGCCGACGAACGGTCGGCGTTCCGCCCCCGCCGGGCGCAGCGCGTGGACTCGCCACGCCCGCACCGGCTGGTCGAACCCCTTGACCCGCACCTCCCCCAGCGCTTCGGCTTCGACCAGGTGCGAGATGGTCCCGTACAAGGCATCCGAGATGATGGTCTCTCCCGCCTGCGCGTGGCCGTCGAGCCTGGCGGCGAGATTCACGGTGTCCCCGGTCACCGCGTACTTCGGCTGGGCGCCGCCGGTGATGACCGCGGCAACCACCTCCCCGCTGGCGATGCCGATGTGCAGCCGGAGCGGGTGGCCCGATCCGTCCACGAGCTGTGCCGCGGCCGCGTGCAGCTCGAGGGCGGCGCGTACCGCTCGCTCGCCATCGTTGCCGTATGCGATCGGTGCGCCGAACACCGCGACCACGCCGTCTCCAGCATGGTCGATCACGTGGCCCCCGTAGGCCTGGATAGCCGGGTCGGTCACGCCATAGAAGCGGCTGAGCAGCGCCTGCACGTGTTCCGCGTCCATGCTGGCGCACAACGTCGTGTATCCGGAGATGTCGGCGAACAGCACCGTCGCCTGCCGCCGCTCTCCTTCCGGGGCAGCACCACTCGCGGCGGATGTGCCCTGCTGCGAGCCGTCGCGCTCCGGCGACGTGGTCGTCGGCACGGCGACGGGCTGGGCACAGCCAGGGCAGAACTTCGCCTGCTCGGGGAGTGGGGTACCGCAGTTGGTGCAGAAGCGGGCCAGCGCCGCGGCGCACTGCTCGCAGAACTTCGCGCCGGCGCGGTTTTCGTGCTGGCAGCGGGGGCACTTCATGGGTGGGATACGAGCGAACGGTGAGACTGTGGTGAGCCTAACCTCACCCGTGTGGCCGGGTCAAGAACGCCAGCCGGGATGCTCTGACCAAGTCCTACCTTGTGCGACCGTGCCGATTTGGGCCGAGCACAAGTCACGAAAAGACCACCCGGCGCGGCGAGCGCCGGATGGTCGATTCGGGTGTTCGGCTAACGGGAGAGATCTCCCCTCGGCCTCGCGCGCGGGCTGTTTACGCCCGGCCAAACTTGTAGGTTATGGTGCCGACCTTGACCTCCTGCTTCGGACCCGTGGTCTGCGTCGCATAGACGCTATCGCGACCGAAGCGGGCAGCGGTCGCGCCGGCCAGAGGTTGGCTTGTCCGGACGCTGTTCGTGGCGTACACGCTGTCGCGCCCGAATTCCTGCCCGGCGAAAACGGGAGCGGCCATGAAAGTGGCGGTCAGTAAAACGATCAGTTTCGCGTTCATGTCGGTGCCTCTCGAAAGTTGATGATGAGCACGTCGCTCACGAACACAGATTAGTCATCCACGCAGCGGAAATCGTGTGCGGATTACCGCGACCGCGAGAGAGAAATTCACGCTGGGATCCGCAAACCTCGCCCCTGAGACGGCGGGATCGAGGGGGATTTTGTATCCGAGGTGCGCACAGCAAAAAAAAGCCACCCGGCGCCATCGCGCCGAGTGGCTTTGTCACAGGGACCGGGCGCAGGATCCTACGCGCGGCCCGCCTTGTAGGTCACTTCGGTCTGCCTGATGTTGGTGGACGCGGGCTTGGAAGCCGCACCCTGAGTCGCGTAGACGCTGTCGCGTCCGAAGCCGGCGACGGCCGGACCCGGTTGCGCCTTGCTCACGTGGGTGCCCGGCGTTACGTACACGCTGTCACGACCAAAGGGCTGCGCGGCGTAAGAGGCGGGCGCGGCAACCAGGACGGCAACCAGTGCGATAAAGAACTTGGCATTCATGGCTAACTCCTCTGCGATCGATCTGATGAGCACATCGCTCACAGGATCAGAGTAGCCATGTACGCAGCGAATAGCGCGTAAGTAATGCCGCCCGTGGGCGTGACAAAGTTCACAGGCGTCGCTCCCCCGACGGGGAGCGTTTACTACCAGGCCTTGGGCGGCTTTTTGGCGATGATCATCTGATCGCCTTCCATCTTCACGTAGCCGCCTTGCCGCAGGTCCTTGAGGATGCGGCTGATCATCTCGCGCGAGCACCCGACGCGGCTGGCCATGTCCTGCTGCGTGAGAGGTCCGGCGACCACCATCTTCCCGTCTTGCTCGCTCGCGAGCTCGATCAGCAACCGCGCGACCCGCCCATAGACGTCGAGCAAGGCGAGGTTGCCGACGGCCTTGGTCAAGCCGCGCACGCGGTGGATCAGGCTCTTGACCAGCTCGAACGCAGCGTCCGGATTGCGCGCCAGAAATTCCCTGAACTGGGCTATGGATATGATCGAGAACTTGCTCGGCTCGGTGGTCATGACCGAGGCCGACCTCGGCCCATCGTCGAGGATGAGCTCGCCGAAGTACTCCCCCGGCCCCATGACGCTCAGCAGCACCTCTTTGCCTTCCTCATCCGCCAGATATACCTTGACGCGGCCGGAGAGCACCATGTACATCGAGTCGCTGCGGTCGCCTTCGCTTACGATCACCGTGTTCTTCGGATAGGCCTTGACCGTCCCGTGCTCTGCGAGGGCCTTCAGGTGTGCTTCCGGCAAAGACCATATCGGCCCTTCACCAGCTCCTGCTGTCGTCATACCGCCTCCTCTTGGGCGCGCCTCACGCAGAGTTTGCCGCCGCCGGGTGAGTTGGGCAAGAGCGCACTGCTCCGCCTCCACGATGGATCCTTGGAACCTTCTCAGCTTAACCCGAGACGGACCGGCGGTCGCGTGAACTATTCACCAGCCTGCGGTGTGCTCAGCACGCTCACCTGGCGCGGAACGCAAACTCCACGTCCGGCGTCCGTCCGCTCAGGATGTCGGCGATGGCGCGGCCCGACCCGCAGGCCAGGGTCCAGCCGAGCGTGCCGTGACCGGTGTTCAGATACAGGTTGGATAGCCGGGAGCGGCCGATGACCGGCACGTTGCTGGGAGTAGCGGGCCGCAGGCCGGCCCAGAACTCTGCGCGATGGTACTGGCCCGCGGCAGGAAACAGTTGCTGTGTGCGCGCCAGGATAGCGGCGCAGCGGTACGCGTTGATCGATGCGTCATAGTCGTTCAGCTCCGCAGTCCCCGCCACGCGCAGCCGTTCGCCCAGGCGCGAGATGGCGAGCTTCGCACTCTCGTCGGTCAGGCACACTTGCGGCGCGTCGTCGGACTCCGGCACGACTGGGATGGTGATCGAGTACCCCTTGATCGGATAGACAGGCAGGCGCACGCCAAGCGGCTCCACCAGGAACGGGGTGTAGACGCCAAGGCAACCCAGGTAGGCGTCCGCGCGCAACACGCGCTCCGGCCCGTCGACCTGACGGACGCGCACCCCGGTGATGCGGTCGCCTTCGGACAGCAGCCGCTGCACCGTCGTCTGGAACAGGAAGGTCACGCCGGCGCGACGGCACAGCTCTTCCAGTTCGCGCGAGAACAGATGCGCGTCGCCGGATTCGTCGGACGGCGAGTAGCTGCCGCCGGCCAGAGCGACCTCGCTGTGCTTGAGCGCCGGTTCGATCTCGAGGCACTCCTGCGCGGTCTTGAGCTGCATGTCGAAACCGTGGTCGCGCATCAGTGCGATGCGATTGGCAGCGGCGTCCAGTTCGCGGGGGTCGGTGTGCAGGTGCAGAATGCCGCGCTCGGACTGATCGTAGCGGATGCCGGTCTTGCTGCGCAGCAACTGCAGCTCGTGGCGGCTGTACAACGCGAGCTTCAGGATCTGCAGGGTGTTGTCACGGGTGCGGCCAGGCAGGCACTCGTACAGGAAGCGCAGCCCCCAGCTCCATTGGCGCGGGCTCAGGCGCGGGCGGAACAGCAGCGGCGCATCCTCGCGCCCAAGCCACTGCAGGATCTTGCGCGGCGCGCTGGGATTGGCCCAGGGCTCGGCGTGGCTCACCGAGACCTGGCCGCCGTTGGCGAAGCTCGCTTCCAAGCCGGCGAACGGCTGCCGATCGACTACGGTGACCTCGTGCCCCGCCTCCGAGAGATACCAGGCGCTGGTCACGCCGACCACGCCTGCTCCCAATACCACGACCTTCACGCCGCTACTCCTCGCTCGCCGAGCCTGGTGCAAGCACAGGAGCGAAAGCCGGCGCCGCCCGCAGGACGGCGTAGTATCGATGCGGCCCGCGTGAAATGCAACTTCAGCCCGCTGCTGCGCGGAGCGTGCACGGCCCTTGGCTCGAGTCTTTGGTAATCTCCCGGGTATCCGGTTCCCCTTCGCACGAGTACCGCTATGACCGAAGCGCTCGAGGTCCTGCGCAAGGTGTTCGGTTACGACAGCTTCCGCGGCGCCCAGGCTGCGATCGTCTCTCACGTCCTCGCCGGGGGCGATGCTCTGGTGCTGATGCCGACCGGCGGCGGCAAATCGCTGTGCTATCAGCTGCCGGCGCTTCTGCGCCGCGGCGTGGGGATCGTCGTCTCCCCGCTGATCGCGCTGATGCAGGACCAGGTCGATGCTTTGCTGCAGCTGGGCGTGCGCGCCGCATTCCTCAACTCGAGCCTCGATAGCGAGACCGCAACTGCCGTCTGGCGCCGTGCTCGCCGTGGCGAGATCGACCTGCTCTACGTGGCGCCCGAACGCCTGGTGACCGATTCGTTCCTCGCCGATCTCGCGCACATCGAGGCTGCGCATGGCCTGGCGCTGTTCGCCATCGACGAAGCGCATTGCGTGTCCCAGTGGGGGCACGATTTCCGGCCCGAGTACATCCAGCTCTCCATCCTGCACGAGCGCTTCCCCGCGGTGCCGCGGATCGCGCTCACCGCCACCGCCGACGCTATCACACGCGCCGAGATCAAGACGCGGCTGGCACTGGGCAGCGCGCGCGAGTTCGTCGCCAGCTTCGACCGTCCCAACATCCGTTACCGCGTGGTGGAAAAGGACCAGGCCCGCGACCAGTTGCTCGCCTTCCTGCGCGGCTCCGGCGGCGAAGACGGGCACCTGGGGGAGGCGGGGATCGTGTACTGCGTGTCGCGGAAGAAGGTCGAGGACACCGTGGCCTGGCTGGCAAGCAAGCGGATCGCTGCGTTCGCGTATCACGCGGGCATGGACGCCGAGTCGCGCCGCGAGATCCAGCGGCGCTTCCAGCGCGACGACGGTGTGGTGATCGTCGCGACCATCGCGTTCGGGATGGGGATCGACAAGCCGGACGTGCGCTTCGTGGCCCACCTGGACCTGCCCAAGAGCCTGGAAGCCTATTACCAGGAGACCGGCCGCGCCGGGCGCGACGGCGAGCCCGCAGAGGCCTGGATGGCCTATGGACTGGCCGACGTGGTGCTGCAGAAGAGCTGGATCGAGCAATCGGAAGCGCCGCAGGAGCAGAAGCGGATCGAGCAGATGAAGCTCGACGCGATGCTGGGCTTCTGCGAAGCCGCACAGTGCCGCCGCGCCGTGCTGCTCAACTACTTCGGCGAGACCATCACACCCTGCGGCAACTGTGACGTGTGCTTGAATCCCCCGCAGACCTGGGATGCCACCGTCGCCGCCCAGAAGCTGTTCTCCGCCATCCTGCGCACCGGCCAACGCTTCGGCGCCGGCCATCTGATCGACATCCTGCTGGGCAAGACGACCGAAAGAATGATCGGGCTCGGCCACGACCGCTTGCCCACGTTCGGTGTCGGGGTGGATCTCGACGAGAGGGCGTGGCGCGGCGTGGCGCGCCAGCTCATCGCACTGGGCCTGCTGCACGCCGATCCCAGAGCCTACGGGGCGCTGCGGCTCACCGATGCGGCCAGGCCGGTCCTCAAGGGCGAGACGCGTCTGGACCTGCGGCGCACGTCGACCGCTGTGGAGCGTGGCGCTCGCAAGCCGCGCGCAAGCGTCGGTGTACTAGCTTCCGACCCGATCGCCGAAAGCCTGTTTCAGGCCCTGCGCGCCGAGCGCAAACGCATCGCCGAAGAACAGGGCGTACCGGCGTTCGTGGTGCTGCACGATTCGACGCTGCGCGACCTCGCGCATCAGCGCCCGCGCGACCAGCGGGCGCTGATGCTTGTTTCCGGCATCGGGGCAACCAAGGCCGAGCGCTATGGCGAGCGTCTGCTGGCCGTGATCGCGCAGGCGGGGCTAGGCGGCACTTTCGCCGTCACCGGCAAACCATCCGCTTGATGGCGAGGCTGCCGCCGGGATAGGAGACGCCGCGGTCGAACACCACCTGGCAGGTGCGAACGCCAGGAGGCAGCGGGCTCGAGATCTGGGCGGTGGTGCGCTCATAGGCGCACTGGAGATAGAAGCTGCGCGGGCTGTCGCCCAGATCCCACGTCAGGATCATCTCCTTGTCGGTGTGCTGGCGCTTGGTGTACTTGAGGTTCACGCGATTGGCAGGCGGACCGTCGAAGATGGTCACGCCGGAGAGGCGCGGCGACTGCTCTACATAGCTCACGTTCCAGCCGGCCGGCGGCTCGGCATGCTGCTGGACGCCCAGCGTGTCCGGGCAAGCGAACTCGGCCTTGGCCGCACCCGACAGCAGCAGAAGAGCCGTGCACGTTATGCACTTCCAGTGAATGCCGCTCATCGGATACCTCACAGGTCGATCGGCCAGGAGATGCCGGCCGAGATGCCGCCGTCCACACGCAGCACCTGACCGGTAATGAACCTCGACGCAGGCGCAGCGAGGAAGATGGCGCTCCCCACCAGATCGTGCAGCTCGCCCAGCTTGCCCATCGGCGTATTGGTCTCGCCCCAGGTGCGCATCTTGTCCTGCGCCCACAGCTTCTTGGACAGGTCGGTGGGGAAGAAGCCCGGCGCGATGGCGTTCACGCGCACGCCGTGCTGCCCCCATTCCGTGGCCATGCCACGCGTCATCATCGACACGCCGGCCTTGCTGATGGCATAGGGCGTCACGCCCTTGAGCGGCGCGTAGGTGTTGAGCGAATCGATGTTGATGATGCTGCCGGCCCGGCGTCCGATCATATGCCGCCCCGCCGCCTGCGCGAGCAGGAACGCCCCGCGCAGGTTGATGTCGAGGATCCAGTCGAATTCCTCCGGCGTGTAGTTCTCCACCTTCATGCGCTTGTTGACGCCGGCCACGCTGACCAGCGTGTCGATGCGGCCGAACTGCTCGAGCACCTGCCCCACCAGCCGGGAAATGTCTTCCGGCTTGGCCACGTCGCACACGATGGCCCGGACCCTCTGCTCGCCCTTGGAAATTTCCGCCGCGGTCTGCTCCAGCGTCGCCTGCTCGCGGCCGCAGATGATCGTCCTGGCGCCGCGCTCGGCAAAGCCTTCGGCGAGCGCGCGGCCGATGCCCCGGCTGGCGCCGGCCACCAGCACGACCTGATCCCTGACCGAAAACAGACTGTCTTCCGCAAACTGTGCCACTACCTTCCTCCTGATTGATCGATCCGGTTGCGCGGTGATGACCGCTGGGTGGCGCAGGGCTCACGCCTCAGCGGCGATCCGCCGTATCACGCGTCACTCACGTCTTGACCGCCGTGGCGCGCAGCAGAAGATCGCGCCACAGCGTTTTTGGGTCCGCCTTGAGCACCGTGTCCAGGTCCGCCGGGATCACGTACCAGCCGCCCTCGGCGATCTCGAAGTCGAGCTGGGCAACGGCCCACCCGCTGTAGCCCAGAAAAAATCGCTGCACCTGCGGCGGGCCCGGGCGGGACAGCAGCTCGTCCAACAGGCTGCCATCCGCGCTCAGATACAGATCATCGACGACCGGAAACGCTTTGTCGGGCGCCGGCGCCCGCCGAAACAGGAACAGGAGCCCGTTGACTTGCACCGGGCCGCCCAGATAGAGCGTGTCGCCGCGCGTCTTGAGCTGCTCCTCCTGCGGGAAGACTTCCTTGAGGGTCAGCCGCATCGGACGGTTCAGGATCACTCCCAGCGGCCCGCCGTCCTTCGGAAACACCACCAGCACCACCGAATGTGCGAAGTTCGGGTCCTGCAGCTCGGGCTTGGCGATCAGTAATATCGCGGGCGCGGTGGTCTCCGCCGCGTGCGCCAGCGGAACTGAAAGCAGGGCAGGCAGCAGCACCAGCAGCAGGCGTCGGAGTCGATTCATGGCGGTAGCGGGGCAGTGGCTCGTTGCTATTGCACCACTTCGGAAGCCGGCTGTCACGCCGTAAGGTTGATGCAAGGTACTTTGCTCTTTCGCGACCGCAACGGTCGTCGCGCGGTCCGATCAGACCACGCGCGACCGGCGTCGGGGTCATCGCCGGTTAACCGCGCCATGACAGCATGCTGGTGCTCGGATGAGCGGCGAAAAGAAGACTTCGTCCCCGGGTCGCGTCCGCTTCACGTGTCTGGTCGGACTCGGCTCCCACCAATGCGAACACACTGCTGCACGGCGGCCCAGGAAGCCGGCTGCGTGCGGGCGGTGCGTTGGCAGTCGCCATCCATCACGCCGTGAGTCGCATCGGCTCACGCCTGCACCGTGCAACCCAAACTGGAGAAATGCATGCGATCCACATCTCGCATCCTGGCCGCGGCCGGTGCGCTGCCGCTGACAATCGGGGCCGCCTTGGCGCCGCCGCCGGTCTCACTCCGGTGGCGAATGCCAATCCCAAAGCCGTGGGCGTCGCGGCACCGAACGTGCTCTCGCCGGAACTGGCGGAGAAGATCGCCGTGCAAGGCTCGGTCCCACTGGAGAACCCGGCGGGCCAATTCACTTACTACGGCTACAACAACGATGGCCCGCTGCTGCCTGCGCTGGGCAGCAACGTCGAGGCCACCAAGACCGAGCCGGACAAGAACACCTACCTGGTGTTGCCGCACCTGAGCGGTCCCGGACCACGCCTACGACTACGGCACGGTTTCCTGTTCCAGGGCCATGAGAGCAGCAAGGACGGCAACAGCTATATCACGCGCATCAACCTGGATGCCGACTTCGCGCATCGCGTGACGCTGCTGGCTACCACGGACACGGACAACAACCCGCTGCCCGACGTTCGACGGCTCGACCTGGTATCCGTGGTCGGAACGCTTGCTGTTCAGCGCGGAAGGCGCGAAAGGCGGCGGATCTGGCAGGCAACGCCGGGATTCCCATCCATAGTGGACAGTCTGGTGGGCATCATGGGGCAGGGCGGGCTACGAGGGCATGCAGGCCGATTCGCACGGCAACATCTGGATCGTCGAGGACTCGGGCGGCAAGGCCGGCACGCTGTACCCGCACGCGAAGCAGCCCAACAGCTTCGTGTTTCGATTCATTCCCAAGGACCGGAGCGATCTGACGAAGGGCGGCAAGCTGCAGGCATTGCAGGTGGCATCCAAGGCCCATGCCGGGCCGATCGTGTTCAACGCTGCCGACATCGACGGCGACATTACTTCGCAGGACCAGAAGGACCTGCATACCTACGGCAACGTGTTCCACACCCAGTGGGTCACCGTGCACGACACGGACGTCGATGGCACCACGGCGTTCAACGCCAACGCGGCGGCCAAGGCAGCCGAGGCCACGCCGTTCAAGCGGCCGGAGAATGGGCAGTTCCGACCCGGCAGCGGCTTTCGGGAGTTCTACTTCGCCGCGACCGGGGACACCACCGCCAAGACCGAGGCAGCGGCCATTCGGCGGATTTGGCGCCATCTTCAAGCTGACCCTGAGCCCATCGTCGAACAGCGGCTCGCTGTCCCTGTTCTACAAGTCCGACGCGGCGCATTCGAGCTTCGACAACGTCGCGTTCTGGTCGGCCAATGAGGTCGTGTTCGTGCGAGGACATGGGCGACGGCTTGCACACCGACATCAACGCTTTCGACTCGGCGTTCCTGTTCGACGTGCGGCTCGACTACAGCAAGGCGACAAACCAGCCGGTGCGCATTCTGGCGCTTGGGCCGCGATCCGTCGGCCACCATCGACTCCGGCCTGAGCGGCAGCAAAGACTTTCAGAACGAGGGCGACAACGAGATCACCGGTATCCACGTCTCCGATGGCGATCCCACCGTGGACGGTCTGCTCGGCGCGAAGCTGCCGTGGCCGTTCCACTTCGGCTGGCGCGTGTTCTACACGCAGCAGCACGGCGACAACCAGACCTGGGAGATCATTCCCCAGCGGCACAGCTCGCTGTGGCACGACCTCTGGCGACGAAGACGACGGCGACCGATAGATAAGCCGGAGGAGCAGGGCCGGCGCAAAGCCGGCCTTGCGCCTAGCCGAGATTGATCCGGCGCCAGGCACCCGAGCGCCAGCGCAGGAACATCGCAGCCGCCAGCGCGAACGTATAGAGCAGCAATGCGCCCCAGCCGCCGGCTGCGCCCAAGCCGAACTGCGGCAGGAAGTGGACCCAGCCCTGGCCGGGCGCGAAGCTCAGCATGTGGGCCAGCGGCACGAAGCAGACCCAGGACAGCACCAGCACCATCAGAGTGGGCACACGGACGTCGCCGGCTCCGCGCAGGCAGAACGCGGCACCGAGGTTGAAGCCGTCGAAGATCTGGTAGGCCGCGGCGATCCAGAGCAGCTTGTAGCCGAGCGCCAGCGTCTCGGCGGCGTGCGCATCCGAAGGCGAGATGAACAGCGGCAACAGCCACGGTCCGGCGAGGGCGAGCGCAACGCTCACCAGCCCCATGTAAGCGACTGTCAGCTTGATGGCAGCGTTGCCTACCCGGACCGCCCAGCTCTTGTCGCGGGCGCCGATGGACTGGCCGACCAGCGTGGTGCCTGCGCTGGCGATACCGATCGCCGGCATGTAGGCGATCGAACGTCATCATCATCACGATCTGGGTGGCGGCGCCGCTGGAGGTGCCCAGGCGTCACCTGCATGGCCTGGAACAGCGCCAGCCCGATGAGATCCACGGCCGGCAGCAGCCCCATCGGAAAACCCAGCGCCAGCGCGCGCCGCACCTCGCTCCAGTCCGGGCGCCAGCAGCGATGAGCCGAGAACTCGTTGCAGATCCCGCGGCTCAAGAACACGCCCATGCCGATGGCAACCCCGGTCAGTTGCGCCGCGCCGGTGGCCCAGGCCGAGCCCGCAACTCCCATTCCGAGACGGAAGATGAACACTTCGTTGAGCAGCGCGTTGACCACCGCAACGCAGACCATGATGACGAGCGTGACTTTGGTGCGGCCGATGCCGTTGAAGAAGCTGGACACGGTCCACAGCGCCACGCCCCCGACCGCACCCAGCAGGCGTGGAAACCAGAACTCCAGCGCCAATGCCTCGATGTCGGGAGCGAGCTGGAACGGCGCGATCAGTTGCCGCCCCGACAGAGCGACCAGCAGGAACAGCGGGCTGACGAGCAGCACGGCCCACAGACCGGCCCACGTGACGCGCGCTGCGCGCATGCGTTCACCAGCGCCATAGGCCTGCGCCACGAGGGTTTGAACCGCCATCGCCACGCCGCCGAACAGCAGCACGAACACGATGACGAACCAGTACACCGCGCCGACGCCCGCGAGGGCGTTGGTGGAGATGCGCCCCAGGAACCAGGTGTCGGTGAGGTTGAGCACCGCCTGGATGCCGCTGTTCAGGAACAGCGGCGCGGCGAGCGCGATCACGGCGCGGTAATCCACACGCCGCTTGCCCCCGGCAGCCGGTTTCAAGGCGGGCAGCGGCTGAGACAAAACCTCGACGGGTTTGGGTGCGAAGTCCACGGAGGCTAGGGAAGCTCTGATCAAGTCTCGCATGCGCGACCGGGGCGATTTGGCCAAGGGCAAGTGGGCGAGGACGCCGTGTAGCCGGCCTACACAAGGAGGAGCCCGCGCAGGCATCGGCCCAAAGCGCCCCGGTCGCTCGAAAGAGACGAGAAATCTTATCGGGTTGTGTCAGGTGCGGCCCTGCATCGTTGCGCTCCTCGCCAAGGTACCTACCTTGGCTTCGTCGCGACGCCTCGCATTCATCCGCACCTGACGCAACGCGCGTCGCGAGACTTGATCAGAGCTTCACTCCTGGGCGCGCAGCGAGAGGCAACCGGTCGCCGCGATTGGAAGGGAAAGTGCGCGGAGGATACCAGAAGGCGAGACGTAGCAGCGCTGGCCGGCAGACGGACCTACCGGCTGATAGGCACGAATGCCCGCGAGCCTCGCGCGTCGCGCCTGTACACTTACAGCATGCACATCCACCCGCTCCGCCTGCGGCCCGGCCAGGATCTGCGTGAGTCGCTCGAGCGCTTCGCGAGGCTCAGGCGCATCCGTGCCGGGGTCGTGCTGTCGGCGGTCGGTAGCCTGTGCGACCCGAGCTTGCGCCTTGCCGACAACGGGCAGGCGACGCTTCTGGCCGGCAATTTCGAAATAGTGTCGCTGGTGGGGACGTTGTCGCGCGCAGGGGCGCATTTGCACATGGCGATTGCGGATCGAACCGGCGCGGTGGTGGGCGGCCATCTCGTGCGGGGTTGCGCGGTGCGCACGACGGCTGAAATTGTGATCGCCGAGCTGCCAGGCTCGAGGTTCGCGCGGCGCTTCGACCCGGAGACCGGGTATCGCGAATTGGTGATCGAAGGCCGGCGCCGTCGTTGATGATTCGCTCCGGAACGGGAATAGAGACGGCAACGCGACCGGGACGGGAATGGGAACGGGAACGGGAACGCCGGTGCGTGCGCCCTCGCTGACGGCGGCAGAAATCGCTCCGGCATCGGCTTTGCTTCAAACTAGCCGCTGAAGTTGCACCTGTTCCACCTCAAGCTCCCGGCGGGGACACCGTTATCTCTAATTGGAACCCGGCGCCGCCCGGGGAAGTTTTGCAGTCCGATACGAAGATTCGCCGAAGGGGGTGACAGACATGGTTCGCATACAAGCAAGGTCGACCGGGTGCGTCGCGGCGGTTGCCGCGCTGATCGCGTCGGCGCCGATTTCGGCCGGGACGATCACCGGCGGTGTGGCATTTCCCGGCGACTCCATCCCGGCTTTGACCATCGTCGCCGTCGACCAGACCACCGGCAAGCAGTTCCAGGTCGCAACTCGCGCCGGACAGCGCAGTTATCGGCTCGACGTAGCCGATGGCCGTTACATCGTGTTCGCCATTCCGCACGGCGCCGGCGTGGGCGATGAGCCGGGCCAGCCGCCGTTGCGCGGGCGCCTACAGCGCCTTCAGCCAGTGCGTCTTGAACTCGCCGGACAAGGCAGCGGCGGGCGAGTGTCAGGATCACAAACTGCTCGCCTTCGAGGTCGGCGCGAACGAAACGCGCAAGCGTGTCGACCTCTACGATTGGTATCTCCCGGAGCAGGAGCGGGCCAGGATCCTTGCGATCAAAGTGGAGACACCCTGAAACAGCGTGCTGCCCAATCTCCGACGCTGCCTACTCGGAAGCCAGCCGTCATGAGAACCGTTCTGCTCTCGTTGCTGTGCCTGGTCTGCGCCAGCGCCGGCGCGGCTGCCATCAACCCCTGCCTGCTTAAGGCCGCGGAGCTCGCACCGGTGCTCGGGCACATGCCCCTGGAGGGGCGTGCCGACCATGACCCGCTAGGCGTGCCCATGTGCGTCTACGACATGAAGGGGGAGAATGGGCGCCGTTTCCTGCTGCTGGTTCACGCCACGCCGTGGGATCTCAAGCGCTACGAGCAGCGCGTGGCTCTGGCCGAAGGCAGCGGCATGCGCAAGGTGCATCCGCTGCCGGGCGTGGGCGATGCGGCCTTCTTCGTGGAAGGTGTGGCGGGCACGCTGGCCGGCCGTCGCTACCTGGAGCTGAACGGGCTCAAGAATGCTTCCATGCGCGTGGCTCAGCCCGATGAGGTGGCTGTGCTGCTCAGGCTCGCCTTGGAGCGGCTGCCGAAGACCTGAGCAGCGCGCCGCGGTGAGAGCTTTCCTGCTCTACAGACGCGCGGAAACGACTAACACGCGAACCGTAATCTTCCCTCACCCGGCGCGATGCGCCACCCTCTCCCGAAGGGAGAGGGCATGTAAACTCCCCTCTCCCTCCGGGAGAGGGGTTGGGGGTGAGGGAGAGGGTGTTAGCCAATCGCGCAATCCTTAATAAGATCATCTCCGGCGGCCAGACCGGTGCCGATCGCGCCGCGCTGGACTGGGCGCTGGCGGCCGGCGTCGACTGCGCAGGCTGGTGTCCCAAGGGCCGCCGCGCCGAAGATGGCGTGATTCCGCCCGCATATCCGCTTACCGAGACACCCTCATCCGATTACGCCCAGCGCACGGAGTGGAACGTGCGCGACAGCGACGCGACCGTCGTCTTCTCGCTCGCCTCTCGACTGACCGGCGGCTCCCGTCTCACTCGCGAGTTGGCGGCGCGCTACGGCAAGCCTTTCCTTCATCTTCATCCGGCGCTCGCTGCCGGCCATCTGCTGCGTGAGTTTCTCGAGCGGCACCGGATCCGGGTACTCAACGTCGCCGGTCCGCGTGCCTCGGGCGAAGCCGAGGTTGGCGGCTATGTGCGGCGGGTGCTGGACGAGGTGCTGGGCGCCGGTCTGCGCTAGAGACTCGAGACGGTAGGACGCGGGCGCGCCTTGTGAGAGGATAATGGTTCCTGCCGGCCGCCTCGCACGGAGACCCCTATGGCCAAGACCGTGGACTACTATTTCTCGCCTATGTCTCCCTGGACCTACCTTGGCCACCAGCGCTTCGCCGACCTCCTTGCGCGCGCCGGCGCGCAGGTGCGAGTCAAGCCGGTGGACTACGGGCGGATCTTTCCCGTTTCGGGCGGCGTGCCGGTCAAGCAGCGCGCGCCGCAGCGGCAGGCCTATCGCCTGGTAGAGTTGCGCCGCTGGCGCGACTTCCTCGGCATTCCGCTCAACCTCGAGCCGAAGCATTTTCCCTATGCCGTCGACAGCGCCGCGCTCCTGATCGTTGCCGCGGACCGCCAGCACGGGGCGCAGGCGGCGATGAAGCTCGCACACGGCATCTTGAAAGCATGCTGGGCCGAGGAGCGCAACTGCGCCGACGCCGGCACGCTGGATCAGATCGCGGCCGCGGCCGGCATGGATGGCTACGCGCTGCGCTCGCGCGAGAGCGAGGCGAAGGCGGCCTACGATGCCTATACCCAGGAGGCGATCGAGCGGCAGGTGTTCGGCGCGCCGAGCTATGTTCTGGAGGGCGAGATTTTCTGGGGGCAAGATCGGCTCGATCATCTGCAACGGGCCCTTGCCGCTTGAGCTTCCGCGGATCGTGCAAACGGTCAGACGCGCGAGTTGAACCTGAACCAAGAGGCCAGCCGTGAAATGGGAAGACGAAAGGCGTAGCGAGAATGTCGAAGACCGGCGCGGCATGTCCGTCGGCGGCGTTGGGCTGGCGGGCGGCGGCATCGGTGCCGTCATCCTCGTGGTGGTTGCGCTCTTTCTCGGCGTCGACCCGCGGCAGCTCATGCAACAGATGCCCAGCAGCAATGCGGTACCGTCCGGGGCGCCTGCACAGTCGTCGCCTCAGAACGACCCGCTGAAGGACTTCGTCTCCGTGGTGCTGGCGGACACCGAGGATACCTGGGGCGATCTGTTCAAAGCGAGCGGGCGCACCTATGTGGATCCCAAACTGGTGCTGTTCTCCGGCGCGGTGCAATCGGCCTGCGGCTTCGCGCAGGCTGCGGTCGGGCCGTTCTACTGTCCCGGCGGATCAAAAGGTCTACATCGACTTGAGCTTCTACCGCGACCTGCGCGACCGCTTCCATGCGCCGGGAGAATTCGCCGAGGCGTACGTGATCGCGCACGAGGTCGGGCATCACGTGCAGAACCTGCTCGGCATCTCGGACAAGGTGCGCGCCGCGCAGGAGCGTGGCTCCGAGGCTCAGGCCAAGGCGCTGTCCGTGCGGCTCGAGTTGCAGGCGGACTGCCTGGCCGGAGTCTGGGCCTTCCACGCCAACCGTTCCCGCCACATTCTCGAAGCCGGCGACGTGGACGCGGGACTCAACGCGGCTAGCCAGATCGGGGACGATCGCATGCAGATGCGCGCGCGCGGTTACGTTTCACCCGAGTCCTTCACGCACGGCAGCTCGGAGCAGCGCGTGCGCTGGTTCAAGCGCGGGCTCGAGTCCGGCATCACCAAGTCCTGCGACACCTTCTCCGCCGCACAGTTCTAAGAACGAAACGGCGCGCGATTCGCGTGCGGTTCAGAGGCAGGACAACGTCAGCCCCGGATTTCGGGCCACGCCGATCAGCCGCGGCAGGGCGGCACGCCTGCCGGCGACGGTCTTCTTGTGCTGGAGCCACCGCTCCACTATCTCCCAGACCGGCGCGCCACTCGCGCCCTCGGCCATCGGCGCCCAGCCGGCCACCTTGTATTTTTTGGCTGCGTCCAGCGGCTGCCCATTGAGCCGCAGGTCGCTGATACGGCTGCCCATCCGCGCGTCCGGTGCGCAGGCGTAGGTGAGGCCGCCTACGCGCACCATGTCGCCGCCCTGCTGGTAGTAGGGATCGGGGTTGAACAGGTTGTCGCACACATCTTCGAGCACGGCCTTGATGCGTCGCCCCGTTCATCTCAGTCAGCGTCGTGTACGGGTAGGTGATGGCAGTCTGGTTCATCAGGTGCTCGCGCGTGATCGTCTCTCCAGGCAGCAGCGTTGTGCCCCAGCGAAAGCCGGGTGAGAAAGCGATCTGCGCGCCCTGCACCTGCATCAGCGCGTCGAGGATCACCTCGTCGAACGTGCCGTTGAAATTGCCGCGGCGATACAGCACCCCTTCGGTTACCGCCAGCGGCTCGGCCAGCCGCGCCTCGAATGGCGCTCGATGTCGGGCGATCAGTCCGCTCATCTCCGGGTCGGGCGGCAACAGGTTGGCGAACACCGGCAGCAGCTTGTAGCGATAGCCGGTCACGCGCTTGGCCTTGACCTCCAGGTCCAGCACACCCAGGAACTTCCCATTGCAGCCGGCGTTGGTGACGAGCGTCTTGCCGCCGCGATTGGACACCTCGATCGCCGCCGGCACGCCGTCGTGAGTGTGACCGCCCAGGATTGCGTCCAGGCCGCTGATGCGACCCGCCAGCTTCAGGTCGACGTCCATGCCGTTGTGCGAGAGCAGCACCGCACGCTTGCGCCCCTTCGGCGCGCGCCGCGTCGATCACCTTCTGCAGGTTCTCTTCTTGGATTCCGAAGCTCCAGTCGGGCACGAACCGGCGTGGATGAGCGATCGGTGTGTAGGGGAACGCCTGGCCGATGATGGCGACCGGCACGCCGTTGACCTCGCGCACCACGTAAGGAGGGAACACGGGGTCGCCGAAATCGGTGGTGCGCACGTTCTGCGCGACGAAGTCGATGCGACCCTTGAAATCGCGGCCGATCACCTCGTTCACGCGCTCGGCGCCATAGGTGAACTCCCAGTGCGCGGTCATTACGTCCACGCCGAGTTGCAAGGCGGCGTCCACCATGTCCTGCCCGCGCGTCCACAGCGCCGTAGCCGAGCCTTGCCAGGTATCGCCGCCGTCGAGCAGCAGTGCGCCGGGCCGCTCGGCGCGCAGCCGCTTCACCAATGTCGCGAGGTGCGCGAAGCCGCCAACCTTGCCGTAGGTCACGGCGGCTTGGACAAAGTCGAGACAGGTGAAGGCATGCGCGGCGGGCGTGCCTGCCCCGATGCCGAAATGCCGCAGGAATGCCTCGCCCACCAGATGAGGTGGCTTGCCGGAAGCCGCGCCCACACCGATGTTCACGCTCGGTTCCCGAAAGTGCACGGGCAGCAGTTGCGCGTGACAGTCGGTGATGTGCAGCAAGCCCACATTGCCGAAGGGCGGCAGGTCGTACAGCGAGGCTGTCAGGTCCCCGGCCAAAGCCCGGCGGCGATCGAGCGGGAGTCCAGCCGCGGCTGCGGCGGCCAGCAGTTGCAGGAACTCGCGGCGGGTCATTCGGTTAAGCGGAAGGGTGAAGGGTGAAGGGTGAGGCTAGGGTGAAGAGGCGAGGCGTGACGCGGATCGCGGTAACCGCGGCGCTCTCCCGCGGTAGCGGGGGAGAGGGTCCGTCGAGCGGCGCGACGCGGCCGATCACGCTTCACCCTTCACTCTTCACGATTCACACCGCAATCGTGCTTGCGCGCCCCCTACGGCCTTGACTCGCTGATCTCCTCGAAGATCAGCCAGTTCCCGTCCGGCCCGGGGCCGACCAGCAGCGAGAACGGGCTCGAGTACTTCTTCAGTTCCGAATAGCGTGTAGCGCTGATACGCACGCGGCCATCCTCCGGCGTGTAGCGTACGTCGCTGTAGGTGCTGCGGTCACCGGCTGCCTTTGCTTTCGGCATCACCTGCCGGATAAGCGTCTTGTAGGAGAGCGCGGGCATGCTCATGCTGCGCGACTCTCCGTCCGGATAGCGCCGGGTGTTCTGGATGTGGGCCGAGTCGGCGTACAGGTCCGCCACCTTGTCGTCGAACGCGGCGCTGAGCGCGACGTACTGGTCGAACAGGCGCTGCGCCTGCGCCAGTTCGTCCGCGTGTGCCAGGACGCTGACGGCGGCCAACAACAGAAGCGTTGCACGGCTGAGCGCTCGCATGATCCTCTCCGTTTACTGGTTGACGGGAGACTCGGGATCGAGAAGAAAGGCCACTGCATCTGCCACCTCCTTCGGCGTGAGCCAGCCGTTGTGGCCGAAGCGCGGCATCAGGGAGCAGGCGAAGTAGGCCTGCGCATTGTAGATCTTGTCGTACACGTACTTCACCGTCTCCGGCGAGCTGCCGCGCAGCTTGCCGTAGTGCGTGAGGCTCGGGCCGAGGTTGCCCGCCGCCACTTCCTTGACCGCGAGGGCGTGGCAGGCATAGCAGTTGCCGCCGCGCTTGCGGTCGGGCGGATCGGGCTGCAGCTTGCCGATATGGCCGCCGGTGCCGATCGAAGCCAGCTTCTCGCCTTCCTTCCAGTCGCCCAGCAGCTTGCCGTCCGCGGGATAGCGGATCGAGCCCAGCGCTTCCGCGACGATGCTCGCCGCCACATCAGGCGGAGGCGCATTGTGATAGCGGCTGCACAGCGCCTGGGCGCGGTCTTGCGTCAGACGCGCCTTCCATTCCTCGGGAGTGGCGCCGGTGAAGGACTCCCGCACGACCTGTTCCGACAGTTCGATTGCGACGTCGCCTCCATCCGCACCGACCATGCCCGCGGCGCCGATGCCGAGCAGCAATGTGAATGGCATTTTCCAGCTCACGTGGCGTCCCTCAGCGCTTGATCCCGGGCGCTGCCATCACGCCGCCGTTGGCCTGGTTCTGCAGATACACCTGCAGCGCCACCACTGCGTCCGACAAGTACTGCGGTTCGGGCCAGCGCATCTGCCGGATGCAGTCGATCAGGCGGCGCTCCATGGTCCAGACTGCGCCCTGCGATACCCGGTAGGCCGGCCACTGCGTCATGGAGCTGCGCGCTCCGGCGTTGGTGAGAAAGTCGGGCAGCTCCTGCAGACGGATACGGCGGTCTTCCTGGGAGTGGCAGGTGGCGCAGGAGAAGTCGAGCGGGCCGGAGCGGCGGAAGAACAGGACAGCGCCCACCGCAAGCATCTGCGCCTCCTTCGGATGCGCCGCGGGCACGTCGATCTTGGCGCCCTTGGACTTGCCGGCCACGTAGGTCACCAGCGACTCCAGGTCCGAGTTGGCCTTGTACCAGTCCTTCGTGGCGTCTGCGTAGCTGAATCCTTGCAGCACCGTCATGCAGGTGACGAGCCGCGACTCCACGTCCTGCACCTTGCCGGTGTCGGCGAAATACCGCGGCAGTTGCGCATAGGCCCCTTCCAGCTTCCCCGGCCCGAGCCCGAGATCGCATTGCTCCAGCGTCGCCTTATTTGGACCGCGCGGCGTAGCCCACAACTCCTCGCCGCGTGCCTCGGACAGCTCGGCCGGGTTGCCTTCCTGCAGCATCTGACGGTACTTCTGGACCTCCTGCAGCGCCCGATTGTCCTGGCCCATGGCCGTCGCGGCCAGCGTGAGACCGGCGCCCGCCGCAAGCGCAGCCATCCATCGCCAAGGAATCTGCATGCCGCGTCCTCTCACTCGATGGTCGCCTCGTCGGTGCGGCTGTCCCCTTTGTTGTCTACCCAGGAGATCTTGATCTTCTCGCCTTTCGCTGCGCCCTGGAACTTGAACGACATGTACGGGTTGCGCGAGATCGCCGGACCCCACTGCGCGGACAGCACCGTGCGCTCTTTGTAGCTGACGCTGACCAGCTGGATAAAGTGCTGCGGAATGAGCTCGCCCTCGGGCGTCTTGCGCTGCCCGGTTTCCATCGGATGGCTGATCAGCACTCGGACCTGCACCACGTCGCCTTCCAGCTTGGTGCGGATCTTCATCGGGCTTCCCATGCGTGTTTCCTCGCTCTAATGCGCGGAGTTCGATTCGTGCCGTGGCGGTGGGTCGCCGCCTAGCCCCCGCAGCCGCCCAGCGTCACCTTGATTTCCTTGACCGCGAAGTAGCGCTTGCCGCCGGCCGTTACCAGAGCGTAGACGTTGCACGTCTCCGCCATTTTCACTCGCGTCTGAATGTCGGAAAGGGTGCCGGCAGGGAGCGTGAAAATGCCGGCGAGGATGTTCGGGTTCTTTTCGATCAGGATGGCGATGGACTCGGTGTTCGGCAGCTTGCTCTCCACCTCGAGCGGCACCACCGCGCCGTTCTCGGCGATCTCCGGTCCGATCAGGGCCACCTGGTCGCTCTGCTGTGGCGCGGCACTGCCCAGGAGCTTGATCAGCTCGTCCAGCTTCTTGCTCCCGAAGGCGGCCTTGTTCCATTCCTCGGCTTGGGCCGACCCGGCCGGCAGCAGTCCTGCCGCGGCCATCAGCGAGAGCAGCTTGAGAAATTCTCGTCGGGGATGTTGCATCCATGCTCCATGGCAAACAATCGATTGCCGTCTAATGATCGCATAGTTTGATGGTATGGATTCCTCGGCCGCCGGAGAGTTCAAGAGGCGACGTAAGCCAAGTGCAACACGAGTGCCACAACATCGGCCTGGAGCCGCGGGGTGCGGGCGGGTATGCTTGAGTGTTCGCGCGGACCGCGCTTTCCGCGTCCCGCGCCCAGCCAACTGCCCGGAGAAAAAGCATGCTGGTCAATTGCGTCGCCTATCAGAAAGGGGAGAAAGTCGCCGACATCGACCGCCAGGACATCGGCGAGCATCTCAAGCGGCCGGGCAGCTTCGTGTGGGTCGCGCTGTACGAGCCGGACGACGCCGAGCTGACCGCGATGCAGGAGCAGTTCGGACTGCACGAGCTGGCGGTCGACGATGCCCGCAACGGGCATCAGCGCCCGAAAATCGAGGAGTACGGGCAGTCGCTGTTCGTCGTCCTGCACACGGTCGAGCTGGATGGGCACGCAACTGCACGTGGGCGAGGTCGACATTTTCGTGGGAGCCAATTACGTGCTCTCGATCCGCAGCCGCACGCGACGCGGGTTCTCCGATGTCCGCGCCCGCTGCGAGACCGAGCCGGACCTGCTCAAGCACGGCTCCGGGTTCGTGCTGTACGCGCTGATGGATTCGGTGGTGGACCGCTACTTTCCCGGTGCTCGACGCGTTGTCCGACGAGCAGGAGCGGCTGGAGGACGAGATCTTCGGCGGAGGCCTGGCTCGCCGCAACATCGAAGCGCTTTACGATCTCAAGCGCAGGCTCATGACTCTCAAGCACGTGGTGGCGCCGTTGTTCGAGGCGGTGGGCAAGCTCTACGGCGGCCGAGTACCGCAGGTGTGCGCACGCAGCCAGGACTACTTCCGCGACGTCTACGATCACCTCGGCCGCATGAATCAATTGATCGACGGCCTGCGCGACATGGTGACGGCGGCCATGTCGGTGAGCCTGTCGCTGATCCAGCTGCAGGAGAACGAGATCACCAAGCGGCTGGCCGGCTACGCCGCGCTGGTCGCCGTCCCGACTCTGATCGCCGGTATCTACGGCATGAACTTCAAAAACATCCCCGAGCTGGAGTGGGCGCTGGGCTACCCGCTCGCGATAACCGCGATGGTCACGATCGACAGCTGGCTGTTTTGGCGGTTCCGCAAGGCGAAATGGCTGTGACGCTACAAGCCTAGGCTCAGGGGAGCAGGCCCAGTCGCTGCAGGTCCGCGCGCAAACCGCGTGGATGCTCGAAGCGCAGAGCGTGCAGACCCAGCCTCTGCGCTGTGTGGATGTTGGGCGCGTGGTCGTCGATGAAGACGGTGGACTGCGGCCTCAGCCCGCAGCGCTGGATGGCCAGCTCGAAGATGCGCGGGTCGGGTTTGGCGAGCTTCACTTCGCCGGATACCACGATGTCCTGGAACCAGTCGCAGGAAGGGAAATCTCGAGCGGGCTACCGGGAAGGTCTCGGCCGACCAGTTGGTGAGCGCATAGAGGCGCAGCCCGCGGCCGCGCAGCGCGTCGAGCACCTCTACTGTTTCGGGGATGGCATCGCCCAGCATGGTTGGCCACCCGGTCTTCCACGCCGCAATCAGCTCGGTGTGCTCGGGGAACTCGCGCTGGCGCTCGGCGATGGCATCGTCGAAGGACTTACCGGCATCCATCTCGCGATTCCACTCGGGCGCGACCACCGTGGCGAGGAACTCTTCCATGGCGGCTTCGTCGCCGCCGAACAGCGGGCGGTAAAAGTAGCGGGGGTTCCAGTCGATCAGAACCCCGCCCAGGTCGAACAAAACTGCGTCTACTTTGGTTGCGTCAGGCATTTTTGAGTGTCATTGCAGGTCAGCTACGCGCAGAGCCACACATTTTGCCTGTTTTCCGTACTTGCTCGCGAGCCTCGTTGTGTTTAGTGTGGCACCTGAGAACATCGCACCAAATTTTAGATCCATCTCACGAGCATCCGGTGCAAAGGGTGGGCTCTAAGTTTGGCGTCGAATCGGATACGGCAAGAAACAACGCTGTTGGGTTCCCGTCGCGCCGAGGCGCCGGCGGGGTGAAGGCTGTCGTTGGGCGGCTCGCGGCCGATGCATTTGCGTCAGACGGCAATGGGCTACCCGCGCAGGATGTGCATTGAGGAGTCACACGTGCCACCCAGTTCCGCTGATTCCTCAAGCCGCACTGGGCTAGCCCTCGTCGCCGGGGCGGCCCTCGCGTGCACTCTTTTCGCCAGCCCGATCCATGCCGCGGCCGAAGCAAAGCCGTCACCCAAGACGCCGCAGCGTGAGCGACTCACCATCGCGCCCGAAGAGATGATGGAGCCGTGGACCGGCGATCTCGACGGGATGATCGCACGACGGGTCATTCGCAGTACTGACGGTCTACAGCAAGACCTTTTATTTTATGGACAAGGGGGTCCAGCGCGGCACGACCTACGACATCTTTCAGCTGTTCGAGACGGATCTGAACAAGAAGCTGGCCAAGAGCAAGACGCTCAAGCAAAAGCACATCAAGGTGCGGGTGGTGTTCATTCCGGTCCATCGCGGCGACTTGCTGCAGGCGCTGGTCGCCGGCAAGGGCGATATCGCGGCGTCCAACCTCACTATTTCCGAAGAGCGCGAGAGGCTGGTTGACTTTTCCTCACCCGTGTATCGCAACGTCAGCGAGCTGGTGGTGTCCGGACCCGCCTCACCGGCGGTGTCCAGCGTGGACGACCTGGCCGGGAAGGAGGTCTTCGTTCGCACGTCGTCCAGTTATTACGAGAGCCTGGTGGCCCTCAATCGGCGTTTCGCCACCGAGAAGAAGCCTGCTGTGATCATCAAACAGCTGCCGGAGACACTCGAGGACGAGGATCTGATCGAGATGGTGAACGCCGGACTGATTCCGCTCATCATCGTGGACAAGCACAAGGCAGACTTCTGGAAGCAGATCTTCCCCAAGATCACGGTGCATGACGCGGTCGCTGTGCGCTCCGGCGGAGACATCGCCTGGGCGATCCGCAAGGGGAGCCCGCAGCTCAAGGCGGCTCTTGACGACTTCACGACTCGCCACAACGCCAAGGACCGCGCAGGTAAACAGGATCCTGACGCGTTACCTGAAGAACACAAAGTACGTAAAGGACGCTGCCTCCAAGTCCGCGCGCAAGAAATTCCTCGCGCTGGTTGAGTATTTCCAGAAGTACGGGGACAAGTACCACGTGGACTGGTTGTTGATGGCGGCTCAGGGATACCAGGAATCCCAGCTCAATCAGGCCGCCCGCAGCCCGGTGGGCGCGATCGGCGTGATGCAGATCATGCCCGCCACCGGGGAGGATCTCGGTGTGGGCGACATCACCAAGACCGAGCCGAACATTCACGCCGGCGTCAAGTACATGCGATGGATGATAGACAAGTATTACGGTGACGAGCCCATGACCCAGCTGGACAAGGCTCTGTTCGCTTTCGCTTCCTATAATGCGGGCGCAGGCCGCATTGCTCAGCTGCGCAAGGTGGCCGCCAAGCGTGGACTGGATCCGAACGTCTGGTTCGATAACGTGGAGTATGTTGCCGCCGAGAAGATCGGGGCCGAGACGGTGACCTACGTCAGCAACATCTACAAATACTACATCGCCTACCGCCTGATCCTGGACGCCAGGGAAGACAAAGAGGAAGCCATCGAGAAGATGAAGGTCCAGAGCAAAGGGACGCCTTGAGTTCAGGCCCAGCAGAGCGCCCAACACGAAGCCTGCTAGTAGCGATCCCGCGGTGACCGGAACCCTATGCGTCGCGGTCCGTGCGGCCGGGATCGACCCGGCCGCCGTCGCGCAGCGGCAATTCGTCGATGTACACGGCGACGACTTCGGCGAGCAACAGCCACGCTGGGGCCGTGTCGCCGTTCGCCGACTTCATCTGGTCTCCATAATCCGGGCACTGGCGATTGCGGAGGCCAAATAGAAGGTAAAGGGCCCGAACGAAGTAGCAGTCGACAGTCGCGCCACACGATGTCGCCGGTTTGCTACATCGCCGGGCGCCCGCTTAAGCTTCGCGCTCGGTGTAAGGCGCGATACACCAACCCGGTGCGGTCACTCCCCATTCGCGCAGCTACCGGTAAACGCGTTAAGAAGGTAAACCGTAACTCGTACTATTACTTCGGGGCCATGATCGCGTCGATCTGGGAGATCACGCTATCCAAGTTTTTCTGTATTGGCGGCTCGCTATCGATCGTGCTGCTGAGACGCGACGAAACAGCATCGACGCCGTTCTTGGTTTGATCCGTGCGCAGGTACTTTACTGTCTCGGTCATATTGTCTATGTATGGCCAGATGCCGGCCCGCACAGCGTCGATGGAAGTCCGTAATGTCTCGAAGCTCGCCGCCGCTTGGGCTTGGCGCTCTTTGCTGGTCTTCTGCAGGTCCTCTGACATGCCGCGTGATTGTTTGTCCCAGTTGGCGAAGTATGCGGTTATCTGATCTTGCGCCGAACGGACCGCCTGTCGCGAAACCCCTAGAGTCGACTTCAATGTGTCGAGATTAGCCGAGACGGATTCGAGCGAGCTAGCCAGGTCAGTACCCGAGCTCTTGGAAAGCGTCCGCGCCGCGTCGTTGGTGCGGCTCAGCTGTTGTTTAAGCTGCACCGCCTGCGCTCGTACTTGCGTCAACCCACTCGTTGCCTGCGGTGCGATCTGCTGCTCAGAGGCGCATGCAGCGAGCAGAAAGGCAGCTCCAAAGATGAGATAGCGGAAGAAGCTGGTACGCCATTGGTTCATTTGACCCTCCGTCAGAAAATTCGACTCGCCATCAGAATGTAGGTGTTCAAATGCTGGTGTTCAAATGCTGAGGTGTCCTGGGTCGGTTCAGGCTAGCCAGACTCTCCTAGCGCGTGAGCAACCGTTATCTCGGTGAATATTTGCCGAGCTGAAACGTGAGCAGCACGATGAGCCGGCCGGCGAACAGAGGTACACCGCGGGTTCCGGGACAACGTCGATGCTCCAAGCGAACATACGTCTTGTCGTGTCGATAACTGGCTAACCTCCTTTTCGGTTCAGCGAGTCGCGACGTCCCAATGCAATGGAGGTTCAGCAGCGACGTTCGGCGACCAGCCAATGAAGTGGTGAGTGAGCGGTCAACGAAGAGTTGTTGGTCTGCTCTAAACGGAAAGTCTGCGATGGCTATGTGAGATACCGCCCATGAACACATGCTTCATGGCAGCGCTAGGCTACTCCGGCAAGACAGTCAGGTCAACTAGGCCTTGCCCGCGTCCCACGGGCTCCTTGTCTTGGTAGGCTGTATGTCGGGTGTTGGCCGACTGCTGTCCTACTGCGCCACCGCTCATCGGATCACGTATCCGGGACCGCGACTGTTTGCTTTCGGGAAGGATCCGTTCAACCTCGATGACTGGTTTTGGCCCAGGCCGTGTGAAAACATCTTAGCGACTTCCGGTGGTGGGAATAAACCGCGGGTAAGTCGATGCGAGCGGCCTTGTAGTGGTATGCCGTCGTCCTTGCGACAGGGACGAGCGGGAAAAATCTTCGCTGTTCTCTAGCGACTCTGCATTTCCACAGCCTCGGCCGCTCAGCGACCGTCGACCGGAGGGCGCGGTAGCTGGTCGGCTCATACGGCAAAGCGGGTATAGTCTTTCTCGGCGCCTGCGTCGGGTGGAGGTTGTAGCAGCGCCAACCCAGGAGTTGACGGTGACCGGAACCGGACGGTTATTGCGGGTGAAGAAATGTGGAGCTTACTTGACGGAGCAGCAGTGCGTCTCGGTTTGCCGGAGGTTCAACTACGCCACTGCCGGAGTATCCTCGCTATGAAAATCGCTGGACATCGTTGTTCAATCCTTCTGCTCCTTTGCTGCACCCTGGCGTTTATTACCTTTTCTTTCCCGGCGAGGACATTTGCGGCTGGCGCGAAGGCTCCCGTATCCGCGCCAGCCGCTAAACCTGCCAACCCCAACCGTTGCCGGAGGATCCGCTGGGCCGGAGCACGCCTTACGGCACGGTGATCGGTTTCCTGCGGGCGGCGGACAAGGATGACTATGAGCTCGCCTCCAATTATCTGGAGGGCAAACAGTCCGACAAAAGGAAAGCAGAACTCGCGCGCGATCTCCAGGTCGTCTTGAACCGGGGTTTGAAGATCGGTCTGGACAACTTGAGTAGAGCACCCGAAGGACACCTGGACGACGGTCTTCCCGCGGATCTGGAAGAGGTGGGCACGGCAACCTTTGGGAGGCAAAGCCTGGACATTGTGCTCCGCCGCACGACAAAGCCGGACACACCGCCGATCTGGCTCTTCTCCTCTGAAACCCTGCTTGGGCGTAGCCGCTGCGGCTGAGCCAACTCGATCTCGCATGGGCCGAAGCGATCTGGCCGGAGTCGTTCAGAGAAATCCGCTTCCTGTCTTACCCACTTTTCACGTGGATGAACGTGCTCGTGGGCATTCCGCTCCTGTTGGGGATTGCCTGGCTTCTCACTCTCGCGCTTCTCAGGCTACTTCGCCCTTTGGACCTGCGCCATAGCACGAAGCACGGAGAGAGTATGCTGGGCCGGATCAAATGGCTGCTCTTCCTTTTGATCTTTTCCCTCGTGGCGCGCATCGCTGCCACCCAAGCGGCCACAGCGGAGGGCCGCATTTTTCTCGCCTCTGTTGCGAGCGTGCTCATCATCGTGGCCGTCAGCTGGTTATTGGTCCGGTTGACGAAACTTGTGGCTCGATTGAAGACTCGTCACCTGCGACAGGTCAGCTTGCCCGGCAAAATCGCGGCGGTCGAACTGTCCAGCTGGCTGTTCGTGTGTCTCTGGTTCATTGCCGGTTTGTTCGTGATCCTGCGCAGTTTGGGCATTGAGCTTACCGCCGTCATAGCCGGACTGGGCATCGGCGGAATCGCAATTGCTTTTGCCGCCCAGAAGACGATCGAGAACCTCTTCGGCACCGTCATGGTCGTTACCGATGAAGCCATCCACGTCGGTGACTACTGCCAGGCAGGGACTATTGAAGGCCGCGTCGAAAGCATCGGTCTGCGCTCCACGCGGATTCGCACCCTCGATCGGGCCGTGGTCAGCGTTCCGAATGGGCAGCTCGCCGCGATGAGTATTGGAAATTTGGCCCGGCGCGATAAATTTCTTTTCCGCCATAGCATTCGGTTGCGCTATGAAACCACGGCTGACCAGCTTCGCCATGTCCTCGCGGAGATCAGAAAAATGATGTCCGAACAAGTCAAGCTGGAGTCCGCAACCATCAGGACCCGGTTGATCCGGTTTGGCGACGCCTCCCTCGAGCTGGAAGCCTTCGCGTATGTGTTGACTGATGATGCGGACGTCTTCCTGGAGATTCAGGAAGAACTTCTGCTGCGGATCATAGATATTGTCGAAGCCAGTGGAACTGCGGTCGCCTTGCCATCCGGGACCGCGCCGGTCCGCCAAGAACTTCGCTCTGGATAGCACGGGCTCGGGATACGGTCCCTCAGGAAAGATAGCGCAACGACCTACCGGATGAAGAATCGCTACCCACCCAGCGTCGTGCCTCAGACAAACCAAGCATGAGGTTCATGTTCGTGAACCGCGGCACCGGAAGCGCCCTTACCGAGATTGTCGAGCCGCGAACCAACGATCTGTAAGCTGCCGGTAAGTTTCCGGCGCAGGTGCCCTCAGGCTTCGAGCGTCCGCGATATTGGAGTGAGCAACGTCCCTAATTCATTTGCCATGCGCTCTTTCAAGAGAGGATGATCGCATTGCGGCACTCCCGCCGGCAGGCTTAAGGCGTATTGCGCAACCTGGAGAGCATTGATGAAACAGACTCACCGGAGACTCATGTCGGTCGTACTCTTCTTGCCTCTATTGGTCATGGCCGGCCTAGGATCTGCTTACGACGGCACGGTCGAGAAGAAAGTGTTCACGCTGCCGTCGCTGACAACCGTGGGCGGCGACGTCATCAAGAACGTGCGCTTTGGTTACGAAACCTATGGCCATCTCAACGCCAACAAGGACAACGCCATCGTCATCCTGCCGTACTTCGGAGGTTCGGGCCATGCCGCAGGTAAGTTCGCTGAAACCGATCCGGCGCCCGGCTATTGGGATAGCATCATCGGTAGCGGCAAGCCCATCGACACCGACAAGTATTTCGTCATCGCCGGAGACGGGTTGATCAGTCAAGCGATCAAGGACGGCCATACGGTAACGACCGGGCCGTCGTCAATCGATCCGAGCACCGGCAAGGCCTACGCGATGCGGTTCCCTATTTTGACAATCCGCGACCTGGTAAACGCTCAAAAGGCTCTCGTCGACTCATTTGGGATCAAACAACTCCATGCCGTCATGGGCCTGTCGATGGGGGGCATCCAGAGCTTCGAGTGGGCAGCAGTCTTTCCCGACTCCACCGACCGTGTGATCTCGGTCGTTGGCACGGCGGAGGCAGATGGCTACCTCATCGAGAATTTGGACGTGTGGAGCACCCCCATCAAGGTTGACCCGAAGTGGAACAACGGCGACTACTACGGACGGGAGGAGCCGGTCTCTGGACTGACTGCAGCGTACAAGATCGTGATCCATCAGGCCCAGCACTATGGGGGCGTATCGAAGATGGCGGGGCGCAAGTGGGCACAAGAGGGTAAGGACCCCGCGAAGAGTTGGGAGAACAACTTCGCGGCGGAAGCGGGGCTGGACGGCATTGCGGCATTCTTCGCCAAGATCAACGACGCCAACTCATTCCTCTATCAGGCCAAGGCGATTCAATTGTTCGTTGCAGGTGACCGGCCAACGTTGGATGCTGGCCTCGAGAACGTCAAAGCTAGACTGCTGATCCTGCCCGCCGAGGCTGACCTCATGGTGTACCCGAAATACTCCCAGGATGCGGCCGCGCGCTTGAAACGGCTCGGAAAGTCAGTCGAGTACCACGAGATCCCGGGTGACGGTGGTCACATAGATGGCATCTTCAACATCGCCCGGGAAGGCGATCTCATCCGGAGGTTTCTGAGCGAATGATGCGGAGCCAAGTTAACGCTCCGAGCGTCGTGCCCTCATCCAAACCAAGCATGAGGTTCATGTTCTGAACCGCGGCACCGGAAGCGCCCTTGCCGAGATTGTCCAGCCGCGAGATCAGCACGATCTGCTCGTCGTCGCCGAAGACGAAGATGTCGTTGCGGTTGGTGTCGTTGCTGCCGAGCGGGTCGAAGTAACCGTCATGCAGGTTGGCTGGCGTCGTCGAAGGGCATGACCTTCACGAAGCGCTCGCCGGCGTAGTATTCGGCCAGCAGGCTGTGCGCGTTCTTCGCGGACGCCTTCTTCGCGAGTAAGCGACTCTGCAGTGCAACCGTAACCGCCATGCCTTTGTAGAAATCGCCCACGATCGGGTTGAACAGCGGCCGGAAGGTGAGGCCGGCGTACTTCTGCATCTCCGGCACGTGCTTGTGGTGCATCGCCAGCGCGTAGTGGCGCGGCGCACCGATCGGGAAACGGGTCCGACCCGGTGCTTCGTACTCGGCGATCATCTTCTTGCCGCCGCCGCTGTAGCCTGTAAGAGAATGGCAGGCTCACCGGATAGTCCTTCGGCAGCACTCCCGCTGCGACCAGCGGGCGGACGAGCAGAATGAACCCGACGGCGTGACAGCCGACGTTGGCGACACGCTTGGCGCTGCGAATCCTGGCGCGTTGCTCCTTGTCCAATTCGGGCAAACCGTATGTCCACGAAGGGTCGGTGCGATGTGCCGTGCTCGCGTCGATGAGTCGCGCGCGAGCATTCGTCACCAGCGCAGCGGACTCCTTCGCGGCGGCGTCGGGCAGGCAGAGGAAGGAGACGTCGGCCTCGTTGAGCAGCCGCTGGCGTTCAGCGGTGTCCTTGCGCTTGTCCGGGTCGATCTCGATCAACGTGACGCCACCGTGACCGAGCAGCCGGTCCCGGATCTGGAGTCCTGTCGTGCCTTCCTGACCATCGACGAAAACCTTGTACACCTTGTCACCCAAGCGGAACGAGTAGCGAATTTGTATTGTACTTGGACGACGCCAAGACCATCTGACCTGGCCCCGGCTCGCCGGCTGATGCCTCGCCTTGAGTCCTCCCGCCACGCGTGATACGGTTGGATCTAGCATCCGTTACCCATAGAGGACGAGTCTTAAGTGTTGCGATTCCATCGCGTTACTCCGCAGTCGGTCCTGGCTATCGCCAGCGCTGCGCTCTCACTCGCCGGTCCCAGCGCGGCGGGCGATGTCGCGCCGACCAACGACCTTCCCAATCCCTACCAGACCGTCGCGCCGTGGGGCAAGCTTCCCGACGGAAGAACGTGGGGCGCGTTCAACGCGGTCGCCATCGACAACGATGGCGAATCGGTCTGGGTGGCGACGCGCTGCGGCGCCAATCCGGAGATTCCGCCGGGAGGCTCTCCGTTCGCGTACGACACCTGCGCCGGGTCCACCGTGGCGCCGGTGCTCAAGCTCGATTCGTCCGGCAACGTGCTGAAGAGCTTCGGCGCCGACATGTTCGTCTTTCCGCACAAGATCTATGTCGATCGGGAAGGCAACGTCTGGGTGGTCGATGCACGAGGTGCGAACGAGCGCGAGCGCAAGAAGCATCCGGGAGAAAAGGCGAAGGGCCACACGGTGGTCAAGTTCAGCCCGGAGGGCAAGGTGCTGCTCACGATCGGCACGCCCGGTGTGGCCGGGAATCCGCCGGAGGCCTTGACCGAGCCTACCAGCGTCGTCGTCGCACCCAACGGCGACATCTTCATCGCCGAGGGCCATTCCGGCCAGGCGTCCAATTCTCCGCCGGACACGGTCGCCCGCATCTCCAGGTTCACGAAGGACGGCAAGTTCGTCAAGTCGTTCGGCAAGCTGGGCTCAGGCCCGGCGGAATTCAGGACGCCGCATGACATCACCATGGATCCGCAGGGGCGGCTGCTGGGTCGCCGATCGCGGAAACATGCGCATACAGATCCTCGATCAGGACGGGAGATTCATCGAAGAGTGGAAGCAGTTCAGCCGCCCCAGCGGCATCTCCATCCGCGATGGCATGATCTACGTGGCCGACTCGGAGTCCAATGGGTTTCCCGATGCGGCCCATCCGGGATGGAAGCGCGGGATTCGGGTCGGCAAGCTCGCGGACGGCGAAGTGCTTTATCTCATCCCGGACACGCTCGACCTGAAGCCGACCAGCGCGGCAGAGGGACTGGCGGTCGACAAGCACGGCAACATTTACGGTGCCGAGGTCGGGCCGCGGCAGTTGGCGAAGCACGTCAAGTAGAGGTTTGCGCGCGGCGCGTCGGGGGCGAGGGCGTTACTTTGGGGAAAGGTAGCGCTCGTCGCTGAAGGTTGCGACCCAGGCCGGCTTCCACACCACCATCAGCGTCACCAACATGCCAGTCAGGAACGCCTCGCCCCAGGCCATCAGCAGATAGACCGGTAAGTAGTCGTTCAGCAGGTGATCCACGGAGTACAGACCCATGCCGATGGACACCAGGGTGGCTCCGGCGCCAACCACGAGCATTGCGATCGCGGCGCCCGCAAAGGCGTTCAGGAAAAGGTAGACGAACAGATGCGGTGGCAGCCAGCGCCCGACCGCGCAGTGGATGAGCCAGCTCGCCGTGACCGGAAGGGCACCGAGGAGCAGCCAGTTGGCGGCGAAGGCGGCGTATTGTCCGCTCCAAAGCGCGACGCTGCCAACGACGATGGCGAGCGCGAGCAACGCGAAGAGCGGACGCAACATCAGCGTCAGTGCCGTCGCACCGAGCAGATGCAGGCTGAGGCCTGGCTCGATGCCGGCCTTGATCTGCCAAAGCATGAGCACGGCCACGCACGCGCCCAAGAAAACGTTGAGGTCCGCCGGGTTCTTCAGTCTGAACCATGCAGCATGCAGCGCAATCAGACCGAACAGCGCGACCGCAGCCGACCAGGTTGCGATCAACCAAGGCAAGGGAAGTTGGACAGACAGGAGATCCAAGGCGTTGCGATGCGCTCGGCACACGGCGTAAAGCGCCTACCGTATCACAGGTCCCATCGAGCAGATCCGCTACGGAGCGCTCGGCACAGCGCTGAATGCAGGGGGGATGGAAGCAACCGTGGTGATCTGCACATGGAACGGGTGGTTTACGGACTACCGGTGGCATCTGAACGCCACTCCGTGGCGCCGAAACGCGTGTTGCCGAGCAGCGTGTAGAACAGCCATACGGTTCCCAGGGTCTGATTCCTGTCGCCGAGGTCGGGGTAGCTCGCGTCGCGATGCGAGACGACATACTTCACGGTCAACGCATGGCGGCGCCACAAGCGCACAGTAGCCGATGCTTCCCCGCGCAGAATATTTTCCGATCCGCGGCTTTCGGTGGATGCCACGCGGCTCACGAAGTAGTCGCGCCCGGCCAGGTCCAAGGCGGCCCTCTCGCCGAAGATCATCCTCAGCGCAATGAGGGATTGCGGGGTCAGGCCATAGTGGTAGTCGCGCTCGCCTTGTCCGTGGATGGTGCCGGCAGCGCCGTAGCCGACGCCGCCGAGGGCCGTGCCCTGAAGCGCGACCTTTCTGGACAGCCACCACTGCGCGGTTGTGCCGACCGACAGCGCTGTGCTGGAGACACGGAAGGTCTGTGGAGATACGTAGTCGTAGCTTCCATACAGTCCCCACACCCCCCGATAGCTGCTACCCATGGCGTAGTCGGTTCCAACCAGCAGGCCGCGGCTGAAAATGCTTTCGAACACGTTAGCTGTTGCCACCGTCGCTTCAAAGTCGAAGTAGTCGAAGGGCCGCGTATAGGCATAGTCCGCCTTCCCCGGAATGCCGTATTCCATCGCAAAAGTAAGGGCGGCCCCGCCGTGCTCGACTGGCTGGGTGACACCGCGGTCGGTCAGATGCGAGGCGTAGCTTGCCCCGATTTGCAGTTGCGAGTAATACGCGGGATGACGACTCGGGAAGACGGTGTCGAAACGCTCACCGAATGCAAGCCGGTTGAAGCCGGTGGACGGCGAGATCAGCGCCGCACCCAGCTCCCGCCAGCCTGAAGGAGTGCCATCCGCGTTTTCCAGCAGCAGGTTCGACAGCCGGAACAGGGGTTCTCCAAGGAAGGTTCCGCCAATTCCGGTAGCGACCTGGTCGTTCTTGGATGGTGGCGTGGTTTCGCCGGCGATTTCCCACACCGCGCTGCCGGCAAATGTATACGCCAGCGATTCCCAGTAGTTCAGACCGGCGGATCGCGCGAATCCGTAGTACATGGAACCCTGATAGGGATGTCCGAACTGGTTGATCGAGAAGGGGTCGTTGTCCACGACCCATTTGTGCGTGGCGTTCTGCTGGATCGAGGACCAGTTGCTGCTATAGGTTTGGTCATCGATGAAATGGCGGTCGAACTGATTCAGCAGGAACTGGAACCCGACGATCTCCAGGGCAGGAATCAGATAGCTCTTACCAGCTCCTGTTTCCCAAGACAACACCGGAGCGTGCGGGGCGGCATCATCTGTCGCCGGGTGCGGCTGCGAAAGATCCGGCAGCTTAAGCGTGGCCGGGTAACTCGGCTCCTCCGCCATACCAGCGCGCTGCGGCATAAGAACCAAGGCCAGGGCTCCTTGCACAAGAGCCCGCTTGACAAGACGAGAGCACTGCGTCCGTCTCATCGGAGCGCTCGAGCAGCCATGAGACAGTGAAGCCAACATGCTGCGCCCGCCACGCTCCATGCCATGGCTTCCTCATATGCATTGCGTATCGAGGGTGTTTGGGTTCGCATCGCATGTGTTCCACTCCCTTGCCTGCAGCAGCGTTCTCACTATATGTGGAAACGAGCGTCGCACGCTGTCGGATGACGACTGAATAGAAGGTCAGATTCCTCGCCACGTCATTTGGAAGCGACGCCGAGGGACGAGAGGAGAATAGAGAAACGCTTCCGCGGCCAGGCCCGATTGGGCCCGGCGCGGAGGACTAGCGGTTGACTACCGGCACCAGTCCTTCAGCGGTGTTGCGCCGAGCGCCCGCTGAAGCGCGCGAAGGTCGGCGGGCTTGACCAGATGATCGTCGAATCCGGCGGCGCAGGCACGCTCCTTGTCCTCTGCTTGGCCGTACCCCGTAAGGGCCACCAGCCGAATCTCTTCCACCTCGGGTTGCTCCCGCAACCGACGCGCCAGTTCATACCCGTTCATTTCGGGAAGACCGATGTCCAGCAGGGCAACGTCGGGTTTGAAGGACAGCACGCGCGCGAGTGCGTCGTGCGCCGTATAGACGGATTCGACCTCATGACCTTCGAGAGTGAGGATCATGGCAAGCGAGTTGGCGGCATCTTTGTTGTCATCGACCACCAGAACGCGCCGCGGGGGCACTTTCGACTGCGCTGAGTTCGATTGAAGGTTCATCGCCCCGATCGACCAGAGGCAGGCGGATCTCGAACGTCGAACCGGTACGCAGACCGCCACTCGATGCGGACACGCTTCCTCCATGCATTTCGACGAGTCGCTTGACGACCGACAATCCGATACCGAGACCGCCCTGCGCACGATCGAGCGTGCGATCGCTCTGCACGAACAGATCGAACACCTGCGGCAAGCAGATCCTGCGCGATCCCGATACCATTGTCGGTAATCCGTCAGCACGGCTTCCGTGCCGTCATGCCTCGATTCCAGGTGGATCTCCCCACCGGGATCGGTGTATTTGGCGGCGTTCATCAGATGTTCGCCACACACTGAACCAGACGCGCGGGATCCCCGTTCACGCGCAACGCCCGATAGCTCGTGATCGAAACCTTGTGGCGCCGCTCCTTGATCAGCGGTTCGACGATCTCGACTGCTTGAGCAATCACGTCGGCGAGCTGAACCGGCCGGCGCTTGAGCTCGATGCGCCCTTGTGTGATGCGAGAGACGTCGAGTAAGTCGTCAACCAGCCGCGTCAGGTTCGCGACCTGACGCTGGACAATGTCGATGGCGGCCTGAGTGTGAGCATTGGCCGCGTCCGGTCCGTGCCAGCACCTCGCTGGCATTGCGAATCGGCGCGAGCGGGTTTCGCAGTTCATGCGCGAGCATCGCCAGAAACTCGTCCTTCTGCCGGTCCGCCGTCTGCAACTGCGCGCGCGCTTGAACATGCACAGAGATGTCGCGGAAGTAGCAGACGACGCCATATCTTCCGTCCGGCAGAGGGATTCGATTGATCTGCCACTCATAGTATTCGGTCACGCCTCGATCCAGGCGCTGCTCGATGTGCTCCGGCGCGAAGTACGGCTCGCCGGTTTCAAGGGTGTGCCGAAAGTCCGCGACGACTTCGTCCGCGTACAGCCTGCGGCCACAGTCGATGAATCACGTCGTCGAAGTCTCGACCGACCAAGTCGGGGATATTCGCCAAATGCAGCGCGCGCAGTCGGGTTCAGCTCTCGGACCCGAAAGTCCGCATCGACCAGATAGACGCCAAGCGGCGCCTCGGTGAGGAGCGTCTCGTACTGCGCCGTGCGCAGCCGGAACGCCTCATCGGCGGTTCGGCGCATGTGCCGCAGCTCCAGCAGCGCACCGACCCGGGCGAGCAGCTCGCGTGCCGAAAACGGCTTGATGACATAGTCGTCGGCACCCGCATCGAGTCCCTCGATCCGCGCCTCCTCGCCCGCGCGCGCGGATAGCAACAGGACCGGCACGCTGCGCAGCGTCTCGTCAGCGCGAATCGCCGCCAGCAGCCCGAAGCCATCCAGGCGCGGCATCATGACGTCGCTGAGAATGAGGTCGGGACGTGCGCGCCGCGCAGCGGCGAGCGCCTTCTCGCCATCGGTCACGGTCTCGACTGCGTAGTAGGGGGACAGCAGATCGCGCACATAGCCACGCACATCGGCGTTGTCGTCGGCCAGCACGATCCTCGAGCCGAACGTCGCGGCGAAGCGTCGATCGCGTCCGGGCAGAGGATTCTCGGCCATGGCGGGAAAGGTCAGAAGGCGCGTTGTCGCCTGAATTTTGCAGCCAGCGCAGCGCCTCGTGGACGAACGTGCGGGCTCCGATCGCCGTCGAGGAGAGCACCCGCGGCGCTAGCACGCGGTCGGAAGGCAGAGTGGGCCGCGCCGAACGGAACGCGACACGCGAAAGGTGGTTCCTTCCCCGAGCACGCTCGCCGCTTCGATCGTCGCGCCGTGCAGCTTGACGAGCTCCTGCACCAGCGCGAGGCCGATCCCGGAGCCTTCATGCGTACGCCCGTGAGTTACCTCGACACGGTGGAAACGTTCGAACAGGCGCGGCAGCTCTTGCTCGGGAACGCCCACGCCGGTGTCTGTCACTTCAAGCACCGCGCGGTCATCGTTTCGGCGCAATCGAACCGTGACCGCTCCGGCCAACGTGAACTTGAACGCGTTCGAGAGAAGATTCAGCACGATCTTTTCCCACATCTCCCGATCGACGTAGACGAGTCTCTCCAAGCTCGTCAGCAGTCCACGATGTAACGTAAGGCCTGCCTTCTCCATCGCCGAGCGGAAGGTGCTCGCGAGATCGCGCGTCAGCGCCGCCAGGTCGGTCTCCTCGTACGAGGCCTGGACCCGTCCCGCTTCGATGCGAGAGAAGTCCAGCAGCGAATTGACGAGCTTGTGCAGTCGCGCGGCATTGCGCTCCACGAGCTGCAGCCGTTCGCGCGCTTCCTGCGGAAGACGAGCATCCATGATCGCTTCTTCCAGCGGTCCGAGCATGAGCGTCAACGGTGTGCGGAACTCATGGCTGACGTTCGAGAAGAATGCGGTCTTGGCCCGGTCCAGCTCGGAAAGGACCTCGGCACGCTGACGCTCGGCCTCATAGGCCTGCGCCTCGGCGATGGCCGAGCCGGTCTGATTCGCAACGAGATCCAGGAACGAACGATAAGCGTCGTCGAGTGCGCGACGCGGACTGACGCCGGCGATCAGAAATCCGTGGAGCCCCTGCTTCGTGTGCCTTTCAAAGGAAGCACGAGCGCCTGCTTGACAGGATCGGGCCAGGGCTCCGCAGCGGATGTCCAGGCCCGCGGCCGTGCAGATCGTCGTAGCTCTTGCGCCGTCTCGCTCTCGAGAAGTTCGCGTAGGTGCCACGGCGAGGTCGCATCGTTCAGCGCGAGCAGTTCCGGGCAGCGCGAACTCCGGCAATTCACGACGTGCGCGCGGCACGGCGCGCCTGCTGTGCGCCGGGTTCGATCAAGTAAAGTGCGGCAAACGGCGTGTCGAAGGGATAGAGCGCCAGAACCTCGCAAGCGCGAGGCAGCTTTGCTGTCTACGCCGTCTACCCCTCCTCCCGCGAGCCGCCAAGTCTCGCAGAACGCGCAGCCGTCTTTCGCCGATTACGCGCTCGGTGACTTCGGTGACGACGCAAAGCATGCCGGCAATGCGGCTCTGGTCGTCATAGACCGGACTGTAGGAAAAGGTGTGATAGGTCTCTTCGAGGAAACCGCTGCGTTCGAGGAACAGGAGCAGCCCCTCATCCCAGGTCGCTTGACCAAGCTCCAGGACTCGAGCGATTCGGGGTTCGAGTTCCGGCCAGATCTCCTCCCACACCTTGTCGGAGCGCGCACCGAGCACCCAATCGCGCTTGATGCCCACGGTCGGCAGATAGGCATCGTTGCAGAAGAAGGTGAGCTCAGCGCCCCAGAGCATCCACATCGCGTAGCGCGAATCGAGCATCACCCGCACGATCGTCTTGAGCGACTGCGGCCACTGCGCCGGCGAGCCAAGGGGCGTTGCGGTCCAATCGAGTGCCCGCATGCGCGCGCCCATCTCGCCGCCACCGGCCAGGAAAGTCGAGGTGCCCGGTACGAGGTGTCGCAGCTGGGGGCGAGGCGATATGACTCCCGTTGCTCGAAGGCATGTCCGCCTCGTACCCCCTTAGCTCATCCAATCGCATTCATACCGCTGACCCTAGCAGAAATGGCGGGTGAAGAAAGTCAGCAGCCGTCTCGACTGCCTGTCGGCAACGTCCTACATTGCGGCGTGACAAGCACGCGAGAACACTCGCGCGGAGCGCTCCCGAGCGGGACTTTCTCAGCTCGTTTTGGGCGGGAATCACCAGCGGCCCGCAGTTCTCATCCGTGACGAAAAAAGCGAGCAATTGCGCGGGGTGCACGGGGTCGGCGTTTTCTGCAAAAAGGTGCAAGGCACGCGGTGGTTCAAACCACGTCTGGCCGGTTGCGTAGTCGGCGGCAGGACTTCCCGCCATTTGTGATCGAATCGTGCCTTGGAGGACTACGGCCGTCACCGATCCCGGATGGCGATGGGCGGTTGAGTAAGCGAGTGGTGGGAAAGTCAACGATCGCCGTGGTCACCGATTTTCCGGGGACATCCGGGAGAGGTTCGCAGGATAGCTGCCTGACGGTCGTTGCGGGTCGGCTGCCAGATCCAGGCGGCGCTGCGGCGGTCGCGAACATGGGCCGCCCCACGGCGGTGCAAACGTCGGTGATCCACCGCACTGCAGACGGCGGTGCAGGCAGCATGAGAGTCAACCAGCCGGCGGTGATGGCCAGTGCTGCTAGGGTGACGCTGGTGCGGCCAGCAATCGGCAGGTGATTCATCGGTGAAGGCGGCGCGGTAAGCGCAATCCGGCATTCCACCCCAGCTCCCGTTGGGCTTTCGCACTGCTTACATCGGGGTTGTCGTCGGTGATGTTGAAGATCCCCCTGGCGATCGTTGAACAGCCAGCAAGGCTGCCCAGGCAGCGGCCTCCACATGGACGGGGATAGCACCTGCAGGCTCGGGCGTGGAGGTGCCCGGCCCGTAGATCCGCCCGTACCTCAACACGGTTCCGACCAGCGCGGGCGTGCCCAGCGTCAACTGCTCCAATGCTGCGACACCGTGCACGGTGATGCTGCGAATGCCCTCCGCAGCGAGGTCGAGCGGATGGTCTTCGGTGTAGGGCTTGAGGCCTGGCGCGTAGGCCCAGGCGATGCTCTGCGCGATCAACCGGCCGCAGCCCGCCGCGAGAGCCGCTGCCACCAGATTGCGTGTGCCGTCGCTGCGCACACGCGCATTCCGGACCACCCGCTTCGGCCATTTGTTTCGGATCAAGGCTTGGCGGCAGATCGGAGAGCTGGTGAATCACACTCGAAGGCGAGATGCGCACCAAGGCTGATGTCAGTGCTGCCGAGTCGAACGCGTCGACGATGACCGGCGTCACTCCCTTTGCCTCCAGGACCTTGGCGCGTTCCGCCCGTCGCGTGCTGCCGTACACGACATAGCCCGCGTCGATCAACAACGGCATCAGCGCGGTGCCGATGGCGCCGGTCGCCCCGGCCAGAAATAGCTTCTCACTCACTACGCTCTCTCCCGCCGACCACCACAGCAGTGGTCGTATGGACGATAGCTTTGAGGGTAGACATGAATTCTGCGCAATTGGTTGCGAGAAATGATCGCTCTTACAGGAAGCGATGTGTCCACCGTCGGCAGACCCACGGGTAACAAGAACCTGGAATCAGGTCCTCCTTCGCGCGCCGAAATACACACCAGCCGCCGCCAGGCCGAAGCCAAGAATCGCAATCGGGCCGAGCGTTTCGTGGAACGCCGCAAAGCCCATGGCGGCGGTGATCGGCGGCACCAGATAGAAAAGGGTCGCAACGCGGCTAGCCTCCCCTTGTCGGAGCAGGAAATAGAGCAAGCTGACGGCAGCGATGGAGTTGACCAGCGCCAACCACGCCGACGACACGATGAGCGCCTCGCTCCATTCGACCTGCAATCCTTCGAATCGCAGCGCGGGCACGAAAAGGGCAACGCCGGCGACCACGAACTGGACCAGATTGCCCGTGCGCAGATCGATAGCACCGCAGAACCTCTTCTGATAAAGCGTGCCTGCAACGAAGGCAGCCAGAGCCAGGAAGGTCACCGCGTAGCCTTCCCAGCCGCCGCTGGCGAACGATATCTTGTTCAGAGACGACGAGCGCGACACCGAGCAGGCCTATCGTCAATCCAGCCCATCGTCCAGCGCCAATCCGTTCGCCGAGCAGAGGGCCCGCGGCGAGCGCGGTGAACAGCGGTGTCAAGCCGGAGATCAGCGCGGACACCCCGGCGCTCACGCCGTCGCTGAGGCCGATATATAAGGCCGCCAACGTCAGGCCATTTACCAGCAAACCGGCTACTGCCAGGTGACCGTAGTCGGCCCACCTGCGCGGCCAAGGCGCGCCGGTCAGCAACGCGATCAGCAGCATGACCAACGCGGCTGCCGAAAACCTGATCTCGAGCATCGTCAGCGGGCCGGTGAATTCGAGGCCGATCTTGCCGGCGATCCACGCAGAGCTCCACAAGACGATGAACAAGCCGCCCAGTACCTGTGGACCGAATAGCGGCGGCCGTGTCACTGCAAACGTGTTCATAGGAGTTCCCAATCGATGCGTGGCCGCGGTGCTAAACTTTGGCCACGGCAGCGCGCTCATATATGGCGTTCATGTGTGCGATCGGTGGTCATTTTCGGTTGGGACAGCGCTGCCATTCAAACGATCTTTTGGCATGAGGTGCATGAGCAATCCACATGCAGCGCAAGCGTCGCATCTTGCCGACATTGGACTTCTTGAAAGGCTTCGAGGCCGCCGCGCGTCATTTGAGCTTTACCAAGGCGGCGAGTGAGCTCTTCGTCACGCAGTCGGCTGTAAGCCGTCAGATCCAGTCGCTCGAGGAGCAGCTGGGCGTCTCGCTGTTTCAGCGCCGACCCAAAGATCTGGTGCTGACGGAGGCGGGCGAGACGCTCTACCGCGCGGCGTCGGAGATCCTGCGTCAGGTCCGTGAGGCGATCGAGCGCCTCGATGCGGGCAGCCGGCCCGAGGCGCTGACGGTCACTTGCACGGTCGCGTTCGCTTCCTTGTGGCTGATCCCGCGCTTGTCTGCATTCCGGCAGGAGCGGCCGGGGGCGGATGTGCGCATCGCCGCCGACAACAGCCTGCTCGACCTGGAGCGTCAGCGCATGGACGTGGCCATTCGTTTTTGCCAACCGAAGCTGGCCCCGGATCACGCGACCCGGCTGTTTGGAGAGGAGATCTTTCCGGTGTGCGCGCCCGCGCTCCTGCGCGATCGCGCCAGGCCTTTGAAGCGGCCGGAGGATCTCAGGCACCACGTGCTGCTGCACCTGGAGGAGCCCGGCGGGCTCCAGCCCTGGGTCAACTGGATCACGTGGCTCGAACCCCTGCTCGCCCTCGAGGTCGACACAGCGGGGTGCAGTGCGTTTCAATCAGTACGATCAGATGATTCAGGCAGCGGTCGATGGCCAGGGCGTCGCGCTCGGACGCTCGCCCTTGATACGGCGCTTGATCAAGCAGGGCAAGCTCGTCGCACCCTTCGATCGAAAGACCGTCTCACCGCGCGCCTACTATGTGTTCACATCGCGCGACGCCGCGGAGCGGCAGGAGGTCAGCGACTTCGTAGGCATGGCTGCTGCGCGAAGCCAAACGCGACGAGCAGACCAGCGGCCGTTGAAGTCTTCTTCCTTGGCCGACGGCAATCGCGCCTGTGGCTTACACGCTGAAGCATGCCGGTCTGCCAGGTCGACCGCATAGATCCGCGGACATCGTCGATTCAGCGCACGGGCTCGCGTTCGAGTTGCACCCGGCGGGAATCCAACCCGTGATCCGGTCCGTACATGCAGGCGGGAGGAACGCCGATGACACTCGGGCCCGCACGCGTTCTCTGTGCTCTGCTTGCCGCTTCCTTGCTGTCGCTCGCTGCCGCCGCTCATGCGCACAAGCCGAGTGACAGCTACCTGACGCTGCGGGTCGCCGGCACTGAGATCAACGGCCAGTGGGATATCGCGCTGCGCGACCTGGACCTCGCGCTCGGGCTGGACACTGATCAGGACGGCGCCATCACCTGGGGCGAGGTGCGGCAGCGTCACGCCGACATCGCGGCCTACGCGTTGTCCCGATTGTCCCTGGCCGTCGATGGCGACGCCTGTCCTGCCACGGCAACCGCGCATCTGATCGATCGTCACAGCGATGGCGCCTACGCCGTGTTGCGCTTCACGGCGCGCTGCGCGCATGCGCCGGCTACGCTGGAAGCCACCTACCGGCTGTTGTTCGATCTCGATCCTCAGCACCGCGGCCTGCTGCAAGCTCGATTACGGCGGCCAGGTGCGCACCGCGATCTTTGCTGTCGAATCTCCGACCCAGAACCTGGTTCTCGCCGCGCCGAACCGGCTGCGGCAGTTCGTCGAATACCTTCAGCACGGCATGCGGCACATCTGGCTCGGCTTCGATCACGTCCTGTTCCTGCTGTCGCTGCTGCTGCCCGCGGTACTGGTGCGCAACGGCATGGCCTGGCAGCCGGCGGCAGGGCTGAAGCCAGCGCTGTGGGACGTGCTCAAGGTGGTCACGGCATTCACGCTGGCCCATTCCATCACGCTGACGCTGGCCGCGCTGAATGTGATCGCGCTGCCGTCGCGTCTGGTGGAGTCGGCGATCGCAGTCTCGGTTGTGCTGGCGGCACTCAACAACATCTATCCGGTCGTGAGCGAGCGGCGTTGGGTGCTGGCCTTCGTGTTCGGCTTGATCCACGGGTTCGGCTTCGCCAGCGTGCTGGCCGATCTCGGCCTCCCGCGCGGCACTCTGCTGAGCGCGCTGGTGGCTTTCAACCTGGGCGTGGAGGCGGGGCAGATCACCATCGTTGCACTGCTGCTGCCGCTCGCCTGGTGGCTGCGAAGGAGCTGGGTGTACCGCCGCCTTACTCTGTATGGCGGCTCCGCCGTCGTGGCGATGCTCGCTCTCGCGTGGTTGATCGAGCGCGCGCTTCGATCTGAGGCTCATGTCGTGAGCGCGCCGACTCCTGTTGCTTTGCCTCGGCTTGGTGCTCGCCGCGCCAGCCGGGGCAGCGCCCTTCGTGCCCACCGAGGACGCGCAGGTGCTGGAGCGGCTTCCATTCCGCCCAAACGACCCCGCCGTGCGGGAATTGCAACTGCTGCACGCGCAACTCGTTCAGCAACCCGGAAATCAGACGCTGGCGGTTGCCGTCGCGCGGCGTTACATCGAACTCGGTCGCGTCACCGGCGATCCGCGCTATGCCGGCTACGCGCAGGCCGCGCTGGCCCCGTGGTGGAGCCTGGTCGAACCACCGCGTGACGTGCTGCTGCTGCGCGCGACTCTGCGTCAACGCGTGCACCAGTTCGACGCTGCGCTCGGCGATCTGGCGCGGGCGCTTGCTCGCAACCCACGCGACGTGCAGGCGCGGCTCACTCGGGCCACGGTATTGCAGGTGCGCGGCGAGTTCGAGGCGGCGAGACAGGACTGCGAGGCGCTACAAGGTACGGCGCAGGAAGTGATCGCTGTCGCGTGCCTTACCAGCGTGAATGCTAGCAGCGGCCGGCTGCACGAAAGCTACCAGGCGTTGCAGGAAACGCTCGCGCGTTATCCGGGGGCCGACCCTGGCATTCAGAGCTGGCTGTGGACCGGACTTGCGCGAGATGGCCGCGCGAGCCGGGCTCGCGCAGGACGCCGAGCGGCACTTCAAATCGGCACTCGCGGCGGACCCGGCCGATCAGTATCTGCTGGCGGCTTACGCCGACTTCCTGCTCGACCGCGGCCGCGCCCGCGAGGCCGCTGCACTCGTACAAGCTCATACGCGGGCAGACGGCCTGTTGCTGCGCTATGCGTTGGCGCTGAAGGCGCAGGGTTCGGTCCAGGCGTCGCAGGCGGTCGAGGAGTTGCGTGCGCGCTTCGACGCGAGCCGGATGCGTGGCGACCGGGTGCATCTGCGTGAGGAGGCGCGCTTCGCGTTGCATCTCGATGCGGACCCGCAACGTGCGCTCGAACTCGCGAAGGACAACTGGGCGGTGCAGAAGGAGCCTGCCGATGCGCGGATCCTGCTCGAGGCGGCGCTCGCCGCGAAGGACAGCGCCGCGGTGCGCGCCTTGCAAGTGTGGCTCGCCCAGTCGCGCCTGGAGGATGTGCAGTTAACGCGCTTGCTCGGCTAGCGCCGAATCCAGATGCATGACACAGCCGTATAGGCAAGCAGACGGCGTCGAATAGAACAAGCCGCGCATCGGAGCACCGTGGCTGCGCGAGCACGCGTGTGACTCAGGATCAAACCGCACGACGGCACAGATTGCCGTCGATCACGAAACAGACTTGGTGGAGGGAAACATGAGACGCATCATCAGACCACTTTTCGCGGTGCTTGCCGCAATCTTTCTGTCATGGGGCATCACAGCGATGGCGGCAAGCCACCGGGAGGCCCCGCAGATCGCCAACGATCCGACCGCCGACTTGACCAACGTCTACTTCTTCCGCAGCTGGGAGGACCCGACTAAGGTGATTCTCATCATGAACGTCATTCCGGCGCAGGAGCCCAGCGGCGGACCGAACTATTTCAACTTCGGCGACGACGTGCGCTACAGCTTTCACCTCGACACGCACGGGGACGGCGACGCCGACGACATCACCTACGAGATCCACTTCAAGACCGAGTTGCGCGGCGGGCTGAAGAGCCTGAAGCTGCCGCTGTCGTATGTCGCGATTCCGCCGATCACGGCGCTCGACGGTGCCGGTTCGGACGGGCTGATTCTGCGCCAGAGCTACACCGTGACCGAAATCCGCCACGGCAAGCGCACCAACGTGGGCGAAGGGCCGATGTTCGCAGTCCCGTCCAACGTCGGCCCGCTGACCATGCCGGACTACGAAGGGCTCGCCCAGCAAGGAATCTACAAGCTCTCCAACGGCGGCCGCGTATTCGCCGGACAGCGCGACGAGACCTTCTATATCGACCTCGGCGGCGTGTTCGACACGGTGAACCTGCGCCGCACGCCGTTTCCACTGCTGACAGATGCCGAAGACGCCAACGATTCCGCCAATCCGTTCGGCGATCGATCACTTCTCCGGCTTCAACATCAGCACGATCGCGCTCGAGATCCCGATCTCGCACATCACGCATAACCGGAAGAAGGTGATCGGCCTGTACGCGTCCACCGCCCGGCAGCAGTACACGATCCAGACGCCGAGCGGCCAGCCGCAGGGCTCCGGACCGTGGGTGCAGGTGTCGCGCATGGCCAATCCGCTGGTGAACGAGCTGATCATCGGCACCGGGCAGAAGGACCTGTGGAACGCCACCGAGCCGGAGTCCGAGGCTGCGTTCCTCGACTTCTACCTCAATTCGCGACTCGCCGTTGCGCTGAACCTGCGGTTCGGTCTGCCGGCGCTGAATCTGGGCATCCCGGAGACGGGGCGCACCGACCTGGTCAACGCGCTGCTGAAGTATCCGAGCGAGCCGCAGACGGGCAACTGCACGCGCAAGAGCCCGTGCGCCGAGTTGCTGCGGTTGAACTTGGGCGTCGATCCGGTTCAGCCCCAGCAGCAGAAGCGGCTGTCGGTGCTGGCGGGCGACAACGCTGGCTGGCCCAATGGCCGCCGGCCCAACGACGACGTGACCGATATCGCTCTGCGCGTCGTGGCCGGTGTGCTGATCGGGCCGAAGCCGCCCGCGAGCGCTGCGCTCAAGCTTGGCGATGGCGTCAACTTCAACATCGGTGCCGAGGGCAGCAACGTCACGGCCAACGGGATCTACACCAAGTTCCCGTTCCTGCCGACGCCGCACGACGGTCGCAATCGTGTCCACATGGATTGCGCGCAGAGCCTCACGCCCTGCTGATGGCCGGAGCGGCGAACGTTGCCACGCTCCCTTTTCCGCTCGCGCGCGAGAGGTTGAGAGCTAATAGGCTAGGGTTGAGCGACGGTCTGATGCCCTCGTGCAGTGCGTAGCAAGCGAGGTATGGAACATTCCGGAAGACCGTTCGTGTTGAGCGTAGCGAAGCGGAGTCGAAACATCGTGCAGATGCCTGCACGCTTCGACTCCGCAGCTTCCGCTGCTACGCTCAGCGCGAACGGGGTTTTTGCATCACGCCCCGGCAAGAGGTCAGAGCGTCGGCCGGCCTTCGTGCGCGTAGCTGCGCTCGCGCACGCTCTGGCATTGGATGCAGCGCCTCGCCGTGGGATGCGCGCTCAGCCGCCCGGAGGCGATATCGCCTCCGCAATCGATGCAGATGCCCAGCGTTCCGGCGCGGGCCCGCGCCTGCGCTGCCTCGATGTCGCGCAACTCCTGCACGTGGCGATGGATCTGGGCGGCGCCCAGATCGGCAAGCATGTCGGCCACGGACTCGTCGCCCGTATCCATGACGCCGCCGGCCATGTTGAGATAGCTTTCGTTGCCCGACTGCACCAGCATGGCGCGTGCCTCCGCCAGCAAGGTGCGCTGGCGTTCGGCCAGCAATTGCGTAAGGTGGGCAAGCTCTTTCTTGCTTAGCGCGGCCATCTCGACTTCCTTCTGGGAACGTCCGACGGGGTCGGCCATCGTCTGGGCCGGCCAACCACGCGATTAGTGTAAACCCAGCAGGCACGCTTCGATAGCGGACTTTCCGCGAGCCGTGCGGAGCAAGCTGCGGGAATGCTGGTCCCTAGTGATGCTCGCAACCAGGGCAGCGCGCCGCGCTGGGATGAGACCGCAGCCAGGGCAGGTCGATAGCCACACCGCAGATCTCGCATACGCCGTAGGTTCCCTGCTCGATCCGCCGCCTGGCGCTCAGAATGTGGCGCAGCTCGGCAATCTGGTAGTCGAATGTGGGCGAGCCCAGGTCAACCAGCATCGCTGCAGCCGAGCGTTCGCCGAGTGCGGCTACCTGAGTCGCGATCGCGCGGTACTGCTCGTGCTCGGAGTGCTCGAGCTGGTCCCGAACCTGGTGGATGAGCGAGTGGTACTGCTCCGTCAGCAGGCGGTCGAACTGGGGGAGTTGCCCTGGATTCAGCCCTGCCATTCTGTGCTCCTCGAATGGTTGCAGTCTGAACATGCGTCCGCGCGGCCGGCTCTGGCCGCCGAGACCCTCCCCCATGCCGACGAATACCGCCAAAGGTTTTTTGTGGCTGTGCCGTTTAATCATAGTTCATCGACCGGCCGGAATCTGTGATTCAGGCGGCAGACCCGATCCTGGCGCGATAGTCGCTTTCGCTATTCGCGATTCGCGAATAGAATGCGGGCCAACCGCGCAAGTCATGGGGTTTGCCGTGGGGGGTTGCCCTTGAGCCTCAAGCCGCAGGATATCTGCATCCTGCTCAAGATCGTCGCACTGGACCGTGCTCCCTGGTCTTACAGCCAGTTAGCCTACGAACTGGGGATGTCGCCCTCGGAGGTCCATGCCGGAGTCAAGCGCGCGACGGAGGCGTCGCTAATGCGACTGGAGGAGGGCTGGGGCAGTCCGGACCCGGGCGCGCTCGAGGAGTTGCTGGTGCACGGCGTGAAGTACGTGTTCACCCCGATCCACGGCGGGCTGACCCGCGGGATGCCCACCTCCTACGCGGCGCCCCCGCTGAGCCGCGTCCTGACCCGAGCGGATGAGGCGCCGCCGGTGTGGCCGGACGAAGAAGGCGAGGTGCGCGGCTACGAGTTCTCGCCGTTGTACAAATCGGTGCCGTTCGCCGCGCGGCGTGACCCGAGGCTGTACGAGCTGCTGGCGCTGGTCGATGCGATCCGGGGCGGCGCGATGCCGGAGCGCGAGGCCGCGATCCGCGAGTTGAGGGTGCGGCTTGACAAGGAATCGTCCGACAGCGCGGTGCCGATCGCTGCGCAGCAAAGAGATGTGAGTGCGCGCGCAGCCGGATCGAGGGTAGCGGCAAGCAAAATCAAACGAGGTAGCAATGGCCAGGAAGCCCAGCGGATATACCGCCGAAGACATCGAGATTCTTGAGGATCTGTCGCCGATCCTGCACCGGCCGGGGATGTACACCGATCCGGTCAACCCCAATCACGCGCTGGTGGAGGTGATCGACAACTCGGCAGACGAGGGCCTGGCCGGGTTCGCAACCAAAGTCGCGGTCATTTTGTACGAGGATGGATCGGCGTCGGTAGAGGACGATGGGCGCGGCATTCCGGTCGACATCCACCCGAAGAAGAAGATCCCGGCGGTGCAGGTCATCTTCACCACGCTGCATTCGGGCGGCAAGTTCCGCAAGACCGACAAGGACGCCGCATATCGCATCGCGGGCGGCCTGCACGGTGTGGGCGTGTGCGTCAGCAACGCGCTGTCCAAGCGGCTGGAGGTGGACGTGAAGCGTGACGGCGCCGCGTACCGCATCGTCTTCGCCGACAACGGCAAGGTGAAGGAGCCGCTCAAGAAGACCGGCACCGCGGGCCCGCGAGATACCGGCACGCGCGTTCGCTTCTGGCCCGACCCCAAGTACTTCGACTCGCCGGCGATCGTCGCGGCGGATCTCGCCGCCTTGCTGCGCGCGAAGGCCATGCTGCTGCCGGGTGTCAAGTTCACGCTCGGCATCGAGAAGAAGGGCAAGATCGAGACCCAGACGTGGCATTTCCCGGAGGGCATCAAGGGCTACTTCGAGAGCGCCATCGCCGGCGTTGGAGCCGGTTGCCAGCAGCTTCTTCGGGGAGCGCTATATCGCGGCGCAGTCCGAGTCGGACAGCTTCGACGAAGGCGAGGGCGCCATGTGGGCGATCGCCTGGACGCCGGAGGCCGAGCTGGTCACCGAGTCCTACGTGAACATGATCCCCACGCGCATCGGCGGCACGCACGTGTCGGGATTGCGCGAGGGCGTCTACAACGCCATCAAGAACTTCATCGACCTGCACGCCATGGGGCAGCGCGGCTTGAAAGTGGTGCCCGAGGACGTGTGGTCGCGCGCGAACTTCGTGCTGAGCGTGAAGATGCTCGACCCGCAGTTCAAGGGCCAGGTGAAGAACGAGCTGATCTCGCGCGAGGCGGTGAAGCTGGTGTCGCAGATGGTGCGCGACCCCATCGAGCTGTGGTTGAACCAGCACGTCGACGAGGGCAAGCGCATCGCCGAGCTGGTCTTGCGTCAGGCCGCGGCACGCACCCGCGCGGCCCAGAAGGTCGAGCGCCGCAAGCTCTCGGGCGTCGCAGTGCTGCCCGGCAAGCTCACCGACTGCGCATCGGACGATCCCGATCGCAACGAGTTGTTCATCGTCGAGGGCGACTCGGCGGGCGGCTCCGCCAAGCAGGCGCGCGACAAGGAGTTCCAGGCGGTGCTGCCGCTCAAGGGCAAGCCCAAGAACACCTGGCAGGACAGCCCGGACACGCTCTACGCCAACAAGGAGATCGAGGCCATCGCGCTCGCCATCGGCGTGGATCACCACAAGGCGGGCGACATGGTGGACGTGTCGGGCCTGCGCTACCGCAAGGTCATCATCCTCGCGGACGCCGATGTGGACGGCGCGCACATCCAGGTGCTGCTGCTCACGCTGTTCTTCCGGCATTTTTCGCGGCTGATCGAGAGCGGGAATGTGTTCGTCGCGCAGCCGCCGCTGTTCCGCATCGACGTGCCGGGGCAGGGCAAGGGCAAGCCCCAGCGCAAGCTCTACGCGCTCGACAAGCAGGAGCTCGAGATCCTGGAAGCGAAGCTGGAGGACGAGGGCGTCAAGCCCGGGAGCTGGACCGTGAGCCGGTTCAAGGGCCTGGGCGAGATGAACCCGGAACAGCTCTGGGAGACGACGTTGAACCCGGACACGCGCCGCATGTTGCCGGTGTCGCTCGAGGACGGGCTGGACGTCTCGGTAGACATCTTCAACATGATGATGTCCAAAGAGAACGCTTCGCAGCGGCGCGAGTGGATGGAGACGTACGGGAATTTGGTGGAAGCGGATATTACGTAGTGAGGGACGAGGGGCTAGGGGCTGGTGAGCTAAAGCCCGTTCGCGCTGAGCGTCGTGGCGAAAGCCGCAGAGTCGAAGCGCTCGACACGAACGATTCGCACTCCGCCTTCAAGCCTGAGCTCTTCACGCGTAACTCCGCCGGAGGCGGGACCATGGAAGGCAAGAAAGGCAAAGACGACAACACCGGTGATCTCTTCGGCGATACGGCGAGCGATGTCGCGGTCGTCGAGCAGGAGAGCAAGCCTGTAGCGAAAGCGCCGGCAAAGAGCGAAACGAGCGGTGGCGGCGGCAATCTCCCGCCGCACTTTGCGCCGATGAGCGGCGAATACGGCGATGCGTTGCCGATCGGGCGCTACGCCTCGACGCAATACCTGCAATACGCCATCGCCACGGTGAAGGACCGTGCGCTGCCGCGTGTGGGCGACGGACAGAAGCCGGTGCAGGGCCGCATCCTCTACTCCATGTGGGATACCGGCACGCGCGCGGGCACCAAGCGCACCAAGTCCGCGGCGGTGGTCGGGGAGGTGCTCGGGAAGCTGCATCCGCACGGCGACCAGTCGGTGTACGACGCTCTGGTGCGGTTGGCGCAGGACTTCACCATGCGCTACCCCCTGATCGATGGTGAAGGCAACTTCGGCTCGCGCGATGGCGACGAAGCCGCGGCCTACCGCTACACGGAAGCGCGGCTGACCCGATTCGCCGAGGTCCTGCTGTCGGAGATCGAGATGGGCACCGTGGACTTCGTGCCCAACTACGACGGTACGCGCCAGGAGCCGGTGGTGTTGCCGGCACGGCTGCCGGTGGTGCTGCTCAACGGCGCGTCGGGGATTGCGGTGGGCATGGCCACCGAGGTCCCGAGCCATAACCTCAATGAAGTGGCCAACGCCGCGATCGCGATGATCCGCGACCCGGAGCTCACCGTCGCCGGCCTGATGCGGCACATCAAGGGTCCGGATTTCCCGGGCGGCGGGCAGATCATCACGCCGCGCGCGGAGTTGAAGGACGCGTACACCAGTGGCCGCGGATCGGTACGCGTGCGCGCCCGCTGGACGATCGAGCGCCTGGCGCGCGGCCAGTGGCAGGTGGTGGTGCACGAGCTGCCGCCCGGAACCTCGACCAAGAAGGTGCTCGAGGAGATCGACGCGATCACCAACCCGCAGCCCAAGGCGGGCAAGAAGTCGCTGACACCCGAGCAGACGCGCGAGAAGCAGCTGATGCTGTCGATGCTGGACAAGGCGCGTGACGAGAGCGACCGTCAGCACCCGGTACGGCTGGTGTTCGAGCCGAAGACATCGAAGATCGACGAGACCGAGTTCGTGAATCTGCTGCTGGCCAAGACCAGCCTGGAAACCAATGCGCCCATCAACCTGGTGATGGTCGGGTTGGACGGGCGTCCGACCGGCAAGAATCTGCGCGACATCGTCTCGGAGTGGGTGCAGTTCCGCTTCACCACCGTGACTCGGCGCACGCGGCACAAACTGGCGCAGGTCCTGGACCGCATCCACGTGCTCGAAGGACGCATGATCGTCCTGCTGAACGTGGACAAGGTGATCAAGATCATCCGCAACGCGGACGATCCGAAGGCCGACCTGATCAAGGCCTTCAAGCTGTCCGAGCGCCAGGCCGAGGATATTCTCGAGATGCGCCTGCGCATGCTGGCCAAGCTCGAGCACATCAAGATCGAGCAGGAGCTGGACGACAAGCGCAAGGAGCAGAAAGGCCTCGAGAAAATCCTCGGCAGCCGCAAGGCGCTGGAGGACCTGGTGGTCGGCGAGATCGAGGACGACGTCAAGACCTTCGGTGACAAGCGCCGCACCAAGATCGAAGAGGCGGAGAAGGCCGAAGTCGAGACGCCGGTGATCGACGAGCCCGTGACCGTGATCTTCTCGCGCAAGGGCTGGGTGAGAGCGCGGCAAGGCTGGGGTGTGGACCCGACCACGCTGTCCTTCAAGGAAGGCGACGAGCTGCTGACCATGCTGCAGGTCCGCACCGTGGATCCCGTGATCTTCCTCGACTCCAAGGGCCGTGCGTACACGGTGAATGCAGGCGAGTTGCCGCCGGCGCGCGGCGACGGTGCGCCGGCCTCGTCGCTGGTTGAAGTGCAAGAAGGCGCGCTCGTCATGTACGTAGTCGGCGGCAAACCCGAGACCAGCGTAGTCGTGGCCTCGACCGGCGGCTACGGCTTCTTGAGCAAGATCGCCGACATGATGTCCAACCGGCGTGCGGGCCGCGAGTTCATGACCATCGAGGAGGGCGAGACGCCCGTGCCGCCGTTTATCTACGAGGACGCAGCGGGCAACTACATCGCCGCCATCTCAGAGCAGGGCCGCATGCTGCTGTTCCAGGTTTCGGAAATGAAACAGATGACCAAGGGCCGCGGCGTGATCGTAATGGGGCTGGAGAAGGAAGAGAAGCTGGTAGCGGTCGCGATCTCCGATCAGCCCGGGCTGTCGGTGCTCGGTATCAGCCGCGGCAAGGAGAAGGAGGTCACGATCAAGGGCAAGGACCTCGGCCACTACGCAGGGCATCGCGCGCGCATGGGACGCGTGCTGCCGGACAAGCTCAAGCCGTCGGCGTTGAAGGTGTTACCAAAGCCGGCAGAGCCCGGTTCGGAAAGCTGAGTGGGAGCCTGCCGGCTCACTCCGCCGTCACGCTTACATCGACCGACATCCCGAGAAAATCGCCTGGCGCACCAGTGTAGGTGCCAGTGAGCGGCACGGCTTGGGACGGGTCGCGCGCGACGGCTACCCGGATCAGATTCTTTCCCCCGACCAGGCCATTGGTCGGGTCGAACTCGACCCAGCCGGCGCCGGGCAGGTAGATCTGCACCCAGGCGTGGGTCGCTCCGCCGCCAACGAGCCCGCCGCCTCCACCGACCAGGTGCTCGTCGTAGAGGTAACCGGACACGAAACGGGCGGCAAAGCCCAGGCTGCGTGCCGCTTCCATCATGAACAGTGCGAAATCGCGGCAACTCCCCGCGCGGGTCTCCAGCGTTCTCACCGGGTCCTGGGTCCCCATCTCGTCTCGTCGCGCGTAGGCGAATTGGAACTGAATCGATCGGGTCATCGCAATCAGAATGTCGAGCGTGTCCAGGCTGCGATCGCCCTCGACGAACCAGCGTGCCCAGGTGTCGATCTTGCGCCCGGAATCCGCGTAGCCGCGCTCGACGGTGCGGCTGAGATCAGGCATCTCCTCGGCCGAGTAGCTGAATGGATAGCGTTGCGCATACGGCTCCAGCACCAGCGCGCGCTCGGGGGCCGGGAACTGCTCGGCCCGGAAAGTCGAATCGAACACCAGCTCCGTCGCAGCCTGGTCGAAGGTGGCGATCGCAATCGAGTTGCCGAACACGTCGTGCAGCCAGCGCACCTGCGCCCCCGGCAGTATGCGCAGCGCGGTGTCGAGCAAGCGCAGATCGTGGCTGTCGCGCGGACGAAACATCAGCCGATGCTCGCCGAACGCGACCGGCCGCGCGTAGCGATAGGCCGTCTTGTGTTGCACCGTGAGGATCGGCATGGCGGGATTCCTGGTCCACGAGGATGGGCGCGGAGCGGTGCTCTCCGCGCCCATCTTCTGCTTCTGCGCGCTCAGCTCTTCTCGACTACGCCACCCTTGGCTTTGCAGGTCTTCTCGTCCAGCGGCACCCAGCCCTGGCCCTTGCAGCCGTTCTGGCCCTTGCAGCTGTTCTTGGCGCCCGCGCACTCGCTCTTGCCCTTGCACGAGTTCACGCCAGAACAATGAATCTTGGCTTCGTCGGCCGCGCTGACAGGCGCGACAGTCTGAGTGATGAACAGGCCCGCCGCAGCGGCGGCAATAGCGACTCCCGACAGCGTAGTAACGGTGGTTCTCTTGCTGCGATCCATGCTGGTCTCCTGTACGACGACTGCTTTACCGCGCCGTGTCCTCGCGTCGTCGATGCAGCCACGGCGGCCGGGGCTGCGATCCAACCCCGATGCCACAGTGTACGTCGAGACGCGCTTGGTGGATGCGGCGCAAGCGTAGCCGGGCGACGACGATCCTTACGCCGCGGCGACGCTCCAGCTCTGCGTGAACTCCATTTGGTGCGAATTGTCAGCCGACGGTATATTGGCGTGAAGGAGGAAGCCCAATGCGATTGCTTTCGGACCAGGAGCGCAACGAACTGTTGCCGGCAGAGCTCGCCGCTCTCGATTCGCCTATTCCCACGCAGATCGTTTCCAGCGACGAGTTCGTGCCCATTGCACAGACGCCCGCACAGCGCGAGGTCGAGGCCCGGCTGAAAACGCTGGCCGACGAACTGGCGCATCGGCAGGGGATGACCCGTCGGCAGTTCTTCCGGACCGCCGCCGGCATGGCTACCGCCTTCGTCGCCATGAACGATGTGTACGGTCCGCTGTTCCGCGTGAGCCGGGCGGAGGCCGCTACGCCGGAGCTGGCCGATGAGCGCGCCAACCAGCTGGGCGGGCAGTTCGTGTTCGACGGGCACACCCACTTCCTGCGCGAGGACACGCAGATCCAGACCTTCGTGCGCATGCGTGAGGCGGTGGGCAAGGCGGGCTGGAACCCCGAGCTGGTTGGCAAGCCGCAGACCATCGAGGACCTCAAGTTCGACAACTACATGAAGGAGATCTTCTTCGACAGCGACACCAAAATCGCCATCATCAGCAGCGCGCCTTCCGACATTCCCGCCGACTGGTTCCTGACCAATCCGATGACTGCCAAGGCACGCGCGCGGGTGAACGATCTGCTCGGCGCGCGGCGCATGCTGAGCCACGCCATCTTCACGCCCGGTCAGCCGGGCTGGCTCGAAGAGGTGGAGCGTGCCATCGCCGAGGACGAGCCCGACTCGCTGAAGGGCTACACCATCGGCGACAACACCCACAAAGATCTCAGCCGCTATCCGTGGCGCATGGACGACGAGAAGCTGGTCTATCCGTTCTATGAGAAAGCGTGGAAGGCGGGCATCAACAACATCTGCGTGCACAAGGGATTGTTCCCGCCGTCGGTCGAGAAGCAGTATCCCCATCTGCGCGCTTTCTGCGACGTGCGCGACGTGGGCCAGGCAGCCAAGGACTGGCCGATGCTGAACTTCATCATCTACCACGCCGCCTACCGCTTTCCCGGCGGCGGCACGCCCGAGGAGGCGCTGGCTCAGTTCGAACAGACCGGACGCGTCGACTGGGTGAGCGATCTGGCCGAGATCCCGGAGAAGTACGAAGTCACCAACGTTTACGGAGACCTTGGGCAGGTCTTCGCCACCACCACCGTGGCCCAGCCGCGGCTGGCCGCCGCCATCCTCGGCACCCTGGTGAAAGGTCTCGGTGCGAAGAACGTAGTATGGGGCTCGGATGCCGTGTGGACCGGTGCGCCGCAGTGGCAGATCGAGGGATTGCGGCGGCTCGAGATTCCCGACGACATGCAACAGAAGCACGGGTTCGCGCCGCTCGGCTCGGCCACCGGACCGGTGAAGAGCGCCATCTTCGGTGAGAATTCCGCGCGCCTGTACGACATCGAGCCGACGACGTACGCGAGCGGCGGCGACCGCCTGGCGGAACTGAGGCAGGCTTATGTCAATGGCGGCGGCGTCCGCAGCAACCTGCGCTATGGTTACGTGACGCGTTGACGTAGGCTGAAAGGTTGGGAAGCTGTTGACGTAGTGCCCGGAATGGGCACATGGGCCCATATTGGTCTTGGCGAGCCACAGAAATCACGTGGTTATGCCATCGGTCTACCTCCTGTTGTCTTTTCCCCGAATCAAGGCGAAGGTCTTCGCATCAATTGGTTGTGCGCTGAAGGAGCAACCCGATGCGGATCCCAGTATGCGTGGTTGAGTTGAAGGATGCGGCTCGTGGGAAGTCAGCCGCCGAGGTTGGGTTGTTGGTCGAGCAGTACTTCGCAGCTCAACTCTTCTCAATCGAGAAGGAAGAGTGGTTGAAGATGAACGGCAGCGAAAGACTCGCTTTTGTGTCTCGTCTAATGGAGGTAGCAAATGGCAAACGTAAACGGTAGTCGCAAGAAACCCACTCGAAAGAAATCCACCAGGAAGGCGCCGGCAAAGGAGCCAGTAGCCAAGAAGACAGCAGCACCGAAACCCACCGAGAAGCCGCCGTCGAAAATGGACATCTGCCGCCAGATCATGCGGGAGATGGCTAGAGCGGCCAATGTTCCGCGAAAGGATATCGTCGAACTGTTTATGAAGTCAGCCGGTCTGTCGAAGGTCGCGAGCAATACCTACTACCAGCTGATCAAAGGGGAACAGGGGACCAAGTGACTGGGGGCCGGAGAGCCCGTTTTGGAATCAGGGCTCTCCTGCTTGCATTCATCCCCTATCCACCATAAGGGTGCGCACCATCAACGGGAGACCGCCGCACCTTTTTCTTGTAAGGTCCCGGTTCTGCCCGGCTTGGGCCCATAACCTTCCGGGAGCCCCGATCTTCCGCTGTCGGACCCAAAACGGACACATCCTCACAGCGAGGCCTCGGCTTCGATTGAAGCAAGCCGACTTTTCTATCTCACCTTGACGACGACCTTCCCTTTTGCACGTCCTTTTTCGACATAGGCCAGAGCCTCGTTGGTCGATTCGAATGGAAAGACTCGATCCACAACTGGGCGTATGACCCCAGATTCTATGAGAGAAGTGATCTCGCGTAACTGGTCTCCGTTTGCTTTCATGAAAAGAAATGAATAGCTCACGCGATGACGTTTTGCTTTCTTCCTGATTCGATAACTCAACAGGCGTATGACCTGTCTCAAGATCCAGGACGCTCCAATGTCTTTCGCAAAAGCGGGATCAGGTGGACCGGAGATCGAGATGAGCCTTCCACCAGGCTTCAGCACTTGGAGTGATTTTTCGAGCACCTCTCCCCCGAGACTATTCAAAACTATATCGTAGCCCCGCAGGATTGTTGCGAAATCGTTCTTGCTGTAATCGATGACGATATCCGCACCGAGGGCTTTTACCCAATCGAGATTCGCCGTACTCGTTGTCGTCGCTACGACCGCCCCGACGTGCTTCGCCAGCTGGATTGCAAATGTTCCGACTCCGCCGGAGCCTGCGTGGATGAGGACTTTTTGTCCCTTCTTCAAGTTCGCTCTTTCGATCAACACTTGCCAGGCGGTCAAGCCCACCAGAGGAATGGAAGCCGCTTCTTCCATGGTGAGTCCTTTGGGCTTGATCGCCACGGCATCTTCATTCATAGAAATGAATTCCGCGAAACTACCGATTCGATCTTTATCTGGCCGCGCATAGACCTCGTCATCCGGCTTGAATCGCCGCACTCGCGATCCGACGCGAACTACGACGCCGGCCACATCATTGCCGAGAATAAGTGGTAAGCGATACGGCAAAATTAATTTGAACTCGCCGTTTCTGATTTTGGAATCCAGGACGTTTACGCCAGCGGCGTGGACCTGGACCAATACGTCATCCTCGCGCACCTCCGGTTCCGGCATGTTGCCAGCCCGTAGAGCATCGGTGCTTCCATAACGATCGAGTATGAATGCCCTCATAATACTTTTGTGGCTTACTCTCAAGACGTTGCGAGAAAGTATTCGACCTGCGCCGCGACCTCGATGGGGTGCTGTTGGTGAGGCGCATGACCCGCGAGCGGATACACGGCTACCTGCGCATCCGCAAGTTCTCGATAGAGCAACCAGGTGTTCTTCAGCGGAAAGAAGGGGTCCCTGTCGCCCGAAATGATGAGAAACGGGTGCTTCAATTGCTTCAGGCGCGAGTAGTGGTCAGTCTGTCCACCCATGAACCCAGAGACCGATTCCACCATCGCGGCGATGACCGGCGGCCCAACGACGGGTTCGCGATCCTTGCGCAGGGCCCAGCGGTCAATATAGGCCTGCGTCTCTCGCTCGCGGCCCTCGGCGAAGAACAGATAACGGACGTTCTTCGAAGGCGTACGTTTCCTTCAAGGCTATGCCAAACACAAGGTCGGTCGGAGGCGCCGTCTCGGGGTTCCCTGCGGGGCCTGAGCCGATTGCGATCACCTTGCGGATGAGTTTGGGTTCCTGCATTGAAATGGTCTGACAGACAAAGCCGCCCATCGAGAACCCCAGGACATCGATCTGCTCGTGGCCGAGTTTGCGAGCGAAGGATGCGGCATTGCGCCCCTTCTCGTCGAAGTCCTTGGCCGGGGTGCCAGTGGAGGAGCCGACCGCGGCGTCGCTGAACAGGATGACGTGACGTGTCTTGGCGAGTTCGTCGACGAATGCAGGATCCCAATCGTCCAGCGTGCCACGGAAGCGGTGCAGAAACACCACTGGCGTGGGATCCGCCAAATTGGTTGGTCGTAGCTCGCGGTACGCGTAGCTCACGTCACCCACCTTCAAGTGCTTGGTCTCCACATTTGTCGCGTTAGTCATGGTGTCTCCTTCGTCGTTGATTGAGTTGCGAATGGGCCGTCATCGGATTGGCGGTGCGGCAGTGGCGGAGGACACGCGGTCAGTTTTGCTGGGAGTGCCAAAGGCAGCTGCCTTGGTGTCGCGCTCCCACAGCTCAACGTAATCGGCGATCTTTCCGTCTCTCACGGTAATGCGCGCGAGGTAGCGCGACTCATACGTATGCTGAGTCGCAGGCACGTAAGCCTTCGCTATGTATGCAACGAAGAAAATGTCCGGATACAGCGTCTGGAACAACCTCAGGTCGCTGAACATCCAGTTGCTCGCTGTCACGGGGAATTTGCGCAACGCGTGCCCGATTGCCTCGCGACCTTCGATTCGGCGGTACGCATCGTCGGCATACGGATACTCGAACACCGCATCCTCAGTTACAAACTCCAACGCGTAACCACTGCGGTCTTCAGCCGACCAAAGCCCAAGATATGCAGCCATGAGCGCGTTGACCTCGTCTTGCTGCTGTTGGGTCGCGATGCCCGCGGTCTCGGCATCGGCCGGCGGGGTGTAAGGTCTTGGAAGAGATTGCGCTTGAACGCTGACGGAAGTACTCACGGCGATTGCTACGGCCAGCGAGATGGCCTTGGTACGAATCGAGTTCAGTTTGTTCATGTGAAGCCTCCTATATTGGAACGATGAGTCTGTGCAAGAAAATCACCCCTTCAGAATGGCGAACGCAACGTCCACGACAGCGTGCAGCTCTGCCAGCGTGACCAATTGCGTCGTGCAGGCGAGGAGCCCGTTCAGATCCATATCCGCAGTAGCGAAGGCCTGAGGTGAAGCCACAGCCGACGGTAGCTCGTTCATCTGCCAGGTCACCTCGCTACCAGGTCTCGCCGAACGGGCGCAGCTCGACGTTGAACGACCAGGCGCAGCGGTCCTGGTGTGCCACGTGCCAGATCTCATCGGCAATGGCGGCGGGCTGGATGAAGAAGTCGTTCGGCTTGTCCTTGTAGCGCTCGCGCGCCCAGGCCACGTCGATGACGGCATCGATCACCAGGTAGGCGACGTGGATGCCCTTGGGTCCCAGGTCTCGCGCGATGGCCTCGGCGAGAATGCGCTGCGCCGCCTTCGTCGGCGCGAAGCCGGCAAAGCCCGCACGGCCGCGTAGTGCAGAGGTGTTGCCCGTCACCATGATGGCGCCCTTGCCGGCGTCGATCATGGCTGGCGCGAAGCGCCGGGCCAGATACAGCAGGCCCATGGTGTTGACCTGAAAATTGCGGTTCAGTACCTGTGGATCGATGTCCAGGAATGAGCCGAACGCGCCGCCGACGGCGTTGTGGATCAGGACCGACGGCGCGCCCAGGTCGCGTTCGATTGCATCGGCGGCGGCTTCCACCTGACTCGGGTCCGACACGTCGCAAGGGTAAGGACGGGAGCCGGGCAGCGCCTGCGACAGGTCGCCCAGCCGCTTTGCGTTGCGCGCCAACAGCGCGACCCGGTAGCCGCCGTTGGCAAAGCGCCGGGCGAGCGCCGTGCCGGTGCCAGGTCCGACACCGGTGATTATGCAAATAGGCTGGGCCATCGACTCCTCCTCAGGTTGCCGCATTCGCGGCTTCGATCACAAAGTCAAGCCGGTCGTTGCCGAAGAACATCTGATCGTGGACGAAGAAGGTGGGCGAGCCGAACACGCCGCGCTCGGCTGCCTCGGAGGTCTGCCGGTCAAGCCGCGCGACGTACTCCCCGCCGAGGGCCTGTCGGAGTAGCGAGGAGCCGTCGAAGCCGGCTTGGCCGAGAAGGCCCGCAAACACGGTTGAGTCGGCAAGGTTCTGCTCTCCCGCCCAGACGGCGCGGTACACGGTATCGACATAGTCGGCGCCGCGCCCCTGGTCGATCGCCACAAGAGCACCGCGACCCAAGGCGGCATAGTCGAAGCTGCGCAGGTTCGGATTGCGCTGGAACGGCACCTTGTAGCGCGCGGCCCAGCGGCCGATGTCCGCGCTCGCGTACTTGCCCTTGTTCCTGCACTCGATCGTGGTCGGCCGGTTGCCCACGATCTTCATCAGCTCGAGAAGACGAAACGGCCGGTAAACGATCTGCGCGCCAGTGGCTGCGGTGACGGCCGGCAGCCGTGTGGCCGCGAGATAGCTGTAGGGACTCGCAAAGTCGAAATAGAGCTCTATTTGATTCGCCATGCTCCCTCTACGCCAGGTGGATAAGTGTTGGAAACGCCGCGCAGGCTCTAAATTTCCGTGATGACCGGTGCCTCGCAGGCAGTGGCTCGGATGTCAGTCAGCGGCGAGGAAGCGGGCGGCCGCTTCGGCAAACTCCTCTGGAAACTGAAAATGTGCGCCATGCCCCGAATCCGGGAACAGAATGAGGCGGGCGTCGGGAAGGTTCTGCTGAAGGATGAACGAATTCACCGTAGGGACCATGATATCGTCATGTCCGTTCACCACCAGAGTCCGGTGCGGGATGTTCTTCAGATAGGCGTAGCGCTCGCCGGTCACTTGCCCCCATGCCTTCAGCGCGGCCAGTTGGGCAGCGGCAACCTGCGGCGATGCGGGAGGTTCCCGATCCACCTGACGTGCGGTGATGCGAGCAAGCCACGCCTTGCCCGCGGCCTGGCTCGTGGCGGTGGGTGAGAAGAACAGCGCCAGCCCCCGTTCGGCCGGCGTGCTGTTCGGCCGACTCATGATCTCCTGGACCTGGGGTGAGAACGCCGCCATGCCTTCGCCACCCGACGGACCGGTGCCTACGAGAATGAGTCGCCTGACTACGTCGGGGGCATCCAGGGCGATCTGCTGAGCGACCATTCCTCCGATCGAGAACCCGAAGATATCCACTTGCTTGGCACCTAGAGCACGGATGAAGACGATGATGTCGCGCCCCATGCCCTGCATCGAGTCCGGTGTCTCTCCACTCGAGCGGCCCACGCCCCTATAGTCCACGAGCACCACGGGACGGTCTTGGGCGAGCCGGTTGGTGTGGATGGGATCCCAGTTGTCCATTCTGCCTGTGAAGTGCTGAAGGCAGACCACTGGCGTCGCACCCTCTTTCCCGAATCGACGATAGGCGAGTCGGGCATCGCCGACCTCTCGAAATTGGGTTGGCGCGGAGTCATGCAGATTGGCTTGCGACATGGTCTCTGATTGGGCGAGGGCTTCGCGATCGGCGAGCAGAACGACTGCGGCGCCCAACAGGACTGCGGTGCCGCTGTTGCGGAGAAACAGACGCCGGCTGGGAACAACGAGGCTGGCTTGGCTCATGATTTCCCTCCAAGGGAGTTGCGCTTCAACGGGATTGAATTAATTGCGCCATGGTTTGGTTTCGTTGAGTCGAACGGTTGCAACGGCACTACGCGTTGACGTCGACGACGGTGCGGCCCCGGACTTTCCCTTCGAACATGCGGCCTACCACAGCGGGCACCTCTGCGAGGCGGACCACCTGTGTCGTGCGGGCGAGCTTGCCCAGGTCCAGATCACGCGCCAGACGCGACCAGGCCTCGATACGGGCCTCCTGCGGGGCATTCACCGAGTCGATACCGGCGAGGGTGACGTTGCGCAGGATGAAGGGCAGGACCGACCCAGGAAGATCCAGGCCCTGAGCCAGGCCGCAGGCCGTGACGACGCCGCGATACTGCGTCTGCGCCAGCACGTTCGCCAGCGTATGACTGCCAACGGAGTCCACCGCGCCAGCCCATCTTTCGCTCGCGATCGGCGCTCCCGGCTCCGAAAGCGTCCGGCGGTCGATGATCTCCGCCGCACCGAGGCTGCGCAGATAATCGCCTTCCTCGAGACGTCCGGTCGAGGCGACGACGCGATAGCCGAGATCCGACAGGATCGCGACCGCGATGGAGCCGACGCCACCATTGGCGCCGGTGACGAGGATGTCACCACGCTGCGGTGTGAGGCCGCCATGTTCCAGCGCCAGCACCGACAGCATCGCCGTGTAACCCGCCGTGCCGATGGCCATCGCGTCCTTCGTCGAAAAGGGCGCCGGGATCTTGACCAGCCACTCGCCTTTCACCCGTGCCTTCTGCGCATATCCGCCATGATGGGTCTGGCTCAGCCCCCAGCTGTTGGCGACAACGCGGTCCCCGACGGCGATGCTGGGATACGAGGACGCCACAACCGTGCCGGCCAGATCGATGCCCGGGATCAAGGGGAATTGACGAATCACGTCCACGCGCCCGGTAATGGCCATCGCATCCTTGTAGTTCACAGTCGAGTAGTCGACCGCGATGGTGACGTCTCCGGGCATGAGATCTTGCTCATTCATTTCGACCACGCGGGTCGAAATCGCTTCACCTGGCTTTGTTGCAAGCAGTGCCTTGAATGTCATTGGATTCTCCTGGATCGACTACTTGGCTAAGACCGGGGTGCGAGGCAGCGACGCCCTCGGCGCGTCGAGCCGCAGGTCCTTTCGAATCCCGGCGTCCACCAGGCCAGCGGGCGCAAATCTGCGAAGCAATCGCAGGCGGTTCGCGAGCCCACCGGCCGTGTATCGGAGCTTCGGGCGAGCCGCGCTGGCCGCTTTCAGCACGACGTCGGCCACGACGCCCGGCTCGTCGGCCGTTGCCATCACCTCCTTCACCATCTTGTCCAAGGCCGCACGAACCTCGCGATACTCATCGAGCTTCGAGTCGGGTTCCAGCAAGTTCGCGTCGAACTGCGTCTTCGTGTACGCGGGCTCGATGACCGAGACCCGGATGCCCCTCGTGCGCAGCTCATGGTCGAGCGATTCCGAATAGCCTTCGATCGCGTGCTTGGTCGCGGCATAGAGCGCCCCGTACGGCATCGGCAGGAAACCCAGCACGGAGCCGATGTTGATGATGCGACCACCCCCTTGCTGTCGCATGTGGGGCACGACGGCGCGCGTCATCCGGACGATCCCGAAGAAGTTCGTATCGAAGATCGAGCGGGCCTGTTCGATCGAGCTCTCTTCCGCTCCGGCGGGGGCGACACCGAAGCCGGCGTTGTTCACGAGCAGGTCGATGCGGCCGTCCAACCGCATCACTTCGCTGACGGCGGCTTCGACTGATTCATCGCTGGTCACGTCGAGGGGCAGCATCTCGAACGATCGCTGGCCCGCTTGGGCTCCCCGTCTGCTGGTGCCGTAGACCTTGTAGCCAGCCGTCGCGAGCCGCTCCGCCGTGGCTTCGCCGATGCCTGACGAGGCGCCCGTAACGAGCGCGATGGATTTCTTGATCTTCATGGGAGTGCCTTCTGGTTGGGTGGTTACGAATTCGGTTGCAACGACAACGAGCAGGGAACCGCCTGATGTGGGTGCTCATTCGTCGTTCTGATATGATGATCATCATATTTAAGCTCGAATAAAAGCTGGTCGGATGCGTGCAGGTGCACTCAGGTGCCAGCGGGGACGAGGTGTTTCAGCGCCGCCTTGCGCAGCGCGTCGGAAAGCTTGGGGTCGTCGACAGCGCGCGCCAGCAGCAAAGTGCCGACCATCGTGGCGACGGTAACGAGCGCACGCTCGTGCGCGCCCGATTGCCCCCAGTCGGGCGACTGGCGGGCAACGAGATCGATCATCTCCTTGATGCGGCGCGTGGCGGCGCGTCGCACCTCAGGCGCTTGGCGCGGCATCTCCGAGCCCAGGGCGGCAATCGGACAGCCCGTCTCCGCGCCTTCGACGTGCGCCTTCGAGAGGTAGGCGCGCAGCAGCGACTGCAACGCCTGCTCCGGCGGCGCCGCGGCGGCAATGCGCGGTCGACGCGGCGACGGTCTCGGCGCCGGCGCGGTCCGCCGCCTCGGCAAGCATCGCCTCGCGCGAAGGGAAGTGGGCGTAGAAGCCGCCGTGCGTCAGGCCGGCCTCCTTCATGATGTCGGCGACGCCGGTGCCGTTATAGCCACTGCGCCGGATGGCGCGCGCGGCCACTTCGACGATGCGTTCGTGGGTGGCTTCCTTGCGATCTGCTGGCGGCTCTTTTCATATGATGATCATCATATATCATGATCGGGCGAAGTGTCAAGCCGGCATTTCCCGCCAACTGTGGGAAACCTTGGGTTGCTATCTCAGGCGGTACGTTTTGCAGGAACGCCAACGTCCGCTGTTGGGCAGATCACTAACATGCCACTGGTCAAACACCTGAATTCCAAGCACTGGTACATGGCGTTCATGGTCGATGGGAAGCGCTATTTCCGCAGCACTAAGACCGCGAACAAAGCGCTGGCAAGGAAGCTCGAAGATGCCGAGCGCAACAAGATCGTGGAGAAGAACCGCCTAGGTCTGGTGTCGGTCCCAAACCAGACGTACACGATTTCAGAAAACGGACATTCAGTTGAGCGCATGGAATCGCCTCGGGAGCGAGCCGAACGACCAACGATGATGAACCGCACCCTGCGGACAGGCAGGGTCGTTCGCGGGGCGGCCGTTGGCGCTTCTTGGCTAAAGTCGAAACCAAGGCATCGTGAGATAAACGCACGCGATCATCGCGAGCTAACGGAATCACCCACAAGCCAACCCTGACCAGAATCCGTGCGCGTCCACCGCTCGGGAAAACACGGCGCCAAGCAGGCCGAACACGAGCGCTCCGAGCGCGGCCGATGGCGGTCCAGCCGTACCAGTACATCGCGGGTGCAAGGAACCCCATCGCGGGGTCGACGACATCCCGCGAGTGGTGCGTGCCTAAGAGGACGACGCCTGCGAGGGATAGACGGTGAACAGCGCGAGATCCAGCTTGAGCGCGACCACGTAGAGGACAGCGAAAGCAGTCCCGTAAGCGAATGCAAACCTGCGGAATGCATGCGAAGACGTCATGAGCCGAATCCCATGATGTTGTTCACCACGTGGCCCGTGAGAAAGCCCCACCACACGATGAAAGCCAGGATCCCGGTCAAGGCGGCGCGCATTCGGTAGGGTTCTTCGGTGCGCGGTCGTCGCCAGCACACCCAGTACGCCGGCAGCAGCGCGGCGCCGATGGAAATGAAGTGCTCCTTGATGTCGAAGAAGCCGAGGGCCTGCCAGTGACCAGCCCGCTCCAGCGACGGTCTGATGTCGACGCGAAAGTACAAATACACGATCCCGCCCAGCAACGCGGCGATCACATACAGAATGACTACGGCGTTGGCGAACGAGGCGGGCGGCACGCGCCGGAAGCGACCGAAGAACGAGCCGGACCGCCCCCGGCGCCCACGTGGCCAATGTTTGGTGGGTGAGCGCGCCCAGCAGAGCGACCGCGACCAACCCGTGAACGATCAGGAGAATGGTCGCCACCATCACTCTCCGTCCATGCCGTCCGCGCTTCTCACTTGAACAGCTCCACAGTCGCGAACGGCTCGGCCGACCCCGGCCGGAAGCGATTGAGGGTGAACTTGGTCTTCTGGCCCGGTTTCACGTCCACCAGCACGTAGTTGTACTCCTCCTGGGGCGGCTGCCCCTTCCAGTAGAGGTCCGGCGGATAGTCTGCCGGGAGCTTGATGCTCGTGCGCCCGGGGAGAATCGGATCTTGCTCCGCGCCACCACCGCCCAGCATCAGGTACTTCACGCCGTCCACGTCGAACATCTCGGTGGTATGGACGTGCCCGTTGAACACGACCACCTCCATGTCCTTGGCGTAGGCTGCAATCACCTTGTGCGGATTGTCTCGGCGGGGATAGGGCCCAAGCCCGAGCGGGCGAACACCGGGTAATGGAAGGTGATGAAGGCCTTCTTGATGCCCTTGGCCTTGGCCTCGTCCATCCACTGCTGCATCTGCTTCATCTGCTCCGCATACTTCGGCCGATCGGCGTCCCACAGCGAGGGCGAGCGGTAGTCGTACTTGCCGCTCCACAGATAGATGAAGCGAACGCCTTTGAAGTCGAATTTGTAGATGAGATTGTCCGGCGTGACGCCGAGCTTCTTCAGATACGGGCACGGCGTTCAGCACGCCCTCGATCTTGGGATCGCCCCACACCTCGTGATTGCCCACGCTCAGGAGACCAGCGGCCGTCCAGCCCCGCCGCCCGCATCTCGGCGTCCGCTGGCGGCAGTTGCTTCAGCATGGTGTCGTTCACGCGCTTCCAGTACGGGCTGTCGTCGATCGTGTGGCCCTGATTCCCCCACCAGACGACGTCGCCGCTGTTGACGACGAATCGGGCGCGCCCGGACTGCACGTCCTTCACGATCTCGCGCGCCACCCAGTCGCCGCCGTTCAACCGGAACATCGTCCGGTGCACGCCGGGCAGCAGTTTCACGTCCTCGACCGAGGCCTCGGTGACCCAGCCCTTGTCCACCGTCAGCGTCATGACTTCGGTCTTAGTCATGAACGGCATGATGACCCGGATCAGCTCCTTGGTGGCCGGATCGAAGATCATCTTCACATCCTTCGCCACCACCTCTTCCGCGACCTTCTCCGGCAGGACCAGGCCGAACATCTCGACGAATAGCTTGGTCAGTTCCGGTTTGCCGTCCTTCTGCGGCAGATACATCATCGGCCGCGAGTCGCCGTAGGCGACGAAGGAAAATCCGGCGTGCCTTTGCCGGCTCTCTTGTCGGCGGCGGCGTCTGCGCACCGGCACCGGCAGTACGGCGATGGTTGCAGCGAGTACGGCGACTGACATCGCATTGTCATGATGATGCTCCTTCTTGTCCGAATGACTACGAATGTGATGAGTCGCCAGTACGTCGTGGTCCTCCTCATAACGGAGCTGGCATTCGGTCGATCGCCCCGTCGCCCCTGTGCGAGATAAAAGCGGGCGTCCTTGAGCCGCCCGCCTGGTGGCAGTTCGATTATTGCCCTTCTGCTGCTTGATCGCCTCCTGGATCTTCTCCTTGATGGCTTCGAGGTTGAAGGATGGCCGGGTCCTGCATCGGCGGATAGTCGATCGCCGTCATGGCCAGCTTCGCCGACGTACTGCTGCACCATCACGAAGCGCCAGAACTCGCGGGCGATAGAAGTCGTTGCATGTAGCCGCAGCCGCGTCGTTCAAGCGTCTCGCCGCGGATGATTCGGCGTGCGCTCGAACGGATCCTGGCGGAGGTTCACGATCGTGGGCATGTCGGTCGTGACCTTCGGGCCCGGCCAGCCCCACGGCTGCTGGAAGAACTGGAACTTGAAGTCATCGATGCGGACGCGCGCCCAAGCTGCGGGCCGCCGAAGTAGAAGAGCTCATGCCGCGCCGACGGTCCCTTGCCCTGCAGCAAGGCCAGTCTGGTTGTAGCCGTCGAGGTGGTTCTTGTAGGTGCGGTCGCCGAGCTTCACGCCCTTCAGCAGCTGGTCGGTGATGTTCGGATTGCCGGCGGCGGCGCACAAGCGTCGGGAACCAGTCGAGGCCGGAGAAGATGCCGTTCTCGACCGTGCCCGGCTTGATGTGGCCCGGCCAGCGGACGATGCACGGCACGCGGAAGCCGCCTTCGTAGACGGTGCCCTTGGTGGCCTTTGAACGGCGTCATGCCGCCGTCCGGCCAGGTGAAGACTTCGGCGCCGTTGTCGGTGGTGAAGATGACGATGGTGTTGTCGGCTTCGCCGATGTCGTCGAGGTGCTTCAGCAGCGCGCCGATGCTGTCGTCCATCTGCGCCATGCCGGCCTCTTCCAGGCCGTAGTTGGTCTTGCTGTTCTGCATCGCCTTGTACTTCTCGGACAGGAACGTCCAGACGTGCATGCGCGTGGTGTTGTGCCAGACGAAGAACGGCTTGCCGTCCTTCTTGGCCTTGTCCATGAAGTCGCTCGAGCTCTTGACCAGCACTTCGTCGAAGGTCGTCATGTCGTACTTCGCCTTCAGGAACGGCAGGTCGTGCATGTTCGGCACGTTCGACATGTCCGGGAACGGCGGCAGCGGACCTTCGTCCACGATCTTCTGCTTGCCGACCTTGCCCCAGCGCGGCATCTCGGTCGCGTCGTCGCGTGTCGGTCGCCCAGCAGTGCACCAGATTGCGCGGGCCGTACTTGTTGTAGATACGCCTCGTCGGCCGGGAACGAATACCAGTACGGATCCGACATCGCGTCGAGGTGGTACAGGTAGCCGAAGAACTCGTCGAAGCCGTGCACGCGTCGGCAGGAACTTGTTCAGGTCGCCGAGGTGGTTCTTGCCGAACTGGCCCGGTGGCGTAGCCCTGCGCCTTGAGCGCGGTGGCGAGCGTGCACGCCTGGGCCGGCATTCCGACGTCGGCGCCGGCCTGGCCGACGGTCGTCAGGCCCGTGCGGATCGGCAATCTCGCCGGTGATGAAGTTCGCGCGGCCCGCCGTGCAGCTCGCCTCGGCGTAGTAGTCGGTGAACCGCATGCCCTTGCGCTGCCAGCTTGTCGAGGTTCGGCGTCTTGCCGGACATGATGCCCTGGTGGTAGGCGCCGATGTTGAACCAGCCGACGTCGTCGCCCATGATGACGAGGATGTTCGGCTTGTCCGCGGCCTGCACGGACACAGAGAGCATTCCGACCGCAAAAAGCATCGCGGCAAGCGCACGGCCAACGTTTACTAAGCAGGTTTTCATTTGACGGTCTCCTTCCATTGAACGGACAAGCCATGTAGGCCGCCCACTGCGGGGCAACCCATGACAACCCCTCGAGCGACCGCGGCTGCTGTCGCAACGCTGAGACTTCGCTCCCCTCGCTATCTATGGGCCACCGGCTTGTAACCCGGCCCTTTCGTCTTTATGGCAGTCGCGACTGCGCCGCGTCGGGGCGGTGACGAAGTGCTCTTGATACTCCAGTCCGCAGCGTAGGCCGCGAATGTGACAGCCGGGTTGCAGGGAAGCGCTGAAGATAACAGCGTGTCTTCGCGTGCTTGTCCCGCGATAGTCGAGATGGTCGTGCACGCGTCGTACACCGTCGTGTACCGACGGGAACTATGAAACCAATGCTCACGCGAAGCTATCGCTGCTCGTTCAATAGAACCTTGAGCTAACATTCGGAGCCCTTATCCCTGCCGTCCGCAAAGTTTGCGCACGGCGTTCTTGAGCCGCCTGGCGCTGAACGGGCGCTCGATGAAATCCGCCGCTCCGGCGCGCATGATCTCGACAGCGACGGGCACGTCCACGTCCGCGCCTATGGCGATCACGGGCAGGGCGATGCCGGCCCGCCCGAGCTCTGCGATCAGATCCACGATTCCCATGTCAGGCAGCACGACGGCGCTGACCAATACCGCCGGGGTGCGCAATGGGCGGGACCTGAGGAATGTCTCTGCGCTGCCGAATGGCAGCACGGTCTCCGCATCGGAGGCCAGCACCCTCGAGATGCGCTGCTGCTCGGTTGGATCCGGGTCGATGACGTAGACAGTGATCCCCACGTTTGGCTCCCACGGTAGGATGACGCCAAACGATCACCAGCGCATATCCGGGCAACTACGGAGTACCCGTACGTACCCGAACCAAATACTGTGAGGGAATGTATCGCTATCCGCGCTGCTCTGGCAGCGCGCGGATCAGCTCCGCGATGGAGGCCACCCCCAACTTGTCGAAAATGCGGCTGCGATGCTGCTCGACAGTCCGGTGGCTGATGTTCAGCTCTTTGGCGATGAGCTTGTTCGATAGCCCCTTCACAACGAGATGAAGGACTTCGCGCTCGCGGTCGGTGAGAGCATCCAGGGCGGCGCTGACCTTTGCCTGCGCCCCCGCGCTTCCTCGGGTGGCCGCGTCCTTCGCCAGCGCCTCGTTGATGCTGTCCAGCAATTGCTGCTCGCGATAAGGTTTCTGCACGAAGGTCACCGCACCGGCCTTCATCGTCTCGACCGCCGTAGCGACATCGCCATGGGCGCTGATGAAAACAATTGGAATCCGGGCGCGCCTCTCGCGGAGTATCGCCTGCAGGATAATTCCGCTCATGTGCGCCATCCGAACGTCGAGGACGAGACAGCCCGGCAATCTGTCGTCGAAGGCGTCTAGAAAGGCCTGCGCCGAGGCATAGGTCTTGGCTGCGAGGCCCACCGATCGCGCGAGCTCCTTGATCGAGTCGCGTACTGCCTCGTCGTCATCCACGATGAACACCGTTGGCTCGGTCATGCGGCCACTCCGACGTCTGCTGCCGGAAGGGTGAACTGGAATACCGCGCCACCATCTGGGCTTGGGCCAAACGACAGCGCTCCGCCGTGCGCCACCACAATCGCGCGACAGATCGCGAGTCCCATTCCGAGCCCGGAGTCTTTGGTCGAGTAGAACGGCTCGAAGATGCGCTCTGCTTCCTCCGGCGGAATGCCGGGGCCGTTATCGACCACGCGCACGACCAAATCGCTTTGCCCGGAGTGCCGAACATCGAGCCTTAGGTATGGGCGGCCAACACCAGCGTCCTCCATTGCCTCCAAGGCGTTGCGCGCCAGGTTCAGCACGACTTGCTGGATCTGGATTTCGTCCGCCAGGACAGGAGGCAGGCCAGGGGCGACCACGACCTCGACATGGGGGTCCGCCCACCGGCCCTCTATCGCCACCAGCTTCATCGTTTCGGAGACCAGTCGACCGAGGTCCAGCTCGGCCGTCTGCGGTTCATGCTTCTTCAGCATGGAACGCAGGCGTTGGAGAACGTCGCCCGCGCGCGCGGCTTGTCGCGCGATCTTGTCCAGCAACTCATCCACCGTCTTCGTGTCGATCGCGCCGCTGGACGTCAACCAGCGGCGAGCAGCCAACGCGTAATTCTCAATGGCCACCAGCGGCTGATTGATCTCATGCGCGATCGAGGTGGACATCTCGCCGACGGTGTGCACTCGCACCAGATGCGCGAGGCGCTCCCGGTACTGACCCGCTTCGACTCGCGCTTCCTGCAGGCGCTTCGACGCGCGCGCGCGCGCCAGCATGGCAGCGAACATCTCGCCGAGCAGGCGCATCCGTGGCAAGAGATCTTCGGGCCAACTCCGCACCAGGTCCATTGCGGCGAGCGAAAGCGCGCCGGAGGTGGCGCCCTCCACCATCACGGGGACGAGCAGCAGGGAGCGCACTCCCCGCCGATCCAACGTTTGCTCATCGATACGGGCTTCCTCTGGCAGTTTTTTGGAGCAGGTGAAACTGACCGTGTTGCCTAGAAGCAGCCGATCGAGCATCCATGGAAGCTCGGTTCTGCCCAAGAACTGTGGCGTCGACTCTGCCGCTTCGGGAGGCCAGCCGTACTCCAACTCCAGGCGATCCGATTCGACACTGAGCCGCCACAGCGCGACCGGCTCGACATGAAGTGACTCGCCGATCGCCCGGAGCGCTCGTCGAGCGGCCTCAGCCGGATCGCCCAATGGCTCTCTGAGAAGCGAAGCCGACAGATCGGCGACCAACCGCTCGAAACGAAGTGCCCGCTCGACGTCTTCCGTCGCTCGCTTGCGAGCCATTGCATTCCCGAAGATGCTAGCCAAGCTCTGCACACGGTCGCGATCGGTTTGGGACCATGCACGCTCGTGCCGAACACAGCTGACACTCAGTGAACTGGCCAACTTCCCGCTTACTTGCAATGGCCATGCGATGAAGGACTTGATCCCGAGCCGCTGCCAGAACACTTTGTCGACGCTGGCTTCGGGCGGTAGCTCACTCATTCGATCGACGACGGCGGGAAGAGCTGCCTCCATTCGGGCATGCGCCCAAGGAAGCACGTCCGCTGGAACGGAAGTTGGTACCGGTGCCACGCCGTCGACCGCCCAGGAATGCGTGAAGCGCACAACTCCCGCGTCAGGCAAGAATTCAGTGAGCGTGGCACGTTCGACCCCGAGCGTTTCGACTATCTGTCGTAGCGCCGCATCGATGTACTCGTCGATATGCACAGGGGCGAGGTTGATGAATCCGTTCGAGAGCTCCGCCACCAGTCGCTCGAAGGCGAGCGCCTCGCCGATTGCCATGCGGTGCCGTTGCGCATCGAGCTCTGCAACCTTGCGCTCAGTGATGTCGTGTGCACAGCCGATGTATCCGACAAAGGTCCCGTCCGGCGCGATGCGCGGCACCCCGTTGTCCAGGATCCAGCGGTATTCGCCATCGTGCCTGCGCAAGCGGTACTCCATCGTAAACGCGCGCCGCGCGTCGAAGGCGTCGACCTGGGTTGCGCTGCATCGCGCAAGGTCCTCCGGATGGATTCCCTCGGACCAGCCGTTGCCGAGTTCCTTGTCCAATGTGCGCCCGGTGAAGTCGAGCCAGGTCTTGTTGAAAAAGCTCCAGAGCTTGTCCTGTCCCGACATCCAAACGAGCACCGGCGCCGTGTCGGCCATGGAGCGAAACCGTGCCTCGCTCTCGCGAAGGACGTTGGTCCTTTCCCGCCGTTCGGCAATGAGTGCGGCAAGGAACATCAACGGGAGGGATAGCATGATCAGGAACAGCTGGAGCGGGAACACGTTCCCTTCCGGAACGCTCGTGCCAAAAGGCCCGCGTCCCTAAGAGGACACCGGAGATCGCCAGGAACGCGACAGCCAGGAGCCCCGTATTGGCTCCGACCGGGCCGAATCGCACCGCTGCCCAGAGGAGAAACGGCAGAGGTAGATAGACCAGCACCGGGATGCTGCCTTCGGCGGCGGTCGACCCATGGAAGACGACGAGACTGATTGCGATCAATCCGCAGGCGAGCAGGCCCGCTTCGAGAAAACGCGCGAACGAGACGCCTCTAGGAGCGGCGCGGGCGGCAGAGATCCAGGTGAGGATCGCCGGCGCCAACACAAGGAATGCAAGGGCCTCGGACATGCACCATGCCCGCCAGTAGAACCAGTAGCTCTCGCCCGCGCCCGCCAGGGCGGCGACGAACGCAGAAGTCGCGGGAGCAAGCACGACGGCGGCGGCGATGTAGAGAACGAGGCCACGCAGGCTATCGAATGCACGCAAGCCTCCGGCTAACCAGCGCACGCCAACCGCCGCGATGAGGACCTTGATGATGTCGGCAAGGTTGTACAGCACATCGGAGGCGAGGAAGCCGAACCGCGCCACGTCGATCGCATACGTCGAATAGCCAGCGAGGAGGTACACCCACCAGTGCCGGATGGGGGACGCCACCAGAATGGAGACCAGGATGGCGCTGGTGGGCCATAGGGCAGAGATGTCGTGCGGCGGGAACTTGAATGCGTGCCCCACCTGGATGCTCAGGTGGCAGACGACGCCGACGAGCAGGGCCTTCAGCGCCAGGTGGACCGCAGGCGGTGCGCGCTGGCTGACTTCCCCCAGTGCTGCGTACAGTTGATTCATGACCGCCCTACCGCGTCATGCTTCGAATCGAGGATCAGGTCACGCTCGCTGGAACGTGCCTAAACTATATGAGATCGCGCAGGAATCAGGCGAGTGCCGGGGTCCCGGATCGCACACAGGGCGGGCTGCCCGGCAGCTGCGGCGGGATCATGCCTGTGCGTAGTGGATGCATGCCGGTGAAGAAGGCATTGCGCCCGGCGGTGGTCATTCTGGTCGGCGCACGGCAACCCGGGGAGTGCCCGGCTTGCCGCACGCGCGCCGGATTATTGGTTGTCGGAGCGACCCGCGCCTTGAGGCGTCGGGCTCGTAACCGCGCCGCCGGGGGCGGCGGTGCCAGTGGGATTGCCACGTCCAGCGGCGTTGCCGCCGGCTGTGACGCCTCCAGTGCCGCTGGATTGCGGGGCACCCCGTCCCGACTGGTCCGCGGGGGCCGACTGCTGCACCGTGGGCGGCTGGGATTTCTGCTTCTTTTTCTTCTTAGCCGGCTTCTGCGTCTGGGTGTCCGGGGTAGCTGGGTCGGCAGCGTAAGCTGAGAACGTGACAGCCGCGAACAGCGCGGCCAAGAGAGCGGGAAGTAGTCTGCGCATGGATGTCTCCTGATTTGTTTAGGGAACCGGCCGATGGGTACGCGCTGTATACGCGCTGTAATAGCCGTGAAACATTGCCATCCAGTTCCGTTTCACAATCTTATTCTTTTCAGGCTTTCAATGCATTGGGACCAAGGTCCCCTGTCCACTGATGAATGTGCTCGCGATGAACACGATGCATGTTTCCGAAGCGATGCAGGTGAGCGCCGAGTTCATGCGCCTGTGCCCAGCGTGCGCCGCCTCCATGTGCGAGCGGTTGGCTTGATTGCGCAGATCGCACGAAGCTTATGGTTCGCGTAGTCTCTGCCGCACCAGGGCGATATGCAGCCGCAACGCATACAACAGAGGCCTGAAAGATACCGGGAGCCTGAAGCGGCTGGCGCGCTCTTCCAGCCGATCCAGCCGTGCGGTCAGATCGGCCGCGCTCTTCTGCGCGTCGCGCGAGAGCATTTGGTCCTCGAGTAGCTTGAGCTCGTTGTAGAGCGTGAAGACCCGGCGCCGCATGACCCAGCTGTATGCGGCGGGGATGGACTCGCAACAGCGGGTACAAGACGGCAAGGACTGGAATCAGCAGCACCAGCAGTTGCTGCGCGAGCACCGCCAACCAGAAAGGTAGATGGCGTTGGAGGAACGGCGGCCCCGCCTTGTAGAAACGATGGGCTTCACTGCTGAGCGGCAGGTCGATCGACTCGGCGGCCGGAAACTGTCCGGCCTTGCGGAATATTCCCGGTCCGGAGTGAATCGCCGTGGCCGCTTCGAGAAGGAGGTACTGGATCGCCGGGTGCAAATCCTTGCGCACCACCAGGCTGGCCTTGGGTGCGAGCAGGACCACGTCGGTCGGAGGCCGGTTGTTGACCATGTCGCCCACGCCTGCGGGCAGCACCACCTTGCTCAGGAACGGGTACAGGGCAACAAAGGCGTCGGCCCTCGGTACGCCGACTAGATCGATGTCCTGCGCGGAGAGCAGCTTCCGCACCACGGGCGATTCCCACGCCGCCAGCAGCGCCATGGCGTCGATCTCCCCGTGCACCAGCTTCTCGGCTGCTACCTGCGCGGTGAGCGGAAGCAGCTTCGCATTCTGATCGATGATCCCTACGCGCGCGAGGAACTCAACCGACAGCGCGTGTGTTCCGCTGCCTTCCGGTCCGACCGATATGCGCATGCCTTGCAGGCTTTCGTGCCTCAGGGCGCGATGCGTTGCGTGGATGAAGAACCAGAGCGGTTCGTAGAACAGCGTGCCGAGAGACGCGAGTTCGGGCGACTGCTGTTGGTTGGTGATGCCGCTCGGGATGATCCCGACGCTGATGCCCGACTTCGGGTCGCTTAGGTGCGCGACGTTCTCCACCGCGCCGACCGACGGCACTAACCGAACCTCGATGCCGTAGCGGGCGAGGATCTGCTGATAGCGCTTCCCGAGTTCGGCGGAGATACTGCCTTCGGGGTCTGTAGCCATCGCGATCGTGCGCGGGGGCGTCGGGTCGAACAGAACGAAGGCCACCCATACCGCGGCGACGGTGAGTACGACCACCGCGATCAACGCCACTACGAGGTATCGCCGATAAGTCTGCGCGTGGTCTCGAGCGTCCATGACCCTATTCTACTGCCGACCTACTCCTCTCGGCACTATGCGAGAACCATAGGCCGCGTCAGCAGCCGCAGCAGGACAATCTTTCGAGGCTATCAATTCAGATCAGAATGCGCAATGATGGCGGGGCTGCACCCGGGAGGATCCAACCATGTACGCAAAAATTACTTCTGCTCTCGTCGCCATGCTGCTAGTCGGATGTGCTGGCAAGGAGCCCAGTCCCACCGCAAAGGAAGTCCCATTGACGAAAGAAGAGCTGGTCGCAAACCACACGCACACGATCCTCACGTATACCTTGAGCGACGGTGGTTCTGGTCAGAACGTCTTCGACTCGGACGGCGGAGTGAGAGGCACGTATAACGGGAAAAATGGGCCGGAGACAGACTCGGGGCGCTATGCGTGGGAAAAAGGCAACATCGACTGCATCTTCTGGAACAGTGGGGGAAAGAGTTGCTGGGCTGAGTACAAGGTGGGAGAAAACAAGTACGTGGCCCACGAGCAAGGCGGCAAGAACCGCACTGCGGAGTATTCGGTGCAGCCTGTCCGGTAATCCGCTTACAGCGTTGGAACCGACACTGGCCGCGGAGGTGCCACAAGGACCAGGCGCTCGATGGGTTCGGGCATGGCGACGCCGTATCCCTGAGCGAGATCCACGCCGATGTCGCGCAGCATGGCCAGGGTGCCTTCGTTCTCGACGAACTCGGCGATGGTGAGCTTGCCCATTACGTGGCCGATATCATTGATCGCCTCGACCATGGCACAGTCGATCGGGTCGTTCAACATGTTCTTCACGAAACCACCGTCGATCTTGAGAAAGTCCACCGACAGATGCTTGAGATACGCGAAGGAGGACATGCCGGCGCCGAAATCGTCCAGCGAGAACCGGCATCCGAGCGCCCGCAATTGTTGAATGAAATGGATTGCCTTTTGGCGATTCGCGATGACCGCTGTCTCGGTTATTTCGAAACAGATGCTGGTGTGGGGGATGCCGGACTGGCTGAACTGTTCGCGCACGAAATCGAGAAATCGCTCATCGGACAGGGAGTCCCCGGACAGGTTGATCGCATAGGTGTCGATCGAATTTGCGCTTCTCTGCTGACGCAGCTCGGCTACTGTGGAGAACGCGGTTCGGACAACCCAGCGATCGATCGCCGGCATCAGGTTATAACGCTCCGCGGCCGGGATGAAGTTTCCCGGGGCAATCAGCTCGCCGCGCTCGTCGACCATGCGGATCAGCAACTCGACGTGGGGATTCATGCCGGAACCTGGCTGGAGTGGGACAATCCTCTGTCCATAGAGACAGAATCGATCTTCCTCGAGCGCCTTGTGGATGCGGCCCACCCATTCCATCTCCCCGTGCCGCAGGGTCAGGTCGCTATCTTCCGGATGGTAGAGCTGTACGCGGTTGCGACCTTTTTCCTTCGCGATGTAGCAGGCAGCGTCCGCCGCGCTCATGACCTCTGCCAGCGTAAACGCTCCATCCACGATGGTCACCACACCGATGCTCACACCGATAGAGAACGAGCGGTGTTGCCAGGTAAACGAAAACTCGGCCACCGCTAGGCGCAGATCTTCGGCAAGCCGGGCACCATGTTCCGGATTGCAGTTTTCCAGCAGGACGCCGAACTCGTCTCCGCCTAGACGAGCCAGCGTGTCCCCCGCCCGCAGGCGCTGCTGCAGGATGGCGCTGGTCTGGCGCATCAATTCGTCGCCCGCGGCATGACCACAAGTGTCGTTGACTACCTTGAACTGGTCCAGATCGAGATACATGACCGCGTGATGGCGCTGGTGCTCGGCGGCACTGGTCAGCGCCCGGATCAACCGGGCTTCAAACTCTCGCCGGTTGATGAGCCCGGTCAGCGCATCGTGGCTCGCCTGATAAGAGAGCTTGGCGGCGTACTGGCGCTCACGGCTCACATCACGGAACACGAGCACGACACCGACAATCTGCCCGCCGCGATCGCGAATCGGAGCTACGGTCTCGTCTACCGGGATCTCACTGCCGTCGCGCTGCACTAACTGGTTCATGGTTCCCAGCTCGACGGTACACCCTTCACTGAGCACGATCTCGATTGGATCGGGCGTCGGTTGGCGAGTGTGCTCGTTGATCAGCTTGATGAAGGAACGCGACGGCAGGCCCTGGATCTCGGCAATCTTCCAGCCGATCAAGGCCTCGGCGGCGGGATTGACATACTCGACCAATCCATTGGTGTCGGTGGTGATCACCGCATCCCCGATGGACTGCAGTGTCACCTGCGCCCGTTCTTTTTCGGCAAAGAGCTCGGCCTCTGCCGCCTTGCGATCGGTGACGTCGGTGATCGACCCCGCCATTCGCACGGCCTGTCCGGAAGCATCCCGAACCGAACGTCCTCTGGCCCGGAACCACCGGTACTCGCCCGAGCGAGCCTTGAGGCGATGCTCCACGTCGTAGGGTCTATCTTCCCGCAAGTGGGCCTTCATCGCGGCCACCGTGGCCATCAGATCCTCCGGATGCAATCGGGAAACGAAGGCGGAACGCGTGTTCTCCAGATGATCGGCGGGATAGCCCAGGAGTTCGTTGAACCGAGAGGAGTAGTAAGTTTCGTCGGTCTGTACGTTCCAGTCCCAAATGCCGTCATTGCTGCCGGTGACGGCAAGGTTGAAGCGCTCCTCGCTGCGCCTCAGCGCATTCTCGAACGCTTCGCTGTGCTTCAGCATGCGCCGCGAGAGCAGGATGCCCAGCGGAACCAGCGTTACCGCGAGTGCTACCGTCGCGATCACCAACAGCAGCTTGGTCTTGCGCGTGGCTTCCCCCAGTGACGAAGAAAACGTGTCCTCCTCCGGGGTAAGCCTCGCATCGACGGCGTAGATGCGCTCGAGAGTCGCATACAACCTGTCGGGATCCGTGTCGCCGGCGGAGATCCGCTCGTGCAACTCATCGGCCACTTTGATGAATTCGTCGATCGAGCGGTCGCCATCGGCCCACAGCGTAATCGAGCGGTCGATGTAGCTCACGTTCCTGAACCGCCGGAACAGCATGATCATCCCCGGGATGTCGTCGGGGTGATTGCGGCCTTCGAGGAACCCCCGATAGGCCACCGCGTAGTCGGGGTCGGGCTTCTCCAGTTCGAGGCGCGCCTTGCGATCGCCCAGCGGCACCGCCAGCGCTGCACGGAAGTTCTGGTAGTCGGCTTCGGAGCGGGTATGCGCATAGCGCATGAGATGGGACAGCGACTGCTTCTGCGCCTTGGACCACAGGCTCTCACCCTCGACGAAAGCCCTGCCGGCGGACAGAATCTCGATGCTCTGCGTCGCCAGAACGACGAGCAAGACCACGATGGCGAGAAACGGCCAGATGAGCAGGAACAGACGTTTGCTCGGGGCCAGCCCTATGAAGAGGGAACCCAGCCGCATGCGGGGACGACCCGATTCCGCCGGGGCGGACGGGCGTTTCTGCCTCATAGTGGACGTGTAACTGAACAAGGTGGATTCCCGCGCTATCCTCTGTCCAAGCCAAAAGCGCTTGGAATCTACAACTGCTCCAATGGTGCGGCGCGGCCTTACGCCTATGGCATCAGGCTCGGGCCTCGTCTACCCGGGCCAAACACCACGAACACCCATGCATCACATAGGGTCTTCACGACGGCGGATCCCCAGGTCCTCCGCCCCTACTATTACGGTTCTGTTTCAAATCAATTGAGTGCACGGACCTGCTATTCGAAGGCCCCCGGTACACATCGGCGGAATGCTGCGCTGGTTTTTCCGCCTGACGGCTTGATTTGACGGTGAAAGTGCAAGTCCCATGCCAAACGCCAGTAGCGGGTTTGCCCCGCGAAAATCATCCGATCGAGGTGATCTTCCTCGATCGCGCGCGCAAGCGCTGCCTCAGCTCCCCTTCGAGGTCCTGGCCAACGCTTTCAGCGCCTGCCGGTCGAGCTTGCCGGTGCCGGTCTTGGGCAGCGTGTCCAGGTACTCGATCGTGCGCGGATACTTGTAGGGCAGCAGGCGTTGCTTGACAAAGGTTTGCAATTCACGCGGCCATCGGCACCAGCGCAAACCGATGGTCCGTGCCACGACCTGCGTCATGACCCGGGCAAGCTGGGCCGCCTAGGCGGGGTCCATTGCACGTGCTACTGGAACTGACCGGGGCGGGAGTGTGCAGCGATGGTGAGCAAGTACGCGCATCTCGCAACCGACCACCTTACCGAGTAAGCGGCTCACCTAGCATGGTGGTGCTACGCCAACGGCAGGGAGCGGCGGCGGATGCCGTGATCTTCAACTGTAACCAGCGCACCGGCTTGCACGTCTTCTTCGATCAGTGGAAGAACGGTCTCTAGCACCGCATTGACATGCTCAACTCGCGCCGAGGCAAGTCGCAACGTGACAATCGACGGTGCGCTCGCTCCGCTCAAGGCAACTAGCGCCGAGAACTCGAGATCCTGCGTCAGCACCGCACGCCCGCTCTCATTCGCGAAGGCGATCACCGATTCGTCAGACGAGGTAGGTGGAAGAACCTCACTGACTCGTACGGCGTCATGCCCCAACCCACGAAGAAAAGAAACGGTGCCTGGAGAGATGTGCATGTCCGCGAGGAGCTTCACGCGATCGTGGACGTTCGTTCACTCGCCAGCCAGGCCCCATATTTAGCGGCCTGGAATACGTCGTCCTTCTCGAGTTCGGGATACAGGGTAACGATCTCATCTGCGGTGTAGCCATCACCCACGAGCTTGAGGACAAAATCCACCGTGATGCGCATGCCTCGGATCGTAGGCCTTCCGCCGCATACCTCGGGATCGATCTTGATTCGGTCCAACATGACGTTCCTCTTACAATCGACAGACGAAGTGAAGCGTACCATAGCCTAACCAGGACTAGTTCGGTCACCCGCCGCTTAAGCGATCATGTCCCGGCCAAGAGACTGGGACTTGATAGAGGTCGGCATTCATCTGCCTGAACTGCGCGATATCTGTCGCATTAGCCTGCCCGCTTGCATTGTTCTGTCAAGGTTTTGCCAACGCTTTCAGCGCCTGCCGGTCGATCTTGCCGGTGCCGGTCTTGGGCAGCGTGTCCAGGTACTCGATCGCGCGCGGATACTTGTAGGGCAGCAGGCGTTGCTTGACAAAGGTTTGCAATTCGCGTGTGGTCTCCGGGCCCGGAGTGTGACCAGGTCGTAGCGCTACCCAGGCGCGTACGCTCATCAGACGGTTGGCATCCTCGACCGCCGAGCACCGCGCACTCGAGGATCGCTGGATGCTCGGCCAGGCAGCGCTCGATCTCGAGCGGATGCACCCACTGCCCGCTCACCTTGACCAGATCGTCGGCACGGCCCTCGAAGTAGTAGAAGCCGTCCTCGTCTTCGTGGAAGCGGTCGCCGGTCCAGATCCAGCCCTCGCGCATCGTCTCCCGCGTCTTGTCGGGCCGGTTCCAGTACAGCGGGCGCCGAAGAGTCGCCCGCGCACCCACATCACGCCGGACTCGCCGCGCTGCACCGGATTGCCGTCGATGTCCGTCAGCTTGATCTCGTAGCCGGGAACACGCGCGCCGCTCGCGCCGGGCTTCTGCTGGTCGACGCGGTTGGAGAGATACATGTGCAGGACCTCGGTCGAGCCCAGCCCTTCCACGATGGAAAGCCCGTAGCGCCGCTGCCATTCGCGGAACATCTCGCTCGACAGCACCTCGGCTGCGGAGACGCACAGCCGCAGGCTGGACAGATCGCGACGCTCCGAGCCCGGATGCGCAAGCAGCGCGTTGTAGAGTGTCGGCAATCCGAACAGGATCGTCGGCCGATGACGCTCGATCGCGGCTAAGCACCGCTTCGGGGTCCGGCCGGCCCGGATGCAGCACCGCGCTGCGCGCCGACCGAAAACGGAAACGTGAGCGAGTTGCCGAAGCCGTACGCAAAGAAAATCTTGGGCGGCGAGAACACGATGTCGTCCGCGCGAATGCCGAGCATGCGCCGGCCGTAGCTCTCGAACGTGTACGGCAGCATCGTGCTGGAGATGCACCACGCCCTTGGGACGCCCGGTCGAGCCCGAGCTGTACATCCAGAACGCCATCTGCGTCCCGGTGCGTGTCCGCGGGCTCCAAGTCGTCGGGCTGCGCGGCGAGCCACTGGTCCCATGCGTGCACACTGTATGGATGCGGCGCCAAGTCTGCGGCTCGGCCTCACCCGTCAGCACCACATGCCGCAGTCGGCTCGCGCGCGCAGTCTTCGTGCGCGAGCAGTGGCGCGAGCTCGGCGTCGGACGATCGCCACCTCGGCACCGCTGTCCTGCAAGATAGTAGGCAACCAGCTCGGGCGGCGACAGCGTATTAACCAGCACCGGCACGAAGCCGGCGCGCATCGCACCGAAGATCGCGGCGACATATTCGGGCGTGTCGTGCATCAGCAGCAACACGCGCTGGCCACGCGACAGGCCGAGCGCGATCAGCGCGTTGCCGACTCGCGATGCCGTGCTCGCACAGCGTCGCGGTAGCTGATGGCGCGCGCTCGCGCAATACAGCGCGATCTTTCGCCGCGGCCCGCCGCGAGATTGTCGAACAGGATGCTGCGACTGCGTTGTAGCGCTCCGGCACCTCGAATCCGATCTCGCGTGCACCCGGCGCATCGCGCGGTACCGGATCGGCTATGCGCCCTTCCCGCCTGGCCGGCCAGCGTCGATCGGCACCGCCGCTGCGCCTCCACCATCGCCATGAACTCGCGGCGCCGTCTCGCGCAGGCGCTCGTCGCTCATGCGGCCGCTGCGGGTCATGTAGTCGTAGGCGAGCTCCCACGGCTCCAGCTGCATCTTGTCCGCGAGGCGCTCGTACCAGAACGAGCTGTGGTTGGCCGCCGCCACCAGCTTGTCGACGATCGGGCGCCGCTCGCGCTCGAACAGCGACAGCGCTGCCGCTACGTCTCCGGCTTCGGCCAGCGCGCGGTCCAACGCGATCGCATCCTCGAACGCCAGCCGCGTGCCGGACCCGATGGAAAAGTGCCCGGTGCGCAGCGCGTCGCCGATCAGCACGGTGTTCTCGACCACCCAGTTGCGGGTGTAGATCAACGGGAAAGTTGCGCCAGATCGAGCGATTGGAGATCAGCGGCTGCCCGTCGAGGTCCGGCGCGAACACGCTCTCGCAGTAGGCGCGGCTTTCCTCGTCGCTCATGCGATCGAGCCCGGCCCGGTACCAGGTCGCCGCGTCGCATTCGACGATGAAGGTGCTCATCGTCGGGCTGTAGCGATAGTGGTGCGCGACGAACGCGCCGTGCTCGTTCGCGCGGAAGGTGAGCGTCAGGCAATCGAACACCCGCCGCGTGCCGTACCAGGCGAACTTGTTGGTGAGATGGTCGATGCGCGGTCGGAAGCTCGTCGGCATGCAGTGCGCCGGACCAGCGAGTTGACGCCGTCGGCGCCGACGACCAGGTCGAAACCCGCAGAACGCTATCGAGCGACGCGAGCGGGCGGCCGAAGCTCGATCTGCGACGCCCTGCTCGCCCGCGCAGCTCCTGCAGCAGCTCGAGCAGCTTGCAGCCGCGCGATCGCGGAGAAGCCGTTGCCGTCGATCACGACCGCCTGGTCGCGGTGGACGATCTTCTGCACCGGCCAGGACTCCATCTGCGCAGCCAGCGCGCGGTAGACCTCCGGCTCGTCGCGTTCGAGGAAGCTGCAGCGCGCCCTGCAGAGAACACGACGCCGAAGCCAAACGTCGCTGCGCGCGGGTTCTGCTCGATGACGACGATCTCGTGCTCCGGCTGCCGCCGCTTGGTCAGGAAGGCGAACAGCAGCCCCGCCGGTCCCGCTCCGATCGACGCCGATGCGAAGTGGTCTAGGCAATTGCTTCAGCCCCGGGCGCGCAGCTTGAAGCGCTGGATCTTGCCGGTCGCGGTCTTGGGCAATTCCGCGAGGAACTCGACCCAGCGCGGATACTTGAACGGCGCCAGCCGATCTTTCACGTGCTGCTTGAGCGCCTCGGCCAGAGCCGCGTCGGCTTCACCCCAGGCTTGGCCACCACGTAGGCCTTGGGCTTGATGAGCTGCTGCTCGTCGGGCACGCCGATCACCGCGGCCTCCAGCACGTCCGGGTGCGTCACCAGCGCCGCCTCGACCTCGAACGGCGAGACGTACATGCCGCTCACCTTGAGCATGTCGTCGGAACGTCCGCCATAGGTGTAGTACCCGTCCTGGTCGACGCTGTACTTGTCGCCGGCGCGGGTCCAGGGGCCGACGAAGGTCGCGAGGCTCCTGGCGCGGTTGTTCCAGTAGTGGATCGCGCTGGTGGGACCGTTGATCTGCAGTTCGCCCAGCTCGCCCGGCCCGACCTCTTTCCCGACCTCGTCGATCAGGCGAATCTGATAGCCCGGCACCGGCTTGCCGGTGGTGCCGTAGCGCACCTCGCCCGGCCGGTTGGAGATGAAGATGTGCAGCATCTCGGTCGACCCGATGCCGTCGAGAATCTCCACGCCGAAGTGTTCAGTCCAGCGCCTGCCGATATCTGCCGGCAGCGCTTCGCCCGCGGAGGTGCACACCCGCAGCGCCACTTCATCGCGTCGCGGCAGCTCCGGGCTCGCGAGCATCGCGCCGAACAGCGTCGGCACGCCGTAGAAGATGGTGGGCCTGTGCTCCTTGAGGCGCTTGAACACGGCCGCGGGCGTCGGACGCTCGGCCATCAGCACCGCGGTCGCGCCGACCGCCATCGGAAACGTGAGCGCGTTGCCGAGCCCGTAGGCGAAGAACAGCTTGGCGGCCGAGAACACGACATCGCTCTCGCGAATACCCAGGATCGGGCGCGCATACAGCTCGGCGGTCTGGATCAGGCTGGAGTGGACGTGCACCGTGCCTTTCGGGCGTGCCGGTCGATCCGGACGAGTAGAGCCAGAAGCAGACGTCGTCGCTGGTGGTCGGTGCGGGCGAGAAAGTGGCAGCGGCCTGCGCCATCAACGCTTGCAGATGCAGGTGACCGTGCGCATTCTTGCCCGACACGATCACGTGCTCGAGCGAGCGCACCTCGCGCAGGATCGGTGCGAAGACCGGCAGCAGCGCCTCCGACACCACCAGCGCGCGTGCGCGGCTGTCCTCCAGCATGAACTTGTAATCCGCGGTGGTGAGAAGCGTGTTGCCTGCGATCGGCACGATCCCGGCCTTGATCGCACCCAGGAACACGCTGGGGAAATCGATCGTGTCGAGATGGGCGACCATGATCGCGGCTTTCCATCCCGAGCCCGACGCCAGTCAGCGCATTCGCCGCGCGATCGACGCGCTCCGCCAGCTCGCCGTAGGTGTAGCGTCCGGCGTCGTCGATGTACGCGATCTTGCCGGCGCGACCCGCAGCGAGGTTGCGCTCGATCAGGTCATATGCCGCGTTGTAGTCGCGCGGGATGTCGATGATGGGCGGACTGACGCTGTGGTCAGCGCTGCTCGAGCCCGGCACGCCTTCTCCTCCGTTTCTTGTCCTGCGCCCTATTAGGATTGCGCAATTGACTAACATCTTTTCCCTCACCCCTAACCCCTCTCCCGGGGGGAGAGGGGAGTTGACAGCCCTCTCCCCCCGGGAGAGGGTGGCGCATCGCGCCGGGTGAGGGAGGCTTGCGGCTCGGCGTCAGCCACTTCCACGAGCGTCTGTAGGATTGCAGGACAACATATACCAGCGGCGCGCAGCCGTCACGCCGACGCTTCGGCGCCGATCTGCTCGCGGCAAAGCGCGACCCAGCCGTCGATCCACTCGGCGGCTACTTCCTCGGGCATGGTGCCCGCGCTGGCGTCGTGGAGCAGGATCTCGCCGATGCGCTTGGCTCCCAGCTCCGACAGGATGCGGTCGAAGCGCCGGCCGCCATTGCAGAAGGTCTCGGCGTAGGTGCGGTCGCCCAGCGCGATCACCCCATAGCGGACACCCGACAGATCCGGCCGCGCCGTCTGCAACGATTCGTACAGCATCTTGGCATTGTCGGGCACGTCGCCCTGGCCGTAGGTGGAGCTGCAGATGAGGAACAGACCACCGCCGTCGAATGCGGCGGCATCCAGGCCATCCATCAGCCTGGCTTGCGCGCGCGTGTCTGCGTCGTCGATCCTCAGCTCGAGTTCCTGCGCCACGAGCTGGGCGGTGCCGGTCATGGTGCCGACGAGAATCGTGAGAGACAGCGGCAAGGTTTCGCTCCGTGTGAGATTACGCTTTGCGTTCCTGGACCGAATGCATTATAGTGCGACTGCTAACCATTACAAGCATTATATTACATGGTCGTGAATGCAACCCTCAAGACCCGCGCACCCGCCCGGCGCCGAGCCGCAAAGGCGGAAGCGCCGGCCAACGGCGATCGCCCTTTCCTCCAGGAGTTGGGCGAGCGGGTGCGTGCCGCACGCGCCCGCAGCGGTTTGACGCGCAGGGGCCTGGCGCAGGAGTCGGGCGTGTCGGAGCGCTATCTGGCTCAGCTCGAGGGCGGCCAGGGCAACATCTCGGTGCTCTTGCTCCAGAAAGTAGCCGGCGCGCTCAACCTGGCGCTGGGCGAGCTGCTGATCGAACAGGACGAGCAGGCGGTCGAGCTGAAGCTGATCCAGCAGTTTCTCAAGCGCCTGCCTTCGCAACAGCTCCCCAAGGTGCGTGCCCAGCTCATGCGCGACTTCGGCAACAGCCCTGCCGACCGGATGAAGCGGATCGCGCTCATCGGTTTGCGCGGCGCGGGGAAGTCAACGCTCGGCGCGCTGCTCGCGAAGCAGCTCGGCGTTCCGTTCATCGAGCTGGACCGCGAGATCGAGCGCGAGGCGGGGACCAGCTTGTCCGAGATTTTTTTGCTCTACGGTCAACAAGGCTACCGCCGCTACGAACGGCGTTGCCTGGAAAAGGCGCTGCACGACCATGAGCGCTGCGTCATCGCCGCCGGCGGCAGCATCGTTTCCGAGCCGGGTACCTATGACCTGCTGCTGTCGACCTGTTTCACGGTCTGGCTCAAGGCAGCACCCGAAGAGCATATGGCGCGTGTCATTGCGCAGGGCGACACGCGGCCGATGGCGGGCAATGCCGAGGCGATGGATGACCTGCGCCGCATTCTCGATGGCCGCGCCGTGCTGTACGCGCAGGCCGACGCGATGGTGGACACGGCTGGACGCACGGTCGAACGAAGTCTGAAAGAGATCAAAAAGGCGCTGCGCGCCTGAGGAGCAATTCGGATGAGCGCTGTTCTGGAACAGGCAACACCGGAGCCACGAGTCCTGGTGACCTACGACACCCACCCCGACCGCTACGTGCACTGGCGGATGGCCTTCGACGGCGCAGTGGCCACGCTGTCCATGGACGTGAACGAAGAGAAGGGCATCAAGCCGGGCTACCGGCTCAAGCTCAACTCCTACGATCTGGGCGTGGACATCGAGCTGTACGACGCCCTGCAGCGCATCCGCTTCGAGCATCCGGAAGTGAAGTGCGTGGTGCTCACCTCCGCCCGCGAGCGGATGTTCTGCTCGGGCGCCAACATCTACATGCTCGGACTCTCGAGCCACAGCTGGAAGGTGAACTTCTGCAAGTTCACCAACGAGACCCGCAATGGCATCGAGGACTCGAGCCGGCATGAAGGGCTCAAGTTCCTGGCGGCGGTGAACGGGACGGTGGCGGGCGGCGGCTATGAGCTGGCGCTCGCCTGCGACGAGATCCTGATGATCGACGACCGCTCGTCCACGGTGAGCCTGCCCGAGGTGCCGCTGCTCGGCGTGCTGCCCGGCACCGGAGGCCTCACGCGCCTCACCGACAAACGCAAAGTGCGGCGCGATCTCGCGGACGTGTTCTGCAGCACCTCCGAGGGCGTGCGCGCGGATCGCGCCAGGCAGTGGAAGCTCGTCGACCACATCGCCAAGCCTCAGCAGTTCGCCCAGGCGGCAGCGGAGCGGGCCGCGGAACTGGCCCGGCACAGCAACCGCCCTGGCGCGGGCACTGGCGTGGCGCTGCCGCCACTCGAGCGAACCGATCGACGCGGCGGGTTATCACTATCGCCACGTGGACGTCGCCATCGACCGCAGCGCGCGCACGGCGACCATCACCGTAGCCTCCCCGCAAAACACGCAGCCGCAGACCCTCGAGCAGATCCACGCGGCGGGCGCGAGCTGGTGGCCGTTGGCCATGGCGCGCGAGCTGGACGATGCCATCCTCCTGTTGCGGACCAACGACCTCGAGATCGGTTTGTGGATCCTGAAGACACGCGGCGACATCGATGCCGTGCTGGCCGCCGATGCGATGTTGAAACAGCATGCCGCTGACTGGTTCGTACGCGAGACCATCGGCATGCTGCGCCGTACTCTGGCGCGCCTGGACGTATCGTCTCGAACCCTGTTCGCCATCATCGACCAGGGATCGTGCTTCGCCGGCACCTTGCTGGAGCTGGCGCTGGCGGCCGATCGCAGCTACATGCTGTTGCTGCCCCAGCAAGAAAGCAGCGCTCCGGCGATAGCGCTGTCGGAGATGAACTTCGGTGACTACCCGATGGTGAATCATCGGACACGGATCGCTACACACTTCTGCGGTGAGCAGACACCGGTTTCGGCCGCGCACGCCATGATCGGGGACAAGCTCCACGCCGCCATCGCGGAGGAATTGGGTCTAGTTACATTCGCGCCCGACGACATCGACTGGGAGGACGAAGTGCGCCTCGCCATCGAGGAGCGGGCGAGCCTGTCGCCGGACGCCCTCACTGGCATGGAGGCCAACCTGCGCTTCGCCGGTGCCGAGACCATGGAGACGCGTATCTTCGGCCGCCTGACAGCGTGGCAGAACTGGATTTTCAATCGACCCAACGCCGTTGGCGAACAAGGGGCCCTCAAAGTTTTCGGCACCGGCTCCAAGGCCAAGTTCAACTGGGAGCGAGTCTGATGAGCATCGATTACAACGAACGCATCCCGAACAACGTCAACCTCGCCAACGATCGCGCGCTGCAGCGCGCTCTCGAGCACTGGCAGCCGCGCTTTCTGGACTGGTGGCGCGAGATGGGGCCGAACGATTTCGCCGGTGCCGACGTCTATCTGCGCACCGCCACCGGAGTGGACGCGCAGGGCTGGGCGAGCTATGGGGCGGTGAAGATGCCCGACTACCGTTGGGGCATTTTCCTGGCCGAGCCGATCCCCGAGCGCACCATCGGCTTCGGCGACAACATCGGCTAGCCTGCGTGGCAGCAGGTGCCGGGTGAGTTGCGCTCGCAGTTTCGCCGCATCATCGTGACTCAAGGCGACACCGAGCCGGCGTCGGTCGAGCAGCAGCACCTGCTCGGTCACACCTGTCCATCGCTATACGATCTGCGCAACCTGTTCCAGGTCAACGTGGAGGAAGGGCGCCATCTGTGGGCGATGGTGTACCTGTTGCATGCCTACTTTGGCCGCGATGGCCGCGAGGAGGCCGAAGAGCTGCTCACGCGCCATTCGGGCGACACCGACAAGCCGCGGATACTGGGCACCTTCAACGAGCCGATCAGCGACTGGCTGTCGTTCTTCATGTTCACCTACTTCACCGACCGCGACGGCAAGTTCCAGCTGAAGAGCATGGCGGAGTCGGGCTTCGACCCGCTGGCGCGCACCTGCCGCTTCATGCTCACGGAAGAGGCGCACCACATGTTCGTGGGCGAGACCGGTGTCGGCCGCGTGGTGAAGCGCACGCTCGAAGTCATGAAGGAGCTCGGCAGCGACGACCCGCAGGCGGTCCGCGCCCAGGGAGCCATCGATCTGCCGACGATTCAGAGGTACATGAACTTCTGGTTCACCTCGTCGCTCGACCTGTTCGGCTCGGAGGTTTCGTCCAACGCGGCCGGCTCATTCGCCAATGGCATCAAGGGCCGTCCCGACGAGAGTCAGTATGAAGACCACCGTTGTATCGACGCGACGTACGAGCTGGAGACGCCGCAGGGCAAAGAGGAAGTGAGCCTGCGCAACGCGATGAACGAGGTGCTGCGCAATTCCTACATCAAGGATTGCGAGATCGGCGTCAAGCGCTGGAACATGCAGATCCAGCGCGCCGGCTTCGACGTGCGTCTGGCGCTGCCCAGCTCACGCTTCCGGCGCGCCATCGGCGTGTGGGCGACCGCGCCGACCGACCCGCAGGGGCGTCCGCTCGAGCGCGAGGAATACGACCGCCTGCTCCCCGGCTGGGTGCCGAGCGAGGACGACCGCTCGTTCGTGCGCAGCCTCATGCAGCGCGTGGTCGAACCCGGCAAGATCGCCGGCTGGGTCGCCCCGCCCGACCGCGGCATCAACAACCTGCCGGTGGACTACGAGTACGTGCGGCTGCAGTAAGCGAGGCGGCCTTCGGGTCGGTGCGCAAAATACTCATGAGCGTTGGCATCGATAGACGCACGAACGAGGAGGGACGCATGCCTGAAACAACTATCAGTCATCTCGAGCGCCGGAAGATCGAAGCTGGTGTCTTGATCCCGATGATCCAGGCCTTCCAGCGCGCGATCGGCAAGGAGCAGGCGAACGAGATCGCCCGTGCGGTCATCGTAGAGCTCGCGCGCAAGGACGGCGAGCGCTGGGCCGAGCACTTTGGCCGCGACCTGGCCGCATTGGAAAAGGTATCCGGTGTCTGGGCGGGCGGCGGCGCCCTGGAAATCGAACCGTTGGCAAAGTCGGCCGAGGCGTTCGACTTCAATGTCACGCGGTGCAGGTATGCGGAGTTCTACAAGGATCTCGGACTCCCCGAACTGGGTCACCTGTTCCACTGCAGCCGCGACTTCGCCATGGCCGAAGGATTCAATACCGATATGACACTAGAGCGAACGCAAACCATCATGCAGGGGGCACATCATTGCGACTTCCGCTTCCGGGTCAAACCTTGAGATTACTCGAGCTTCAGCCTGAGCCAGGTTGCGTCGACCGGCTCTAACCACCCCGGCGCTTCGCGCCACCCCGCCTTGAAAAGGCGGGAGTAAAAGATTCCTCCCCTCCTGCCAGAGGAGGGGTGACCACGCAGTGGTCGGGGTGGTGGGAGCTGGCTGCAAACCACCCCGTCGCATTCGCGCCACCCCTCCTTCGGAAGGAGGGGAAGGGGTGCCCGCGAGCGGGCGGGGTGGTGGGAGCCTGCCCGGTGCTGCTACCATGTCTATCTTCGCAGACCCGAGGAGGACGAGATGAACGCTGCTGAATTCGAGTTGGCGCTTCGTCAGGACGGATTCAACGAAATATTGACGCGCGAGCTGCCAGCGGGATTGGCTGTCGCGGAGCATGCGCATCCTTTCGACGTCCGCGCGCTTGTGCTCGCCGGTGAGATCACACTCACGGTCGACGGGCTCGGTCGCGCGTACCGTGAGGGTGACGTGTTCGTGATGCCCGCCGGTCGCCCGCACCAGGAGAACGTCGGACCCTCTGGTGTCCACTACGTCGCCGGCCGGCGCGTCGCTGAGGGCCAGTCCTGAGCGCAGTCGCGGTGCCGGCGTCGCGCTCCTTCGTTCTTGCTCGGAGCGTGCCCGGCAACGATGGAGTGAACCTCTTCTGCCGAAGGCGTTCGAGTCGCTCTCATGCCTTTTCCGTCCGCCAAGACCTGCCAGATCTGCTCGAAACCGCTCACGATGCACGAGCGGTTCGCGGGGAACATCTGCAGCGACTGGCGCTGCCGCTGGCGCAGCCTGGACGCGCAATTGGAGACGCATCGGAGCGAAACGGCGGCGGCCCTGGGCGAGAAATCGGCCGCATCATTCCCGATCACCGTTGTCCCGTTCCACACCCGCCCCACCGTGCCGGTTGCGGAAGAAGAGCGGCAGGAGCTGCTCGCCTTTCTGCAAGGACTCCTTCAGGAGATTTCTTCGCACGAGCATGTGGCGCCCGCCGCGCCCACAGACCCAGGCACGGAAGCGTCCGCCAACGCAGAAGCGCCCAACAATGTGGCCGGCTTACTCGGGAAAGTGTGCGGTGTCTGCGAAGGGTTCTGTTGCCATTACGGAGCGACGCGGCACGCCTTCCTGGATGAGGAGACCCTGGTGCGCTTCCTGGCGCAGCACCCGGATATGCCGTCCGCAGAGGTGGTCATGAGCTTCATCCAGCGAATTCCGGCGGAGCATTACAAAGGCTCCTGCATCTATCACACCAAGACCGGTTGCAATCTCCCGCGCGACATGCGTGCTCGCATCTGCAATGCCTACGAATGCAAGGGGTTGACGGAGACCCGTCAGCACGTTGCGAAAACCGGCGCCGCTCGGGTATTCGTCGTGGTCCGGCATGATAACCGGATCATGCATTCGGCATTCGTGGATGCATCCGGAACGCGGCGCAGCGTGGACGCAGGCTAGGGCTGCCGCCCCGGGCTTGCTCAACTCTGGATTGCGGACGACCCCGAAAAGCACAGACTCGCGTGGAGCTCGCGGCTCCTCAATTGAGGATGCGCAACTGGCTTGGCGCGGCAGGCGGTTTTGCGCCGAGCTGGATGACCTCGAAGTCGTTGGCCGTCAGCGCGCGGAAGGCCGGGTTCAGCACGTCGTTGTTCCAGCGCGTGTCGTAAGTGCCGCTCACGTACAGATCCGATCCGTTGTCGGCAACGATCAGGCCGTATCGCTTCATCGCGCGGAAGATCTTCTGCACCTCCGGCGTAAATGCCGGAGATGTCGCGGCCGGCCTTCAGCCGCAGCCGCGCACCCATGGGCAGCGCACCGGTCGTCGAGCCGGCGCGATGTGACGCCGGATACACGTAGCCGTTCGTCGCCCGCACCGTCACGCGAAACGCGTGACCGATTTCGCCAGCCCCGAACACCTCGTCGTACCGCACGAGCCCCGGCAGAATCGCCAGCCCGGCGGCGTCGGCCGACGTCCAGCCGTCCGGACGCCGCCCGTTCGCGTTCAGGTCGAAGAACGCGCCGGAGCCGGCGTGCCACTGGCTGCCGTCGTAGAACACGTTGTAGAGCTCGTACAGATAGCGCCGATCGCGATCGACGATGAGCAGGTGGCGGTCGCTGCTGCTGCGCAGGTCGACGTTGCCCGGGTCGCCGCCCTCGATCCAGTGCGCCTGGGTGATCGCCTCGTCCGGAATCGGGTAGAAGGGAATGCTGTGATTCGTGGCGTGATCGACGCCGTCGCTCTGATCCGCGTACTGAAACTGGACGGTCCGCGGCGTCACCGTACTGTCGACGACGGCGTACGGAAAGCCGTATATCTGCACGCTGCCAGTCGCGACGTCACCGCCGAAGTCCGGGTGCAGCGTTTTCGCAGGTCCGATGAAATTGATGTAGCTGGCCGACGCGGGATCGACCGGCGCGGTCGAAATGTCGAGATTCCACCAGTTGTCGGGCGGAAAAATGGGCAGCGGGCCCGGGATGGGACCGCCTAGCATATTGGTCGCAGCCGCGACGCTGCCGAGCATGTTCGTCGCAGCGGCAACGCTGCCGAGCGCGGCGACCGATATCAGCACCGCGAGCAAACTCCGGCCGTGAGGGCGAGGCATCGCTCGAATGAAACGCGGGGCTTGAGCCATGGCGACTCCTTGTCGGTATAGAAGAAGCACCCTCCCCTATGCGTCGATTGGGCAGCGTGTGAGCTGTAAGCGTCTCAATCACGCGAGTCTTGAGGAAATTTTGGGGTCTTTCGGGCTCCTTTCCCACCATCAAGGCACCTGCTTCGCGAACCTCACCGGACTAGTCGCGTTGCGCTGGGAGGTCTCGCCCTTCCGATCGATGCGTGGTGCGCGGAGGCGACCCGCCCGAGATGCCACCAACCCCGCCAAAGGGCCGTTGTGCACGAAACCAGGATCGGAGCGTCCGATGAACAGCGCCCCAGGGTACCGCCGGCCATGGCCATCAGCGAGTTGACCGCCACCAGGCCGCTGATCTTGTCGATGGTCTGGGCCGACATGACGTTGAAGCCGAACCAGCCCACCGACAGAATCCATGCTCCGAGCGCAAGAAACGGAATGCTGCGAAGGCGGCTGCGCCTGAACGCCCCCGCCGCGGGATAGCGTCCGCGGCGAGCGCCGAGCAGCAGCACCGCCGCAAGTGCGATCCAGCCACCCATCGCGTGGACCACGACCGAGCCGGCGAAGTCGTGGAAGGGTGCGCCAAAGGATGAGGTGAACCAGTCTTGAATGCCGTAGTTATTGTTCCAGGCGATGCCCTCGAAGAAGGATAGATGAGCCCACAGCAGGAAGCTGGCCGCGAGTTGCGAGTGAAGGCGCGCTCGGCGATGGTAACCCCTTCCACACCGTCACTCCATCGTGAACAATACGGCCATTGTCTCGATGGCGTTCCAGAGGTTCCCCAGTCGAAGATTCTCGTTCTTGGAATGCTGGTTGTTGTCATAGTTGACAGTCGGAACCGTGATGGTGGGCGACCTCAGCTCTTCTTCGATAACGACTAGAGGCAGACTTCCACCCATAGTAGGTTGCAGAACGAGCGGTGTTCGAGCTCGATCGAGGGCGGCAATCAATCTCTGAGCTACCGGGAGGTCCATCGGTGTGCGAGAGGCATCGTAGCCACCCGGGTCCACCATGACTCGGGCAACTCTCTCATGGGACAGTAGAGTGGTCTCCCCGGGTTCGGCGGTGGTGACGAAGTAACCCTGGTTCTCGATGTGCCGGGTCAGCGCTGCGAGCGCTCGTTCACGAGTCACGCCTTTGACGAGACGAATATCGATGGAGGCGGTTGCGGTTGTGGGAATGACGTTGGCGGCTTGAGTGCCGGTGTGCCCGCTCGAGACGCCGCGTACATTGAGCGCCGGGAGGTTGATGAGCTCCGCGAGCCGCTTGCCGCCGCCTTCGGTTCGCGCGAGCGACAGGTTGCGCATCTGGTCGGCATCGTCGTTTGGAATGGCATCTATGGCCACGCGCTCGGCATCGGTGAGCGGCACGACCCCATCATAGAACCCAGGAATGAGAATCCGCCCATCCCGATCCTTCATCGACGCCAGGAGTTGCGCAAGCATCATGGCGGGGTTCGGTGCCCAGTTCCCATAGTGGCCGCTGTGAAGCTCTCTGATCGCACCGTACACGGTGATTTCGAGGGTTTGCGCACCACGAACCCCGAACACCACGGTTTGCCGCCCACTAGCGTGTTCAGGTCCATCGCAGATCACCCAGAGGTCACCGCGCAGGAGTTCGCGATTCGCCTTGAGATAGCGCGCCAGGTTGGGTGATCCGATCTCCTCCTCGCCGTCGAACACGAACTTGAGGTTTGCTCTCGGTCGGATACCCGCAGATTTCAGCGCGTCGAGCGCGGCCAACATCGCCATGATCGGAGCTTTGTCGTCTGCGGCTGCACGCGCGTAGAGCCGCCATTCCGGGTTGAACGGGTTTCCTCGATCCGGTAGCCGGACGACCTCGCCTCCTCTGTCAAGACGCCCCGAGCGCAGGGTCGTTCAAACGGCGGAGTGGCCCATTCCTTGTCATCGACGGGCTGGCCGTCGTAGTGGCCGTAGAAAACGTAGGTCGAGGACGCGCCGGGAGTTGCGAGCTCCGCATAGACCAGCGGCGAGGCTTCCGGAACTTCCAGGAGTTTGGCGGTCATCCCGCGCTTCTTCAGCATCCCCAGCAGATGCTCCGCGTTGCGGCGTACGTTGGCTCTATCTCTCGAAACGTTCGGGATCCGCACGAACTCGATGTGCTCGTCCAGGATCGACCGTTCGTTCTCGACTCGCCAGCTATGTGCGGCGGCAACGGCCGCGTCTCCAATTGTGTCCGCGTGGGCGAGCGCACCGAAGGTGCACGCTGCAAACCGGATTGTGAAGGACGCGGAGGAATTCAGGCAGGTTCTGGGCATGAGGCGCTTCTCCCCGCGCATTCAATTGGGAGTTCAGGTTCGGCGCGTTGTTGGGCCGCCGCATCGGAGTACGCTAGCGCGTCGGAGAGAGGGAAACAGTCCTTCATTCAGAAGGGATTCGCCGCTATCTCCTGAGTGGCTGTCCGTGCTCCACGTAGCTGAAACTGTCCCCTTCATATATCAGCAGCCGTTGGCCGCCATCGTGCTCCAAGACCAACTTGTCGCCATCGATTCTCATCTGACATGTACGCCGGCCTTCGAACCCTGCGCGCGTAGCGTTCTCGGCAGCGGCTCGCTCGGCCAAGGAAAGCACGCCACCCGTATCGGTAAACGCGAGGTAGCGATCGTACCCGTAGGTCCAGGTCGAATCGGTTAACGAGTAGGTACCATATCCGTAGAAGAACTTCCGCGTCTCGGGGCGACTCCAGCTCATCATGATCAGGATCATCCCGTCACGCTCGGATAGGCGCCCATCGATTTGAGGGGGACGTAACGGCTGACCATCCACAACCCATTCTTCGAGTCGCCAGCTTCCCTCCATCGCGGCTTTGGCACGCTCGACCCCAACGCTCTGCCCCCAAAACGACACGCCAGCGACTAGAGCGAGCATCACCGCCAACAGCAGTCGGGCAGGTGAAGGGTATAGCAGAGATTTCAGACGTGGGCGACTACTCATGTATGCCTCCCGCGAGTAACGCGGAGCAAGAACTATGGAGCTTGACATGCACCTTCGGCGCCGCAGCTAAGTTACGCCTCAATCTGCACGAGAGTTCGGGGCTGCAGGGTCGCAAGGACCTCCTGCAGTCTCGGTACGAGAGGCAGGAGAACCTGAAGCTCATTGGAACTCGCGCTCAATAGGACAACGGCGACGGGAAGTGTTGCGATGCTCTGTTGGTACGGAAGGTTCTTATCAACGGTGATGAATGCATCGAACTGCGCCGCGGCAAGCGCCAGCAGGGCGCCGTTCTTCACCCCGCCCCATCCCATTTCCAACGCAGTCTTTACGATATGCCCAGGCAGAGAAAGACGCAGGCGGCGCGGTACAGATTCGTCAAGCAGCAGGTGCATCCGTGAAGAGGCGTAGTTTCGCCGCTTCTAGCACCGCTACTGCGGCTTCACGCGAGACGGACGGGAAGTCCTCGAGGAAGTCCTCTAGCGAAGAGCTTCCTTCCAGGTAGTCGAACAAGTTCTGAACCGGTACACGCGTACCCCTAAAGCACAGCGCCCCACTCATGATTTCCGGATCGCGACTGATGTAATCGGCTTCCATGACCACCTCCAATGGACCCAGTGTAACAGGCCGGCAACGTCATGGGGCATAACATGGCGGGCGTAACCGGGCCACATACGGCGACGCAGTTTGTGGGTGAGCATCACTTAACCTAGTCATTTGATCACCTCATCCGCGCGCAGCAAGATCGACTCCGGAACCGTGATTCCGAGTGCCTTGCAACGCCGACGCCCTGCTAGGTCGATAGGTAGAGTGCGACCAAAGGGACCAGGTTGAGCAGGATGACCCCAATTTTGTAGATAGAGAGACCGGCGTAGTGTAGAGCGTCAAAGGTTTCAATCGAGAGCTTGAACCAGCGCGTATGCAGCCGATACATCCACTCGTGGGCATAGACGAAGACCCCGAACCAGACGAGCAGCACTCCATAGTTGATGCCGACACACCAGAGAAGGACTCCTTTGATCTCATTCATAGCCATGGCATTGTCCCATTTGGCATCCGGTACACGGGTCTGTAGCAGACTTTAGTGCCCGGCGTGCCACGAGTTGCGACGGCGGGGGGCCGCAAAGCCTACGTCTTGTAGTAACGTCGCGCACGTTGTTCGGCGCGGGCGGCCGCGTCCTTGGGTGTTGATTGCCCCGACGCTGCCTCTGCGACCATTTGCGGAATGATGGCGTCGGCAACTACCGCCGCTGACGCGGTTCCGACTGTTCCCCGATACCCGTTGTACAGCGTCAGGCGTGGGCCATCACGGAACGGTGTGATCTTTGGGTCGCTGGTCCAGATCGGGTTCGATTCATATGCGCGCAGCGTCTGACACATGAAGCCAAGCGATGCTTGCTGCCAGGCCTCGTATTGTTCCCGCTCCAGCATGAAGCGCAAATAGTCGCGGGCCGCATTCGGATATTTCGTGTACTTGAAGGCGAAGGCGGTCAACACTCCATGCAGTTCGGTCGGATGACCCGCTGGACCAATCGGGAGGTGCGCATGTTGGATATCGGTTGCTATCGCATTTAGCGCGGGATCGCTGGAGGTCTTCGCGACGTAGTAGATAGAAATGGGGTTCCAGGTAAGACTGATCTCTCCGGCCAAGAATGCCTTGTTGTTGCTGGGATCAAGCCACGAAAGCGTGCCTGGTACGAACGTCTCATACAGCGCCCGTCCGTATTCCAACGCCGCAACGGTTTCCTTCGAGTTGATTACTATCCGATTGTTCTCGTCGACCAAGCTGGCACCATGGCTCCAAAGCAGCCACGAGCACCATGTGATGTCTCCCAACGCGTTGCCAAGAGTGAGGCCGACAGGCGTGCCGCGCGCCTTTAGTGCCTGGCAAAGTTTGAGGAAACCCGGGAGATCGCGCGGAATTTCGCCGAAACCCGCCGCTTTGACCCTGCTCTCCCGGTACACCACGCAGAAGGTTACGATGGCCATGCTGAGCGCGATCCAGCGACCATCGTTCACGCAATAGCGCTGACAAACGTCATACCAGCCGCCGTACTTTTGTCCCAGATAGCCCGCCACATCGGTCAAGTCGACGCATTTATCGGGATACAGTCGCGGCATGTCGGGAGGGCCCATGATGATGTCGGGACCTGCTCCAACGCTGGCTGCCATCGCGCCTTTGGGCCGAATCTCTTCCCCATTCACGCTTTCGACTTGGACTGGAACGCCTGTTTGCTCGGTGAACTTGCGGGTGTTCGCAATCCATAAGTCCTCGTCGCCTTGAACAAAGCGCTTCCATCGAAGGACCTTGAGTCGAGCGCCTTCTCTAGAGGAGATCGGGGTTCGGCGGCCGCGGCAATCTCTTTGACGAAACGTCATTGCCCCCGTTGCCGTAAGGGCCGCTGCACCCGAGCGCTTTCAGAGCGTCACGTCTTACGATCTTGCGCATTGGTCCCTCCTCGAGAGCGGTTCCTGTCTCCGCTGGTTTCGCGCCTAACCGCCTGCAATCACCGGGCGGCGACAGCAGCGAAGCCGGCTGTTGGTTCGGGTGCATTGCAAATGTTGGGCGTCGGTTCTCATAGCACTATCCAACGTCCGAATCCGGCCACGGCAAGCGACCCATCAACGAATCACCTCGTCGGCACGCTGCAGAATCGACGTGGGCATCGTAAGCCCGAGGGTATGGGCCGTTTTCAGATTGACGATGAGCACGTACTGAGTCGCTTGCTCGATGGGCAAGTCGGCTGGATTGGCTCCTCTGAGGATCTTGTCCACGTACTCTGCCGCGCGGCGAAACAAGACGGCTTGGTTGGGCCCATAGGCCATCAAGCCGCCCGCGTCCGCATACTCCGGTAGGCCATACATGACCGGGAGGTGATCTTTCGCGGCCTGCGCTGCGACTCGCCGCTGGTAGTAGAACGTCAGGGGATCCGGGATCACAAGGGCTGCCTGTGCGGCTCTGCGGGCCTGCCCGAAGGCGGGTTCGAGGGCCTCTGGCGCGCGCACGTCGATGAACCGCAGCTTCAGGTTTCGCGCCGACGCCGCAGCCTCGAGCGGGCGGCGCACCAGCCCGAACAGCGGGGTGTCGGGATTGCCGATGACCGCGACGGTAAGAAGTCGGGGCACCGTTTCTTGCAGTAGCTCCAGCCACTTGCCGGGGATGCCTTCGGTCATCTGTAGAGACAGGCCGGTCAAATTACCGCCCGGATGCGCAAGGCTCGCCGCCACGCCGGTGCCGACCGGATCGCCCATCGACGCAACGACAATCGGGATTGTGGTGGTCGCGCTCTTGGCTGCGACCGCAGCGGGCGTGCTATAGGTGACGATCACGTCGACTTTGCGCTCGACCATATCGGCCATCAGCGCGGGCAGACGTTCGATGTGGCCTTCCGCCCAACGTTCCTCGACGATAAGGTTGCGACCTCGGACCCAACCCAGTTCCGCAAGCCGCTCCCAGAATCCGGACAACCCGCGATTGGTGGTCGAGGGTGATTGGGAGTGGACGAAGCCCAATCGCACGACCTTCTGCGCGGGCTCGGCGGCGTGCGTGAGCGAGGATCCAAGCACGGCCGCCGCGGTGACCAGCGCGAGGAGGATCGAGGCCTTGTTGCGCAACCGACACTCGCGCATGCGCGCCTCCGACGGTCGAGCGGTTTGCGAGATCAGGCGGTGAGACTATGGATCCCAAGCCGGCGGGGAGTCAAGGACCTGCGCTGTGCTTATGCTATTGGCGGTCGGAGAAAACGCAGTGTCTGCGACGGCTCGAGCCTGTCCAAAAATTCCGGATTTAGGACTACCGCAGGCGTTGTCGGCGCAGCGGCGCTTTCTCAGTTCCGGTGGAACTGGTTGGGCGCCGCTCTGCCGATAGAGCACTATTTCACTCGTTCCCAGTAGTCGGTGAACACGCCCTCGAGGGTTGCCATCTCCTTGTCTCCGTCCCATACCATGAATACCGGATCGATTGGATGCTGGTGGGACACCCGTTGGCCCTGCCTGGTTACCGGCACACGCTTCGTTTCCCCTCCCACCGCGTAGACTGGCAACTTGCCGCTCCCATCGTCGAAGATTGCAACCAGTGGCTTGGCAGCAACCTCGGTTTCGGACCATTCCCATTTCGAGAGCGACGCCAAGGACGCCGGCTTTCCGTCCGGGGTGTGCCAGAACACGATGAGGTGATACACCCCGTTCTTGAAGGTACCCATTCCCTGCACCGCCGGCGGGGTGAGTACCGTGCCATCGGTGAGCTTGCGCATCACCAGCCGGTAAGTGCCGTCCGGATTGTCCGCGTATGCGAGCGCGCAGAGACAAGGGATACGATGAGGCCAGCCAAAATACGCCGCGATAGTGAAGTGAATAGCTGCATGACTTCCCCCTAAAGGATGTGAGTTTGAGGAAAGACCTAAGCAATGGCCCGCTGCCGACTACGCGTGGTCACAGCTGGACCGACTCCGCGGAGCTCTTAGCTTCCGAGCCGGTTTGACAGAGGTCGTGCGCAGCAAGTCGGTGAGCTCACGGATAGTCCGGAACGTCACCGAACGTCCCGTCTGAGCATCCTCCAGAACACCCCCAAACCTGCGGGTGTCCCGTCGATATATCCGCAGCACGTATATCTGCATGATCTGCCAAGCCCGACTGCTCGCACGACAGCATGATGGGGGAGGGCAAACAACTTATCGCCAACATTTGCCGCGAACCCGGCACCAGAAACGGGACGCCACTCGCGCATGGCCTGCGACGGGCGACCCCTCAGGATTGGCGCAACGAGCGGTACAGCCCCTGCGTGGAGGTCGAGGGTTGCACGCCCAGGGCGAGGGAAAGAAGCTGCTTCAGTCGCACGTACACCGCGAGCGCTTCGGCGTTGCGACCCAGCCGTGCGTAGCATCGCATCAGCCCTTGGTGAAACTCCTCCACCAGATTGTCGGCGTCCAGGCCGCGTTGATAGAGTGAGATGGCGTCGTCGTACCGCTGCCTGGCTTCGAGCCGTTGTCCATGCTGCGAAACCAAGCCGATGAACTTCGCGCGCAGACGCTCGCGCATCGGTGCAGACCAGGGAGCATCGAGATCCCCGTCAAGGAAGCCGCCCTTGTAGAGATTCAGTGCCAACGCTTCGCTGTCCAGGATGGCTTCGGAATTGGGGGCCATTGCCTGGTCTACCGCCTCGCTGAAGGCCCAGGCGTCTACCCAGCAGCGGCGGCGGTCGAGAGAGAGGTTGCCGCCTTGCTGCACGAGCATGTCCGGCTCCCCGAGGAACTTGCGCAGCCGGATAATTGCCATCGTGTAGGTCCCGTGCGCGGCGTCGCCTTCTTCGTCGGGCCACAGGGCGTCGATCAGGGCCGATTCGGATACGGCCGTCCCGCCAAGGGCGATCGAGGGCCTTGAGCAGAGCCAGGATCTTGCGCGGGACCTTGCGCCCGAACTGGATGGGTTTGCCGTACAAGCGTGATCTCGAAACGGCCCAGCATGCTGACGCTGACCGGCCACGGCCAGGTGCGCGACGCTCGAGCTGGCGGCTGCACGCGCCATTGCACGATGAGATTCTGCACGCAGTCCGTCTCAATGCCTGCCTCGAGCGCTGCCGCAAGCATAGTGGGAAGCGGTGCGCCGATCCAACGCAGCATGAGCGCTTGACCCTGCTCGGCTTGCGCAAGCTTCAACGCGTCGTGCAACCGTTCGTGGCAGCGCTGGCGATCGCCGCGATCAAGCGCAATGCAGGACTCTTCGAGACGGAGCAGCGCTTCATAGGACTCGTATCCGGTGCCCGCAATCAGCCGCCGGATCTCGTCGACCAGCGCCAGTGCGCGGTCGTGCTCGCCCACGCGCGAGAAGACATGCGCGAGCTTCGCTCCGTGGAAAATATAGAAGGCGATACTGGTGGCTCCCGCCGCTTGCAAACATTGCTCCGCATGCCGTTTGGCGCCTTGAGCGTCTCCTCTCCATTCGCACAGATAGACGCAGGAGGCGTGATAGTTGACCAGCCGAATGGATGTTCCTTCGAGCCCGACGGATGCAAGGTGTTGGAGTGCGGCTTCGCCTGCTGCCAGATTGCGTCCCGACATGAGGTGGAGATAGGCCAGGTACTTGTAGACGAAACCCTCTACGCTGGAGAGCCCGCTCTCTTTCGCCAGCGTCTCGATCTGCTGAAGCGCTGGCAGCACGCTCTCGTACTCCGGCGCCAGCGTGAAACGGCACCAGGTGCAGAATGTCAGCGCCATCCCGCGGTTCAACTCGGAAATATCCGGCGCCTGCAGCAGCTGGTGAATCTTGCGGATCAGACGGTCCGAGAGGGCGAGATCGGCGATCTTGCTGATGTGGCTGAGGAGCGATGTGGCGGCCGCAACGCGGCTGTTTGCGTTGAGACTTTCGTCGTCGATCAGCGCAAGCATGGCGACGATGTTGGCCGGGAGCAGGGGATGGTCGGGCCGGTTGTAGGCTGTCACCAGCAGAAAGGCCGACCGCACGGCCAACTCGGCCGACGGTGTCGGCCAGGCCTCAACCTGGGCGAGCAACCTTTGCATGGGCTCGATCCAAGGCACCCAGCTGGCGTGGACTCCGTCGTCGAAGAAACCTCCCGAGACAATCCCGGCGATGGAGAGCAACTGCCACACCGTATCGCCCTGTTGCTGGAACAGCGCGAACGCTGCCTCGAGATTCTTCCCCGAGGCCTGCGAATCCGTAGACGCGAGCGCCATTCCGCGCCAGTACAAGAGAGGCCCGGACTGGTCGACAAGCGCCTGCGGCAGCAAATCGATCCAGCCTTTGATGGTCTGCGATCGACCCTGCGCCAGCAACCCGGGCGCTTGCGCCATCAATAGCCGGGCGGCGGGTTCCCACCGCTTTGCTTGACAGTAAAGGGCGATCGCATCCAGAGGCAGTTGCTCCGCTTCGAGGCCGACGCTGCCCGCGCCATGAGTGCTTCGCGCTCACTCTCGGAATAGACCGCGTGGGCGCGGCCGAGGAGGAACTCCCGGAACAGGGCGTGGTACTGGTAGGTCGTCGTTGCTCCGCGCCCACGGTGTGTAAACAGGCGGCGCCGATACAAGTCCTCGAGGATCGGCGCGGCATCGGGATTGCCCGTCAGCGCCTCGGCCATCGCGACGGTTATTCTCGGCAGCATGGATGTCGAGAGCAGGAATCGCCGCGTACTTTCGTCGACTCCGTTCATCACAACCGAGCTGAAATAACCAGCTAACGGTTCGCTGGACTCGGACAGCGTTACGCCATCGCCGTCCGAGGGCGAACGCTCCAGCATGAGCACCAGTCCCGCCGCCCATCCACCCGATCTGGAATGCAGCGCTCGAATGATTTCCGGCTTGCGAACCCCACGCGCCCGCCCAATGGCTTCCACCTCGTCAACGGTGAGCTTCAACTCGTCCCAGTCGATGAAGCCGACGTGCTCGTTGGCAATCAGTCGAGCATAGACGTCCGGTGGATCGCGCCGGCTGACCACGATCATGCAGACATGATGAGGCAGGTCCTCCACCGCCTGGGCCACCACCTTGTGCAAGCGCCTGGTCCGGAGCCACCTCCTGGTAATTGTCCAGAACCAGTGCCGCCGGCTCGGGCAGGCGCGAGAACAGTTCCCGGAAGAAGCGACGCGCGAACGCCGGGACGTCGCTGAGATACTCAGGGGTCAAGGCCGGCAGCGGACGCTGTCCAGCTCGCGAGAAGGCCAACGCAGCCTGGCCCAGATAGTGGAAGAACGTCGCCAGATCGGCATCGCCCGAATCCACCTGATACCAGATCCCCTGAAGCTTGCGAGCATTCAGCCAACTTGCTGCGAGGGTGGTCTTGCCAGCGCCCGGGGGCCCCACTATGCAGATGGCGGCGTGGCCTTCTTTGGTGTCATCCAGTCTGGCGAACAGGCGATCGCGCGCAACCGCGCCGTGCAGGCGAGGGCGTGCCAGCTTCGCGATGGGTGGTGGCCGCCGCATGTTCTTGCCGCCCTAGCTCGATTCGCACCGACGCACCGGTGTGCCCTCCTGCTGTACCGGATCCAGCAGCGGCTTCGCAAGAATCCATGCAGCGCCGCGTCAATTACCCACTGCGCCTTTCTCAGCTCAGGAAGGCACGAGCAGGTCCAGTGAATTCAGGGCGACCGCAATGGTGAAGATAGCGCAGTACAGTAGCTCGATGTTGCACATGCCAATCGAGTGCGGCAACTTATGAGCCTCAGCTCAAGAGCCTTGGATCCTTTTGGACATCGCGTCAGGCACGGCAAGGGGTTCAGTTACTGCGAGGAAGCTGCCCCTGCTAGCAGGTCGAGCACCGAAATCGTAAAGGCGGCGACGCCGGTCCGGATGGTGCGCTCACGGTCAGGCGCGAATAGTGGACTATGAGGTCCTGGGACCGATTTTCCAGTGGCCTTCGCATTTGCGAAGGCGCTCGGCTCCACGGCGCCGATTCGGAGTTGGATTGACGGTACGCCGGCGACGCGCCCGAACAGGCCAAAGTCCTCCGAGCCCATCGTGGGTTCGATCGAAACCACATTCGCCTCTCCGAGGTCACGCCGCAGTGCGATCGTCAACCTGGCGGCCAGCGCCGGGGTGTTGTACACGACCTCCGATGCTTCCCGTGCGTCGACGGTAACGGTGGGCTCTCGCGGAGCGCCTGCAGCAGCCGCTTCGGCCTTGGCGATCCGCGCGATCGCCGCCAGGAGTTGCTGCTGGACTTCCGGGTTGTAGGATCGCACGGTGAGCTCGATCTTTGCGTCGTTGGCGATGATGTTACGCTTGGTGCCCGCATGGAAGGTCCCCACAGTAACCACCGCCGGATCCAAAGGGTTGACCTCGCGCGAGACGATCGTCTGCAGCGTCACCACGGTCCTTGCAGCGATCAGGAGTGGATCGATGGTGCGATGAGGGGCGGCTCCATGCCCGCCCCTACCGTAGAACGTGATGTCCACGGCGTTGGAGGCGGCGGAGGCCGGCCCCGAGACGATGCCGACCTGACCGGCCGGGAGGAGCTGAGTGTCGTGTATTCCAAGCACGAAGTCCGGCTTCGGAAAGCGAGTAAGCAACCCGTCCTTGAGCATAAGGTCGGCGCCCTGAACCACTTCCTCAGCGGGCTGCCCGACGAACACCAGCGTTCCGTGCCACCGCTCCTTAGCCTGTACCAGCAGGGAGGCTGCGCCTATCCAAGACGCCATGTGAATGTCGTGACCGCAGGCGTGCATCACCGGGGAGGTTTCGCCGGCGTCGTTCTTGACCGAGATCGTGCTCGCGTACGGAAGTCCCGTCTGCTCTTTTATCGGCAGAGCATCCATGTCGGTACGCACCAAGACCGTCTGACCCACGCCATTCTTGAGAACGCCGACGACGCCATAGCCACCGACCCGCTCTGTAACTTCAAAGCCCAGGGCGCGAAGCCGTATGGCCAGCTTCCTGGCCGTGTTCTCCTCGTGCAGTGAGAGCTCCGGATTCTGATGAAGATCGATATAGAGGGAGTCGAGCGTCGGATAAAGCGCGTCGAGACCGGCGAGTTCCACCGAGGCGTCTGCGTGCGCTGCAAGCGAACCAAGGACGACGCTCGTGGTCAGTGCCAGAAGCACCAGGCCGGTGATTGGAAGACGCCCAAGCGCATGCCGAGATGTGACACGTGTCGCTCGAGCCATTGGTTGCCTCCCCTAGATTGCCGCTCACGCGGCCGAGAGGTCCTCTCGGTACAGGCCGAGCGCCTGAATCACCGGCCGGTCGCTGATGGAGAACAGGATCGCGTCCTCGCTGCCCGTATTCGCATGCGCGTGCTGCGCCCACGAAGGCAGCGCGATGATGTCGCCCTTGCTCCAGTCGAACGGCTTGGCCATCGATGACGGTCCGCCCGGAGCCTCTCACCACGTGGAACACCGAGCTGCCGGTGACGCGGCGGGCTTCAGCTTTTCGCCGCGCCGGACCATCTGGATGCCGCAGCTGATGGTCGGCGTTACCGGACCGCCGGTCTGGGGATTGGTGTACTCGAGCGCGATGCCCTCGTGGGGCGAGCCGTCGCTGTCGCGCAGCGCGTGCAGCGCCTCCATGGTCTGGTCGAAGGAATACAGCATGAGCGGCGAATGGTTCGGACGCTCCTTCACCCAGGTCGGCGCGAGATGCCCGTGGCCGTACAGCGCCTTCGAGCCGTTGACCGGCTTGCTCGCGTCCGCGCGCTGCTCTTCGTGCATCTCGAAGAAGATGCAGTTGAGCGCCTTGGTGAGCGGCACGTCGAGGCCGTCCATCCACACCACGGTCTCGCTGGTTTCGTTGCCGTGGTCGTGCCAGGTCCAGCTCGGCGTGAGGACCAGGTCGCCCTCGTGCATGACGACCTTCTCGCCCTCGACCGCGGTGTAGGCGCCGTTGCCGCTGATGATGAAGCGGATTGCCGCCGGCGAGTGGCGATGCGCGCGCGCAATCTCGCCGGGCAGGAGCACCTGCAGCGCGGCGATCAGCGTATTGGTCGTCGCCCACTGGCCGTTCAGGCCGGGGTTGAAGAGCTGCATCGCGCGCCGCTCGTCGCCCACCGGAACAGCGGTGGCCGACTGCTTCACCACCTGCTCGAGCAGCGGCCATTTCCACTGGTGCGGCACCGCCTCCGGCCGCGGGTGCGGCGTCATCTGGCTGGCGATCTCCCACAGCCCCCACATGTGGTTCTGGTGGATGAGCTGGTGGAAGGCGTCTTCGGGCTTGGTCGGTGCGTTCATGGCGGCTCCTGTCTCTTCGGATTCACATGTTAACGCCTGGCAGGCCGGAGGGGATGAGAGTCCGCTTTCTATCCGCAGACCGGGCGTGTATCCGAAATCTCCCCGGAATTGGCGCGCGAGCTCCCATCCCCGCTGGATCACTCCTTGATCTCGATCAAGATTGCGTGCGTATCCTCGAGCGTCTCCTGCGAATGCGTGACGGGCGGATTGATCAGTGCCTGTCCGTCCTTCACGTCCCCCGGCTTAGGCTTGGTGCCGTCCGCCAGGGTGAACTGCGTCTTGCCTGCCTTCAGGATATAGACCACATGCCGTGGATGCGAGTGCAGCGGGATCTTGTCTCCCTTCTTGCTCGTGTATTCGATCACGCGGATGTTGCCATCCTCCTTGAGGACTTTGGCCTGCTGCGGTGCGGCCTCCAGAATATCCGCCGCGAACGCCGGTGACGCAACCATTGCACCCACTGCCAGCAAAAACAGGGTCTTCATAGCGCCTCCTCCTGTATGTGAGCGATGTGCTGCGCTGCTGGGCGCAGCGAGCTTAAGTATAGGTGTTGAGATGCCATATTCCGACATGAAGATCGGTTGGCCGGCGCCCGCCTTGGCCATGACGGCCACGCACTAGCCGGCCGGCAGCCCGGGTTGACATCGGCGAACACGGCGCGCCGGCGCGGGCCCTCCAGAGGATTGTCGGCAGCCTGCCAGCGAGGAGGCTATGCTGGTTGAGACCTCCGGGCGAAAGGGCCAAGGATGCCGAACCACACCACCCAATCCGATCAACGCCGCTCCCTCGCGACACATCTGGACAAGAGCCAGCCGCCGATGCTGTCGGGCTATTCGCCCCAGCTCTACTCGAAGCTCTATTGCCGCCTCAACGGCTTCATGTTCGGAGTGTTCTTCGAAATGTGCAAGTTCAAGCTTGCGCGCGAACGCTATCCGTTTTTCCGCGGGCGGATGCAGACGTTTCTCGACGAGATCGCCGTACCCGGCGACGTGCCCGAGCGGCACGAGGACTTCAACGCCTGGACCGAAACGGAGGTCGATCTGTTGCTGCGGTTTTTCAAGACGCGTCCGCAGGGCCTCGTCGACTTTTTCGCGATCGGGCATCTCGCGGTCACGTATCTCATCCGGCGCCTGCGCGACCGTCCGGAGGCGGAAGAGGCCCGCCGCGCCGCGCACCTGTACTTGCGTCGTCAGAAACAGCCGAGCGCTGCGTTCGATGCGCTGGTCGATCCGGAAGGCAAGCCGGCGAAAACGGTGGATGAGATCGTCTCGCCCGCGCTGAATCTCGCGGTAACGCTTCTGCGCGATCTGCGCCCCGAGCCCAAGACCTGTTTTCTCGCCATGCCGTTCAGAGACCCTTACGAAGCGTACTACGATACGTACTACCGGCCGCTGCTGGCGAAGTCGGGCTTTCGGTGCGTTCGCGCCTGGGGCGGCTTTGGACAGGAGGATTTTTCTCCTTTGCTGGTCGCGCTAATCCTGAAATCGGGCGCGCTGTTCGCAGACCTCACGGAGAGCAGCCCCAATGTGCTCTGGGAGGTCGGCGTGGCGCAGGGCGCCGGAAAGCGCGTGTTCCTCGTACGCAACAGCGCGCACGACGTGCCCGCGGATCTCGCCAAACACGTCACACTCCCCTACGAACCGCGCGGTGAGACGTGGGCGCGCGACACTATCGAGCAGCATCATCTGCTCCTGCTCATGCAGACCGCGGCGATGGAGAAGCATGGCGCGGATCCGATCCGGATCGCTGCGGGCGTGCGGGTCGCCGAAGTCGGTGCGATGGTGAGGCAAACGCAGGATCTGCTTGCGGACGCGGCGTTTTTCGCCATGCGCGAGCGCGGTGAAAACGACGCGAACGGCCACATCCGCCGCGGAATGCAACGTGTGAAGGAGCGGCGCTGGGCGGATGCGGAAGCCGACTTCACCTATGCGCTCGACCACGGTGGGCACGCGCCAAGTGCGAGCTTCGGTCGCGGCATGGTGCGGCTCAGGCTGGACCGCAACGCCGAAGCCGAGCGGGATTTGACCGCCGCCATCGATCAGGGTGTCGACGAAGCGCTTGCTTACTACTTTCGCGCGCTGGCCCGGTTCGGGCGCGGGCGATATCGCTACGCACTTGCCGATCTTGACAGCGCGCTCGCCAAAGAGCCTCACGACCTGGCGGCGCTGCAGTTGCGCATTCACGTCTACGTCCGGCTGGATCGGACGGATGACGCCGAGTGCGATTGTCTCGAAGCCGAGCGGGTTGCCCCCCTGCATCCGGGGACGCAGGGAGCGCGGGGCTTTCTCCATCTGGCGCGCGGCGAGTTCGCGGAGGCAGCCAGGCGTTTCAAGCAGGCACGGGCGAAGTCGTTCGGACGAGGATGGCGCTTCGAGGCCGGGCTAGCGACACTCCTGGCCGGCGACTTCGACGGCGCGGCGCGCGAGTACGAAACGGGCCTGCGGCGCGCCACCGACAGCGATATCGACGACGGCCTGCGCGAGTTGTCGTTCTGGACCCGTAAGCATAGCGTTGCCGCGCGCTCCGAGTACCGCCGTGCGATGGCGAAGATACGCAAGCGCCTGAGAATGGTCCGACCGCAGCGCAAGACGCGCTGACGCTCCCGTCTCAGACCCCGATACAGCACGGTTCACGGCCCGTTGCTCGACGATCAATCTAACGCCGAGCAGGCAGTAGTCAATCGCACGAGTATCTGGTGCGAGGCCTTCGAAACTGCCGGCTAACGCAAGCCGTCGGCACTCAGCACGTAAATGCGATCCGCGGTCTCCGCGGCTAGACGCGAGTGCGTGACCAGAATTCCCGCTGCATTGTTACCTTTGATCTGAGTGCGCAGCAGAGCCAGGACCTGGCCAGCGTTTTCCGGGTCGAGGTTGCCGGTGGGCTCGTCGGCCAGCACCACCTTCGGCCGATGCACGAGGGCGCGTGCAATGGCCACACGCTGTAACTCGCCTCCGGACAGTTCCCGCGGCATGCTGTGGGCACGGTCCGCCAGACCGACAGCTCCCAGCATCTCCATCGATCGCGAGCGGGCCGCAGGCTCCGGGGTCCGCAGCAGCCAGAGCGGCAACTCGACGTTTTGTACCAGCGACAGGTAGGGAAGGATGTGGAAGGCCTGGAACACGAAGCCCAGGCGTTCGCCCCGCAGCCGCGAGAGCGCGTCGTCGTCCAGATGCGCGAGATCCGCGCCATCGATCTCGATCGTTCCCGAATCCGGCCGATCCAGGCCCGCGATCAAGTTGAGGAGGGTCGACTTACCGACGCCCGACTCGCCCATGACGGCTATGTATTCGCCGGCCCGCAGCTCGAGATCGACATCGGCGAGCACGACGCGCCGACGCGGGCCATCGTAGGACTTGGTGAGGGAGCGAATGCGCAGCACCGGGGAATGATAGCAGCCCGAGTCCGTCAGCCATCGGGCTCGTCGCTATCATGGTCGTGCGTCTGGGACAGGTCCAGCTCGAGCCTGGCAGCCAGCGCGATGAACAGCATCTGGCACAGGCTGATGGTGCTGGTGAGCGATCGAAACGCGAACGCCGTGCCTTCGATCACCGGCAGCACGATGTCGGCGTGCTGAGCGACGGGGCTCAGCTGACCGTCGGTGATGGCGATGACGGAAGCCTCGCGGCTGCGTGCCGCGCGCACGCAGTACTGCGTCTCCCGGCCGTAGGGCATGAAGCTGATCGCGATCAGCACGTCGCGCTTGTCGATGGCGCGGATCTGGTCGTGCAGCATGCCGCCCAACCCGGACAGCAGGTGTACCGGCTTGGCCGTGTGCTGCAGCGTGTAGGCGAGGTAGGTAGCCGCCGGGAATGAGCGCCGCACGGCGGCGATGTAGACCGCGCGGGCCTTGGCCAGGCGGGTGACGGCAGCATCCAGGGAACCCGCGTCCAGCTTGTCCGACAACTCCTGCAGCCCCGCAATCGACGCCGAGATCAGCTCACGGCCGATGTCGATGGGATGCATCGAATCGTGCCCCGTCTCCAGCAAGGTGCGGATGCGGTGCCGGTAGCTTTGCGTCGGATTGGTGCGGGTGGTGAACTCGTCGCGATACAGCCCTTGCAGATCGGAGAAGCCCTTGAACCCGAAGCGTTGGGCGAAGCGGACCACCGCCGACGGTTGCACACCGCAGTTGGCAGCGATGGCTTGCACCCGATCGACCGTCACACTCGCTCGGTTCTGCTCGAAGTAACGCGCCAGCGTTTGCAGTTGCGGGCTGAGATCCGTGAACTGGTCCCGCAAGCGATCGAGGAACTGCTCGACGCTGTCGGGTAGGGAAGGAGTCGTGGATTTGTTCATGATTCCGAGAGTAATCGTGATAGGCAGACACGGGTCGCAGGGCTGTTACAAGACCCCTTTCGCGCTAAGCGCGTTTCGACTCCGCCGCCCGGCGCCTGTCCAAACCTAGTCGACGGGCTCATACACCAACACACCAGCTTCCCCCTTTGAAAAAGGGGGACGGGAGGGGGATTTCCAGTCGTCGAGTGATGCAGCAGCAATACAAATCCCCCTCCGCCCCCCTTTTTCAAAGGGGGAACCGTTCATCCGCCCGCCAGCTGACAAGGAAAGAATAGAACATATTTTCTAGTTATTCAACTATCACAAAATATATTGCAATCCGGCTTCGACCCTGCTATCGTTTTCTCGCGCTGCGTCTACAAGCGGCAAGTGGACGAGCCTTCGATAAATCTATTTGCGGCGCAAAGCCCACGGGAGGAGGAGACATGTACACGCTTCGTCATTGCATTTCTCGGTTGTTCGTCGCCGCAGCGCTCGCCGCAGCAGGAGCGGCTTTTGCGGCCGACGCCAAGTTCGTGCTGATCAGCCACGCGCCCGACTCGGACTCGTGGTGGAACACGATCAAGAACGCCATCAAGCAGGCCGGCGAGGATTTCAACGTCGAATCGTCGACTACCGCAACCCGCCCAGCGGCGACCTGGCCGACATGGCGCGCCTGGTCGAGCAGGCCGCGGCGCGCAACTACGACGGCGTGATCGTGACCATCGCCGACTACAACGTGCTGCAGAAGCCAATCGAAGCCAGTGTACGGGCAAGAAGATCCCGTTCATCACCATCAACTCCGGCACGCCCGAAGCAGAGCGAGGAGCTCGGCGCCATCATGCACGTCGGCCAGCCGGAGTACGACGCCGGCAAGGGCGCCGGCAGAGAGGGCCAAGGCCGCCGGCATCAAGACCTTCCTGTGCGTGAACCACTACGCCACCAACCCCGCCTCGTTCGAACGCTGCCGGGGCTTTGCCGAAGCAATCGGCGCAGATTTCAAGACCTCCACGATCGACTGCTGGCGACGACCCCACGCGAATCGAAGCCAAGGTCTAGCGCCTACCTGCGCAACCACACCGACACCCAGGCGGTGCTGGCGCTGGGCCCGACCTCGGCGCATCCTACGCATGAAGGCGCTGCGAGAAGCTGGGCCTAAGGGCAAGATCTGGCTTCGCGACCTTCGACCTGTCGGACGAGATCGCCAAGGGCATCAAGGACGGCTCGGTCAAGTTCGCCATCGACCAGCAGCCCTACCTGCAGGGCTACATCCCGGTCGCCGTGCTGGCGATCATGAAGAAGGAAAAGACCACCGATCTGGCCAAGGTGACGGCCGTCCTCAAGGCCAACGCGAAGTTCAAGGCCCGCCTCGACCGAGTACGGGCTCGAGCCGCCGTACGGCCCGCGCCACATCAGCTCGGGCCCGGGCTTCGTCACCAAGGACAACATCGCACAAGGTCGAGAAGTACGCCGGCCAGTACCGCTGAGCCGGGTGAGCCGAGTGGCACCGGGCGTTCGCTCGGTGCCGCCGCAGACACAACAAGGGCAGAGCTGCGATGGAAACGACTCAGGCAAGCCACGCCCGAGGCAATCGCAACCCGCGCCCGACGAGCGGCGTGCGCGCGCCAGAGCTGGTATCGGAAGCTCCTGCATCGGCCCGAGTTCGCGTCCGTTTCGGGCACGGTGCTGGTGTTCTTATCTTCGGCATCACCGCCGGCGAGTTCCGGCATGTTCAACGCCGACGGCATCATCAACTGGACGCAAGTGGCGGCCTACCTCGGCATCATCGCCGTCGGCGCGTGTCTGCTGATGATCGCAGGCGAATTCGATCTCTCGATCGGTTCGATGATCGGATTCGCCGGTATGGTGATCGCCATCCCTCCGCTGTACTTCGGGTGGCCGGTGTGGCTGGCAGTGTTGTTCGCATTCGCGTTCTCCATCGGCCTGGGCTGGCTGAATGGCTATCTGGTCATCAAGACCCGGCTGCCGTCCTTCATCGTCACGCTCGCCTTCCTGTTCATCCTGCGCGGGCTGACTCTGTCGTTGTCGATCTACTTCGCCAACCGCACGATCGTGTCCGGCATCGGCGTGCTCGCGGCGCGACGACTGGCTGACCGCTCAGGCTGTTCCAGGGCAACGTCTTGGACGGGTCTGTTCCGCTGGCTGGCCGGCGCCGGGCTGCTGGGCAAGCTGCGACAACGGCGCGCCGCTGATCTCCGGCATCCCCAAGGTGATCGCTCTGGTGGCTGGCGCTGGCCGTGGCGTGCCACTTCGTGCTTACACGGACACGGATGGGCAACTGGATCTTCGCCGTCGGCGGCGACGCCGAGGCGGCGAAGAACGTCGGCGTGCCGGTGGCGCGTGTGAAGATCGGGCTGTTCATGTTCACGGCTTTCTGCGCTACGCTGTTCGCGACGCTGCAGGTCTGCGACGTCGGCTCGGCCGCCGCCGACCGTGGCGTGCAGAAGGAGTTCGAGGCTATCATCGCCGCCGTGATCGGCGGCTACGCTGCTCACCGGCGGCTACGGCTCGGTGGTCGGGCGCCTGCTTCGGGGCGCTGATCTTCGGCGTGGTGCAGATCGGCATCACCTACACCAACGTCGAACTCGGACTGGTTCCGGGTGTTTCTCGGGCTGATGCTGCTGATCGCGGTTATCTTCAACAACTACGTGCGCAAGCGCGTCACCGAGTCGCGGTGAGGAGGTTATCGTGAGCGAATACATTCTGCGAGCTGGAGGGGGTCAGCAAGTACTTCGGCTCCGTGATCGCGCTGCAGGACGTGACCTTGCGCCTCAGGACGGGAGAGGTGCACTGCCTGCTGGGCGACAACGGCGCGGGTAAGTCGACCCTCGATCAAGACGCTGGCCGGCGTGCACCAGCCGTCGGACGGGCTCTATCGCGTGGACGGCACGCCGGTCCGGTTCAACGGCCCGCGCGATGCGCTCGACCGTCGGCATCGCCACTGTGTATCAGGATCTCGCGCTGGTGCCGCTGATGAGCGATTGCGCGCAATTTCTTTCTCGGGCCGCGAGCCGGTGCTCAAGCGCTTCGGCATGTTCCCCGTGCTCGATCACGGCTTGCATGTCCAAGACCGCGCACGACCGCCTGTCCGATATGGGTATCAGCGTGCGCGATGCAGAACAGGTGGTCGGCACGCTGTCCGGCGGCGAACGGCAGTGCCTGGCGATCGTGCGCGCGATTCACTTCGGAGCGCGCGTGCTGATCCTGGACGAGCCGACCGCGGCGCTGGGCGTAAAGCAGACGGTCGAACGTGCTGAAGCTGATCGCCAACGCGCGCGGGCGCGGCATCTCTGTCATCTTCATCACGCACAACGTGCACCACGCCTACCCGATCGGCGACTCGTTCACGCTGCTCAACCGCGGACAGTCGCTGGGCACCTTCCCCAAGAGCGAGATCGAGAAGGATGCGCTGCTCGACATGATGGCCGGCGGCATGGAGATGCAGAAGCTGATGGCGGATCTGGAGGGCGTGCGGATCTGATGGAGAACATCACGCGCTTCGCCTCCTCGCGCCGGCTGGACGCGATCTTCCTCGGCCGGCTGGCCATGGACCTGTACGCCCAGCAACTGGGCGCCAGGCTCGAGGATGTCACGTCCTTCGCCAAGATACTTCGGCGGCGTCGTCGGCCAACCAGGCTTTCGGCACCGCGCGCCTGGGACTGCAAGAGCGCGATGCTGGCGCGCGTGGGCGACGATCACCTCGGCCGCTTCCTGGTCGAGGCGCTCGTGCGCGAGGGTTGCGACGTCTCGCATGTGCAGGTGGATCGGGAACGGCTCACCGGGCTGGTGCTGCTCGGCATCAAGGATCGCGACACCTTCCCTCTCGTGTTCTATCGCGAGAACTGCGCCGACATGGCGATCTCGCCGGCGGATTTCGACGAGGCGTTCATCGCCTCGGCCAAGGCACTCGCCATCACCGGGACGCACCTCTCGCGCGCCGATACCGCGGCGACGTGCCGGCAGGCGCTCGCCTACGCGCGCAAGAACGATGTGCGCACTGTGCTCGATATCGACTATCGCCCGGTGCTATGGGGGCTGGCGGGCAAGGCCGACGGGGAGAATCGCTACGTCGCCGATCAGGGCGTATCGCAGCATCTGCAGGCGATCGTGGACGAGTTCGACCTCATCGTCGGCACGGAAGAGGAGTTCCGGATCGCCGGCGGCAGCGACGATCTCACGTCCGCGCTGCGCGCGGTGCGGGGGCGCTCGGCGGCCCTGTTGGTGGTCAAGCGCGGTGCGCAGGGTTGCGCGGTGCTGGAAGGCGAGATCCCTGCTGCGTTGGACACCGCTCCGCACTTCGCCGGCTTCCCGGTGGAAGTGATGAACGTGCTGGGAGCGGGCGACGCGTTCGCGTCCGGGTTTCTGTATGGCTGGGTGCGCGGCGAATCGATCGACGCCTGCGCGCGTTACGCCAACGCCTGCGGCGCGCTGGTGGTCTCGCGCCACGCCTGCGCGCCGGCGATGCCGACGCGGCCCGAGCTGGATTATTTCTTCGCCAATGCCGATCGGCTCACGCCGCGCCCCGGAGAAGATCGCGTGCTGAACCGCCTGCATCGGGTCACCGCCCCGCGGCCACGGTGGGATCCGGTGTTCGTGCTCGCCTTCGATCACCGGCGCCAGTTCTTCGAGCTGGCGCAGGAAGCGGGGGCCAGCGAGGCGCGCCTGCCCAGGCTGAAGCGCCTGCTGGTGGACGCGGTCGCTCGCGTCGAATCGGAGCAGAGAATGGCCGGCAAAGTCGGCGTGCTGATCGACGACATCTACGGCGCCGACGCGCTCGACGCGGCGACCGGACGCGGCTGGTGGGTCGGGCGACCGGTGGAGCAACCCGGCTCCAACCCGCTGGTATTCGAACACGGCCGCTCGGTCGGCACCGCATTGATCAGCTGGCCCCAGGAACACGTCGTCAAGTGCCTGGTGCAATATCACCCGGATGACGGCGTGGATAACCGGCTCGAGCAGGAGGCGCAGGTCAAAACCCTGTACGACGCCGCGCAGGTCTCGGGGAACGAGCTGCTGCTCGAGGTGATTCCGCCGCGCCACCTGCCGCAGAGCCAGAACGTCATCGTGCGTGCGCTGAAACGCTTCTACAATCTCGACGTCTATCCCGAGTGGTGGAAGCTGGAAGCACTGACCCCGGATCAGTGGCGACAGGTCGACGCACTGCTGCGCGCACGCGATCCCCACTGCCGCGGCGTGCTCGTGCTCGGCCTGAATGCACCGGTCGAAGAGCTGAAGCTGGGGTTGGCCGACGCGCGCTCGGCGCAGACTTGCCGCGGCTTCGCCGTCGGGCGTACGCTGTGGGCTGATCCGGCGCGCGCGTGGCTCGCCGGCAGCATCGACGATGCGACGCTCGTCGCGCGCGTGGCGGCGAACTTCGCCGACCTGATCGCAGCCTGGCCCAAGGCACGGGAGGCGGCAAGCTCTCCCGCCCAGGCCAAGGTCGCCTGAGAACAGTTCGAGGAGCACATGGACAAGACCCTTCGTTTGACGATGGCCCAGGCGCTGGTGAAGAAGCTGGCGTCCTATCGTGTGGAAGCCGACGGAAAGGAGCTGCCTTACTGCGCCGGGGTATGGGCGATCTTCGGCCACGGCAACGTGGCCGGGATCGGCGAGGCGCTGTACGCCCAGCGTAAGGTGCTGCCAACCTACCGCGCGCACAACGAGCAGGCCATGGCGCACGCCGCCATCGCATACGGCAAGGCCAACTTCCGCCGCCGGATCATGGCCGTCACCACTTCCATCGGCCCGGGTGCGACCAACCTCGTGACCGCTGCGGCGCTGGCCCACGTGAATCGGCTGCCGGTGCTGCTGCTGCCCGGGGATATCTTCGTATCGCGCGCGCCGGACCCGGTGCTGCAGCAGGTCGAAGATTTCCAGGACGGCGGCGTCTCGGCCAACGACTGCTTCAAGCCGGTCTCGCGTTACTTCGACCGGATCATGACACCTGAACAGCTGCTGACCGCGCTGCCGCGCGCGGTTGCAGTGATGACCGACCCGGCGCTTTGCGGACCGGTGACGCTCGCCCTGCCGCAGGACATACAAGCGCAGGCCTATGACTACCCGGCCGACTTCTTCGAGCCGGAGACGCTGCTCGTGCGCGCTACGCCGCCAGACGCAGGCGAGCTCGAGCGCGCAGCCGCGCTGTTGCGAGCCGCCAAGCGGCCGGTCGCTGATTGCCGGCGGTGGCGTGCTGTATTCGCAGGCCGCGGACGCTCTGCGCGCATTCGTCGAGCGCCACGGCGTACCGGTGGGCGAAACGCAGGCCGGCAAATCGTCGCTGCCCTGGGATCATCCGCTGCAGATGGGGTCGATCGGCGTGACCGGGTCGCCGGCGGCCAACGCAATGGCGCGGGACGCGGATCTCGTGCTTGCGGTCGGCACGCGCCTGCAGGATTTCACCACCGGTTCGAACGCGCTGTTCCCGAAGGCCAGCGTAGTCGCAATCAACGTCAACCCGCTCGACGCGGTGAAGCTGCGCGGCGCAGCGCTGATCGCCGACGCCGGCCGCGGCCTGGAGGCGCTGTCCGACGCGGCCAGTCAATGGCGCGCGGACGAAGCCTGGACGACGCGCGCAAAACAGCTCGGCGCGCAGTGGCGCACGCGCATCGGCAGCGCTGACTTCGCGCAAGGATGCCGAGCGCGGCGGCAAGCTGCCCTACGAGGCCGACGTGATCGGCGCGATCCAGCGCTCGCATGCGCAATCGCCCGCGCGACGACATCATCGTGTGCGCCGCCGGCACGCTGCCGGCGGAGTTGCACAAGCTGTGGCGCGCCGCCGATCCCGGCGGTTATCACATGGAGTACGGCTACTCCTGCATGGGTTACGAGATCGCCGGAGGGCTTGGTGTCAAGCTGGCGCGGCCCGAACGCGAGATCGTGGTCATCGTCGGCGACGGTTCCTACCTGATGATGAACAGCGAGCTCGCCACCTCGCTGATGCTGGGCCAGAAGCTGGTGGTGGTCGTGCTCGACAATCGCGGCTACGGCTGCATCAACCGGCTGCAGCAGGCGTGCGGCGGGGCGCCGTTCAACAATCTGTTGCAGGACTGCTTGCAGGGACCCGAAGGGCCGCCGCAGATCGACTTCGCGCTGCATGCGAAGAGCCTCGGGTGCCTGTCCGAGCATCCGCGCTCGGTGGCCGAGCTGGACGCAGGCGCTGGCGCGGGCACGTTCGGCTGAGCGCACGACGGTGATCGTGATCGACACCGATCCGAATCAGACCACCGAGGACGGTGGCGCCTGGTGGGAGGTCGGCGTACCGGAAGTATCCGAGCGCGAAGCAGTGCGCGCCGCGCGCGCTGCCTACGAGCAAGCAAAGAAGACACAGCGGGCATAGAGGGCCATGAGCAACTTCGACGTGCGCATAGGCATCAATCCGATCGGCTGGAGCAACGACGACCTGCCGGCGCTGGGCGGCGAGACGCCGCTCGAGACCGCGTTGTCCGAAGGCAAGGAGATCGGCTACGAGGGCTTCGAGCTGGGCAACAAGTTCCCGCGCGAGCCTGCGGCGCTGAAGGCGAAGCTCGCCGAGTACGGCCTCGCCTGCGTGTCGGGCTGGTACTCGGGCCGGCTGGCCAAGGCCTCGGTCGAGGAAGAAATCGAGCGCGTGGGACCGCATCTGGAGCTGCTTGCGTACAACGGCGCCAAGGTGATGGTCTATGGCGAAGTGCAGGACAGCATCCAGGGCGCATTCGATACCCCGCTGCACAAGCGGCCGCAGTTCCGCAGCGAGGACGAGTGGAAGGCCTACGGTGAACGCTTGACCGGCTTCGGCCGCTATCTGCTGCGGCAGGGTGTGCGTCTGGCCTACCACCACCACATGGGCGCCTACTGCGAGACCCCGGACAACGTCGACACGCTCATGCGCGTGAGCGGCGACGAAGTCGGCCTGCTGTTCGACACCGGCCACATGGCGTTCGCGGGGGCTGGTCCGGTCGGGGTCATCGCGGTTCTGGAGAAGCACCTGGCGCGCGTCTGCCACGTGCATTGCAAGGACGTGCGGCCGCAGGTGCTGAAGCTCGCGCGCAACAACGGCTGGAGCTTCCTGCAGTCGGTGCTGAACGGTGCGTTCACCGTGCCCGGCGACGGCGCAATAGACTTCGAGGTGGTCCTGCGTGCGCTTGCCCGCACCGGTTATTCGGGCTGGCTGGTGGTCGAAGCGGAGCAGGACCCGGCCGTGGCTCCCAGCTACGAGTACGCGCGGAAGGGCTATCGGACCCTGAAGGGCATCGTTCAACGCTTGCAAGGGTGAGTGCCAGATGAGCCTGCTGGTCAAAGCGAACCGACAGGGCCGCGACATCGTGCGCGTGACACCGGAGTCGGCGGGGTGGAAGCATGTGGGCTTCAGCGCACACAGGCTGGCACCCGGGGAAAGCCTGCGCGTGGAGGAAGCCGCGCGCGAGGCATGCATCGTTGTCCTGAGCGGGACTGTGACGGTCGCGACGGGACAGCAGACTTGGGCGAAGATCGGTGGGCGGACGAGCGTATTCGACGACGCTGCGCCTTACGCCGATCTATCTACCGCCGCGGATCGCGGCCACCGTGACCGCGCTCGACAGCGTCGAGATCGGCGTGGCTACCGCGCCGGCCGCAGGCAAGTATCCGGTGCGGCTGATCGAGCCGGGCCGGATGAAACGCTCGGTGCGCGGCAAGCTGCAAAACACGCGCTACGTGTGCGACGTGCTGCCGGAGACCGAGCCGGCCGAGAATCTGCTCGTGGTGGAGGTGCGCACGCCCTCGGCGCATTCGTCGTCCTATCCGCCGCACAAGCACGACCAGGACGCCATTCCCGCGGAGAGCTTCCTGGAGGAAACCTACTACCATCGCCTCAGCCCGCCGCAGGGCTTCGCGTTTCAGCGCGTGTACACCGACGACCGTTCGATCGACGAGTCGTACGCGGTGGAAGACTCGGAACGTCGTGATGGTCCCGCGCGGCTATCACCCCGTGGTCGTGCCGTACGGCTACGAATCGTACTATCTGAATGTGATGGCCGGACCGAAGCGCGCGTGGCACTTCAAGAACGATCCGGCGCACGAGTGGATCCTGCAGCAGAAGTGACCCTTACCCCGGGTAAAGCCCGCGCGTGCGCGCATGCAAACGCGCCAGCCCCAGCAACGCATCGATATTGGGCGTCGGTTCACCCACCTTCTGGCCGATCTCGCGCACGACGCTGACGAGTGCGTCGATCTCCACCGGCTTGCCCGCTTCCACGTCCTGCAGCATCGAAGTCTTGAACGCACCCAGCTTGCGGGTGACGGCGTTGCGGTCTTCACCGCTCTGGGTGATCGGGCAGCCGATCTTAGCTCCGATCGCGGCCGCCTCGCGCATGACGGCGAGACAGAACCTGTTCACGAGCGGGTCATCGAGCACGCGATCGCCCGTCGCGCCCGTGAACGCCGAGATCGGGTTCATCGTCATATTGCCCCAGAGCTTGTACCAGATGTCGGCCTGGATGCACTGCGAGACTTCAACGTCGAAGTTGGCACGCGACAACATGGCTGCGAGCCTATCCAGTCGCTCGGTCTGCTTGCCGTCGGGCTCGCCGATGATCAGACGCTTGCCGGCTTTGTGCAGCACCAGGCCGGGCTCGGGGACCGAGCAGCTCATATGTGTCACGCAGCCGATCACGTTGCGCGTCGGGATCGCGGCGGCGATCGTACCGTTCGGATCGATCGAGGCAAGCCGCAAGCCTTGGCAGGCACCGCCGAAGCGATCGAAGAACCACCACGGGACGCCGTTCATCGCGCTGAGCACCATCGTCTCGGGTCCGATGAGCGGACCGATGCGTGCTGCGACCGATTCGAGCGCTGGCGTCTTCACTGTGACGATCACCAGCTCCTGCGTGCCCAATGCTCCGGGATCGGCTTCTGCGCGTACGCGCGCCGTGATCAACTCATCCTTCAGCTGCAGCCGGAAGCCGCGCTCGCGCAAGGCTGAGAGTGTGGCACCGCGCGCCACCGCACTGACTTCACAGCCACTGGCTGCGAGCCGCGCTCCAAGGTACCCGCCGATCGCTCCGGCGCCGAAGATGCAGACCTTCATCGCGGCGCGGTCACTGCCGATAGGACGGGTCCACCCGATCGATCATGCGCGTCAGCGCGTCGAACACATCCTGGCCTGCGCCGAACTTGGAATTGAACTGCAGCGAGTCGCGCGTGCACTTCTCCTGGATGTCCTCCGGGATGTCGATCACCGCGCCCATCGAGGTGGAGGCGAGCTGGATCTCGCAGGCCCGGTTCAAGAGCCAGAGGATGGCGAAAGTCCTCGGCAGCGAATCCCCCCACGCGAGCAGACCGTGATTGCGCAGAATGACCGCGGGTTTGTCGCCGATGCTGCGGATGAGGCCGGGGCCCCTCGTCCGGGTGCACCGTGATGCCCTCGAAATCGTGGTACGCGAGTTTGCCGTGCAACTGCGCGGAGTAGAAGTTGCTCATCGACAATCCGGAACGGGCGCAGGCCACGGCCATGCCAGCGGTGGTGTGGGTGTGCATCACGCAGTGCGCGCCGGGAACGCCATCATGGATGGCGGCGTGAACGGTGAAGCCGGCCGGGTTCACCGGCCAGTCGGAGTAGCCCACCACATTTCCCTTCAGGTCGATCTTCACCAGGTTCGACGCGCGCACTTCGGAATACATCAGCCCGAACGGATTGATCAGGAAGTGCTTGTCCGGGCCGGCCAAGCGCAGCGTGATGTGGTTGTAGATGAGTTCGACCCAACCCAGATAGGCGAAGATGCGATAGCAAGCGGCGAGCTGGACGCGGGCGGTCCACTCCTCGGCGCTGCACTGGAGACGAGGCGCCAGGGCTCGAGACCGCATCGGAGGCTGCGGGCGTCACTGGAAGGGTGGTCGTCACAGGTTCCCTCCTCTTCACTGGGGATTCTAGCGGCACGCGGTTGCGCTTCGGTCGCAAGAGTATGCGCTGGCCGCGGTCACCCCGCTCCCGCCGCGACGCGCCGGGTGAAGCGCGAATGCATGCCCGACGCTCAGCGCACTGATGATGGCCAGGGCCTGGAGCACCGCGACGCCGCCGAGCACCGCGGAGTAGTGGCCATGATCCATGAGCGGACCGAAGACCAGTGGCGCGGTCGCGAATCCCACATCCAGACCCGAGTAGACGAAGCCGTACACTCTTCCGAACGCGGCTTTGCCGAACCCCGCAGTCGCGGCTTGGCGCACGAGCAGATCGCGTGAAGGTCCTGCGAGACCGACGCCGAGGCCCAGCACCGCCATCAAACCGACCACGCTCCACGCGGGCACCACGTCGAGCGCGATGATCAGCGCGCACACGGCCGACAATCCCAAGGCGCCCGATGATGACGCGATCATGCGAACCGCCGCGTCCGGCGAGGAAGCCTCCCCCCACGATCCCCGCCGCGCCACCCAGCAAGTAGGCAGTGAGGCAGGAGGTCGCCGCCGCCAGCGACAGGCCATAGATCTTGTTCAGCAGAGCCGGTGAAAAGACCTGCAGCGCACCCAGGGCCAGCGTGGTGACGAAGAAGAAACTGAAGCACAGCCAGACGGCCGAGGACTGCAGGAAGGCGAAGGTGCCCGACGCCTGCGGCTGGATCTGGGCCGCCTGCGCGGCATGCGCAGGGCTCTCGTGGACATCCAGAAGATCGCGCTGCCAGATGAGCACTGCGAGGACAGTCGTGGCCAGCATGCCTGCTCCGAACCCCGCCCAATGCCAGTTCGCCAATGCGGCGATTCCGGCCATGAACACCGGCGCCGCCGCCCATCCCAGGTTACCGCTCAAGCCATGCACGGAGAACGCGTGGCCCAGTCTCTGCGGAGACACGCGGCGGTTGAGGATGGTGAAGTCGACCGGATGGAACACGCTGTTGCCCAAGCCCGGCCAGGCCGGCGGACACGGCAAGCATCCAGTAGTGAGTGGCCAGGGCGAGCGTGAAACCCGACAGCGCCAGCATCGAGACCCCGAACAGCAACACCCTGCGCGGACCGATGCGGTCGACGGCGAAGCCTGCCAGCGCCTGACCGATGCCTGAAATGATGAAGAAGATCGTCATCAGCGCGCCAACCTGGGTGAAGTTGAGGCTGAAGTCCTGCATCAGCCAGGGAAACAGCGGCGGCAGCAGCAGATGAAAGAAGTGGGAAGTCCCGTGAGCAAACCCGACCACGCCGATGACGCGGATGTCGCGGAGGGCCTTGGGATCCTTGAATAGTGGAGGCATGGACAAGCTTCGGCACTGAATCGAAACGTTATAGTAGCGTTCCGCCGCCTGGCGGGTTTACGATATCGCGTCGACAAGTATCGAGATTATGCCAACCCTGCGCATCGACTCCCTGCCGCGCGTCGCTCCGACGCCGAAGCACCCGGTTAGCGGTGAACGTGCGGACGTTGCCCGCCAACGGGCACGTGGCCAGCCACGCACATGGCTGGGCCCAGCTCGCCTGCACGATGCGGGGAGCGATGCGGCTGCGCGCCGGGCAAACCACGTGGATCGTGCCGCCGACGCGCGCGGTATGGATCCCGCCGCGCGTCGAGCACGAAGTCACGCTGATCGGCGAGGTGGAACTGCGGACGGTGTACGTGGATGCGAGTGCAGCGCCGCGCGGGCTGGCGACCTGCGATGTGATCGACGTGTCCGCGCTGATGCGCGAGCTGATCGAAGGGCTGGCGAACGTGGACTGGAAGGTCAACGCCCTGCGCTACGAGCTGCTGGCGCGGCTGCTGCTGGAGGAAATGCGCGCTGCACCCACGCTGTCGCTCGACCTGCGCCTTCCAACCGACCGGCGGCTGCGCGCCTTGTGCGAGGCGCTGCTGGAAGACCCCGGCGCCTCCTTCGGACTGGAGGAGTGGGCGCCAAAGGTCGGCGCCAGCCCGCGCACCCTGGCGCGCTTGTTCCAGCAGGAACTGGGCATGACCTTCGGCCAGTGGCGCCAACGCGTGCGGCTCGCGCACGCCGCCGCTCTGGTCTCGGTGGGACAGCCGCTGTCGACCGTGGCAGCGGCGTTAGGTTACGAGAGCGCGAGCGCCTTCTCCGCCATGTTCAAGCGGGCGCTCGGGCGCTCGCCGCGCGAGTTTTTCGGCGGTGAGTGAGGAAGCAACACCGCCATGTAATCCGACTGATCCTTCGACTCTGGGCGCTGGCGCGTCGACGCTCGGACGAACGGACCAGCGGCCATGAGCGACCGAGTCGAAGGCGACAGCCGCGGACTCGATAGCGATCAGCGTTCCGCCAGCACACCCATGCGCCCGCTCATGTAGTCGGTTCGCGCCTGGTTGATCTGCTCGGCCGTGTTCATGACGAACGGCCCCCAGCTCACTACAGGCTCGTCGATCGGCGCGCCGGCGAGCAGCAGCACGTCCGACTTGGCAATTGCAGACAGCTCGACAACCGGCGCGTCGTTGCCGAACACCGCCATGTGCCGGTTCTTCAGCGGCGCATCGGCGGCCCGCGCAGAGCCACGGATTACATAGGCGAGCGCATTCCAATCGGCCGGCAGCGGTACACGTACACTCGCATCCGCCGTCAGCTTCAGATGCATGACCAGCATCGGTGTGTGCGTGCGTGCCGGACCGCTCACTCCACGGAATTCCCCCGCGATCACGCGAGCGGCTCCGCCATCGAGCGCTACCTCAGGGATGCGCGATGCCGTGATGTCCTGATAGCCCGGTGCATCCATCTTGTGGCGGGCTGGCAGATTCACCCACAGCTGGATGCCTTGCAGCGTGCCGCCGCGCTTGGCGAACTCGCGCTCATGGTACTCGGCGTGAACGATGCCGCCGGCCGCCGTCATCCACTGCACATCGCCCGGACGCAGGACTCCGTGATTGCCCAGAGAGTCGTGGTGCTCCAGGCCGCCTTCGAACAGGAGCGTCACCGTCTCGAAGCCGCGGTGCGGATGTGGGTTCAAGCCACCCGGCGCCGCCAGCCTGGACCGCCAGCGGCCCGAAGTGATCGATCATGAGGAACGGACTCACGTAGTCCACTTCCGGACCCGGCAACGGGACGATCGACCACCAGGCCGGGCGCCGGTTCGGCTTTATGGCTGGCTGCGATCAGCTCGACACCGCGCGATTTGGTTTGAGTTTCGATCATGGTTGCCTCCGGCCTCACTTCATATCGAACAACAGCACCTCCGCTGCCTGCCCACCCGACAGGCGCAGTTCCTTCTCGGCGCTGATCTTGGCCCCGTCGCCGGCGGTCAGTGCGGTGCCGTTCAACTGCACGGAACCGCGAGCCACGTGAACATAGGCCTGGCGGCCCGACGGCAACACGTAAGTCACGGCATCGTCCGCCCTCCAGCACGCTGGCATAGACGCGCGCATCCTGATGAATCTTCACCGAGCCCTCCGCTCCATCGGGCGATGCGATCAGCCGCAGCCGTCCCTTCTTCTCCTCTCGCGTGAAGTTCTTCTGCTCGTAGCCCGGCGCTACGCCGTGCTGATTCGGCTCGATCCAGATCTGCAGGAAATGCACGCCTTCGTTCGCCGACGGATTGAACTCGCTGTGGGACACGCCGGTGCCGGCGCTCATGCGCTGCACGTCGCCGGGGCGGATCACGGAACCGGTGCCCATGCTGTCCTTGTGCGCCAGCGCGCCCTCCAGCACGTAGCTGATGATCTCCATGTCGCGATGCGGATGGGTGCCGAAGCCCTGCCCGGGGGCGACACGGTCTTCGTTGATCACGCGCAGCGTGCCGAAACCCATCTCGCGCGGGTCGTAATATCCGGCAAACGAGAACGTGTGATAGCTGTCGAGCCAGCCGTGATTGGCGTGGCCTCGATCCTGACTCTTGCGCAGTGCAATCATGCTTCGCTCCTGATTGGCTGCCGCTCATCCGATCCGGATGAAGGCTATCCAGCAATATAGGAGCGGCGCCGGGCGTTTACTAGCGGAATGTTTCGAGCGAATCGATCTAATTGATTGAACTAGGCAGATGCGACAACATATCTCCGTTCTATCAACTTGATTAGGTGAGCGCATCATGGGAGAGTGAGCACTCCGCAATGGCCGTGTCAACCAACGCACGGTGCAGCCCTCTAGCAGAGCCGCGAGTTGGCGAGATCGATCAGCGCCGCAGGGTCGAGGTAACCGCGGAAAGCGAGCGCCATCAGCACCACACCCGCTGCGACCAGCAGCACCCACCACGCCAACGCGCCACCCTGGCAGCGTGTGGGCCATGCAGGGATCACGCCGCCGCCGCACCGCGTCCAGCCGCGCCACGCGGCCGCTCGTCGATCGGCAGATTGAGAAGAGCCGCCGCCACGCCGAGCGCGATGCTGCCGATCCACACCAAGGTGTAGGACCCGGTCAGATCGAACAGATATCCCCGAGCCACACGCCGAGGAAGCTGCCCACCTGATGGCTGAGGAACACGATGCCGAACAGCGTGGATACGTAGCGCACGCCGAAGATCTGGCCAACCAAGCCATTGGTGAGCGGCACCGTACCCAGCCACAGGAATCCGATGCCGGCAGCGAACAGATACACGCTCATCGGGGAGACAGGCATCAGCAGAAACACCCCGATGATCACCGCACGCAGGATGTAGATCGACGACAGCAGGTACTTCTTGCTGTAGCGGCCGCCGAGATAGCCGGCGGCAAACGAGCCGAAGATATTGAACAGCCCGATGAGCGCGAGCGCCCAGCCCGCGACACTGAGCGACATGTTGAGGTCGCGCAGATAGACCGGCAGATGGATCGAGATGAATGCCACCTGGAAGCCGCATACGAAGAAGCCGGCGGTGAGATACCAGAATCCCGCATGCCCTCTCGCTTCGCGCAGCGCGCCACCGAGCGACTGCGCCTTGCCGTCGCGTGCACCGGCAGGTTCGGATGCAGGCACCGGCGCTGCTCCATCATCGCTGCCGCCAGCGGCACCGTAGCGAGGATCGTCCCGGCAAGGACCAGCAGCGCGTGCCTCCAGTCGATGTGGCCGATGAGCCACGCGGCGAAAGGCACCATGAGGAACTGGCCGAAGGAGCCGCCCGAGGAGGCGATACCCAACGCGAAGCTGCGACGCTCGGGCGGAAAGGCCCGTGCGACCACGCCGAGGATGATGCCGAAGCTCACGCCGCTGAGCCCGAGGCCGATCAAGCAGCCCGGCGCTGAAGTCCAGCATCAACGGCGTGGTGGAGAACGGCATCAGCACCAGGCCAGCTGCATACAGCAAGCCCGAGATCGCGACCACGCGCCCACTGCCTTGCTTGTCGGCCCACGCGCCGAAGAACGGCTGCGCGACACCCCAGATCAGATTGGACAGCGCCAGCGCAAAGCGAATAGTTGCTGCGGCCCCAGCCCAGCTCGGTGCTCATCGGCTGCAGGAACAACCCGAATGTCTGACGGGTGCCCAGCGCGAGCGTCAGGATGATCGCCGCGCAGACGAGTACGAGCGTGGGAGTGCGCCAGTTGGTAGTGGTGGTCATCGATGTGCGTCAGTTCCCTCCTTTGAAAAAGGGGGGCCAGGGGAGATTTGGACTGCTAGCGGCGACTTCCGGTCCTCAGCTCGCATCGAAGCAATGCAAATCCCCCTCCCGTCCCCCTTTTTCAAAGGGGGAAGCCAGGAAGCTAGCGGGTGATGCAGTTGTCGTCTCGTCTGACCCTTCACTCTTCACGCTTTCGCCGCGTACGCCTCGATCTCGACCAGGAACTCGGGACGCACCAGCGCGGGGACCACCAGCAGCATGGACGCGGGGCGCGCATCGCCCAGGAACTTTGCGCGCACGGCGGCGTAGGGTTTGATGTCCTCGGCGCGCAACAGGTAGTGCGTGACCTTGACCAGGTCGGCGACGCCCATGCCGCCTTGCTCCAGGATCGCGAGCACATTGATCCAGGCCTGCTCGGCCTGGGCGGTGATTCCCTCGGGCGTGGTGCCGTCGGGGCGCATCCCCGGCGTGCCCGCGGTGAAGATCCAGCGCAGGTTGGGCGACGCAGCCATGCCATCGCTGTAGGTGCCGATGCGCTGCGCGATGCCGACGTTCAGCTTCTGGTGCGTCATGTTGTCACCGCCTTTACGTATCGCCCTTTCCCGTGACCGACCCGGCGTCCTCGCAAGAAACACCCTCCCTCACCCTACCCTCTCCCCGGGGGGAGAGGGACTGACACTCTGCCGGAGAGGGATCTAGCATATTGCTCGGAGACGGATCTGTCATGTCTCGCGAGATCAATCCTCCCGGCGCTGATGCGGCCCCATCGAGGCCCCGCCCCGGCAGGAACCACGAGGACATCCGCTTCTTCCTCTGTGGTCATGTGCACGCTGCGCACCAGGATCGAGTAGATAGTCGGGATCACGAACAAGGTGAGCAGCGTGCCGAGCACCAAACCGCCGACCACGACCCAGCCGATGGCCTGCCGCGATTCGGCGCCAGCGCCATGAGCGATCGCAAGCGGGAACGCACCCAGTACCATGGCTGCGGTAGTCATCAGAATCGGCCGCAGCCGCAGCGTGGACGCCTCGACCACGGCTTCCATCCTCTCCATTCCCCTGGACCGCAACTGGTTGGCGAACTCCACGATCAGGATCCCGTGCTTGGTAATCAGGCCCACCAGCATGACCAGACCAACCTGGCTGTACACGTTGAGCGTGCCGGGGAAGCGGGTCTGTCCGAGATACTTGGTCAGGAAGGCGGCCGTGCCGCCCGCCGGATCCAGATGGAACCACCCTTTGATCGCCTCGGCAAACACGCCTGCGTTCCAGCCCATGGCCAGCGCCGCGCCGGTCATGGCCAGCGGCACCGTGAACATGATGACCAGCGGACCCACGAAGCTCTCGAACTGCGCCGACAACACCAGGTAGATGACGACCAGCGCCAAGCCGAATGTGATCCACAACTGGCCGCTCGATTCTCTGAACTCGCGCGAGATGTTGTCGAGGTCGGTGCGCGTCTCGGGCCCGAGCTCGGTCTTCACGAGCTCGTCAATGTGGTCGAGCACTTGCCCCAGGCTCGCATTGCCGGCTGGCTCACCGTTGATCACGGCCGCGCGCAGCTTGTTGAAGTGGTTCAGCTCCTTCGGCGCCACAGTCTCGGACAAGGCTCACCAGGTTGGAGAGCTGATTGAGCGAGCCGTCGGCACCGCGCACGTAGATCGAGGTGAGATCGCTCGGCTGGCGGCGCTTGTCGTCTTCCATCTGCACCACCACGTCATACTGCTTGCCTTCGTGCTTGTAGCGCGTCACGTCGAAACCGCCGAGCAGCGTCTCCAGCGTGTGCCCGATCGCCTCCATCGAGATGCCGAGCGCGGCCGCCTTGTCGCGGTCGATCTTGACCGCGAGCTGAGGCTTGTTCAGCTTCAGGTCGGTGTCCAGACCGGTGATGCCCGGATACTGGCTGAGCTTGGCCATCATCTTGTTGACCTTGGTCTGCAGCTCCTCGTAGGTATTGCCGTAGATGCACGTACTCCACGCGCTTGGAGAACAGCGGCTGCCCGAGCGGAGGCAAGCCTTTCACGAACGACAGAGCTCCGGGCAGACCGCCGTAGAGCTTGGGCCCCAGCTCCTTGGTGATCTGCTGCTGGCTGCGGGTGCGCTCATCCCAGGGCTTGAGCACGGCGAACGCGACACCCAGATTCACCGGATTGGGCCGCTCCAACCCCGGCGCGACCACGGCGAACATCGTGTCGATCTCGGGCACGCCCTTGGTAATTTCCTCGACCGCGCGCATGTAGCTGTCGGTGTACTGCATCGACGAGCCTTCCGGCGCGATGACGAACGCCAGGAACAGGCTGCGGTCCTCCTCGGGCGAGAGCTCCGATCTGAGTTGCGTGAACAACCAGTACATGCAGCCCAGGACCAGCAGGAACGCCACGCCCACGAATATTCTCGAATCGAAGCGAAGCACCCGGCCGCCGACCGATCGGAAGCTTGAACAACGGTGTCATCAATACCGCGTGCAATGCCCTGCGGTAGCCGTTGGTCATGCCCTCGAAGAAGGGCTCGGTCTTGCGATACACCCAGCTGTGGTCGTGCTTGAGCAGCCGCGAGCACATCATCGGCACCAGCGACAATGCGACGAAGCCCGAAACGATCACGGAGGTGGCCACGGTCAGCGCAAACTCGGTCATGAGCTTGCCCGTGTTGCCCTGCGCGAAGGACAGCGGCGTGAACACGGCGGCCAGCGTGATGGTCATCGCGATCACCGCGAAGCCGATCTCCTTGCTGCCCACGAACGCGGCCTTCATGGGCTTCATGCCGTCCTCGATGTGACGGTGCACGTTCTCCAGCACCACGATGGCGTCGTCCACCACCAGGCCGATGGACAACACCACGCCGAGCAGCGTCAGCGTGTTGATGGAGAACCCCAGCGCCTTGAGGAAGGTGAAGTGGCCGATGATCGACACCGGGATGGTGACCGCTGGAATCAGGGTGGCGCGGACCTCGCGCAGGAAGAAGAAGATCACCAGCACGACCAGAATCAGCGCCTCGATGATGGTGTGGAACACCGCATCGATGGAGGCCTGGATGAACTTGGACGTATCCACCGCGACCCACATCTTCATGCCGGGCTGCAGCGTGGCCTGCAGACGCGGGAGCAGCGCCTTGGCAGCTTGCGCCACCTCGAGGGTGTTGGCGGTGGACTGCTTGACCACGCCCAAGCCGAGCGCATCCTCGCCTCGCACCCGCACGATCTTGCGGTTCTCGTACGGGCCCGGTGCGGCGCGGCCCACGTCGCGGAGGCGAATCGGATAGCCGTTCACCTCCTTGATGACCATGTTGTTGAACTCTTCCGGCGAGCGCAGATCGGTGCGCGCCTGCACGGTGAACTCGCGCTCCGTGCTCTCGATGCGCCCGCTCGGAGAATCGAGGTTCTCGCGGTTGAGCGCGTCCTCCACGTCCTGGGCGGTGAGGCCCTGCGCGGCAAGGCGCTCGCGGTCGAGCCATACGCGCATCGCATACTTGCGCTCCCCGCCGATGATGACCGAGGCCACGCCGGGGAGCGCCTTCAGCGGGTCCGTCAGATAGCGGTCGGCGTAGTCCGACATCTCCATCGGCGAGTGGCTGTCGCTGGACAGCGCGATCCACAGGATCGGCTGGGCGTCGGCCTCGATCTTGGACACCACCGAATTGTCGGAGGCGGCAGGAAGGTTCTTGCGGATACGCGCGACGCGGTCGCGCACGTCGTTGGCCGCGCCGTCGATCTCGCGCGCGGCGACGAATGTAATGGTGATCTGGCTGACTTCTTCCCGGCTCTGGGACTTGATGGTCTTGATGCCCTCGATGCCCGACAGCGAGTCTTCCAGCGGCTGCGTGATGGCGCTCTCGATCACCTGCGCAGTGGCGCCCTTGTAGACGGTGCGCACCGAGACCACGGGCGGATCGATGTTGGGATACTCGCGCACGGCCATGCGCGTGTAGGACAGGAATCCGACCAGCACGATCATCAAGCTCATCACGATGGCCAGCACCGGCCGCTTGATGGAGATATCGGAAAGAACCATCGCCTGATCCTCTTTGGAGGGTATGCGCCGCGCTACGTGACTATGCGCTGCGCCAACTTAGTCGATTCGCCGGGAGTCCTGCGCGGCGACTCAGCCGCCGGGCTTGGGCGCGCCGGCTCCGTTCGCGGTGGCAGCCGGCGCGGGCGGCGGCGCATCACCGTCACCGGAGCACCATCCTTCAGCTTCATCTGTCCGTCGGTTACAACCATATCGGTCCGTGTGAGGCCCTTGACGACTTCCACCTCGCCCGGGCGCCGCACGCCGAGCTCGACTTTCGTCAGCATCGCCTTGCCGTCCACGACCTTGTAGACGTACGGGTCGCGCCCCTGCGGCCAGATCGCCTGCTCGGGCACCAGGATCGCGTCGGGCCGCGTCTCCAGCAGCACGTTCACGCGCGCGAACATGCCTGGGCGCAGCTTGGCCTGCTGGTTGGGGATCTGCGCGCGCACGACTACCGTGCGGGTCTTTTCGTCCACCGAAGGCTCGAGCGCGTAGATCCTGCCCGGGAAGGCTTCGGTAGGATAGGCGTCCACGCGGATGGTGAGGTCCTGCTTGGGTCTGATCTTGGACAAGTACACTTCGGGCACGCGGAAATCGAGCTTGAGCGAGCTGATGTTCTCCAGCCGCGCGATGTCTTCTCCGACCTTGACATAGGCCCCGGGGCTCACCAGGCGCAGCCCGACGATGCCGCTGAACGGCGCGCTGATTACGGCCTTGGACAGCAGGACCTCGTCCTGCCGCCTGCGGGCTTGCGCGCGCTCCATGTTGCCGCGGGCGACGTCGAGCGCTTCCTGGCTGATGAACTTCTGCTCCAGCATCTCCTTGGCGCGCTCGTAGCGCTGGGTCTCGGTCCTGGCCTCGGCCGCGGAGCCGGCAAGCTTGGGCCTGGTACTCCGACGGGTCGAAGGTGACCAGCTTGGCCCCCTTTTGCACCGCTTGCCCTTCCTGGAAGTTCAACTCGATGATGCGGCCGGCGATCTCGGGACGCAGGACCACGGCTTCGGACGCGATCAGGGTCCCGACCGCAGTGACCTCGCTGTCGACCTTGGCCACCGTGACCGGCTTGCGCTTTGACCGGCAGTCCCATCGGCTTGGGCGGCGCTGGCGCTGCGGCTGGGGCGGCCGTCCCGGCTTTGCCCGGCTCGGCGGGTTTGGTCTGCGCGGCGGAAGCCCCCTCGTCTTTCTTGCCGCAGCCGGCAATCGCAGCCGCCATGACCAGGCTTGCGAGAAGCGCTACATTACGGACAATCGATGTCTGCAACGAGATACCTTGAGAATAGTTGTTGTATTCAGATCGCCTTCCGCCGTTGCGGGACTGGCAGAAGGTCCGGGTGAGGTATAAGGTTCGCGATACTAGTGCAAGGACCGCGTAAGCTATAAGGAGTGCGATTCTAACGCATTTTCCCGGCTATTAGCGCAACGAATCAAGACGCAGCGTTCCGTAAAGCCCCCATGCCCGCCACCAAGCTCTCCCTGGACGCCCTGCTGGTGCTGGACGCGATCGCACGCAAGGGCAGCTTCGCCGCCGCGGCGGAGGAACTGCATCGCGTGCCTTCGGCCATCACCTATACGGTGCAGAAACTGGAACAGGATCTCGACGTGCAGCTGTTCGATCGCAGCGGCCACCGGGCACGGCTGACCCGTGCCGGCGAAGAGCTGCTGCGAGAGGGACGCCATCTTCTGCGTGCGGCCACCGACATCGAATGCCGCGTGCAACGCATCGCCAAGGGCTGGGAGACAGAACTGCGCATCGCCTACAACGACATCATCCCCGGCGAGCGGTTGTGTCCGCTCATCCTGGAGTTCTACCGCGAAGGCGCCGGCACCCGTCTGCGGCTGTCCGCGGAGATCCTGGAAGGCTGCTGGGACGCGCTGTTTTCCGGGCGCGCGGACCTGGTGATCGGCGCACCCAGCGAGATCCCCCCCGAGCCCGGCGTGGCAACCCGGCCGTTCGGCGAGATCGAGTTCGTCTTCGCCATCGCTCCGGACCACCCGCTGGCCGAGGCGCCGGAGCCGATTGCCGTTTCCGACATCCTGCAGCATCGCATCGTGGTCGCCGCCGATTCCTCGCGCAACCTCCCTCCCCGCAGCGTCGGATTGAGCAATGGGCAGGACACCCTGACGGTGCCCACCATGCAGGCCAAGCTGGAAACCCAGGCGGCCGGATTGGGGGTGGGCTTTCTGCCGATAAACATGGCCGCGCCGGCTATCGCTGCGGGCCGGCTGGTGCGGAAACTCGTGGACGAAGAGTCCCCGAAAGCCACCCGGATGTCGCTCGCCTGGCGTCCGCGCGACGCCGGCAAGGGGCTCAAGTGGTGGCTGGAGAAGCTGGAAGACCCGAGCGTCAGGCAAGCAATCCTCGCCTGATGCGGACGCAAGCGTCGTAGATACGGGTTCAGACGCGCGCAGTGTTATCCCAGCCAACGCGCACCTGAAGAATCGCGCTCACCCGCCTTGGTTTCCCCGTCGTGCGGTAGGGCACACGCGCCGCATCCGCAGCGCCACCTCGGCGCGCTTCTCTTCCTCGATCGCGGCGCGTATAGCGTCCATGTCCAACGCCTGCACCTGGCGCACGAGTTCCTCGATGCGCTCGACGGAGTGCTCGGCGCTTTCGAGATACAGGACCACGGCCTGGCGAAAGATCAGCAGCGCAGGACCGCTGCTCAGTCCGAACATCGCGGCAATGGCCGGCTCTGCGGCGGCGTCGACACGCGCAAAGCACGCGTGGGGTGCGCGCTGCGCTACAGTCTCCAGCGCCGAAGGCGCACTGGAAGCCGCCGAGAACTCGACCACCAGCAGGTCGTTGTCCGCAACGGCCTGGGCGAAGGAATCGCCAGTGAGAATGGTGATGCCCATATCGGGCTCCTTGAACCTGCCCGCGGGAAATCGGTTAGAACTTGATGCGGCCGGTGAGGATGTCGTAGAACATCGCCCAGTCCCCGGCAAAACTATACAGCGGGTATTGGAACGTGGCAGGCCGGTTCTTCTCGAACAAGACATGGCCCGCCCAGGCCATCGCGTAGCCGACTACGAAGGCAAGCGGGATAAACCAGCCGTTGCGCGTGACGATGGCGGCCACGACACACGCCAGACCGAGGCTGCTGCCGACAAAATGCAGCCGCCGGCAGCTGCGGTTCCGATGCTCCGAGAGATAGAACGGATAGAACTCCCGGAAGCTCTGGTAGCGCGCGCTCATGCGGCCGGCTCGGTACCCTCCTCTTTGGCTTTTTCTTCGGCGATGTCGCGGTGCACCGCCTCCATGTCGAGGGCCCGGGCCTGGTCGATGAGGGCCTGGAGTTGCGGCTGGGGCAGCGCGCCCGCTTCCGAATACAGGATCACCTTCTCGCGCAGGATCATCAAGGTCGGGATCGAGCGGATCCCGAAAGAGCCGGCGAGGTCGGGCTCTTCCTCGGTGTTCACTTTGCCGAACACCACTTCGGGGTTCTTGCCTGCCGTCTCCTCGAACACCGGGGAGAAGAAACGGCACGGTGCGCACCAGGGCGCCCAGAAGTCCACGACCACCATGGGGTTGTCGCTGACGGTCTGGTCGAAGTTGTCCTTGGTGAGATTGATGGTGGTCATGATTCGCTTCCTGTCGATGTAATAGCTTAGGTAGCTAGGGCTGGAATTGAAAAGCTAAAGTCTAGCAGGCAGCGAAGTCACTCTGCCCGCATCAATACCGCGCATCCTCCGGCTTGCCTCCGCGCGGCCAGTCGTTCTGCTTGCCGGCAAAATCGGGCCGCGGCTGCTGCGTGAAATACAGCGCTACGTCGAAGGCTTCCTGGTCCGTCAGGGTGCCGCCTTGACCGAACGGCATGGCGATCTTGACGAAGGCTGCGGCGGTACTCAGGCGCGCCATGCCAGCGCCGACGTTGAACGAGCGCGGCCCCCACAGAGGCGGGAACAGCATCTCCCCCTGTGCGCCGTACAAGCCTTGGCCGTCCGGCCCGTGGCAGGCGGCGCATTTGTCCGCGTACACGCGCTTGCCCCGCTCCGGGTCGGCAGCCTGCGGGCTCTTGATGCGCTGGAACCCTCGCCCCGGTCCATCCTGCCCGGTGGGCACACCTTTCGACAACCACTGCATGTAGGCGAGCAGGCCGTGCATTTCGTCGCTGTCCACCGGCAGCCGGCGTCCGTTCATCGATCGCTCGAAGCAGTCGTTGATGCGGTCCTCGAGGATGTTGACCCGCGCGTTGCGGCTGCGGTACTCGGGGAACACGCCCCAGATCCCCACCAGCGGGGCGGCATAGGGCGTGCGGCCGCCGTCCAGGTGACAGCTGGTGCAGTTCAGCGCGTTGCCCGAGTACTCGCGCGCGTAGACCGGAGTCTGGCTCATGACCTTCTGACCCAGCCGGATGGCGTCGCCGAGCGGACCGTCGGGGATCGAATCGACCGGCGGGCCCAGCGGCGCAGATGGAACTCTGCGCGGCCGCAGCAGACGTTAGCGCCAGCAGAACGAATGCCGCCAAACAGCGACCCGCGCCGTGTATGCCCCGCGACATGTCCATAAGCCGCCTCCGTGGATGCCGTTGCAGCGACGCCTCGAACTCGGCCGTGCCGCAACTGTTCCGCGATTATCGCATCGCGCTGGTGCGTCCCTCGGCGAATCGACTGGTTCGCGCACAATCCGCGGGCGCGCATTGACGCGTGCGGGTGAATTGGGCAACATCGTTTCGCCCCCGCAACGGCGCCCGGCGCCAGCGGCGCAGGAAAGCCGCCCGACCGGCCCTTTATCTCACTCAATCCCCGGCCCGATGGTCGCGTTCGTGTTACGGCGGCTTGCGCAAGCGCTGCTCGTCATGCTTGCCGTGGGTCTGATCGCGTTTGCGCTGTTCCGCTTCGTGGGCGATCCGGTGCTGTTCATGCTCGGCCAGGACGCCACGCCGGAAGACCGCGCCCGCATGACGCGAGACCTCGGCATGGACCGGCCCTTCTACGTCCAGTATGCCAGCTTCGTCGGGCGCGCTGTGCGAGGCGAGTTCGGTCTGTCCCTGCGGCAGCTCCGGCCGGTGTCCACGCTCATCCGCGAGCGGCTGCCCGCGACGCTCGAGCTCTCCCTCGCTGCGGCGCTGCTGGCCCTCGTGGCAGGCATTCCGATGGGCGTGTACACCGCACTGCGGCGCGGCTCCTGGCTCTCGCAGCTGCTGCTGGCGGTGTCGCTGGTGGGGGTGTCGCTGCCCACCTTTCTCATCGGCATTCTTCTGATCCTGGTGTTCGCGGTGAATCTCGGCTGGCTGCCGTCGTTCGGACGCGGGGAGACGGTGGCGCTCGGCTGGTGGAGCACGGGGCTGCTCACCGTGTCCGGCCTCAAGGCGCTGATCCTTCCGGCCATCACGCTGGGTCTGTTCCAGATGACTCTGATCATGCGGCTGGTGCGCTCCGAGATGCTGGAGGTGCTGCGCACCGACTACATCAAGTTCGCGCGCGCCCGCGGTTTGAGCGATCGCGCCATCCATTTCGGGCACGCCCTCAAGAACACGCTGGTGCCGGTCATCACCGTCACCGGCCTGCAGCTGGGCTCGATCATCGCCTTCGCCATCATCACCGAGACGGTGTTCCAGTGGCCGGGCATGGGACTGCTGTTCATCCAGTCGGTGACTTTCGCCGACGTGCCGGTCATGGCCGCCTATCTGTGCCTGATCGCGCTGTTTTTCGTTCTCATCAACCTGGTGGTCGACCTGCTGTACTACGCGGTCGACCCGCGCCTGCGCCTCGACCGGACCGCGGCCGCGCATTGAGGAATCGAGCATGAGCAATCCAGTCGAGCATATCCGCCGCTATCAGAGCGAGCTGACCGAGTTCCGGCGCGACATGCACGCGCACCCCGAGCTGGCGTTCCAGGAAGCGCGCACCTCCCAGCGCGTCGCCGACCAGCTCACGGCCTGGGGCATCGAAGTCCATCGCGGACTCGCCAAGACCGGCGTGGTGGGCGTCATTCCGGGCCAGCGTCCCGGTGCCCGCGCCGTCGGCCTGCGGGCGGACATGGACTGCCTGCCCATGCACGAGACCGCCGACGCGCCCGCACAAGTCGCGCCACGAGGGGCGCATGCACGCCTGCGGTCACGACGGCCACACGACCATGCTGCTGGGCGCCGCGCGTTATCTCTCGGAGACGCGCGAGTTCGCCGGCACCGCCTACGTGATCTTCCAACCCGCGGAGGAGCACGGCGGCGGCGGCAACGTGATGGTGCGGGAGGGGCTGTTCGAGCGCTTTCCCGCCGACGAGGTCTATGCGCTGCACAACTGGCCCGGACTGCCGCCGGGCCAGATCGCGGTGCGCGCCGGCCCGATACTGGCGGCAACCGACGAGATCCGCATCCACGTGCGCGGCAAGGGCGGCCACGCGGCGATGCCGCACCTCGCAGTGGACCCGGTGGTGGTCACTGCCCACATCATTACGGCGCTGCAGACCATCGCCAGCCGCAACGTCAGCCCGCTCGACGCCATCGTGGTCAGCCTGTGCTCGATGGAGACCAGCCAGCTCGGCGCCTTCAACGTGATTCCGGAAGCGGTCCGGCTGATCGGCACGGTCCGCACCTTCCGAGCCGCGACGCAAGTGCTGGCGGAGGAGCGCATCCGCGAGATCGCAGCGGGCGTTGCTCAGGGCCTGGGCGGCAGCGCCGAGGTCGAATACATCCGCGGCTACCCCGCCACCGTCAACACGCCGCGGGAGGCCGAGTTCGCCGCAAATGTCGGCGGCGCGGATCTTCGGCCACGACAACGTCGTGCGTGAGTTCGACCCGACCATGGGCGGAGAGGATTTCGCCTACATGCTGCAGGTGCGACCCGGCGCCTATCTCCTGCTCGGGCAGGGCGGCGGCGAGAGCGGCTGCTACCTGCACAACCCCGCCTATGATTTCAACGACGAGGTGATCCCGCTCGGCGCCGGCTATCTGGCGGCACTGGCGGAAGATGCCCTGCCGCTCACCTAGCGGATGTCGTGCAAAGTATGGAGACCGCTATGAGATCGACCTCACGCCGAGTCGTTGGCCATTTGGCCGCGCTCGGCTGCGCACTCGCCTTCGCAGCGACCCCGGTGCAGGCCAAGACCTTCCGTTACGCGGACCAGGGCGATGTGCTGTCGATGGATCCGTACATGTTCAACGAGGCCTTGCTGCTGAACTTCACCGGCAACATCTACGAGGGCCTGGTAGGGCGGGGCAAGAATCTGGAGCCGATTCCGAACCTCGCCACGGACTGGAAGCAGACGTCGCCGACGGTGTGGCGCTTCAACTTGCGCCGCAACGTCAAGTTCCACGACGGCACGCCATTCAGCGCGGACGACGTGCTGTTCTCACTGGAACGCGCGCGCGGCGAAGGCTCGGACGTCAAGATGTACGTCGGCACGATCAAGGAGATCCGCAAGATCGACGACTACAGCGTGGATATCGTCACGTATGAGCCGTTCGCAATCCTGCCCCAGCATGCTCATCAACTGGTACATCGTGTCCAAGAGCTGGTGCGAGAAGAACGGTGCCGTGCGGCCGGTCGACGTGCGCAAGGGCACCGAGAACTACGCCAGCAATCACGCGAACGGCACCGGCCCGTTCATGCTGAAGTCGCGCGAGCCGGGTGTGCGCACTGTGCTGGTGTCCTATCCCGACTGGTGGGACAAGCCGCAGCACAACGTGACGGAAGCGATCTTCACGCCGATCGGGAACGCCGCCACGCGCATCGCAGCGCTGATCTCGGGCGAGATCGACATGATGGAGCCGGTGCCGCTGCAGGACATCCCGCGCGTCCAGGGCAATCCCGATCTGAAGATCATGCAAGGCATGGAGGCGCGCACCATCTTCCTGGGCATGGACCAGAAGCGCGACGAGCTGCTTGTTCTCCAACGTCAAAGGCAAGAACCCGTTCAAGGACAAGCGCGTGCGGCAGGCCTTCTACCAGGCCATCGATATCGAAGCGATCAAGTCGCGGATCATGCGCGGCACCTCGACACCCACCGCGCTGATGGTCGCGCCGATGGTGACCGGCTTCGTGCCGGAGATGAACAAGCGGCTGCCTTACGACCCGGAAGGCGCGAAGAAATTGCTGGCCGAGGCCGGCTATCCGAACGGGTTCGAAGTGGGCATGAACTGCCCCAACGACCGCTACGTCAACGACGCCGAGATCTGCCAGGCGGTGGCGGCCATGCTCGCGCGCATCGGCGTCAAGGTGGACCTCGTCGCCGAGACCAAGGCCATCTTCTTTCCCAAGGTCCTGCGGCGCGACACCTCGTTCTACATGCTGGGCTGGACGCCCGCCAGCCTGGACAGCCACAACGCGCTGTTCGGAGTGATGTCCACGCCTGGCGAGAACGGCCAGGGCCAATACAACCTCGGCGCCTACTCCAACCCGCGGCTGGACGAGCTGACGCGGCAGATCGCCATCGAGAACAACCTGTCGAAGCGAAACGCGTTGATCGCCGAAGCGTTCAAGCTCCACGCCCAAGACATCGGCCATATCCCGCTGCACCAGCAGCCGCTGGTGTGGGGCATGAAGAAGAACGTGGAGCTGGTGCAGCTGGCTATCAATTTCAACTATCTGCGGTGGGTGGTAATGAAGTGAAGGGTGAAGAGTGATATCGCCGGTTTCGTCGACGGTGCCGGACACCGGGATCCGCGGTCGTCTGGCCCGCACCTGGGACTCGGATGTCTTCTACAGCTTCCGGCGCTCGCCGGTCACCATCGCTGCCGCGGCGCTCGCGCTCCTGTGCGTGGGTGGCGCGCTGCTGGCACCCTGGATCGCCCCGCATGATCCCTTCGACCTGGCCTCGGTGAACTTGCTCGACTCGTTCCTGCCGCCCGCCTGGTCCGAGCAAGGCCGGGCAGCCCACCCGCTCGGCACCGACAATCAAGGCCGGGACGTGTTGTCGGCGATCCTGTACGGCGCGCGCATTTCACTCGGAGTGGGCGTTGCCGCGGTGTTGCTGTCGATGGTGCTGGGAGTGAGCCTGGGCTTGCTCTCCGGCTACGTGGGCGGCCGGCTCGACGCGTTCATCATGCGCATCGCCGACGTGCAGCTCTCGTTTCCCGCCATCCTGGTCGCGTTGCTGATCGACGGCGTAGCACACGTCGCGCTGCCGCGCGGATCCTACGGCAGCATCGCGCCGTACGTGCTGATCTTTGCCATCGCCATCTCCGGCTGGGTGCAGTACGCGCGCACGGTGCGCGGTTCGACGCTGGTCGAGAAGAGCAAAGAATACGTCCAGGCCGCGCGCGTAATCGGCCGGCATCCAGCCGCCATCATGCTGCACCATCTGCTGCCGAACGTGATGGGGCCGGTGCTGGTGATCGCCACCATTCACATCGCCACCGCCATCATCACCGAAGCCACGCTCTCGTTCCTCGGCGTGGGCATGCCGCCCACCACGCCGTCGCTGGGCACGTTGATCCGCATCGGCAACGATTTCCTCTTTTCCGGCGAGTGGTGGATCGCGGTGTTCCCGGGTGTGGCGCTGGTGGTGCTGGTGCTGTCGGTGAACCTGCTTGGAGACTGGCTGCGCGATGCGCTCAACCCGAAGCTGCGCTGAGACGCGGCCACTGCGCACACAGAGCTTGCTCAGGATTGCGCACTGCGTGATCTGCGTGGCAAGCAGGGCTTGAATGCCAGCCCCGCTGCTCGAAGTGAAACACCTGCGGGTCGAGTTCCCGACCCGGCACGGCACGCTGGTCGCCGTTGATGACGTGTCCTTCCACATCGAGCCGGGAGAAGTGCTGGGCGTGGTAGGTGAATCGGGTGCGGGAAAATCGCTCACCGGCATGGCCATCATCGGCCTGCTGGAGCCTCCCGGACGCATCGGTACCGGCGAGATCCTGCTCGAAGGCGGGCGCATCGACAACCTGCCGCCCGCTGCCATGCGCAAACTGCGAGGGCGATCTATCGGGGCGATATTCCAGGATCCGCTCACCTCGCTCAATCCGCTCTATCCCATCGGCCGTCAGATCACCGAAACCATTCTGGCGCATCTCCCCGTCTCGCGCCGCGCGGCCCGCGATCGAGCCATCGCGCTGCTCAACGAGGTAGGCATCCCCGCGGCGGAGCGGCGCCTGGACCACTATCCGCACCAGTTCTCCGGCGGGATGCGGCAGCGCGTGGTGATCGCTCTGGCGCTGTGCGCCGAGCCCCGGCTGATCATCGCGGACGAGCCGACCACCGCGCTGGACGTGTCGACCCAGGCGCAGATCATTGCAATACTCAAGCGCCTCTCCCAGAAACACGGAGCAGCCGTGCTGCTCATCACCCACGACATGGGCGTGATCGCCGAGACTGCGCAGCGCGTAGCCGTCATGTACGCCGGCCGCATTGCCGAGATCGGCCCGGTGCGCAGCATCATCCACGCGCCGAGCCATCCCTACACCGTCGGCCTCATGCGCTCGATCCCGAGAGTCGGCGCAACCGGCGCACGCCTGCAGCAGATCGACGGCGCCATGCCCCGTCTGGATGCGATCCCGTCCGGCTGCGCGTTCCATCCACGTTGCCCGCAGCGGTTCGAGCGCTGCGACCGCGAGCGTCCCGGTCTGGCTGCGACCGGCGACCGGCTCGCGGCCTGCTGGCTGTATGCGAATGACTCCAGCCGCTGATGCCGCGCGGCCGCTGGTCGCCCTGCACGCCGTGGGGCGCGACTTCGACGTTTCGAAACCGTGGCTGAACCGCGTGGTCGAGAGAGCACCGCGGCAGCTGCTGCAGGCAGTGGACGGCCTGTCACTGGAGATTCTGCGGGGGGAGACGGTAGGCCTGGTGGGCGAGTCGGGATGCGGCAAATCGACCGTCGCGCGCCTGATCGTCGGGCTGTATGCACCGTCTCGCGGGCACATCGAGTTCGACGGCAACCGCCAGACCCCACACGCGAGTGCCTGGAGCGCCGAGGTCCGTCGCCGGATGCAGATGATCTTCCAGGATCCCTACGCCAGCCTCAATCCGCGCTGGAGGGTGGCCGACATCGTGGCCGAACCGATCCGCGCGCACGGCTCCGCCGTTGGTCGCCAAGACCTCGCCGCCCGTGTGGCGGAGCTGCTCACGCAGGTCGGCCTCGCCCCCGCCGACGGCGAGAAGTTTCCGCACGAGTTCTCCGGCGGCCAGCGCCAGCGCATCTCCATCGCACGTGCGCTGTCCTCCGCGCCCGAGTTTCTGATTTGCGACGAACCGACTTCCGCCCTGGACGTGTCGGTGCAGGCCCAGATCCTCAATCTCATGAAGGAGCTGCAGGGCAGGCTGGGGCTCACCTATCTGTTCATCTCGCACAATCTCGCGGTCGTCTCGCAGATGGCCACGCGCGTCGGGGTGATGTATCTGGGACGGCTGGTTGAGCTGGCCCACACCGAGATGCTGTTTTCCCGGCCGCAGCATCCCTATACCCGCATGCTGCTCGACGCCATTCCCGATCTGGAGATGAGCGGTCGCCCGCGCACGCCGGTGGCGGGCGAAGTGGCGAATCCGCTCGAGCCCCCCAGCGGCTGCACGTTTCATCCGCGCTGTCCGCACGCCAACCAGCGTTGCCGCGTGGAGCGACCCGAGCTGAAGGCGTGGCGGGAGCACACGCTGGTCGCCTGCCACGCGGTGGAAGAAGGCGGATCTGAAGTTCGCACAGCGTTCGGTCGCCGGCATCCTGATAGAATCGTCAGAAGTGAATTCTGCTCGCGTGAACCATGATTTCCCTCACCGTCAACGGTGAGCCCCGCCGCTTCGAGGCCCCGCTCACCGCCGCCCAGCTCATCGCCAGCCTGCAGCTCGGCGGGCAAGCGCGTGGCGCTGGAGCGCAACGGGGAGATCGTGCCGCGCGGCCAGCTCGATCAACAGCAGCTTGCCGATGGCGACTGCGTAGAGATCGTCGTCGCAGTCGGCGGCGGTTAGGAGCTTGCAGAACCACAGCGCCACGCGAAGCTTGCGTGCGGTGCGCGTGTGCACCAGTGCGTGCGACGCACGCGTTCGCAGAGCTTTGCATCAACCGGTTAGCCGCGAGGACACTTTCATGGATCAACTTCTCATCGCCGGCAAGGCCTACTCGTCCCGTCTCCTGGTCGGTACGGGCAAGTACAAGGACTTCGAGCAAACGCGCGCGGCGGTGGAGGCGAGTGGCGCCAACATCGTCACGGTCGCGATCCGCCGCACCAACATCGGACAGAACCCGAACGAACCGAGCCTGCTCGACGCTCTGCCGCCCAGCCGCTTCACCATCCTGCCCAACACCGCCGGCTGCTACTCGGCGCAGGACGCGGTGCGCACGCTGCGCCTGGCGCGCGAGCTGCTGGACGGACATACGCTGGTCAAGCTGGAGGTGCTGGGCGACCCCCGCACGCTCTACCCGAACGTGGTGGAGACCTTGTCCGCCGCCGAGACCCTGGTGAAGGAAGGGTTCCAGGTGATGGTGTATACCTCGGACGATCCGATCATCGCCAAGCAGCTGGAGGAGATCGGCTGCGTCGCCGTGATGCCGCTCGCCTCGCTGATCGGCTCCGGCATGGGTATCCTCAACCCCTGGAACCTGCAGATCATCATCGACGACGCCAAGGTGCCGGTGCTGGTGGACGCCGGCGTGGGCACGGCCTCCGACGCCGCCATCGCCATGGAGCTGGGCTGCGACGGCGTGCTGATGAATACGGCGATCGCCGCCGCGAACGACCCGGTGCTGATGGCCGGCGCGATGAGAAAAGCGGTGGAAGCGGGCCGGGAGGCCTATCTCGCCGGGCGCATGCCGAAGAAGCTGTACTCGGCTTCGCCGAGCTCGCCCACCGGCGGCGTCATCGCACCGGCGAAGGACAAGGCGGCCTGAGCAATCCCGCCTCCAACGCTCATCGCGCCATCCGCAGCTACGTGCTGCGCCAGGGGCGCATGTCCGTTGCGCAAAAGCGGGCCTACGATCAGCTCCTCGGTCGTTACGCCATCGCCTACTCCGCTCACCCGCTCGACTTCTCTGCGCTGTTCGGGCGCACAGCGCCGACCATCCTCGAGATCGGCTTCGGGATGGGCGAGACGACAGCGGCTATCGCGCTGGCTCATCCGCACCATGACTACGTCGGCATCGAGGTGCACTCGCCCGGTGTGGGCGGCCTGCTCAAGCTGATCGAAGAGAAGCAGCTTCCCAACCTTCGCCTGGTGCAGCACGACGCCATGGACGTCGTGGAGCACATGATCGCGCCCGATGCACTCGCCGGTATCCACGTGTTCTTTCCCGATCCCTGGCCCAAGACGCGCCATCACAAGCGCCGATTGATTCAACCGCTCTTCGTGCACTTGCTGGCCTCTCGGCTGACGCCTGGCGGCTATATCCACCTGGCGACCGACTGGCAGGAGTACGCCGAGCAGATGCTGGACGTGTTGACCGCCGAGCCATTGCTGAAAAACACGGCCGCCGCGTTCGCTCCCCGCCCCGACCACCGCCCGCTGACAAAATTCGAGCAGCGCGGATTGAAGCTGGGGCACGGGGTGTGGGACCTGGTCTTTCGGCGCACTGCGGGACCTGGCGGCGCCGTTCGGCTGACACAGTACTTGCTTTACAGACTCACGGAACGCGCCCGGCCGACGGTTCAAGCAACAGCCGGCGGGGCCGATACAGGTCCTTGAATGCGCGGGCCAAACGCCCGTGTCCGCTGACTGGAGCAAACACCGTGGGTATCTCCGAGAGCGTCCTCGCCGCGATGATCGGCGCCATCGCCACGATCGGCACGGCCATTTTTCAGCTCGTCATCAACTGGAAGAAGCAGTCGGGCGACCGCCGGGTAGTATCCAAGGGCGGCATCCGCTCGCTGCTGTGGGTAGTCACCCTGATGCTGGCGTCGGGCGTCGGTGGCTTTGCCTATTCGGAGTATCTGGGCCAGGGGCGGCGCGAAGAAAACCACGAGTTGCGCCAGGAGCTGCAGCAGCAACTGCAAACGCTGGCCGCTTCCACCTCCAGGTTGGAGCAGGTCCGCTTGAACGCCCAATCGGTGGTCGACAGTCAGACGCGCCAGGCCGAGGAACGGCGACGGGGCGCCGAGGGCGTGGAGGCGCTCGTGCAGCTACCCGCGTGCAAGGGACGAGCTAGCGCATCGGGTGCGGATCGCGGCTGCGCGGAAGCCGATGCACTGCGTGCTGCGGTGTGCGCCGTGGTTCCGGCCAGCGCATTGGTGTCGGAAATACAGTTGTTCACGCGTCCGGAGGATTCTCAGCAGTCCTGGGGCGACAGCCGCGTAGTGGCGGGCCAGGACGTGGGCGGCGCGAAGTTCCTCGACGCGTCCTTCGAGCGCGCGCCATACCGACACCACCAAGGAAGTCTGCTTCAACTTCGCGCACTGGAGCGCAGACAAGGGCCGCGCTGCCAGGATCGTGGTGCGATACGTCATCTAGGAGGACAAGCGAACAGAGTCCTGATCCGTATCGCCGCTTTGGCTCAAACCTCGCTCACGGCCTCTGGGTCGTCAGCACCGTAAACCCTTCGCCGATGATCGCTGCGGTCGATGCTTCCGGCGAGACCCGCATCGCGCAACAGCTTCTCCTGCTCCTCGCGCGTAGGCAGAACGTTGCCCCAGACCATTTCCTCGAAGCCGGTCATCAGCGGAAAACGAAACTCCGGCTTGCGCATTTCCTCCAGCGTAGAGGGATAGGTCTCATCCACGATCACCAGCCAGCCGCCAGGCTTCAGCGCCGCGGCGCTTTCCTTGATCACCGACGGCCGGAGCTGCGGCGCTATCTCGTGCAGCACTTCCACCATCACCACGGCGTCCACGCTCGCCGGCGCCACCGCCTGACCTACGGTTCCCTGCCGCGCCTCAGCGCGGTCCGCGATACCTGCCTGCTCCAGGCGCTGCTCGGGCCGACGCTAGACTGTCCGCGTCGATATCGACCCCGATGCAGCGCGCCTTCGGGAAAGCCTTCGCCAGCTGCACCAGCAGATTGCCGGTGCCGCAACCAACCTCCAGAACAGTGCCACCGGCCTCCAGCCGCTGGGTGAGCCCAGCCAGCGCCGGCAGGATCTTCTTCGCCGTCACCACTTGCAGGCCCCAGGTGGACTCGGCGATGGCTTGAGCGAAGTCGTCGCCACGACCCTGGAACGGCTTGACCTCGCCCGTGCGCAGCGCCTGCACGCAGCGCTGAAAGTCTGCGGCGGCTACCTCCGTACCCAGACGCACGTAGCCGCCGAGGTAGCGCGGATGAGTCGGGTTCGCGAGGATGCTGTCGAAGATAGGGCGCCAGACGATAGCGCAACGCCTGGTCCGCATCCAGAAGCTGCATCCCGTAGGCGGTCTTGCACCAGGTCTCGACGAAGGGCGCATGCAGCCCGAGCTTCTGGGCCAATTCGGTGCCGGTCGACCCGGCGCCTCTGCCAGCGCCTTGAACAACCCCACGCGGATCCCGACGATCGATCAGATGAATGACGTTGAAGCCGCGCCGCCACTCGAAGATGCGTGCCACCTGTGAGTCGGCGGTGATGTCCTTGTCGCTTTCCATCTTTATTCTCCGCTATCTTCCGGCGCCGTTTAGGCAAGCTCTGATCAGGTCTCGCGCAGAAACAACTGCAGCAAGTCGTTCAGGAACCGCTGCCCGCGCAGCGTGGGTGCGATGTCCGCGTGGGTCGCGCACGATCGAGGCCGAGCCGCTCGGCTTCGTCGAGCTCGCGCCGGACCATGCCGAGCGGCAAACCGGTGCGCTCCTCGAACAGCGCGCGCCGGAAAGCCGCGCGTCAGCCGCAGCGCATTCATCATGAATTCGAACGGCAACGCGGCGACGGTAACCACATCGTCCTGCTGCACCGGCTCGCCCGCGGCAGCGCGATCCAGATACTCGCGCGGATGCTTCCACCGCATCTGCCGCGTGATACGGTCCGCGAACGAGATCTTGCTGTGGGCGCCGGCACCGATGCCCAGATAGTCGCCGAACAGCCAGTAGTTGGAGTTGTGCCGCGACTCGTACCCGGGCTGTGCGAAGGCCGAGGTCTCGTAGTGCGCGTAACCGTGCTCCGCCAGCAGGCCCTCGATCAACTCCTGCATGTCTGCCGCCAGCGCTTCGTCCGGGCACGGCTGGAGGATAGCGGTGAAAGTAGGTATTCGGCTCGATGGTCAGGTGATATGCGGAGAGGTGCCGCGGCGCGAACTCGATCGCCGCCGCAAGGTCGGCCTCCGCCTCCATCAGGGTCTGCTCGGGCAAGCCGTACATGAGATCGAGGTTGATGTTGTCGAAGTTGGCGCGGGCGATCTCGATCGCGCTGCGCGCCTCATGGTCATCGTGAATGCGACCGAGCGCCTTGAGATGCCGCGGGTTGAAGCTCTGTATGCCGATCGACAGGCGATTGATGCCCAGTCGCCGAAACGCGGCGAACTTGTCCGCTTCGAAGGTGCCGGGATTGGCTTCCAAGCGTGATCTCGGCCCCAGGGTCGAGCGGCACCCGCGCGCGGATGCCGCACAGGATCTCGTCGAGCGCTTTTGCCGACAACAGACTCGGCGTGCCGCCGCCGAAGAAAACGGTGTGCACGCGCCTGCCCCAGATCGAGGGCAACGCTACCTCCAGGTCGGCCATGAGGGCCTTCGCGTAGTCTTCTTCCGGCAACGCGCCGCGCGCTTCGTGTGAGTTGAAATCGCAATAGGGACACTTGCGGACGCACCACGGGATATGCACGTACAGCGACAACGGCGGGAGCGCAGTCAGCGCAACGACGGGTTCACGCGCAGGGATGGAGATGGTGGCTGTTGGCATCTGGCGAGCCGCGCGGTGGTGGGCGGCGCGGGGAGAGGCGCTATTGTGACATAGGAGATTGCTTGAGCAGGTGAAGGGTGAAGGGTGAGCCCCCTCACCCCGACCCTCGCCCCCGGTGATGGGGGAAAGGGGGTTCTTTTGGTCTCATTCACCTCACCTTCACTCTTCACCCTTCACTCTTCACGCCTTCACTATGCCCTTCAACCTCTCCACCAGCACCGCCAGCGCCCTCCCGCGGTGGCTGATGCGGTTCTTCTCATCGAGCGGCAGCTCGGCGCCGGTCTTGCCCAGCAGCGGATCGAGAAACAGCGGGTCGTAGCCAAAGCCGCCGCCGCCGCGCCGCTCGCGGAGGACCTCGCCGTGCCCACTCGCCCTCGGCGATCAGCGGCTGCGGATCGTGCGCATGACGTACCAGCACGATCACGCAGTAGTAGTGCGCGTGGCGGTCCTCGCTCTGCGCGCAGCAGTTCGAGCAGACGATCGTTGTTGCGCTCGTCGGATCTCGGTTCGCCTGCCAGGCGCGCCGAATGCACACCCGGCGCGCCGCCCAGCGCGTCCACACAGATCCCGGAATCGTCGGCCAGCGCCGGCAGCCGGGTCAACCTGGAGGCATGCCGGGCCTTGGCCAGCGCGTTCTCGATGAATGTTGCGTGCGGCTCATCCGCCTCGGGGACGTTGAGTTGGGCCTGCGGGACCACTTCGATGCCGAGGGAGGCCAGGATCCGGCGGATCTCGCGGATCTTGCCTTCGTTGTTGGTGGCCAGAACGAGTCGTTTCACCGGTTCAGGATCGACTCAGACCCCGAGTGCGGCGCGCTGCGCGGCAATGAGCTGGCGTATGCCGGACGATGCAAGGTCTACCATCGCATCGAGTTCCGCACGCGAAAACGGTTTGCCTTCGGCTGTGCCCTGAACTTCCACCAGTCCTCCGTTGCCGGTCATGACCACGTTCATGTCGGTATCGCACGCGGAATCCTCTACATAGTCCAGATCGAGCACTGGCACGCCCTCGTACACGCCGACCGACACCGCAGCCACGAAGTCGACGAGCGGCCACGTCGCGATCGCGCCCTTGTCAACCAAGCAGCGCACGGCGTCGTGGAGCGCCACGAACGCCCCGGTGATGCTGGCCGTGCGCGTCCCGCCGTCGGCCTGCAGCACGTCGCAGTCGATCTGGATCGTGCGCTCGCCCAGCGCCGCGAGGTTGGCCACGGCGCGCAGGCTGCGGCCGATCAGGCGCTGGATCTCCTGCGTGCGGCCGGACTGCTTGCCCGCCGCCGCCTCGCGCTGCATGCGGGTGTTGGTCGAGCGCGGCAGCATGCCGTACTCGGCGGTGAGCCAGCCCCTGCCCTTGCCCTTCAGGAACGGCGGCACTTTCTCGTCGATGCTCGCAGTGCACAGCACGCGGGTGTCGCCGGACTCGATCAAGCACCGAACCTTCGGCGTGCCGGGTATAGCCGCGGGTGATGCGGACGGGCCGCAGCTCGTCGGGTTTTCTGCCACTCGGGCGCATGCAGGGTTCCACTCGCTATGGCCGGGCATACCGGCGCATGATTATGTGCTATCTTCTGCGCGCAGCCGCGGCGGCGCTGTATGTATTTGTATTGCGCAGCGCAGCGTATTCTAGATTGTTGGGAGCCTGGATGATCTACAGCATGACCGGCTACGCCGCGGTGTCCGAGGAGCTTCCGCTCGGCACGCTCAGCGTCGAGGTCCGTTCGGTCAATCATCGCTATCTGGACATCCAGTTCAGGCTCCCCGACGAGTTCCGCTCGTTCGAGCCCGGCATGCGCGAGCTGGTCGCTGCGCGGCTCACGCGTGGCAAGGTCGAGTGCCGTATCGGATTGCAGAAGAGCCCGGCCAGCCATGTTTCGCTGCAGCTCAACACCGCGCTGCTCGATCAGCTCGTAGGACTGGATCACCGCGTTCGTCGACATCTGCCTGGAGCCGCGAGCCTTACGGTCAGCGACGTGATCCGCTGGCCCGGCATCGTCGAGGCCGACGCCATGCCGTTGGAGCAGCTGCGCGATCAGGCGCATGCGCTGATGCAGCGGGCGCTCGATGAGTTCACCGCATCGCGCGCGCGAGAGGGCGACAAGCTCAAGAGCTGCTGCTGGAGCGTGTCAAGCGCATGGAAGAGCTGGTGGAAAGGTCAAGCCGCGCATCCCTCAATTGGTCGCGGCCTACCAGGAACGGTTGGCTACGCGCCTGAAGGACGCGCTGAAAGACCTGTCCGGCACGATGGACGAGGATCGCATCCGGCAGGAGCTCGTGATGTTCGCGTCCAAGGTCGACGTGGAAGAAGAGTTGTCGCGGCTGGTCACGCATTTGACCGAGACGCGCCGCGTACTCACGGGCAGCGGTGCGGCCGGCAAGCGGCTGGATTTCCTCATGCAGGAGCTCAACCGCGAGGCCAACACGCTCGGCTCCAAGTCGGTGGACATCGACACGTCGCAAGCTTCGGTGGAGCTCAAAGTGCTGATCGAGCAGATGCGGGAGCAGGTGCAGAACATCGAATAAAGGCGGGCGAAGGGCTATAGGCAATAGGCGCCAGGCCGATAACATCAGCACAGCGGTGCCAATTGCCGATCGCCCATCGCCCGTCACGTCATGGCCTCAGGTAATCTCTTTATCATCTGCGCCCCTTCCGGGGCCGGCAAGACCAGTCTGGTGAACGCACTGCTCGAGCGCGAGCCCGATATCGAGCTGTCCATCTCCCACACCACGCGCGCCCCGCGGACGGGCGAGACCGACGGGCGCAATTACCACTTCGTGTCGCGCGAGCAGTTCGTGGCGATGGTTGGCCGCGGCGAGTTCCTCGAGAGCGCCGAGGTGCATGGCAACCTGTATGGCACCGCAGAAGCCTGGATCATCGAGCGTCGAGCCGAAGGCAAGGACATCCTGCTGGAGATCGACTGGCAGGGCGCCGCCCAGGTGCGCGGGCTGATCCCCGATGCGGTGGGCGTGTTTATCCTGCCGCCATCGCCGGAAGCGCTGCGCAAGCGGCTGGTGGGACGCGGGCAGGACAGCGCGGAGGTAATCGAGCGCCGGCTCCTGGCCGCGCGCGAGGAGGTCGCCCATGTCGAGGAGTTCGACTATGTTATTATCAATCGCAATTTTGATGTCGCCGTGGCCGACCTCGTGAGCATCGTCCGGGCCCAGCGACTGCGGTTGGCGGTGCAGCTCGAGCGTCACCGCGACCTGATCAACCGATTGAAGTAGAAGACGAGGACCTCATGGCACGCATCACCGTCGACGACTGCCTGAAGCTCATCCCCAATCGTTTCGTGCTCACGCTTGCCGCCACCTATCGCGCGCGCCAGCTGTCCCAGGGCGCGTCCCCCATGGTGGAGGGCAACAAGGACAAGCCGACGGTCATCGCCTTGCGCGAGGTCGCGGCCGGCAAGGTCGGCCAGGAGATCTTGAACAAAGGCCAGGCCTGACCCATCTGAAGCCCTATAGAGTCCGTACCGCCAAGCCCGCTTAATAGCTCACGCGCCAGCCAAAAGCACACCAAACCTGGTACAAGCGGGCTTCTTCGTCACCACCGCGAGTCGAAGATGTCCGAGGCCGAGTTACTGCTCCGCGACGCGTCCAGCTATCTCAAGCCGGAGGACGTGCGTCAGCTCAAGTCGGCCTACGAATTCTCCGAGGCGGCGCACGAAGGCCAGTTCCGCCGCTCGGGCGAACCCTACATTTCCCATCCGGTCGAAGTCGCCAAGATCCTCACCCAGTGGCACCTGGACTCCCAGGCGCTGACCGCGGCGCTGCTGCACGATGTGATGGAAGACACGGCCGTCACCAAGATCGAGATCAGCGAGAAGTTCGGCAAGATGGTGGCCGAGCTGGTCGACGGCGTCTCGAAGCTGGACAAGATCGAGTTCGAGAGCCAGGAACAGGCGCAGGCCGAGAACTTCCGCAAGATGTTCCTGGCCATGGCGCGCGACGTGCGCGTAATCCTGATCAAGCTGGCCGACCGCCTGCATAACATGCGCACGCTCGATGTGATGCAGCCGACCACGCGCGCGCGCATCGCCCGCGAGACGCTGGAAATCTACGCGCCGATCGCCAACCGACTGGGGCTCAACGCCCTGTACCAGGAGCTGGAGGAGCTCGCGTTCCAGAACCTCTACCCGAACCGCTATCGCGTGCTGAAGAAGGCGCTGGAGGTCCAGCGCGGCAACCGCCGCGAGGTGGTGGACAAGATCCTGGATGCGATCAAGCAGCGTCTGGCGGATAACAAGATCGAGGCGGTGGTCACCGGCCGCGAGAAGAACCTGTACAGCATCTACAAGAAGATGCACGAGAAGAATCTGTCGTTCTCCAAGGTGCTGGACATCTACGCCTTCCGCGTGATCGTAAAAGACCCGGCCGCGTGCTACCTGGCCCTGGGCGCGCTGCATGCGCTGTACAAGCCGATCCCGGGCAAGTTCAAGGACTACATCGCCATCCCCAAGGCCAACGGCTACCAGTCGCTGCACACCACGCTGTTCGGCCCCTTCGGCACCCCGCTCGAGCTGCAGATCCGCACCCAGGAGATGCACCGGATCGCCGAGGCCGGGGTGGCCTCGCACTGGCTGTACAAGACCACCGACGCCCAGTTGTCCGAGCTGCAGAAGAAGACCCACCAGTGGCTGCAGAGCCTGCTCGAGATGCAGTCGGAGAGTGTGGACTCGGTCGAGTTCCTCGAGCATCTCAAGGTGGACCTGTTCCCCGACGAGGTCTACGTGTTCACGCCCAAGGGCAAGATCATGGCCCTGCCGCACGGCGCGACCTGCGTGGACTTCGCCTACGCCGTGCATACCGACATCGGCAATCGCTGCGTCGCGGCCAAGATCAACTACGAGCTGGTGCCGCTGCGCAGCGAGCTCAAGAACGGCGACCGGGTCGAGATCATCACCGCCGCGCACGCCAAGCCGAATCCTTCCTGGCTGAACTACGTGGTGAGCGCCAAGGCCCGCCACCACATCCGCCATTTCCTGAAGACCATGCAGTACGAGGAATCGGCGCAGCTCGGCGAGCGCCTGCTGGGCCAGGCGCTCGCCGCGCTGGGCTCCAGCGCACGCAGCGATCACCGAGGCGGACTGGGAGCGCCTGCTCAAGGAGCTCAGCGCGACCACGCGGCAGGAGGTGCTGGCCGAGATCGGGCTGGGCAAGCAGCTCGCTGTGGTCATTGCGCGCAAGCTGCTGCCGGCCGGCGCGGAATCGAAGCAGCCCGGCCTCGCCGGACCGGTGATCATCCGCGGCTCGGAGGGCATGGCGCTGCAGTTCGCGAAGTGCTGCCACCCGATCCCGGGCGACCCGATCATCGGCTTCATCAAGACCGGCCGCGGCATGATCATCCACACTCACGATTGCCCGGTCATCGCCAAGAGCCGCCGCGACCCGGACAAATGGCTGGACGTGGAATGGGCGCCGGACACGAGGAAGCTGTTCTCGGTGAACATCAAGCTGGTGGTGTCCAATCAGACCGGGGTGCTGGCCAAGGTCGCGGCCGAGATCGCCGAGAACGGCTCGAACATCGAAAACGTGAGCCTCGAGCCGGGAGACTCCAGCGCCTACACCGACATCCACTTCACGCTGCAGGTCAACAACCGCCTTCACCTCGCCCAGATCATGCGCGGCCTGCGACGCCACCCCGAAGTCATCCGCATCACCCGCCTGAAGGGCTGACGCGACGCCTCACGTTTACGACTCGATCGATGGATATCATTTCAACCGACTTCCTCTCCGCGCTGTTCGCCATCGTCATCATCGACCTGGTGCTGGCGGGGGACAACGCCATCGTCATCGCGTTGGCCGCGCGCAAGCTGCCCAAGGACCTCCAGACCAAGGCCATCGTGTGGGGAACCGCAGGTGCTATAGCCGTGCGCGTGGTGATGACGCTGGCGGTGGTGGCGTTGCTCCGGGTGCCCGGTCTGCAAGCGGCCGGAGGGCTGCTGCTGATCTGGATCGCCTACAAGCTGCTCGCCACGGACGACGAACGCGGCGCCGACGGTGTCAAGGTCAGCGAGATCACCGGATTCTGGGCCGCTATCCGCACCATCGTCATCGCCGATACGGTCATGGGGCTGGACAACGTGCTCGGTGTTGCCGGCGCGGCCCAGGGCAGCTTTGTGCTGGTGGTGCTGGGGTTGCTCATCAGCATCCCCATCATGGTGTGGGGCAGCACGCTGATCCTGCGCATGGTGGACCGGTTCCCGATGATCATTTACCTGGGCGCCGGGGTGCTGGCGTGGACCGCAGCCAAGATGTTGATCCACGAGCCGATGCTGGAAGACTGGATGATCATGCACCCCTGGCTGCCATGGCTGGTCTATGTGGCGATCATCGGTGGCGTTCTGCTGAGCGGGTACCTGCAGAACCGCGGGCGCATGGCGGGCGGCGTCAGTTCGGAAAGATCTTGATCTAGATCAAGATGGGCGCGGATCTAAGGCCGATGATCGAAGGTGTCTTTTCCGTTCGCCCGCGAGGCGGTATAGTTTTCATGTCGATGCAAGCCAGCCGGGGTCCGTCCCCGGTCACACTCGTCAGTCAAGAGTAGACGCTTTCTGATGGATCGAATTCTTGCCCTTGCTGCGCTGTCTCTGCTGTCGCTGTTCGCAGTGGCGGCAGACCCCGACGAGTCCTCGTTGCCCCAGTCCAGCAAGCGGTCCAGCACGGTGGTCCGCAGCGAATCGTTGGAGATGCCGGGTGTGACCGCCTGCCATCAGTGCGAGTGGCGGCCGAAGCCCAACAACCTGGCCGCGGCCGATCAGTGCGGCGTCGGACCGGACGGCAACGCCAAGCTCGCCGAGTTCGAATGCGGCTTCTCCGAGGACTGCCAGCGCGTGTGCAACTTCGTGCGCTGTCTCACCCCGTAGGCCTCGCCCAAGCGGCTGAGCGTCGAAGCGCACGACGCCGTCGCGACCCCCGATCTTGTCATCCGGGCGTCCGGATTGGCGTCGTCCGGCTGCGACGAAACGCACCAGCCGCACCTCTCTTCTCACCGCTCAAGTAGCTGACCCACCGCAACAATCGGGGACTGGTACGGCGGTTGCACGCCCCTGGCTTTAGACCAACTCTCGCACGGAGAGATCGGGAATGGACAGGCTGGATACGGACAAGCGCAATCAGTTCTTCGGGATCGGGGCGGGCGGGCTGGTCGAAGACGCCTTCAGCATCGTCCTGATCGGTTTCGTAGTGCTGGGCCTGGGGGGAACGGCGTACCAAGCGCTCAAGCCGGGCGGCTGGCTTACCGTGGCACTGGATCGCACCTGGGACAAGAGCCCGTGGCTGGTGTGGGTCGTCGGGTTCGCCTTCGCCGCGACCCTGCTGCTCGGAAAGTGGTGGCTGGCGCGCAACCCCAGCGCGGGCCGCGGCAGCGACGCGGTGGTCTACGCCTTCATGGCCTTGGGGCTGTTCTTCTTCTTCAAGCTCCTAGTTACGGGCTCGCTGTAGTGACGCGTGGCGGCATCGCGTCGCTTGTTGCCGACTGTCCAGGCTGAGGGGCGAGCAGCCACCTTCGGGAACCAGGACTCCAGCTCGCCTTCCTGCGCAGTGGCTTACGGCCGCTGCATCTTGCACGTTGTCGGCAACATGGTGTCGCGCGGGCCGACTCTGCCCTCGCTGCGGAAGCCGTAGCCGGTGCGTTCGAACGTCGTACTTGACCCCGGAGCTGCCGACCTTCGCGAAGGTGGAGACGTACATGGGCTGCAGGATCTGGTGGTTGTCCGCCCGCATGGTGATCTCGCCGGTGAAGGCCTGGTATTTCATCCCCTCCAGCGCCAGCGCCACCTTCTGCGGATCGGTGGACTTGGTGTCGTTGATGGCTTTGACCAGCATCTCCATCGCATTCTTGAGATCGAGCCAGTAGAAATCGTCCTTCAAATCCGGGTAGCGCTTGCGGTACTGCTGCACGATCGCATCCGACTTCGTATCGCCCACGTTGCTATGCCAGTGGGTTACCTGCCGCAGGTGACCGTCGCCCGCCTCGCCGATCGCCGTAGGCCCGCCCGCCACGCCCGCATAGTAGGTGTAGTAGTCCACCTTCAGACCCGACTCCTTCCCGGCCTTGATCAGCAATGCCAGGTCCGCGCCCCAGTTCCCGGTGACCACGGTGTCCGCACCGGAGGCCTTGATCTTGGCCACGTAGGGTGAAAAGTCCTTGACCTTGCCCAGCGGATGCAGATCGTCGCCGACGATCTCGACGTCGGGCCGCTTCTTGGTGAGCATCGCCCGCGCGCCCTTGGACACCGCCTGGCCGAAGGCATAGTCCTGATTGATGAGGTAGACCTTCTTGATGCTCTTCTGCGTCGCCATGTAGTTGGTCAGCGCCTGCATCTTCATGTCCGCGTCCGCGTCGAAGCGGAAGTGCCAGAAGTTGCAGCGGTCGTTGGTGAGCGCCGGGTCGACCGCGCCGTAGTTGAGGAACAAGATGGTGTTGTCCGGATTGCGGCTGTTGTGCTTGGCGGTGGCGTCGGACAGCGCCCCGGCGACGGCCGAGGAGTTGCCCTGGAAGAAGAAGCGGACGCCCTGATCGGTGAGCTGCTTGAACGCGATCAACGCTTCTTGCGGGTTGGCCTTGCTGTCGAGCGCCACCAGCTCCAGCTTCTGGCCATTGGCGCCGCCGCGCGCGTTGATGTCGTCGATCAGCATCTGCAGGGTATGCAGACCCTGCTCGCCGACGTTGGCAAAGGTGCCCGACAGCGGGTCGATGAAGCCGATCTTGATGCTATCCGCCGCGCAGCTCGATCCGGCGAACGCGAGCGAGGCGAGTGCGCCCGCGGCGATGTTTCGAAACAGCATTTGGCCTACTCCTCCAATGGTGGGATGTCTTGGTCTTGAGGGCCGGAGGCAGACGACCACCGCCAGTCCGGATCGATCAGTTCAGTCTACAGCTGCGCATGCCGCTCACACACCGATAGAGGCGAGCATCGAATAGCCGGCCTCGGCGCGTCGGCGCGCCGGGTTGGACAACGTGCCCAGTCCTTCGATCCGGCATTCGGCCACATCGCCGGCTTCGATCACCACCGCGCCGGGCGTGCCGGTGCTGATGATGTCGCCCGGGTAGAGGGTCATGACATTCGAGTGGAACGCCACCAGGTAGTAGGGCGGGAAGGCCATGTTGCTCACCACGTTCTCGCGATGCGGCGAGCCGTTCTTCCAGGTGCCGACCCGCAGGCGCAGCGGATCGAGCACTTCGTCCGGTGTGATCAGCTCGGGCCCGAACGAGAAGAAGGTATCGAAGTTCTTGGCGCGCGTCAGAAAGCGCGGGTTGCGCTGCAGGATGTCTTCGGCTGTCATATCGAGGATGAGACAGTAGCCCGCGACGTAGGCGGGCACTTCGTCTTCGCGTACGAAGCGGCATTCGCGTCCGATGATCACGCCCAGCTCCGCCTCCGCCGTCACCCGTTCGGACTCCGGCGGCAGCTCGATCAGATCGCCCGGACCGATGATGGTGTGATCGCCTTTCATGAACGAGGCCGGCTCGGTGGGAAAGGGCGCGCTCAGGTCGGCAGCGTGATCCTTGTAGTTCAGGCCGATGCCCCAGATCTTGCGCGGGTGGCGGTAGAGCGGGCCGTATTCCACCGCGGCCGGTGACAATGCCCCGGGGGTGCGTTCCGCATCGCGATGTAGCATCGGACTGAGTCCGCCCTGGATCAGCGCGTACAAGTCCGTGGGCCAGGAGCGCCCGAGATGCGCGTTGATCCGCCGCACCGGGACGATGCCGCTGGCAGTGGCGACGCCAGCCGTTTCCTCGCCATTCAACTTGACGGTGCAAAGACGCATGCTCGATCCCGGCCCTTGAGGTAACCGCGGGAGGCGCGCTAGGCCGGTGCGCGGCGGGTGCCGGCACCTTCACCTCCCCGGTTGGCCGCAATTCTAGCGCCTTCCGGCGCCTGCCGGCGGGATCATGGCAGGCAAGCCCCGGCTGCAGGCAAAGCGTTCAGTTATACAGAAAGAACACCCCGAACAGACGCTCTGGATCGGTCCACAGGCGGCTGGCTTTGAAGCCTGCGATGCGGGCCAGTGCGGCAAAGCCATCCGGAGTGTACTTGTAGGAATTCTCCGTGTGGATGGTCTCCCCTGCGGTGAATGAGAAGACGCGCTCGCCGATGCGCACTCGCTGCGCACGCAGGCTGCGCAGATGCATCTCGATGCGGCTGCGCTGAGTGTTGTAGAACGCCGCGTGGGCGAATCCGGCCACATCGAAATCAGCACCCAGCTCGCGATTGAGGCGCGCGAGCAGGTTGAGATTGAAGGCCGCCGTATAGCCCTCGGGATCGTTGTAAGCAAGATTGAGGCGCTCGGCCGGCTTGCGCAGATCCACACCGATCAATACGCCGCCCGCATCTCCCACCAGCGCGTGCGCGCGCGCGAGGAATGCCTGCGCTTCCTCCGGCTCGAAGTTGCCGATGGTGGAGCCAGGGAAGAACACTACGCGGCGCGCTCCCGCGGGCAGCGCCAGCTCTGACTCGAGCGCAGTCTGGTAGTCACCGATCACCGCGATCACCGACAGCCACGGATAGTCCAGCGCCAGGCTCGAGCTCGCGGCCAATAGCTGATCGCGCGATATGTCCAGCGCCGCATAGGCCGCGGGCCGCAGCGCGGGCAGCAAACGCCTCACTTTCTGGATCTCTCCCGCGCCGAACTCGATGAGGACGGAGCCGCCCCCGATTGCCCGTGCAATCTCGCCAGCGCGCCGATCGAGGATTCCGTTCTCGGTGCGAGTCGGGTAGTACGCTGCCGTGGTGCAGATCGCGGTGAACAACTCGGCGCCGCGGCGGTCGTAAAACAGTTTGGGCGGGAGTTGCTTGTGGGGCCGGCTCAGACCCTCGAAGACCTCGCGCAGAATGGACTCCGCGCGTGGCGCCAAGTCGACGGCCCATAGGTTGCGTGGTGCAGAATGACGGGCAATAAGAGCAGAGTGGTTCACTGGTGGACCTCCATTGCCGGATCGGCTTACTTGGATGGAACCTGCGTCACGTCTGATGCGATGCGGACTGCACGCCCGCCCGCAGGGCGCGCGCGGTTTGCCTCCGCTTTCTTGGCTGCGTAGACTGCCGAGGTCGGCACAGTACGAAATGGACGTCCCCATCATGGCACAACTTCGGCAACCAGGTTGAGGATAGCGGACCACCGCACATGGTTCATTCCGACTATGATATTTGCGATCTGCGCCTCAGTCGCTCGAGGCCGCGGTTTCCTTACGCCAGGCAGCCTGCATGAACGCACCCGATACGATGCGCGCGTCGCCCCAGGGAATCGATCCGTCGACTCTGGGCGACAGCTACCGGGCTGTGCGCGTTGCGACCACCGACCTGTGCACCCCGCTCGCGGTCGAGGACTATGTGATTCAGAGCGCTCCCGAGTGCAGTCCGGCCAAATGGCACCTTGCCCACACTACCTGGTTCTTCGAGAATTTCCTGCTCGCGCCGCTGCTGCCCGGCTATCGCGCCTTTCACCCGCAGTACGGCTATCTGTTCAACTCCTACTACGAGACGGTCGGGACCTTCTTTCCACGACCCCTGCGCGGGCTGCTGTCGCGACCAACGGTTGAAGACGTCTACCGCTATCGGGCTCACGTGGATACGCACATGAGCGAGTTGATCGCCCGCCTCGACCCGCGGCGCGACGACGCCGCCGTGTCCAGCGTCATGCTCGGCCTGCACCACGAGCAGCAACATCAGGAGTTGCTGCTCACCGACATCAAGAATCTGCTGGCGCTGAATCCTCTGCACCCGGTCTACCGCGCTGCCACCGGCGCCGCGCCGGCGCCAGCCGTGCCGCTGAACTGGCTCGAGTTCACCGAGGGCATGTATGCCATCGGGTTTACAGGCGACGAGTTCGCCTTCGACAACGAGCGGCCGCGTCATCGTGTTTTTCTGGAGAGCTTCGCGCTCGCCTCTCGTCCAGTCACCAACCGCGAGTACCTCGAGTTCATGGCCGCGGGCGGCTACCGCAATGCGGCCCTGTGGCTGTCGGATGGCTGGCGCAAAGTGACCGAAGCCGGCTGGGAGGCCCCGCTGTATTGGGAGCGCGTCGACGGCGATTGGTTCCACACCACGCTGAGCGGTTTTCTGCGCGTCGACCCCGACGCCCCGGTCTGCCACGTGAGCTACTACGAAGCCGACGCCTTCGCGCGTTGGGCCGGCAAGCGCCTGCCTTCAGAGCTGGAGTGGGAGGCGGCCGCCGCGTCGCTGCCGGTCGAAGGCAATTTCCAGGAGAGCGGAATGCTGCAGCCGAGCGCCGCCGGCAACGCATCGCATCAGCTGTTCGGCGACGTGTGGGAGTGGACCAGCAGCGCCTACGCGCCCTACCCTGGCTTCAAGCCGCTGTCCGGCTCGCTGGGTGAATACAACGGCAAGTTCATGGTCAGTCAACTGGTACTGCGCGGCGGCTCTTGCCTCACGCCGCGTTCCCACATCCGCGCCAGCTACCGCAATTTTTTTTACCCGCCTGACCGTTGGCAGTACATGGGGTTGAGACTCGCGCGCTAGAGCGATGTCGCTCTAGAGCGACCTGCACGATGCGATTTGGCTAGTGCGTGCATCCGACGCGAGGCATAATTTCCGCCAGCGCGATTTACCAGGATGGCCGAACGGACGATCGTCCGTTTCTCTGATGGAGACCCCGTGCATCGAACGAGAGCAATCTCAGCTTTGCTGTTTACCACGTGCGCCGTGCTTGCGTGCGGCGCAGCCCAGGCCATCACGATTGCAGATGGCATCGGAGTTCCCGTGGACTCCTTCTCGAGTGCAGTGCCGAAAGTTGGCGGTTGCTCGGGCGCCCTGTTGTGGGACCGCCTGCATGTCGTGACCGCGGCGCATTGCTCTCCGAGCACTGGTTCATCGACCGACGTGACCTTCGCGACTGCGACCGGAAACGTGAGGATCACCGGGACCGCGACGGTGAACCCTGGCTGGACGGGCAACGTCAACGGCGGCAACGACCTTTCCATCTTGACCCTCAGCACTCGCGCGCCGGTAAATGGATACCAGATCGACCGGGACACGGGTCCATTGACCACTCCGATCCCGATCGTGCTCGCGGGCTACGGCTTGACTGGAACCGGGACAGGAGCCCAACCAGGCACGGGCGGAACGCTGCGCGCCGGCACGAACACGTACGACATCATATTCTCTGGGACCAAGCTCGGCGGCATTCCAGGCGGCCCGTATCTGTTCGACTTCGATAACGGGAAGGACGAACAGGATTCTATCGGCCAGCTATTCGGTGTCGCGAACCTCGGAACCGGCCCCACGGAAGCGATGCTCGCGAGTGGCGATTCCGGCGGGCCGAGCTTCATTCGCACACCGACGGGAATCGAGCTGGCGGGAATCCACTCATTCATCTTCAGTCCCGGCATCCCCTACGACGTAAGCCAGGCGACCAACAGCAGTTTCGGCGAGATCGCCGGCGACACACGCCTCGCGAACTATGCACCATGGATAGATTCCGTGGTCGCGGCATCGGTGCCCGAACCGCGTGGCTGGGCACTTATGAGCGCAGGGTTGATCGGGTTGATGGTTTTCGCCCGGCGCCGTCTCGCGCCGGTCCGCGCGATGTCGAGAGTAAAGAAATCGACGCGCTGCCGGGCGCTGACCTGGTCTTTAGTCTGACAGCGCCTGCGCCGCGCCAGCGTCGGCGCGGCGCACTTCGAGACGCGGCGCAATCACCACCACAGTCAAGGCCGACGCGACGCTACCCGGCGACAATGGTCTGCGGCTTGATAACAGCCGTGGTCCCGGCTGCAAGTCCTGGCCAACAGAGCAGACCGCGGATGGCGCGCGCGACGCCGGGCCACCACCGCAGCGCAGTGTGCCGCTGCGCTGCGCAGTCCACCACGCGCACGGTGGCGGGCTCCAGAGCCGTAATCAGCGTTACACCCCGCCGCGGCAACACCAGCGACTCCCCAGGAGCGAGGAATAGATCACGCGCATCGCCTGCGTGAGTGATCCAAACCACTCCAGACAGACAGGCAATCTCGACCCGCGTCCCCGGCTCCACGCGCAGGGACGCTTCCCGTTCCAAGGCAATCATGGCTGCAGCTCCGTCGATACGCATGAGATGAAAGTCTAGGGTCGCGCCGGCTACCATTACAGGCATACCGGATTAGAATTTGAACCGGTACACTTCGTCAGGCCCATCATCTGTAATGGTTCAGGCTGACGCCGTCTGTGCCTGTGCAGCGGCGCAGCGTTGCGGGAGTATTTCTCATGACCGACACCTCGAGCTACCTGTACGAATCGCTGGCCGCGCGTATGGCCGATGCGATCCACGCCGGCGCGCTGAAGACCGGAGACCGGCTGCCCTCGGTGCGGCGCTTGTCCACGCAGCATCGCGTGAGTATCGCCACCGCGGTGCAGGCCTATCGCCATCTGGAGAACCAGCGCCTGATCGAAGCACGGCCCAAGTCCGGCTACTTCGTGCTGGGCAAACGGGCAGCACTGGCCGAGCCTGCCGCCTCGACGCCACCGGCGGCTGCGCGTTTCGTCGGCGTCAATCAACTGGTCATGGAAGTCCTGGACTCGGCGCGCAACGCTGACTTCGTGCCGCTGGGCGCGGCCTGCCCGGAGCCCGATCTGTTCCCCAACGACAAGCTGCTGCGGCTGATGCACGCCGAGGGTCGGCGCAGGCCGCACCTGCTGGGCGCCTATACCATGGCGCCGGGCAACGAGCGGCTGCGCACCATGATCGCGCGCCGTTCGCTGGAGTTCGGATGCCATCTGAGCCCGGCTGAGATCATCGTGACCAACGGCTGCATCGAAGCGCTCAACATCGCGCTGCGTGCAGTCGCCAGGCCCGGTGACACCATCGCCTTGGAGTCTCCCACCTACTTCACGCTGCTGCAGATCATCGAGAGCCTGGGGCTCAAGGCGCTCGAAATTCCGACCCACCCGCGCGACGGCATGTCGATCGACGCGCTCGACTTCGCCACGCAGAAAGCCGGGGCGGTGAAAGCGGTGCTGAGCATCCCCAACTTCCACAACCCGCTCGGCAGTCTGATGGCGGACGAGAGCAAGGCGCGCCTGGTGCAACTGTGCGAGGCGCGCGGCATACCGCTGATCGAGGACGACATCTACGGCGACATCCACTTCGCCGAAGCGCGCCCGCGGGTGGCCAAGGCCTGGGACCGCAGCAGCAACGTGCTGCTGTGTTCTTCCTTTACCAAGAACCTGGCGCCGGGTCTTCGCATCGGCTGGATCGCGCCCGGCCGCTGGTACAAGCAGGTGGAGATGCTGAAATTCATCAACTCCGTTTCCACGCCCGAGCTGCCGCAGGCGGCCATCGCCGAGTTCATGGCCAACGGCGGTTACGACCATCACCTGCGCAAGCTGCGCGCCGGCTTTGCGCGCCAGGTGCAGCAGACTTCCGCAGCCATCGCCGAGTACTTCCCGAAGGGCAGCAGGATCACCCGTCCCGCCGGCGGCTTCGTGCTTTGGGTCGAACTGCCAGGCAAGACCGACGCGCTGGAGCTGTTCCGCCGCGCGCGCGACGAGCGCATCAGCATCGCCCCCGGTCCCATGTTCACCACCACCAAGCGCTACCGCAACTGCATCCGCCTGGGGTGCGGCCACCTGTGGAGCTCGAAGCTGGAAATGGGGCTCATGCGGCTGGGGCAGCTGGCGACCGAGCTGGCCGGCTGAACGGCAACGGGCTGTCCCAGCCCGGTTGCACTCGCGCGCTCAGGCCTTGCTGAAGAACAGCGGTGGAGCCAGGATTCCCTGCACCACCGCTGCAATCCCGAGCAGACGCTAGCATCCCACCGCGGCAGATTTCCCCGCCCGGTTTCAGCCGCGCCAGGCCGTCGGGAGGAGGTCCAGCCGGGCAAAGGATCAGACCTTGGCGGCGATCGCCTCGACCTCGCACAGATACGGCGGCAGGGTCAGTCCCGAGACAAAGAGCAACGTCTGCGCGGGTCGGATCTCTCCGAGATAGCGCCCACGCACCTCGGCATTCTTCTCGCGCTGGGAGCGATCGGTGAGAAACGTGGTCACCTTGACCAGGTCCGCGATCGTCATGCCCGAGGCTTCGAGCACTGCCACGAGGTTCTTCCAGCACCATTCAATCTGCTCGTCGAAGGTCTCGGGTACTGAGCCGTCAGGCCGGGCGCCGAGCTGGCCAGACACGTAGAGCCATCGGGCATTAGGTGGTGCCTCGACGCTGTGGCTGTACTTGGCCGCAGGCATGGGCGGCGCAACGTTGGTTGGAATCTTGCGGATTAACGACATGGTTGTGTGCTCCCTCTTGCTGTGCTCGACCTACGGGTCATTGAACGCTTCGGTGCTGCTGGTCTTGCTCGTACATCGTAGAGCAAGCGTTGCTGGCTCTTTCCACTCCGGGGCAGGGAAGATTATTCTCCTTTCCGGAACTCAAACACTTCCGCACGCATCCGCCGATGACCAAGCCGCTTCTCTTCACGCCCATCACCATCCGCGAGCTCACTTTCAAGAATCGCGTCGTCATCGCCCCCATGGCGACCTACTCGGCCGTCGACGGCATCGCCCAGGACTTCCACTTCGCGCACTGGGGCCGGCTCGTGCTTGGAGGCGCGGGGTGCGTTTTCGTCGAGGCCACGGCAGTGACGGACCAGGGCCGCATCACCAACGGCGACCTGGGAATCTGGTCGGCCGCACACGTCCCCCCGCTCAAGCGCATCGCCGCGTTCATGAAGGCGCAAAAGGTGATACCCGGCATCCAGCTCGCGCACGCCGGACGCAAGGGCTCCATGCAACGCCCGTGGTTCGGCAACGGCGCATTGACGGCGGAGGACTTCGCCCGCGGCGAGAAGAAATGGGACACCGTCGCACCCACCTCCGAGCCGATGGCCGAAGGCCATATCGTGCCGCGGCAGCTGTCCGTCTCCGATCTTGCTGTGCTCAAGGGCCACTGGGTGGACGCAGCGCAGCGTGCGCTCGAAGCCGGCTTCGAGGTTCTCGAGATCCACAACGCGCACGGCTACCTGATGCACCAGTTTCTGTCGCCCTTGTCGAACAAGCGCAATGACGCCTACGGCGGGGACTTCGCGGGCCGCACGCGCTTTCCCCTCGAGGTTGCGGAGGCGTTGCGTGCGGTGTGGCCGAAGGAGAAGCCCTTGTTCCTGCGCGTCTCCGCCGTCGACGGCCTCGATGGCGGCTGGACGATGGACGACACGGTGGCCTATGCGAAGGAGTTGCAGCAGCGCGGCGTCGATGTAGTCGATTGCTCTTCGGGCGGCCTGTTCGGTTCGGCCACGGCGGCGCGCGTCAAGCGGACCTGGGGCTTTCAGGTGCCCTACGCCGAGCGCGTGCGCCGGGAGGCCGGCATCAAATCGATGGCCGTCGGGCTCATCATCGACCCCTTCTTCGCCGAGGACATCCTGCGCAAGGAACAGGCCGACCTGATCGCCATTGCGCGGGAGGCACTGGTCAACCCAAGCTGGCCACAGATGGCGGAGATTGCGCTTGGGCGAAAGGCCTTCGACGCCATGGACGACTGGCCGGTGCAATACGGCTGGTGGCTGAAGCATCGTGAACGCTCGATCGAGCAGATCCGTACGGACGAGGCTGCGGCGCGGCAAAGCTGATACCGAAGCACGGTTGAGGAGACGTGAACCTCAGGCCTTGCTGAAGAACAGCGGCGCAGCCAGGATTCCCTGAATTACCGCTGCGATCCCGTACAACAGCGCAGTCGCAGTCGCCTGTTCGCTCGGCACGCCGGCAAAACCGAGCACGATGACCGCCGCCAGTTCGCGCGTGCCGAAACCCGCGATGCCGATGGGCAGCGCGGCCATGATAAAGATCGGTGCCGCCGCCGCGAGCATCACGGGATAGGATAGCGATACCCCGACCGACATCGCACAGATCCACAGCGTGGCGGCCGACAGCGCCTGCACGCCGAGCGACTGCCACACCGACGCCACGAGCGCAGGCCGCGCCTGGCGCAGGAGCGCACGCAACCGCTCCCAACGCGCGGCGAGCAAGGCGATCCAGCCGATGCCGGAACTCTCCAGTCTTCCGAACGGCAGCGGGATGAACGGCGCGATCGCGATTCCACCCAGCAGCAGCAGATACACGCCGATCCGGTGCGGCGCGATCGGGCTTCCGCCCTGCCCCATCGCCCCCCACACCGCGACACCTGCCGCCGACAACAGCGACAGCACGCACAACACCCACAGTCCGCTGAATCGGTCCAGGAACACCGACAAAGCCGAAGGCACGAACGCATTGCCCAGCCGTGACAGTTGCGCGCTGCGGAGCAGATCGCCGGAGAGCGTGGCGCCGGGGAGCAGCATGTTGGTCGTGATGGCGCGCGCGTACATCAGAACCAGGCGCGAGGTCGGAGCGATCAGGCCCAGCCCGCGGGCGATGACCGCCCAGCGCGTCGCCGACAGCGCGTTGGACGCGATCGACACCAGCACGGCAAGCGTGAACAACCAGGGATCGGCTCGGCGCAGCTGTGCCCAGAGCGCTGCCGGATGCGCGTACCAGATGACCAGCAACAGCACCGCCGCGCCGGCCGCGATGCGAAAGGCCAGGCGTATGGTCCTGCGCGGGCCGGCGGCTGCTGGCGGCACGGCGGCTGGGACCGTCGCTTCGTCAGCTTGAGGCGGTCTCGTCGGCGCGGTCAGAGACCGGTCTCCTGCGCGCGCGGGGCGCTGCGCGCAGCACATACTGTGCGCGCCCCTCGGGCTCGTGGTAGATACGGATCAGCAGCTCGCCCAGCAGGCCGGTAGCCAGAAGCTGCACGCCGATGAGCGCGAGCAGGACGCCGAGCAGCAGCAGCGGCCGGCCACCGATGTCATGGCCCAGCACCAGCTTGTCGAAAGTGAGATACGCGAGGAGCAACCCGCCGATCGTGAGCATCCCCAGTGCGACGCCGCCGAAGGCCTGCATCGGACGATGCAGAAAGCGCATGAAAAACTTGATCCACAGCAAATCCAGGATCACGCGGAAAGTGCGGTCGATCCCGTATTTCGAGCTGCCCCGGCTCCGGGCGTGGTGGTTGACCGGCACTTCGATGATGCGGGCACCGACCTCCGCCGCCAGCGCCGGGATGAAACGGTGCAGCTCGCCGTACAGCTTGATGTCGTCGATCACTTGTGCGCGATACAGCTTGAGCGCGCAGCCGTAGTCATGCAGCCGCACACCGGTAACCTTGGAGATGATGCCGTTGGCGAGCATGGACGGGATCTTGCGCGACAGAGTCTTGTCCTGACGCTGCTTGCGCCAGCCGGAGATCACGTCCACGTCCTGGCGCTCGTCCATCAGCTCGAGCAGCCGTGGAATGTCGTCGGGATCGTTCTGCAGATCGCCGTCGAGGGTGACGATGATATCGCCGCGCGCCGCATCGAAGCCCGCCTGCAACGCAGCCGACTGACCGTAGTTGCGAATCAGGTAGAGCGGCTTCAACCAGCTTCGCGTCGCAGCCAGCTCCGCAAGCAGTGCAGGCGAGTTGTCCCTGGAACCGTCGTCCACGCAGATGAGCTCGTGAGCGCGACCCGAGCGCGACAGCGCGTTACCCACCCGCTCGACGAGGTCGGTGAGGTTCTCTTCCTCGTTGTAGACGGGGATGACGACGGAGACCTGCGGGTGCTCGAGAGTCATCGGCGGCGCCAGCCGTGGCTGCGATGAAGGGGCGGGTGCCAAGGATTCTATCATCCGGGGGCGGCACGGCCGTGGCGCTTAGGGACGAAGGTCACGGCGAAGGCGGCGAGGCTCGCCACGGCGATGAAGCGTTGGAACCAGAGCGCCTGCGGAAATCCGCTGTCGTAGCCGGCCAGCAAGGCAACCGCGCATCCAGCCAAAGCCAGGGCGATAATCCATTGCGCCGCCGGATGCAGCCCGAAGCTCAACAGCGATGCAATCTTGAGCCCTAGAATCGCGGCCAGCCAGCCACCGAACGCACCCCCGCACAGGTCCAGGGGCCAATGCACGCCGGCGACCGCACGCGAAACAGCCACCGCTGCAGCGAGGGCCACCACCAGCAGGCCTGCGGCCCGAGCGCCGAACGCAGCCACGAATACGCCGGCGAAAAGGAATATCGTCGTGGTGTGCCCCGACGGAAAAGAGTGGTAATGATGCGCCGGGCCGATGATGTGGAGAGACTCGGCGCTGAGTACCGCGGGCGGCCGCAGCACATCGACCAGGGGCTTGAAAGCGTGCACCCAGAGCGTCCCGAGGAGTGCCGCGGGTACGATGGCCCACAGCAGATCGGGACGGCGGCGGGCGAGCGGCAGGCACAGCGTGAGAGCCACCACCGTATCGCCCAGCACATTGATATTGGCCCAGACCACATCGCTCGTGAGCGGACCCAGGCGGTTCAGCAGCAGGAAGACGCGCTCGTTGCCGCCGCTCACCAGCAACGCAGCCGCACCGAGCAACGCCAGCGCCGGCACCACCCAGACCCGCGGTTGCGTGAACCGCAGCGTCGCACCGACGTTCTGGCTCATCCGGTCACCCGTATCAGCACGATACCGTTCTTGGCGTAGATGACCTCGTGCCCCAAGCCCTCGAGCTCGGCGAGGCGCTTCGCCTTGGTGATGACGATGTCGCCGGGCCTGGGGTCACGGCTTGGCGTAGGCCGGCCGTAGTAGACGCTGAAGCTTGGTGCATTCAGCCGCCACATGATGACGTCGTAGCCGCGGCTGCGCGACAGCAGCGCGGCCTCTTTGACCGGCTCCTGCTGCACACCGGCGCCGACCGGCACCACGCAAGCGGACAGGCCGACCACGGCTACCACCCCGCTCGCGACCAGCTTGCGCGGCAGATCGAAGCGGCGCTCGAGCATGAAGTAGATGGTCAGCAGCACCGCCCCGGCCGCGAAGACGAAGTAGCCGGTGCCGAAGTATGCGTCCGCGTTGGCGAGCGCCTCGCGATAATACGCGTCGGCCACTCTCGGCAGCGCGAGCCGCACGATCGCCGGCAGTGCCAGCAGGAACAGGGAAAACACCAGCACCGGCAGCAGCGCCCAGAAGCGGGACCGCAGCTCGGGGGCATACACCGCCATGAGAATGAACATCCCGGACATGCCGTAGAGGACGTAGTGCGGCAACTTGGTGCCTGACAGCGAAAAGAACACGAACACGAAGCCGAACCACAACAGGAAATAACACTGCAGGTCATCGCGCCACGCGGTGCGCAGGCGGAGGAGCACGCGGACGAGCAAAGCGGTGAACGGCAGTGTGCCGATCAGCACGACCGGAAAGTAATACACCAGGCTGCCGGCATGTCCTTGCAGCGTCCCGCCGAAGCGGTCGACGTTGTGCTTGAGGAAGAAGCCCTGCACGAAAGCCCAGCCTTCCTTCTGCAGGATGACCACGTACCACGGCAGGGCGATTCCCGCGAACAGCAGCAAGCCGAGCGGATCGAACGTGGCCCGCGCCCAGGTCTTCAGGTCCCGGCGCAATACGCAGAACAAGAAGGTCACCGCCAGAGGAATCAGGATCGCCACCGGACCCTTGGCTAGAAAGCCCAACCCGATGGAAGCGAACGTTGCATACAGCCACTTGCGTCTGCCGGTTTCTAGGTGCAGCCAGGCGGAGAACATCGAGGCCGCGATCAGCAAGTTGAGCAGGGCGTCCGCAGTCGCAGCGCGACCGATGACGTAGACGCCGAGCGCGGTCGCCATCACGCCGGCGGCGAGCAGCGCCGTGCTCTGGCCGAACCGCCGGCGAGCGAACAGAAAAGTCAGCAGCACCCATAGCGCTGCGCACACAGCGGACGGAAAGCGGAACGCAAACTCGTTCACGCCCAGCACCTTCACGCTCACCGCTTGCAGCCAGTAGATCAGGATCGGTTTGTCGTAGCGGGGCTCGCCGTTCAGATACGTGGATAAGAAATCGTCACGCTGGAACATCTCCAGCGTGGCCTGGCTGAACGCACCCTCGTCGACATCGAACAGCGGCGAGCGGCCGAGCGCGAAAAAGAAGCTCAGCGCGACCGCCAACACGGTCAGCACCACGAAGGACCTGGACGATGGCGTTGCCGGCACTGCGATCGGTGGTTCGCTGGTCATCTCGGAAGGCAGGGCATCGCGTGCGGGATCGACACGCCGCGCAGGCCCTTCGGTGCGCGCGATTGCCGCGCGCGTTGGGTCGCGCCGTATTCTACCTGCGTTGCGCAGATTTCCCGCGCAAGTGCGCGGCGAGCCGCGGGGCACCCACCGGTACCCCTCGAGGCCACGGCGATACGAGCGCGGGATTGCCAGCGAGTTTGGCCCGGCATTTCGCAAGGCGTGATCTCTGGCTGGTTACCGACGACATGAATACCGGTACCGGCAAAGGGAACCAATCCGCTTTCTCTGGCATCCTATTGCTGCAACGCATCACGTTGCTTGCGAGAACGGTTAGGATGATGATTATTAGAGAACTTGTGGAGGAGGAGCGGGACAAAGCTGCCGCCTTTCTCTTGGCGCTGGACGAGCACGACCGCTACTGGCGGTTCTGCCGGCCGATGACCGATGAGGCCGTGCGCGCCTACGCGGAGCGCATCGACTGGCAATCGACAACCATCATCGGCGCATTCGACGCGCAGGCGCAGATCGCCGGCATCCTCGAGCTGTGCGACAACGGTGCGGCGGCAGAGATCGCTGTCGCTGTCGCACGGTCGTTTCGCGGCCATGGCGTGGGGCGGGCACTGCTGGACCGGGCCCTCCTCAAGGCGAAGGTGCAAGGGAAAGACTGCGTCACACTCACCTGCCTGGTGGAGAACGAACCGATGCGTCGGCTCGCGCGCAGCGCAGGCCTGGCAGCCAGGGCGGTGGGCGGTGAGGTGGAAGCCACCCACGCCCTCGAGCACGCGCGGCCGGAAGAACTGGCAGAACACGCGACGAGCGAACTGATGGGCAGCATGACGTACGCTGGCGCGCTCTACGTGCGCACGTGGGCGAGTTGTTCGAGCGGTCGATGTCGGCGCCCGCGCGGCTCTCAACCGCGATGAGGGCCGCGCAAAACGGCTGAAGCAGGTCCCCCTGGCCGGAATGTTTTGATGTGGCACGTGTAAGTTCGCGTGGTGCTCTGTGAGCCAGGTTGGGCTCGACCGGTCACTCCTCCAGCATATTCGGGCTTCTCGTGCTAGCCTGGAGCCGTCTGGCTGCTGGCAGTATTCGGCAAGCATCGCGTCGAGACGGGCTTAGCAACTTGTCGCACGGGAGGGCCTGGTGAAGGCGGCGGAACTGCTGGTGAAATGCCTCGAGAACGAGGGTGTCGAGTTCATCTTCGGCATCCCGGGCGAGGAGAACATCGACGTCATGGATGCGCTGCTGGGCAGCCGCATCCGCTTCATCACCACGCGCCACGAGCAGGGCGCCGCCTTCATGGCGGACGTCTACGGGCGCCTGACCGGCAAGGCGGGCGTGTGCATCTCCACACTCGGCCCCGGCGCGACCAATCTGATCACCGGCGTCGCCGATGCCAACATGGACCGCGCGCCGGTGGTCGCGATCGCCGGCCAGGGCGCAACCACGCGCATGCACAAGGAGAGTCACCAGATCCTGGATCTGGTGAACCTGTTCCGGCCGATCACCAAGTACAGCAGCCAGATCCGCGAGCCCGAGATCGTCACCGAGATCGTGCGCAAAGCGTTCAAGGTGGCCCAGACCGAGAAACCGGGCGCTTGCTTCATCGATTTCCCCGAGAACATCGCCGAGATCGAGGTGGGCGACAAGAAACCGATCGAGGTGCAGAGCGCCTACACTTCCGCGCCGCCGGAGTTCAAGATCGCCGAGGCCGCACGCATCATCTCCGAGGCGAAGTGCCCGGTGATCATGGCCGGGAACGGTGTGATCCGCCAGCACGCGTGCGATTCGCTGGTCAGCTTCGCCGAGGTCTTGCGTATACCCGTGGCCACGACTTTCATGGCCAAGGGGGCGATACCGTTTTCGAGCGACTACTCGCTGGGAACCGTGGGGCTCAAATCGCGCGACCTGGTGTCGTTCGCTTTCGAGCGGGCCGACGTGGTGATCTGCATCGGCTATGACATGGTGGAGTACCACCCCGAGCAGTGGAACCCGCTCGGCGACAAGACCATCGTGCACATCGATGCGATGCCGGCCGAGGTCGACGAGCGCTACATCGTGGCGACGGGCGTGCTCGGTGATATCGGCGAAGCGCTTGAGGGGCATCGCATTCGCTGCCAAGCCGAAACACCGCTCGCCCTTGAAGGCCTTGCGCCAGAGCATCGTGGCGGATCGCAGCCGGTATGCCGAAGACGAGGGCTTTCCGGTCAAGCCGCAGAAGATCGTCTGGGATCTGCGCCAGGCGCTCGGCCCCGAGGACATCGTGATCTCCGACGTCGGCGCCCACAAGATGTGGACCGCGCGCATGTATCAGGCGGAGCGGCCCAACACCTGCATCATCTCGAACGGGTTTGCCGCCATGGGCATCGCCGTGCCCGGCGCGCTGGCGGCCAAGCTGGCCTACCCGGAGCGCAAGGTAGTGGCGGTGACAGGCGACGCCGGATTCCTGATGAACTCGCAGGAGATCGAAACCGCGCTGCGCGTCGGCACGCCGTTCGTGATCCTGATCTGGAACGACGCGGAGTACGGGCTGATCACCTGGCATCAACTGCGGCACTTCGGCCGCGCGAGCCACATCGCGTTCAACAACCCGGACTTCGTGAAATACGCCGAAAGCTTCGGCGCCAAGGGCTATCGCGTCGAGAAGGCGGCCGACCTCATCTCCACCCTCAAGGCTGCGCTGGCCGAGGACAGGGTGACTGTCATCGACTGCCCGGTGGACTATGCGGAGAACATGAAGCTCACGCAGTGGCAGAAGGAGCTGAAGAGTCCGATTTGAAGGGGGAGGGCTGGAGCCCCAGTCGACCTATCCACACCCCGTTCGCGCTGAGCGTCGCAGCGCCAGCTGCAGAGTCGAAGCGCTGGCGGTGTTTCGACTCTGCTGCGCGACGCTCAACACGAACGGTTCTAGAGGTGGCCCCTAGCTTCTAGCGCTAAGGACGAGCAGCTCACACCTCCAGGCGTGCTCACACCGTTACGACCCGCCCCTCCCGCCACGACTGCGTAGCGGCTTCCGCCAGTTCCAGTGCCTTGACGCCGTCCTCTAGCGTAGTCCGCACGGGCTTGCCCTGCGTCAAAGCGTCGAAGAAATGGGCGATCTCGAGCGCGTAGGCCACGCGATAGCGTTCCAGGAAGAAGTGCTCGGGCTTGTCCTCGATCACGCCCGCTGCGGTCTGCGCCACAACTTGAGTGGGCGCGTGATTGCGCGCCTGCAGCAGACCCTTGCTGCCCAGGACTTCGAAGCGCTGATCGTAGCCGTAGGCCGCGCGCCGGCTGGTGTTGATTTGACACAGACGTCCGCCGCGAGTGCGGATCGTGACCGCCGTGGAATCGACGTCGCCCGCCTCACCGATCGCAGAGTCGACCAGGCAACTCCCGGTCGCGTGCACGCTCTCAGCCTCGTCTTCCAGCACCCAGCGGAAGACGTCGAAGTCGTGAATCAGCATGTCCTTGAAGATCCCGCCCGAGACCTTGATGTAGCTGACCGGGGGCGGGGCGGGATCACGGCTGGTGACGATCAGCATTTCCGCGTTGCCGATCTCGCCGGCGTCGAGCCGCTGCTTGAGGGCGGAGAAGGTCGGGTCGAAGCGGCGCTGAAACCCGATCATGCACAGCACGCGGGCCTTGGCTACGGCATTCACGCAGGCGCGTGCACGCTCGAGCGCGAGGTCCACTGGTTTCTCGCAGAAGATGGCCTTCCCGCTTCCGGCGGCGCGGATGATCAGATCGGCATGTGTATCCGTGCTGGAGGCGATCACCACGGCCGACACAGCCGAGTCTTTCAGCGCCGCCTCCACATCCGCGACCTTTGCACCGTGCTTTTGCGCCAGCTCGCTCGCCGCGGAGGCGCTCACGTCGACGACGTACTTCAGCTTCACGCCCGGCTGGGCGGCGAGATTCGCGGCGTGGATCTTTCCGATCCTGCCCGCGCCGAACAATGCGACTTCCATATTCTTGCCTCCTGCGTGACAGCGGCTGCCGCGCGGGTCTAGTGACCGCGGGGCAGCCGCAGAGCCGTCGGAATTGCCGAGCAGGGCTACTTCGCGATACAAGTGGCCGCAGTCGCCGGCTCGCAGACGTCGAGCCCGGTGTAGATGGGATCGGGTACTGTCTTCTTGTTCACCAGATCCTGCAGGACGAACATCGACTTGTAACCCATGTCGAAGGGCCGCTGGCCGACCTGGCCACTGCTGTAGCCCTGCTTCAAGAAATCCATCTGCATCGGCAAAGTGTCGGCCACCACCAGGATGGTCTTGCCGCTCTTGATGCGATCCAGGTTTTTCTCGACCACTTGCCTGTACGCATTCGGCACGAACTGCGGGAACCCGCCGGTCGGCACAAAGGCGGTCAGGTTCGGATACTTCGCCAGGATCTCGCCCATCTGAGTCGCCGCCAGCGGGAAGTCGTCGTTGGTGTAAAGCGGGCAGCCCTCGACTTCGGTCCAGCCGTTCTGGCCGGTCAGACGATCGCCCGGCGGTTCCTTCGACTTCTTGCCTGAGATCGTGTCGCGGATGCCTTGCATACGCTCGTTGTGGTTGGCCGCTGCGGCACCGCCCGACTGGATGCAGATGGTTCCGCCTTTGGGCTTGAGCTTCATTACGATCTTGGCCAGGTTGACGCCGATGTCGTAGTTCTTCGTGCCGACATAGGTAGCGCGCAGCCCTTTGTCCTTGGGCAGGAGGTCGGAGTCCCAGGTCGTCACCGGAATCCCCGCAGCTTTCGCACGCTCTAATACGATCGCCATGGCCGGTGCATTGGACGGCGAAACGGCGATACCGTTGACTTTCGCAGTGATCAGATCCTGCACCACTTTGACTTGCTCGTCACCGCCGCCATGTTCGCCCGGGCCGATATACCGGCACTCGATCTTGCCGCCGCTTTCCTTCTCGGCTTTCTTGCAGCCGTCGCGCGCTTGATCGAAGAACGGGTTGTTCATGTTTTTCGGCACCAGGGCGAACACCATCTTGCCCTGAGCGCTGGCGATGACAGGCAACCCGAACAGTGCCACCGCTGCTGCTGCCAGTAAGGTCTTCTTCATTGACCACTCTCCTCTCTAGTTATCAAACCAGGGTACTACCCCGACCGCATTCCGCGGAACTTGCTCAGCATCACCGCGAGAACTATAAACAGGCCGACAAACGTGCCTTCCCAGTTGGCGTCGACACCGGCCAACAATAGACTATTTCGGATCACCTCGATCAGGGCCGCACCGATGAATGCGCCGTAGGCTCCGCCGGCACCACCCATCAGGTCGGTGCCCCCGATCACAGACGATGCGATCGCGCGCAGCTCGTAGCCAGTGCCCATGGCGTTGATCGCCGCCCCCTGCCACCCGACCAGAAGCACCGCCGAGATTCCGGACATCAGACCGGACAGCATGTACACCGACAGCTTGACCCGGTTTACCGGCACCCCGGTCAAGCGCGCCGCCTGCTCGTTGCCGCCGATCGCATACACCCAGCGGCCCCACGAAGTGTAGCGAAAGGCAATCATAAAGACGATCGTCAGCACCAGCAATATGATGAAGGGGTTGGCGATTCCGAACAGCATGCCGCCGCCGATGCGGGTGAAGAGTTTTTCGTCCGGCCCGAACTGGTAGATCATGTGGTTTTCCGACAGGACCTGAGCGAGACTGCGGGCGACGGCGTACATGCCCAGCGTGACGATGAAGGACGACAGGTTCAGATAGGCGATCAACACGCCGTTCACCAACCCGCAGGCGAGCGCGGTAAGCAGACCTGCACCGATTCCGGCCCAGACCGAATGGCCCGCGTACAGCACCATCGCGGTCACCATGCCGGAGACCCCCACGATGGATCCGACCGACAGGTCGATCCCGCGGGTGATGATCACCGCGGTCATGCCCAGTGCGATGATCCCGATGAACGCGTAGTTGCGGGTCACATTGAAGAAGTTGTCTTCGGTGAAAAACACGTTCGATATTTGCCCCATCACCACGCACATCACCACCAGGGCAACGGTCACCCAGAACGGCTGACTGATGAGGATGGCCCGCAATGGCCCCTGTTCCCGCTGGCTGGTCACTTGCTCGATCGCGACGCTCATAGGTGGTCCTTGAGAATTTTTCTTGTCCGAGTCCGTGCCGATACTCAAGCGAATTCGATAGCGCCCGTGATCAGCCCCGTCACCTCTTCGGGCGAGGTCTGGCCGATCGGTTTGTCGGCGACGACCCTCCCGCGCCGCATGACAGACACGTGGTCGCACACGGCGAACACGTCCGGCATGCGGTGGCTGATGAGGATCACCGCGATGCCCTGGTCACGCAATCGCCGGATCAGATCGAGCACTTCCGCGACCTGGCGCACGCTGATCGCCGCCGTCGGTTCGTCCATCAACACGATGTCGGGATTGGACAGCCGGGTGCGCGCTATCGCGACCGCCTGGCGCTGACCGCCCGACATCTGCCGGACCAGGTCGCGCGGACGCGTCTCGGATTTGAGCTCCGCGAAATGGCGCGCGGCCTCGCGGAACATCAACGCGTAGTGGATAAAGCTGAACGGGCCGAACTTGAGTTTTGCCTCGCGGCCCAGGAAGACGTTCTCAGCGGCGGTAAGGTTGTCGCACAGCGCCAGATCCTGATAGACCACCTCCACACCCTTGCTGCGCGCGTCTTTCGGGTTGTGAAACTCGACCTTCTCGCCCTTCAGCCACATCTCGCCGGCTGACGGCGGAAAATTACCGGCCATGATCTTGATCAGCGTCGATTTGCCGGCCCCGTTGTCTCCCATCAGACCGAGGACTTCGCCCGCGTCGATCTTCAGGCTGACATCGGTCAGCGCCTGGATGGCGCCGAAGTTCCGCGAAATATTGCGCAGCTCGAATAGGCGCATAGCCACTCTCCATCAACCCGGCCGGACGATGCCTTTTTTCAGGATCAAGTTTCCGTATAGCCGCCGCTCCCCGGTTGCCACTACCGCAAAGCAGCCCCTCACGCGCTGGTAAAACGCGAACCGCTCGATGCCCTCGAGCTTGGACATGTTCGGCTCGTACCGTTGCAGCAACGCGCGAAACTCCGCGAAGATCGGCATCTCGGCGCTCGCGTCCTGGACCACTTGCATATGAAATGCGGCGCAGGGAACGAACTCGTCGAGCGGCATGAGCGAGAGCACGGCCTCCAGAACCCGCGTTGCGGACGGCACGCCGTCCATGCGAATCACCGGCCGGCCGCTCGATACGGCCGGGTAGTTCGCATCGACGATCGCCAGCTCATCTCCATGCCCCATCGCCCGCAGGGCGCAAAGCAGCTCCGGAGACAGCACGGGGTCGATGTTTTTCAGCACGGACTACTCCTCCCGAGTCGATTCGGCCTTCGTTCCTGGTCGGCAGGTCGTCGTTGTGCGCTGCACGAAACACTAGGGAAGCTCTGATCAAGCCTCGCGCCGTCGCAGCAGCGGCGCGTCCGAGAAAGACCCGCTCGTCGCTATGCTAGCATGCGCTGCAACGGAGCAAGAGCAGAGCAAGACCAACGGAGAGCGGCCATGGAGGTGCAGAAGAAAAAGCTGGGGCGGACCGGGCTGGAGTTGTCGGTGCTGGGCTTCGGTGGCACCGGGCTCGGCAACATGTACACGGCGATGTCCGAGGTCGATGCGGTCGCGACGCTGCACGCTGCGTATGCATCGGGGTTGCGCTACTACGACACGGCTCCGCTGTATGGACATGGCCTCTCCGAGCTGAGGCTGGGCGGCGGATTGCGCCATTTCGCGGACCCGAGCGTGGTGGTCTCGACCAAGGTCGGGTGGCGGCTGAAGCCTTCTTTCGGCCGGCCGGCCGACGCCGGATTGTTCCAGAATATCACTGCGCTCTCTCGCTTCAACGACTACAGCTACGATGGCGTGATGCGCTCGTACGACGAGAGCTTGAATCGTCTGGGCGCTGACCGGGTCGACATCCTTCTCATCCATGACGTGGATCGCCGCAACCAGGGGGAGCGCTTCCCGGAAGTGTTCCTCGAGGCTATGGCGGGGGCATACAAGGCCCTGGTCTCGTTGCGCGAGCAAGGGCTGGTCAAAGCGATCGGATGCGGCCTCAACGAGTGGGAGGCTTGCCGGCAATTCGCGGAGGCGGGTGATTTCGACTGCTTTCTGCTGGCTGGACGCTACACGCTCCTCGAGCAGGAATCGATCAAGTCCCTTCTTCCGTTGTGCGAGCGACGCGGCATCGGCATCATCCTGGGCGGTCCCTACAACTCCGGAATACTGGCGAGCGGTGCGGTCAAGGATGCCTGGTTCAACTACGCGCCCGCTACCGAAGAGGTGCTCGCCAGAGTCACGGCCATCGAGGAAGTCTGCGCACGCCATCGAATCCCGTTGAAGGCGGCAGCGCTGCAGTTTCCCCTGCACCATCCCTGCGTCGCGAGCGTAATTCCTGGAACCCGCAGCCCGGCTGAGCTAGCGGACAATCTGCGCATGTTGCGGACGCCCATCCCAGCAGAGCTGTGGGTCGAGCTCAAGGCGCTCGGCCTCATGGAACGCGAAGCGCCGACGCCCGCGTGATCGTCGACGCGCATCACCATCTGTGGCAGCCGTCGCGCGGCGACTACGGCTGGCTCGACGCTCGCGTCAATCCCGCCGTCGCCCCGATCGAGCGCGACTTTCTGGTGGAGCACTATCGGATCCTCGCTGCAGAGAACGGCATCGGTGGCAGCGTGCTGGTCCAGGCCGCGCAGACGGTGGCCGAGACGCGATGGCTGCTGGCGCAGGCGCGTGCCAGCGACGGTTTGATCAAAGGTGTGGTCGGCTGGGTGGACATGGCGGCGTCCGACGCCCCCGATGTCGTGCACAACTTGGCGCGGGACGGCCTGCTGTGCAGCATCCGCCCCATGCTGCAGGACATCCCGGACGTCGACTGGGTGTTGCAGGCCCGGCTCGATCCGGCCTTCCGTGCGCTGATCGAGCGCAATCTCGCGTTCGACGTGCTGGTCCGGCCGCCACACCTGAAAGCTGCGCTGACACTGCTCGCTCGATATCCGGAATTGCGCGCCATCGTCGACCATTGTGCTAAGCCGGACATCGCGCATAGGATGTGGCAGCCTTGGGCCGACGACATGCACAGGATCGGCCGCGAGACCAATGCTTACTGCAAGCTTTCAGGACTCGCAACCGAAGCGCGTGCGGACTGGAAAGTCGCCGACTTGCGCCCTTATGTCGAGCACGTCATCGACTGCTTCGGCCCCGAGCGCATCGCCTGGGGCAGCGACTGGCCGGTCTTGCTGCTGAACGGGAGCTACGAGCGCTGGCTGGAGGCCACGATGCAGCTTATCGCGCCGCTGTCCGCGTCCGCGCAAGCCGGGATCCTGGGTCGAAACGCGGTTCGCTTCTACCGGCTGGACGGCGATCCGCGCAACTGAGGGCTTGGTGATAGCGGCTTTGACCCCAATCTAACGCGGCATTCGAGAGAAGGATCGAAACCGATGGCGGAAGAACTATTCGAGGTGCATGGCCCGGAGGAGCATGCAGTCGAGCACCGGGCCCACTCCGGCGACAGCCTGGCCGGCCGGGTGGCGGTGATGACGGCGATTCTGGCGACCGTGGGCGCGGTATTCAGCTACCAGGGCGGTTCGACCCAGAATGACGCCATGATGTACAAGAACGAGGCCCTGCTGAAGAGGACGGAGGCCTCGGACCAATGGGCGTTCTATCAGGCGAAGAGCAACAAGCAGCACCTTGCCGAGTTGGCGGTGGCGACTCGTGCCCGGCGACAAGAAGGCCACGTACGAGGCGGAGGCCGAACGCTACAAGCAGGAGAAGAAGGAGATCCAGGCCAGGGCCGAGGCGCTGGAAGCCGAAGCGAAGAAGTTCAACGAGCTGTCGGAGCGCTCACTGCATCCTCATCACCGGCTCGCCCAGGCGACGACGCTGGTGCAGATCGCCATCTCGATCGCCGCTATCACCGTCCTCACTCGCAAGCTCTGGCTGTTCTGGGCCTCCGGTTTAGCTGCGGTGCTCGGCATCGTGTTGTGGGTGATGGCCTGGCTGGGCGTGTAACCCCTTACCCTGGAGCTCGTGCCTACTCGCTCAGCGCCGGCGGGGCTGCATCGGCGGCCGGTTGACCCGTGGCGCCGCTTCGTCTTTGTGCCGGAACGTGATGCGGGCCTTGGTCAGGTCGTAGGGCGTCATCTCGAGGGTGACTTTGTCGCCCGCCAGTATGCGTATGCGGTGCTTTCTCATCCTGCCGGATACGTGCGCCATCACGTCGAAGCCGTTTTCCAGCACTACGCGGAAGCGGGTGTCGGGCAGGACCTCGCGGACGACACCTTCCATTTCAATCAACTCTTCCTTGGCCACGTCTTGTTTCCTTCGGGAGCGTAGAGCCGGCTTGAGAACAGCCGAGCTTAAGATGGGCGCCCGCGATCGCGGCAAGCCCCAAGAACTGGAAACGGGGCACCGACGGCCGCCCCGGCAATCAGCAGAGTGCTGGGAGAGTTCCACTGTGCCGCGAGGCATCAACCTCGACACCTCGCGGTTCTCCATCCTTGCGCGCGGACGCAAGGATGGACCTTGGAGGGGAGCCGTCGAGAGCGCCCCTCCTTCGACAACCAGTCAGCGAATCAGAGGGCCTTCAGATTGACGGCCGACGTTTTGCCGTCCCGCCCCTTCTCAAGATCGTAGGACACCTTCTGTTTTTCCGCGAGGCTGGCGAGGCCAGAGCTCTCCACGGCTGAAATATGCACGAAGACGTCCTTAGACCCGTCGTCGGGTTGGATGAAGCCAAAACCCTTGGCGGGGTTGAACCACTTTACGGTGCCAGTAGACATGAGTTTCCTCCAGGTCTGGCGTCGCCTCGCGCGAGAGTGTGCGAGGCATCAAATTTTCCATGGGGGAAGACCAGAAGTGGCACCCAGAGGGGGACTGCGGACGGACCCAAAGCGAATTTGATGGCGGCATTATGAGGCTAGCCGCGCCGTTAGCAAAGGGTAGGCAAGTTTCCGGGCAAAAACAACCGCTTCGCCCCTGCCGCTGGCCGCCATCTGGGTGTGATTTGCAGTGAAACCTCGGAGCACACCGGCGTTTCTCATCGGCGCCTGGGGCGCGGTCGGCTAGATCAAACGCTGCTTCTTCAGGCTGTCGATGATCACGCCGGCGAACTCCTGCATCTCTTTGCGAACCTTGCCTGGGGCGGTGGTCTGTGTCATGCCGGACCAGGCGAGCTCGTTGCGGGCGCCGTCGTACAGATTGGTTTCTGCGACGTAGACCTCGTACTGATAGGGCGTGGAGTAGGCGACCCAGCCGCCGCAACACCGACGCCGGAAGCCGAATGTGGAAGTGGCGTAGACCGCAGTGGAATACTGGATGCGCGGGGCCACCGTAACCAGCCTCGTGACGAGGACGGCGTCCGCGCCGGCTTCCCGGGCTGCGGTCCCGATCTTCTCCTGTCCCGGCTCCCGCTCTTGCGGCAGATATTGGTAGCTGGGCACAGCGTCCACCCCGACCACTCTCAGTTGAGCCACAAACTCATCCTCGAACGTCCTGCGCAGTCCCTCCTCATTGGTCAATCCGAACACGATGACGCGGTGGTACGGCGTGCCGCTCGAGGATGGGTTGTGCCATTCGTTTACGAGCGTGGTGGATGTGCACGCGGACAGCAGCGCTACGGCGGTGATGAGGCGGAAGCTCGCGAGCAGGGAAGGCATGGGCAACGTCCGATCGCTTGTCCGTCGGCGCATACCTTAGAGCAAGATCGCCGACCCCCGTATGTTCCGCTTACCGGCTTCGGAGTTCAAGACTAGGTCCCAACATCCAGTCGAGGGACGAGCTGTGACAACCCGCTGTCTTCTACATTGCGCTAGCTGCGCCGGAAGGCGATGGGAAAACGCACCGCAAATTCGCGCGCCTGCAGCTCCGCGGGTACGACTGGGAACCTCAAGCTCCGCGCGATCGAGAGAGCTCTGTCGTCAAGCAATGGATAGCCGCTGCTTTCGCCCAGAACGATGCTCTTGATGTAGCCGCCGGCGGCGAAGTGCACGTCGATCTGCGCGATCCCCTCCCAACCCTTGTCTCTTGCACCTTCCGGGTAGTCACGCTGATCGATGATCTGCCAGCTGGCACGCCGAACCTCCCGGACGAAGCGGTCGAGTGCTGCGTTGAGAGCGGCGTCGGGTTTCGTCGCGGGCGACGCTGGAGGTTTGATCGCGGAGACCGCCTGGTTGGTCTGGTCGCGACCCGCTTGAGCCGGCGGCGCAGCGGAGGATACAGATTCCTGTTGCGCACGTGCCTGCGTCTGCGGCAGAGGCGATGGTGGCCCGGCGGCGGGGCGATCGGCTTTGTCAGCAGCAGCTCCGGCGGGCGGCAGTGCGGGCGCGGGGGATTCCTGCCGCATGCCCGGCCGCGTCGCTGGCGAAGATGACGGTGGACTCGCTGCAGTGCGCTCTGCCTTGTCCGCGGCGACCTCAGCTGGCGGCGCCGCCGCCGCGGGAGGCTCCTGCTGCACTCCCGCCTGTGCCTTTGGCAGAGACGACGGTGGGCTCGCCGCAATCCGTTCTGTCTTGTCCGCAGCGACTTCAGCCGGTGGCACCGCGGGCGCGGGGGACTGCGGTTGCACGCGCGACTGTGCCTCCGCCGGAGGCGAGCGCGGCCCGGCCGTCACCCTGTCAGCCTGAGTGGGTTTGGCATCAGCCAGCGGCGTGGCAGGTGAGGCAGACTCCTGCTGAACTCGTGGCTTTGCCTTTGGCTCAGCCACGGGCTTGCTCGGTGCTGCGACCCTGTCTTCTACCGGAAACCGCTTTGCGTACGCAGCACGCGCATCATCCTCGATCCTCGAACGGCTGCCCTCCACCGCCGCCTTCGCTGCTTCGCGTGCTTCTCCCAGGTAGCGATAGCTCTCACACCGGCTGTTGAAGTCCGCGGTCTGCGCGTTGAAGTATTCGACCTGCGCTTTCTTGTACCGATTCACCAACGGCCGCAGCGCTTCGATCCGGATGCTCTGCGCCAGGCAGTAGCTGATCTGCTCCTCGGAAAACAGGTTGCCCTTCCCCACCGGAGGAACCTGTTCCTCGAACGGATAGGGGGCGCTCGGAGGCGGTGGCGGCGCGCCAGCGGCCGGCGGCTGTGCTGCCAGAACTGCGCTCCCCACGACGAGAAATACACAGGCTACGGCCCCGGGAATCCCCCTGGATCCAAGTCCTCGTCCTCTGTCATCCGCCATAGTTGCTTCCCTGGTCCAATTCCTGGTTACCGGACGACGCGGCGTCGCGCGCCCAGATCATGGCCAGGCCCTGATGAGTGCGCATTTTAGACGGGAAACAGCAAGCTGCTGGGAAAACGCACCCCTATCGTCGCGCCTACGCTCTATAACGAAAGTTGCATGCCCTTCGGTCGGAAATGGTCCTAGTCTGAATGAATTCAACGGGAAGTCTGTTGCCTCTGAAGACACCTGGGCCTGCCCCCTCACTGATGCCGCCAGCTCCCAGCGCAGGAGATCTCGAGATCGCTCTCGATCAGCTTCTGCGCAAAAGTCGGTACGCTGGACCGAGACACGTCAAGGTTGTCGCGGTGGGGCTCGAATCGTCGCCAGTCTATCTCGTGAGCCTTGGCGCGGATGCAGCCAAGGTCCTCGGGAATGCGCTCGCGCCGGTGCTGGGAACCCGGTCTCAACCGAGTCCCACCAGCTGGGTACTGTTTCGGAACGACGCGACGGCGATCCTCAGGACTCCACGCTAGCTAGCGCAGCGCCTCCGGGGCCTTCGGGATAGTCGCGCTCTGCGCCTTGTCGTGGTTGATCCACAACTGCGCTTGCTCGGCGGTGAGCAGCGCCGCGATGCGCTCCATCGACTGCAGGCTTTGCTCCTGATTGAAGTTGCGCGCAGGCACGCGTCGGTGCGTCCAGTTGTCCTGAAAGTGCACCATATCTCCGGATAGCACGACTGGCCCGCGGTTCGGCAACCGTACCAGCAGACACTGATGTCCTGGGGTGTGTCCCGGTGTGGACAGGATGATCACCGAGCCGTCGCCGAACACGTCGTGATCGCCGTTCAGCTTCACCGTCGGGTTCGCTCTCAGCTTCTCGTAGAGCGGAGGCGCGAAGTTGAACTTCGCGGCGTTCGGGCCGAACGCCGCGTCGTACTCCGGCTCCTGAATGTAGAGCGTGGCGGAGGTGAACAGGTTGGCGTTGCCGACGTGATCGCCGTGAAAATGGGAGAACGCGATCTCCGTGATATCGGTGGGGGCGATGCCCAGCGCCTGCAGCTGCGACGCCAAGGTCTTGCGCACCCACATCGTGAGAAGACCCCCAGCCCCGGAGACGCCTTCCGTTTTCGCCGCGATCGAGTCCGACATGCCCGAGTCCCACAGCAGCAGATTGTTGCCGTGCTGGATCAGGTAGCAGTTGTCGCTGAACTCCCAGGCCATGCCGACGTTCACGCCGGGCGACCAGTTCGCGGATACGTCATTGGTCTTCGACTCCCCGCATTCCAGCACGTACATGCGGTCCACTGTGCCTTTGGTCCCATCGGCCGCATAAACTTCGCCGCTCACCGCCACCGCGCACGCCAGCGCCGCTACGCGCATCAGGAAGCTGAATACATGGTCCATCCCGGTCTCCTCCGTGTTGGTATTCGTGGAGACTTCAGCCTACCCCCACGCGGGCGCGGCGTCGAGTCGAGCCGGAATCGGTTGCGGAGCGATCAGAGCTTCCAGCTGACGCCGCAATGCGCCTACCCCCGGTGGGAGAGCCGGTCTGCCGTGAGCCGCCGTGCAATCACCCGCATTAGATAGTAGGCAAACTGCGGGTTCCCAAAATACAGACGCTTGACTTGCTCCGCCGTGAGGCGGAACAAGCGAGTGTCGACTGTGCAGCGGGCGCTGCTGGTGCGTAACTGTTGCGGGGAGAAGACCCCGACTTCGCCGAGCAGCTCTCCGTCATGCACCTCTGTGCCAAGCTCGTGTAGCGCGACAGCGCCCTTCTGAACGTAATAGAGAGCGTCGGCCGGATCCTCTCTTTTGAACAGCACCTCGCCTTGACGTCGCGACTCATATCTTATTTCCGGCAAGAGCCATTCGACGCGGCAGCCATTCTCTCCCACAGCCTGCGACTGCAGGTCGCGAACCGCGTCCAAGCGCTGTCCGGATTGGACGGCCTGGGTGCGGCTTTGGACGCCAAGCTTCTGGTAGACCCGCATGAGGTGCACCTTTACCGTCCCTTCCATGATTCCCAGCCGGTGGGCAATTGCCAAGTTCGTCAAGCCTTCGCACAGCAGGTTAAGCACCCTCAGTTCCGCCGGGGTCAGACCGTATGGGAGGCTCCTGTCACGGTTCGCAGCGTCTTTAGCAGTCCGGCTTGCGCGTCGTGCGTCGACGGCCGAATCGCTGGGTCGAGCATCAGCTCCGGCGCTCGCAAGGACGTGCCGCAACGTAGCTAGCGCTTGAGCCTCACCGCAGGTCTTTGCCAAGCACGCGGCAGCCCCGGCCTCGACGATCGAAGTCAACGATCGGTCATCCAGTGCACTAGTAAGTGCAACGAGCGGTGCAACAAGCCTGCTCACGGAGCGCACCAATCAGATCCGCTCGGATCGCCCTCTGCGCAATCGAGATCGACCAACACTAGACCTACATCCTGGCGGCTGTCCGTAATCCTGCTCCGGATGGCAGCGCAGCACCTGAACCCGGTCAGCCAGCACGGCAAGCGAACGCGCAAAACCATCAGCAAAAAGCCCAGGCGAACTGACGAGCAGGACGCGCAAGCCGGAAAGATACACGTTCGACTCCGCCGCCTGGTCCTCGTCGTTCCAGATGCCGGGCAGCCTGGGTGGCACGACGAGGTGACTCTTCGGTCAGTCCGCTGAGACAGCCAGCAAGGTCCGCCGATGCCATTGCCGAAACCCTGATCCGTTTGGACGAATTCTTCGCCGTCCTTTCATCGCTCATTTGATGCTCTCCTCAGTAACAGCAGTTGATCCAGCCGTCAGACTGACGTAAGCGTAGGCAGACCCTATTCCATTGTGCTGTGAACTGTTACGCGTCAGAACTGTGACTAATTCACGAAACCAGCCAACCTGCCGCAAATCCCATCTCGAAACTTCCCGCGACTGCAGTTTGGCGACTCGCAACGAGCGCCGTGTCGCGGTTTCTCTATAACTCCTTCTCTATAACTCCGCCGCGTGCGCCGCCGAGGTAACGCAGTCGACATCGGCAGCTGGCGTCGGCATTCCTTGGCGGGCCCAGACTCCGGAAGCATTCTCGAAAGCCCTTCCCATTGAGTGTCTTTGCTCCGATGCGCTCTGCATCCACATAAGGTAGCGCGATGCCCCTGGCATTCCAGAGGTTGCACATCCGGTGGATGCTAATGACAGTCGCGTACCACCTTCGCTCACTTAATGCACCCGATCTCTTCACCTAACTTGCTCGCCACGCAGCGCGCCTACAGCCCCACGCAATGATCTCGATGCTAGGGAGCGGACCGGTAGGACGGACCGCCTTGCCCGGCGGGACAGAGTTGGCGGCGAATCAGGTGAAAGCCTTGCCGAGCGCGATGCGCGGCGCGAGCCTCCCATGAGGTGGCCTGCGTCGGGCAAGACCTGGACGACCAATGGAGAAGCTCGGCTATGAAGACGCTAAACGCATATACAAGAACACTGAGCATCGCAGCGGGAATCGCACTCCTCGCGTGCGCACCTCATTTCAATGCCCACGCCGCGGGCGTTTGCTCGGCGGATCCCGACGACATGAACCGATGGTATGGGATCGCAGGCGGCCCAGTGGGCAGCGACGCGGTCGCCCGTATCGCCAACTGCGGCAAGACGCTGCACAGCAACGCGCCAGAGGAGATGCGCAAGTGGTATGGGATCGCGGGTGGCCCGGTCGGCACTGATGCCGTCGCCGCTGGCTTGCCTGCCGGGCCGTCCATAAACGCCGGGATTGAACGCGTAGGAACGGTCTACGGCCGGGCCGGAGGGTTGGTGGGAGCAGAGGCAATCACGGCGATCACGAAGCATTTCGAGCCTCAGGCTGCGGTCGTGGAAGCCCGTGGCCCGCAGATCAAGTGAGGCGCAGGAGCCGATTCCGGGTGTAAGCCACGCGCGGTTGCAACTGGTGGATTGGTCGTGGCCGCGCCAGCGACATCACGACACCCGCGCTCGCGGTGGCGAACAACAGGAAATGCTCTAAGCACATGGAAGGCCCGCTCCAATGATGTCTCTCGTGTAACCACCGCAAACCACCGTAGGAGCAATGCAAATGACACAGTTGTCACCGCGCTCGTCAGAGCGCAGCGCAGTCGCCCTCGTCGCGCTCTTCGCCACCCTGTGCCTGGCGGCCGGATGCGCAACGAATGTGCCTAACGCAAACGGGCAAGCCGCAATCGATCTCGATCCAGGCACCAAGGGTCCGGTGTCGGGCGTTGGCATCGAAAGCCAAGACGTGGTCGCCATGACCGACCGCATGATGCGCGACATGCTCTCCAGCCCCGCCTTGGCAGGCCGGGCGACGCCGCCTCGCGTGATCATCGACGCTGAGGAGTTCAAGAATGGCGGGTCTCAGATCATCAACAAGAACACCATCGTCAATCGCTTGCGCGTTGCGCTGAACCGCTCGGCGCAAGGCCGCATGACCTTCGTGGGGCGCAACTATGCGCGCGCCGTCGACGACGAACGCGATCTCAAGCGCAGCGGGAAAACGGACGTTGGCACAACTGGCTTGAGCAAGGCGGTTTTAGGTGTTGACTATCGCCTGGGCGGCGAGATCACATCGCTTGATAGCCGGAGCGGCAAGTCCGGCATGCAGCAACGCTATTCCCAGATCGTATTCGAGATGTTCGACGCCGAGACGCAGGAGCTTGTGTGGACGGGGATGTATGAGCTGTCCCGCGCCGCGGCGGACAACGTCGTATACCGGTGACCAATCGGTCGACTCACATCCCCGGCACCATCACGCGTACAACGATAGGAGAAGATGATGAAGAGCATTCACAAGAGCATAGCGCTCGGCGCGCTGGCCACTGGTGTTGCCGCATGCGGGGGCTTGCCGACTGGCAAGCTTACCGACGGTGAACAGGCTCAGATGAGCGAGATTGTCAAGACGGCTCCCAAGCCGCTCGGTTCCGCTGTGGTTCGCCTTTACCAGGAGGGCGAGCGCAACGCCGTGCTGAACTTCAACAAAGTTGGCATCACTGCAATGGAACTCGGGCAGACGCGTATCGCCGAGAAGGCGTTCGATCAGTCGATCCAGCGCATCGAGGCTATCTATGCGAATAACGAGCAGGCGAAGAAGGCGAAGTCGCTTTTCGCCGAAGAGAAGGTCAAGGATTTCAAGGGCGAGCCGTACGAGCGCGCCATGACCTACTACTATCGTGGGCTTCTCTACCTCAAGCAGGGCGACTATCAGAACGCCCGCGCCGCGTTCCTTTCCGCCGATTACCAGGCTACGGTATCGGATCGCGAGGAGTTCGCCGGCAACTTCGCGGTGATGAGTTTCCTCGCCGGATGGAGCAGCATGTGCGACGGCGATTCCTCCCGCGGGCGCGAGCTGACGCAAGTCTCCACGGAGCGCAGGCCCGCGCTGAAGTTGATCCCACCCAGCAGCAGATTTCTGGCAGTGGTCGAAGCGGGGATCGGCCCGATCAAGGCTGGCGAGGGCAAGCATAAGGAGATGCTGGTCTTCAAGGACGCTCCAGGTGGCGAGGACAAGAATCTGAAATTCCTGCCGCCTGCCACCATGATGGCGGGTCTGGACGGCGCCAGCATCGGGGTGCAAAGCAGCTCCGCGGTTGCCGTCTCCGCCACTTACTACAGCCAGGCGTTGAGCGCGGACGACCTGTACTTTCAGGCATCCACTCGCGGCGGCCGCCCGGTGCAGGGCATCCTCGACGGCAAGGCTCAGTTCAAGGACGCAGCCAAGACGACCGGCGATGTGGCCCTCGCTTTGGGCACAGGCGTAGCAACCGCAGGCATTCTGGATCACAACAGTGATATGGCGGGACTCGGTGCCGCCATCGGTCTCATCGGCCTGCTGGCGCAGGCAGCTTCCGACGCCGCGAAGCCGGCTGCCGATACCCGCACCTGGTCGACGTTGCCCCGCAACGTCTATCTGGCTGGTGGTGAGATTGCATCCGAGGCGAACCCGGAGTTCAAAGTGGAATTTGACGGCGTCTCCGGGCTCGAGATGAGCACGCTGAGCTATTGGGGCAAACACGGGAACTGCGCTGTTGCCTGGGGACGTACTCGCCGCAGCACCAGTTTGCCCGATACGGCGCCGATCGAAACTTCCTCCCAACCGCGCGACAAAGCCTTCCGTGCATCTCTGGTGGATCTGTTCAGCTCCGAGGAGGAGCGTCATGAGAACTGAGCTCCTGCTCCCCGGGCTTATCGCCCTTTGCCTGCTGGGAGGGTGCGCGGGGCGGACTCCGCTGCTAGTCGAATGCGGAAAATCCGCCGAGCGCAGCGGCTTTTCCGGGCCGGCCCTGATCGGCCAAAACTATGGGCCGCAGATGTCTGTCATCCCGCTGAATGCTGTCCAATACACGGATAGCTCGCTGACAAAGCAAGTCGCCGTGCAAACCATGTTTGGCGATCGCACCGGGATGGACACGGTGTCAGTCGGAGCGCGGTTCGTCAACTGCAGCGACCAACCTGTGGCTCTGGGCGTGCGGACCTCATTTCTCGACACGAAGCAGCGGCCTACCGAGGCGCCATCCGCCTGGCAGACGGTCATTGTCCCACCCAAGGCCACCGCTAACTACTCGGAAGTATCGATTGGCCGCAGCACCGTGGCGCACTATCTGATCGAGATCCGAGACGCTGCCAAGACCAACTGAGGCACGCCAAGTCTCGTTCGTTCACGCACTCCCCAGCTTCCGGTACCAAGGCGCCCGGAGGTCTGGGGAGAACCGCAAGGAGAAACAATTGAAGCCCCTGTTCACCATTACGTTGATTGCAATCGTCTCTCTGTCGACAAGGTTGGCGATAGCTGCACAGGATGACCTCTACCGCGCCGGTCAACGCGCAGTGCTGGAGCCCACGACCAAACCGGAGCGAGATGACGCCGGCGTCACCGCCTTGTTCGCAAGCCGGTACCAGAGTTCAGGCCGCCCTCGGATCGCCGTCTATTGGAACCGCATCCTGTCGCCGGAGCTGGCGGATCGGCCCAGCGCCTCGCTAACGATTCGCGATCAGGCGGCGGAGGAGCTACGTGAGCGCGCCGGCGGCGCGTCTGATGAATCGCGCAAGAGCGGCGACGCCAAGGAAGTGGACTGGACACGTAACGGTACAGCCAGGATCACCGTCGCGGGCGCACCGAGAGACGAGCAGAGTCGGCGCGCGATGCAGGAGGCCGACGACTGGGCTATTCAAGGAGCGTTCGTTCGGACCATGGCCGACGCCGGGGCGCGGTTGGTAGACCGCAGCACGATCGTGCGGTTGACCCAGTATCGTGACCGCGCCGGCGAGGAAGCAAATCGAAAGACACTGGAAATGGCGGCATTGTCGGATCACGCCGAGTTGCTGCTGGAGGTGCAGATGACCCGCGACGCCAAGACGTTCTCCGGATGGGGATTCAGGGTTGAATTGAAGGACCTCCGCGACGGCATGCTGCTGGCGTCGATCTATACCGCCGCGCAGCCGGCCAATGTGGTATCAACGTCGTTTCGCGCCACGGATCGCGGTTTCGAACGCGTCACGATCGACCCAACGCCGGCGGATGTCGGCCATGAGCTGGCGATCCAAGTCATGGCGGATCTGGCCAAGCGACTGCACTGAACAGGATCACCGTGACCGTCGTGCCAGCGCATTGCGCCAAAGTGCAGGAGGCAGCCTGCACGGGCGTGAGCGGCTGATCCGAACCAATACTCCGGTCCGGATCAGTCCACTAGACGCCGATGGGTTCCTCCGAGTTGCGCTAAACAGCCAACGCCTCCCGAATGGCAGGCAGCATCCGAGCCACTGCCGCACGCCCTTCCGCGATCGCCGGCGCCGCACGGTAGTAATCGAACGAGCGAAACTGTCCAAGCCGCGGGGTAAGCAACACGTTCGGTGGCTCGCGGGCGAGACGGGCCTGCGCGATCCGCTCTTGCATGATGTCTATCGCACCGACAAGCGCCTCGAACGCCGACGGCTCTCGTAGCGCATCGCGGTCGCTCGCGGAGTTAGCGGCAGCGTCCTGCCGGGGGAGCAGCGCCCGCATGAGACGGCGTCCATGGCTTTGTGTGGCCGGCATGCTCTGTTTGGCGCGCGTGAAGCGCCCAACTAGATCCGAACAGACATCGACTGCAATGACTACGTCTGCACCCATGGCACGACAGAGTGAAACCGGCACCGGGTTTACCACGCTGCCGTCGACCAGATAGCGACCTTCGCGCAAGACCGGCTGGAACAGCCCCGGTACGGCCCAGGAGGCGCGAACGGCATCCCCAACCTTCCCCTCTCGCAGCCACACCTCTTCCCCCGACGCGAGGTCGGTCGCAACCGCTGCAAATGGCAGCGGCAGCTCGGAGAACTGACAGTCGACGAACTGCGCGTGAAAGAACTCGAGCACGCGGTCCCCCTTGATGAGGCCGCCACGCCGTCCAACGTCGAGCAGCCCGACCATCCCCTTCCAATCGAGAGAAAGCGCCCAGGTTTCGAGTTGATCGAGCCGGCCAGCAGCGACGGCTGCCCCGACCATCGCTCCCATCGAACACCCTGCGAGGTGGTCCGGCGCGATGCCCTGCTCCGCGAGCGCACGCAGTACCCCGACATGCGCCCAGCCACGCGCGGAGCCGCTGCCGAGCGCGACCCCGAGCGTGAGGCGCTTGCCCATGGGGGCAGGGCAAGGTTTGCTGGGTTCCGCTACACGCATTTCAGAGGCACCGCGATGAGCTGTCGATTTCCGATCCACATCGCGCAGCAGCGCGTGGTGCGCTGTGCGTGAATCGGCCGCAGAAGTAATTGTGCGCTCAGTCCGACCAAAGCGGACTATTCTTTCGCCTGCCCGCGCGATCTCGTTGAGCGCTGCAACGGTCATGCTTTCATAGGGCTGACCGGGCAAGCGCATACTTTGGGAAAAAGCGCACAAGGAGCAGCACGGTCCATGAATCCCGAATCCACCGGAATCTCGACAACGGTAGCGCTTACAGGTGTGCTGCCGTTCGTGATGCTGATGGCCGCAGCGCTGTCGCTTCCGCTCTGCTTCTTCCTGCTCTGGCTCTATCGCAGGTCGGTGGTCAAGGGGATGGATGCGTCGGCGGGCGCGCAGGTTGTTCAGCCGGCGCGCGTGCTGCAGCCAACGGCGCCGGCGGCAGCGCTGTCGATCCGCGAGCTCTCCGAGGCCGCCTCTGGCGGCGACGCTGTGTCCGGCGGCGCCATCCTGCGTCGGGCGGCGAACGGCCCGTGGCGAACGGCGGCCGTGTATGCCATCGCGGGGAGCGCCTACGCGGCGGTAATGACGACGGGCTGGTTGATCGCGACGAAAGATTCCGCGCTCGTCTGGACCAAGATCGCGCTCCTGTTCTGGACCTATTTCTGGCCAGCCGTCATCACCGTCCTGCTCGTAGCCGCCTATGATCGTATCAGGCGCGTGCAGCTGCTGGCGGGTTACTTCGGTGTGCTCGCTGTGCTGATCGCGGTCGCACTGACCCGCAATCCACAAATGCGCGCAGTCGAGTTGCCGCTCTACTGGCTGCTCACGAACGGCGCGGAAACGATCCTGCTGATGACGTTCCTGCTGCGACCGATCCGGGCGGTCGGGCCGCTCGTGCTCGTATTCCTGCTGGTTGTGGCACTGGGCTCGCAGACGCTCCTGTCCATCGCTGCGGCAGACCAAGGCCTGCTCCGCGCGATCGCGCAGGTCGGCTTTGCCCTCGGCTTGAGCGGCATCGGCGTGTTCGTTGCGCTGATCCTGCTGGGCATCATCGTCTTCGCGGCGCTCGGCTGGCCGCTGCTGCGCTGGATCGGCCGGCGCTACGAGCGCAAGAAGCTGAGTGACCAGTCCATCACGGTCGACTCGATCTGGCTGTTGTTCGGAATCGTGCAGTCGATCGGCCTCGCCTTCGAAGGCGCGGCTTGGATGCTGACCGGGCTGGTGGCCTTCGCCGCGTACAAGCTGATCGCGGCGCTCGGCTTTCGTGCGCTGCGACACGCTCGCACGACGCAACCGCGGACGCTGCTCCTTCTGCGCGTGTTCCGCCTCGGCAAGCGCAGTGAGCGGCTGTTCGACAAGTTGCGCAAACACTGGCAACAGGTGGGCTGCATCAGCATGATCGCGGGCCCCGATCTGGTGACGACCACCGTCGAGCCGCACGAGTTTCTCGAGTTCGTGAGCGGCCGCCTCGGGCGGCAATTCGTCGCCGGGTCAGCCGACCTCGAGCGCAGGATCGCTGCGATGGACACTGCGCCGGATCCGGACGGTCGCTATCGCGTCAACGAGTTCTTCTGCCGCGCCGATACCTGGCAGCCAACGATGCAGCGCCTCTCCGACATGAGCGACACGGTGCTGATGGACTTGCGCAGCTTCTCGCCGGCCAACCAGGGCTGCCTGTTCGAGCTCGGTCGGTTGCTGGACCAGGTTGACCTGACGCGGGTCGTGTTTCTGGTGGACCAGACCACGGATCGCCGGTTCCTGGAAAGCACTCTGGAACGCTTGTGGGACGAGCAGAGCGCCGGCTCACCCAACGTCAAGTCGCCTGCTCCCGTTGCGCGGCTCTTCAGCATCCGGAGTCAATCCGAGCGCGAAATAGGAGTGCTGCTGCGGCTGGCGCTCGCGCCCGATCAAGCGCATGGTCTCGGCTGAACCACTGGACTCGAACGAAGATTCGCAACGCCTGCGTCGGGCTCTGCTGGTCTCCGTTGCATTCGCCGTCGTTCTTTGGTGGGTCAAAGTCTCAGAGCTGCTGCTGGGGTTCGACCTGGTTGAGTACGGCGTCTATCCCCGCAGCCTCAGCGGTCTCGCCGGCATCCTGACAGCGCCGTTCATCCACGCCTCGCTTGCGCATCTGGTTTCCAACACAGTACCCATCATCATCCTTGGAACCGCCCTGCTGTATGGCTACCCGAAGGCGGCCAGAGTTGCGTTGCCGATCATTTTCGTGGGGACGGGGTTGGGCGTGTGGCTGTTTGGCCGGGAGTCTCACCACATCGGGGCAAGCGGACTGACATTCGGCATGATGTTCTTCGTGTTCGCCATCGGCGTGGTGCGATGGGATCGGCGGGCCATTGCGCTTTCCTTGATTGTGTTCTTTCTGTATGGCGGCATGGTATGGGGCGTGTTCCCCGGCGACCCGGAAATTTCCTACGAGTCCCACCTGTCCGGCGCGCTGCTCGGCGTGGCCCTGGCCGTCCTCCTCCGAAAACTGGATCCCGAGCGTGCACCCAAGCGCTACAGCTGGGAAGACGAAGTGGACGATCCTCAGACCGAGGACGAAGCGAGAGCTGCGGAGCCGACGCGTGAGGACGGCTGAGCCGACAACCATGCATTCCACGCCGCGAGCAGCTGCTACGGCAACAGTCCCTGAATCACCAGATGCCGCTCGCTCACCTGCGTGACAGCGAGCGGGAGCCCGCTGTTTTCGATCTGCGCTCCGACCTCGTCCAGCGTGAACGCGGCACACAGCGATGCGTAGAAATCTTCCTTGAGAATCGGATGCTCCCCGGCGGCTACGGTTTCTACGATCGTGCGCGCAGCCTTTGGCGTTTCGGGTCGCATGAGATCCATCACGTACACGATGGCGCCAGAGCGGCCCAGCCGCGTGGCCTCGCTCCATAACACCATCGGATCGGGCAGGTGATGCAGCAGGTCCTTGGACAGCACGGCATCGAAGCTGCGCTCCGGCAACGCCAGGCCGGGAACACGACCCTGCAGCAGCGTGATGCGATCGTCGAGCCCGGCTCCGCGCACTGCGGCCCGAGCCAGTGCGATCATGGCTTCCGCGCCGTCGACCGCCGTAATGTGCACACCGGGTCTTGCCGTTGCGAGCCGCAGCATGACATCGCCTGGCCCGCAGCCGAGGTCGAGGACCCTGCGCAGCTCCCCCGGATAGTCCTGCAGCAGATGATCGACATACCACTGGTTCGATGTTGAGAAGTCTGCCCTGGCATAGGCGAGCGCCTGCTGCTCGTCTTGCATGAGCTCGGGTTCCAGAGTCCTTTCCATGTCAAACGTCTCCAGCGCTGCCAGGACATCCCCATTCTATCGAATGGAGTGCGCGCCACGTAGGTGCGAGGCGAAGCACACCCGCTGGCACGCTGTTGAAAAACACCGTTCGCGCTGATCCTTCGACTCCGGACGCTGCGCGCCCTACGCTCAGGACGAACGGGTTAAAGGTATTTTCAACAGCCTGCTAGCCTTCCCCCTCGCTCGTTCACCGCTTACAATCCTCCGACACTAGCGAATCGCGACGCGCGACGCGCCGGGCACAGTCGGAGAACGCTACCGGCTGTGGCAAGCCGCCATCCATCTACCCCGAGGACATGTAGCAGTGGACTGGGAACCGGGACAACTCCTCCGCAATGTCGAGGAGGCAATCTGGCGCAATCGACCAGGCGCGACGCCATCATGGGAGACGCGCGCGCTGCACTTGGTGCGCCTCGCCATTGTGCTCGTCCGCGACCTCGCGCAGGGCCAGCTCACCCTGCGCGCCATGAGCCTCGTCTACACCACCCTGCTGTCCATCGTTCCACTTCTAGCACTGAGCTTCTCGGTGCTCAAGGCCTTCGGTGTCCACAATCAGGCTGAGCCGATGCTGAGGAAATTTCTCGCGCCGCTCGGTGAGAAAGGAGAGGAGGTCAGCCACCAGATCATCGGATTCATCCAGAACATGAACGTGGGAGTGCTCGGCTCCGTTGGTCTCGCATTGCTGCTCTACACGGCAGTCTCGCTCATCCAGAAGATCGAGGAGTCGTTCAACCACATCTGGCACATCTCCCAGGCGCGCAGGCTGGGGGAGCGTTTCAGCCGCTACCTGAGCGTGCTGCTGGTCGGTCCGATCCTGCTGTTCGCCGCCATCGGGATGACTGCCTCCGCTATGAACGTCGCAATCGTACGCGACATCCTGGCGATGGAGCCATTGGGGGAACTGGTCTATGCGTTCGGCAGATTGATGCCCTATCTGCTCGTGATCGCGGCCTTCACGTTTATCTACATGTTCATTCCCAATACGCGCGTCGAGTTCGCGCCCGCGTTGGTCGGCGGAATCGTGGGTGGCGTGCTGTGGCAATCCGCCGGGATGGCGTTCGCGTTGTTCGTCGCACGCTCGACCCAATATTCGGCGATCTATTCGAGCTTCGCGATCCTGATCCTGTTCCTGATCTGGCTTTACTTGAGCTGGCTGATCCTGCTGTTCGGAGCCAGTGTCGCGTTCTACCGGCAGCACCCGGAATACGTGGTGGCAGAAGGCGGGGAACCGCGCCTGAGCAACCGCATGCGAGAGCGCTTGGCGCTGGTGATCATGAGCCTGATCGGCGGGCACTATCTGGCGGGACGCCCGGCATGGACCATGCGCCAGTTGACCCAGGCGCTGGGCGTGCCGATGCACGCAGTCGACGTGATGCTCGAAGCCCTGCAACAAGCGAACCTGCTGGTCGAGAGCAACGAGCATCCGCCAAGTTATCTTCCGGCGCGCGATCTCGCGGCGATCTCGGTGCGGCAACTGCTGGAAACCGTCCGCTCCGCCGGAGAGGATCGCTTCCTCAACCCCGCTGGACTTCCCGTCTCCGAACCAGTGCATCAGATCCTGGTGCGCTTGGAGCAGGCGTTGAGCGCGTCGATGGCGAACCTGACTGTCAAGGACCTGGCTGCCGATCCCGCAGCCGAACTGGCGCGGAATTCCGCGGCAGGCTCCGTGGACTCGGAACAGGTAAGGCTTTAGGCAGCGCTCACGCGGGCTGATCGAGTGTGGGAGCGCTGTCTTGCAAGGTCAGCCGGCGCAAGTCGCGTTTGAATCGCCGATCGTCGAAGGGGCGTGCGCGATGCATCACGCAGCGGTTGTCCCAGATGACCAGATCGTGCGGGTGCCAGATGTGGCGATACACGAACTCACGCTGGGTGGCGTGCTCGGTCAGATCCCGGATCAGCGCCATCGCTTCGGGGCGCGGCCAGCCGTGAATCGTCCCGATGTGCGCAGACAGGTAAATGCTGCGGCGGCCGGAGCCTGCGTGCCTGCGCACCAGGCGCTGCGGCACTGGCTCGAACTCCCGTCGCTCCTCCTCGGTGAAGGCGTCGAAGCCGAGCAGCGCGCGCGAGTACACCAGCGAATGGTCGCACACCAGTGGCTCGATCATTGCCTTCGTCGCATCCGGCAACGCGTCCCACGCCGCGCGCATGTCGGCAAACTCGGTCTCTCCGCCCTCCGGCGGAATCACGCGAGCATGGAGCATCGAGTATTTGGCGGGCGTGGCCTTGAAGCTGCTGTCGCTGTGCCAGAGGCGGTTGCCCAGATTGAACATGCGCCGGCGATCCTCGGCGGCGAGGATGGACCCATCGACCTCCAGATTGGAGATGTCCACCATCTCGCGGTGCTTCAATCGCTGAAGATGCGCATCGACCACCGCCGGCGACGGCTCGAGCGGCCCCAATGCTCGCGCGAAGGCAAGCTGCTGATCGTCGTCGATAAGTTGATCGCGTAGCACCACGACGGCGTACGTGTTCATAGCATCGTCGATCTGCGTGACGAGTTGTGCGCTGCAGGGCTCGCGCAGATCGACGCCGAACACCTCCGCGGCGAACACCGGGTGCAGGGGCCGAACGTCGAAACCCATCTTTCTTTCACCTCCTGTCGTCACCGGAATTGTACCGCGCCAGGGACGGGGTGCAGATCGAGAGTAATGCATGGGCGGAGCGCAGAGGATCAGGCGAGCCCATAGAGCTGGCGTGCGTTGTCGCACAGGATGCGGCGGCGCGCGCCGGGGGGAACGGCATTGAAGTTGTCCTCGATCGCCTTCTGCGACTCGGGCCAGGTGCTGTCGGCGTGCGGGTAGTCCGAGGCCCACATCACACGATCTTCGCCGAGGGTGTCGAGCAAGCGCAGCCCGGCGTGGTCGCTCTGGAAGGTGGCCCAGATCTGGCGCCCGAAGTAGGCGCTCGGGGCCATCGAGAGTGCAAGCCCGCCGTGGCTGCGCCAGAACTCCGGCGCGTCGAGGAACTTGCGATAGGTATCGTCCATCCTCTCGAGCATGTAAGGCAGCCAGCCGATCCCCGTCTCTGCCAGAACGATCTTCAAGCTTCGGTAGCGCTCCAGCGCCCCCGAGAAGATCACGGCCGCGAGCGCCTCGTCCATCTGCAGCGGTGATGCCGACACGCGCACGCCCATGCACCCGGGGTTGGTCGCCTTGGGTCCGCTGAACGCGACCGTACGCAAGCCGCCGCCCAGGTGGAAGCCGATCGGGATGCCGCTCTCGGCCGCGGCCTCCCACAGTGGCTCCCACGCCTCGTCCCACAGCGGTGTCTCCACGCGCGCGGCGAGCAGCATGCAGGTCCGTAGGCCGATCCGCCGCAGGTAACGCACTTCTTCCGCGGCACTGTTGGCGTCGTCGATCGGGATCAGACCTACGCCGATCAGGCGCGCGGGAGCCGTTGCGCAGAACTCGGCGAGCCAGTCGTTGTAGGCGCGATAGCATACCCGGCGCAGTTCCGGATCCTTGATGAGCAGCGGCACGATGGGGCCGTACATCACGCTTGCGTCCACGCCATCGCGGTCCATGTCTGCCAGACGCAGCGAGGACGTCGTCGGGCGCAGCACGCCGGGCTCGAGCACGCCGCCACGTTCGAGCGCGAGGCGCCGGCCGCCCATCGCGCCGGCTGCGCCCTTGCGCCCGCCCCACGGATCCCAGCGCTCGCCGCCGCAGACCCAGTACGGGCCCTCGGGAGTGTCGACGACCTTCGGACAGCGCTCTCGCCACTGCGCGGGCACGCGCTTTTCCCAGAGATCCTTCGGCAGCCACTGGAGATCGATGTGATCGTCGGCCGAGATGATGCGGTATTCCATGGTGACCCCCGATACCGTAGCAGGGCTCGTCGCCCTTGGTCGAAGAATGGGAACCCGCGGTGGCACAGGTGCTCGCCGAGCAGGCCCTCGCCTAACGTGACTGTAGCCATCGTGGAGACAGGTAACAAGAGGCGAGGCTCTCCCGCAACGAAGACCGAACCCGGTGCTGGCGCGAACGCGTATCGGCCGAGAGCGGGCGATGGGGCGGCATCGACGATTTCGCTGGTATCGCGGTATTCTTGGCGACTGCCGCTCTTGATTTCGTGACCGGCACCGCCACCCCGCCAATCGATGCTTACGGACTGCGAGCTACGCATGCACACTCACAACACAACAGGGCTCGCTCTCGCACTGATCGCGGTATTGTCAGCCGGCTGTGCGGACCAGGGCACCAAGCAGATGGTGATCAAGCCCAAGCTCAGCACAAGCGAGGCAGCGGGCGCCGCCGAGCGACGGGTCGTACTGTTCCGGGCGGAGGTGGATGTCGGCGGGGAACCGATGGAGGAGCCGTGGTCGCTTCACTTGGACGGCTTGAGGCTGTTCACTATTGTCGCTCCAAAGGATGCGCGACTGACTTCGCGGCATAGCTTCCTTCCCGGCCGCCCCGATTCAGCTTCCAGCGACGCAGGCTGGGGATTCCTCGCGCTGCCCCCGGGGGCGTACCAGCTGGCGTTCGAGGGGACAGCCATGCGTTTCGCGATGGCCGGCGCACAGGACTTCAGTTCGGAGGCGGTCCCGGTCGGTCGATCGCCCGCCTCGGCATTCGTTGTTCCGCCCGATGCGGCCTCGATCTACATCGGCACGTTCAGCTTCACCTGTCACGAGCCGAGCAGCCGTCCGGATGCTCTCAAGATCGAGTGCACCGCCCTGGAGATACGCAACGAAGCGGAGCTTGCACGCCAGATCGCGCAGACTGCACTCAGCAAGTATGGGCCGATGCAGGAAGCGCTAGCCTCACCGCCGGGGGCGAAGCCCGCCCGGTAGCTTGTGGAAGCGGGCCACACGGCCAACGCCATAGGAGTTACCAGCGAACGCTTGTCATCTCGTGCGACCGGTGGCCCGCCGTGCACGATATTCGGTCAAACCTACCATCTGCTTACGCGATTGTTGCAAGCGCAACGCGTGGCCCGGCGACCTTGACGCACAGAGGTCCGATCGAAACCGGGTCAGCACGTGCCAAGCGGCTGAAACAAACGAAACAAAACAGGCCGCACAGTGAAATTCCCCTAATGCGCGTGCGCACTAGACTGCAGCGTGATCCCTGCTTCACGGGGTCGAATGCCATTACGTCCTTCAACCGTCTGGCACTGAGTCAAGCGCGCAAACGATGTCGATACTCGAAATCTCTGGCAGCCGCGTCCAATATCTCGAAGTGGGCAGCGGCGAGCCGGTGGTGCTTCTGCATAGTTCCGGCAGCTCCGGCGCCCAATGGCGCGCGCTCGCCGAACGGCTGAGCCAGCGTTACCGGGTCATAGCGCCCGACCTTTATGGCTACGGAGGCACGGCGCACTGGCCAGGGCGCAGAACCTTCCACCTTGAATGCGAAGCTGAGATCGTTCTCGCTCTGCTCGAGCACGCTGGTGAGCGAGCGCACCTCGTCGGACACTCCTATGGCGGCGCGGTTGCGCTGCATGTCGCAGGTTTGCGCAGCGATCTGTTGCGCAGCCTCACGTTGATCGAACCGGTCGCATTTCATCTGTTGAGGGGAACGGATGCCCCGGCACTCGCTGAGATCACGGAAGTGGCCAGGAGCGTGGCGCGCGCAACCGCCTGCGGTGAATACCTCGCCGGCTTCGGACGCTTCGTCGAGTATTGGAACGGTCCAGAAGCGTGGGAGCAGGTTCCGGCGGACAAGCGCTACGCGATGGCCGCGCGCCTCCCCAAGATAGCGCTCGACTTCCATGCGGCTCTCAACGAGCCGACCCGAATCGAGGACTTCCGCTCGATGAGCGTGCCAACCCTGCTCTTGCATGGGACGAGCTCGCCATTGCCGACGCAGCGCATCTGCGAACTGCTTGCGCGCATTCTTCCCGAAGCACGGCTGAAGACCATCGGCGGCGCGGGCCACATGGCGCCCGTGACGCACCGCGACCAGGTCAATGCGATGGTCGTCGCGCAACTCGATTCGCTTTCGGGACAGGCATCCCAGCGCGCCGCGGTTGCAGAAACCCTATCCGGGACGAATGCCGCGAGCTCAGCTCGCAGCGTCGCGTAACGCCGTGGCCGCGTTGCATCCTATCGGGCGTGCAGATTTGGCGAGGTGCTCAGTGACTTCATTACTACCCTATGCCACCAGCCTATCGGCAGGGCGCTCGCCCCATCCTGAGTCGACCACCGATGCATCAGAGTGCCCTTCCAGCACGGAGCAGCCCGACCTGTTTGCGGGTGGCGGACCTGTTGCACGCATCATAAGGGTGAAAGACGGCCGTCTGGTCGCACTGCGCATGGCACGCCCCGAGGACGTCTCAGCCGTGCAGCAGTTCGTACGTGGCCTCTCGGCGTGGTCGCGCAGAAACCGCTTCTTCGCCCCTGTGCGCGAGCTCTCGCCCGATCAGCTCGAGCGCGTCACGCGTTCGCATCCTCCGAACGAGCTCGCCCTCGTTGCGGAGACAACGGAGGGATCGGGATCGCGCATCGTCGCCATGGCGCAGTATGCGGTTTGCGAGCCGCTCGACACCGAGTTTGCGGTAGTGGTCGACGACGCCTGGCAGCGGCAAGGCCTGGCCAGCCAGCTGCTGGGCGTGCTGGCCGAGCACGCGGCGCGCGCAGGACTCGCAGCGTTCGCCGGCTTCGTGCTCGCCGACAATTGGCCGATGCTCGGGCTCCTCGCCCGTCTCGACTGCGAACTCGTAACCGATGGCAATTCGAACGTGATCCGCGTGGTCAAGCACCTCGACGCGCGCGAGCGCGCTCGCTCGCACGAAGTCGAGCTCGAAGAACAGATCCATTACGGCGCGGGACTAGCTACTCCGACGACACCACTCGCGTCTATCTACCAATCCGCGTAGACCATCACAACGCAAGGTCGCAAGAGGCTATGGACTCCTGGTACTTCGATAGCAGGACGTCAAATGGTATAGCCTATCGACCATCGTGCCGGACGGAAAGACTACAGAACGTCTCTGACCGGCGTCTGAGCCTGTCCAGCCGGTCAGCGACCAAGGCTTCGCTGACCGCGGTGGTACCTTCCCTCGGATCAATGACATCTGTGGTGGGTCATCAGACTTGAGGAGTGACAGTTGATTCTTGAAGCTTATGCGATCAACGACAACCCGCAGTCGCTGGTGCCGGCGCCGCCCACCCGAGACTGGATGGATGCTTTCCCGGATCACCACGCCTATCGTTGCCTGCCGCTCGCCATTGCCAACGCACACGGTTGGCAGTTGCTATTGCCGGTCGCTGTGACGGTGGCATGGAATGGCGGCATGGAAACTGACGATGTCATCGTAACGTGTGATCAAAAGTACCAAGCCGTAAGCCATTTCAAGCAAGGCGTCGTTACGTTCGATGTCGCCTACATCTTCAGGACACCGCCGGGGCATCATCTGTTGGTCACGGGTCCCACCAACAGTTTCAAGGATGGCATCGCGCCGATGACCGCGATCGTCGAGACTGACTGGCTGCCCTATCCGTTCACCTTCAACTACAAGTTCACCCGGCCAGGGATCGTTCATTGGTCCGCGGGCGAGCCATACGCGCAGATCTGTGTAGTGCAGGCACGAGCACAGGAACGAGTGCAACCGGTAATACGGCGCCTGCAAGATAGTCCGGCGTTGCGCGCCGATCACGAAGCATGGCGAATACGCCGCAGCGAGTTGCGGGCGCGGCAGGTTGCCGGGGATTCGACGGCATGGAAAGAGGCGTGGGGCAAAGATTATTTTCTCGGCCGCTATGCGGACGGCACGGCCGATAGAAGCGGCTCACACCAACAAGCTACGCCTGAAGCCGCCGATTGACGAACGTCGTTGACGACCGCCTAGAGACCGTGTCACGGACGTCTCTACGTGCCGCACATCGGTTCCTGTCACGATTGTACGACGCTGCGCAACGTCTCGCCGCATCCTTCGCCGGTACACGTTCGCGTCAGATGGATCAACGACAACTGTAAGACTTGTAAGCTCCGCGTAAGGTTTTTGCTGATCACGGCTTCCGAAACCTCAGCACAAAGCGATCGCTGGTCCCGCGCCGTTCCCCGGCCGCACGCGGCGAGTCGTTCCAATCCCGCGTGTCGTCCGGGTTGCGGAGGAAATCGGCTTCCCCGTCGAGCACGAACCCCGCCGCCAGCACTTCAGCCTTGACCACGTCTTCTTCAATTCGATGAAACGTGTATGTCACTTTAGTGCCGTCTCCCGGTCGCGCGCTATGATCGACGATGACGTATGAGCCGCCGGGCTTGAGCGCAGCGAAGACGGCCTTGTTCATGGCGTCGCGATTCACCTCGAGCCAGACCGTATCGTGATAGAAGAGCACAAACGTCACAGCATCGAGCGGAGCCAAGTCGGCGGGAAAGGGGTCTTCGAAATCTCGATCCAGCCGCACGACGCCTTTCATTACCGGCTTTGCGACTCGTGCGCTCCAGGATTTTTCAGCAAACCTCTGCAGCACCGTCGGGGAATTCTGCCCGTAGACGACGCCGTCGCTGCCTACTGCGCGCTTGAGTAGCTCGGCCGTGTAGCCACCTCCTGCACCCAGATCTGCGATACGCCAACCGGGTTGGACGCCGAGGAAAATGAGGAACTCGGCTGGTTTGCGACCTGCGTCGAGCGCACGGTCCTCGGGGCTGCGGTCCGGCGCCGTGACAACAGCATTCGCAAGCGCCGTCGAGTCGGCACTCAACGCGTGCCCGGAGATGGTGGACGCAAGTAGCAGTGCGGTGAGGGAAAGGTAGATTCTGTTCATGTGTTTCTCCGTTTGGTTAGATGCCTCTTCGAGGGGTTGCGACTCTCGAACTACTTCGCGCTTTCTGCCCCCACGCCACCCTCCCTCGCGCCTCCGGTCGCAAGGCAGGGAGCGTCTTCTTGGACAACGATCTTAGCTCAACAGTGTGTCATTCATTGTCTCGACCCGCGCCGCGCCGCAACATACCTCCGTCCACCGATTCATTGCAGGGCCATCGTCCTTGGCATATCGTAGTTAGTTGAAACGTATCCCATACAAGTCTGGGTGTGTTTCAGGTTTACGCACGCACACGTCAACTCGAATTCTTGTAAATAGATGTCTGACCTGGAGGCCACGATGAGTCCGAAGGAAAAATCGAAATATCGATACTCGTTCCTCGCACTACTGCTTGTCGCATTTGCCGCATTCGGTGCCGATCTCGAGAAAGGCAAACCGGAAGACGTCGGCCTGTCTTCGAGCCGACTGAATCGCATCGAGGAAGTCTTCGGGGGCAAAGTCAAAGCCGGCGAGATCCCGGGCTACGTGGCATTGGTCGCGCGGCACGGCAAAGTGGTCTACTTCGAGGCCAACGGCATGCAGGATCCGAACACCAAGAAGGCGATGGCGCGCGATTCGATCTTCCGTGTCTACTCGATGACCAAGCCGATCACGAGCGTGGCGGCAATGATCCTGGTCGAAGAGGGGAAGATCAAACTGTCCGATCCGATCTCGATGTACCTTCCCGAGCTCGCCAACCTCCAGGTCGCGACCAATGCCGACACCGCGAAGACTGCAGCGGAGCTCAAAACCGAACCCGCCAAGAGCCAGATCCGTGTTCTCGATCTTTTGATGCACACCTCCGGCTTTACTTATGGGTTTTTCAAGGGTGTTCCCGGAGGTGGAGTGATCGAGCAGATGTATATCGATGGCGGTGAAGGCGATCTCAACATCAGCAACGCCGAGTTGGTGACGCGCATCAGCAAGCTGCCGCTGAAGTACCAGCCGGGCACCACGTGGTGGTACAGCCGCTCGACCGACGTGCTAGGAAGGTTGATCGAAGTGGTTTCCGGCATGACGCTCGGCGAGTTTTTCGAGAAGCGAATCTCGCAACCGCTCGGAATGGCCGACACCGCCTTTCAGGTTGCTCCGGGCAAGGTCTCGCGCTTTGTCGAACCGTTCGATGACGACAAGAAGGGCCTGATCCTGCTTTACACCGATCCTACTAAGCCGGTGAAGTTCGAAGCCGGCGGACAGGGCTTGACCTCCACTCCCATGGACTATGCGCGCTTCGCGCACATGTTGTTGAACGGCGGCTCGCTAGGCGGCACGCAGATCCTAGGCAAGAAGACCGTAGAGCTCATGACCAACAACCAACTCCAACCGGGAATCGATCGCGGCCCCTTCTTCATTCCCGGCCCGGGCAATGGTTTCGGCTTGCTCGGCGGGGTGCGCGTCGAGGGTCCGAGGGCGCCCGGCGCGCTGAATCCGATGGACGGCTCTGTCGGAGAATACTATTGGGCTGGCTACGCCGGCACCTACTTCTGGGTGGATCCAAAGGAGGAACTAGTGGGTGTGTATATGATGCAGTCGGTCAAGCATCTGTTGTGGTACGCCACCACGTTCAAGACTCTCGTGGTGCAGTCGGTGGTGAAGTAACCGAGGCCATATCTTGTGGGAGGGCGCGGCGGTGGACGCCGCGTCGATCCGTACTGCAAGGTGTCAGCCGTAGCAACATCCGATATCGAAATCGTGGCCGTGTTGTTCGGAAGCCCAACGGCCTTTCAGGACTGTCCTCCGCAAAAACTGGATCACGCGACCGCCGCTGCATATGAAAGGCCGAAGGCGGGTGACACCCGCCTTTCTTTTTCTGAGAACGTTACTCCCGTGGCGACGCGATCTGCGCGCGCACCTCGCGCAGCTTGGCCTTCATCGCTGCGGCGTTCTCGGGGCCCATGCGGATCAAAAGCTTTTGCCCGACTGAGAGCTCCTGCAGCTCAGGGTCCTCGAACTCGTATAAGACCTTGGGGCGGATCAGGTTCACTGGCTGCTGCACGTCGGGCGCCGCCAGAAGATGATCGATCACTTCGACCAGGCGATCGTTGAAGTGTCTCTTCGGATAGCCGAGCTCCGCGTATGCTTGTTGGAACAACGGATAGTAGCGCACGTAAATCCCGGCCACTCGCTTCGAGTCGATAGCCTGAGCGAGCCTTATGTACCGACCGTATCGGGCATAGTTGGCGGGACTGAGTGACACGACGTCGCCTTGCCCCCTAGTCTGGAACGGTACTGTCGGCGGCTTGAGCGGCAACAACCTGGCGGCGAGTTGCCTGCGCGGCAGGTTGTCTATGGTGACGACCAGATGACGGATTAAGTCTTTTGACAGCTGGATGTCGTCGAAGCTGGGCTCGTCTGCGATCTCGGCCAGTGACGCGCGGATCGCGTTGTCGCTCTGATCCAGAACCGGCAGAGGTTTCTCGGAGGCAGCCGGTGCGCCTTCCGGCAACCGCTCGAACTGCGGTAGCGGCAGCGGATGAAGGATCTCAGGTTCGGCGGTTTCCGTGGAGAGCGGCGGCCGCGTAACTTGGGCCGTCTGCGGCAGCTGCTCGAGCCGTGCCTGCCGCAGGCTGTCCTCCCGCCACAGGTAGATGGCTATGCCGGCTCCGAGAACGACAAGCAGCACGATCCACGTCACGGGGTTCCGAACAAGCGAAGGCTGCGCCGCAGTGTTCGCCGGCGCAGGGTATGGCGGCGCGGACGCCTCTCTGCGCTGGGTGCGGGCTATTGTCGGCTCTCGTCGCCGGAATTGTGGGTCCACGTCACTGTGACCGGGAGGGGGTCTCCCAGTTCTCTGGTCAGCACGCTGTCTCCAAGAGGCGTCGGCATAGGACGCCGTCCTGTTAGACAACTCGAACCGTGTTCAAACCGCGGCCCGTTCATAGAAATGCGGCGATCCACCAACCAAAGCGAAGACGCCGCACGACTTCGTCCCCGTCTCTATGATCACTGACCGGGCGCGGTACGACCAGCGCGTTGCTAAACCTTGGCGATTGCGTTCTTGGTATTGCTCCGTAGATCCCCGGGACGGGAGCGAGCCGCAGTCGAACCCTGGGCGTTCCAGGCGCAGCTTTTCAACCTGCAAGTTCAAGCTTTTCTCGTGAAAGGGGCCAGTTCGAAACCTTCTCGATGATCTGCAGGAGTATCCAGAGTGCGCCTACAGAAGGAACTATCACTTCAAGACAGTGGGGACTGCTTGACGATCCGCGCTGCACGTACTCGGTGCTCCGACTTAATAGGCCTTCCCTGTCTTGAATCAGAAGAATCGACTGAACTGAAAGTTTTTGTACTCGGGTTCGGCGAGAAGGGCACCGAAATCATGGCCAAGCTCTATGTGGTACAACAAGCTTGCAATGTCGTAGAAATGGTTTCTCCTCCTCAGAGAATCCTAACGCCAAGATGGGCCATGGATGGTTCGGGTGGTGGTTGAATTTGAAATCTAATGTCGGCCATAGGTCGCGCGGCCACGAACCCTGCAAGGCGCGACGCTGTTGCTCCGCGCGTCCACTGCATGGGCTGGTTTGGCGCGAGTTGTGCATTCCGCCCGGTTCAAACCGGAACCCTCTCAAATCGGAATACTTAATTTGGTGAAGGGTGTGAACGGGAGGAGATTCGTTGGCACTTGAGTCGAAGCGATCCGACGACGTGTCTGTTCAACGCAGCAGAAGAGAGTCCTCTGACTGACTGGGGTGGACCGGAATCCATGTTGTGATGACTTGGTTAGGCCGAACTAGTGCATCGATCTCGGAAAGAACGCCTTGCTGTCGTCCTTCGAACTTCATCTCGTAAACACCTGTGGCCGCATTCTTCGCTCCATGGGGTGATAGAGGACGGCATTGCCGAATATGAACCCCTGGGACAGGACGTAGATCGGCTCGTTGATATGATTCCGCAGCTCGACCGCGATGACTCTTCGATCGTTGGTTGACCGATCCTACCTTCGTGTCAATATTGAAGTTCTCAATCCCTTTCCGTATAAACAGGTACCCGAGAACAAGTATGGAAGGTACGAAGGCAACGAGTAGGCCAAGGATGTCCCCGACGCCGATCGCACCATGAACTCGAGGAAAAGCACCCTTAGTCTCCCTTTGCTAGCGCCCAACGCTTCCGATCAGCGGCCGCGAAGCAGCGGATGAAAGTCCGGTGTGAAGCAGTCACCATCGGATGCTGCGGCACTCATGTTGCCGCGCCAGCTTGATGTCGCCACGCACGCCGAAACCCAAGCCGCTCCGCCTCCTGAACCAGCGGAGCCGCATGGTGACTCCCAGCGGGAGGCCCATGAGGCCCGATTGAAAGGCGATTCTGCGCTACCTGCTGGCCTGCGAAGTCCGGCTCCAAGAACAGGACCCAGCGCGCTATCGGGCGTTTCTCGTTGTCGGGAGGAGCGTCGCAACGGTCTAGTCCGGTTCGCACGCAGCCGCATAATCCGCTCTCATGCGCGGCTTCGAAACGGAAGCAGCACGATTCGAACTTCGGGTGTTCTGCTCTGCGGACATGCTCGACTTCCCGGGGTCGGGGTCCCGCACCACAACCACGAGGGATTGCCCGCATGATCGTTACCGTCATCAACGCGAAAGGGGGCTGCGGAAAGAGCACGATCGCGATGAATCTCGCTGCAGCCTTGGCCGGAGAGGGCTATCGCTCGCTGCTGATCAACCTCGACCCGCAAGCGCAGGTGACCGCCTGGCTTAACGCCGGGGATGGGCTCACGAGCCTGGGCACCATCGTCAGGCCGATGGCTGGAAAGCAGCCGATGGGCGGCGGCGGTTGGGGACGGAGATCGCGAACCTGTCCTTCGTCGCGAGCGCGCAGTCGCTCGAGGACCTGGGCCGGCAGATGACCGAGGAAGAGGACTATCACCTGCGTCTGACCGAGGTCCTCGGCGAACTCGTGGATCGGTTCGACTTTTGCGTCATCGATAGCCCGCAGATCTCGCCGATTATGAAACCGCCATCACCCCGCGGCGGACCTGTTCATCGTCCCGTTCGAAAGCACCAAGGCGGTGAAGAGCTACGCCAATGTGTACGCGCTGGTGCAGCGCATCCACGGCGAGGAGCCTGCGCGGCACTTGATGTCCCTGTCGAATCTGTCCCGGCTGCCGGGGCGCCTGGCGAGCGCGTGATCGAGCTGATGGAGCGAGACGGCATCGCCAGGGCACCGGCCGAGATCCGCACCTGCGGATGGCTCGCCCAGGTAGACGAGCACGGTGGATCCCGTATTTCCAGTACCGGCCGCATGAACGGGGCAAAGGACATCCTCGTTCTCAAAGAGCAAGTTCTGGTCACCCTCGGACTGCAATCGTTGCCCGACCCTCTCACGATGGGAGGCCTCAACTCGTTGCATGACCTGCCTAGCCTGCTCAAACAGATGAACCAATCACTACCGCCGAAAAGCCGGCTGCAGCTCGTGCATGAGCGAACAGCGCGGGGCCGGCCTCGCGACGACGCAATCCAGCGCACGCGTCTGGTGGTCTCGATTGACAGGCTCGCCGAAGACCCGAACAACCAGCGCAAGACTCTGGACGACATTGAGGAGATGGTGGGGTCGGTGGAAGCACGGCGTCGTTGAGCCGATCACTGTGGTTGCGCTCGACGACAATCGCTACCAGATCGTCACTGGGCACCGCCGCTACCGCGCGGGGAAGCTGGCGGGCCTGGGGCAGGTCGAGATCCTCGTCCGGCAGCCGAAAGACGAGCACATGCGCTGTATGAAAAGTTTGATTTCAAACATCCAGCGCGAGCGCGTCCCACCGCTTGAGCTCGCCTTGGCCATCAAGACCCTGATCGGGGAGGAGGGTTTCACCGAGCAGCAGGTTGCCGAACAGCTGGGGAAGAGCAAAGCGTGGGTGAGCGGCGTACTTCGTATCCTCGACCTCTTCCGACAGCGCGAGGGAGAAAGTTTGGTGCACCAAACTTTCCTTAGGCAGATGCGCTGAGCAGGATTGCGCGCGTCGACGACCGGAACTCCAGTCCCAGCTCGTTGACGGGCTCCTCGCCGGAAAACCCAAGGCGAGATCCGAGAGCGGATCCGCCTGGCAGATCGCGAAGAAGAGGCCAAAGCCGACTCCGAAAGCCATGCACACGTTTCACACCCGCCACGACGCGGTTGTAGACGGTGCAGAGCGCGACAAGTCGGTTGTGGCCGACGATCAGTTGATCGCTGCTTTGCAGGAGGCGCTCGAGGACGCAAGAGCCTTAGAAGCAGAATGAGGCCGGGCTCGATAATGGTGATCGCCTTGTCGTTGATATCCGCGCGGTGAGCTGCTTCAGTTCTGAGCTCGACAAGTGACCATATTATGGATATTCTATGGATATCACTTTGAATCGAGGTCACGCCATGACGATGCACGTCAACCTTTCTCCAGAGATGGAGAGCTACATCAAGGCCAAAGTCAGCAGTGGCTTTTACGGCAACGCCACCGAGGTGATCCGCGACGCCATCCGGCGCATGCAGGCCGAGGAGGAGCGAGTAGTCGTTGGCACGGCACGATCCTATTCAAAGGTGACGCGCAGCTTGAGCGAGGGGAGGGATCAATATCACCGCGGAATTGATGGAGAAGATCACGCAGGCGGCGTTGCAGAACATGCACAGCAGAAAGCCGACGGATCCTGATGTCCTCCCCTGAACATCGACTCGCTCTATCACCTAAGGCGGAGCAGGACATCGAGAACATCCTCTGCCATACCGGAGAGACCTGGGGCCAGGCCCAACTGTTAGCCTTTCGGACGACCTCGCCGAACGTCCTCGCAACCATCCGCGACAATCCCGCGATCGGTCACACCAGCGACCAACTACCCGAGACGCATCGGCTCTTCCTCGTTGGCTCTCATGTCATCGTCTATCGACTGCGGCCACAGGTGATCTGGATCGTGCGTATCCTGCATCAGCGGATGAGCCTCGGCGGACGTGTAGAGCTCGACCGACAATGCAACTGATATGAAGGCACGAACTATCCACCACCCGAAACGTTCGCAATCTGTGCTGAGGCAACAGTCATCGGCGTGCCGCAACCAGGAGGATGCCGCACTGCTGCGCTTTTGACCAGAGCGCGGTTCCACATCAATAGAGTTTGGCGATTCATCCGACTCGACAGTTCGTGATGTCCTTACTGTAACTCTGAATGATCATGCAGATTTGAGCAGTTCAGGGGCACGATGATCACCGTTGCCTGAGCAGGTTGAACCGCGGCACGATCAGCAGTTGATCTAGCGACTTCATATCTGCTCTCGAACGCGTGATAGAGGCTGCTCAAATTTGCATGCTCATTCGCATTCAGCCGGCCATCTCGAGCGCAGACCGGCTGACGAAGACCATCCGGCGCTTGCGTGCCCAGGAGTTTGTCAGCTAGAGCGGGTGCTGCGGATCCGGAACGCAGTACTGCGATGCTGAAGCGGAGGGGATCTGCTACGGTTCGTTCGCGGACGTTTGTGACCCGATTTCAGATATGGCTCGCACCTGGCCACATTTTGCCGACCTGCAAATCGGACGGCGGCAGTCGATAAGGTGGGTAGTGTGTCGCTTTGTCCTTTCTCACTAGCAGCAGTTCGGGTGCAGCGCTCAAATGAGCTTGTGTTTCTTCAGTGCCCCAGATAGTGACCTTGGCGATTCCTGCATCTCCTGCTTGACGTTGGTGGGCGCGAAGGTCTCCGTCATGCGACCACAGCAGGTGGGACTCGTCGACGCCGTAGATGCTGGTCTCGAGCACCAGCGTGTCGGGCTGGTTAACCATGGGCGGATCGTGGTAGCCACTCCAACTGCAGCATGGGGCGGGGTGCCCCGTTCCCCGTGGTCCCGGCATCGCCGGGTATGTAATTTCCTCAGACTCTTCAGAGCGTGATCAACACGCCCTGGACGCCGAATTCCTTCACCGCTTGCGTCACTCGTGCCTCTTCGGCCTGGCCATCCTCGGGAATGAAGTTGTAGCTGGCGACCGCATCGCCGCTGCCTTTCAGCTCTTTCACGAATTCGTCTTCGAACGTGCGGCGCGTCACTCGTTGTTGGATACTGCCACTACCATCAGCTTCTTCACCGGCGGGCCTGCTCAGTCGGGGCTCGTCGGGATTGCTGATGGTGGTAGATCGGCGAACTGCCGGCGAACAGGCCGATCGAAGTAGCACCGCCAACGCGGAGAATTCGATGCGAATACGTCGCCAAACAAGACATGATGATTCCCCCTGGTGATCGTCGAATTGTGAGGCATACGCCCGAATTCGCCCT
>CAVUHQ010000012.1:0-58972 GCA_963741215.1 uncultured beta proteobacterium
CGGGGGTCGGAATCGAACCGGCGTACACGGCTTTGCAGGCCGCTGCATGACCACTCTGCCACCCCGCCGCGGGATGATCGCGCCGTTCCTCGCCGTGCAGCCCGCCCGCACATCGCAAGCGAAGTGCTCGAAGCAAGCCAAACACTGACCCGGTGATACCGGCGTTGTTCTAGTGCGAGGAACTCAAAAACTAAAAAGGGAAAGCGAAGCTGGACGCTTCGATTTCCCCGGGATTCTGGAGCGGGAAACGAGGCTCGAACTCGCGACCCCAACCTTGGCAAGGTTGTGCTCTACCACTGAGCTATTCCCGCACGAAAACAACCGTGAATTATAGGGGACTACCCTGTTATGTCAAGGCAAGAAGCCGGCCCGGGCCGGCTTCTCACTCGTGTTTGCCAAGCACGAACGGCATGGCCATTTTGAGGTAGTAGACCATGGACCACAGGGTTAGAGCGGCGGCAAGGTAGATCAGGATGGTGCCGACGTAGTCGGTATCGAGCAGCCCGAACAGCATGCCGTGGTACAGCAGCAGCAGGATCGCCGCCATCTGGCAGCCGGTCTTGACCTTGCCGAGGAAGCTCACCGCTACGCTCTTGCTCTTGCCGAGCTTGGCCATCCACTCGCGCAGCGCCGAGATGGCTATTTCGCGGCCGATGATGATCACGGCGATGATGGCATCCACCCGGCCGAGCCCGACCAGCAGAATGAGGGCTGCGGCGACCATGAGTTTGTCCGCCACCGGATCGAGGAATGCCCCGAACGCGGAGGTCTGGTCGAGCGTGCGGGCGAGATATCCGTCGAGCCAATCGGTCACCGCGGCCACCGCAAACAACACGGTCGCGGTCAGATTCTTCTCCGGCCCGCTGAGCCAGGTATCGGGGAAATAGAACACCACCAGGAACACCGGGATCAGCAGGATCCGCAGCCACGTCAGCAGATTGGGCAAATTCAGCGGCATCAGTGCAACTGCTGGTAAATGCGCTCGGCCAGCGCGCGGCTGATGCCCTCGACCTGCGTGATCTCGTCCACGCTTGCCGCTGTCAGGCCCTTGAGCCCGCCGAAGCGCGCCAGCAGCTTCTGCCGGCGCTTGGCGCCAATTCCAGCGATGCTCTCCAGCGTGGAGGTCCGGCGCGTTCGCCCACGCCGGTTGCGGTGGCCGGTGATGGCGAAGCGATGCGCCTCGTCGCGTACCTGTTGGATGAGATGCAGCGCCGGATGGTCTGCAGGCAGGCGCAGCGCTTCGTCCTTGCCGGGCAGGATGAGCTGCTCCAACCCGGCCTTGCGTTCCTCGCCCTTGGCTACCCCCACCAACGCCAACTCACCCAACCCGAGTTCCTCCAGCACTTCGCGGGCGGTTGAAACCTGCCCCTTGCCGCCGTCGATAAGGATCAGGTCGGGCAGCTTGCCCTCGCCCGCCACCACTTTTCGGTAGCGGCGGTCCAGCGCCTGACGCATGGCGCCGTAGTCGTCCCCCGGCTGCACCCCCTGGATGTTGTAGCGGCGGTATTCGCTCTTCTTCATTTCGCCGCCCTCGTAGACCACGCAGGAGGCTACCGTCGCCTCACCCATGGTGTGGCTGATGTCGAAGCACTCGATGCGCGAGGTGGAAGCGGGCAGACCCAGCGCAAGGTGCAGCGCCTGCAGGCGTGCTTCCTGGGTGGCGTGCAAGTGCACAGCCTGCTGGATCGCCACGCGTGCATTGGTCTCCGCCATGGACAGCCACATCCTGCGCTCACCGCTCGCGGCGGTGGCAATCTGGACCGTGTGACCGGCCTGCTCGGTCAGCAATTGCTGCCAGCGCCGCAGTGTCGATGCGGTGGTTGACCAGGATCAGCGGCGGCACGTCGCGGTTGAGATAGTGTTGGCCGAGAAAGGCCTCCAGCGCCTGCACTGCATCGTAGCCTTCGGCATGCTCAGGGAAGAAGCTCTTGTCACCGCGATGCTGTCCGGCACGCACGGTAACCAGATTCACGCAGGTCAGGCCCTCTTCGGCTGCCAGGGCTACGATGTCCAGGTCGCGCGCTTTGTCGCTGCTCACGAACTGCTTTTGCCGCACGGCGCGCAGCGCCCGGATCTGATCGCGGTACGTCCCGGCCGCTTCGTACTCCTGCGCATTCGCCGCCTGCTCCATTCTGACTTCCAGCTTCTCCAGGACTTCGTCATCGCGCCCGAGCAGAAACAGCTCGGCGTTCCTCACGTCATCGGCGTACGCGCCCTCGTCGATCAACCGTACGCAGGGTGCCGTGCAGCGCTTGATCTGATGCAAGCAGGCAGGGACGCGAGCGGTTGGCGAACACGGTGTCCTCGCAGGTGCGGATGCGAAAGACTTTCTGCATCAGTTGAATGCTCTCGCGCACCGCACCTGCGCTGGAGAACGGTCCGAAATAATGATTGGTCTTGTCCAGCGCGCCGCGATGAAAGCCCAGCCGCGGGAACCGGTGGCCGGAGAGCACCAGGTACGGATAGGACTTGTCGTCGCGGTAGAGGATGTTGTAGCGCGGCGAGAACGTCTTGATGAGATTGTTCTCGAGCAGCAGCGCTTCGGACTCGGAGCGCGTTACGGTCGTCTCCAGCCGCCGCACCTGCGACACCATGAGCTGGATGCGCGGCTCCAGCGACGCCGGTCTTCTGGAAATAGGAGGCGACCCGTTTCTTGAGATCGCGCGCCTTGCCCACGTACAGCACATCGCCCGCGCCGCCGATCATCCGGTAGACGCCGGGCAGGTGCGGCAAATTTCCCACGACGTCGAGGAGATCCGTGGCTTCGAGGCTGTCGGGGATGGCGGTCGGGTCGAAAGCCGGGACTGCTGTTGCAGTCGGTGCGGTGCGCCGGGCATGAGCCGGAACCTTGGTCATTTTTGCGCGAGTCGGTCAGGCGCCTGTTCTGGCAGCGACGGGATAGGGCAAGTGTCAGGATCTTGGACGGGGAACGCAATCGGACCAGCTACGGCGAGCATGGTCGCGATCGAGGACCTGTCGGGCATTATAACGGCTGCAATGCGAGCTACCATGCGCGGCCGGGATCAAAGCGGTGCAGTATCGATGCGAGTGGGCTAGACAACCTCGCGCGATACTTGGACGCAGCCGCTTGCGGGTCGTTCGTGTGTCGCGCAACAAGCGCACCGAGCTCCACCTCGGCGGCGGATCGACGTCCCGGCTTGCGTGAAAAGAACGCCCGGGAGTCGGTTTGCGTCACCTGGTTAAGGTAAAATGCGCACCTTTTTCAAAGGTCGAGCAGACCCATGGCAAAAGTACTGGCAACCGAAGTGCGTGCGGGCAACCTGATCGAGTGGGACAAGCGCGTCTGGCGCGTGCTCAAGTCCTACCATGTGCACGTGGGCGGCCGCGGCGGCGCCTTCATGCAGGTGGAAATGAAGGACATCGAGTCCGGCACCAAGAACAATCAGCGCTTTCGCACCGACGAGAAGATCGAGCGCGCCTTTGTGGAAGGCCGGGACATGGAGTACCTGTACAACGACGGGGATACCTTCATCTTCATGGACCAGCAGAACTACGAGCAGTTGAATCTGCCACGCGAGCTGCTCGAGGGCCAGGTGGAATACCTGCTGCCCAACACCGCAGGTGCAGGTCAACTTCCACAACGAGCGCCCTATCGGCGTCCAGTTGCCCCCCAGCGTAGTGCTGACCATCACCGACACCGAGCCCACGATGAAAGGTGCCACCGCCACTGGTTCCTTCAAACCGGCCAAGACCGAGACCGGGCTCACGGTCATGGTTCCACCGTTCGTGAACGGCGGCGAGAAGATCAAGGTCAACACCGACTCGGGCGAGTACATCGAACGCGTCTAAGGCCGCTGCCCTACACGCTTAGCCGGGATTTGCGCCGGTACCGACCGTCACTCCGGCTTGGAGAAAGGAATAATCCGGGCCGAGTTCCGCCGCTGGGGAACGGGCGCTCCCGTCAGCGCCTGGAGCGCCTCGCGCAACTGGCCGAACCGCTCCCACATCATCGACTGCAGGCGCAGCGCAGCAGCCAGGGGAGTCTTCGCGCGGCTGCGTTCCAGGTCGATACGAGACTGCAAGGCACGCAACCGTTCCCGGTGCTCGGGCGGCGCCTGCTCGATCAGCGCCTCGATCGTCGTCTGTCGCCGACGCTCGAACTCGTCCGGGTCCTCGCGCGCCAAGCGCTGCCACTCATCGAAATCCATGCTGCCAAGTCTAGCGTTGCGCGCTGCACCGGCTCAAGAAATGTGAACCGTCAGCGCCGTGCGAACACTTTGACTATCTTGTGGCTCCCGCCGCTCGCCGGGCCGCCTACCTCGGGCTGCAGCGTCACGTGGTCGATGTCGTAGCGCTCCTTCAGCGCGCGCCGAGCCCGCTCCAGCATCGCGGGCCAGCCGGATAGATCGTCTACGTCCAGATGAGCGGATAGCGCCACACGCCCGGAGGAAATGTTCCAGATGTGCAAGTCGTGGACGCTGCGCACCCCCTGGATACGGGCGATCGTCTTTCCGACCTCCTCCAGCTTGACGCTGTGGGGCACCCCTTCCATCAGCACATGCAGCGCCTCGCGCAGCAGATGGATGGTGGAGGCGAGAATCAGCAGCGCGATGACGAGCGACAAGATGGCGTCGATCGGCTGCCAGCCCGTGAAATAGATGACGGCACCGGCCGCCAGTGCCGCCACCGAGCCAACCACATCCGAGGTGACGTGCAGCATCGCCGCGCGCAGGTTCAGGTTGCGCTCGCCGCGGCTCAGGATCAGCACTACCGCGAGGTTCAGCAGCAACCCGATGAAGGCCACCACCATGACTCCCCGGCCATCGACTGCCCCCGGATGCAGCAGGCGGCTGATCGCCTCGACGGCGATGAACACGACCACCAGGAGCAGGGCCAGCCCATTGACGAAAGCAGCGACGACCTCGGCCCGCGCCAGCCCGTAGGAGTGCCGCGCCCCCGGCGGTCTGGCCGACACCCAGGCAGCGAACCAGGCGAGTGCTAGCGCCAGAGCATCCGAGAACATGTGCCCGGCATCGCTGATCAACGCCAGGGACCCGAACGCCATACCTGCCACGAGTTCGACGACGGCATAACCCAGCGTCAGGACCAGCGCCAGGCCGAGGGCCCCGAACCCCTTCTGGTCGGCGTCGTGGTGATGATGATGGGCGTGATGATCTGGCATGCGGCGTTCAGGCGGGCGGGCTGCCGGAGGCGGTCGAGCGTGCCAGGGCAGCAGCAGTGCTGGACTGCAATTCCGCGAGCGCGATCCGATACAAGGGATCGGCGCGCGCCTCGGCCAGCGAACTGTACGGCGGGCGCGCTCGCATGCGCGAGAGTCGATGTTCCCAGCGGGCGTGGGGCTGCCAGGCCAATCCAGCCAGCAGCCGGTCGGCCAAGTCAGGGCGATTGCACACCAGCACCATGTCGCACCCGGCGCGGAGCGCGGCCGTTGCGCGCTCCAGGATGCCGCCCGCCACCGCGGCGCCTTCCATGCTCAAGTCATCGCTGAAGATGATGCCGTCGAACCCGATCTCCTGGCGCAGAACATTCTGCAGCCAGATCGGCGAGAAGCCGGCGGGCGCGCTGTCGACCTCGGGATAGATCACATGCGCCGGCATCACCCCCGCCAGCAAGGCGGCCAGGCGCTGGTAGGGCACCAGATCGGCGGCCCGGAGCTCGGCGAGCCGGCGCCGGTCGACCGGGATGTCCACGTGCGAATCCACGGCCACGAAGCCGTGTCCCGGAAAATGCTTGCCGACCGCAGAGACGCCGCCGCGCGCGAGTCCTGCAATCAATGAACCGGCCAGATCGCTCACGGCGCCTGCGTCGCGGTGGAAGGCGCGGTCCCCGATCACGCCGCTGCGCCCGAAGTCCAGGTCCAGCACGGGGGTGAAGCTGAAGTCGACGCCGCTCGCGGCCAGCTCTGCGGCGATGAGGAATCCGGCCGCCTCGCGCACTCCGGCGCGCCGCCGGACGATCCGCGTCCCACAGCGCTCCCAGCTGGGCCATGGCGGGGATTGCCGTAAAGCCGTCGCGGAAGCGCTGCACCCTCCCCCCTTCCTGATCCACGGCGACGAGCAGTTGTGGTGAGCGCAGCGCACGGATGTCTGCCGTCAACTCGGCGATCTGCTCCGGCGTTGCGTAGTTGCGCTTGAAGAGAATTACTCCACCGGTGAGCGGATGCAGCAGACGCACCCGGTCTGCATCGCCCAGCCGGGTTCCCTCCACGTCCAGCATCACGGGCCCGAGCGACATGGCCCTCCGCAGCGTCATAGGGAGGTTCCGCGCGCTGCAACCATAAGCCGCTTCATCTCCCTTACCGCCTCGCTCCAGCCCACGAACAGCGCCTGGGCAACTATGGCGTGGCCGATGTTCAGCTCGCTGATCTCAGGGATGGCGGCGATGGGCTGAACGTTGTGGTAGTGCAGGCCATGGCCGGCATTGACCTTCAAGCCCAAGCCGGCAGCGTAGTGCGCTTCCAGACGAATGCGAGTCAGCTCGGCCTCCTGCCTCGGCGTGTATTCGGCCTCCGCGTAGCCACCGGTGTGGATCTCGACCGCCGCGGCACCGGCTTCGCGCGAGGCATCGATCTGCTCCCGGTCGGCGGCGATGAACAGCGAGACGCGGATGCCGGCAGCGGCCAGGTCCCGGCAAGCATCCCGCACCCGCGCGAAATTGCCTTTGACGTCGAGCCCTCCCTCGGTGGTCAGCTCCGCCCGGCGCTCAGGCACCAGGCACACGTCATGCGGCAGAATGCGCAACGCGATCGCCACCATTTCCGGCGTCACTGCGCTCTCCAGGTTCATGCGCGTGGTGAGCACCCGGCGCAGGACCTCTACATCGGCGTCCTGGATATGGCGCCGATCCTCGCGCAGATGCAGTGTAATCAGGTCGGCTCCTGCCGACTCGGCCGCCAATGCGGCTTGTATCGGGCTTGGATAGCGCGTCCCGCGCGCCTGGCGCAGAGTCGCTACGTGATCGATGTTGACGCCGAGCTGGATCATTCAGATCTGCTGCATGTCGCGCAGCAATTGGCGGGTGTGCAGCACCTGGCCACCCAGGTAGTGATTGAGCACGAAGCGCATGAGTGCGCGGCTCTGCTGCAGCGTGAGCGGATCGCGGTAGTCGTCGACCGCCATGTCCAGCAGCGTCTTGCCCGACAGTTCGACTGGCGGGACCGGACCGGCGTCGGACACCAGGGAGGGGCCGTGCTCCAGCAGATACGTGTAGCTCGCCGCCGCTCGGATCGGATCGCCGGCCGCATCGCGATCCAACAGCATCTCGTAGCCCAGCTCGCGCAGCAGCGTCTTTTCGAATCGCCGCAACACCCAACCTGGAGTATCGCCGGCCCGGAAGCGTTCCAGCGCCTCCTCATACGCCGCGTAGAGCCCTTGATGAGGATCCTCGCGCGCCACCAGCTTGAGCAGCAGCTCGTTCAAGTAGAAGCCGCACATCAGGCTCAACCCAGCAATCTGCGCGTGGCCAGCGAGCCATTCCGCCCGGTGCAGCGTGCGCAGCTCCGCCTTGCCCGCCCAGCTCAAGCTCAACGGCTGAAATGCCATCAACAGCCCGCGCAAGGACGATCTGGCTCGCCGGGCGCCCCGTGCCACCAGACCGAGGCGACCGAAGTTGCGGCTGAAGACCTCCACCACCAGGCTGGTCTCCTTGAACGGGTAGCTATGCAGCACGTAGGCGGGTTCGTCGTCCTGAACGCCGCGCCGCTGCCGCTCTGTTGTCACCGCTGCCTTGGCCGCGGCCCGCGGACGCCCTTGTTCCGTGACTGCGCTCACTGGCTCACCTGCATCACTCGATTCCAAGGCTGCGCAGAGTGCGGGGATCATCTGCCCATCCGTGCCGAACCCGTACCCAGACTTCCAGGTATACCCGGCTGCCGAACAGTTTCTCCAGGTCTTCGCGTGCCTGCGTCGCAATCGCCTTCAGCTTCTCACCGCCCTTCCCGATGATGATCGCCTTCTGCCCCGGCCTGTCCACCAGGATGCTCGCGCCGATCCTGCGCAGATTACCCGCGCTATCGAACGTCTCCACTTCCACTGCTGTGGCGTAGGGTACTTCGTCGCCAAGCAGACGGAACAGCTTCTCGCGCAGGAACTCGGCGGCCAGGAATCTCTCGCTGCGGTCGGTCAGATCCTCCTCCGGATACAAGGAGGGTCCTGCGGGCAGATAGGGCCGGATCGCCCCCAGCAGATCCGGCACCTGCCGTCCGGTGCGGGCACTGACGGGAACGATAGCGCTGAACGAGCCGGCGCGTGACAACTCGTCGATGAACGGGAGCAGCCGCGTCTTGTCTGCGATCGCGTCCACCTTGTTGATCGCCAGCACGAGCGGCCGCCCCTGCGGCAGGCGCGCAAGGGCGGCGCGGTCCTCCGCGCCGAAACGCAGCGCTTCCAGCACCAGGACGACGACGTCCACGCTCTCGAGGGCTTCCGATGCTGCGCGGTTCAGCGCCCGGTTGAGCCGCCCCGGGTTGCGACTTTGCAACCCGGGAGTATCGACGAACACAAACTGCGCATCCGGCTCGCTCACGATCCCGATGATGCGGTGACGCGTGGTCTGGGGGCGCGTCGAGGTGATGCTCAGCTTCTGGCCGACCAGACGGTTGAGCAAGGTGGACTTGCCCACGTTCGGGCGTCCCACCAGCGCAATGTGACCGGCGCGGTGCGCCGCGACTTGCTCCGTCATCGTTTGACCGCCAGCTCATAGGCCCGGCGGGCTGCGCTCTGCTCCGCGCTGCGCCGGCTCTGCCCTTCGCCGGGAGTGCGGATGTCGAGATCCGGGATCACGCATTCCACCTGAAATTGTTGTTCATGGGCCTCGCCCCGCACATGGACCACGTTGTATTGCGGAAGCGGCAGTCGCCGGCCCTGCAGATACTCCTGCAACAGGGTCTTGGGGTCTTTTCCCAGCCGATCCGGGTCGAGCTCCTCCAGCAGTGGAGCATAGATGCCGCGGATGGCGGCAGCCGCGCGCTCGAATCCGCCATCCAGAAAAATCGCTCCGACCACCGCCTCCAGACTATCTGCCAGGATCGACGGGCGCCGAAACCCGCCGCTCTTGAGCTCCCCTTCACCCATGAGCAACTCGCCCCCGAGGTCGAGCCCAGCAGCGATGTGGCTCAGGGTGTCCTGGTTGACCAGGTTGGCGCGCAGCCGGGACAGGTCGCCTTCGGGAAGGTGCGGAAAGCGTTCGTACAGCAGCGAAGCGATGGCACAGTTCAACACCCCGTCGCCGAGGAACTCGAGACGCTCGTTGTGAGGCGCGCTGTGACTGCGATGCGTCAGCGCCTGGCGCAGGAGACCGGGATCGTTGAACTGGTAGCCGAGCCGGAAAAGAAGTGCCGCGTGAGCCATGCTCTGGCTGTGAGCGCCGCCGTCGGCGACCTAGTTCCTGGCCTGGAAATCGATGCAGGCGTTGACGTTTGCGAACAGCGGCACGCGCACGGTCCAGCTCACCAGAATGTCGAACCCGTCGCTGGTCTTGGTCACTTCCAGGTCGCTGCTCTTGATCGAGTTGACGTTGTCGATGGCGGTACGCCGATCGAAGGCGGTGTTCACGTCGCGTATCGTCCCACCCCGGACTTCGGGCGAGCGGGCGATGTCGCTGATGATGCGCTGAACAGTCCAGTACTCGATGTACGAGGGCAGCAGCTTGAAGCCTATGATCGCAAAGAACACGAGCACACCCGACGTGATGAGCAATCCGACGAGGCTTAGTCCGCGCTGTTTCTTCATCCTAGGTTCCTCATTTGATCGAGCGACCGATACGGCCGAGGTCGCTGAAGTTCCACCAGATCATGAACGCCTTGCCCACGATGTTGCGCTCCGGCACGAAGCCCCAGTAACGGCTGTCGCTGCTGCTGTCGCGGTTGTCTCCCATGAGGAAGTAGTGTCCCTGCGGCACGGTGCAGATGAAGCCTTGCTCATTGTATTCACATTCGTCCCGGTGCGGAAACTGGCGCACGGTCGCGAGCTGCACGGGCACCGAGTCGGGGTTGATCAGAATGGCGTGCTGGTGGCCGCTCAAGTCCTCTCGATATTCCTTGGTCGGCGCGTAGTTGAGACCCGCGTCGGCATACGGATAGTCCGAGACCGGCACCATGGGGACCGGCTGGCCGTTGATGGTGAGCTGCTTGTTGATATACGCCACCTTGTCGCCGGGCACCCCGACAACGCGTTTGATGTAGTCGAGGGACGGGTTCTCCGGATAGCGGAACACCATCACCTCGCCGCGCTTTGGCTCGTTGACCTCGAGGACCTTGAGGTTCGCGACCGGTAGCCGGATTCCATACGTGTACTTGTTGACCAGGATGAAATCGCCCACCAGCAAGGTCGGGATCATCGAGCCCGACGGGATCTTGAACGGCTCCACCAGAAACGAGCGCAGCAGGAACACCACCAGAATGACCGGGAAAAAACTCTTGGAGTACTCGACCCACCACGGCTCCTTGCCCACGCTTTGCTGAATTTCGCGCAGAGCGGCTTCCTTCATCGCCTCTTGCGTGGCTTGCGAGTCGCCCGGCTTGGGCCGCAGCTGACCGGCCGCCTGCTCGAGCGCGGCGTGCACCGCGGCGTCGCGGCGGCGCCGCAGGTAAAAATGATCCAGCAGCCAGACGCCGCCGGTCACAACCAGCAGCACGAGCATGAGAAGAGCGAAGTTCATGTCCAGTTATCGTCGGGAAGATTCTCTATGGGCGCAGCGCTCACTTGCTTTCCACCTGCAGGATGGCGAGGAAAGCCTCTTGCGGGATCTCCACCGTGCCGACCTGCTTCATGCGTTTTTTGCCTGCCTTCTGCTTTTCGAGCAGCTTCTTCTTGCGCGTGATGTCGCCGCCATAGCACTTGGCCAGAACGTTCTTGCGCAGCGCCTTGATCGACTCGCGCGCGATGATGTGCGAGCCGATAGCTGCTTGCACCGCGACGTCGAACATCTGGCGCGGAATCAGCTCGCGCATCTTCTCGGCCAGCTCGCGCCCACGCGATTGCGCGGTAGAACGGTGGACGATAAGGGATAGCGCGTCCACGCGCTCGCCGTTGATCATGATGTCGAGCTTGACCAGATCGGCGGGACGGAACTCCTTGAACTCGTAGTCGAGCGACGCATAGCCGCGGCTGACGGACTTGAGCTTGTCGAAGAAGTCCATCACCACTTCGTTGAGCGGCAGCTCCCAGGTCAGCATTACCTGCCGGCCCAGGTACTGCATGTTCTTCTGCGTGCCGCGCTTGGTCGTGCACAATGTCATGATCGGGCCGACATAGTCGTTGGGCACGAGGATGGTGGCGGTGATGATCGGCTCCCGGATCTCCTCGATCTTGGACGCGTCCGGCAGGCGCGACGGGTTCTCCACCTCGATCAACGTTGCATCCTGGAGCTGCACCTGGTACACCACCGTCGGCGCGGTGGTGATGAGGTGCATGTCGTATTCCCGCTCCAGGCGCTCCTGGACGATGTCCATGTGCAGCAGCCCGAGAAAGCCGCAGCGAAACCCGAAGCCCAGCGCCTGCGAGGTTTCCGGCTCGAACCGCAGCGAAGAGTCGTTCAGTTGCAGCTTCTCCAGCGCATCGCGCAACTGGTCGTACTCGTTCGTGTCTACCGGATAGAGCCCGGCAAAAACCTGTGGCTTGATCTCCTTGAACCCCGGCAAGGCCTCGACCGCCGGGCGGCCGAACAGCGTGATGGTATCGCCTACGCGCGCATCCTTGAGGTCCTTGATGCCGGCGATCACGAAGCCCACCTCGCCGGCCGCAAGCTGGTCCTTCGCCAGCGACTTCGGCGTGAACACGCCTACCTGCTCGCACAGGTGCGAGGCGCGGGTGGACATGAACAGGATCTTGTCTTTCGGCGCGAGCCGGCCGTCGACCACACGCACCAGCATCACGACCCCGACGTAATTGTCGAACCAGGAGTCGATGATCAGGGCCTTGAGCGGCGCACCAGGGTCGCCCCGCGGCGCGGGGACGCGGGCGATTACCGCTTCGATCACGTCCTGCACGCCTTCGCCGGTCTTCGCGCTGGCGCGAATGGCGTCGTGGGCCGGGATGCCGATGATGTCCTCGATCTCTTCGATCACTCGCTCCGGCTCGGCCGAAGGCAAGTCGATCTTGTTCAACACCGGCACCACTGTGACACCCTGCTCGGTGGCGGTGTAGCAGTTGGCCACCGTCTGCGCTTCTACCCCCTGCGAGGCATCCACCACCAGCAGCGCGCCTTCGCAGGCGGCCAGCGAACGCGACACCTCGTACGAGAAGTCGACGTGTCCAGGCGTGTCGATCAGGTTCAGCAGATAAGTCTTGCCGTTGCGTGCACGGTAGTTGAGCGCAGCGGTCTGCGCCTTGATGGTGATGCCGCGTTCGCGCTCGAGCGCCATGGAGTCGAGCACCTGGGCCTCCATCTCCCGGTCGGAAAGCCCGCCGCAGAGCTGGATGAAGCGGTCAGCTAGAGTGGATTTGCCGTGGTCGATGTGGGCGATGATGGAAAAGTTGCGGATGTGCTCCATCAGAGGCTGGAAAAAGGGGCACTCGCGAGTGCCCCTCGACTACGTTGGAAAGGGCGGAATTCTAACGGAAATCGCGCCCTCCCGCCGATCTTGGCACGAGCTTGGGGGCGCAGCAGGATTGCCGTCAGTTCCCGTTGAGCTTCAGGGGGATGTAGATCGACCCGTCGCCGCGCTTCACCAGCAGCGCCACCGTGCGTGCCCGGTCACCCGGAGACAGCAACCGGTTCAATTCGTCGACCGACTTCACCTCCTGGTTGTTTACCGCCTGGATCACGTCTCCGCGCCGGATTCCAGCCTTCGCCGCGACGCCCTCCGCGTTCTCCACCAGCACGCCGTTGGCCACGTTAAGCTCCTTGCGTTGATCAGGGGTCAACTCCGAAGCGGTGAGGCCGAGCTTTGCCAGCGCTTCACTGGAGCCTTTCTTCGTCGGCCCCGATCGCTTGGCAGCCCGCTCGTCCGGGGTCTCGCCAACCACGATCTGCAGGTCTTTCTTTTCACCCTTACGCCATACTTGCACCGAGACCTTGGCACCCGGCTTGGTGGAGGCGACGATGCGCGGGAGCTCGTTGGAGGTGGCAACTTCCTTGTTGTCGAACTTCAGGATCACATCGCTCGGCTGAATGCCGGCCTTGTCGGCGGCGCCGCCCTTCTCGACCGAGTTGACCAGTGCCCCGACCGGTTTGGGCAGGCCGAAAGACTCCGCCAGCTCCTTGGTCACCTCCTGTATGACGACGCCGATGCGGCCCCGGCTCACCCGGCCGCTCGCCTGCAGTTGCTTGGCCACGTCGACGGCCACATCGATGGGTATGGCGAAAGACAATCCCATGAACCCGCCGGTGCGGCTGAAGATCATCGAGTTGATGCCGACCACCTCGCCGGCCAGGTTGAACAAGGGCCCACCCGAGTTGCCCGGATTGATCGCCACATCGGTCTGGATGAAAGGAACGAAGTTCTCCTGCGGCAGCGAGCGGCCCTTCGCACTGACGATGCCGGCCGTCACGCTGTTCTCGAAGCCGAAGGGCGAGCCGATCGCTACCACCCATTCGCCCACGCGTAACTTGTTCGGGTCACCTACGGCGACCACCGGCAACCCGGTAGCCTCGATCTTGAGGACCGCAACGTCCGTGCGCCGGTCGCTGCCGATCACCTTGGCCTTGTACTCGCGCTTGTCGGTCAAGCGCACCGTGATGTCGTCGGCCGCCTCGACCACGTGCGAATTGGTCAGGATATAGCCGTCCTGGCTGAGGATGAAGCCCGAACCCAGCGAGCGGGTCTCGTAGTCGCGCGGCGGTTGCGGCGGCCCGAAACGGCGGAAGAAATCGTTGAACGGGTCGTCCTCGGAACCAGGCGGTCCGCCGCCTGCCTGCGCGTGCACCGTCTGCGTCGTGCTGACGTTGACCACTGCGGGACCTTGCTTCTCCGCCAGGTCGGCGAAGTTGGGCAGGTCACGCCCCTGGGCCGGCAGGGTCAATGGGGACAGGAACAGCGCTGCCAGAATGAGCTTCCTCAGCATTTCGTGGGGTCCTTGTGGGGTCGTAAGCGGCGGCGGTGCTTGCCCGCGCGCCGGGGATCTCTTGTGTTGAGCGCCAAGCCGGCTACGGGGCCCGGAGGCTTACGGAATTGGCCATTTGTATCACGGTCGGAGCTGGCGCTTCGCCCAGCACGGTCACCAGCTGATCGGGCAGCAGGCGGGTGAAGATGTTGACGGCGCCCTGGTGCGTCAGTCCCTCCTGGAACTTGCGCTTGGTCGGCAGCGATTCGATGAACACCGACACCGCCGCCAGCCCGTCAGAGTACACCAGGTGCGCCACCGCTGCCTGCGCTCCCGGCTTGAAGCGCTTCATCTCCATGATCTTCTTGAAGCCGGGTGGCTGGTTCGCGACCAGCCAGCCGGTATCGGCGGGAGTCGGAGCATTCGGACTTGGCGATTCGACGGTCCAGCCGCGGGGATCGTAGCTGGGTCGCACCGAGTCTCGTGTCACGCCGCTGCCGATCGATCAGCTGGGTGAAGACGAATTGCTCCACCAATTGGCTTCTGTCGTCCAGCATGCGCGCCTTGAGCAGCAGCCCGGTGGCGATATCGGCCCACAGCTTGTGTCCATAGCGAAAGGCATCGCGCGGCTCGAGCATCAACGACTGCGAATCGTAGCCCGCGATGCGCTCCTGGTCGCCCTTGCGCAGCCGGTAGTAGTTGGTGAGACTGGACAACTGATCCGGCAGCAGCGCTGGAAAGGCCCTGCGCGGGGAGCGCATCTCGCGCTTGACGACACGCTGGTCGGCATAGAAGGTGAGGATCTCGTTGTTGGTGCGGATGATCTCGCGCTTGGGCCCGTCGAGCGTCTCCAGCTTCTCGTATTCACCGGTGCGATCGCAAAATGGGTGATGCGGGAGGTCTCGACCTGGTCGCCGTGCTGGTAGACGAAAGTGCCGGTGTAATTGAGCTGGCGCGCGGCATTGGCGATCCTCTGCAGCCACGCGAGGGCTTCGGTTTCCTCCAGAGTTTCGGCCAGCGCCACTCCGACACACAACTGGAGCAGTACCAGGCCCGGGATCAGGCGGACAGTCACACGTCTCATCGGGGGATTATCCGCATCCCTGGTCGATACGGTCCGGATGTAGGAGGCCGACGCCCTGCATGGCCGTGCTCGGCGAATACTCCTGATGCGCGAGCAGATATTCGTTCACCTGCCCGTTGGCTGCGAGGCAACCGCGCGCAGCGGGGCGCGACGCAGCCGGTCGGCGGTGCGTAGCCGCGCGGTCGATTCGATCGCCGGCCTGCAAGCTCGAGGTCAGCCAGCCGCACTACCACGACACCGGCGACCGCTGCCGCCATCGGCACCGTGTAGCGGGCGACGCGCGCAACCAATCGCGTGCGCGGCGCGATGACCGTCGGCTCGTTCTCCAGGCGCTGCACGTACCCGACTGCGACCAGATCCGGGCCTGCCGCTGCTTCGTCGCGCAGCACGTCACGGATCACATGATAGGTTTGCCAGCGCTGGACCAAGCTGCACGTCCTCGCCCAGCCGCCGAATATGCAGCGCGGCACTCGTGCTCCTCGAGCTCGCCGTCCATCAACTGTGATATCTTTTCCATCTCACCACCTCTTGTCTTTGCTCGTTTCCAGCAGCGGGCGCAAGCGCTCCGCGATCGTCTCGCGTGCCCGGAAGATGCGCGAGCGCACCGTCCCGATCGGGCAGTTCATCACGGACGCGATCTCTTCGTAGCTCAAGCCCGTCGATCTCGCGCAGCACGATGGCGGTGCGCAACTCTTCGGGCAGCGCCTCCATCGTGTCGTTGACCGTCTGCGCGATCTGTTTGCTCATCAACTCGTTCTCGGGCGTATTGACGTCGCGCAGCTGGTCGCCGTCGTCGAAGTTCTCGGCCTCCTCGCTGTCGAACTCCGTGGTGGTCGGCGCACGCCGGCCCAGCGCCACCAGGTAGTTCTTGGCGGTATTGATGCCGATCCGGTACAACCAGGTGTAGAACGCGCTCTCACCGCGAAAGGACGGCAGCGCCCGGTAGGCCTTGATGAAAGCCTCCTGCGCCACATCCTCCACCTCGGCCGGGTCACGGATGAACCGCGATAGCAGCCTCGCCAGCTTGCGCTGGTACTTGGCCACGAGCAGTTCGAACGCCTTCTTGTCGCCCCGCTGTGCCCGTTCGACCAGCTGCTGGTCTATCTCACGGTCACCCATCTCGCCCGGTTGCCTGAAAAGCGAATAAAAAAGCGCGAACTGTGTCGCGCAAGGCGCCTAAGTATAGCGTTGCAGCGCCGCTTTCAGGAACCGTGCTCCGCTGAAGCCAGAGACAACTGCCGGCTCGCCGTTAGTTCACCTCGGAGTGGGGTTATCGTGCGCGAATCCTTCCGCTCGAGGCCGGACAGGCCTGTAGCGAATCAATGCGCGCCGGCACCCGATTGATCACCCTGCCCGCCGCAGCGCCAGCGCAACCATACGCGCAGTCTGCGAAAGCCGTCGGCATCCAAACTGTCCGGCGTGATCAGCACGGAACGACCCCGCCGCCCCGCATCGGCGCGAAGATTGAGGACGGTGAGGCGCGGGGAGACAAAACTGGCCCCGCTGACCCGGTACCCCAGCCAGCGACCTGCACGGGAACGTGCCGACACCGAGCAGTCCTCTCGCAGCTCCAGTTCCACCACCGAGCCTGAAGCGCTGCGCCAAGCATGTTGGCGCAGGACCCAGACGAAGTGTCCGCCCAGCGCCAGGCTGCCTGCCACAGCCCAAGTCGCACCGAGCGGGGCCAGCCATAGCGCGCCCGCCCCCAGGACGTGAACGCCGGCCAGCAGCCACGTCAAGGCGCGAGATGGACGCAGCCGCAAGGACAGGTGCTCAGCCATCCAGATAAGCGACGCAGGGGTGCCGTAGGCATGTCCGCGGACCTATAATCCTTGGCATGGAAAACTGGGTTGAGGGGCTCGCACGTGAGCGCATCCTGGCGCAGCGCGCTGGCGGAGCGGGGTGCGCGCATCGTGGACGACCGTGTTGTCGCCTTCCACGCGCGTGATCGCGGAGCGCGGGCCGCCAAAGCAGGCACGACCATCACGCCGCTGCTGGCCGAGGGATTGATCCTGGTCTCCGGAGAAGACGCGCAGACTTTCTTGCAGGGGCAATTGTCAAACGATGTCACTGAGGTCTCGCCTGCACAGAGTCAGCTGGCCGCGTACTGTACGCCGAAAGGCCGCGTGCTGGCCACGCTGCTGCTGTGGGTGGCACGCGAAGCCTACGCTCTCCAGTTGCCGCGGGAACTGGTGGACGGGATAGCCAAGCGTTTACAAATGTACGTGCTGCGCTCGCAGGTGCGTCTGGGTGTGGCCTCCGATCAGATGGCTCTAGTTGGTGTGATCGGGGACGAAGCCTCTGACCTGGTGCACAGGGAATTGGGCATCCCACCCTCCTCTGCCTATGCGGTGGGCGCAAGTGACGGCATCACGGGCATTGCCCTGCCCGGTAAGCGCGTACAGCTTGTAATGGAGGTCGAACGTGGGATCGAGATCTGGGACCGGCTCGCGCGCCATTGCGTGCCTGTCGGGCAGGAGGCCTGGGATTGGCCTTCCATCGCTGGCGGTATTCCGACGGTCACCCCCGCCACCCAGGACCAGTTTGTACCGCAGATGCTGAACCTCGAGCTGCTGGGCGGCGTCAGTTTTCGCAAGGGCTGTTATCCAGGCCAGGAGATCGTGGCGCGCACCCAGCATCTGGGCCAGGTGAAGCGCCGTCTCGCCCGCTTCGCGGTTCCAGAGGGCGCGGCGGCTGGGGCTGCCTTGTTCACGAATGGGCAGCCCGCCGGGACAGTGGTTAACGCCGCGCCGTCGCCCAATGGGGGCTGGGAGCTGCTGGCAGTCGTCCAGATGGAAGCGGCACAGGCCAACTACGCCGGCGCTCCTCTGCGCCTGGGCATCGAAGGGCCGGTGCTGCGTCCGCTCCCGCTGCCTTACCCATTGCCCGCGGCGCAGGCGCAACGCTCTGGCGACGGTGGTTAGCTTTTTCGTCTATTACCGCGTAGTCCCGGAGCAGGCGCCATTTGCCCGCAGTCAGATTCAGCGTTTGCAGGATCGGCTGGCCGCAGCCACCGGTATTCGAGGGCGGCTCATGACCAAGTGCGGTGAGCCCAACCTCTGGATGGAAGTCTATGAGCAGGTGCCCCTGCCCCGCGACTTCGAGCGCGAGTTGGGAGCAGGTGTCGACGAGCTGCGGCTGGACGAACTGCTGGCAACGGGCTCCCAGCGTCATGTGGAATGCTTCGAGTGTGCCTGATTCTCCTCGCCCATCGGGCGCATCCAGCTTTTCCGCTCGTCCTGGCCGCGAATCGAGACGAATTCTTCGCGCGCCCTACCCTGCCGGCGGCGGCCTGGGCAGAGGCCCCTGCGATTTTCGGCGGACGCGATCTGGACAAAGGAGGAAGCTGGCTGGCCGTTTCAAATCGCAATCGGCTGGCTGCAGTGACCAACGTCCGGGACGGCACGCGTCGCAAGACTGGCACGCGATCCCGCGGCCTGCTCGTGAACGATTTCGTCTTGTCCGGTCTGACGCCGGTTGTATTCCTCGAGGGCGTGCACGCGGCGAGAGACGCCTATGACGGCTTCAACCTGTTGGTGGCAGACGAGTCGGGGCTTTTCCACTATGCCAATGTGAGCGGGAAAATCACCGCGGTGGAACCGGGCATTCACGGCTTGAGCAACGATCTGCTCGATACGCCCTGGCCAAAGGTAGAGCGCGGCAAGGCTGAACTCGCGAGCCTGCTGGCAGAACCGCGTGACCGGCTCGTGGATGGGTTGTTTCGAGTGCTCGAGGACACCCGGCCACCGCCGGACGACGCGCTCCCGCAGACCGGGGTGAGCCTGGAGTGGGAACGATTGCTTGCCACCGCGTTCATCAGCACGGCCGGCTATGGCACCCGAGCCTCCACCGTGGTGCTTGTGCAGCGCTCAGGAGAAGTAACGTTCATCGAGCGCAACTTCGCGCCCGGCGGCACCCTGGCCGAAACCCGCAGCGCCGAGCTGCGGCCGGAAGGCTCTGCTCGTCTCACGGCCGCCGATCCGGGCTAGGGAAGCTCTGATCAAGTCTCGCGACGCGCGTTGCGTCAGGTGCGGATGAATGCGAGGCGTCGCGACGAAGCCAAGGTAGGTACCTTGGCGAGGAGCGCAACGATGCAGGCGCCGCACCTGACACAACCCGATAAATATTCGTCTCCTTCGAGGGACCGGGGCGATTCGAGGGCTGCGCGGCTCCCTTGTGTAGCCGGCTACACGGCGTCCTCGCCCACTTGCCCTCGGCCCAAATCGCCGCGGTCGCGCATGCGAGACTTGATCAGAGCTTCCCTAGCACCCGGCGCATCTGCTGGTGGGAAATTCCCGCATCCAGGAACTCCTCGCCCTCTGCCGCAAATCCATAACGCCCATAGAATCCTAGAGCCTGTACCTGCGCGTTGAGCATTACCTGGACAAACCCGTGCTCTATCGCAACACGCACGAGCTCGTTCAACAGGGCTGCGCCCACGCCACGCCGGCGCCAGGTTGGCAGCACGGCCATCCGGCCGATATGCCCGTCTGGCAATAATCTGCCGGTCCCGATCGGTACCCCGCCCCCGTCCAGGGCGAGTACGTGGACGCAAGCCTCGTCCAAACCGTCCCACTCCAGCTCGAGCGGGACTTGCTGCTCCCGCACGAATACCGCTTCGCGGATGCGCCGGAGATCTTCACGGTCGCAGTCCCAGTCCGCGCGTCGCACGACAAAAGACGAACTCATCCCGGCGATTATAATGACCGCGTGCCTGTGTGCGTGCCCATCCGGAAACATCCCCTTCGCGGCCGGTTATGCGATACGGCCTTCGCTCCCGTGAACACGCGGGAATTGGCGCTCCGAGATAAATGAATCGCCCCGACCTTGATCCCCGACAATCAGTAACCGTGTTCGAGACCTTATGCTGGCGCGACGGCGCGCTCGAGATGATCGATCAGCGGCTGCTCCCAATGAGGGCGGAGTTCCGCCGCTACGACTCGGCCGAGGGCGTCGCCGAGGCGATCCGCAGCATGGTGGTGCGCGGGGCGCCGGCGATCGGCTGTGCCGCCGCCTACGGCGTTGCGCTGGCGGCGCGGCGCCTGGTTCAGCGGTCCAACGCCCGCTTTCTGCAAGAGCTGGAAGCAGCCTTCCATCTTCTCGGCAGCAGCCGTCCGACTGCCGTGAACCTCAGCTGGGCGCTGGATCGCCAGCGTGGGGTTGTCGCTGGCGTCGGTGCGGCCGGACCAGCTGCGATAGCCGACGCATTGCTGGCGGAAGCGCACACAATCCTGGCGGAGGACATCACGATCAATCGTGCCATGGGCAGCCATGGCGCCGCTCTGGTACCCAATGACGCCCGCGTATTGACTCACTGTAACGCCGGGGCGCTGGCCACCGCAGGGCATGGGACTGCGCTTGGGGTGATCCGCTCAGCGGTGGAGGCTGGCAAGCGCATAAGCGTGTTCGCGGATGAGACTCGCCCCTTCCTCCAGGGCGCACGCTTGACTGCGTGGGAACTGATGCAGGACGGAATCCCCGTCACGCTGATCGCAGACAGCGCTGCGGGGCTGCTCCTCAGCCGCAGCGAAATCGACCTCGTCATCGTCGGCGCCGATCGAGTGGCGGCCAATGGCGATACTGCCAACAAGATCGGGACCTATCCCCTGGCGGTAATGGCCCAGCGCCACGGGATCCCATTTTATGTCGCTTGTCCGCTGTCCACCATCGACCTGTCGCTGGACCACGGCGAGCTCATCCCGATCGAGGAGCGTGGCGCCGAGGAGGTCGCCGGTTTTGCTGGCGTTCGCTGGGCGCCCGAGGGCGTCGGCGTGCGCAACCCCGCCTTCGACGTTACGCCGGCTGCGCTGGTGACTGCGCTCATCACCGAGAGGGGTGTGGTGGCACGACCTGACCGGGAGAAACTTCGCGCGCTGTTCTCGAAAGTCCCCTGATACGAGATCCTCTGCATGCGAAGTCGCCGAGGGCCCTAGATGGTAGCGCCGCCGCTGACTTCGATAACAGCACCGTTGATGTAGCTGGCCTCGTCGGAGGCGAGGAAGGCGTAGGTGTTCGCAATCTCTTCCGGCCTTGCCAGCCGTCCCAGCGGCACCCGCTCCCGCAGGCCCTTGAGCACCTTCTCGGGAATAGAGCTTAGGATGGGAGTCTCGACAAAGCCGGGACATACCGCGTTGGCTCGCACCCCCTTGCGCCCCAGCTCGCGCGCCCACGTCTTCACCATGCCGATGACACCGAACTTGCTGGCCGCGTAGTTGGTCTGGCCGAAATTGCCATATAAGCCAACGATAGAGGAAGCGTTCAGGATCACGCCGGAGCTCTGCGCCACCATGATATCGGCGACTGCTTTGGTGCAGTTCCAGGTGCCTTTCAGGTTCACGTCGATGACGCGGTCGAACTGGACCTCGCTCATCTTGGTGAGCTGCGCATCCTGGACGATCCCGGCATTGTTGACCAGCACGTCGATGCGACCATAGCGCTGCATGACCGCGTCCACCATGGCTTGAATCGAGGGGCGATCGGTCACGTCGACGATGAAGCCATGCGCCTCGCCTGCGCCGTCACGAACCGCCGCAACGGTCTGGTCCACGCCGACGCGGTCTACATCACAAACGATGACTCTGGCGCCCTCACGCGCGAACTTGAGCGCGGTGGCGTGCCCGATGCCGCGTGCGGCGCCGGTGATGATGGAAACTTTGCCTGCCAGGCGCATGGTTTTCCTTTGTCGGTTGCAGTTTTTTCACCCGCGTGTCGCGGGGAGCCGGCAATTTAGCCGAATCCTACGCAGCGAACAACGTGGGCGGGCCAGGTCAGACGGAAGATGAACGGCGCGAAGCGAAGAAGGCGCGCAACAGCGCGCCGCACTCCTCAGCCAGCACTCCGCCCTGAACCTCAGCGTGGTGGTTGAGCCGCGCCACAGCGAACAGGTTGACAACGCTGCCGCAGGCCCCGGTCTTGGGATCGGGGGCGCCGAATACGATGCGAGCCACTCTCGCGTGCATGAGGGCGCCCGCACACATCACGCAGGGTTCCAGCGTCACGTACAAAACGGACCCGGGCAAGCGGTAGTTGCCCAGGCGCTGTGCCGCGGCACGCAGGGCCAGGATCTCGGCGTGGGCGGTCGGGTCGTGCTCCGAGATCGGGCGGTTGTAGCCTTCGCCGATCACAGCGCCATCCACCGCCAGCACCGCGCCGATCGGAACCTCGCCCGCTTGACGTGCATTCTGGGCCAGATCCAGCGCGCGGCGCATGAGGCGCCGATCCTGTTGAATGTCGGTGAGCCCTGGTGTGGTGGGCTCCAAGCTCATTCCCACTGGATGGTGGCGTCCGCGCCAGCAAATTGCGACGATTTGGTCTCGCTTGGTGATATCGACCTTGGTAACCGTCACGTCCTGCCCGAGCACCTGTGTCACGAATGGTAGGGCGAGATTTTCCTCGATCATGGCGAAGAATCCGCCAGCCTGCTCCGATTCGTTGTAGGCGTCGGTGGTCGCCTCCTCGATCAACTTATCCAGATATTTCGCGTTGAACTTCACCGTCCTTCCCATTCTCGCCTTCCATTATTGCTACGCCTTCTTCCAGACCCCCGCATCAACCAAACGCCGGACCAAGGCACCGCGTTTTCCATGCCGGGCCATGAATTGCGCCAATTTTTGGTCGAAGTCAGCTCGCGAAGCGCAGAGCGTATAGGCTTCGGACAAATCCACGAGAGCGCGTCTTACCTCATCGTACGCAGATGCGATGCCACGTTCCGCTCGCTTGTCGGCATCCCGCCACCACCGGTCGAAGTGGGAAGCCACCGTGCGCAGGTAGGTTTCCCGCTTGGCCTGCCGCTCGGCATCAGCCCTCTTGCGCCGCGCAGCTTGCTGCTTTATTCTTGTTTCGGCAGCGGACGCGGCCAACTCCTGAAGTTGGGCGACTGTGCGGCGCCGCGGTTCGGGCTCTAGCGGCTGCTGTTCGCGCCGCCAGGCAAGGAAGCGCATTTTCAGCCGACGCTCGGCTTGCTGTGAGTGCCCTGTCAGGAGCGGTTTGAGAATCGCTGCTCTCTCTGCCGCTGGAAGTTCGGCGATCCAGGCGTCCAGTTCCGCATCGCTCTTGCTATCAGGTTTTTTAGCTTGCTGGTCGCACCGTCCGGCTGCTGTCAGCAGATCCTCATCGACTTCAAGAAACTCTGCCAGCGAGTGTTGCGCAGCGGTCAGTCGGGAAAGTCCGGTCGGCGGCGGGGGCTCGGTGGTCTTTTCATCAACTTCGCCGGCACTCACGCCGGCCAGCCAGCCGAGATACAGCGAGCGCGTGTCGCCACGCAGCAGTTCGTCACGCAATGGGGTCAACCTGCCCATCCAACCCCGCCCATCCTCCTCGGCGAAGCGATCGTAGTTGTCGCTTTCGCTCAAATCCCACTCGAGCAGCCAGTGTGTCTTCGTGCCATCAATCGAAAAGACGGATTCGGTTTCAAAGATCTGAAGGGTCTCGGCATCGAACGCATCCTTCGGCACCCGCAGGAATAGGCAACAAGTACACCAGTTAGCGACATAGACGTGAGCGTCAAAGTATCGCCGCATCCAGTCGACTGGATCTCCCCTGAGATTGCCCCACTGGTACTCATTGACGAAGCTGGTCGGAGTAATGCTGGCGCGAGACGAGCGCGAGCGCAGCTCGGCCATTTGTTTCGGAGTCAATGGTTCATCGATGGCGATGAATTCGTAGTATTGGTACTCGCTCATGCGAAGTCACTTTCCGTGAGATGGGGCCATTTCCATTTCAGGCGTCCTCATCCTAAATTCGTTGGACTCGAACGATGTGACCGAAGACAAATCATTCCCGATCTGATATCCCATAGCCTTGTATCCGCGCTGGCGCTTGTCCCACATCCGCAGTAGCGCCGGATGGGCCGTGTCAACGAAATCGATGATCCGCACGTCTTTCTTGGTGGCATGCTCACGGTGTAGGCGCCCGGCGTATTGCTGCAAGGTTCCCTTCCACGAAACCGGCATCGCCAGAACCAGTGTGTCGAGAGGAGGATGGTCGAAGCCCTCCCCTACCAGCTTCCCGGTCGCGAGCAGTACGCGCGGCGCATCCGGTGGCAGAGCCTCGAGTTGCCGCAATAAGCGCGGCGCGCTGCTTCCTGTGACATCCGGCCGTGCAGTACGAACGGTGGCGGAATCTTTCCGTCCAAAGCCGCCGAGACGGCATCGAGATGGTCGGTGCGCTCGGTCAGAACCAGCACCTTGCGGCCTTGGTTGAAGGCGTGTCTCGATTTCGCGCCGCAATTGCGACTGCGTTCGGGCCTGATCGTTGGCGAGGTGCCGGAACACATCCTGAATTCCCGCTTCGGTCGGCAGGTCGATTCGCGCGTGCAGCGAATGCGGCACCACCTCCAGATCGTGCGGGGCACCGGCTGGTTTCGCTGCTGTGTGACGAATCGGGCCGCACTGCATGAAGATGATCGGTTGCTGGCCGTCGCGGCGGAACGGCGTGGCGGTCAGGCCGAGCACGTATTTCGCCTTGGTGCGCTTCAGAATGGCATCGAACGACACCGCGCCGACGTGGTGGCATTCGTCCACGACGACGTGACCGTAGTTCTCGACCAGCGGATTCACTTCGCCCTGCCGTGACAGCGATTGCATCACGGCGATGTCGATCCGTCCGGTCGCCTTGGCTTTGCCGCCGCCGATGCTGCCGATCACTCCCTTGCCGACGCCAAGGAATGTTTGCAGACGCTCCTGCCACTGCTTGAGCAACTCGGTGCGATGCACCAGCACCAGGGTGTTCACACCACGCCTGGCGATCATCGCTGCGGCCGTGACCGTCTTGCCGAAGGCGGTGGGCGCGCACAAGCACGCCGACATCATGGCACAGCATTGCGGCGACGGCCGCTTCCTGATCGAGACGCAGCGTACCGACGAAGGTGACCTCGAGCGGTTCGCCGCGGTACCGCTCATCACGCAGATCGCAGCGGATGCCGTTGTCGCTCAGCAATTCCTGCGCGGCATCCAGGCAGCCGCGCGGCAGGGCAATGTGCTGCGGATAGTTCTCGGCGTAGCCGATCACGCGCGGTTTGTCCCAGACCGACATCCGCATCGCCTGTGCCTTGTAGAACTCCGGGTTCTGGAACGCGGCGAGGCGGATCAGGCGGTTGGCCAGCGACTGTGGAAGCTGTGCCTTCTCGAAGTAGACGAGATTGGCCAACGTCACGGTGAGCGACTTCGGCATCGCTCCCGACAGCTTCCTCGTCGATGGTGCCGAACGCTTCCACGGCGTCGTCAAGTCCTCTTCGTCGATGAACGTGACATCCAGAGGATGCACCCCGCCGGTGGCGCGCAGGATGGTCGGCTCGATGTCATGCGATGCCATCGGCTGGATCGGATGCAAGGAACTCCCACTGGTCGGGATACGGGCGCAGGTCGGCGTCGACAAACACGCTGCGGCCGTTTTCGCGGGGCTTCTTCTGCAGCGGCAAAGCGATCAGGTTGCCGAAGCCGCCTTTGGGCATCGTGTCCTGATTGGGGAACAGGCGATCGTAGGACTCCAGCTTCAGCTGGCGGGTGCGCGAGCACGTATGGCTGATGATGGCGGTGCCCAGGCGGCGCGCATCGCGGGCCGACACCCTGCCAGCGAAAAACACCCAGGCATGCGCGCCTTTGCCAGAGCGGGAAATCTCGAGGGCAACGGGCACGCCGAGTTCGCTACACGACTGCACGAAGGCGCGTGCATCCTCTCTCCACTCGGCTTCGTCGAAATCGATGGCGAGGAAGTAGCAGGTGTCGTCCTCCAGCAGAGGATAGACTCCGATCGTATGTTCACCGGCCAGATGGTCGTAGATGACCGCGTCCGACAGCGGGATCAGCAGTCGGTTGCTACAGTCCCCGCACTTGATGCGCGGCTTCTCGCAGACGCCGGCACGCCACTCGTTGGCGCAGGCCGGCGCGTAACCGGACTTGGCCGTAGTCTTGCTCTCCCAACGGATCGGGTAGACATCCGTGCGCCCGCGGAACAACCGGCGAAATAGCGCCACCTTCTCGTCGGTCGAAAGTCGAGATGGCTCCGGGTTTGAGGCTACTGCCACGGGCTCCGTTGGCACACGCCATTGAATGCGGTTCGCCTCCAGCAGGGCGATGAGGCGGGCGTTTTCAGCCTCAAGTACGGCCAGGGGATCGCGCTCAACCATGGATCCCGTACCCAGTAATCAAGTTGTCCGCGCTCTCACACACGCCGCAATTGATCCCATGAAGCAAGCAGTCCCGGATATCGCTTCACGCGCAGTTCCTCGAGTACCGGGTCTGTCAGCTTCCAACCCTCACCGCCCATCCTCGCGATCAAATCGATCCAGACCCGCTCGAATGCTTGGATCGCATCCGCCTCTCCGAAACGAATACCCGCCGGCAACAACGGCGTGACGTCCTCAGCCAGGCTCCGCGTGAGTTTTTCCAGCATACGCTGCTCGGCCATCGCGCGCGTGATCGGCTTGCCTTCAAGCGCCAAGTAGTGGTCAAAGCATGCGATGAGCTTTTCCGGGACCAGCGCGAGTTGTTCGAGTCCTTGATGTAGATCGAACAGGTCGCGGTTCCTGCGCCGTTGCAGAAGCGCGCGTAGCTTGGTGCCGAACAGTTCCTCGGGCTCGAACGACGCGATCTCGGTCTTTCCTTGATACCAATCGTTTTCCATCGCAAAGGGATACCGTCTGGTGCCCAGCAGGCTCGTGTGCTCCCGTGTATTGATCTCGACCTTCAGCTTGAGTGTCGCCTGCGCATCGACCTCGGGCGTGAACTTGAACACCAGATGCATCGAGTGTCCGGCCTGCCCCCTGCTGCACCTTCCAAGCCACGACAATCCTTCGCGGACCGCATCGACCGTTGCACCGATGGGTTCGGCCTGTATTTGCACCAGGTCGATGTCCTCGGAGTAGCGCAGGGGTCGTGTGAACAGCAGCTTGTGGATGGCCGTTCCGCCTCGGAGCGCAATCCTGTCCTTCAGCGCGGGAGCGTTGAACAGGTCGCACAACGCGCGACAGATGACCAGATCCTGCTCGATCTGCCGCAAGTCCGACCAAGGCGCGTTTGCACTCCACGCCTGCAGAAAGGCGGTGGGAATCACTCTGCGATCTCCACCGTTTCATTGATCAAGAGCTTCCACTTGGTGTTTTTCTCCTGAGGCTGCGCCAGAGATTCCACGAGAGGCCTCACGGCGGGGTCAAGCGGCAGCGGTGTCTTGGCCTGCTTGACGAAGGGCTCCAGCGCATGCGCCTGCCGTACGTGACCCACCTGCTCAAGCAGATAACCGAGCCGGCGGACAGCGGAGTTTTCGTACGCAGCGGCAGCCTTTGCCAGCGTGCGCGGGTTGGCTTTGGCGCCGATATCCTTGGCGATCTGCGCGACCCCGTTGATGCCAGCGGCTTTGTGAAAGTAGCGTACGCAGTCGAGCAGCGTCAGTTCGACACCAGCCACCTTTGCGAAGCCGGCGTCGCTTTTCATCTGGCTGACCAGTTCCGGCTTGTTGACCTGTGCAAATGCCTCGGGGGTCTGGTAAAGAAATTGAATTCTGTGGCGGCCGAGATCGAAGTCGCGCAACTGCCTTGGCACGACGACCTGAAAGACCATGGTTGCCTGATGCGTTGAGCCATGGAATGCCGCCGCACGCAGCAGCGAAATGCGGTAGTCGATCCCCTGATGCTTCGTCAGCGGGTCGATCCACTTCACGGGGTCCGGGGCGCCCGAAATCTGGTCTTCGGGGCGCAGAACGAGATAGAAGCCGTGCCTCGGTTTCGCCAGGCGGCCCTTCTTAATCGCGCGCGTGATCGCCGCGGCAAGAGACGAAGGTTTCAGGCCGAGCGCAGCGAGGGCCTCATCTTGGGAGAAATAGCCACGGCCGCGAGCGAGCAGGTCGTCCAGATAGGAATCCAGGAATGCCATGCCATAACATATGCGAAATTCAACAAAATATCAAGAGTTTTGCATATGATATGGGTCACTCCCACTCGATGGTCGCGGCGGCTTGCCGGAGACGTCGTACACCACCCGGTTGATCCCCCGCACCTCGTTGATGATGCGGTTGGAAACCTTGGACAGCAGGCCGTAGGGCAGCTCGGCCCAATGGGCGGTCATGAAATCCTCGGTCTGCACTGCGCGCAATGCGACCACGTACTCGTAGGTGCGGCCATCGCCCATCACACCGACGGATCGAACCGGCAGGAAGACGGCAAACGCCTGCGAGGTCTTCTCGTACCATCCCGCGGCGCGCAGCTCTTCGATGAAGATCGCATCCGCGCGTCTGCAGCAGCTCGGCGTACCGAGGCTTCACTTCGCCCAGGATGCGCACACCCAGGCCCGGCCCCGGGAACGGGTGGCGGTAGACCATCTCAGGCGGCAACCCCAGAGCGAGGCCGAGCTCGCGCACCTCATCCTTGAATAGTTCGCGCAACGGCTCCAGCAGCTTCAGATGCAATGTCTCGGGCAGACCGCCGACGTTGTGGTGGGACTTGATGGTAGCGGCCTTCTTGTTCTTGGCGCCAGCCGACTCGATGACGTCCGGATAGATGGTTCCCTGCGCCAGCCACTTGGCGTTCCTCACTTTGGCCGCCTCGCGCTGGAACACCTCCACGAACTCTCGCCCGATGATTTTGCGCTTCTGCTCAGGATCCGACACCCCTTCCAGCGCGGACATGAACTGCGCGGACGCTTCCACGTGGATCACCTTCACTCCGAGGTTGCGCGCGAACGTTTGCATTACCTGCTCCGCCTCGTTGAGACGCAGCAGTCCCGTGTCGACGAACACGCAGGTCAGCTTTTCGCCGATGGCACGATGGATCAGAGCCGCCGCCACCGCGGAATCCACACCCCCGGATAGGCCCAGGACCACTTCTTCGCCGCCGACCGCGGAGCGGATGCGCCCGACCGCTTCTTCGATGTAGTCGGGCATGTTCCAGTCCGTGCCCAGTCCGCAGATCACGTGCAGGAAGCGCTCGAAGATGGCACGGCCCTGCAGGGTGTGCGTGACCTCGGGATGGAACTGCACTCCGTACAACCGGCGCGACTCGTCGGCCATGCCGGCGATGGGCGTGGCGGCGTTGCTGGCTATCACCTTGAACCCGGGTGGAACCGCCGTGACCTTGTCGCCGTGGCTCATCCACACGTCGAGCAGCCCGTGACCCTCGCTGTTAGCGCGATCCTGGATGTCCCGCAGCAGCAGCGAATGCCCGCGGGCCCGCACCTCGGCATAGCCGAATTCACGCACCAGGCCGCCTTCCACCTGGCCCCCGAGCTGCGCGGCCATGGTCTGCATGCCGTAGCAGATGCCAAGCACCGGGACGCCAAGCTCGAAGACCGACTGGGGCGCGCGCGGAGTATCGCCCGCGTACACCGAGGCGGGCCCGCCGGACAGGATGATTCCGCTTGGCGCGTAGTCGCGCACAAACCGGTCCGACACGTCGTGGGGATGGATCTCACAGTACACGTTGCTCTCCCGCACACGGCGGGCGATCAGTTGGGTGTACTGGGCGCCGAAATCGAGGATGAGGACTTTGTCGTGCACCTATCGCCTAGCGCGGGGCTTCACTCGACACGATAATTCGGCGCCTCTTTGACGATCTGCACGTCGTGCACGTGGGATTCGCGCACGCCGGCCGCGGTGATCTCGACGAACTCGGCGCGCCGCTTCATGTCGTCGATGGTGCCGCAACCCACGTAGCCCATCGCCGAACGTACCCCCCCGATGAGCTGCTGGATCACAGCCACCACGCTGCCCTTGTAGGGCACGCGGCCCTCGACGCCTTCCGGAACGAGTTTTTCCGCGCTGTCCTCGTCGTCCTGAAAATAGCGGTCGCTCGACCCCTGCTGCATGGCCCCGAGCGAGCCCATTCCGCGGTAGGATTTGTACGAGCGTCCCTGGTACAACTCGATTTCCCCGGGGGCTTCCTCGGTTCCGGCGAACAGTCCGCCTAGCATCACGGAATCGGCCCCCGCCGCCAGCGCTTTGGCGATGTCGCCGGAGTAGCGGATGCCCCCGTCCGCGATCATCGGCACATCGGTGTCCCGCAGCGCCGAGGCGACGTTCTGGATCGCGGTAACCTGTGGCACGCCCACCCCTGCGACGATGCGGGTGGTGCAGATGGAGCCAGGTCCGATCCCCACCTTCACGCCGTCTGCGCCGTGGTCTATCAGGGCCTTCGCACCCGCGGCGGTAGCGATGTTGCCGCCGATCACCTGGATGCGAGGAAAGCTACGCTTGACCCATTTGACGCGGTCCAGCACCCCCTGAGCATGACCGTGAGCGGTGTCCACTACCAGCACATCGACGCCTGCTTCCACCAGCGCCGCCGCACGCTCCTCGGTCCCCTCACCTACGCCGATTGCCGCTCCGACACGCAGCCGTCCGAGCTCGTCTTTGCAGGCGTGGGGATGTTCGGACGACTTGAGAATGTCCTTCACCGTGATCAGTCCGCGCAGGTGAAACTCGCCATTCACCACCAGCACGCGTTCCAGGCGGTGTTTGTGCATGAGCCGCATGGCCTCCTCGAGGGCAGCGCCCTCCCTCACCGTGACCAGGCGCTCGCGCGGCGTCATGATGTTGCGCACCGGCTGGTCCAGATTGGTCTCGAAGCGCAGGTCGCGGTTGGTAATGATCCCCACTACGCGCTCGCCCTCGACCACCGGCAGCCCGGATATCTTGTGCGCCCGTTTGAGATCCAGCACCTCGCGCACGGTCATGCTGGGCGGAATCGTGACGGGGTCCTTGACAACGCCGCTCTCGAAGCGCTTGACCTTCAACGCCTCGGCCGCCTGCGCCTTCGCCGGCATGTTCTTGTGCAGGATGCCGACGCCGCCTTCCTGGGCCAGCGCTATGGCCAGGCGCGCTTCGGTGACAGTGTCCATCGCGGCGGACACCAGGGGAAGGTTCAACTCGATCACGCGGGTCAGCCGGGTCCGCAGGCTGACTTCACGCGGCAGAACGTCGGAATGCGCAGGAACCAACGAGACATCGTCGAAGGTCAGGGCCTTCTCAACCACTCGCATGCTGATGATCCTTCACAAAAAAACTATTATACGCGAGGCTCGTCCGGAGAGGAGCCCCGCCTGGGGTGCACCTTTTTCGGGTACTGCCGTTAATCAGGCCATTACGCGGTGGCCACTGCTACCGGGGGATGACGAAGATACAGGTATGCTTCGTGCTATGCGCTTGATTGCCGGTGGTTTAGTTATCTTTGGAATAGTTTTCGTGGTGCCGCACCGGCTCGTTTCGGCGGACGACCAGTTGAACTGTCCAAATCCGGCCCCGCGCCTCTGCGAGGAGGCACGAATCGTCCTTGGCACCGCGCGAACCGCGGTGCAGGCGGCTGCCACCAACCACGCTCTCTGGACGACCGCCGAAGACGCGATGAGACTGGCGCAAGCGGCCTTTCTCCGTGGCGAATACCCGGAAGCAATCCAGGCCGCGCAAAGGGCGGCCGAACAGGCGCAACTGGGAATCGCGCAGACGCAGTACCCGATGTTTCAATTGCCCAAGCTCTAAAGGATGAGGCTATGACTCGTTACCTTCCCCTTGCGCTCTGCCTTATTGTCCTTCCCGTCTTGGCCGAGACCTACAAGTGGACCGATCGACAACGGCAAAGTCCACTACTCCGACCAGCCGCCTCCGGCGGAAGTGAAAAAGAGCGAAACGATCAAAACGCCCACACCCAAGTGTTGCGCCGCCGCCAGCGAGCGGCGCGAAGCCGGCCGCGGGACCCAAGACCCCCGCCGAACAGGAGATGGAGTTCCGCAAGCGGCGCCTGGAAGCGGCCGAAGCCGAGGCCAAGGCGCAGAAGGAAGCGCAGGCGGCTGAGGAAAGGAAACGCACGTGCGATAGAGCGCCACCGGACAAGTAGCCCTGCTCGAGCGCGGTGGGCGCATGACCCGGCCCGGGTCTAACGGCGAGCAGGTCTATATGACCGATCAGGAAATCGCCGCCGAGCTCAGCGACGCCCGAAAAGCCGCCGCCACCTGGTGCAAGTGACCCGGTTTAGCCCTTCCCGCGGCTTGGTACGCGGCGCCGGCGTGAAGCGCGTTGCCGCCTCGCCTCCTTCGGGTCAGCCGATAGGGGCCGCAGGATCTCGACTCGATCGCGGTCGCGCAGGACGGTGTCGGGGCTGGCCACCCGCCCATAGATGGCTATCCGCTCTCGACCCGTCCCGAGTTCGGGATGGCGTGCAGCAACAGCCGCGCGCAGAATCGCTTCCGCCGCCGTGGTGCCGGCGGGAATCCGCAGCCGCGTAATTTCCTGCGAGAGCGGCAGAGCGTATACCACCTCGACCTCGATTTCGTCCCTGCTCATTTTCCGTACAAGCGCTCGGCCCTTTGCAGGAATGCTTCCAGCAGAGTATTGGCAATGTGCTTGAACACCGGTCCCACCAATTTCTCCAGCAGGCGATTGGCAAACTCGTAGCGCAGGCGGAACTGGATCTTGCAGGAGTCAGGCGCGAGCGGCGTGAAGCGCCACAGACCATCCAGCTGGCGGAAGGGTCCGCTCACCAGCCGGATCTCGATGAATTCGGGTGGCTGAGTCCGGTTCTCGGTCTTGAAGCTCTGTTTGAGACCGTGGTAGTCGATGAGGATCGAGGCGCGCATGAGGCCCGCATCGCGCAGCTCGACCTGCGCGCCCCCGCACCAAGGCAGGAACTCCGGATAGCGCTCCACGTCGTCTACTAGCCGGTGCATCCGCTCCGCCGAGTAGCCGACCAGCACAGACTTCTCGACCAGCGCCATGCCGCCTACGTAGCGCAGGTCCCGCAGCAGGCCTCGGCGGACGAACTGCTACAATTCCGGCCGCTACGAACCCGGTGTACCGCGCCTCCGGGATGCCACGCCACCCGGATATGAGCATCGTCGAAAATCGCAAAGCCTTTCATGACTACTTCATCGAGGAACGCTTCGAAGCCGGCCTCGCGTTGGAGGGCTGGGAGGTGAAGTCCATCCGCGCCGGGCGCGTGCAGCTGGCCGAGGCATACGTGATCCTGCGCAACGAGCAACTGTTTCTCATCGGCTGCCACATCAGTGCGCTCCCTGCCGCGTCCACCCATGTCCACCCCGATCCCGTGCGCACGCGCAAGCTGCTCATGCACAGCGCGGAGATGAAGAAGCTGATCGGCAAGGTCGAGCGCGCCGGCTACACCCTCGTGCCTCTGAATCTGCACTACCGCGGCGGCTGGATCAAGCTCGAGATGGGACTGGCCAAGGGCAAGAAGCAGCATGACAAGCGTGAAGTGGAGAAGGAGCGGGATTGGCAGAGGGAGAAGCAGCGCATACTGCGGGCCAAGTAAGTCTTTCAGGTGTAGCCCAGCCCCATTGCCTCGCGCACGTCGCGCATGGTTTCCGCTGCCATCTTACGGGCGCGGTCACACCCGTCCTCGATGATATTGCGTACCAGGGTGGGGTCGTCCAGGTAACCCTGCGCGCGCTCGCGCATGGGCTCCTGCTCCTTGAGCACCGCGTCGATCACGGGCTGCTTGCACTCCAGGCAGCCGATGCCCGCGCTCTTACATCCCTTCTGCACCCACTCGCGCGTCTTGTTGTCGGAATACACCAGGTGGAACTGCCACACCGGGCATTTCTCGGGGTCTCCCGGGTCAGTGCGCCGCACACGGGCGGGATCCGTGGGCATGGTGCGGATCTTCCGCGCGACGCTCTCGGCATCCTCGCGCAAGGTGATCGTGTTGTTGTACGACTTCGACATTTTCTGGCCGTCCAAGCCCGGCATCTTCGACGCTTCTGTCAACAGCGCGGCCGGCTCTGACAGGATCATCTTGCCGCCACCCTCAAGATAGCCGAACAAGCGCTCCCGATCGCCCATGGACAGGTTCTGCGCCTCGTCGATGAGCGCACGGGCCGCTTCCAGCGCCTCGGCGTCGCCCTGCTCCTGATAGCGCGTGCGCAATTCGCGGTAGACCTTGCCGCGTTTGGCGCCCAGTTTCTTCGTGGCCGCCTCGGCTTTTTCCTGGAAACCGAGCTCACGGCCGTAGATGTGATTGAAGCGACGCGCGATTTCGCGCGTGAACTCGATATGCGGTACTTGATCCTCGCCTACCGGCACCAAGGTTGCGCGGTAGATCAGAATATCGGCACCCTGCAACACCGGGTAACCGAGAAAGCCGTAGGTCGACAAGTCGCGATCGGACAGTTTTTCCTGCTGATCCTTGTAGGTCGGTACGCGCTCCAGCCAGCCCAACGGGGTGATCATGGAGAGCAGCAGGTGCAGCTCCGCATGCTCGGGCACGCGCGACTGGATAAAGAGCACGGCCTGTGAAGGATCCACTCCCGCGGCCAGCCAGTCGATCACCATGTCCCACACGCTCTGCCCGATGACCTCGACGATCCTCGTAGTGAGTGGTGAGCGCGTGCCAGTCGGCAACGAAAAACAGGCAGGGGTGCTCGTGCTGGAGCTTGATCCAGTTCTTCAGCACGCCGTGGTAGTGGCCAAGATGCAATGCCCCGGTCGGGCGCATCCCGGACAGGACTCGATCAGGGAACATGGGAGCGGATCTTCAGGAAAGCCCAAACAGGGCGTAGACCAGAGTGCGGCACAAGATCACCAGCGGCCAGATGACAGCCCCCAGCACCTGCGTGGCCAGAAGCAAGACGATAATGATGAGGCCATAGGGCTCAATCATAGCAAACCGATAGGCGAGCCTGTTCGGCAGCAAGCTGACCGCGATGCGCCCGCCATCGAGCGGCGGGATGGGAATGAGGTTCAGCACCATCAGGCCAAGGTTGAGCAATACACCGCCTTTGGCCATCTGTTGCAGCGGATAGGAAAAGTAGTTTACCGGCAGCACGAACACCAGCTTCAGCGCGAGCGCCCAGCCTAGCGCCATGAACAGGTTGGCGCCGGGACCCGCCGCCGCGACCCAGAGCATGTCGCGTTTGGGATCTCGCAGGTTGCCGAAGTTGACCGGTACCGGCTTGGCCCAGCCGAACACGAACTGGCCAGCCGTTACCACTACCAGCGTCACTGGGATCAGAATGGTACCGATGGGGTCGATGTGATTGATCGGGTTGAGCGAGATGCGACCGGCCTGATACGCGGTGTAGTCCCCGAAGTACTTCGCGACGTAACCGTGGGCTGCTTCGTGCAGCGTGATGGCGAAGATCATCGGAATCGCATACAGCGCGATTGTCTCCACCATGGCGTGCAAGTCCATCACGCGGTGACTCCGAACACGGCCGGGTCACCCTTGCCCAGGCGCACCACTTCGGGCTCCTCGCCGGTCAGATCCACCACCGTAGTGGTTTCGATGCCGCAGGAGCCCGCGTCCATTACCAGGTCTACCTGGTGTTCGAGGTGGTTGCGGATCTCCTCCGGCTCGTTCATCGGCACTGCGTCGTCCGGGAGAATCAGCGTCGAGGACAGCAAAGGCTCCTTGAGCTCGGCCAGCAGTGCCTGCGCGACCGGATGGGCCGGGATGCGCAGTCCGATGGTCTTGCGGCGTGGATTCTGCAGGCGTCGCGGCACTTCGCGAGTGGCGTGCAGGATAAAGGTGTAACTCCCCGGTGTGGCGGCCTTGAGCAGCCGGTAAGCCCGGTTGTCGACCCGGGCGTAGCGCCCGATCTCGGACAAGTCACGGCATACCAGGGTGAAGTGATGGCGCGCATCCACCTGCCGGATGGCGCGCATGCGCTCCATCGCTTCTTTGTCCCCGATGTGGCAGCCCAACGCGTAGCAGGAGTCGGTGGGATAGACGATCAGTCCACCCCGGCGCACGATATCGGCCGTCTGCTCGATCAGGCGCTGCTGCGGGTGGGTTGGATGGATGATGAAGTACTGTGCCATATGAAGGCCCGCCGCAACGCAGTGCATCCAGCGTGCGCGGGCGGACGTAACAGTCCGTAAGCGCCATGCAGCAAGTCCGAAGCCGCTGGCAAAGGCGCGAATGGTAACAAATGCGGCCGTCGAACGGGGAACATCGACGGCACACCGGAGGTGCTATGACTTGTCGGCATGCTTTCATCAGTTGCAGCTTTGCCGCTGCGTTCTCCGTTGCAGCGCTGCCGCCAGCGAGCGCGGGCAGCTGTACTCTCCAGAGTCCACCTCACCGGCTCGCCGTCCTTGAGCTATACACCTCGGAAGGATGCAACAGTTGCCCACCTGCAGACCGCTGGTTCAGCGGGCTCCCGCAACGCGGGATCACCGCCGACAGGGCAGTTCTGTTGGCGTTCCACGTGGACTACTGGGATCAGTTGGGCTGGCCCGATCGTTTCTCTCAGATGCGCTTCAGCGAACGCCAGCGTGGTATGGCCGCGCGCAACCGGCGAGGAGTCATCTATACCCCGCAGCTGGTCCTGGACGGTCACGATCTGCGCGCTGGAACCGGTTCCGAAGACCTCGACAGCAAGGTTCGATCGATCAACGCGGAAAAAGCCGGGGCGACTATCCGCGCCGATGTCAGGCGCGCGGCTGGGTCACTTCGAGTCAGCGCGGAGATCCAGGTACTGGAAGCTGGCGCCCGCTCGGAGTCGCAAGCCTGGGTCGCCGTGTTCGAGAATGGGCTTTCGAGCCGGGTCAGCGCGGGCGAGAATGCAGGCAAGCTCCTGTATCACGATTTCGTGGTGCGGGAGCTCGCCGGCCCGTTTCCGGTCGCCGCCGATGGCGGCGCGCACCTCGACCAAACCATTCAGGTCGCGTCGGAATGGAACACGGAACACACTGGCATCACGGTCTTTGTGCAGCGCCGGGACAGCGGAAATGTGGTGCAGGCGGCTATCCTGCCTCGATTGTGCGGTACATGAGCTGCGTGTGAGGATCACATTACGGGCGGCCGGCGATACACGGCGTGCCGCTTGATTTGCCCGTGCACCGATGCATATGAAAGAATAGACCCCGGTCGCGAAGAACAACAATTTCCGGGGGAGGCGGTGGGTCCCAAGATCCGCAACGCGAAGGATCTCTTCGCAGGGATGCTGTTTGTCGCCGTTGGCGTCGCCGCTGTCGTTGTCGGCCGCGATTACCCCTTCGGCAGCGCATCGAGAATGGGCCCTGGATACTTTCCAGTGCTGGTTGGCGCCGTGCTCATCTTCATCGGCCTGGTCGTAGCAGCGCGCGCACCGGCGACCCAGGCCGAGCGGATCGGGCAGATTGCCATCAAACCTGTCTTCCTGGTCATCGGCGCGATAGCGCTGTTCGCGGCGTGCATCGAGACATTGGGGCTCGCGCTGGCCATCCTGCTGGTCGTGATTGTGGGCTACCTGGCCAACCCGCAACCCAAGTGGGTCGAGCTGTTGATCCTCGCCGTGGTTCTGACTGTCGCATCCCTGGGCATCTTCGTGTACGGGCTGAAGCTTCCCTTCAAGGTCTGGCCCGCACTGGGCTGAACAGCCGAGTCAGGCTGAAACGAAGACGCGCCATGGACCTCCTGCACAACCTCGCGCTGGGCTTCGGCGTCGCACTTACGCTGCAGAATCTGCTCTACTGCTTGCTCGGCGTGTCGCTCGGCACGCTGATCGGCGTGCTGCCGGGAATTGGCCCGGTTGCCACCATAGCCATGCTGCTGCCGGCGACCTTCTCTCTGCCTCCGGTGACCGCCCTGATCCTGCTCGCCGGAATCTACTATGGAGCGCAGTACGGAGGCTCGACTACTGCCATCCTGGTGAACCTCCCCGGCGAGTCGTCCTCGGTAGTGACGTGTCTCGACGGCTACCAGATGGCGCGCCAAGGGCGCGCCGGGCCCGCACTGTCCATCGCCGCGCTCGGTTCCTTCTTCGCCGGCTGCGTGGGCACGCTGATTCTGGCTGCATTTGCGCAGCCGTTGTCCGAGTTCGCACTGGCGCTGGGGCCGATCGAAAAATTCTCTCTGATGGTGCTCGGATTAGTGGCCGCTATCGCACTGGCGCACGGCTCGCTGATCAAGGCCCTGGGGATGATTCTGATCGGCCTGCTGCTGGGTACAGTCGGCGCCGACACGCAGACAGGGCAGATGCGCTTCACCTTCGGCGTGCCCGAGCTCACCGATGGCATCGGGTTCGTGGTGGTCGCCATGGGGCTCTTCGGTTTCGGCGAGATCATCGCCAATCTCGAGAAGGGCGAAGCGCGCGAGGTTTTCACCTCCAACGTCAAGGGTCTGTTCCCGAGAGGCGAAGATCTCAAGGCCGCGTGGAAGGCAGTGCTGCGAGGTACGGGAGTCGGTGCCGTGCTCGGTATCCTGCCGGGAGGCGGCGCGGTGCTCGGTTCCTTCGCAGCGTATACGCTGGAGAAGAAAATTGCGGCGGACCCTTCCCGTTTCGGCAAGGGGGCCATCGAAGGCGTTGCCGCGCCCGAGTCCGCCAACAACGCCGCGGCGCAGACCTCATTCATCACGCTGCTGTCGCTGGGCATCCCTTCCAACGCCGTGATGGCGCTGATGGTCGGCGCCATGATCATCCAGGGCATCACGCCAGGCCCGCAGGTCATGACTGAGCGCCCCGAGCTGGTGTGGGGAATGATCGCGAGCATGTGGATCGGAAATCTGATTCTGGTGGTCCTCAACCTGCCGCTGATCGGCATCTGGATCAAACTCCTAACCATTCCTTATCGGCTGCTGTTTCCTGCCATCCTCGTCATGTGCTGCATCGGGGTCTACAGCCTCAACAACAGTGCGACCGAGGTCGGCCTGGCGGCCGGGTTCGGGCTGCTCGGATACGTCTTCATCAAGCTGGGCTGCGAGCCCGCGCCGTTGTTGCTGGCGATGGTGCTGGGCCCCATGATGGAAGATGAGCTCCGCCGCGGCATGACTATTCACCGCGGCGATCCGACCGTGTTCCTGCGCAGCCCGTTCAGCCTCGCCATGCTCATTCTGGCGGCTGCGCTGCTCGTCGTGGTCGTGGTTCCCGCCGTGCGGCACAAGCGCGAGGAAGCTTTTCAGGAGTCTTGAACCGAGATGACACCGTTCACTTGGGATTTTCCTTACGCCTCGCAGCGCATGCCCGTGCTCGCGGCCAATGTTGTCGCTACATCGCACCCGCTCGCCGCACAGGCAGGTGCGCGTGCGCTGCTGAAAGGAGGCAACGCGGTCGATGCGATCCTGGCCACGGCCATCACTCTCACGGTGGTTGAGCCGACCATGAACGGCATCGGCTCAGATGCGTTTGCGTTGGTTTGGGACGGAACGCGCCTGCATGGCCTGAACGCTTCCGGCCGCGCGCCGAGGGCGTGGACACCTGAGCGATTCGCCGGACTGCAAGCCATGCCACGGACCGGTTGGGATTCGGTAACGGTTCCAGGCGCGGTATCCGCGTGGGTCGCGTTGTCGGCCAAGTTCGGACGGCTGCCCTTCGCTCAGCTGTTTGCTGCCTCCCTCGAGTATGCGGAGCGGGGATTTCTAGTCTCGCCCATCGTGGCGCGGCAATGGCAGACGCAGGGGCCGCAGTTGCAGGACCAGCCGGGCTTCGCTGCTGCCTTCCTGCCTGGCGGGCGAGCGCCTTACGCCGGGGAACTCTTCCGTCACCCCGCGCAGGCGCGCACGTTACAAGCCATCGCCGAATCGCGCGGTGAGGCCTTCTATCGCGGCGCCCTGGCGGAGAAGATTGCGGCGGCCAGCCGTGCGCAAGGCGGAGCCATGACCACAGAAGACCTTGCGGCCCATGAACCCGACTGGGTCGAGCCGATCGGACAGGACTACCGGGATTTGCGCCTTCACGAGATTCCCCCCAATGGACAAGGAATCGCAGCGCTCATGATGCTGGGCATCCTCGAGCATTTCGATCTGACGGCAGCGCCGGTGGATTCGGCCGACAGCGTGCACTTGCAGATGGAGGCGATGAAGCTGGCGTTTGCCGACGCGTACCGTTATGTCGCCGATCCGAAGGCGATGACATTGTCGTCGGAACAGCTGCTCGACCCCAGCTATCTGCGTCAGCGTGCCGCGCTGATCGACCGCACTCGCGCACAGGACTTCGCTCACGGCGTCCCGCCTTCCTCCGGCACGGTGTATCTCACCGCTGCCGACGCCAGCGGCATGATGGTTTCCTACATCCAATCCAACTACAGCGGCTTCGGCTCCGGGGTGGTGGTCCCCGACACCGGCATCAGCATGCAGAACCGTGGCTTCGGCTTCAGCCTGGCGCCGGGGCATCCCAATCAAGTGGCGCCCGTGCAGGCGGCCGTTTCACACCATCATCCCGGCGTTTGTTACACGCGATGGGAAACCGCTGATGAGCTTCGGCCTGATGGGCGCCGACATGCAGCCGCAGGGCCATGCCCAGATGCTCGTACGCCTTGCCGACTACGGTCAGAACCCGCAGGCTGCGGCCGACGGCCCGCGGTGGAAGGTGTTCAGCGGGCGACAGATCGCGGTAGAGCACGCGCTCTCGCCCCAGGTCGTGGCACAACTGGCGCGGCTCGGGCACGAGGTCCGGCACACCGAGCGGTGGAACATGGAGTACGGTGCAGCCCAGTTAATCTATCGCGTGGACGGCGGGTACGTGGCCGCCTCGGATCCTCGGCGCGATGGCGAGGCGGTCGGTTTCTGACCCGGGGTTACTACGCGCCACTTGGGTAGATTCGCGATGCTGTTTCGACCCCCTCGTGCTGTCACCCGGAGAAGGCCGGGAATCCGGGGCGCGATCGATTGACCAGAGCAGCACCCAGTGCCTGCGCTTATTCTCCGTCCACCCGGTACGCAACGATAATTAGTTTGCCGTCATTAGAGATCCAGATGCGACAACTATAGCGCGTGGGCGGGTTCTGACCTGGCAGAGCGCTGGTCTTCTGCAGCGCCAAGTCTTCGTTGCGTTGCTCAATACCATAGTGCGCGAGCGCGGGCGTTTGCAGGTCAGCCACGTCCACTACCGGCACCCAACCTGCGTTTCTTGCAGCTTTGGTCAATTTTTTTCGCATTTCAGCACGCGTGGGATGTCCCCCATCCTTTGTTGCCAGGACCAATTCACCCCAGGTCGAGAAGATATCCGCATCATGCGTGACGTGTGCGGCAGCATATCCAGGCAGCTTTAGAAGGAAGTGAAAAGGCGGTTCCAGCACTTCGCGAGCCGTATCAGACATCGTCTGTGTCTCCCTGGTGGACCAGCCGAACTGGCGACGGCGCTCGCGAGGAACATCACGACGCACGCGGCTATCAACAAATGCGTCATCATCGATGCGGCTGCTGCGTAGCAGGCACCAGGATCACCTCCGCGGGCACTGTCACGTTCCAGGACAACCCGCCGGGCGTCCAGCGTTTCTTTTCCAGAGCATACATATAGGACGCAAACACAGCCGCATTGTCCAGTTTTGTCTTGCGCATCTTGTCGTCGAACGGATGATGCGCCTCCTGCGAATAGAGCTTCTCGAACTGCTCGAACTCGTCAGCCAACAGGCATCTCGCCAACTCCTTGCGATAGCGATCATATTCCCCGGAGCGCTTGTTCTCAAAGTCATATACGTCGTAGAAGGTGATGTCGACGCGATACCTGCCGCCCGCCTCTTTGGATCCACTAACGTCTCCTAGATACACGGCCGATTTGACAGCAACATCGGTCACACCTCCGATCACGGCGTTCAAAGTCACCCGAAACGCAATCCCACTTTTAGCCTTGACCGATTTGAGGTGCTTGTCCGCCATCTTCGCTAGCTTCGCCGGATCGATCGTACGGACGTGAAGACGATCGATCGTCGCCTGCATATGCTGGTTAAGCTCCACGGAGAGGCGCTTGAACTCAGCGGACTGACCGATCTCTTCGCCCGCCTGCGCAACTGTGGCGGGATCGACCTTCCCATCCAAATACATTCTCAGAAAAGCACCGCCGAGGACACTCTGAACACGAGTGGGCTTTGCGTCATGGCCGCCGACGCCAAGCTTCCTGAGCTCCTCCTTAACCTTGGCAAATCCACCTTCGCCCTCTGACTTCGCTTGCATGCCATAGCTTACCGCTCTTGCATAGGTGAGGTATTCCGTCCGCTTCAGGGCAATTTGCCATGCCGGCAGAGATGGCGCGCGGGATTGTGCGCCAGGCGGGCGGTGTTGAGTTCTGGCGAGGGTACCTTTGTCAATGATCGGGCTGTTGGCCGCAGTGCCGAGCGGGCCGGGCCCACGCCTATCCCTGTACTTATCGGTCATCTAACCACTCCGACTGTTCGAGCTGGGTATAGGGACAATAAACTACCTGTGGTGCCTTCCAGGATCGTATCGCCGCCGCCTGGCGAGTGGTCAATCAGTCCTCGCTGGCCACGCAAACGACTCGATCTGGTCTTTAGGTTTTCGTTCGAAGCCAGCTTCCCGTATGGGCAGAGGTCCTGACCGACGAATCAAGAATTTCCCTGGAGTGCCTTCTCGCGGATTGCCGTGAGACTGGTGCGCGTGGTGATGGCGTCGGGATCGATGCGCAGTTCCAGCAGAGCTGGGCCACCGGAGGCCAGTGCCTGCTCGAAGGCCGGCGCAAAGTCCGCCGTCTTTTCCACTACCGCGCCGTAGGCTCCGTATGCTCTCGCGAGTTGCGCAAAATCCGGATTGCGCAGCGAGGTCGCGTAGACCCGGGCGGGGTAGTCGCGTTCCTGGTGCATGCGGATAGTACCGTACATGCCGTTGTTGACCACCACGAAGACTACCGCTGCCGCATATTGCACAGCGGTGGCCAATTCCTGGCCGTTCATAAGGAAGTCGCCATCGCCGGCGAAACAGATTACGGTGCGCTCCGGATGCGTGAGCTTTGCTGCCACAGCGGCCGGGACGCCGTAGCCCATCGCCCCGTTGGTGGGCGCTAGTTGCGTTCGGAACCCGGTGTACTGGTAGAACCGCTGCACCCATCCGGAAAAGTTCCCAGCGCCGTTAGTGATGATAGCGTCCTCCGGCAGCCGACTGCGCAGCCAAGCGACGATCTCACTCAGGTTCACTGGCCCCGGCATCGAAACGGGATCCAAGCCCAGCAGATACTCCTGACGCAACGTCTGTGTCCACGCCTCCCAGCTCAGGCCGGCAGGCAGCGGGAGCTGCCTTGCTGCCGCGGCGAACTCTTCCATCCCAGAATTGATCATGAGGTCAGCCTGATACACGCGGCCGAGCTCCTCCGCGCCGGGATGCACGTGCACGAAAGCCTGGCGCGGACGCGGCAGGTCGAACAACGTGTAGCCGCCCGTGGTCATCTCGCCGAGCCGGGGTCCGACGGCGAAGATCAGGTCCGCCTCGCGCACGCGCTTCTTCAACTCCGGACTGATCGCGATCCCGATCTCACCCACGTAGTTGCGGTGCCGGTTGTCGAGCAGGTCCTGGCGGCGGAACGAACAAGCGACCGGGAGATTCCAGTCTTCCGCGAACGCGCGAATGTCATTGCAGGCCGGCACGGTCCAATCGCCTCCGCCTAGAATGACGAGGGGCTTGGCGGCGTCCGCAGCAGAGCCGCCGCTTCTCCCAACGCTTGCGGGCTGGCGTGCGGCTTCACTCGCTGATAACGGCGTGTTTGAGTCGCTACGGCTCGGCTGATGAGCATGTCCTCGGGCAGCGCCAGCACGACAGGCCCTGGGCGTCCGGAGACGGCGAGATGGAAGGCGTGGCTCACGTATTCGGGAATGCGATCAGCGCGATCGATCTGCGCCACCCATTTGGCCATCTGGCCATACATGCGGCGGTAGTCGACTTCCTGAAATGCCTCACGCTCCACCACATCGCTGCCGATCTGCCCGATGAACAGGATCATCGGTGACGAGTCCTGATAGGCGGTGTGCACGCCAATGCTGGCGTTGGTAGCTCCGGGGCCGCGTGTAACGAAGCAAATGCCGGCGCGGCCGGTGAGCTTGCCATACGCCTCCGCCATGAACGCTGCCCCGCCTTCCTGACGGCAGACGATCAGCTGCACCTGTTCACGCGCGTCATACAGGGCATCGAGCACCGCCAGGTAACTCTCACCAGGGACGCAGAAGGCCAGCTCCACCCCATGCACCTTCAGGCAGTCCACCAGGATCTGGCCGCCGGTACGCAGCGGCACATCTTCATTCATGACTCGACCCCTTTTCGCGCCAGCGCTTGCAAACGCAGGCCCTGCAAAATTCGCTACAACTTGCGGATTATAGCTTTACATCCGGGTCTGGAACGTTGCCCCAAAGGCCTGTGCAAACGGGGTTTTTGGATATAATGCCGCGAGGCTGCGACAGACCCGATACGGCGCGGGCCTCGAACGACAGGCGCGAAGACCGCAGTACGCGGATGTGCGCGAGCTGTCGTGACTCGCGGACCAATCACAACAACTATCCTCGGGAGGATTCAAGATGGTCTGGACGCAGGTCTACGATCCGCTCGGCAATCCATGGCTTTCCACTCTGTGCGCGGCGATTCCCATCATCGTGCTGCTCGGTGGGCTGGCGTTCTTCAATATCGCGGCACATTGGGCCGCGATACTGGGTCTGGTCAGTGCGCTGTTCATCGCGATCGTCGTCTATGGCATGCCTACAGCGACGGCAGGGGGTGCCGCACTTAACGGTGCGCTGTTCGGCCTGCTGCCGATCGGATGGATCGTGCTGAACATCATCTTCCTCTATCAACTCACAAAGCAGAAAGGCTACTTCCAGATCCTGCAGGACAGCATCGCGAACGTGAGCGAAGACCGGCGCATACAACTGCTTCTGATTGCGTTCGCCTTCGGCGCGTTCTTCGAGGGCGCGGCGGGATTCGGGACGCCGGTTGCCGTGACCGGCGCCATTTTGATCGGCTTGGGCTTCTCGCCGCTCGCCGCTTCTGGCCTGTCCTTGATCGCAAACACCGCGCCCGTCGCCTATGGCGCTCTTGGTACGCCGGTGATCACGCTTGCAGCAGTGACCGGCCTGGATGTAAACGCGCTCTCCGCGATGGTGGGGCGCCAGCTTCCGTTCTTCTCGCTTCTGGTTCCATTCTGGTTGATCTGGGCCTTTGCCGGCTGGCGCGGAATGGTCGCCATCTGGCCCGCGATCCTGGTGACGGGTGTCAGCTTCGCCATCCCGCAGTTTCTGATCTCCAACTACCATGGCCCGATGCTGGTCGACGTGGGCTCTGCCGTCATATCCATGGCTTGCCTCGTCACTTTCCTGAAATTCTGGAAGCCGAAGCAGATCTGGACCACCACCGCGCTCAAGGGCCACGACAAGGACAGTGGAGTTGCTGACGTGGCACCCACAAAGTTCGAGCAGCATCCCGCCAGCCTGATCGTGCGCGCCTGGATCCCCTGGTTGATCCTGAGCGTGTTCGTGTTCGCCTGGGGCTTTCAAGGCACGAAGAACTTCCTGGACGGGAAGACCACGGAGACTATCACCGTGGACGGACAAACCAAGCAGAAGGTGAGCTACGCCGTCACTCGCGTCGAGATTCCTATCACGTCACTGCACGAAAAAGTGGAGAAGGTCCCGCCGGTCGTGGCCAAGCCGACCAAGGAAGGCGCCAAGTACAACCTCAATTGGCTATCCGCCACCGGCTCCGGGATTTTTCTCGCGGCGATCCTGGCTGGCCTGTTCATGGGCTATTCGCTCAGCGCGCTGTTCCGCCAGTATTGGGACACGATCAAGCTGGTGAGATTCTCGCTGCTCACCATCTCGGCGATGCTGGCGCTGGGATTCGTGACCCGCTACTCCGGGACGGACGCGACGATGGGCCTTGCGTTCGCCCACACCGGCGTGCTCTATCCGTTCTTCGGAACGTTGCTCGGCTGGTTGGGTGTCGCGCTGACAGGCTCCGACACTGCGTCCAATGTTCTGTTCGGCGGCCTGCAGAGAATCACATCGGAGCAGCTCGGTCTGAGCCCGATCCTGATGACCTCAGCCAACAGCTCGGGCGGGGTGATGGGAAAGATGATCGACGCTCAGAGCATCGTGGTTGCCAGCACGGCAACGCGCTGGTATGGCCACGAGGGCGATATCTTGCGCTACGTGTTCTTCCACAGCATCGCGCTTGCCGCGCTGGTAGGCCTGCTGGTGACCGCGCAAGCCTACTTGCCGCCGTTTACCGAACTGGTTGTACACCCGCCCGCACCATAGCGGGCAACTCAAGCGCTGGAAAGCCCACCAGATGGTGGGCTTTTCTTCTCGCCCTCCGCCACGGCCTTCATCGACAGGCGCAGCCGGCCCTTCTCGTCTGCCTCGAGCACTTTCACTCGCACCGACTGACCCTCTTTCAAGTGGTCGGAGACCTGTTTGACGCGCTCCTCGGCAATCTGCGAGATGTGCAGCAGACCATCCTTGCCGGGCAAAACGCTCACGATGGCGCCAAAGTCGAGCAGCTTCAACACGGTTCCCTCGTACACCCGGCCGACCTCGACCTCAGCCGTGATTTCCTCGATGCGCTTCTTGGCAGCAAGCCCGCCGTCCGAGCTGACGCACGCAATGGTAACGGTGCCGTCCTCGGCGATGTCGATGGTGGTTCCAGTCTCTTCGGTAATGGCACGGATCACGGCGCCACCCTTGCCGATCACGTCGCGAATCTTCTCCGGCTTGATCTTGATTACGATCATGCGCGGCGCATAGGCGGAGATCTCCGGGCGCGGGCTATCGAGTGCCTGCTTCATGGACGACAGGATATGCATGCGGCCTTCCCGCGCCTGGTTCAGCGCAACCTGCATGATCTCCTTGGTGATGCCCTGGATCTTGATGTCCATCTGCAACGCGGTGATGCCACGCTCCGTGCCCGCGACCTTGAAGTCCATGTCACCCAGATGGTCCTCATCTCCGAGTATGTCGGTCAGCACGGCGAACCGGTTGCCTTCCTTGATCAGCCCCATGGCGATGCCCGCGACGTGCGCCTTCATGGGCACTCCCGCGTCCATCAAGGCCAGGCAGCCACCACAAACGCTGGCCATGGAACTCGAGCCATTGGACTCGGTGACCTCGGACACGACCCGCATCGAATAGCCGAATTCCTCGGCTGTGGGCAAGACTCCTACCAACGCTCGCTTGGCCAGACGGCCATGCCCGACCTCGCGGCGCTTGGGAGTGCCAACGCGGCCGGTCTCGCCGGTAGCATACGGCGGCATGTTGTAGTGGAGCATGAATCGCTCGGTGTACTCCCCTTGCAGGGCGTCGATGATCTGCTCGTCGCGCGCGGTGCCGAGGGTGGCTACCGCAAGCGCCTGGGTCTCGCCGCGGGTGAACAGGGCGGAACCGTGAGCCCGCGGTAGCACGCCAGTCCGTATGGAAATTGGCCGTACGGTGCGCGTGTCACGACCATCGATGCGGGGTTCGCCGTTCAGGATCTGACTGCGGACGATCTTGGCTTCCAGATCGCTGAAGATGGTGCGCACCAGGTTGTCGTCCGCCGGCTCCGTCGCCTCCTCGACCAGGCTCTTGAGCACTTGCGCATGCAGCGCGGCGAGCTTTTCCGAGCGCGACTGCTTCTGCCGGACGGCATAAGCTTCCTGCAAGCCAGCCTCGGCGATGGCGACTACCTTGTCGACCAGCGTCTGGTGCTTGGCTGGCGGAGTCCAATCCCACAACGGCTTGCCGGCTTCGTCCGCCAGCTCGTTGATCATACTGATCACTGGCTGCATCTGACTATGCCCGAAGACCACGGCACCGAGCATGATCTCCTCGGACAGCTCCGCCGCTTCGGATTCGACCATCAGCACCGCCTGCTGAGTACCGGCGACTACGAGGTTCAGCTTGGACTCTTTCAGTTCCGTCGCGGTCGGATTGAGGATGTACTCGCCATTCAAATAGGCTACGCGGGCCGCGCCAATAGGCCCATCGAACGGGATGCCCGAGATAGCCAGCGCCGCGGACGCCCCGATCAGAGCCGGGATGTCGGAGTCGATTTCGTTGTTCGACGAAACGACCGTGGCGATGACTTGCACCTCGTTGAAGAACCCCTCGGGAAACAGCGGACGGATGGGACGATCGATCAAGCGCGAGGTCAACGTCTCCTTTTCAGATGGCCTGCCCTCGCGCTTGAAGAAGCCGCCGGGGATCTTCCCCGCGGCGTAGGTGCGTTCCTGGTAGTCGACGGTGAGAGGGAAAAAGTCCTGACCGGGCTTCACGTCCTTCTTGCCAACCACGGTGACGAGGACACAGGTGTCGTCGAGGGTCGCCATAACCGCGCCATGCGCCTGCCGCGCGATCTCACCCGTCTCGAGCGTGAGCGTGTGGCGACCGAAGGAGATCGATTTCTTGATGGGAGTGATCGGGTTTACGTCCATAGTGTGGAGGGCAGGAGAGTACGTCCTGGAAGTGGTAGATGCGGGAGCCCAAGGCGGCCCCCGGCCCGAAGTGCCACGGAGAAGCGTGCGCTACACGCGATGCTTGCCTACTTCCGCAATCCGAGGCGGTCTAGAAGGCTCCGGTATTGCTCGGTGTCGCTGCGCTTCAGATAGTCCAAAAGCTTGCGTCGGCGGGATACCAGTCGCAACAGCCCACGGCGGGAGTGGAAATCCTTCACGTGAGTCTTGAAATGCTCCGTCAGCTCATTGATGCGCGCGGTCAGCAGCGCGATCTGAACTTCTGGCGAACCGGTATCACCCATGGCCCGCTGATAGTCGCCGACGATGCGGGCCTTTTGATCGGTGGTGATGGCCATTCCTATGTCTCCGAAAAAACGCGCTATTTTAACGTTGTACCGACCTTTTGCTCAAGCGGCATCGCAGTCGGCCGGCGCCGTAAGGCGACTCGCCCGCATCCGCCTGGGCGACAGCCGGCCTTGCTCTCCGCCAGTACCGAGCCCCAGAAAGATGCCGTTTTCGGTATAGACCCGGACCGGTCCATCCGGCAGCCGATCCGCCACGATCACTTGGCGCCCTTGCAGGAGGGCCTCCGCTCGAACGGTATCCAGGGTCACCGCCTGCAGCTCGGAGAGAAGCAGGTCGACCGGCCGTAACCAGCCCATGCGTTCGGCGCTGGAGAATTCTGTAAGCCGATCCAGCGTAACCGCTTCCTCGATCCGCAGGCGGGCGATGCCGGTGCGCCGCAGGGCTTTGAGGTGAGCCCCGCACCCCAACCGCTCTCCGATGTTCTGGGCCAGTGTACGGATATAGGTTCCTTTGCTGCACTGGACTCGGACCGTAAACTCCTGTTCGGAAAGGGAAAGGAGCTCCAAATCTCGAACCGTTATCCGCCGCGTCTTGCGCTCCACCTGTTCACCCGCCCGCGCATAGCTGTACAGAGGTCGGCCGCGATGTTTGATCGCGCTGAACATTGGAGGCAGCTGGTCGATCTCACCGGTAAAGGCAGCCAGGATCCCCGCGACTCGCTCCTGGCAGCCAGCGATATCTCCGCGGAACAACGGCTCGCCCTCCGCGTCGCCGGTCGAAGTCGCCAGGCCCAACCGGATCATTGCCTCGTAGGTCTTATCCGCCTCGAGCAGACCCCCGGCGAACTTGGTGGCCTCCCCCAAGCATACCGGTAGCAGGCCAGTCGCGAGCGGGTCGAGTGTGCCCGTGTGCCCCGCCTTGACGCGCCCGAACAGTCTGCGGACGGCCTGAAGGGCTGCATTGGAAGTCATGCCCGTGGGCTTGTCCAGCAGAACTACGCCCTCCACCGGAGGACGCTGGCCAACGGACAGTGGGCCTTCAGTCCTCATCGCCTTCGTGCGTCGGGGTGCGCCCTCCGCCGGTGGCAACGGCCTGATCGATCAGTTGCGAGAGCCTGGCTCCCCGCTCGACCGAGACGTCGTAGATGAAATGAAGCTGCGGGATAGTTCTGACTTTGAGCATCTGCGCGAGTTGGCTGCGCAGGAATCCGGCCGCATGCTGAAGCGCCTGAATGCTTTGCTCGCTGGACGCGGCCCCATCCAGCGAGCTCACGTACACTTTGGCGTGAGATAGATCGCGACTGACCTCGACCGCCGTGATCGTCACCAATCCGATCCGGGGATCTTTGACTTCCTGGCGGATCAAGTCGGACAGATCACGCTGGATCTGGTCGGCGATCCGAGCCGCGCGGGAAAAGTCTCGGGGCATGGGAGAGGCGGCGCGGCGGCCGGACGCGGACGGCTGCCGCAACCTACAGCGTCCGGGCGACCTCGACCACCTCGTAGGCCTCCAGCTGGTCACCCACCTTGAGATCGCTGAAGCTCTTGACCGATAGACCGCACTCGAACCCGGCTTTGACCTCGCGAACGTCATCCTTGAAACGCTTGAGAGAGTCGAGTTCCCCGGCATGGACGACGATATTGTCGCGCAAGATGCGGACCATCGAGCCGCGCTTGACCACTCCCTCCAGCACGTAGCATCCGGCCACCGTGCCGATCTTGGAGATGTGAAACACCTGCCGCACCTCCACCAGGCCGGTGACGGCTTCCTTTTTCTCCGGGGCGAGCATCCCGGACAACGCCGCTTTCACCTCGTCCACGGCATCGTAAATGATGTTGTAGTAGCGGACATCTACGCCATGGGCGCCGATGAGTTTCTTGGCGGTGGCGTCGGCCCGTGTGTTGAAGCCGATGACTACAGCATTGGAGGCGAGCGCCAAATTGATATCGGATTCCGTGATGGCACCCACGCCACTGTGGATCAAGTTCACCTTGACCTCTTCGGTCGACAGTTTCTGCAATGCGTGAGACAGCGCTTCCTGAGACCCCTGTACATCAGCCTTGATGATGAGCGACAGCGCCTTGCTGCCACCGGGCGCCATCTGGTCGAACATGCCCTCCAGCTTCGCGGCCTGCTGCTTGGCGAGCTTCACGTCTCTGAACTTGCCTTGACGGAACAGCGCAATCTCTCGCGCCCTGCGTTCGTCGCCCAGGACGATGACTTCCTCGCCAGCCTGAGGCACGTCGGACAGACCCTGGATCTCGACCGGGATGGAGGGTCCGGCCTCGGGCACCGGATGTCCGGTCTCATCGAGCATCGCGCGCACCCGGCCAAATACCGCGCCAGCCAGCACGATATCGCCTCGCCGGAGGGTTCCCGACTGGATCAGCAAGGTCGCCACCGGACCGCGGCCCTTGTCCAGGCGGGACTCGATCACGATGCCTTTGGCTGGAGTCATCTTCGTCGCTTTCAACTCCAGAACCTCGGCCTGCAATAACACGGACTCGAGCAGCGAATCGATACCCTGCCCGGTCTTGGCGGAAACATCCACGAAGATCGTGTCTCCGCCCCACTGCTCGGGCACGACCTGCTGCGAAGCCAATTCCTGCCGGATCCTTTCCGGATTGGCTTCCGGCTTGTCGACTTTGTTCACGGCCACTACTAACGGGACCTTCGCCGCCCTCGCGTGGTGGATCGCCTCGACAGTCTGTGGCATCACTCCATCGTCCGCCGCGACCACCAGGACGACAAGGTCGGTCACTTTGGCTCCCCGCGCCCGCATCGCGGTAAAGGCCTCGTGGCCCGGGGTGTCTAGGAAAGTGATCATTCCGCGCGGCGTTTCCACGTGGTAGGCGCCAATGTGTTGCGTGATACCACCGGCTTCGCCACTGGCCACGCGGGTACGGCGGATGTGGTCGAGCAGGGAGGTCTTACCGTGATCGACATGGCCCATCACGGTGACTACTGGCGCTCGCGGTTCGGAGATCGCGGTCACCTCGGCCTGGGAATCGGCGAGGAGGGCTTCCGGATCGTCGAGTTTGGCGCGCTTGGCGACATGCCCCATATCTTCGACCACGATCATCGCGGTGTCCTGGTCCAGGACCTGGTTGATCGTGACCATAGTGCCGAGCTTCATCAGCGCCTTGATGACTTCCGCCGCCTTGACCGACATCTTCTGGGCCAGGTTCGCGACGGTGATGGTCTCGGGTATCAGGACCTCATGCACAATTGGTTCCGTTGGCAGCGAAAACGCATGCGCAGATGTAGCACTGGTCTCCGTCTTGACCCTCGCGTGCCGGTCCTTGCGAGCATGCCAGCCTCCGGCGCCGCCCTCGTCGCCACGCGTCTTGATCGTGCGTTTCTTCGCGCTTTCGTCGCGCCACACCACTTGCTTGACCTGCTTCTTCGGGGGCTTCTTGTCGGCGGTTTCCCCCGGTTTGGTGGCTGGCTTGTGCAGGGTACCGGATGCGACTGGTTTGGCTTCCGCAGCACCGGCCGTGTCAGGCGACGCGACGTCGGCCGCGCCGGCTGCCGATGGCGCCTCGGCTGGTTTCGTCTCGGGCGTAGGCGGCGGCGATGCTTCGGCCACCGGTTCTTGTGCCTCCTTGCGCTTCTTCTTCTGCTCTTGCTTGGCGACAGCGTCGGCGGCCTGACGCGCGATCAGCTCGGCTTGCTTACGCGCTTCCTCTTCGCGAATTGCGGTCTGCTCCGCGTTGACCGGCGCAGGTGACGGTGTCGGCACCACCTCAGGCACTGCAGGTGCCGCATCGCGCTTCACCAGCACTCGCTTCTTGCGCACCTCGACCTGGATAGTCCGCGCCTTACCGGTGCTGTCCGCTTTCTTGATCTCGGTGGTCTGACGGCGCGTGAGGGTGATCTTGTTCTTGGTTTCCTTGGTGCCGTGTACCGCGCGCAGGTACTCGAGCAGCTGCGTCTTGTCTTGCTCCGTCAGCAGCGTGTCGTCGACCAGCTGCTTGTTGACGCCGGCAGCCTGCAGCTGCTCCAGCAGCAGCGATGACGGTACTCCCAGCTCCTTGGCGAACTGGGCGACGTTTGTCTGTGCCATCTATCTGCCTCTCATCCCGACCAGTGATATGCGCCTATTACGCGAACCAGGGCGCGCGCGCCGCCATGATCAAGGTCTTTGCGCGCTCCGCGTCCATGCTTGTAAGTTCTACCAGGTCGTCCACGGCAAGCTCCGCCAATTCCTCCTGCGTGTGGATCCCTTTCGCTGCGAGCATCCGCGCAATCTGGCCGTCCATGCCCTCCAGCGCCTTCAGGTCCGAGGCGACCTCCTCCACTTTCTCTTCGCTGGCGATGGCCTGCATCAGCAGCGCGTTGCGGGCTCTGCTCCGCAACTCATTCACGGTATCCTCGTCGAACTGCTCGATCTCGAGCATCTCGTTGATAGGAATATAGGCGACCTCTTCGAGAGTGTTGAATCCCTCTTGCACCAGGATTTCGGCCACCTCTTCGTCCACATCCAGCTTCTCGATGAACAGCGACTTGATCGCAGCGGACTCCTCCTGGGTTTTCTTCTGCGATTCTTCCTCCGTCATGATATTGAGTTCCCAGCCGGTCATCTCGCTCGCCAGCCTGACATTCTGGCCGCTGCGCCCGATGGCCTGCGCCAGGTTCTCCTCGTCCACGACGATATCCATGCTGTGCCGGTCCTCGTCCACGACGATGCTGCTGACCTCGGCCGGGGCCAGCGCATTGATCACGAACTGGGCAGGATCGGGCGACCAGAGGATGATATCTACGCGCTCGCCCGCGAGTTCGGAGGTCACGGCCTGGACCCGGGAGCCGCGCATGCCAACGCAAGTGCCGATCGGATCGATACGCGGATCGTTGGACTTGACTGCAATCTTTGCCCTGGAGCCCGGGTCGCGTGCCGCGGCCTTGACCTCCAGCAATCCCTCTTCCATCTCGGGGACTTCCAATTCAAACAATCTGATCAGAAACTCCGGGACGATGCGGGATAGAACCAGCTGCGGTCCCCGGCTGCTACGGTCGATTTTTAGCAGGAACGCACGCACGCGATCGCCCACGCGCAGATTTTCCTTCGGAATCATCTGATCGCGCGGCAGCATCGCCTCGATGCGGCCGGATTCGACGATCGCGTTGCCGCGTTCGATGCGCTTGATTGTGCCGGTTACCAGATGCTCCTTGCGCGACAGGAAATCGTTCAGGATCTGCTCGCGCTCGGCGTCGCGGATCTTTTGCAGGATGACCTGCTTGGCGGTCTGTGCGCCGATGCGGCCGAACTCGACTGGCTCGAGCGGCTCTTCGATGTATTCGTCGAGTTGAATGTCCGGAGCGATTGCCCGGGCCTGCTCCAGGGTGTACTCGCGGTCCGGCACCTCGAGCAGCTCGTCGGGCACCACGTGCCAGCGGCGGAACGAATGATAGTCGCCTGTAGTACGATCGATCTCTACGCGAACCTCCACGTCCTCCCGGAAACGCTTCTTGGTAGCCGATGCCAAAGCCTGCTCGAGGGCGCCGAATACGATGTCTTTGTCGACGTTTTTCTCCCGGGCCAGGGCATCAACCAGAAGCAATATTTCTCGGCTCATGACTTCAGTCTCCGCTATACATTTGGCACCAACCGGGCCTTTTCAACCTGGGCAAGTTCCAGGGACAGCAGTACGCCGTCCACCTCCAGTTTCAATTCCGCGTCGCTCGCCCCCCTGAGGATGCCTATGAAATTCTTGCGTCCCTGCACCGGCACCCGCATACGTACCTGCGCACGCTCGCCCTCGAACCGGCGAAAGTCCCTGAGTTGCCGCAGCGGCCGGTCCAAACCGGGCGAGGACACCTCCAACCGGCTATATTCCACCGCCTCAACCGCAAAAAGTCGCGTGAGATGGTTGCTTACAGCAGCACAGTCCTCCACCTTCACCCCGCTGACCTTATCGATGAACACACGGATCAATCCGCCACCACGCGGGAAATCGGCATCCACCAGTTCGAAGCCGAGCCCATTTACCGTTCGCTCTAGGAGCGCGCCGAGTTCCTTTTCGCCCATTTACAAACAAAAAATGGGCTTGCCGCCCATTAAAGTTCTAATTTTGAAAGTTTAACAGATGGACGCTCTGATTCCAAGATAGGTGCTGGGGAGCGCAGGCCGCGATGCAGTCGGAGGGCCCCGGTGGAAGCTCGAACGCGCCCAGGGCTGCGGGCGTACTGTCGCTCGTGCCGAGGCATCGGGCAGACGTGACCTCTATCCCCGTTCGGCGACAATGACGTTAAAGCGCGAAGATTCGTGGGGACGGGTGAGTAGGCTTAGGCGTCCGGCCGCGCGCTCTAGCGCCCTTGAGCGGGCTCGGCGCCTAGGGTCTACTGCCTACGGCGTCATTCGCCGACTCACCGGCTGGCGCCGCGGTCGCAGGCTGCACGCTGTTGCTCCGCGTGAGCGTAGGTCATCGTGAGTGGACCCGTGCAACAAAAAAGCCCGGCCTCTTTCGAGGTCGGGCTTTTTTATTGCATAGGGTCCTGACGATGACCTACTTTCACGCGGTATACCCCGCACTATCATCGGCGCGACTGCGTTTCACGGTCCTGTTCGGGATGGGAAGGCGTGGGGCCACAGCGCTATGGTCGTCAGGAATTCTTAGGTCAGTGTCAGTTGACAGTTGTCAGATGACAACCAACGCATTCGGAAGAAGTAATTGGGTTCGATGATTCCAAGCACTGGATCAAAGGTGTTGACTGACAACTGCCAACTGACCTCTGACCTGGTTAACTTTGAGCGCACGCTCAAAGTTATAGGATCAAGCCGCACGGGCAATTAGTACCGGTTAGCTTAAGGCCTCACAGCCCTTCCACACCCGGCCTATCAACGCGGTGGTCTTCCGCGACCCTTCAGCTGGAGTTTACCTCCAGGGGAGATCTCATCTCGGGGCAAGTTTCCCGCTTAGATGCTTTCAGCGGTTATCTCTTCCGCACATAGCTACCCGGCCATGCCACTGGCGTGACAACCGGTACACCAGAGGTGCGTCCACTCCGGTCCTCTCGTACTAGGAGCAGCCCCCCTCAAACGTCCAACGCCCACGGTAGATAGGGACCAAACTGTCTCACGACGTTTTAAACCCAGCTCACGTACCACTTTAAATGGCGAACAGCCATACCCTTGGGACCGGCTACAGCCCCAGGATGTGATGAGCCGACATCGAGGTGCCAAACTCCCCCGTCGATGTGAACTCTTGGGAGGAATCAGCCTGTTATCCCCGGCGTACCTTTTATCCGTTGAGCGATGGCCCTTCCATTCAGAACCACCGGATCACTATGGCCTGCTTTCGCACCTGCTCGACTTGTCAGTCTCGCAGTCAAGCTCGCTTGTGCCATTACACAATCAGTACGATTTCCGACCGTACCTAGCGAACCTTCGCGCTCCTCCGTTACTCTTTGGGAGGAGACCGCCCCAGTCAAACTGCCTACCATGCACGGTCCCCACCCCCGCTATAGGGGGCCAGGTTAGAACCGCAATGACATCAGGGTGGTATTTCAACGTCGCCTCCATGATGAGCTAGCGCCCCCACTTCATAGGCTCCCACCTATCCTACACAGATCCCATCACAGTCCAATGCAAAGCTACAGTAAAGGTGCACGGGGTCTTTCCGTCTAGCCGCGGGTAGATTGCATCATCACAACCATTTCAACTTCGCTGAGTCTCGGGTGGAGACAGTAGAGCCATCGTTACGCCATTCGTGCAGGTCGGAACTTACCCGACAAGGAATTTCGCTACCTTAGGACCGTTATAGTTACGGCCGCCGTTTACCGGGGCTTCGATCAAGAGCTCGCACCCCATCACTTAACCTTCCGGCACCGGGCAGGCGTCACACCCTATACGTCCACTTGACGTGTTGGCAGAGTGCTGTGTTTTTATTAAACAGTCGCGGCTCCCGTTTCACTGCAACCTCCGTCGGCTCCAGCAGCAAGTGCCTTCACCTACCAGAGGCGCACCTTATCCCGAAGTTACGGTGCCAATTTGCCGAGTTCCTTCACCCGAGTTCTCTCAAGCGCCTGAGAATTCTCATCTCGCCCACGTGTGTCCGTTTACGGTACGGTCTTCGTACAACTGAAGCTTAGAGGCTTTTCCTGGAAGCTTGGTATCTGTGACTTCGTGCCCGAAAGCACTCGTCATCACGCCTCGACTAAGCCCTCCGGATTTGCCTGGAGAGCACGCCTACACGCTTAAACCGGGACATCCAACACCCGGCCCACATAACCTTCTTCGTCCCCCCATCGCATCATACGAAGGTATCGGACTATTAACCGATTTCCCATCAGCTACGCGTTTCCGCCTCACCTTAGGGGCCGACTCACCCTGCGCCGATGAACGTTGCGCAGGAAACCTTGGGCTTTCGGCGAGCAGGCCTTTCACCTGCTTTATCGCTACTCATGTCAGCATTCGCACTTCCGATACCTCCAGCAAGGGTTCCCCCTCACCTTCACAGGCCTACGGAACGCTCTCCTACCACGCGTGCAATCCCCGAAGGACGTGGCACAACGACCGACTCGCGGCGCCAACGCTGTCATGTCGATTCGCGCATCCCTAGCTTCGGTTATTGGCTTGAGCCCCGTTACATCTTCCGCGCAGGACGACTCGACCAGTGAGCTATTACGCTTTCTTTAAAGGATGGCTGCTTCTAAGCCAACCTCCTGGCTGTCTAAGCCTTCCCACCTCGTTTCCCACTTAGCCAATCATTGGGGACCTTAGCTGAGGGTCTGGGTTGTTTCCCTCTCGACTACGGACGTTAGCACCCGCAGTCTGTCTCCCGTGCTGCCGACTTTCCGGTATTCGGAGTTTGCCATGGTTTGGTAGAGCTAAACGCCCCCCTAGCCATAACAGTGCTCTACCCCCAGAAGCCATACACGAGGCACTACCTAAATAGCTTTCGGAGAGAACCAGCTATTTGCGGATTTGTTTAGCCTTTCACCCCTACCCACAGCTCATCTCCTACTTTTTCAACAGTAGTGAGTTCGGCCCTCCAAGTGGTGTTACCCACCCTTCAGCCTGGCCATGAGTAGATCATCCGCTTTCGGGTCTACACCAACTAACTCAGTCGCCCTGTTCGGACTCGCTTTCGCTTCGCCTTCCCTATACGGTTAAGCTCGCTAGTCAATGTAAGTCGCTGACCCATTATACAAAAGGTACGCAGTCACCCCAGCTTAATGGCTCTCAATGGCATAGCTCTGTGCTGCCTTTAGCAGGATCTATTTCATCGAGATTGTTCTTTTGACTCACTCACCTCGCTAACGCTCGGCCGCTGTCGAAAGAACCCGGCGCTCATGACATCGCCATTAAAGCTGGGGCTCCCACTGTTTGTATGCATGCGGTTTCAGGATCTATTTCACTCCCCTCCCGGGGTTCTTTTCGCCTTTCCCTCACGGTACTGGTTCACTATCGGTCGATTACGAGTATTTAGCCTTGGAGGATGGTCCCCCCATCTTCAGACAGGATTTCTCGTGCCCCGCCCTACTTGTCGCATCCCTAGTTCCACACGCTCGTTTTCGCATACGGGGCTATCACCCGCTAGGGCCGGACTTTCCAGTCCGTTCTGCTAACTCGCGTGCTAAAGAATGCAGGCTGCTCCGATTTCGCTCGCCACTACTCTCGGAATCTCGGTTGATTTCTGTTCCTCCGCCTACTTAGATGTTTCAGTTCAGCGGGTTCGCTCTACCTGGCCTATGTATTCAGCCAGGAGTACCCCTCCATACATGACTCTCGCTCCTGCCCCACTCGCTTGCGCAAAGTGGACTTTGGTCGTCGTGTCCCGCTCTGACCAAACCCCACTCGCTTGCGCAAAGTGGACTTTGGTCGTCGTGTCCCGCTCTGACAAACCCCACTCGCTTGCGCAAGTGGGCTTTGTATCGAAAGCCATCTATGCAGGGGTGGGTTTCCCCATTCGGATATCCGCGGATCAAAGCTCGTTTGCCAGCTCCCCGCAGCTTTTCGCAGGCTGCCACGTCCTTCATCGCCTGTAATCGCCAAGGCATCCACCACATGCACTTATTCGCTTGACCCTATAACTTTGAGCTCTCTTGCGAGAACCACCTTTAGTCACAGGTTACTTCAGCGCTTGGTTGCCGCCCCATCTCGCAGTGACAAGATGAGGCAACGATACAATCATCAAACCCAGTCGATTTGGCTCTGATTCCAACCCCCAGAGGACAAATCTCGCCCGAAGATCTTCGTCGCAAAATCGAATCGCTTTTACTTCTTCCACATTTTTAAAGAACAGCCGAACCACTTCAGGTATCAGTAGTCGGTAGACACCGGTTACTGACACCCGATACCTGAAGCATGGTGGAGCTGATCGGGATCGAACCGACGACCCCCGCGTTGCAAACGCGGTGCTCTCCCAGCTGAGCTACAGCCCCGATCATCCCTCACTTGGTGGGTCTGGGTGGACTTGAACCACCGACCCCACGCTTATCAAGCGTGTGCTCTAACCAACTGAGCTACAGACCCGGCTTCAGAGGACACTCGGCAGTCACAGCCAAACCGCTAACGCCAGCTTGCCTATTGACCTGACTTAGCTGCCAAGCCCACCCCTGTT
>CAVUHQ010000013.1:0-63632 GCA_963741215.1 uncultured beta proteobacterium
CGTGATCTCGATCGAGATTCACAAGGCGAGCTTGGGATTTCCGAAGCTTGAGCAGTATGGGCTTGCCGATCAGATACGGCGGGCGAGCAAGTCGATCTGCGCCAACATCGCCGAAGGTGTAGCCAAGGCGAGCCATTCCAAAGCGGAGTTCAAACGCTACTTGCAGGTGGCCTTAGGGTCGGCTGACGAGATGCGCGTATGGCTGCGCTATTGTTTGGACCTGGGCTACATCGATGAGGATGCTTGGCAGCGTTGGCGAGATGAATACGAGCAGATCGCCAAGATGCTACAGGGGCTTGTGAAGAGCCTGAAGTAGTTGCTTTTACTGACCACTGAAAACTGACATCTGACCTCTGATGCGGTAGGAGAGCGTTCCGTAGGCCTGTGAAGGTGGGGGGGAACCCCTGCTGGAGGTATCGGAAGTGCGAATGCTGACATGAGTAGCGATAAAGCGGGTGAAAGGCCCGCTCGCCGAAAGCCCAAGGTTTCCTGCGCAACGTTCATCGGCGCAGGGTGAGTCGGCCCCTAAGGTGAGGCGGAAACGCGTAGCTGATGGGAAATCGGTTAATAGTCCGATACCTTCGTATGATGCGATGGGGGGACGAAGAAGGTTATGTGGGCCGGGTGTTGGATGTCCCGGTTTAAGCGTGTAGGCGTGCTCTCCAGGCAAATCCGGAGGGCTTAGTCGAGGCGTGATGACGAGTGCTTTCGGGCACGAAGTCACAGATACCAAGCTTCCAGGAAAAGCCTCTAAGCTTCAGTTGTACGAAGACCGTACCGTAAACGGACACACGTGGGCGAGATGAGAATTCTCAGGCGCTTGAGAGAACTCGGGTGAAGGAACTCGGCAAATTGGCACCGTAACTTCGGGATAAGGTGCGCCTCTGGTAGGTGAGAGCACTTGCTGCTGGAGCCGACGGAGGTTGCAGTGAAACGGGAGCCGCGACTGTTTAATAAAAACACAGCACTCTGCCAACACGTCAAGTGGACGTATAGGGTGTGACGCCTGCCCGGTGCCGGAAGGTTAAGTGATGGGGTGCGAGCTCTTGATCGAAGCCCCGGTAAACGGCGGCCGTAACTATAACGGTCCTAAGGTAGCGAAATTCCTTGTCGGGTAAGTTCCGACCTGCACGAATGGCGTAACGATGGCTCTACTGTCTCCACCCGAGACTCAGCGAAGTTGAAATGGTTGTGATGATGCAATCTACCCGCGGCTAGACGGAAAGACCCCGTGCACCTTTACTGTAGCTTTGCATTGGACTGTGATGGGATCTGTGTAGGATAGGTGGGAGCCTATGAAGCGGTGGCGCTAGCTATCGTGGAGGCGACGTTGAAATACCACCCTGATGTCATTGCGGTTCTAACCTGGCCCCCTATAGCGGGGGTGGGGACCGTGCATGGTAGGCAGTTTGACTGGGGCGGTCTCCTCCCAAAGAGTAACGGAGGAGCGCGAAGGTTCGCTAGGTACGGTCGGAAATCGTACTGATTGTGTAATGGCACAAGCGAGCTTGACTGCGAGACTGACAAGTCGAGCAGGTGCGAAAGCAGGCCATAGTGATCCGGTGGTTCTGAATGGAAGGGCCATCGCTCAACGGATAAAAGGTACGCCGGGGATAACAGGCTGATTCCTCCCAAGAGTTCACATCGACGGGGGAGTTTGGCACCTCGATGTCGGCTCATCACATCCTGGGGCTGTAGCCGGTCCCAAGGGTATGGCTGTTCGCCATTTAAAGTGGTACGTGAGCTGGGTTTAAAACGTCGTGAGACAGTTTGGTCCCTATCTACCGTGGGCGTTGGACGTTTGAGGGGGGCTGCTCCTAGTACGAGAGGACCGGAGTGGACGCACCTCTGGTGTACCGGTTGTCACGCCAGTGGCATGGCCGGGTAGCTATGTGCGGAAGAGATAACCGCTGAAAGCATCTAAGCGGGAAACTTGCCCCGAGATGAGAACGTCCCTGGAGGTCAACTCCACTGAAGGGTCGCGGAAGACCACCGCGTTGATAGGCCGGGTGTGGAAGGGCTGTGAGGCCTTAAGCTAACCGGTACTAATTGCCCGTGCGGCTTGATCCTATAACTTTGAGCGTGCGCTCAAAGTTAAGAGTGTCAGGAGGTCAGTTGGCAGTGGTCAGTCAACCCCTTTGATCCAGTGCTTGGTAATCATCGAACCCAATTACTTCTTCCACAACGCGCGGGGGTCACTGACCGCTGTCAACTGACCTCTGCCAACTGAATTCCTGACGACCATAGCGCTGTGGCCCCACGCCTTCCCATCCCGAACAGGACCGTGAAACGCAGTCGCGCCGATGATAGTGCGGGGTATACCGCGTGAAAGTAGGTCATCGTCAGGACCCTATAAAGTGAAACGCCCTGGGCAAGAGCTCAGGGCGTTTTGCTTTGTAGGGTGGCGACGATGACCGGTTCACGCGGAACACAGCGTGCAGCCTGCGGCGTGCATGCGCACGCAAGCCGGCTGAGGCGCAGGCTAACTTGGCCTTCGGGCCAAGTTAAGGGCGCAGCCCGGCCGGCGCCAAAGTAGGTCATCGTCAGGACGAATTTAGGCAGTAGACCCTTTAGGGGGCGATCGCCCGCTCAGCGAAAGCGAGAGCGCGCAGCCGGTACGCCTTAGTCTAATCACGCGCCACTCCCCGCTTCGACTCCGTGGCTATACGCCACTACGCTCAGCGCGAACGGCAATCTGAGTCGGAGGCGGCTCGATCCGAAGCTCATCGTCGCGGGGCGGCTGCTCCCCATTTGCACCCGCCTCCCCCTCCCGCTACCATGTCCCGATGGGAGAGAGAACCTACGAACACATGGTGCGGATGGAAAAGATCCGCATGGCATACGGCAATGTCGTGGCGCTCAACGAGGTGAGCCTCACGGTCGGGCGCGACGAGATCGTGGGCCTGATCGGCGACAACGGTGCGGGCAAGTCGACGCTGATCAAGATCATGACCGGCGTGATCAGGCCCACCGGCGGCGAGCTCTATATCCGGGACGAGAGGATCGACCTCTCGCACTATTCGGTGCGCCGGGCGCACGACTGGCGCATCGAGACGGTCTACCAGGAGAAGAGCCTGGGTGAGAAACAACCGCTGTGGCGCAACTTCTTCGTCGGACGGCAGATCACCAACCGCTTCGGCTTCATCGATGTCAAGGCGCAAAAGGCGATCACCAACGACGTCCTCAAGAACCAGATCGGCTTTCGCGGCGCCGGGATCGACGCCGACAGTGCGGTGCAGAAGCTCTCCGGCGGCGAGCGGCAGGGTATCGCGATCGGCCGCGCCATGCACTTCGACGCCGATCTGGTCGTGCTCGACGAGCCGACCGTCGCGCTCGCGATCAAGGAAGTCCAGAAGGTTCTCGATTTCGTGCGTTCGATCAAGGAACGTGGCCGCGCCTGCGTGTACATCGAGCACAACCTGGCACACGTGCACGAGCTTGCCGACAAGCTGGTGATACTGGACCGGGGCGAGGTGGCCGCGACCTTCGGCAAAGGACAGATCAGCCTTAACGAGCTGACCCGCTTTCTGCTCGACCTGCAAAAAACCAAGACCGGAGGCGCTGCGTGAGCTCCCGAATCCCGCTGTCCCGAGTCGAGGGGTTGCCGATCATCGTCGTGTTCTTGACTTTGGTCGGCTGTTTCATCGTCGCCTCGCCGGAAGTGTTTCTGAGCGCTCCGATCTACATGTCCTTTCTCACCACCGTCCCGCCGGTGCTGGTGCTGGCGCTTGGCCTCACTTTCGTCATTGCAGCGGGTGAAATCGACCTCTCGTTCCCATCGATCATCGCCTTCTCCGGCTACGTGCTCGCCATGCTCTACAAAGACCAGGGCCTGGCGTGGCCGGCAGTGTTCCTCGCGGTGGGCGCGGGCGCTATGATCGGGCTCATCAACGGCCTGATCGTCGCTTACGTCGGTGTTCCGTCGATCATCACGACGCTTGCGACGCAATTTTTCTGGGGTGGCATCACGACCGTGATCTCGGGGGGGAAGTCGTATAGCCTGCGAACGGTGCAAGATACTTCCATGTGGAACGTTTTCGTGGGCAAGATCGGCGAGTTCCCGGTGCAGGCGCTGTGGGGGATCGGGCTCACCATCTTGCTGTGGTTCATCATGAACCGCCATCGTTTCGGCGAGCACGTCCTGTTCATCGGCGACAACGCCGGCGTAGCGCGTGTGGTCGGCGTCAACGTCGATCGCGAACGAGTCAAGCTGTTCACGCTGATGGGAACACTCGCGGGTTTCGCCGCTGTCCTGTTGACGCTGGAGAATCGGAATTTCTTCAACACGCAGGGCCAGGGCTATCTGCTGATCGCGCTGGCGTCGGTCTTCATCGGCGGCACGTCGATTTTCGGCGGCCAGGCAACCATCGTCGGCACGTTCTTCGGTGCGTTCATCATCTCGATGATCGAGGCCGGCCTTACGGCGACGGGGATTCAAGGCTTCTGGGTGCGAGCGGTGGTGGGCCTGGTCTTTCTCGCCGCGGTCATCTTCCATTTGATCATGGAACAGCCGCAGCGCCGGGCAACGCTTGGACGGATCTTCCGGCTCAAGCCCGGAAACTGAATCGTGGAGGATCTGCTGGGCGGCAGGACGCCGTCCAGCGAAGGGACGCTTGGAAACCGGCGTTCCTGCACGCGGGACGGGGTGCCGCAGTAGCGGCGCAACGACTACAAACGAAGCAAAAGCCAAGAACCAAGGAGGAGTTATGCGGAGGAGAACACTACTCGCGACAGCCGCTGCGGTTGCTGCCATGGCGGCGGGCTACGGTCCCGCGCAGGCCGCGGAGCCGCTCGGCAAGGGCATGACCATGTACATGCAGATGGGAGGCAACGCGGGGGACGGCGCAACCTGGGCGCGAACCAACGGCGCGCTGGCGGCGGGCGATGCCTTCGGCATCAAAATTATCGAGCAATACTCGGCCTGGCAACCGGAGAAGATGCTCGAGCAGTTCCGTCAGGCGCTCGCGGCCAAGCCGGACTGCATCGAGATCATGGGCCATCCGGGGAATGAGGCGTTCGAGCCGCTGGTGAAGCAGGCGCGCGACCGGGGCATTCTCGTCACGGTCGGGAACTCGCCGCTGACCAAGATTCAGAAGATGTACGGTTCGAAGGGCACCGGCTACGCTGGCGTGGAACTGTACGCGGGTGGGGCGATCACCGCCACGAAGATGCTCGACGCGGGGCTCAAGGCAGGGGACAAGGCCCTGGTCTATGGCCTTCTCGGTGAGGCCGAACGTGGTCAGTCCGACAAGGGGCTCAAGGACACCCTCGAGAAGGCCGGTGTGAAGGTCGACTACCTCGAGATCTCGGCCGAAGTGAACTCGGACAGTTCGCTCGCGGTGCCGGTGCTGACCGCCTATATCGCCAAGAACCCGAATGTGAAGGGTATCGGCACGCAGCATGGCGGGGTGACATCGGTGATCCCGAAAGCGCTGCAAGCCGCGGGCAAGAAGCCGGGCGAGGTCATCGTCGGCGGGATCGATCTGTCACCCGCGACGATCGATGGACTCGAGAAGGGTTGGATTACGGTGACGCTGGACCAGCAGCTTTATCTGCAGGGCTTCCTGCCGGTCATGCAGTGTGTGCTGTCCAAGCGGTACGGCTTCGCCGGCCTCTCCATCAACACGGGCGCCGACGTGGTGACGCCCAAGACGATCAAGGAACTCGTTCCGCTGATCGAGAAGGGCATTCGCTGAGGATTGCTCCAGGCGCGCGTGAGCGCGCCTGGAAAGCGCTCGATAGATCTGGCCCGACCGGTGCTGCCGCTCTACTGGTACCCGGGCGGCGGCGCGAACCCCTGGAACTCGCGTTCCAGCAGCTGCGCGAATCGGATGCAAGTGAGATCACCGTACTGCGGGCCGATGATCTGAACCCCGACGGGCAAACCCTCGCTCGTGAGTCCGGCCGGTGCCACTGTCGATGGCAGGTTGACCATCCCGGAATAGCCGGCCCAGAACATCTGCGTGGTGGAGGGCTGCGGCTTGCCGTTGACCATCACCATGCGCTCCCATCGCTCCCCGTGCTGGTTGTGAGGGAAGGCCGCTGTCGCCGCGGCGGGGCATAAGAGCAGATCGTATTCCTCGAAGAACTCGGACCACGTCAGGCGCATGTGCTGCCGCGCTTCGTTATGCACGAGCCAGTCACGGTGACTCAGGGTGCTGCCTTTGACCATCCAGGCGTAGTAGCTGGTGTCGTCGGGAGCAACTTTGCCCGCGGCTTCGAGGTTGCGCGCGAACACCTCGTCGGTCTGCCTGCGGCTGGTCGCCGCACGCAGATGTCGCTGCCCGCTTCCAACCCCGTCAGTCCTGCCGCCAGCGCCGCTGCAGAACCACCGGAGGAGCCCCCTGGGGCCCGGGAAGGATCCCACGGATTGTTGGTCGTCCCGTAAACCGGATTGAAGGTTTGCCAGTCGGCGAGCATGACCGGCACGTTGGTCTTGCCGAAGAGGGTCGCGCCCGCCTGGATGAAGCGGTCCACCGCCAGTGCGTTGCGCTTCGGAAAGTTGTCCTTGAGCTCCGAGAGCCCCCAGGTGGTCGGCATACCAACCACGTCGAAGGACTCTTTGATCGTCATCGGCACGCCATGGAGCGGGCCCCACGACTCGCCTCTGGCCAGGGCTGCATCGGCTGCGCGAGCGCGTTTGCGCGCGGCTTTCAAGTCCGTTGCGACGATCGCATTGATCCTCGGGTTGTAGGTTTGTATCCGTGCAAGATACAGTTCCAACAACTCCTGGCAGCCGATCCTGCCTCTGCGGATGCGCGCGGCGAGCGCCTTGGCGGACTGAAATGCAATTTCGTTCGGCATCTGTTGTCTCCCGTTGTTGTTCGTATGTGGGCGCGGCGGGATCCGGTACGCCAGCGTCAAGCGCAGGAGTCCACGGAACCGGAGTTTACGCACGGCACCCGATGTCTGTGTCGAACAGTTGTGTAGCGTGTTGCCGGCGCACCGGGAGGCGTGCCACCATGCACCTATCGAGGTGGATGATCGGCCGGCCCCCGAGGCGCCGCCACCACGCTTTCTATGGCGATAAATTATCGAGAGAGGGAGACGATGAACCGGGCAGCGGATCTTCGAATCAATGGTGAGCGGCTGTGGGGCTCTCTGATGGAGCTGGCCAAGATCGGAGCGACACCTAAAGGAGGCGTCCGCCGCCTGGCGCTGACCGATCTCGACCGCCAAGGCCGAGACCTGGTGGTGAAGTGGCTGCGTGAGGCTGGACTAAGCGTGACCATAGATGGCATCGGCAACATCTTCGGGCGCCGGCCTGGACGCAACCTCAACGCTCCGCCGGTGGTGTCGGGCAGCCACATCGACACCCAACCCTCGGGCGGCAAGTTCGACGGCAACTATGGAGTGCTCGCCGCGCTCGAGGTCGTCCGCAGCCTGAACGATCGAGGCATCGAAACCGAAGCTCCGATAGAGGTCGCGATCTGGACCAACGAAGAGGGCACGCGCTTTACGCCCGTGATGATGGGCTCGGGCGTGTTTACCAAGGTGTTCGAGCTGGATCACTGCCTGGCTCGCACCGACCTCGACGGCAAGTCGGTCGGCGACGAGCTCAAGCGCATCGGCTACGCGGGCGAAACCGCGATCGGCGGCCGGCCGTTTGCGGCCTACTTCGAGGCTCATATCGAGCAAGGCCCGATACTCGAAGACACCGGCAACATCATCGGGGTCGTCACCGGTGCGCTTGGGCTGCGCTGGTACGACGTGGTGGTGAGCGGCCAGGATGCGCACGCGGGCCCGACGCCCATGCGGCTGCGCCGGGATGCCCTGCTGGGCGCAACGCAGATCGTTCAGGAGGTCAACCGGATCGCGTTCCTGCATCAACCGGAAGGCCGCGGGACTGTCGGCTTCATGCAGGTCAAGCCGAATTCGCGCAACGTGGTTCCCGGCGAGGTGCGCTTCTCGGTCGATCTGCGTCACATCAACGACGCCAAGCTCGACGCGATGGAGACGATGCTGCGCGACGCGTGCGGCCACGTGGGAGATGAATCAGGGGTCGCCTTCGATGTCCAGCGCGTGACCAGCTACCCGACGGTCCAGTTTCATTCCGATTGCGTGTCGGCGGTGCGCGAAGCGACGAAAGGACTCGGCTACAAGCACATGGACATCGTCAGCGGTGCCGGCCACGACGCGTGCTACGTCAATCGGGTCGCGCCCACCGGGATGATCTTCGTGCCGTGCGAGGGCGGGATCTCGCACAACGAGATCGAGAACGCGAAGCCCGAGGATCTGGCGGCCGGATGCAACGTGCTGCTGCGGGCTATGGTGGAGCGGGCGGTCGAGTGAGAGGAGTGGGGACCCGCCGCCCGCAATCGTGAATTGGCGGGCCTGAATGGAGTGAGCCGGCCTGGTGGCCGGCTCATCAAGCGTCAAGCTCGCTACGCTCAGTGCAGGGTCGAGCACGCATTGCCGATATGACCGTCCGGCGGTTCCGGCAGGTCGAAGCAGAAGCAGTAGCCGGGTCCCATACAAAAGATCATGTAGCTCGAGCCGGCGAAGCGGAACGCGTTGAAGTTGTACATCTGCACGCCGGCCGTCTTCTCAGGAAACGTGAACGGAAATTTGGCGGGTACCGGCTCCAGGCGCTTGCCTTCAGGAGTCTTCACGATAACCGCCCCATTGGGTTCGAACGTAACCTGGAACGGGACGGTCTTGCTGTCACCCTTGGTGGACTGTTGCGCGCATGCGCTCGATACGAGTGCGGCCAACAGCAGCGGAAGTGCAAGCCGACTCAGCCGGAGGCAAAAAGTGCGGTTCATGACGCGGGTCTCCTATTGGTTGAGCGAGATTTTCTAAGGCGATAACCGGATGTCGCGAGATGGCGACGAAGGGGTCATAGTAATAACTGGAAGCGCGCATACCAGAAGCGTTCGGGATACACGGTCGGGTTGGCGGGATCCGGTTCGAAGTAGCTGAAGCGCCGGTCGAACAGGTTGCTCACGCCAACGGCGATGGTACCCGCGCGCCGCGGCAGACGCCACCGTAACTCCAAGTCCGTTACCCAGAACGTGCTGGTGCCCTCCGTCTCCTGGTTGTTCTGCAGCGTATCGACGAAGGTTCCAGTCTGGTGTACCCAGGAGGCGCTGGCCGTGAACGAAAAACCGGCCGGGCCAAATAGCGATACGCCGAACGGTGCACGCTCGGTGCGCAGATCGAGATAGTTGAAGCCGCCAGACACGAGAGATGGCGGTTGCTGCAGCTTCTGCAAGTAGTATTGTGAGCTCAGCGCCGCCCAGCGGGCCGGCATCCAGTACAGATAAGCGCGGTCGACATCTGTGTGCGCCTCGGCAAAGCCGACCTGCGGGCTCGGCAAGGGCTGCTTCAACAAGCCATGCGTTACCTCGAATCCGCCGAAGAGGTTTCGGGTGAAGCGCTGATCCAAGCCCAATCCAAAGCGCCGCGCATCGGTGGCGGCAGGATCATCGAAGAACTGATTGAATCCGGCGATTTCGGTCGGTTCGATGGTCTGATCGGATATCAAGTCTCTGCGGAACGTGCGGAATGCGGCTGCCCTGACCGTGGTCCCCGCGAACGGCGTCCACATCAGGCCGAACTTCGGGTTGACCGGCGTTCCTTCCACCGACTGTGAGCTGTAGTCGTTGACGCTCAGCCCGAGAATCCAGCTGAAGTTATCCGGCCACCGGAAGTACGAGTACACATACGCGTTGGCTTGGTGTGCATTGGTTTCTTCACTTACCGTCTGCTGTTTTGGAGGAAGAATGGGAGGCACGAAAGTCGTGGTCGCCGTGGTCGTCGACTGGGTGTGGGCTTCGAACCAGCCCGCCCCGACAATGAGCTGGGAGCGCGACCAGCGGTGAGCCACCTGTGCTTCGGCGAGATAGCCTTGCTGGTTTATCGTACCCGCGAACTGATTCTGACCGGTCGTGGGAACAAAAATCAGATGGGGCGGGGGTGGAACGAAAACGAGCTGCGGGACCAACCCAAATGGGACAGAACGAAACTGATCTTTTTCCTCCTGCGATCGTTGCGAGAGCGCGGATACGATGAGTTGAGTGTCGGCCGAGAGATCGTGACGAAGCCCGAGGCGGTAAGTATCGATGTCGGTCTTGTCGCGATCGTTCGGGAAGAAGTTATCCGGGTCGAAACGCATCTGAAGATCGCCGATGTCGCTATGCAGTGTGCGTGCCTCGAATTGCACGCTGGTTTCCGCGGATATGGCGAACTGGCCGAGGGCACTCACTAGATCGCGGCTCTGATCGGCGTTCGGGCGGAAACCGTCGGTCTGATAGTGAAACTGACCCACGCTGAAGGATACGCGATCGGCCAGTACCGACACGACGGCGTCGTCGCCGTAAGTCCCATTGGCTCCGGCGATCCCGTCGGCGTAGAAGCTGCAGGCCGTTGCGTACGAACAGACCTGTTGTACTCGTTGTAGGACGGTTGCGCAGGACCCGCCCCCGGTACAATGAACAAGCCTGTCTCGCTCAGTTGCGGCTGCAGCGGTTGTACATTTTCCGGTTGACGTAATTGCGATTGCAACAGCTCGGAGAGCCGGCCGATCTCCCTGTTGGGTTGATTCAGATACGCATCGGCCAGAAATCGATGCGCGGAGTAGTTGATAGGGTCGTCATTCAAGGCGCGGAAACCTTCCGCCAACGCGAGCTGCGAGAAACCCAGCTCGCCGTAGATCCGCGCGAGCCCCGCGCTGCGCGCAGCGCGATCCTCGTCGAGCAGCAAGCGCGAGCGGGTCACGGCACGCGAGTCGTTGAGGTCGATGGATCGTTGCAGCTCGGACAGCGCCTCCACCGGCCGGTTGTCCGCGTCCTGACGCACGGCGTCATAGAACCACGGTGTCGGGTCCTTCGGATCGAGTTGCTTGGCGAGGCCGAACTGGATGCCGGCGAGCTGTTCTCGCGCTTTCGTGTTCTCCTCGTAGTAGGCCTTGCCGACGTAGCTGCGTATCAGCGAGTTGGTCGGATCCAGCGCGACCGCGATCTCGATCTGCTCGCGGCCGGCCTTCAGATCACCGTCGCGAATGATCGCCAGGCCCAGCCCCAGCCGCGGCATGGGGTCGCTGGAATCGCGCTCGATCGCGGCCTCGAAATCGTCGCGCGCTCTTTGCGTATCGATCTGGGCCAAGTGCACGAAGCCGAGGATCGTTCGGGCGCGGCTTTCATCTGGATTCGCGCGCACAGCCGCCTGCGCGGCGCGCTCGGCCGAACTTATTCGGCCGAGCGACATGAGCAACTCGGCGACGCGAGATTGCGCGGTGGAATTGCCCGGCGCGAGCGCTGCCGCGCGCTCGGCGCTCGCCAGCGCAGGTTCGAGCTCGAAGCTGGCCTGTTGGGCGTAGGACAGCGCGATCCACGCCCGCGGCGAGGTCGCGTTCTGCCGTGTCGCGCGCTGCGCGAACGCGATGCGCATTGGGCTTGTCGTTCTTGACGACGCTGATGACCGCGAGCAGCGCATCGGCGTCGCTGTTGTCGGGTACGAGCGCAAGCGAGGCTTCGATGTCGGATTGGGCTTCGTCCACGCGACCTACGCGCAGGCGCTGCTCTGCTCGCTGCGTCAGGCAGCTGCTTTTCTCGTCTGCGGCGGTCGCGATGCGTCGCAGTCTGCATCTGGCCCGATACCGGTCCCCGGCGCGCCCAACGGCGGGTAGTACAGCGCCCACTGCACCGCGTCGACCGGCTTCACCAGAAGCTTCGACCGCTGGCTGCTCGTCCGGCCCGGCCGACACCGTCTCGCCCCTCTTCAGCAGCAACGGCTCGACGCTGGCGAGGACTGGCTCTACGCTGACTTTGCCCTCGAACACCGCCACCGGCGGCGGCGCTGCAACTCATGCTGACCAGGAACTCGGTGCCCTCTACCGCGGCGTTTATGAACTGCGTGCGGACCTTGAACTTGCGCGGGAAGCGCGTGATGAAGTAACCGGCCCCGCAGGAGCGTCTCTTGCGGCGCGTCTCTGGAAGAACTCGACGATCGTTTCGTCGTCGTCGAACGCTGACGGAGAGTGTGGAGTTCTGATCCAGCCGTACGAACTTCTCCGGCAGGATGACCAGCGCGGCGCGGCTGCTGGGCCCGGTATGGATCAGGTCGCCCTGACACAAAGGCGTATCCAGCCGCGTGACTGCACCCCAATCCGGCCGGCCCGCCCGCTGTACTTCGACGCTGCCTTGCACCGACACGATGCGACCCGACGATGGGAGCGCAGACCGATGTCGTTTCGGCCGCCCATCCTTCAGCCGCTTCTACGCAAAGCAGTGCGAGCGCCGGGATCAGGTACCCCAGCGCCCGACGTGTCGACGTGAGCGTGCCGGATCCAGACATCCTCGATCTCCCCCCTCGGCCATGGCTGCTTTGACGATCGGCCGGGGACTACGATGACAACCGAATAGCGGGGGAATGTATAACTTTGTTCCGATCCGACACAACCAAACTTTAGGCATACGTCGGGCTCAGCGCATGCCGGCAGCTGTCTTATCACTGCCAGACAAAGTGCGATTACAACGTCGGCGGGACATGCTTTTCACGTCGCACGCGCCGCGTGTTACTGACGGTTCACAATGACGCGCGCACGAGAAACAACGATGGTTCTCATCCGGCCGCGCAAGCCGAACTTGCGCGGCTTAACGTCGGCGCATCATCAGCCGCTACGCCTGAGGGATCGCCGCGCCTGCCGCCAGCGGATAGCTGGACAGCCACTGGACGTAGAAGGCGGTTGGCCCGTCCTGCGGGTAACGCTCGCGTATGGCGCGGAAGCGCTCGAGAGCGCTCTCGCGACGGCCGCCGCGCAGCGCATCCAGCGCCAGCGCGAACTCCAGGCAAAGCTGCATCACATCGGCGCTCGCGTTGACGCGTTCATCGATGATTTCGAAGACGTGTGTGGGTACGGTCTTGCCGCGCAGCAGGAACGATCCCAGGTCTCGCACCAGCAGCCCATCCAGTCCGCGGATGGCCTGCTCGGCCGCGAGGATCCGCGTACCGAGCATCTTGTTCAGCTCCTGCAGCCGGGTCGCCGTGACTACCGTGTCGCCGACGGGACGGAACTCGTAGTGGTTCACCGCACCCATTGCGGTCGTGGAAACCGATCCGGCGGAGATGCCGATGCGGGTCGGCAGCCGGGCGGACGGCGAAGCGGCGTTGAACTGGTTGACCGCCGCCATCAACTCGAGCGCAGCTCCAGTTGCCTTCACGTGCAGCGCGCGATCGGTCTCCTGCACCGGTCCAGACGGCCAGCACGGCGTCGCCGACGACATCCACGATGTCTCCGCCCTCTTCGGTGATGGGCGCGAACACCACCTGGAAGTACTGGTTGAGAAAGCGTGCGAGCTGCGCCGGATGCATGCTTTCGGCCAGCGTCGAGAACCGGTCCGCATCGGTTGCCAGGCATACGCTGTAGACCGGCTCGGTTACGGTATCCAGCTTCTCGCGGTTTTCCAGCAGCGACTCGATCACGCGACCGGGCACGAATTTGCCGAACAGGGTGCGCAGCTCGTCGCGCTTGCGGCCGATGTCGCGGTAGTGGTGCGTCAGCGCATACAGGATGCCCGCCGGTGCTTGCACAACCAGGGGCACCAGTACCGGAAGCCAGATCGCCTCGAACCGGAACAAGAGCAGCGCCAGCGCGAGATAGGCTACGGATAACGCACACGCAGCCGCCATTCCGCGCAGAGCGGACGGCACCAGAAGAAGAACACCGAGCGCCATGCCGAATCCCGCCGTTAGCGCTGCCCTCAGGGCGGGTGGCGGCGCGACGAGGCTGGTCCGGGTCGCGAGGTTGGCAACCGCCGTTGCCAGGATCTCTCCGCCGCTCAGCTTGACACCGTCGCTCGTGGTATAGACGGTGGGGTAATGGTCGTCCCGTTGCGCCGGCGTGAAGTCGGCGTACCCGACGATAACCGTCTTGCCGCGCAGCTCCTGCAAGGCTGCGCCACCGCCGCTCGTGGCAGCCGTCAGGACGTCGGCGTAGCTCACGCTGGGGAAGGTTCCGGGGTAGCCATAGAAGTTCAGATAGCGGACGGCATCGCCGGCGTAGAGATCGACCAAGGCGCGTAGAGCTGGGCGGTGTCGCGCCGGCACCTGCGCGCTCTGGCGGCCTTCGAGCGACTCACGCAGCGAAGCGGCGACCTTGGGGTCGGCTCGCACCAGGTAGCGGATCGCCAGCGAGGTCGCCTGCAGGGGCTTCAGTTCGACCAGTTGCTGCGCCGTTCGCGGTAACAGTTCGGCGTTGTCGGGACTGACCCTCGCGAGCAGACGGACGAACTCCGAGTGGACTTCCGCGGCGGACAGATGGAAGACCAGAGCCGGCAGGCTGGAGATCGGGACTTCCTCCTCGCTGAACGCGGCGAAGCTGTTGACCCTTCCCGATAGGCCCCAGGCGAGGCGCAGGGGAGCGGCGCCCAGTGCGGCCGATGCGATCAGCGGACTGATCCGAGCCGGCCGCTGCAGCGAATTGGCGGTTGCGCGCTGACGGCTGACCTCGATCGGATCGAGCCATTGTGCGAGCAGCACGTTGCCGGCCGACTCGATTGCGTCCGCCAGCGCACGGTCCTGCTCGTCTTCCGAACGCGGGCTCGTTGTCCGACCCCGGCGGAGCCAGTGGGCGGAAGGAGATGTCGAGGGCGATGACACGTGCCCCGCCCGCCGCCAATGCTCGGACCGCCAGCCCATGCAGGCAGCGGGGCCAGCGCATTACCAGGTGCGGGGGAGGCAGCCGTTCATGCGAGGCCGGGGTCTCTCCCACCCTCAGATCGAGACAGCGCTCGCGCGCCTCAGGATCGGCGGGAAGGGCGATGCGTTCCGACGACTGCTGATCGATCGTGACCAGCACGATGTCATCGGGGGGCGCCTGCGGGCCGCGCAGCCTGAACAGCACCCAGAGATCGAAGCTCTCTTGCAGCGGCCAGAACCAGGGCAGCGCAGTGAGAGCTGCACCGAGTACCGCTACTCCGACCCCGGCGACGACGCCATGCTTCCAGGCGGGCCACGGCGCCCCCAGAACCGCACGCGGACTCATCGGAGGACTCGGGATCCTCGGCGCCGGGGCGCGTGCGGCGTGGCCGGGTCAGTGCGGGCGGGTCTGATCGTCGCGCAGACGGCCGGCGATCAGTTGCATCACGTGATAGGCGAACTGGGGGTTTTCGAAGAACAGGCGCTTGGCACGCTCGGCGGTCAAGCAGAACAGCTGCGCGTCGGTTTCGCAGCGCGCAGTGGCGCTACGCGTATGCTCGGGCAGAAAGATGCCGATCTCACCGAACAAGGCCCCTTCTGTCATCTCCTTGCTGATTTCCGGCAGGGCCACCGTCCCCTGCTGAATGAAATACAGAGCCCGTGCCGGGTCGCCCTTGCGGAACAAGACCTCTCCCTTGCGGTGAGTTTCGTGCGACATGTGAGGAAGCAGCCAGTCGCGCAGCGACGCGCCTTGTTCCGCGTCGTCCAGCGCGATGTTGCGCACCTGGTCCAGGCGCTCGACGATGCGGATCGCCTGCGCACGATTCTCCACACCCAGCTTCTTGTAGGAGTTGCTCAAGTGAATCTTGACCGTGCCCTCGGTGATTCCCAGCCGTTTTGCGATGTTGAGGTTGGAACGCCCCTCGCACACCTGGGTGAGGACCTCGAGCTCGCGGCCGGTGAGGCTATAAGGGTTGCCGCCGCCGCGGCGGGCCTTCTCCGCGTCCATCCCAGGTGCCTGCCCTTCTTGCGCATCGCTTGCAGCCGGCGCGCTTTCGACCTGCGGGCGGTGGCTGGCACCTTGAAGCACGACTTGAAGCACACCCAACACCTGGACCTCGCTGTAGCTCTTGGGGAGGTACGCTTGCGCGCCGGCCCGCATGATCGTGGCGATGAAGGCCTCATCCAGCGCGCTGGCGAGCGCAACCACAGGAGAATCTGGGAAGTTTTCTCGGCAACTGCGCACCACACTGGCGGCGTTGCCGGGAACGGCGTCGGCGTCGATCAACACCAGACGGAAATCGGCCCCTGGATCGGGCTCTGCCACACGCTCCGGATCGCAGCGCTCGATCTCGACGCGCGGGGCGAGCTTGCTCAGCGATCCGCAGAATGCGTCGGCGAAAAGACCTCGATCGGCAGCCAGCAAAACCTTCATGAGCAACGCGCCTCCGCGCGCAATCTTGCGCCCATTTTCCCGCATTGTCATGCGGTTGCCGGCGGCCGGCGCAGCGGGAAAGGGCAGCCCCGCGAGCAAGTGGCCGCTAGCCGGCACACAAGCGGGGATCCCCGCCTCGGTGTCGTCTGCAAGCGGAGTGTCAGAGGGGAGCATAAATGCCTCGTTGGTCGGGGCGAGCCCTGTCGCTGATTGGCGTCGGTTCACCGGTCGCGGAATCGGAAAAAAAAACAGATGATCCAGACGCCAGAGGCGTCCGGACCATCTGAAATGGGTGGATGCTGATCACAATCCGCCCTCAGGAGATTCGATTACGGATGTAACGCCTAGGACAGCATGGCGCTTGCGGCGGGTCGGGCTCGGACACGCCCTCGCACGACCAGGGGGTGAAGCGACGATAAGGCCCAGGGCCAAAGCGCGCGCGGTGTTCAGGGCGAAATGCGCCAGGGCAGTGCCGGCAACACCAGTGCGCGTCGAACGGGACATCGTGGGCTCCGTGACAAATGCAACAGTTGCCGCGGAGACTACGGATTCCGAGTTATAGATTGAACCGGGCGAAAGTTATAGAGAGGGCGACCCCCGGGGAAAGCGTCTGAGTTGATGGCTTCTGGCGCTTACTTGACGGTCTCCTGCGCCGCTTTCTTGGTTCTTTCGGCGCTCTCCTTCATGGCGTGGCCAATGTCCGTGACCGCCTTGGCGGTGCCGTGGCCGATGGCTTTTCCGGTTTGCTTGAAGCTTTGAGCCGCTTCTTTGGCTCCGGTTTTGGCATCGTGACCGATTACCTTGGCCGCGCGCTTGAAGAAATTGTCCTTGTCTGCCGGCTTGGACTTTTGCTCGTCCGCCGCGAGGGCGCTCAGCGTCAGACCGGCCGCGAATAGAGCGATCATCATTCTCATCTTGCATCACCTCACTTGAGTGAGAAGTCTACCCGGGCTGCAGGAAGCTTGGCTTCGCCCTTGGCTGGCTCCAGCTTGGGCGCCAGGAGAAACACCCGCTCCACCGGCACCTGATCGCCGCGGGTCACGAAGTCCTTGGCCGCCTGGGCGCGCTGATTGGCGAGCTGGAGCAGATCGTCGTCGCTGATCTGGATGTTGGACAGCATGAGCTTTTCCATCTCCTCTTTGGGTAAATCCTTGGGGATCCCGATCAGGTTGCGCGGTTTAGGGAATTTCGCCTCCTTGTAGGCGCGCTTGAGATAATTTTCGTATTCCGGCGGCTCGATCTTGATGTCGTCCACCGACGTCACCGATGCGCCTTTCTTGACCAGGTCCTTGACTTTCTGCGCCTTCACCTGCTGATCGAAGCGGTACCGGCGCAACCCCTCGCGATCCTTGTCGGGATCGGCGTGGCCAGCCGCGTCGAGCTTTAGTTTCGGGCGCTCGACCAGCGCCTTCTGGAGCTTGGTGAGCTTTTCGTCCGCGCCGGGAGTGAGCGCCGCGCGACCGGGATCGAACTCCACGTAGGAGAGCTCCGCGCCGCCATCGCCGAACAGCGAGCCGATCAGAGCGAATGGAGCGGTGACCGCCTTTTCGATCAGGTTGAAGATGATCTGCAGCACGATCCCGCCAACGCTGAACTTGGGGTCGTCGAGCGAGCCGGAGATCGGCAGGCTTACGTCGATGACGCCGTTGCGGTCGGTGAGCAGCGCGACCGCCAGCAGCACCGGGAGCTTGGTCGCGGTCGGACTGTCGATCTTGTCGCCGAAGGTGAGCTGATCCAGGGTCAGGCGGTTCTTGGCGGCGAGCTTGCGGTTTTCGACCCTGTACTCCACGTTGAAGGACATCTTGCCCTTTTCGATCGCGTAGCCGACGTACTTGGTCGAGTACGGCGTGAAAGGCCCCAGCTCGATGTCGTGCACATCGGCCTTGATGTCGAGGAACAGGTTCTTCACCAGCGGATTGATCTTGCCCTTGATTTGCACCGGCGCGGTCTTGGCGAAGCGGCCGCTTAGATCGACATCGGCAGTGGTGTCGAGTTGCGACGAGAGCCCGGTGATCGACCCGCCGATATCGGTCAGATTGGCCGAGTAGTTGGGCTTGATGAACAGATCGCTGAAGTTCACGTTGCCGCCCTGGAGCGTTACCTTGGCGATGGCAATCGGTGGCAGTGGGGCCGCGGCCGATTCCGCTGCCGGGGCAGGGGCCTGCGCAGGCTTGTCTTTTGCCGCGGCGGGTTGGTTCTTATTGCCGTCACCCGCCGTCGCCTCCTGAGCCGTGGCCTCGCCCTCTGCCTGGGGAGCCGCATCGTTCCCGACGATGTTCTGTACGTTCAATTGCCCGCCCGGATAGATGATGATGCGGGAATAGAAATCCGTCAGCGCGACCTCCTGCATCTGCAGCGCGAAGGGCTGGGTGGTCGTGTCTATGCCGCCGAAGTACAGCGTCTTCCACTTCAGGAAGTCCTCGGATTTGGCCTTGTCGACCGAGGCAAAATTGTTCACCCCGGCGTCGCCCTTGAAGGCAACGCTCAAGGCGCCCGCGTCCTGCGACTTGAGCCCGAGCACCCCGCGTACCTGGACGTTGCCGCTGGTCACCAGGATCTTGAGCTTGTCTCCGAAATAGGGCTGCAGCGGGATCAGATCGATCCCCATCACGTCCAGGCTCAGATCCGCGCTCAGAGGGTTGATTCCGACCGGCCCCGACGCCAGCACCTTGCCGGTCTTGTTGATCCCCAGGTCGAGGGCGAGCTTGCCGGTCGCATCCTTGCGGTTGGTCAGATTCTCCACCGCGAGCTTGATCGGCTCGACCACGTGTGTGACGGGTTGCGCGGGCACTTGATCGTCGAAGGTGATGCCGTAGCGGTCGATCGCGATTTTCTTTACCAGCCACTGCCACGCATCGCCCGCCGGCTTCGACGCGGCGGGTGGCGGTGCCGCCGCCGGGGGCTTCTTCTCGTCGCCTGGCGTGAGGTGGGTGAGATCGATGCTGCCGTCCTTTTCACGGACCAGCCGCAGGCGCGTGTCCTTGCTCGACAGGTCGGCCACCTGCACGGTGCGCTTGTCCAGATCCAGATCGACGCCTTTCACCGCCAGCGTGGGGACGGCCAGAAAGTCCTCCTGCGCCCCGCGTTTGCGCAGGCGCAGCTTGGTGAGCGAGGCGTCCAGCCCGGACAGCGCGGCCGACAGCTTCTCCCCTGCCTGCGCTGCGCGGAACCGGGTGGACAGGTTCAGCGTTCCGTCCTCGATGTCGAACAGGATCATGTGAGCGTAGTAGGGCGCGTAGTTGCGCGGCTTGATGCCGGTCACCTCGAGGCTGCCATCGACGTTGAGCGGCGAGACGAACAGCGTGCTGGCGTGCTTCACGCTCTCACCGAATTTGGTGTTGAACGCTACCTCCACCGACGCGGGATCGGTCTGTGGCAGGACAAACTTTTGCAGGACCACCTGCAGGCCCTCGATGTCGGTCTTGAACGGCTTCGGGAGCGCATCGTCGGCAAAGTGCACCTGTCCCTGCTCGAGCTTGACCTCGGCGATCTGGAGCTTGAACGGTTGCGCCGCGTCGCCCTCGGCGGGCTTGGCCGACGCGGCGTCCGGCGGTGGCTGAGACTGTTTCGGCACGACGCTCATCCAGTTGAGGTTGCCGTCGCGCTCGCGCCGCAGATAGAGCTCGGGGCTTTGCAACAGGATGTTGCCGAGCTTCACATCGCGCGCGAAGACGGTGGCCGATTCCACCGGGATCTCGAGCTTCACGAGGCTCGCCAGCGCGCGGCCGTCCGCTTGTGTCATCGAAAACTTCTCGAGCCCGATCTTGCCGGCGAGGACAAGGGTCGGCGCCTTGCTCTGATAGCGCGTGAAAGTGGCCGTGATGCGGGTGTCGAGCGTGCCGGATGCGATCTTGAATCCGAGCGGAATGGGAACGTAGTCGACGTAACGCGGAATATCGAGGGCGTAGATGTTCAGGTCGACCTGGGTCTCCAGGGTGTCCTCGAACGGCTTCGTGCGGCCGGAGATCACGACGGGCGTGTCGTTCACCTTCGCCGAGAAGCCCGGCTGCACATATTGGTTGGCCAGATACGGGAGATTGGATAGAAACGGGATGGCCAAGGTGAGATCGGTTACCGTGTGCTGCGCGGCTTTGGGCTCGTCGTCGAACAGCACTTTGCCGGCGAGGATCTGGATGTTGTTGAGCGAGAAGCGCAGAGGCTCTGACTTTTCCTTCGGCGGCGGTTCGGATTTCGGTGCCGCTGCGAACTTCGTCAACAGGTCGGAGAAGTTGTAGCTGCCATCCTTGCGGCGGACCAGGTGAACGTAGGGACGTTGAAGACGGATCTCTTCGAAGATCGGCCCGCGCCGGATGATGGACTCGGTCTGCAGGTTGACGAACAGCTCCTCGAAGGACACGAACACTTCCGCGCTGCCGCCGGGCTCCTTGACCGAAAGGCCGTGCACCGTCACGGTCATGCTGAAGGGGTTGACATCGATGCCCTGGATCGCAACCGGACGGTTCAACTGCTCCGACAGGTTCTTGACCAGATAGTGCTTGGCCACCGGCGGCACGACGAAGAATCCGAGCAGGGCGAACAGCACGACCAGTCCGAAGACCCATAGCGCGACCTTGAGCGCTCTTCTGCGGTAGCGCTGCCGGCTGGCGCCGCCAAAGTGAAGTCCGGCAGCGGCCGGGCGCTTACGGCGCAAGCGGGAGAACAGATCGCTTAGCTTCATTCCCGGTCTCTCGAAAATGACGTGCTGTTGGGGCTTGCGGATCAAAGCGCCCGGTCGATTTCGATTATGGAGAAAAAGACGCGGCTGGAACAGCCGGACCCGATCGGCATCCCGGGTCGACATGCATCGGCTTGCGCGCGGTGCACCACGCCGCGACCGGCGGCCTCCCTCGCTCTGCACGCTTGACTTGGCCCGCTGCATCAACAACCATAGCATCGGGTGTGGGGCTGGCGGCGACCGGTGAGGGATCAAGGCGCTGCTCAGGGAGAAGGCCCAGGCTGAGGGCACATTTGGGTTGCGTCGGCCCCGCACCCGCTTCGCGGTTCCCTCCCAGGCGTTCGCTACGACGTGCCGCCAGTGCGTCCGCTGGCCCGCAGCGTCCTGTCCGAGCCTGTCACTGGACGGGGCAGGAGCAGCAATGACGTTCCGACCCCTACGATTCGGCCTATTCGAGCGCAGCGCTGGAGGTGCTCACCGAGCATTTCGACCTCGGTGCCGACCTCTACAAGTTCTGGGGCAGCCCTCGCTCGGTTCTGCGCGCGCTGGTGCGGGGCTGGGCCAACGCCAACCATCCTTCGCACCTGCACTACGCGTGGGATCTCGAGACGGCACCATCGCTCGACCACGCCATCCTCGAAACCACGCGTCGAGCGATCGATTGCCTCGATCTCACGGGGGTGGCGCGGCCACACCTGTTCGAGCCGGGCTGCGGAATCGGCGGGGGCGTCACGCAGGTGGCCGCGATGCTGCCGCAGGCCAGAGTCACCGGACTTTCGCTGGTGGAGAAGCAACTCGAGATCGGGCGTGCCATGTCCAGCGCCCGCGGGCTCGCCAACACCGAGTTCGTGCGCGGCAACTATCTGGACACGCCATTCCCGGCCGCGTGCTTCGACGGCATTTTCGCCATCGAGACTCAGGTGTATACGCCGATTGCCGAGAAACCCACGCTGTGCCGCGAGATGTTCCGGATCCTCAAGCCGGGTCGCATCTTTGTCTGCTTCGACGGCGCTCGCCTGCGCGACCCGGCCGACCAGAAGGAGCGGCAGTGGATTCAGGACGTGCTGGACGGATGGACCATGCCGCTGCCCGCGACGCCGAGGGAGTTCCAGGCTGCTGCGCTGGCCGCCGGTTTCGAGGTGTTGCGCAACGAGGACGCCACCGCGCACATTTACGCTTCGGCGCGGCGTATCCGCGCGATCGCGACATCCGTGCTGCTGCCACTGTCGTTTGTCGCCCGCGTTCGGTGGCTCGGCGGTCTGGCGAGGGCGCTCGGCTTCCAGTCCCCGCGCCACGCGCGTTTGTTCGTGCAGGCCTGCCGCTCGCAGCTCGAAGTCTTCGATGCGGGGCTGGCGGCCTACTACGTACACGTTCTGCGAAAGCCCGCTTGACGCTGCCTGCCGGCAATCAATTTCGCGCCATATCGATATCGAATACCTGTTCATGCCAAACGCCTGACCCATGCGTGCCGGCGGGCAAGGCCATGGGCGAAGAGCGCGATTGGCTGCGTGATCGGTTGCATGGCGCGCTCGGCCGAAGGCGACCCTTCTCGTTTAACTAACATATAACTTGACCAATATGCGTAATTTGATTACATTTATGTAATGCCAAAGTCTGCGAAGGTTGCCAACTCATTGCCTCCAATCGCCGCCAATGCGCTGCGCCAACTCGGGGAGAACATCGCCATCGCTCGTGCCCGTCGCAAGGAATCTCAGCGGGTGTGGGCGGAGCGCATCGGCATCTCCGTGCCGACGCTGATTCGTCTCGAGAAAGGCGACCCAACGGTCAGCATGGGGACCTACGCGAGCGCCTTGTGGCTCATCGGGCGCGTGCAGGCCCTGGGCGATCTGGCTGCTCCAGCGACCGACCTCGGCGCTTTGGAACTGGATGTGCGAGAAGCGCGCCGGCCACGCTCCGTGCGCGCGCCAGCGTCGATTTCCGCGCGCCTCGGCAACGCCAGCAAGAGTCGTAGGTGACGAACTATCGCGTCACCGACGAGCTTTACCTTTGGTGGCTGGGCCGGCCGCAGTCTCCCGTCCCGATCGGAACGCTGCGTTTGCTGCGCGCCACCAGCGGCGTGTCGTTGCAGTACGCGCCGGGCTGGCTGCGCAATGGATTTGCGCTCAGCGAAGACCTCCCCCTGACCGACATCGAACAGCTCCCCTTGGAGCGCGCCACCGCGGCCGGCGCGGTGGACGACGCGCGGCCTGACCGATGGGGTGAACGCGTCATTCGTTTCGTCGACAAACCCGCGCGTCTGTCGCTGCTCGAGTACCTGTTCTTCGCCGGCGACGAGCGCTTCGGTGCCCTTGGCGTTTCCACGTCTGCCGACGCGTATCTGCCTCGGCAAACCGGTTCCCTGCCGACGTTGCGCGATGTCGATGAGATACATGAGCTGGTTCGCAAGGTGCTCGACAACCAGCCGGTGCCGGAAAGCAAACGTCGCCTGATCGCGCCGGGTACGACGCTGGGCGGCGCCCGCCCCAAAGCACTCATCGAGATGGAAGGCGCGCAGTGGGTGGTGAAGTTCGCCGAGACGGGTGAGCCGACGGACACGCCGCTCATCGAACACGCGTGCATGACGCTGGCAGCCAACGCCGGAATCCGCGCAGCCGAGACGCGTCCCATTCGTCTCGTCGATGGGCATGCGGTCGCGGTACTTCGTTTCGACCGGTACGGCCGCGGGCCGGAGCTGCAGCGCCTGCATGCGCAGTCTGCGCACGTCGCTTTGCGCGCCGAAGGAAGCCCGATGGGCTATCCGGAACTTGCGCAGCTGTTGCGGCGGCGCGCACCGGTGGAGGAGGGGACTGCAAAAGCGTACATGCGCGAGCTCTATCGCCGCATGGTGTTCAACATTCTGATGGACAACACCGACGACCACGAGAAGAACCACGTGCTCCTGATGGACGATGCACAACACCTTCACCTGGCGCCGGCTTTCGACGTTCTCCCCACAGCGCAGGCGCTGGGCTATCAGCAGATGCGCGTCGGCCGCGACGCAGCCGACTCCACCGTCGAGAACGCCTTGTCCGAGGCGGCGCTGTTCGGATTGTCAGCCGACGAGGCGCGGGGCGAGGCGTCCGAGGTGGCCACCGTTTGCGACGGCTGGAAGGCGCACTTTGCGAAGATGGGTGTGACCGGTTCCGACGTCGACTACCTGTCCCAGTTCATCGATCGGGAGTTTCTTCGACGGCAGCGAAGCGACTTGATGAAGCGCGTGGCCAAGATTGCGAAGGGCCCGAAGCGCAAGCGCCAGTAGGAGCTCATGTGCGCCGGTCGGGAAGTTCCAGGCAGCGGACCGCTCTTCGCTGCGACGTCTCTCAAGTCGCTTTTGGCACCGGCGCGAGATCGGCATTGGCCGCCGGACCCTGAGGCCACAGCTTCAGGAAGCTGCTGCCGTGATCGAGAATGAAGGCCTTGAACGCTTCTGCCGCCGGCGACATCCGCTTCTCGCGCAGGTGCACCACGTTCCACTGGCGCACCACCGGCAGCCCGTCCACCTTCAACACCGTGAGCTGACGCGTAGCCACCTCCAGGCCGATGGTGTGCTGCGAGATGAAGCTCACGCCGAGGCCGGCCATGACCGCCTGCTTGATGGTTTCGTTGCTGCTCATCTCCATGCCGACCCTGGGCTGAATCTCCCGCTCGCCGAAGAACCTCTCCATGGCGGAGCGGGTTCCGGAACCCGGTTCGCGCACCAGGAACGTCTCCTTCTCCAGCGCCTTCAGCGGGATGCGCTTGCGCCCAGCCAGCGGATGGCTGGGCGCAGCGATGACCACCAGCGGGTGACGTGCAAACGGCTCGGCGATCGTGTCCAGCCGCCTGGGCGGCGTCCCCATGATGGCCAGGTCGATTTCATTGGCGGCCAGCTGCTGGACGACCGCTTCGCGATTGTTGACCGACAGCTTCAGCTCCACGCCCGGATGCTGCCCCGAGAACAGGGCCAGCAGCTTGGGCGCGTAAGTACTTGGCCGTGCTGACCGCGGCGATGGTCAGCCTGCCGCCTTTCAGCCCCTTCAGCGCGTCCAGGGAATCCTCGGCGTCGCGCAACGCGGCCAAAGCCTGCTGCGCGTGACGCAGCAGTTCGCGGCCGGCGTCGGTGAGGTGCAGCCCCTTGCCGGTCCGCTCGAACAGCGGCAGCCCGGCACTGTCCTCGAGCTGGCGCATCTGCATCGACACCCCCGGCTGCGTGAGGTGCAGCTCCGCCGATGCGCGCGAAAAACTCGAGTGACGGGCCGCCGAGCAGAAGATCTGCAGCTGCCTGAGGGTTACGCTGCGCAGCCCTGCCATATCAGCAACGCTTATATCAAGTCAAAGAAACTTTGAATGTAGCTTATGCCTTCGCATCTGTACAGTGCGCTCCATCCAGAACCACACGGCACGAGCGGGAGACGAACATGAATCAGATGGTTGCCCAGGGTGCGATGCAGGAGGCGAGCTCCGCGATCAAGGATTTGGTGCGGCGTTACAAGTCCGGCGTCATGCCCTACAAGCAGATGGGCTATTGGGATCCGGACTATGTGCCGAAGGACACCGACGTCATCGCGTTGTTCCGCATCACGCCGCAGGAAGGCGTCGACCCGGAGGAAGCGGCGGCGGCGGTCGCGGGCGAATCGTCCACCGCGACCTGGACGGTGGTGTGGACCGATCGGCTGACCGCCTGCGAGCTCTATCGCGCCAAGGCCTACCGCGTCGATCCGGTGCCCAATACCGGGCCCGGGCACCAAGACCGAGCAGCAGTACTTCGCCTACATCGCCTACGACCTCGACCTGTTCGAGCCCGGCTCGATCGCCAACCTGACCGCCTCGATCATCGGCAACGTGTTCGGCTTCAAGGCGGTCAAGGCGCTGCGCCTGGAAGACATGCGCATTCCGGTCGCCTATCTCAAGACCTTCCAGGGTCCGGCGACCGGCATCGTGGTCGAGCGCGAGCGTCTCGACAAGTTCGGCCGGCCGCTGCTCGGCGCCACGACCAAGCCCAAGCTCGGACTTTCGGGCGCGCAACTACGGCCGCGTCGTCTACGAGGCGCTGAAGGGCGGCCTCGATTTCGTCAAGGACGACGAGAACATCAACTCGCAGCCGTTCATGCACTGGCGCGACCGCTTCCTCTACTGCATGGAAGCGGTGAACAAGGCGTCGCGCCGCCACCGGCGAGGTCAAGGGCCACTACCTCAACGTCACCGCCGGCACGATGGAGGACATGTACGAGCGCGCCGAGTTCGCCAAGTCGCTCGGCTCGGTCATCGTCATGATCGACCTGGTGATCGGCTACACCGCGATCCAGTCGATGGCCAAGTGGGCGCGCAGAGAACGACATGATCCTGCACCTGCACCGCGCCGGCAACTCCACCTACTCGCGGCAGAAGAACCACGGCATGAACTTCCGCGTGATCTGCAAGTGGATGCGCATGGCCGGCGTCGACCACATCCACGCCGGCACGGTGGTCGGCAAGCTCGAAGGCGATCCGCTGATGATCAAGGGCTTCTACGACACGCTGCGCGAGACGCACACGCCGGTGAGCCTCGAGCACGGCCTGTTCTTCGAGCAGGACTGGGCGTCGCTCAACAAGGTGATGCCGGTGGCCTCGGGCGGCATCCATGCCGGCCAGATGCACCAGCTGATCCACTACCTCGGCGAGGACGTGGTGCTGCAGTTCGGCGGCGGCACGATCGGCCACCCGATGGGCATCCAGGCCGGCGCGACGGCGAACCGCGTCGCGCTGGAAGCCATGATCCTGGCGCGCAACGAAGGCCGCGACTACTTCAAGCGAAGGCCCGCAGATCCTCGAGCAGGCGGCGAAGTGGTGCACGCCGCTCAAGGCCGCGCTGGATACCTGGAAGGACGTCACCTTCAACTACGAATCCACCGATACGGCGGACTTCGTGCCGACCGCCACGGCCAGCGCCTGACCGACTGAGGGAGCGACGATCATGATGACCAACACCGGCAACCGGGTCACGCAGGGGCAGTTCTCGTTCCTGCCCGACCTGACCGACGCCCAGATCACCGCGCAGATCAAGTATGCGCTGAAGCAACGACTGGGCCGTCAGCGTCGAGTACACCGACGATCCGCATCCGCGCAATACCTATTGGGAGATGTACGGCAACCCGATGTTCGACCTCAAGGATCCGGCCGGGATCCTGCTGGAGATCAACGACTGCCGGCAAGACCTTTCCCAATCACTACATCCGCGTCATGGCATTCGACTCCACGCGCGGCGTGGAGAGCGCCGCGCATGTCGTTCATCGTCAATCGGCCCGACGACAGAGCCGGGGTTCGGGCTCATGCGCCAGGAGGTGGACGGCCGCGCCATCCGCTACACCGTGCACTCGCTATGCCACCGACAAGCCGGAGGGCGAACGCTACTGAAGCGGTGAGCATCCTGCGTCTGCATCACGGCAAGGGCGTGGCGCTTGCCGTTCCAGATGAGCGGAGTTTGCCAGGAGCACGAGCTTGCGGAGACATCCGCACGAATCGGCGATCCGGGAATCGACCTGGCGGAGTTGTTCCGGCGATGCGCATATCCAGGAAGTGCTCGACCAGCTCGACCGCGAGCTGGTCGGGCTGACGCCGGTGAAGACGCGCATCCGCGAGATCGCCGCGCTGCTGCTGGTCGACCGCGCGCGCAAGCAGATCGGGCTGACCGCCGGCGCGCCGTCGCTGCACATGTGCTTCACCGGCAATCCGGGCACCGGCAAGACCACCGTCGCGCTGCGCATGGCGGAGATCCTGCACCGGCTGGGCTATCGTGCGCCAGGGCCATCTGGTCGCGGTCACGCGCGACGATCTGGTCGGCCAGTACATCGGCCACACCGCGCCGAAGACCAAGGAAATCCTGAAGAAGGCGATGGGCGGCGTGCTGTTCATCGACGAGGCGTACTACCTGTACCGGCCCGAGAACGAGCGCGACTACGGCCAGGAGGCGATCGAGATCCTGCTGCAGGTGATGGAGAACCAGCGCGACGACCTGGTCGTGATCCTCGCCGGCTACAAGGACCGCATGGACACGCTTCTTCCAGAGCAATCCGGGCATGTCGTCGCGCATCGCGCACCACATCGACTTTCCCGACTACTCGGCGGACGAGCTGCTCGCGATCGCCGAACTGATGCTGGCCGGCCTGCAGTACCGCCTCAGCGACCAGGCCACGCGCAGACCCTCGAGGACTACATCGCGCGGCGGCATCGCGCAGCCGCACTTCGCCAATGCGCGCTCGATCCGCAACGCGCTCGACCGCGCGCGGCTGCGGCAGGCCAACCGCCTGTTCGACGCCAGCGCGCCGGTCGAGCGCCGAGGCGCTGATGACGATCGAGGCGGACGATCTTCTGAAGAGCCGGGTGTTCGAGGACGAGGCACCGGTGCAACCCCAAAGACAATGACTACAAAACCGACTGGGAGATGAGAGTGCACAACGGGACGACGACGCTCAACAAGTTCATCATCGAGGAGCAGCGGCGCGCGAGCGGCGCCACCGGAGAGTTCAGCACCCTGCTCAACGATCTGGTCACGGCATGCAAGGTGATCGCGACCACCGTTTCCAAAGGCGCGCTGGCGGGCGCCCTCGGCGACGCGGGGCAGGTCAACGCGCAGGGCGAGCGGCAGAAGAAGCTCGACGTCCTGTCCAACGAGATCCTGCTGCGCTGCTGCGAGTGGGGCGGGCATCTCGCCGCCATGGCCTCGGAGGAGATGGACGACGTGCGACCCGATCCCGCCGGCTTATCCGCGCGGGAAATACCTGCTGTTGTTCGATCCGCTCGACGGCTCGTCGAACATCGACGTGAACATCTCGGTCGGCACCATCTTCTCGGTCTTGCGCTGCCCGGAAGGCGTCAACCATCCACGGCGTAGAGCATTTCCTTCAGCCCGGCACGCGGCAGGTTTGCGCCGGCTACGCGATCTACGGCCCGGCTACGATGCTGGTGCTCACCTTCGGCCACGGCGTGCACGGCTTCACGCTGGACCGCGAGATCGGCGAGTTCCTGCTGACGCACCCGGGCATGACGCATCGCGGCGGATGGACGCGAGTTCGCGATCAACGCTTCCAACGACCGCTTCTGGGAGCCGCCGGTGAAGCGCTACGTCACCGAATGCCTGGCCGGCAAGGCGGGCCCGCGCGGGGCCGATTTCAACATGCGCTGGATCGCCTCGCTGGTCGCGGAAGTCCACCGCATCCTGGTGCGCGGCGGGCTGTTCATGTATCCGAAGGACACGCGCGAGCCGGCCAAGCCGGGACGGCTGCGCCTGCTGTACGAAGCCAATCCGATGGCGATGATCGTCGAGCAGGCCGGCGGCGCGGCCAGCACGGGGCGCGAGCGGATCCTGGAGATCCAGCCCACCGCTTTGCACCAGCGCGTGCCGGTGATCCTCGGCTCGCGCAACGAAGTCGAGCGGCTCGTGCACTACCACAGCGAACACGAAGCGGGCGTCGACCAGCCGTTCAGCTCGCCGCTGTTCAACACACGCTCGCTGTTCAACCACGGATAAGCCGCTCAACCATCTACGACATCCGGGAGTTTGAGACCATGTCGATCCAGCATCCGATCATTGCGATCACCGGCTCGTCGGGCGCCGGCACCACCTCGGTGACCCGCACCTTCCAGCACATCTTCCGGCGCGAGAAGATCAACGCCGCGCTGGTCGAGGGCGATTCCTTCCACCGCTACGATCGCGTCGAGATGAAGGCGGCGATGGAGGAGGCGACCCGGCAGGGCAACGACCACTTCAGCCACTTCGGCCCGGAGGCGAACCTGTTCGAGGAGCTGGAGGCCTTGTTCCGCGGCTACGGCGAGAGCGGGCGCGGGCGCGTCCGCAAGTACCTGCACGACGAGCGAGGAAGCGCTGCTGCACGCGCAGGAGCCGGGCACCTTCACGCCCTGGGAAGACCTGCCCGAGAGCACCGACCTGCTGTTCTACGAGGGCCTGCACGGGGCGGTCGTCACCGACCGCGTGAACGTCGCGCGATCACGTCGATCTGCTGGTCGGCGTGGTGCCGATCATCAACCTCGAGTGGATCCAGAAGCTGCACCGCGACAAGTCCCCGCGCGGCTATTCCACCGAGGCGGTGATGGACACCATCCTGCGGCGCATGCCCGACTACGTGAACTACATCTGCCCGCAGTTCGCGCGCACGCACATCAACTTCCAGCGCGTGCCGACGGTGGACACGTCGAACCCGTTCATCGCGCGCTACATCCCGACGGCCGACGAGAGCTTCGTGGTGATCCGCTTCGCCAACCCCAAGGGCATCGACTTTCCCTACCTGCTCACCATGCTGCACGACTCGTTCATGTCGCGGCCGAACATCATCGTGGTGCCCGGCGGCAAGATGGAGCTCGCCATGCAGCTCATCTTCACGCCGATGATCCTGCAGCTGGTGGACAAGCGACGCCGCGCGCTGCGGCAGGCCGGGCCGGTGGCCGAAGCGATGGCTTGAGGAGATGACGATGACCAGCTTGCATATCGTCGAAGCTCGCTCCGCGGCAGGAAGCCGGACGCCTTCGCCTGCCGACGCACTGCGCATTCTGGCGGTGGACGCCGTGCAGAAAGCCAACTCCGGCCACCCTGGCATGCCGATGGGCATGGCCGAGATCGCCGACGCACTGTGGCGCCGGCATCTGCGGCACAACCCCGTCAATCCGCGCTGGCCGGATCGCGATCGCTTCGTGCTTTCGAACGGGCACGGCTCGATGCTGCTGTACGCGCTGCTGCATCTGACCGGCTACGATCTGCCGCTCGACGAGCTGAAGCGCTTCCGCCAGCTCCACTCCAAGACGCCGGGCCATCCCGAGTACGGCGTGACCCCGGGCGTGGAGACGACCACCGGGCCGCTCGGCCAGGGCATTGGCGAACGCGGTCGGCATGGCGCTGGCCGAGAAGCTGCTCGCCGCCGAGTTCAACCGGCCGGGGTTTCGCCATCGTCGACCACCGCACCTACGTGTTTCGTCGGCGACGGCTGTCTCATGGAAGGCATCTCTCACGAGAGCGCGTCGCTGGCCGGGGCGCTGGGCTTGAACAAGCTGGTCTGCTTCTACGACGACAACGGCATCTCCATCGACGGCCACGTCGAGGGCTGGTTCACGGACGACACGCCGAAGCGGTTCGAGGCGTACGGCTGGCAGGTGGTGGCTGGCGTGGACGGGCACGATGTCGAAGCGGTGGATGCCGCCATCGGCGTCGCCCACGCGAGCACAGACCGTCCGACGCTGATCTGCTGCAAGACGGTGATCGGCAGGGGATCGCCGAACAAGGCCGGCAGCCACGACGTGCACGGCGCAGCACTGGGTGAGAAGGAAGTCGCGGCCACGCGCGCGCAGCTCGGCTGGCGCCACCCTCCCTTCGACATCCCGGCCTGGGTCTACACCGCGTGGGATGCGCGCGCCAGGGGACAGGCGCTGGAGACGGCCTGGCGGGTGAAGTTCAGCGCCTACGCCGCGCGGCATCCAGCGCTCGCAGTGGAGTTCCACCGCCGCATGGCCGGCGAGCTGCCGGCGGGTTGGAGCAGCGAGATGGAGAAGCTGCTGCGGGATATCGCAGCGAAGGCCGAGAACATCGCCACGCGCAAGGCCTCGCAGAACGCGATCGAAGGCGTTGGCTGCGCTGCTGCCCGAGCTGATCGGCGGTTCGGCCGACCTCACCGGCTCCAACCTGACGGCGTGGGCAGGTTCAACGCCGGTGCAGCACTCCGGAGCCGGCAACTACGTCCACTACGGCGTGCGCGAGTTCGGCATGGCGGCGGCCATCAACGGCATGGCGCTGCATGGCGGGCTGATTCCATTCGGCGGCACCTTCCTGATGTTCTCCGACTACGCGCGCAACGCGCTGCGCATGGCGGCGCTGATGCGAGTGCGCTCGATCTTCGTGCTGACCCACGACTCCATCGGTCTGGGCGAGGACGGACCGACGCACCAGCCGGTGGAGCATGCTGCGAGCCTGCGCTTTATCCCGGGGCTGGATGTCTGGCGTCCCTGCGATACGCTCGAAACGGCCGTCGCCTGGGCCGCCGCAGTAGAGCGCCGCGACGGCCCCGCCTGCTTGCTGCTGTCGCGTCAGAACCTCGCCGTTCCAGAAGCGCTCGCCTGAGATCGCCGGGCTGATCCGGCGTGGCGGCTATGTTCTCGCCGAGCGGGGCGGCGCATCGCAAGCAGTCCTCATCGCGACCGGTTCGGAAGTGGCGATCGCCATGCAGGCGCGAGCTGCGCTGGAGGCCGAAGGCATTCCGGTGCGCGTGGTCTCCATGCCGTCCACTACGGTGTTCGATCGACAGGACGCCGAGTATCGCGACGCAGCGTTCTGCCGTCCGGCATTCCCCGCGTCGCCATCGAAGCCGGAGTCACCGATTTCTGGCGCAAATATGTCGGCCTGGAAGGCGCCGTGATCGGCATCGACAGTTTCGGCGAATCGGCGCCGGCACCGGACTTGTTCCGGCATTTCGGAATCACCGTCGAGAACGCGGTGCAGGCCGTGAAGAAAATCCTGCTGCGCGTTGGCGCACCGGTCACGCACGCGCGCGTGCACCAGCCCGAACCAGCGATTGAGCTGGCGAAGGTCTGAGGGGAACAAGCAACGACATCTGGAGCAACCGAATATGGCACTGATCTCACTGAGGCAGCTGCTGGAGCACGCCGCGGAACATGGCTACGGCGTGCCAGCTTTCAACATCAACAACATGGAGCAGATCCAGGCCATCATGCAGGCGGCCGCCGCCAGCGACAGCCCGGTCATCCTGCAAGCCTCGGCAGGCGCGCGCAAGTATGCCGGCGAGCCGTTCTTGCGCCGGATGGTGCAGGCCGCAGTGGAGATGTACCCGCAGATCCCTGTCGTACTGCACCAGGATCACGGGGCCAGCCCGGCCGTGTGCCAGGCGTCCATCCGTTCGGGCTTCACGTCGGTGATGATGGATGGATCGCTCATGCCGGACATGAAGACGCCCGCCTCCTACGCGTACAACGTCGCGGTGACCGCCAAGGTGGTGGAGATGGCCCACGCCGTCGGCGTAGCGGTCGAAGGCGAGCTGGGCTGCCTGGGATCGCTGGAGACGGGCGAGTCGGCGGAGGAGGACGGTTCCGGCGCGGCCGGCAAGCTCACGCGCGAGATGCTGCTGACCGATCCGGAGCAAGCCGCCGATTTCGTCCGCAGGACCGGCGTAGATGCGTTGGCCATCGCGATCGGTACTTCCCACGGCGCCTACAAGTTTTCGCGTCCGCCCGGTGACGACATTCTCGCCATCGAGCGCATTCGGGAGATCCACCGACGCATCCCGGACACGCACCTGGTGATGCACGGCTCCAGCTCGGTCCCGCAGGAGTGGCTCGACGTGATTCGCGAATTCGGCGGCGAGATCAAGGAAACCTACGGCGTCCCGGTCGAGCAGATCCAGGAGGGGATCCGCAACGGGGTGCGCAAGGTCAACATCGACACCGACATCCGTCTCGCCATGACGGCGGCCATGCGCAGAAGCATGGCGAAAAACGCAGCCGAATTCGACCCGCGCAAGTTCCTGAAGGATGCCACCGCCGCAGCACAGGACATCTGCCGGGCCCGGTTCGAAGCGTTCGGGTGCGCTGGACAGGCGTCCAGGATCCGGCCGATCACACTCGATGAGCTGGCGCGGCGCTACCTGGCCGGAGAGCTCAGCCCGACCGTGCGGGCGCGTATCGCGGCCTGAGACGCTCTATCGTTGGAGCAGCGGCAAGCCGCTGTCGGGCTGCGTGTTATTTCTGCTCCAGGAAGCGGAGCAGCTGCTCTTGAAACTGCTCCGGCGCCTCCAGGTGCGGGACGTGACCCACGTCGGAGATCAGCACGAGCTTGCAGTCCGGCATCGACTGCGCCGCCTTCCTCGCCAGTTCGGGGTATAGGCCGAGAGTCGCGCGCACCTCGGGGGTCACGCGGTTGCGCCCGATGGCGGCGCGGTCCTTGTCCCCGACGATCAGCAGAGTTGGGAGTTTGATCAGCGGCAGCTCGTACACCACCGTCTGCTCGTAGGCCATGGTGTACGTCTGCGCCGCCGTGCGGGCGATCAACTCGGACTCGGGCCCCAGCGTCCAGCGGTACTGGATGTCGGCATAGATCTGGAACTCCGGCTTCCAGTTCGCGAAGAACCCTTGCATGAACGTATCGATGGCGGCGCGCGTTTGCTTGCGCGCCTCCGCGGTCAATTCGTCCCGTGTGGCGAATGGTACCTTGATGCGGTAGTCCTCCAATCCGATCGGGTCTTCCAGCACCAGGCGCTCGACGTGCTCGGGATACATCAGGGCGAAACGTGCCGCGATCATGCCGCCAATGGAGTGCGCCACGAATGTCGCCTGCTCTACGCCGAGGTAGTCGAGCAGTTGCTTGGTGTTGTATGCGTGCACGTGAAAGCTGTGCGGCACGTCGGGTTTCGACGACTTTCCGAACCCGATCTGATCGGGCACGACCACGCGGTAACCGCGCGCGCTCAACCAGTGGATGGTGTCTTTCCAATAGGCGCCGAGAAAATTGCGCCCGTGCATCAGCACGACCGTCTTGCCGTTGGCAGGCGCCGAGGGCTCCACATCCATGAAGGCGAGCTTCACGTCCTCGCCTTCCATGCGCAGCAGCAGGTACTGCACCGGATAGGGATAGACGAAGCCTTCGAGCCCGATGCCGATCGGCTCCTGGTCGCTGGATGCGGTCTGCGCGAAGCTCGCAGCCGGCGCGGACAACAGGATGGTTGCGGCGAGCAGCAGTAGCTGTTTGCGATGCGGATTGGTCACGTTGTCTTCCTCGATCTCGCTTAGCGCTCATTCTGGCACAGGCCCATTGCGAATCGGAGGGGCTGCACCGTCGTGGTTTGTTGACAATTGCGCATCAACGAGTGTCCATCTCATGCGTTAACCCAGGCATGAGCCGCTTTCTCCTACTGCTCGTTGCAAGCCTTGGCGCTGTGCCCGCTCTGGCCGATCTGCGCCCTATAGAGATACACCAAGTGATCGCCATGTCGGCGCAGGGCCGAGAGAAGATTGCGGCGCTGACGCTCGACGCCTGCAGCGGCAGGTTCGACGTCGAGCTCATCGGTTATTTGATCGCGCATCGCATCCCGGCCACCATCTTTGCGACAAAAAAGTGGCTCGATCGCAATCCCGCCGGGGTCGCGCTGCTGAAGGAGCACGATGACCTGTTCGAGATCGAGGACCACGGCGCCAACCACGTCCCGTCGGTAGTTGGCGCCGGCCGCCGCGTATACGGCATCCTCGGCAATGCAGACGTGGCCCATCTGGAGCGGGAAGTCACCCGCGGAGCGAACGCGATCCAAGCAGCGACCGGCGAGGCGCCGCGCTGGTATCGCGGAGCCACGGCCGAGTACGACCCGGTCGCGATCAACGTGATCGAAGGGATGGGTTACCAGATCGCCGGTTTCTCGGTCAATGCCGACGCCGGCGCCACGCTGCGCCGCTCGGCGATCATCGCGCGCCTGCGCGCGGTGAAGAGCGGCGACATCATCATCGCTCACGTGAACAAGCCGGCGTCCGATACCGCTGAAGGGCTGTCACTGGGACTCGATCGTCTGCTGGCGCGCGGCTTCCGTTTCGTCAAGCTCGATCAGGTGCAGGTCCGCTCGGTGCGTTGACGTCGGTCGCCCGCCCGGAAGCGGACTCCACGATCAGTGCGGACAGCCGGGCTTGGATGATTTGCGCCGCTTCGTCCGCAAGAGCCCGGACGATATTGCCGGCGCCTTCCACGCGATTCACCAGCCCCGCGCTCTGCCCGGCGTAGAGTGCCAGCGAGTCGATCTCACCGGTGGTCTCGGGAGTGGGCGGGAAGACCATGAAGCGCCGGATTGCGAATATCTCCCCGCCGACCGGAGCCTGCGCCATCACCGGTTCATCGGCACGGTTCTCGTTTCCGCGCGCCTCGTCTCCCAGCCATTGATCGACGAAGGTTGTCCGCAGCACGCGGTGCGGCGCATCTGGCCAGCCACCGCCGAACAGCGTTGTGCGCACGGTGTCCTCGCCGCTGGCCGCGATGATGAGCTGTTTGTAGCGCGGGTGCGCGTTGGCTTCGGGCGTGGCCAGAAAGCGAGTACCCAGGACCGCGCCATCCGCGCCGAGCGCTAGTGCTGCCACCAGGCCACGCGCGTCCGCGATGCCGCCGGCTGCGGCAACTGGCACAGGTGCGACCGCGTCCACCACGCGAGGCACCAGCGCCATCGTGGAGGTCTCGCCGTGCATGTGACCGCCAGCCTCCGTTCCCTGCGCGATCACAAAGTTCACGCCGGCTGCTGCCGCATGCTCTGCCGCAGCGACCGATCCGACCTGGATGCAGACCTTGATGCCCAGCTCGTGAGCGCGCGGCACATAAGGGGACGGATCGCCCCAGAACAGGGAAAGAAGCGGCACGCGTTCCTCGAGGCAAACGCGTACGCGTTCCTCCGCCGGCCGGCTGAGGATCAGGTTCACGCCGAACGGTTTGTCCGTCAGCTCGCGCAGGCGCCGGATGCGCGCACGCAGGACTTCGGGAGGCAGAGGTCCCGCGCCCATGATGCCCAACCCGCCGGCGTTGCTGACCGCCGCCGCCAGCTCGGGTCCCGTGATCCAGCCCATCGGGGCACACAGGATGGGGTAGCGGACGGCGAGCAGGTCGCACAAGCGCGTGTGCAGGAAAGGGGTCATGAGCTAGGCTCTTTAGGGGTTAGGGGCCAGGGGCTAGCCTTAGAACTCGAATCCTTTCTGGTCCAGCGCGGCGGTCGCCGTATAAGACAGCTCGCCGTTCACGAGGTGCGCCGCCGCTGTCCAGGGGTGAGGCTCGGTGCGGCCGCGACCCAGGATGTGCGTTACTTCGACGCCACGCGCCTTGACGAAGTCCGAAATCAGTCCGCGATGACACTGCTGCCAGGCCTGTTCTGCGCACATGATCGCCGTGCGCCGCTCCTGCGCCTGCTGCAGGAGCTGGGCGATCGCGAGTTGAAAGGGCTCGGTTTCCATGTAGTCAGCGTAACCGCGAAAGCCGGCGTTGCGCCAGGCGGTGTTGCGCGAGTCCCGGCGCGGGGTTCGTCGTCCGCCCAGCTCGGGCAGCCACGCGTAGCCGATTCCACTCTCGGGCAGCGACTGCTCCAGCGCTTCCCGGTTGAATTGTGGATACCGGCGCGACGCCGGGTAGCGACGCACGTCGGCCAGGATCTCCACGCCATTCTCACGCAGCAGGCCGAGCAGTTCCTCCAGGGGCCGCGTGGAGTGGCCGATGGTGAGAATCGTTGGCTGCGGCTGCACCGGGTGCATATCGGCGGCAATCGAGGAGGCGTCCGTCGCGGATGGAGTGCGCGGCATAACAGCGATATCCCGCGCCCGTCGGTCCGCTCCGTGCGCGTATCGGGTAGCCTACTCCCCCGGCACCTGCGGCGGATCGACGCGCAACCAGATCGTAACCGGTCCGTCGTTGGTGAGCGTGACCTGCATCTCCGCCCCGAATTGGCCTTTCTCCACCGGCGCGTGGACCGTGCGCGCGCGCGCGAACATGTGATCGAACAGCGCACGCGCCGTCTCGGGCGGCGCCGCCGGCGTGAAGCTTGGACGGTTGCCCTTCTTCGTGTCGGCTGCCAGGGTGAACTGGGGTACGAGCAAGAGCCCGCCACCGGTTTCGCGCAGGCTGCGGTTCATCTTCCCGTCTGCGTCGGAGAACACGCGGTAGTTGAGCAGCCGCTCCAGCAGGCGGTCGGCTTCGGCCTCGCCATCGCTGCGCTCGGCACAGACCAGGACCATCAGCCCTCGACCGATAGCGCCGACGACCTGTCCATCGGCCTCGACGCGCGCCTGGGATACGCGTTGCAGCAGGCCGATCACGCTACGTCTGGAGATACGCTCGCCAGGGGTCCCAGTAGAATTTGCTCCAGCTTGGGCATGTCGCGCATTCTAACCCTGCTCGACCTGCGACGATGCGCGGTAAAGGGTGAAGGGTGAAGAGCAGCCCCGCCCTCTCCCGCGTGGCGGGAGAGGGCGGAGTGCAGCGCGTCAGACCTCGCCGCCGGCGAAGATGGCCTTCTTCACGATCGCGTGGACGCCCCAGTTGCCGTCCACCACCTGGGTGACGCCGAAGTCCACCCCCACCGACAGCAAAGAGACAGCTTCGTCCTCGTTCAGGCCCTGGGTGGACATCAGGAAGTGGCGCATCTTGCGGAATGCGTCGCGCATGGCGAGGTCGGTGGAGGACTTGGAGTAGATCTCCGACTGCGCCTTCGGCCCGAGCTCGGCGAGGTAGTTCGGGTAGCTGAAGCCGTGCACGACGAACTCGTCCTTGGTCTCCAGCAGCGGATAGTTCAGGTTCTCCAGCGGGCCGCCAGCGAGACTCGCCTTCTTGTGCAGGATGAGCTGGAAGGTCCCGGTAAGCGAGCACTCGATGGCCGTGCCGCACAGCTCCGAGTCGCCTTGCGAAGCGTGGGGATCGCCGACCGACAGCAGCCCGCCGTCTACCGATACCGGGTAGTACATGGTCGCGCCCTTGCCGATGCGCCAGTCGTCGATGTTGCCGCCGGTGTAGCTGGGCGGGATCGAGTCGACCATGTCGGCCTCGGCCGGGGCCAGACCCATGGTGCCGAAGTGCGGGCGGATCGGGACCCGCACGTTCTTGAGCACGCCCCAGTTCTCCTTGATCGTGGTGTGGTCGACCGGCACCCCGGGATAGTCGATGATCTTGTGCACCACGCCGAAGGGGTCGGTCTGCGGCGTCCAGCGGAAGTTGTACAGCGCCCTGGCCCAGTTGCGCTCGCCGCGGGGGTCCACTTCGTAGATCGTGATGACCTCGCGCTTCTTCGGCTCCTCGACCATGTCGTTGTAGTGGTAGCCCCACCAGGCGGCGGCGTTGCTGCCGAAAGTCTTGCCCGCGAATTTCGGGTTGGCGCACGGGCGCGGCTTCACGTCGAGGATGCGCACCTCGAGGATGTCGCCCGGCTGCGCGCCCTTGACCGCCACCGGCCCGGTGCAGATGTGCACGCCCAGCCCTTCGCCCGCACCGCGCCCGAACAGGGAGGCGTCCATGGGGCCGGCCCCGCGGCGGTTCACTCCCTTGCGGGTCTTGTCCCAGTAGAACACGCTCTCCGCGCCCGGGATCGCCCTTGACCATGCGCTCGGCGTCGTCGTTGGCGTGGTGGGTCAGCGTTTCGATGGTGACGAAGTCGCCCGGACTCCACCACCACCAGCGGCTTCAGGTTCTTGCTGAAGTAGCCCCAGTGCACGGTCTTGTCGGTGGCCGGGACGTAATAGTGGCCGATGCTGCTGCGCTTGAGATCGGTCTGCGCGTGCGACAGCGAAGAGGCTCCCATCGCGCCGAGCGATGCCGCGCCGGCGGCCAGCGCACCCTGCAGGAAGTTGCGGCGGGACGGATCGGTGCCCCCGGCCGGCGCCGCTGGCGCGCAGTCTGCGTTCGTGCAATCGTGTTCTTTTTTTTCCATGTAGTGCCCCCTATATTGGTTGATATCCGGCTGGTTGATATCCGGTCGATCGAATGATCTGGAGTTGGCGATAGCCGGAACAGCGGCTCCCCGCCGATCGCTTTAGCAAGCGGGGGACCACGCGGCGGCGCCGGCCGGCGCGACCTAGTAAACTCGCACAGACTCAAGCGACTAAGGCGTACGGGGCGGCATGACGGCGCGCCGACGACCAGAGCGAGCCGCACCAAAACAGTTCGCCGCAGATGAGCCCGGCTCCAGCATGAAGCGATTCGTGCCTTCAAGACAGAACCACAGCCGTTCCTTTTCGCAACCGAAACGACGTCAACCGAGGTGACCAATCATGACCGACAGCAACACATCGAACGTACCGCCTGGAAAAGAAATCGCTACGCTTGCGGGCGGCTGCTTCTGGTGTCTGGAGGCCGTCTACGACGAGCTGAAAGGCGTGGAGAGCGTGGAGTCAGGCTACATGGGCGGGCACACGGCGAACCCGAGCTACAAGGCCGTCTGCTCGGGCGACACCGGTCACGCCGAGGTGGTGCGCATGACCTTCGATCCGAAGGTGGTGAGCTACAAGGACCTGCTGAACGTGTTCTTCGTCATCCACGACCCGACCACGCTCAACCGGCAGGGCAACGACGAAGGCACGCAGTACCGCTCGGCCATCTTCACCCACTCGCCCGAGCAGCAGCGCATCGCGCAGGAGGTCATCGCGGAGCTGACGAAGGAGCAGGTTTATGACGATCCCATCGTTACGGAAGTCGTGCCGGCGGAGACCTTCTACGTGGCCGAGGGCTACCACCAGGAGTATTTCCAGCGCAATTCGCAGCAGCCGTACTGCCAGTTCGTGGTCGCGCCCAAGCTGGCCAAGTTCCGGAAGCAGTTCCTGGAGCGAGTGAAGCGCTGAACCGCTGTCGCCCGCTCGCGACCGGGAGGCGGGCGCTGGCCCTCGCGACTGGAGTAGCGTGCCACAGCCCGTATAGACCGAAGGCTGCGATGATCAGGCCGCTCGTTGCATTGAAGGCGCGCACGGTCGCCGGCGTCGTCAGCCAGCGCTGCAGCACCGCCCCGAAACTGGCATAGGCCACCTGCACCACCAGGCTCCCGAGGAACAGGAACACCGCTCCATACAGCACCGCGCCCACACTTCCCGAGACCGCCATCTGGCCGGAGAACCCCACGAACAGCAGGATGGTGAGCGGATTGGCGAGTGTGAGCAGGTAGAGGCGGAGCAACCCGGGATCTCGCGCCTGCGCTCCTCCGGCGTCTGACGCGGGCGCCGCCTTGCGCGCCGCTTCCGTCGTCAGCCACAGGCCCAGGACTGCCAGCAGTATCGAGGACGCGAGCTGGAAGTCTCTCTGATGGCCGTGCAGCAGCTCCGCCATGCCGGCCCCGGCGGACAGTGCTACCAGCGCGTAGGTGAAGTCGGCCAGAGCCACGCCCAGTGCGCCGGCCAGCGCCGCTGCCAGCCGATGGTTGAGCCCCGTGTGGATCAGCAGCAGCGCGATGGGCCCGACCGGGGCGGCAACCGTCACCCCGAACAGGAACGCCCGGAGTGCTTCCAAGTTCTGCGGCCAAACGGTTCGGTCATGCCGCAAAGATACCCTGGAGCGCGGCTCGAAGTCAGTGCAGGCCGATCTGCCGCCGCTCGCAGCTCGAGACGAACCGTCGGCGTCTTGTCGCGTGAGCTATGCCCGCGGGATACTGCGGCACCGCCGGAGCCCGCGCGCGATGGCTCGAATGCCCCGTCCCACGGGGCATACGCGCACCCCGGAATCTGCTGCAGCGACCCGAGCGCCTGTTGTCGGGCCGCGACGCGCGACTTCAAACGCCCGCGTAGAGGGGCGTTCGCGCCATTTAGCTGTTGACATGACATGCACCCCTCGGCATTCTGTCGCTGCCGCGCCAGTGCCGAGTGGTGAGGCATCATTCGAGAGGTGACGCACAACGGCAATTCGACTTGAGTGGAGGTGTATACACATGGCCATGAAGAAGACCGCAGCGAAGAAAGCTCCGGCGAAGAAACCGGCGGCGAAGAAGCCCGCCGCCAAGAAGCCGGCCGCCAAGAAGGCTCCGGCCAAGAAGCCGGCCGCCAAGAAAGCAGCGCCCAAGAAAAAGCCTGCCGGCGCCAAGCGCAAGCCCAACGCTGCGTTCATGAAGGCGATGAACCCGACCGCGATACTGGCCGCAGTCATCGGCGAAAAAGCGCTGCCCCGCACCGAAGTCACCAAGAAGATCTGGGACTACATCAAGAAGAACAAGCTGCAAGACGCTATCAACCGACGCATGATCAATGCCGACGACAAGCTGAAGGCTGTGTTCGGCGGCAAGAAGCAGGTGTCGATGTTCGAGATGACCAAGCTGGTCAGTAACCACTTGAAGTAGTCGTCTCGCACACTGCGGCCGCCGCGACGCCCGCCGGCCGCCCACCCCCGTAGACAGGCTTCGCGCCTGTCTACGGCACGGTGTCTCATCTCGAAGGCGCCGGTGCCAAGGCGGGGAGCCCTGCCAGGGTCCACTGCGGTCCACACCGCAGCGGATGGGGACGCGCCACCTGTGCGCCCCGGAGCCATCGGCCCAGCCCGAAAACCGCCAGCGCTGCCCGCTGATTCCGCTCAAGTAGCGCGCAGCCGCCGCGCTTCCCTAGCCAAGCCCGAACCGCCGGATCAGCCGGGTCTTCACTAGCTGCGTGAGGCCGAAGTAGCCCAGCAGGATCGCTGCGAGCGCATAGAAGAACGGCCAGGGCAGGGGGGTAAAGCCCCAGGCGTGTCCGAACGCCGAGAAGGGCAGCCACAGGCCGAGCGCGCAGATGGCGAGCGTCGAGAAGAGCAGCGGGGTGCTCGGCCGGCTCTGCAGAAACGGAATGCGCCCGGTCCGGATCACGTGCACGATCAGCGTCTGCGACAGCAGCGATTCCACGAACCAGCCGGTCTGGAACAGCCCCGGATGGGTCCAGCCGCCGAACGCGTACAGCAGGCAGAAGAAGGTCGCGTAGTCGAACACCGAGCTGAGCGGTCCCATCACCAGCACGAAGCGCGTGATGGCGCCGATATCCCACTGACGCGGCTTTTCGAGGTACTCGGAGTCCACCTCGTCGGTGGCCACCGCGGTCTGGGAGAAGTCGTAGAACAGGTTGTTGAGCAGCACCTGCAGCGGCGCCATCGGCAGGAAGGGCAGGAAAGCGCTGGCCCCCAGCACGCTGAACATGTTCCCGAAGTTGGAGCTGGCCGTCATCTTCACGTACTTGATGAGGTTGCCGAACACCTTGCGGCCCTCGATGACGCCTTCCTCCAGCACCAGCAGGCTCTTCTCCAGCAGGATGATGTCGGCCGACTCCTTGGCGATGTCGACCGCCGAGTCCACCGACACGCCCACGTCGGCCGCCTTCAGGGCGGGGCCGTCGTTGATGCCGTCGCCCAGGAAGCCGACGACGTGCCCGCGCCGGTGCAGCGCTTTGATCACCCGCGCCTTCTGCTGCGGCGAGAGCTTGGCAAAGACCGAGACCCGCTCGGCCGCCTCGGCCAGTTCCTCGTCGCCCATCGCCTCCATCTCGGATCCGAGCAGGATCCGCTCGACCGGCAGCCCTACCTCGCGGCAGATCTTGCGCGTGACCACGTCGTTGTCGCCGGTCAGGATCTTCACGGCAACGCCATAGCGCTCGAGCGCGGCGATGGCCGGCCCGGCGCTTTCCTTGGGCGGGTCCAGGAAGGCGATGTAGCCGACCAGGGTCAATCCGCGCTCGTCGGCGACGCCGTACGCAGGTTTGTTCGCGGCCTGCGCCTGGTACGCCACTGCGATCACGCGGAAGCCGTCTTCGTTGAGGTCGCGGACGGTTTTGCGCAGCTCGGCCAGGTGTGCCGCGCTGAGCTCGATCTCCCGGCCCTCGACGTCGGCCCGGGCGCAGATGCTGAACACTTCCTCTACGGCGCCCTTGCAGATGAGCAGATGGCGGCCGTCGTCGCGCTCCACCACCACGGACATGCGCCGCCGCTGGAAGTCGAAAGGGATCTCGTCCACCTTGCGCCAGGCGCTGTCGGCGCGCAGCGTGGTGTGCACTTCCGCGTGCTCCAGCACCGCAACATCGAGGAGGTTCTTCAGCCCCGACTGGTGGTAGCTGTTCAGGTAGGCATATTCCAGCACGCGCGCGCTCTCCTCGCCGCGGATGTCGACGTGCTTCTCCAGGATGACCTTGTCCTGGGTCAGGGTGCCGGTCTTGTCGGTGCACAGCACGTCCATGGCGCCGAAGTTCTGGATCGCGTTGAGGCGCTTCACGATCACCTTCTTGCGCGACATGGCGATCGCGCCCTTGGCCAGATTCAGGGTCACGATCATGGGCAGCATCTCCGGCGTGAGGCCCACCGCGACCGCCACGGCGAACAGGAAGGCCTCCACCCAGTCGCCCTTGGTCAGGCCGTTGACCAGGAACACCAGCGGCACCATGACCAGCATGAAGCGGATCATGAGCCAGGTGAACCGGTTCACGCCGCGGTCGAAGCTGCTCAGCTCGCGCCGCTGCACCAGGGTCGAGGCGACCGCTCCGAAGTAGGTGTCCGCGCCGGTGGCCACCACCACGGCGGTGGCAGTCCCGCTCAGCACGTTGGTGCCCATGAAGCAGAGGTTGGACAGCTCCAGCACGCTCTTCGATTCGGCCGCCGGATCGCTATCGAACTTCTCCACCGGCATGGCCTCGCCGGTGAGCGCCGACTGGTTCACGAACAGATCCTTGGCCGAGAGCACGCGCAAGTCGGCCGGGATCATGTCGCCGGCCGACACGTGCACGACCTCGCCCGGCACCAGGCGCTCGATCGGCACCTCCACGCGGGCGGGCGATTGAACGTTCAAGCGCACCTGGAACAGCCGGTTGATCTCTTCGGGCACGCCGGCGCGGCGGTCGCGCCGGATCACCGAAGCGGTGGTGCTCACCATCGCCCGCAGCCGCTCGGCGGCGCGGTTGGAGCGGAACTCTTGCACGAAGGCCAGCAGCACCGAGATGACCACCATGAGGGAGATCACGATGGCGCCCTTGATCTCGCCGGTGGCATAGTTGAGCAGAGCGAGCACCAGGAGCAGCGCCGTAATCGGCGTGAGGAACAGTCGCGCCAGGTGCGTAGCCGGGTTGAGATGCGCCTCACGTACCGCCACGTTCGGCCCGTGCTGCGCCAGGCGCTCGTCGACGTCGCGTTCGAGCAGGCCGTCGGGCGTGCTGTCCAGGTCTCCCAGCAGTTCGGCCGCCGGGAGTTGTGCGGCCCGGCGCAGCAGGGCCGCGTTGCGAGTGCCCGCGGCGCTGATCGCCGGGTCGCTGCGCGCGGGCAGCCGCAGCAGGGGAAACAGCCTGCCGATGTCGATCCTGAGTTCCATGTCGCACCTCTTTCCGGATGCATGCGCTGTCGAGCGCAGGGCTCGTGCGCCCTGCGCCGGCGCGGATTACTCGAACTCGAGGCTGTTCAGACTAGGGACTAGGTGCCCCAGGAATCTGCCCAGACTCTCCACGTCGTTTCCGACTCACGGGAGGTCCAGACAGCGGGGGAAGAGAGACAGCAGTGGCTGTAGGGCTCGCGTCAGCGGAGGCTCATTTGCTGCAACTAGGACTGCTCAAGCGCGGGCTCCTTTTGTAGCTTTGCCGCGGCTGCCGGAGGGGTTACCCTCCGATCGGCCGGACGAAATCGCTGCTCTCGCAGCATGGCGCCGATGCTGACATGCGGGACTTACGGTAGGCTTAACCGCATGCTTGCTTTTGCAGTTTTGAATAGCACAGGCAAGATACACACCATGAACTCGCCGATTCCCCGCCGGGGATCGCGGACAGCCTGGGAGAGGAGAACCGATGCGACGTATTCTGGCGGGACTGCTGATCAGCGCGATGACGGTTTCAGCGGGAGCCGGCGCGGCCGATCCCATCCGCATCGGCGTGGTCAACGAAATCACCGGCGCGCAGGCCGAAGCCGGTGTGTTCACGGTCAACGGCATCAAGCTCGCGCTGGAGGAAATCAACAAGGCGGGCGGCGTGCTGGGCCGCCAGCTGGACCTGCGCATCGAGGACAACGGGAGCACCAACCCGGGCACCGTGCTGGCGTTCTCCAAGCTCACCAGCGAGGGCGGCATCACGGCCATCATCGGGCCGATCCGCAGCACTCAGATCCAGGCGGCCTCGCCCACCATAGCGAAGGGCGGCATTCCGACCATGATCGGCGGCACCGATACCAGTCTCACCCACGTGAACAACCGCTGGGTGTTCCGCGCGCGGCCCAATGACAGCTACTCCTCGCGCGTGATCGCGGAGTTCGGCGTCAACACGCTCAAGCTGCGCAAATGGGCCATCGTCCACTCCACCGACGCCTTCGGCTCCGGGGGCAAGACGGCGCTGGTGGGTGCCCTCAAGGCGCTGGGCGTGGAGCCGGTGCTGATCCAGGGGTACACCAACAACTCGCAGGACTTCACGCCCATCGTGCTGGCGGTCAAGAAGTCCGGCGCCGACATCCTCGCCACCTACATGACCAACACGCCGGACGTGGGCATCTTCGCCAAGCAGCTGCGCCAGCTCGGCGTGACGCTGCCCTGGGTGGGTTCGCCTTCGATCATCGCGGTCACCGCGCTGAACCTGGCTGGCGATGCGCTATACGGCACCTATGCCATCGCCGACTTCACGACCGACGCGAACGACGTGACCAAGGCGTTCACCCGCAAGTACAAGGACAAGTACGGCATCAACCCCGATGCGTTTGCGAGCTGGGCCTATGACAGCATGTACATCCTGGCCATGGGCATCAAGAACGCCGGCAGCACCGATCCCGAGGCGATACGCAAGGCCATTCTCGCCATCAAAGGCTACCAGGGCTTGGAAGGCAACTACGAGTTCGACGCGAATGGCGACGGCCTGCGCGGCTACAACGTAGTCAAGAACGACGGCGGCAAGATCGTCTTCATCAAGCACGTGGACTTTCCGCCGGACTAGCGGCGGCGTCATTGTTGAGCGTGTTTCGACTTTGCACCCCGTTCGTGTTGAGCGTCGCGCAGCAGAGTCGAAACACGCTCAACACGAGCGGTTTCTGGGGGTTTCAATCGGCCCGCTAAGGCCGCTCCATCTTGCACGTGGTGGGCTGGACCGTGTCCTTGCCCTCGACCCGCACCTCGGTCTTCCAGCCCAGGCCCAGCCCTTCCACGTCGTACTTCACGTCCTTGCCGGCCTTGGTGAACGTGGAGATGAACAGCGGCTGCATCAGCTGGTGATCGTCGGCTCGCATCCACAGCTCGCCGGTATCGCCCTGCAGCTTCATCCCTTCCAGCGCTCTGGCGACTTTCAGCGGATCGGTGGATTGAGCCACGTTCATGGCTTTGACCAGCATCTCCAGCTCGGTCTTCGCATTGTTGAACCACATGTCCTCGCCGTATTTCTTTTTGTAGTCGCTAGCGAACCGCTCCAGCTTGTTGTCGGGTACGTTGGCCTGCCACGCGGACAGCGTCTTGACGTGGTTGGCCCCGGACTCGCCTATGGCGGTGGGGCTGCCGACGATATAGGCGTACAGGGCGTAGTAGTTCGAACCGAGCCCCGCATCCTTGCCGGCTTTGACCAGGAGGGAAAGATCGTTGCCCCAGTTGCCGGTGAGGATCGTGTCCGCCCCCGAGGCCTTGATCTTGGCGATATAGGGCGAGAAGTCCTTCACTTTGCCGACCGGATGAAGATCGTCGCCGACGAGTTGCACGTCGGGGCGCTTCTGCGTCAGCAACGCCTTGCCGACACGGCTCACCGACTGGCCGAAGGCGTAGTCCTGGTTGATCAGGTAGACCTTCTGGATGGCGCGTTGCTGCGACATGTAGTTGGTCAGCGACCTCCATTTTCATGTCGACGTTGGCGTCGAAGCGGAAGTGCCAGAAGTTGCACTTCTCGTTGGTCAGGGCCGGATCGATCGCACCGAAGTTGAGGTACAGCACGGCCTTGTCCGGATTCCTGGCGTTGTGCTTTGCAACGGCATCGGTCAGCGCGTGCGCGATGTTCGAGCCGTTGGCCTGCGTCACGTAGCGTATGCCATCGTCGATGGCCTGCTGCAGCACGAGAACGCTGTCCTGCGGGCTGCTCTTGTTGTCGAGATTGATCAGCTCCAGCTTCGCTCCGCCGAACACCCCGCCCTTCGCGTTGATGTCATCGACCACCGCTTGTAGATGCCGGCCGAGGGACTGGCCGACATTGGCGAAAGGCCCGCTGGTTGGATCGATATGGGCGATGCGGACCGGCTCCGCAGCGATGCCGGCCGGGCTGATGAAGAGCAAGGTACTGGTGAGCGTGAGCGAGATTCGAGTTGTGCAACGCATGGCGCCTCCTGATCTGTCAATTGTCTCCGGCGAAAGGGTGCTGCTCGATCCAATGCCGCGCGATGTCCACGCGCCGGCACATCCACACCTTGTCGTGGCTCTGCGCGTAGTCGAGAAAGCGGCACAGCGCGGCGAACCGCCCGGGGCGGCCCACGAGCCGGCAGTGCAGCCCCACCGACATCATCTTGGGTGCGGTCTCGCCCTCGGCGTACAGGACGTCGAAGCTGTCCTTCAGATACTGGTAGAACTGCTCGCCCGAGTTGAAACCCTGTGCGCTGGCAAAGCGCATGTCGTTTGCATCGAGCGTATAGGGCACGACCAGGTGCGGCTTGCCGCTCACCTGCATCCAGTAGGGCAGATCGTCGGCGTAGGAGTCCGCGTCGTAGAGAAAGCCCCCGTGCTCGACCACCAGCCGCCGGGTGTTCGGGCTGTCGCGCCCCGTGTACCAGCCGAGCGGCGCGGAGCCGGTCATGCGCTGGATGATTTCCACTGCGCGGTGCATGTGCTCGCGTTCGGTGGCTTCGTCCACTTGCTGATAGCTGATCCAGCGCAAGCCGTGGCAAGCGATCTCGTGCCCGCCTTCGACCATGGCCGCGACTGCGACGGGGTTGCGCTCCAGAGCCATGGATACGCCGAAGATCGTGACGGGGAGCGCGCGTCGCTCGAATTCGCGGATCAGGCGCCAGAACCCGGCCCGGCTGCCGTACTCGTAGATCGACTCCATGCTGAGGTGCCGCATCGCGAAGCCCTGCGCGCCGATGATCTCGGACAGAAAGGTCTCCGACGCGCGGTCGCCGTGCAGCACGTTGTTCTCGCCGCCTTCCTCGTAGTTGAGCACGATCTGCAAGGCGACGCGAGCCTCCCCCGGCCAGTGCGCGTGCGGCGGATGGGCGCCGTAGCCGATCATGTCGCGGGGATAGGCGGTCATGAGCGCGTGGCCGGATAGTCGAGCAGGATTTCCTCTTCCTCGAAGAACACTTCGTCGCAGTTGGTGCCCGGCCCGCCGCGGTCCACCACCAGGAAGTCGCAACTCTGCAGGATGGCGAGCAGAGCGTGATGCCATACCTCGCGATGATAGTTGACGCCCTGCCGGCCGTTGGTGATGAAGCCACGCAAGTCTTCCGGACGCAGCCGGTCGGTAGGAGCCGCGACTACCACCAGGAATGGAATGGACGTAAGCGGCACGAAAGCCTGGGTGGACAGCGGATGCCGCTCCATCGAGAGGATGCGAATCGGCCGCGGCCACGGCGTGGCGCGGAAGATGTTGATCAGCGGCCGTCCGCCTTCGTCGGCAACGTCCACGCGCGCCAGATCGTGGTAGCGCTCCGCATTCCCCTGATTGATGCTGTGATGGTGGCTACCCTCTGTTTCGATCACATCGCCGAACGGGGCGAACGCCTCCCGCGTCAACGGTTTTATCGGGAGCAGGATAGGGGGCACGAGCCTGCCTCAGTCGATGTAGCCGTAGAGGCGCAGCCGGCTGAGGCCGCCATCGGGCACCAGGTTCACGCGCACGTGCGTGATGGGGCCGAGGTCGACCACCTCGCGCTCGAACAAATGGGCACGATCCATCTCGAGCTTCTGCTCGGGCAGCAGCACGCGCCAGAACATGGCTTGCGTGATCAGCGATTCGTCGGTCCCGCCCTTCACGTCGGCGGCCTGCAGCGAGCAGCGATCCGGGTAGTTGCCCTTGAAGTGCGCGGTGTCGATCTCGATCCGCTCCACGCGCCCGCGCCGGCCGAGTGCGAGGATGGCCCAGTCGTTGCCGGGCTCGCGCCGGCGCCGTGTTTCCCAGCCGTCGCCCATGTCCATGCCACGCCCGGGACCGATGAGGTTCCAGGGCGTCCCGTAGTGCGAGTCGTTGTAGGCGATGGAGCGCCCGCCATTTTCCAGTGCCACGAGGTCCAGCATCGCCGAGCGATCGACACCGCTCCAGTCGCGCACCGGTTCGCCGTAGACGCGCAGCCGCGCGATGCCGCCGTCCGGGAAGATATTCACCCGGAGATGGCTCCAGGCCTGCCGGTTGTTCACCGGCACGTAATGGTGCGAGTTTCCGCGCAGGTTGGTCGCCGGCACGATTTCCGTCCACTGCGCCTGCTCCCACGGCCCGTTGACGGAGCAGGCCTCGATCGATGCCGCGGGCGGGAAGTTGCCGGTGAAGTGGCTGGTGTCGATGTCGATGCCGTGGATCACGCCAGGATAGGCCAGCTGCACTATGCAATAGTCGTAGCCTTCGCCGCGCTTGCGCCGCGTCTCCCAGCCGTCCATCCACTTGCCGTTGTCGTCGTACTTGCCGGCGATGAACACGGCGGGCTCGGGGTCGAGCATGCGCTCCTTGGGCGCGAAAAACTCGTCGGTGGCGTGCAGCGCGACGGCGCCGCGGCGTGCGTCCGCGAGGTTGACGAACTTCCGCGCGAAGTCCGGGGCTGAGTTTTGGTCCGTGCTCATGGGATGGGTCCGTCGTCTACGCCGGCGGGACGAAGAGCGCCGATCGATCGACGTCGGCGAGGCGGTCCCAGCCGCCGAGCGCCATGGTCCGATCGATCTCGCCGTGCAAGAGCTCGAGCACCCGGGCGACACCTGCTTCACCGCCAGCCGCCAGGCCCCAGAGCTGGGGCCTGCCGATCAGGCATGCCGTCGCGCCCAGCGCGATCGCCTTCAGCACATCGGATCCGCGCCGAACCCCGCCGTCGATGAGTACCGGCACATGGCCGCCTACGGCTTCGACCACCGACGGCAGCACCGCCAGCGAAGCCGGCGTGGCGTCCATCTGCCGGCCGCCGTGGTTCGAGACGATGATGCCGTCGACGCCGAGCGCAACGGCGCGGCGCGCTTCCTCCGGGTGCAGAATGCCCTTGAGCAGCAGCGGCCGATCCCACACCCCGCGCAGCCATTCCACGTCTTTCCATGCCGCGGCCGGATCGAGCAGGCTGGTGATGCGCCGGCCGAGCGACACGACGTCGGACTTGCCGTCTCCCTTGTAGTTGATCAGCGTGAACCGGGGCGAGCGGGCCATGCGCAGCAGCCAGCCTGCGTGCAATGCCATGTCGAAGATGTTGCCGGCCCGCCATTGCGGCGGGATGGTGAAGCCGTTACGCAAGTCACGCTCGCGCCAACCCAGCACCTGGTTGTCGATCGTCAGCACCAAGGCCTTGTAACCGGCTCGGTGGGCGCGTGTAGCGAAAGTGCGCGTCAGCTCGCGGTCCCGGTACATGAAGACCTGCATCCAGAGATTTCCCGTGACCTCCGCAGCCAGGTCTTCGATCGAGACCGTCGAGCCGTGGCTCATGGTGTACACCGTGCCGGCAGCCGCCGCGGCACGCGCCGACTCCGCTTCGCCTCGCGGCCACAGCATCCCGGCCAGATCCGGTTGGCCCGATCAGCACCGGTCCGCGCAGCCGCTCTCCGAACAGCTCGACCGATTGATCGCGTGCGGTCGTTCCGTTCAGCGGACGGGGCAGGAAGATGGTGTCGGCGAAGGCGGCTTCGTTGCGGCGGAGCGCCAACTCGTCCTCGGCGCCGCCGTCGACGAAGTCGAACACCAGGCGCGGCAGTTTCTTCCGCGCCACCCGCCGCATGTCGGCGATGCTGTGGACTGCCTCCATCAGCCAACCCGGATCAGCTTGCGCAGGCTGCGCAGCCCCCGGGGCATCGCCGTGTCGGGATACACCTGCGACCAGGCGGTATACGACACCTCTCCGACGTAGATGTCACCGCGCGAGTCCACCGCCATGCCATGCGGCGCGATGAACTGGTCGAGGCCCTGGCCGGCGTGGACGTCGCCCAGGCGCGCCAGCAGCTTGCCTTCGTGCGTGACGATACTGATGCGCGGTCCGAGATTGGGAACTTGGCGGTTGACCGGCATGGTCGGTCCGAGCTCGCCGATGTAGCAGACCGGATGGCGCCGCGGCTCGACGTAGAGGCCGCACGGACGGTGCATGTTGTTCCACTGGGACTCGTACTTGCCGTTGCCGTCGAAGACCTGGACGCGATGGTTCTCGCGGTCGGCGACGTACACCCAGCCATCCGGATCGCAGCAGATGTTGTGCGGGATGTTGAACTGACCCGGATCGGCGCCGGGTTCGCCCCAGGACAGCAGCAGCTTGCCGTCGGGCGAATACTTGTGGACGCGCGCGTTGCCGTAGCCGTCCGAGACGTAGATGTCGCCGCGCGGCGAGAGCGCCGTGTGCGTGCAGCGGTTGAACGGATCGCCGCTCATGTACGCCGCCGGCTTCTCCGGGACGCCGATCTCCAGCAGCACCTTGCCTTCGAGCGTGCATTTGCGCACGGTGTGGTCGCCGTCGTCGGTGCAGTAGAGCGTCTCGTCCGGCCCGAGGTGCACGCCATGCGCTCTGTGAAACACGCCTTCGCCCCAGGAGCGCAGAAAGTTGCCCTCGCGATCGAACACCATCATCGGGTGCTCGCCTCGATTGAACACGTAGACGCGATCCTTGCTGTCCACCGCGACCGCGGCGACGTCGCGGAACTCCCAGCCGTCGGGCAGCTTGGCCCAGTCTGCGGCGACGTCGTAGCGAAACTTCCCACTGCCCAGGGTCACTGCCATGTTTTCTCCTCCATGATTTGAGTAACGCAATTACGTGCGAGCTGCAACCACCCCGGCGCTTCGCGCCACCCCTCCTTGAAAAGGAGGGGAGAAGAAATCCTCCCCTCCTGCCGGAGGAGGGGTGCCGCGCAGCGGGCGGGGTGGTGGGAGCCCGCCTGCGGCTGAGCCTCGTTGGAATCAAGTTGATTGAAGTCCACGCAGATGACTGCGCAGCGAATCCGGAATTTCCAGCTCGAACGCCAGCACCCGAGCCGACAGCGACTTGCCGTAGTTGTCCAGGCACAGGCTGCGCGATACGCCGCCGCCAAGCGCATCGTGGGCGACGAAGTTGAGCGCCTGGAGCTTGTCGACATCGTAGCGCTCGACCTTGCCCTTCACCACCCCGGCATAGTGGGCCTTGAAGCGCTCGGCCGTGAGCTGTTGCTTCAAGTGCGGATACAGCTCCGGGGCGTAGGCGATGACGCTGATGTTGGAAGTATTGCCCTTGTCGCCCGATCGGGCGTGGGCCACGTGCTGCAAGAGAATCTTCATTGGAGGCTCCAGATGACGCGTCGATCGACCGATCGTGTCGAACAGACCATCCTTCGAAGAGCTCTCGTAGCAAGCGTGATGTGTCGGCGTGACCTTCTCGCGCGCCACCAGCGAGGACCATACGCCGATGATCTCACGAGTGCGGTCCTGATGCGGCACGCGCTTGCCGGTCATGCCGACGCCGGACACCGCCATGCCGTCGACCTCGCGGCCGACCTTGATCGCCTCCTCGCGGCGTCTTGGTGCGGGCCGCCACGCGCACCGCGATCTCGTAGGGCTCGGCTTGGGCCTGCGGGCGACATCGGGCCGTGAATCGCATTGAGGCCGAGGAAGTCGATGCGCACCTCTTCGGCCTGCAGCCCGACGATCTTGAAGCGCTCTTCGAGAATGCGCTTGGCGAGCTGCGCGCGCCTGAGCGCCCCGGGTCCGGCGTAGAAGAACATGTCCTCGCCGATGAAGCCCTCCATGCAGCCGATGGATACCTTCAGCGTGGGCGTCCGCGGCTTGCCCGAGATGCCGCTCACTCGCACGCGGTCGGGGCCGATCTGCTCCAGCGTGCGCCGTGGTGAAGTCGACCACGACATCGGGCGTGATGTAGTTGGCCGGATCGTGCACCTCGTAGAGGATCTGCTCCTTGACCGTCATGCAGGTTCACCGCGCCGCCGCTGCCGGCGACCTTGGTCAGCACCACGCTGCCGTCCGGCTCGGCCTCGACGATGGGAAAGGCGAGGTTCCAGGGCTCGGGCACGTCCTTGAAGCCGGGGTCGGCGAAGTAGCCGCCGGTGACCTGCGCGCCGCACTCCATCAGGTGGCCGACGCCGTTGCCCTGTCCCAGGCGCCGATGATCGAGGGGGTCCCAGCCGAACTCGTACATCATCGGCGCCATGAAGATCGACGGATCGGCCACGCGTCCGCTGACGACGATGTGCGCGCCTTGCTTCAGCGCATCGACGATCGGCTCCGCGCCGAGGTAGACCTCGGCTGACACCAGGCTTTCGGTCAGCGTGGAAGTGGGCTTGCCGTTCTCCAGGATGGTGTCGGTCAGCTCCAGCACGCGGTCGGTGATCAGCGAGCCGGAAATGGCGGCGACCTTGATGCCGGGCGCGCCGTAGTGCCGCAACCAGTGGACGATGCGCTGCGCGGCGCCGTCGGGATTGATCCAGCCCTGGTTGGTGATGATCTTGGTGCCGCGGCGCAGACAAGCGGGGAGCACCGCGCGCATGCGATCGTCGAGGTAGGTGTCGTAGCCGGGGAAGCCGGGATCGCGGCGCTTGCGCACCTGCGCGGCCGAGACGGTGGCCTCGGCCATGGTTTCGAAGCACAGGTAGTCCAGGTCGCCCCTGCTCGGCGTTGAGCGCGGCCGGCTCGATGCGATCGCCCCACCAGGCCGAGCCCGCGCCGATGCGGATGATGTTCTTCATATGCGTGCCGCGCCTTTGCTGAGCGCGCGGCGTTCCTCCCTGTTCGTGACCCGGGTTGGCCGGGACGCCTGGTTTCGCCGGCCGAAACGCGGCGACAGCGGCCTTGCAGGCGATCCCGACGTGCACCCGGAGATGGTTTGCCGCTATTCCACCTCATAAAACACCTCTCTTGACAAGCGCGAACACGCCGCCACAAGATGTTCGCCCAAATCGCTGAGAACTAAGCCATGCCGCGGAGGAGGCCATGAACACGCGCCGCGCCTGTGGTAGGTTGTGCCGATCGCCTTTGACCACCCGGCGCTGCGCGAACCACACCGATCGCTTCGCCCATCCTGCCTGAAAAGGCGGGGAGAAAAGTCTTCGGCTCCTGCCCGAGGAGGGGAGCCGTTCGCGCGCAGCGCCGGGTGGTGGGAGCTGCGGTGAGTTCGACTTCAATACCAGATCAGGAGGAGAACAACATGACTGCATCACCACGTTGGAAGCGCCGGCCCGAAGGCTCCACCTGGGGAGACTGGGGACCGGACGACCAGCTCGGCCGCCTCAATCTGCTCACCCCGGAGAAAGTAAAGCAGGGCGGTGGCCGAGGTGAAGGAAGGGCTCAGCTTCTGCCTCAGCCTGCCGCTCGACTATCCGGGCGGCAACGTGCTCAACCCGCGCCGCTTTCCGCCGGTGCTGCGGCCGACGCTGCGCGGCGGCCGGCCCAACTTCATCTACGAGGTGCGCAACGACAATCCGGACGCGACCGACGTCATCAACGACGACGTCGCGATCATGCATCTGCAGTACTCGACGCAGTGGGACAGCCTCGCGCACGTGGGCCAGCTGTTCGACGCCGACGGCGACGGCAAGGCCGAACCGGTCTTCTACAACGGCTATCGGCCCGGGATCGATATCGTCGGCCCCACCGATGCGGCGGACGCGGGCGGCATCAATACCGTGCAGGCCAAGTCCACCTCGCACGCCGACGCCCTCGGCATCGAGAACATGGCGGCCAAGTGCGTGCAGGGACGCGGTGTCATGATCGACCTGCACGCGCACGTCGGCCGCAAGCACGTGGCGGTCGGCTACGACCAGCTCATGCGCATACTGGAAGCGGACAAGGTCGAGGTCGAGAGCGGCGACATGGTCTGCCTGCATACCGGCTTTTCAGCAGGTGATACTGGAGATGAACAAGAAGCCCGATGCGCACACGCTGGAGCATTCCTGCGCCGCGCTCGACGGACGCGACCAGAAGCTGCTGAAGTGGATCACCGACAGCGGGCTCGCCGCGCTGATCGCCGACAACTATGCGGTGGAGGCGCATCCCGGCGGTGTCGCATCAGGGCTGCTGCGCGGCGCTGCCGCTGCACGAGCATTGCCTGTTCAAGCTGGGCGTGAACCTGGGCGAGATCTGGTACCTGACGGAGCTGGCCAACTGGCTGCGCGCACACGGCCGCTATCGCTTTCTGCTGACGGCCCCGCCGCTGCGGCTGCCGGGTGCGGTGGGCTCCCCCGCTACACCCGTGGCTACCGTCTAGAGGACACGAGCATGCCTGCACGCACCTCTCCGACCAACTCTGTGCAGAAGGCGTGCCGCATCCTGCGCTCGCTTTCCACTCCCAACACGGCGCAGGCTCACCGAGATCGCGACCGCAACCTGCATCAACAAAGCCACGGCGCTGCGCATCCTCGAGATCCTCGCGCAGGAGGGCTACGTCCGGCGCAACGACGCCAACAAGACCTGGTCGCTGGGAGAGGAAGCCTATGTGATCGCGGCGTCGCTCGCGCGGCCGGATGACCTGCGCGGGAACGTGCGCGCGCCGCTGGTCAGGCTGGCGGCGAAGTCGGGCGACAGCGTGCTGATGTCCATCCGCACCGGCATCGAGGCGGTGTGCGTGGACCGGGAGATCGGCGACTTTCCGATCCGCGCCAACTATCTCGACGTCGGCAGCCGGCGTCCGCTGGGTGTGGGCGCGGGCAGCCTCGCGCTGCTGGCGTGGGCGTCGGATGAAGAGATCGCGGCCATCCTGCCGCTGATCAAGCCGCGTCTGTCCCGCTACCCGAAGCTGTCCATGCGCCTCATCGAGCAGGAGATCGAGCGCTCCCGCAAACGCGGCTACACGCTGATGCTGAACCTCCTCGTCGACCGGATGGGCGCAGTGGGCGTGCCGGTGCTCGGCGCCAACGGACAGCCGCTGGCGGCGTTGAGCATCGCCGCGCTGAGCGACCGCATTTCCTCGCGCCTCGAGCAGCTCGTCGGCTGGCTGCAGGAAGAGGCCGAGAATATCGCCATGCCGGCACGCGCGGAACCGAAGGTCGGCTCGCGCGCGTCCCCAGCGCAAGAGGAAGGCCGCGTGAGCTATCTGACCGGGGTCGGCCTGACGTCCTACGGCAAGCATGCCCGGCCGCTCTACGCTGGACCTCATGAGCACGGCGGCGGAAGCGGCGCTGGCGGATGCGCAGCTGGAACGCCGCGATGTGGACGGCCTGCTGTGCGGCTACTCGACCACGTTTCCTCACCTGATGCTGTCGACGGTATTCGTCGAGCACTTCGGCCTGCAGCCGACCTATGCCCATTCGATGCTGGTTGGCGGTGCGACGGGCTTCGCGATGGCGATGCTGGCGCATCATCTGGTCGACTCCGGCGCGGCGCGCAACGTCCTGGTGGTTGCGGGGGAGAATCGCCTTACCGCGCCAGACGCCGCGACGCCGCGGTGCAGACGCTGGCGCAGGTCGGCCATCCGGCTTACGAGGTGCCGCTGGGCGCGACCATCCCTGCCTACTACGCGCTGGTCGCCTCGCGCTACATGCACGAGCACGGCACCAGCGAGGCGGATCTCGCCGAGCTGGCGGTGCTGATGCGCCGGCACGCCGTCATGCATCCCGGGCGCGCAGTTCCGCGAACCGATCACGCGTGGAGGACGTGCTCGCCTCCAAACCGATCGCCTCGCCGCTCAAGCTGCTCGACTGCTGCCCGGTATCCGACGGCGGTGCCGCATTCGTGGTGAGCCGCGAGCCCACCAACGACGTTCCGCGTGCGCATCCTCGGCACCGGACAGGCGCATACGCATCAGCACGTGAGCGCTGCACCCAGCCTCACCGAGTTCGGGGCGAAGGCCTCGGTGGAGCGCGCACGCGAGGCGGCCGGTATCGCGCTGTCCGACGTGCGCTACGCCGCGATCTACGACAGCTTCACCATCACGCTCACCATTCTGCTGGAGGAAATCGGCCTCGCGCCGCGCGGTGAGGCGGGCAAGCGCGCGCGCGACGGCTATTTCAATCGCGACGGGGAAACTGCCGCTCAACACGCACGGCGGCCTGCTCTCCTACGGCCACTGCGGCTGCGGCGGTGCCATGGCGCACCTGGTGGAGACGCATCATCAGATGACCGGCCGGGCGGCGGCGCGACAGGTGAAGGACGCCTCGCTCGCGCTGCTGCATGGCGACGGCGGTGTGCTGTCGTCGCACGTCAGCCTGGTGCTGGAGGTGCCATGAGCGCGACTGCAAGCGATTCTGGATTGGACGGCGGGCGCAGAAGGCGTCGCCTACCAGACGCTGCCCGGCCTGCGCCGACGTCTGGTATTTCCGGCGCAGCTTCTGCCCGCACTGCGGGTCCGCACCCCGCGACGATCGTCAGGCATCAGGGCTGGGCACCGTGCACGCCGTGACGCTGGTGACGCGTGCGCCGAGCGACGAGCTGCGCGCCTCACGCGCCGTATTTGATCGTGCTGGTCGACGCAGACGAGGGCTTTCGCATGATGGCTCACGGCGATCCGTCGCTCGACGATCGGCGACCGCGTGCGCTGCCGATTCAGCACGCTCGCCGGCAAGCTCATCCCCTATTTCGAAAAGGTCGAAGCATGAACGAGGACGCGCGCGCGCGCTTGCGCACGGTGCTGAACCCGCAAGTCGGTGGCGGTCATCGGCGCATCGGAGAATCCCAACAAGATCGGCGGCCGGCCGCTGCTGTATCTCTCCCGCTTCGGCTTCAAGGGCAAGGTCTATCCGATCAATCCCAAGCGCAGCGAGGCGCAGGGCTTCAAGGTCTATCCCGAATCTCGCGGCGCTGCCCGAGGCACCCGAAGTCGCCATCGTCGTAGTGGCCGGCGATCTGGCGCTGGAAGCGGTGGAGGAGTGCGCGCGCGCTGGTGTCAAGGTGGCCATCGTCATGGCGTCGGGCTTCGGCGAGATCGGCACGCCCGACGGCATCGCGCAAGCAGCGGCGCATGGCCGACCTGCGGACGAGCTGCGGGCATGCGCGTGATCGGTCCCAACTCTCAAGGGCTGGCCAACTTCGGCACCGGCGCGGTGCTGAGCTTCTCCACCATGTTCCTCGAGGCGCCGCCGCAGGACGGTCCGGTCGCGATCGTGAGCCAGAGCGGCGGCATGAGCGTCGTGCCCTATGGGCTGCTGCGCCAGCGCGGCATCGGCGTGCGCCACGTCCATGCCACCGGCAACGACTGCGATGTCAACGTTCCCGAGCTGGCCTCGGTCGTGGCCGAGGAGCCGGACTTGAAGCTGCTGCTGCTGTATCTCGAGAGCATTCGTGATGCTGCGCCGCTGGCGGAGCTCGCGCGCATTGCACGCGAGCGGGGCTTACCGATCATCGCGCTCAAGGCCGGGCGTACGGCCGCGGGACAGGAGGCCGCCAAGTCCCATACCGGCGCGCTGGCCAACGAGGATCGCGTGGTAGACGCGTTCTTCGAGCAGCAGGGCATCTGGCGCGCACGAGACATGGGCGAGCTGGTGAGCGCCACCGAGATCTATCTGAAGGGCTGGCGGCCTCAGGGGCGGCGGCTGGTCGCCATCAGCAACTCGGGCGCGGTGTGCGTCATGGCGGCGGACGCGGCGAGCGCGGCGGGGATGCCGATGGCGCGGTTGAGCGATGAGACGCGCGCGGCCCTGGGCGGCATCCTCCCGAGCTTCGCCACCACGACCAATCCGGTCGACATCACCGCGGCCTTGCTCAGCAACAGCGGCCTGTTCAGCGACATCCTGCCGGTGCTCGCGCGCGATCCGGCGGCCGACGCTTTCCTGATCGGCATTCCGGTGGCCGGGCAGGGTTACGACGTGGAGGCATTCGCTCGCGACTCGGCCACATTCGCTGCGCAAACCGGCAAACCTCTGGTGACAGCCATACCGCAGGCAAGCATCGCGGCCCGGTTCAAAGAGCATGGCTCTGCCCGTCTTCGCGACGGAGAGCGAAGCGGTGGCTGCGTTGAATCAGTTCCTGTCGCACATGGAGCTCATGCGCGAGTCGTCGCAACGGCGTCCGGTGTTCACGGCGCCTGGCGCGAAGCGGCCGGCGACGACACGAATGCTCAACGAGGCCGACAGTCTCGCTCTATTGCAGCGCTACGGCGTCCCGGTTGTCGAGCATCGGCTGTGCAAGTCGGCCGAGGAAGCGGTGCAGGCGCTCGCGCGCCCTCGGTGCACCGGTGGCGGCGAAGGGTTGCTCAGCGGACGTCGCGCACAAATCCGAGCTGGGACTGGTCAGGCTCAATCTGCGCACGGCGGAGGAAGTGCGCAGCGCGTACGCCGACATCGAGCGCCGTCTGCGCGAGCACGGCTCGCAATTCGACGGCGTGCTCATCGCCAAGATGGTCTCGGGGCGGCGTGAGCTGATGATCGGCGCTCGCATCGATCCCGTGTTCGGCCCCGTGGTCGTGGTCGGAGACGGCGGCAAGTACGTCGAGGCGATGCCGGATGTGCAATTGCTGCTGCCGCCTTTCGGCGTGGAGCAGGTGAAGCACGCCTTGTCTCGTCTGCGCATTGCTCCGCTGCTCGCGGGCGTGCGCGGCGAGCCGCCTATGGACGTCGAGAGCTATTGCGCAGCTGCCGTCGCCGTGGGCCGCATGATGAGCGACGGGAAAGCCGGCGCACTGAACCTCGACCTCAACCCGGTGATCGTCGGGAGCGCCGGTGAGGGGTGCTGGGCCGTGGATGCCCTGGTGTATGTTGACGCTATGAGCTGACTCGTGTTTTCGCGATCCAGTGGACTCACGACGCCGCGTCCGCCGCGGTTGAGGACGTGGGTGTAGATCATCGTCGTCTGACATCCTTGTGTCCCAACAACTCTTGCACGGTGCGGATGTCGTAACCGGATTGCAGCAGGTGGGTTGCGAAGGAATGTCTCAGGGTATGCGGTGTCGCTGGCTTGTGGATTCCCGCCGCGCGCAGCGCCGACTGCAGTGCACGCTGGATCGGCTTTTCGTCGGCATGATGCCGCCTGATGACGTCTGAGCGCGGATCCCGGGACAGCCGGGCAGCGGGGAAGACGTACTGCCACATCCACTCCTTGCCGGCATTCGGGTACTTGCGATCCAGCGCGTAGGGCAGGTACACCGATCCGAATCCGGCGTTCAGATCTTCGGCGTGCAACTCTCGCACTCGCTCCAGATGCCGCTCGAAGCGGTTCGACCACAGTCTCCGGCAGCATAGTTACCCGGTCCTTTGCGCCCTTGCCGTCGCGCACCAGGATCTCGTGACGGGTGAAGTCGATGTCCTTCACGCGCAGTCTGCAGGCATTCCAGAATCCTCAACCCCGACCCATACAAGCAGCCTGGCGACCAAGCCGGAGGTGCCCCGCATGCGTCCCAGCACCGCCTCGACCTCCTCGACCGACAGCACCACCGGCAGCCGCTGCGGACGCGCGCTGCCACCACCCCATCCAGCCAGGGTAGCTCGCGATCGATAACCTCTCGGAAAGAAAGAGAATTGCGCTCTTGGCCTGGTTCTGGGTGGAGGCCGATACCCTGCCTCGAACTGCCAGGTCGGTAAGAAACGCCTCCACTTCCGTGGCCCGAGGTCGCGCGGGGTGGCGTTTGCCGTGGAACAGGACGAAGCGTCGTACCCAGTCGACATAAGCCTGCTCGGTGCGGATACTATAGTGCTTTACACGCAGCCGGCCCCGGAGCTGGTCCAGGAGCTTTGGCTCTGTAGGCGGGACTCAAGCGGGGAGATTCGGCGGCACATTGGCCCTCCGGGAATCGCAACATGAGCAGGATCATGGACTTGACTGCGTACTGTGTATTTATACACCTTCCAGGTGTCTTTGCAAGCACCTCGAAGGGGGCGTAGTCTGCACCTCGAAGGTGTCGACTTCTAGTTGGGCCTGGAAGGACGCTGGGATGATCTTCTCGGATCCAACACTGACTAATGCACCGCCTGGATGGGCCGAATGCAACGGAGCGCTCGGCAAATTCGTTCCGCCAACTGCAATGGGATTTCCCTGCGCCCGGGAGACCTGAACCGCTTTAATAGCCGCTATCGACTCGCCAAATCGTTTAAACGGATTGAGCTCGAAACGTATACCCAGCAAACGGTTGATGGGTACGCTGCTTATTTCATGCCTTCCTTACGTATTCCGCTTTCGAACAGTTTATGGACTGCTGTGGCTTGAACCTCAATGGAATGGAGCCTTGCCTTAAGAACTACAACGCTGCGGGTTGTGAAGTCGCTCTGCGCAAGATCGATAAACACGATGAGTTCCTACGAGGAGTTTTGGCTCATCTTGATCGCGAGTCTCATCGGAAGCAGTTCGAGGCTTTCCTCGCCGGCCAACCATGTAATGTCCTCTACCTCGCCGCAGGGATCAGGCACATTTTTGCGCATGGCCGACTCACGCCCAACTCAGGAGCCGGCTTTACGACGCCTGCCCAGGAAGTCAGCAAACTCCTCGGGGTCCTGCTCTTCCGAGTTATGGATGGCGAGTTCGTCGGCTTCGAGCAAATGGGATCAAGGCCTAACCCGCGCGTCAACACGGACGCACAAGCAGTGCGCTTTGGCCCGCTGCTTGTGCGCCGGTTAGCGCGGTCGTTAGGCGACCGGGAAAACGGAGACATGCGTTATGCCTCGAATCATTGAATCACCCACAATCATCGAAGCAGCTGGAAATAAACCGAAGCGAATCGAGGAATATGTCGGTCGAGTCAATTCGAATCACTCGGAGGTAAGCGTAGCTCGCATGGTTTCTCCCGCGGGTTGGATTGAACCTGGCCAACGCCCGGAGTTTATGGAGATCACCGTTGTCTTGACCGGAAGGGTCCGTGTTGAGTATGAGGGCGGTGAGTGCGACGTAGCCGCCGGGCAAGCCGTAGTCACACAGCCGGGCGAGTGGGTTCGCTACAGCACGCCGGATGCCAAGGGCGCCGCGTACATTGCGGTGTGCCTTCCCGCGTTTTCGCCCACAACCGTGCATCGGGACGACTGATGAGACGTGCGCCTAACTCACGCCCTGAGGTAGTCCGTCAAGTGTTGTGTCAACGGATCTGAACTCAGTTCATCAGCGGCGAGCCATGGCGTTTTAGGGCATTCAGGTAGGTCGCCTCGTCGTAGGGCGTTCGGTTCTGCCAGCATCGATAGATGATGCGGATCCACTTGAAGGCCAGCGCGCGTAGTGCTGCCTGGCGGGAGGCGCCTTTGTCACGCTGCTGGTCATAGAAGGCCTTGGCCCAGTAGCAATGCGGGATCGACAAGGCGGCGAACTCCACGAAGGTCTGACGCAGGAATTTGGGGCACTTGAATCGCCAGTGCACCCAGCACTTGTTGCCGCTGCGCTCGGTGACTGGAGCGATACCTGAGTACATCTGGACTTCAGCGGCGCTGGCATAGCGTTCGCGCTGCTCACCGAAGGCGGCCAAGAGGCGTGGAGCAAACACAGGGCCGGCACCCGGGAAGGAGCTGAACAAGGTGTAGTCGGGCAGCGTCGGGGCGAGCGCGTCGATCTCGCGATCGAATCGCTCCACCGCCTGCAGCAGCCCGCGCAGTTGCTGCACGAGCACCTCGACCAGCAGCCGATTGGGTTCGATAACCGCCGTGTCGGAAGTCAACGCGCGTGGCGGCGAGGATGGCCTGGATGCGCTGTTCGACGATGTGAGGGTAGCGCACGTTATGCTCGTGGAAGAAAGCCGTGAGGCGGGTCTTGCGCGCGCGCTGGGCATGCTTGAGGGTGGGCCAGCGGCTGAGGAAGTCACAGAACACCAGCGTGTCCTTGTCCTTGAACCACTCCAGCGGCTGTGGAAAGTACTGCTTGAGGGTGGCGGTGATGCGATTGGTGAGCCGGCCAACATCTTGCACCAGCGCGCGACGCTGCTCGACGAGCTGCTGGAGGGTTCGCATCGCAGCGCTCTGCGGGTGCAGCTGGGCCAGCCTCTCGGGGTGGGTCAGGAGCAGATCGAGGGCGAGCTGCGCATCGCTGGGATCGTCCTTGGCGCCGCTGACATGGAACGCCTCGCGGTACTTGGCCAGCGTCGTCGGGTTGACCGGGAACAGAACGAAGAACGCGTAGCGCTGCAGGACATACACCAAGGGACCCTTGGAGATCTCCAGGCATACGGCGATGGCGACGCCCACCAAAGCGCTGGCGCAGCGCCTGCGCCCATTGGTCGATGGCCTCGGGGCGATGGGGCAGCACGCTGAACTCCCGCTTAGCCGACCCGCAAGTTTGCAAGCACACGTCGTGTTTGCGGTCACCCCAATCGATGCCCACGAAAGCGGCAAACTGCGTCGTCGATGACACGTCCATGGTCGCCCTCCTGAAGTGCTAGAGTAGTCGGCAAGGGCATGCGAGCTGGGCGCAAGCGAAGGCAATATAGGGAGCCTTGTGAGGGTAAGCCCTGAGTGTTCGTCTGAGGCCCAGCGCACCCGCGGACTCGAAGGTAAGTTAGTAAGCATCGGA